>NZ_CP030771.1:8080000-9280000 GCF_006088715.1 Streptomyces sp. YIM 121038
CCGGGCTCCAGGAACTGGCCGCCGGGACCACCACGGCCACGCGGGCCGTGTCCGGCCGCGCGCCGGACGGCCCGGTCCGGCCGGTGTTCGTCTTCCCCGGCGCCGTCCCCGGCGAGGCCGCCGAGTGGACCGACACCGTACGGGAACTCCTCGCCGAATCCCCGGTGTTCGCGGACCGGATGCGCGCCTGCGCGGACGCGCTCGCCGAGTTCGTGGACGGGAACCTTCTCGACGAGCTGGACGCGGACCGGCTCGACGGGGCGGACGCGGCCGGGCCGGTGCTGTTCGCCGTCCTCGTGTCGCTGGCCGCCGTGTGGCGGGCGGCCGGTGTCGAGCCCGCCGCCGTGGTCGGCCACGGCGCGGGCGAGATCGCCGCGGCCTGCGTGGCCGGCGCCCTGACCCTGCGCGACGCGGCCCGCGTCGCGGCCCTGCGGGAGCGGCCCGACGAGGACGCGGGCACCACGCTCACGGACCTCGCCCCGCGCCCCGCCGACGTCCCCCTGTACTCCACGACCACGGGGGAGTGGCTGACCGACAGCACCCCCATGGACGCCGGGTACTGGCGCCGCAACCAGCGGCAGGAGCCCCTCTTCGAGCAGGCCGTCACCGGTCTGCTCGCCGCGGGCCACGGCCTGTTCGCCGAGGTCGGCCCGCACCCGGTCCTCGGCGACGCGCTGCGCCGGACCGCCGGGGCCGACGGCCGCACCGCGGTCGTGCTCGGCGCGCCGCACGGCACCCGGGGCGGCACGCGCCGCCTCGCGGCCGCGATCGCCGAGGCACACGTCCACGGCGTCGAGCTGGACTGGGCGGCCCTCTTCCCCGGCGCCCGCGCCGACGTCGACCTGCCCACGTACGCCTTCCAGCACGAGCACTTCTGGCTCGTCGACGGACGCGCCCCGGGCGGCGCGGCACAGCCCGCCACCGACGACACGGACGCCCGCTTCTGGGAGGCCGTGGAACGCGAGGACCTTCAGCAGCTCGCCGCCGAACTGGAGGTGGCGGACGGCTCCGCCGCCGAACTCGGCGCCGTCCTGCCCGTCCTGTCGTCGTGGCGGCGGCAGCGCCGCGAGCGCTCCACCGTGGACGCCTGGCGCTACCGCGTCACCTGGAAGCCGCTGACCGGCGGCCTGCCCGCCCCGGCCCTCACCGGCCGCTGGCTGGTCGTCGTACCCGAGGGCGCGGCCGCGCACCCGTGGACGCAGGGCGTCACCGACGCCCTGACCCGCGCCGGAGCCGAAGCCGTCGAACTCCGGGTCGCCGAACACGAGGTGACTCCCGACGCGCTCGCCGAACGGCTGCGCGCGCACACCCGGGACGGCGACGCGCCCGCGGGCGTCGTCTCCCTGCTCGCCCTCGACGAGACCCCCCTCGCGGACCACCCCGCCGTGCCCGCCGGGCTCGCGGGCACCGTCGCGCTGGTACGCGCCCTCCAGGACACCGGAATCGAGGCGCGCCTGTGGGCCGTCTCGCACGGCGCCGTCTCCACCGGCCGCAGCGACCGTCTGACGAGCACCGCCCAGGCCCAGCTGTGGGGCCTCGGCCGCGTCGTCGCCCTGGAGCACCCCGACCGCTGGGGCGGCCTCGTCGACCTGCCGCAGGACCCCGACGCCCGCGCCGGGGCCCGGCTCGCCGCCGTCCTGGCGGGCATCCCCGCGACCGACGGCGACTCCGGCACCGAGGACCAGCTCGCCGTGCGCGGCTCCGGCGTCTTCGCCCGCCGCCTCGCCCACGCGCCCCTCGACACCCGCCCGGCGCAGCAGTGGACGCCGCGCGGCACCGCCCTGATCACCGGCGGCACCGGTGCGCTCGGCGCGCACGTGGCCCGCTGGCTGGCCGGTGAGGGCGCCGAGCACCTGGTCCTCACCAGCCGCCGTGGCCTCGACGCGCCCGGCGCCGCCGAACTGAAGGCGGAACTGGAGGACCTGGGCACGGCCGTCACCGTCGCCGCCTGCGACGTGGCGGAGCGCGAAGCCGTCGCGGCGCTCCTCGACGGCCTCGCGGCCGACGGACACACCGTCCGCTCCGTCTTCCACGCCGCGGGCGTCAGCCCGGCGCTCGCCCTCGCCGACACCACCCCCGCCGACCTCCACGAGGCGCTGGCCGCCAAGGCCGCGGGCGCCGCCCACCTCGACGCGCTCCTCGCCGACGCGGAGCTCGACGCCTTCGTGCTCTTCTCGTCCATCGCCGCCGTCTGGGGCAGCGGCGGCCAGGCCGGATACGGCGCCGCCAACACCTTCCTCGACGCCGTCGCCGAGCGGCGCCGCGCCCGCGGCCTCAGCGCGACCTCGCTCGCCTGGGGCGCCTGGGGCGGCACCGGCATGGCCGCCACCGCCGAGGCGGAGGAGCACCTGCGCCGCCGCGGCGTGGGGCTGCTCGTGCCGGACCTCGCCGTCGGCGCGCTCGCCCAGGCCCTCGCCCTGGACGAGACCTGCCTGACGGTGGCGGACGTGGACTGGGAGCGGTTCGCGCCCGCGTTCACCGCCGGCAGGGCGAGCCCGTTCCTCGGCGCCCTGCCCGAACTCCGCCCCCGGCCGACCGGCCGCGCCACGGCTGCCACGGCGGGCGACGCCGCGCCCCTGTCGGCGTGGGCCGCCGAGCTCGCGGGCCATCCGGAGGCCGAGCGGCAGCGCCTCGTGCTCGACCTGGTGCGGACCGAGGCGGCCGCCGCGCTCGGCTACGCGGGCGCCGAAGCCGTCGAACCCACCCGCGCCTTCCGCGAGCTGGGCTTCGACTCGCTCACCGCGGTCGAGCTGCGCAACCGGCTCACCGCCGCCACCGAGGTCCAGCTGCCCGCCACCGCGGTCTTCGACCACCCGTCGCCGGACGTCCTCGCCCGTCACCTGCTGGGCGAACTCACCGGCGCCACCGCCGCCACCGCGGCACCGGCGCCCGTGGCACAGCCCGCCGACGTCGCCGACGACCCGATCGCCATCGTGTCGATGAGCTGCCGCTTCCCCGGCGGCGCGCACACCCCCGAGGCGCTGTGGCAGCTCCTCGTCGACGGCACGGACGCCATCTCCGTCTTCCCCGCCGACCGCGGCTGGGACCTCGAGGGCGCCGCCCGCTACAAGCCCGAGGGCGGCTTCGTCTACGACGCCTCCGAGTTCGACGCCGGACTCTTCGGGATCTCCCCGCGCGAGGCCCTCGCGATGGACCCGCAGCAGCGGCTCCTCCTGGAGACCGGCTGGGAGCTGTTCGAACGCATCGGCATCGCTCCCAAGTCCCTGCGCTCCAGCTCCACCGGCGTGTTCATCGGCTCGGGCTTCCAGGGGTACGCGACCGGGCTCGACAGCGTCCCCGAAGGCGTCGAGGGACACCTGATGACCGGCACGTCCGGGAGCGTCATCTCCGGCCGCCTGGCCTACTCCTTCGGCCTGGAGGGCCCGGCCGTCACGGTCGACACGGCCTGCTCGTCCTCGCTGGTCGCGCTGCACCTCGCGGCACAGGCGCTGCGCCAGGGCGAGTGCGACCTCGCGCTCGCGGGCGGCGTCACCGTCATGGCGACCGCGGGCGCCTTCGACGAGTTCTCCCGCCAGGGCGGACTCGCGGGCGACGGCCGCTGCAAGCCGTACGCCGAGGCCGCCGACGGCACCGGCTGGGGCGAGGGAGCGGGCCTGCTGCTCCTGGAGCGCCTGTCCGACGCCCGCCGCAACGGCCACGAAGTGCTCGCGGTCGTCCGCGGCTCCGCCGTCAACCAGGACGGCGCCAGCAACGGCCTCACCGCCCCCAACGGCCCCTCCCAGCAGCGGGTGATCACCCAGGCCCTCGCCAACGCCCGCCTCGCGCCCGAGCAGATCGACGCCGTCGAGGGCCACGGCACGGGCACCGCGCTCGGCGACCCCATCGAGGCCCAGGCCCTCATCGCCACCTACGGCCAGGACCGGCCCGCCGACCAGCCACTGCTCCTCGGCTCGGTGAAGTCCAACATCGGCCACACCCAGGCCGCCGCCGGTGTCGCCGGTGTCATCAAGATGGTCATGGCCATGCGCCACGGCGTCCTGCCCAGGACGCTCCACGTCGACCGGCCGAGCACCCACGTGGACTGGTCGGCCGGAGCCGTCGAACTGCTCACCCAGGCCCGCGACTGGCCCGACCGGGGCGGCCCGCGCCGCGCGGGCGTCTCCTCCTTCGGCGTCAGCGGCACCAACGCGCACGTCGTCGTCGAACAGGCGCCCCGCCGCGGCAAGGCCGCCACCGAGCCGTCGCGGCCCGCGGCCGCGGCGGGCACCGGCCCGGTGCCGTGGCAGCTCTCGGCGCGCAGCGCCGACGCCCTGCGCGCCCAGGCCGGGCGGCTGCGGGAACGCCTCGTCGCCGACCCCGCCCTCGCCGCGGACCCGGCGGCCCTCGCCGACGTGGGCTGGTCCCTCGCCACGGGCCGCTCGCTCCTCGAACACCGGGCCGTCGTCCTCGGCCGCGAGCGGGCCGACTTCCTCACCGGCCTCGACGCACTGGCCTCCGGCACGCCCTCGGACGCCGTCGCGGGCACGGTCGCCGAGGGCCGCCTCGCCGTCCTGTTCACCGGCCAGGGCAGTCAGCGCATCGGGATGGGCCGTGAGCTGTACGAGGCCTTCCCTGTGTTCGCGGACGCGCTGGACGAGGCGTGTGCCCATACCGATCGCTGGATGGAACGTTCGCTCCAGAGCGTGATGTTCGGTACGGACGCCGACCTCCTTGAGCAGACGGCGTACGCGCAGCCCGCCCTGTTCGCTGTCGAGGTCGCCCTCTACCGCCTTGCGGAGTCCTTCGGCGTGCGGCCCGAGGTAGTCGGCGGCCACTCCGTCGGCGAACTCGTGGCCGCGCACGTGGCCGGAGTGTGGTCCCTGGAGGACGCGGCCCGACTGGTCGCGGCGCGCGGCCGGTTGATGCAGGCCCTGCCCGACGACGGCGCGATGCTGGCCGTCCAGGCCGCCGAGGCCGACGTGCTGCCGCTCCTCGCCGACGTGGCGGACCGCGTGGGCGTGGCCGCCGTGAACGGCCCCGCGCAGCTGGTGCTCTCCGGCGACCGGGCCGCCCTCGAAGGCCTGGCGGAGACCCTGCGCGGCCAGGGCCGCAAGGTGCGTGCGCTGAAGGTCAGCCACGCCTTCCACTCGCCCCTGATGGACCCGGTCCTGGAGGACTTCCGCAAGGTCGCCGAAGGCCTGACGTACGCGGACCCCGTCCTTCCGGTCGTCTCCAACCTCACCGGTGAGCTCGCGCAGGCTGCCGAGCTGAAGGACCCCGAGTACTGGGTCCGCCACATCCGCGAGGCGGTCCGCTTCCACGACGGCCTCAACGCCCTCACCGGGCAGGGCGTCTCGACCTTCCTCGAACTCGGCCCGGACGCCGTCCTCACCGCGATGGCCCACGACACGCTCACCGACCCCGCCGCGCAGGCGGGCCTGATCGCCGCCGTCCGCAAGGACCGCCCCGAGCCCGACACCTTCCTGACGGCCCTGGCGCGGCTGCACGTACGCGGCGCCGACGTCGACTGGACCCCGCTGTACGCCCCCGCCGACGAGCGGCGCCGCGTCGAGCTGCCCACGTACGCCTTCCAGCACCAGCACTACTGGCTGGAGACGGCGGCCGCGGCGGCGGCCGCGGACGGCCCCGTGGCGGCGGACGAGGTGGAGTCGCGGTTCTGGGAGACCGTGGAGAGCGAGGACCTCGCCGAGCTCGCCAAGACCCTGGCCGTGCCGGACGACGCCCCGCTGACCGACGTCCTGCCCGCCCTCACGGCCTGGCGCAGGCAGCGGCGCGAAAGCTCCGCGCTCGACAGGTGGAGCTACCGCGAGTCCTGGACCCCGCTCACCGAGACGGCGGCCGGTGACCTCACGGGCAGCTGGCTCCTCGTCGTGCCGGAAGGCCGCACGGACGCGCCGTGGAGCACGGCCGTCGCCGCGCTGACGGCCGAGCGCGGCGTGCGCCTGGTCACCGTGGAGGTGCCCGGCCACGCCACCGACCGCCACACCGTCGCGGAACTCCTGCGCGCGGCGGCCGGAGACACCGCCCCGGACTTCGACGGCGTCCTGTCGCTGCTCGCGGCCGACGCACCCACCGACGGGGTGGTCGACGGCGACGCCGCGCTCACCCTCGCGCTGATCCAGGCCCTCGGCGACACGGGCGTCGACGCACCCCTGTGGTGCGCCACGCGCGACGCCGTCGCCGTGGGCGCCGCCGACGGCCGCACCGCTCCCGAGCGGGCCGCGCTGTGGGGCCTCGGCCGCGTCGCCGCCCTGGAGTACCCCGAGCGCTGGGGCGGCCTCGTCGATCTGCCCGAGGCGGCGGACACCGCGGCGCTGGCCCGGCTCGCCCGCGTCCTCGGCGGCGCCCACGCGGGCGAGGACCAGGTGGCGGTGCGCGGCTCCGGCGCGTTCGGACGCCGCGTGGTGCGCGCGGCCCTCGACGACGCGCACGCCACCGGCTGGACCCCGCGCGGCACCGTGCTCGTCACCGGCGGCACGGGAGCCCTGGGCGGGCACGTGGCGCGCTGGCTGGCCCGCGAGGGCGCCGAGCACCTGGTGCTCACCAGCCGCCGCGGCGCCGAAGCGCCCGGCGCCGGGGAACTCCGGGCCGAACTGGAGGAGTCGGGCGTCCGCGTGACCCTCGCGGCCTGCGACGCAGCCGACCGCGACGCGCTCGCCCGCGTCCTCGACGCCATCCCCGCCGACGCGCCGCTCACCGCCGTGTTCCACGCGGCGGGCGTCCTCGACGACGGCGTGCTCGACGGGATGACCGCCGAGCGGTTCGCCACCGTCTTCCGCGCCAAGGCCACGTCGGCCCGGAACCTGGACGAGCTGACCGCGGGCCTCGACCTGTCGGCGTTCGTGCTCTTCTCGTCCTTCGCCGGAGTCGCCGGCGGCCCCGGACAGGGCAGCTACGCCGCCGCCAACGCCTTCCTCGACGGGCTCGCGCACGCCCGCAGGGCCCGCGGCCTGACCGCCACCTCCGTGGCGTGGGGCCCGTGGGCGGGCAGCGGCATGGCCGCCGAGGGCGTCGCCGCCGAGCGGCTGCGCGGCGGGATGATCCCGCCGCTCGACCCGGACCAGGCGATCGCCGCCCTCCACCGGCTCCTCGCCCACGACCGTACGGCCGCGCTGGTCGCCGACATCGACTGGCCGCAGTACGCGCCCGCGTTCACCACGGTCCGGCCCAGCAGGCTCTACGCCGAACTGCCGGACGTACGGCGCCTCGCCGACGCCGCCCCCCGGGGCGGCGCCGGGCAGGCGGCCGCGGCGGGGACCCCGGACCTGGCGGCGCGGCTCGCCGCCCTGGGCAGGCCCGAGCAGGAGCGGCTGCTCCTCGACCTGGTCTGCGAGCAGGTCGCGGCCGTACTCGGCTACAGCGGCGCGGCCGCCGTCGAACCCACCCGCGCCTTCCGCGAGCTGGGCTTCGACTCCCTCACCGCCGTCGAGCTGCGCAACCGCGTCAACGCCCTCACCGGCCTCGTCCTGCCCGCCACGGTGGTCTTCGACCACCCGACGCCCACGGCACTCGCCGACTGCCTGCGCACCGAACTCGCCCCCGACGCAGCCGACCCCGCGACCCTGCTGCTCGGCGACCTGGACCGGCTCGAAGGCAGCCTCGCCGCCGTCGGATCGGCCGACGAGATCACCCGTACGAAGGTGGCGGTGCGGCTCCAGGCGGCGCTCGACCGCTGGAAGAACGGTGCCGCCGTCGGCGGGGGCGCGTCCGGCGCGGCCGCCGAGAGCGGCACCGGCGGCGACGTCAGCGAGCAACTGGCGTCCGCGAGCGACGACGAGATGCTCGAATTCATCAAGAAGCAACTCGGCAGGGGTTGAAAGGACCGGTAGCTTTGGGTAACGGTAGTTAATTGAACTGACAGCCCCTATCCGCCCCCTTTATCGCACCCGCCCTCCGGCCGCATTTCGCGGAAATCCGGTAGGGGCGGGTAGGGGGAGGGTAGGGGTTGTTGGTCTTATAGCGCCCTCATAGCGTCATCGAGAAAACGGCTGCGGACAGGTCCGTTGTATGCCAGCAGGTGCGGCACACGTCCTGAACAGGTGACATTTGATGGCGAATGAAGAGACGCTGCGCGACTATCTCAAGTGGGTTTCGGCGGACCTGCATCAGACGCAGCAACGTCTGAAGGACGTCGAGGCCGCTGCGCAGGAGCCCATCGCGATAACCGCGATGAGCTGCCGCTTCCCCGGCGGTGTGGGCGGCCCGGAAGATCTGTGGCGACTGCTCGCCGAGGGGCGCGACGCCATTTCGGGGCTGCCCACCGACCGCAACTGGGACCTGGAGTCGCTCTACGACCCGGATGCCGCAGGAAAGCAGGGCACCAGCTCCACGGCCCACGGTGGATTCCTGGACCGGGTCGCGGAATTCGACGCGGCATTCTTCGGGATATCCCCGCGCGAGGCCCTGGCGATGGACCCGCAGCAGCGGCTCCTCCTGGAGACCGCGTGGGAGGCGTTCGAGCGCGCGGGCATCGACCCCGCGACGGTCCGCGGCAGCCGCACCGGCGTGTTCGTCGGCACCAACGGCCAGGACTACGCCCCGCTCCTCTTCGAAGCCGAGGAGGACGTCGAGGGCTATGTGAGCACCGGCAACGCGGCCGCCGTCGAGTCCGGCCGCATCGCCTACACCCTCGGCCTCGAAGGCCCCGCCCTCACCGTCGACACGGCCTGCTCCTCGTCCCTGGTCGCCCTGCACCTCGCCGTGCAGGCGCTGCGCCAGGGCGAGTGCGGCATGGCCCTCGTGGCGGGCGTCACCGTCATCTCCACGCCCGGCGTGTTCACCGAGTTCAGCCGCCAGCAGGGCCTGGCCGCGGACGGCCGCTGCAAGGCGTTCGCGGCCGCCGCCGACGGCACCGGCTGGGGCGAGGGCGTCGGCATGCTCCTCGTCGAGCGTCTCTCCGACGCGCGCCGCGCGGGCCGCCCCGTCCTCGCGGTCGTCCGCGGCTCTGCCATCAACCAGGATGGCGCCAGCAACGGCCTCACCGCCCCCAACGGCCCGTCCCAGCAGCGCGTCATCATGCAGGCCCTCGCCAACGCCCGCCTCACGGCGGCCGACGTGGACGCGGTCGAGGCGCACGGCACGGGCACCACGCTGGGCGACCCGATCGAGGCGCAGGCGCTGCTCGCCACGTACGGCCAGGAGCGGCCCGAGGGCGGACAGCCCCTGTGGCTGGGGTCCATCAAGTCCAACATCGGCCACACCCAGGCCGCCGCCGGTGTCGCGGGCCTCATGAAGATGGTCCTGGCCATGCGCCACGGCGTCCTGCCGCAGACCCTGCATGTGGACGAGCCCTCGCCCGAGGTGAACTGGACGGCGGGCGCCGTCGAACTCCTCACCGAGGCCCGGGAGTGGGCCGAGCGCGGGGACGGCGGCCCGCGCCGCGCGGGCATCTCCTCCTTCGGCGTCAGCGGCACCAACGCCCACGTCATCGTGGAGCAGGCGCCGCCGGTCGAGGAGCCGACGGCCGAGGAGGCCTCCGCGACGCCCGTCCCCGAGGAGGCCTCCGGGACGCCCGTCGTCCCGGGCGTGGTGCCCCTCGCCCTCTCCGCGAAGACCCCCGAGGCGCTCCACGCCCAGGCGGGCCGTCTGCGCGCCCACCTCCAGTCCCACCCCGAGTCCGGCACCGACGACCTGGCCTGGACGCTCGCCGTGGCCCGTTCGCGGTTCGAGCACCGGGGCGTCGTCCTCGGCCGCGACCGGGACGACCTCCTCGCCGGGCTTGAGCGGCTCGCCGAGGGCGATGCCACGGCGGGTGGTGTGGTCACGGGCCGTGCGGTGAGTGGCGCGGGTCGTGCGGTGTTCGTGTTCCCGGGTCAGGGTTCGCAGTGGGCCGGGATGGCCGTGGAACTGCTGGAGTCCAGCCCTGTCTTCGCGGAGCGGATGCGTGAATGCGCCGACGCGCTGGCGGAGTTCGTGGACTGGGATCTCCTGGAGGAGTTGAGCGGCGACCGGTTCGACCGGGTGGATGTCGTTCAGCCGGTGTTGTTCGCGGTGATGGTGTCGCTGGCTGCGGTGTGGCAGGCGGCCGGGGTGAAGCCCGCCGCTGTCGTCGGTCACAGCCAGGGCGAGATCGCGGCCGCGTGCGTCGCGGGAGCCCTGTCCCTGCGGGACGCCGCTCGTGTGGTGGCCCTGCGGAGCCTGGCGATTCGTGAGCTGTCGGGTAAGGGCGGCATGGTGTCGGTGCCGCTGCCCGAGTCCGAGGTGCGTGAGCTGATCGCGGGTTGGGCGGGACGGATCGAGGTCGCGGCCGTCAACGGCCCGGCTCAGGTCGTCGTCTCCGGCGAGCCGGAGGCCCTGGAAGAGCTGGTCGCTCACTGCGTCGGGCAGGACATCCGCGCCCGTACGATCCCGGTGGACTACGCCTCGCACTCCTCGTACGTGGAGCAGATCGAGGCGCAGATCCTGGAGGCCCTTGAGGGCGTGAGCCCGCAGGAG
This sequence comes from Streptomyces sp. YIM 121038, assembly GCF_006088715.1. Lineage (NCBI taxonomy): Bacteria > Bacillati > Actinomycetota > Actinomycetes > Kitasatosporales > Streptomycetaceae > Streptomyces > Streptomyces sp. YIM 121038. The sequence goes on from NZ_CP030771.1 coordinate 8,090,396, forward strand.
GCTCAGGTCCCGCTGTTCTCCACGCTGACCGGCGCCTGGCTGGACGTCCCCATGGACGGCGGCTACTGGTACCGCAACCTGCGTCAGACCGTTCTCTTCGAGCACGCCACCCGAGGCCTGCTCGCCGAGGGCCACGGTCTGTTCCTGGAGATGAGCCCGCACCCGGTCCTGACCGTCCCGGTGCAGGCCACCATCGACGCCACTGACAGCCAGGCCGCGACCCTGGGCTCCCTCCGGCGTGACGACGGGGGCGCCGACCGCCTCGCCGCCTCCCTCGCCGAAGCCCACACGTACGGTGCCGAGCTGGACTGGAAGGCCCTCTTCCCCGGCACGCGCGCGACCGTCGAGCTGCCCACCTACGCCTTCCAACGCGAGCGCTACTGGCCGAAGGCGGCCCCGGCGGGCGCCGGTGACGTGGTGTTCGCGGGGCTGCGCGCCGCCGGGCACCCGCTGCTCGGGGCCGCCGTGTCGCTCGCGGGCGCGGAGGGGCACCTCTTCACGGGGCGGCTCTCGACACAGACCCACCCCTGGCTCGTGGACCACGCGGTGGACGGCGCGATCCTGCTGCCCGGCACGGCCTACGTCGAACTCGCCCTGCGCGCGGGCGACGAGGTCGGCTGCGGCCACCTGGAAGAGCTCACCCTGGAAGCCCCCCTCGTCGTTCCGGAGCAGGGCGCCGTCCAGCTCCAGATCTCCGTCGGCGGCCCCGACGGCTCCGGGCGGCGCGAGCTGAGCCTGTTCGCACGCCCGCAGGACGACACCGACGACACCCCCTGGACGCGGCACTTCACGGGCAGCCTGCTGCCCGCCGCCCCCGCGGAGCCGTCCGCGGAGGCCGGAGAGCTGTCCGCGTGGCCGCCCGCGCGGGCCGAGCGCCTCGACGTGTCCGACCTGTACGAGCGCCTCACGGCCAACGGCCACGGCTACGGACCGCTCTTCCAGGGCCTGCGCGCCGCCTGGCGCCGGGGCGACGACGTCTACGCGGAGATCGAACTCCCGCAGGAGGCGCACGTCGACACGGAGGCCTTCGGGCTGCACCCGGCGCTCTTCGACGCCGCGCTGCACGCGATCGGCCTCGGTGACTTCATCGAGCGCACCGACCGCGCGCACCTGCCCTTCGTCTGGTCGGACGTCACCCTGCACGCCACCGGCGCGACCACCCTGCGGGTGCGCGTGACGTCGGCGGGCACCGACACCGTGGCCGTCCTCGCCGCCGACGCCACCGGTCAGCCCGTGGTCTCCGTCGGGTCCCTCGCGCTGCGCGCCCTGTCCGAGGAGCAGCTGACCGGCGGGCCCCGCCTCGACGCGCTCTTCCAGGTGGAGTGGACGCCCGTCGACGCCCCGGCGACGACGGACGAGCAGCTCGCCTCCGTGGCGCTCCTGGGCGACGACGCCTCCGGCGCGCCGCTCTCCGCGCGGCGGACGTACGCCGACCTGGACGCCCTCACCGCCGCGCTCGACGAGGGCGCCGACCTGCCCGCGACGGTGCTGCTGCCGCTGTTCCCGGTGACCCCGGCCGCCGACGGGACCCGCGGCACGGTCGAACTCGACGCCGTACGGCCCCTGGTGGAGCGCGCGCTCGACGCCGTGCAGGGCTGGCTCGGTGACGAGCGGTTCGAGGCGTCCCGCCTCGCCGTGGTGACGCGCGGCGCCGTCGCGGCCGGCGCCGACGCGCCGGACCCCGTGGCCGCCGCCGTCTGGGGCCTGCTGCGCTCGGCGCAGTCCGAGCACCCGGACCGCTTCGCCCTGCTCGACCTCGACCCGGCCGGGACCGACGACGCCCTGGTGGCCGCCGCGCTCGCCGCCGACGAGCCCGAACTCGCCCTCCGCGAGGGCGCGCTGCGCGCCCCGCGCCTGACCCGCGTACCGCTCCCGGAGACCACCGGGGACAGCGGGACCGGTGACGGCTCGTGGGGTGACGGCACCGTCCTGATCACCGGCGGTACGGGCACCCTGGGCGGCCTGGTGGCCCGCCACCTCGTGACCCGGCACGGCGTACGGGACCTGCTCCTCGTCTCGCGCCGGGGCGAGGCCGCGCCCGGCGCCGCCGAACTCCGCGCGGAGCTGACGGAGTCGGGCGCCCGCGTGCGGCTCGCCGCCTGCGACACGGCCGACCGGGCCGCGCTCGCCGCCCTCCTGGACGAGACCGGCGCCGGGCTCTCCGCGGTCGTGCACGTGGCCGGTGCCCTGGACGACGGCGTGGTCACCGCCCTGACGCCCGAGCGCCTGGACACCGTCCTGCGGCCGAAGGCCGACGCGGCGCTGCACCTGCACGAGCTGACGGCGGGCCTGAACCTCTCCGCCTTCGTCCTGTTCTCCTCGGCCGCCGGTGTCTTCGGCACCCCCGGCCAGGCCAACTACGCGGCCGCCAACGCCTTCCTCGACGCCCTGGCCCACCACCGCAGGGCCCAGGGCCTGCCCGCGACATCCCTCGCCTGGGGCCTGTGGGCCCAGGCCAGCGAGATGACGGCCCACCTGGGCGCGGGTGAACTGGACCGCAGGACGCGCGCCGGAGCGGCTCCCCTCACCAGCGCCGAGGGCCTCGCCCTCTTCGACGCCGCCCACGCCGCGGGCCACCCGCTGACCGTGCCGGTCCGCCTGGACCTCGCGGGCCTGCGCGCCCGCGCCGCGTCCGACGGCGTGCCGCCGCTCCTGCGCACCCTGGTCCGCGCGCCCCAGCGGCGCACCGCGGCCGCCGCCGGGCAGCAGGAGGGCTCCGCCCTCGCCCAGCACGTCGCGGCCCTGCCGGAAGCGGACCGCGAGGAGGAGGTCCTCACGCTGGTGCGCGGCCACGCCGCCGCCGTCCTCGGCTACCCGTCCGCCGACGCCATCGCGCCCGACCGCGCCTTCCGCGAGGTCGGCTTCGACTCGCTCACCGCCGTCGAACTGCGCAACCGCCTCACCGCCGCGACGGGCCTGCGCCTGCCCGCGACGCTCGCCTTCGACTACCCGGCCGCCACCGTCCTCGCCCGGCACGTCCTCGAAGAGCTCCTGGGCACGGACGCGGCGACCCTGCCGCGGGGCACGGCCCGGACGACGGCGGGCGCCGCCCCCGATGACGACGACCCCATCGTGATCGTCTCCATGAGCTGCCGCTACCCGGGCGGCGTCACCACCCCCGAGGACCTCTGGCGCCTGGCCGCCGACGGCGTCGACGCCATCGGCGACCTGCCCGGCGACCGCGGCTGGGACGTCGACGCGCTCTACGACCCCGACCCGGACAGCGCCGGTTCCTTCTACACGCGCGAGGGCGGCTTCCTCTACGACGCCGCCGACTTCGACCCGGCCTTCTTCGGCATCTCGCCGCGCGAGGGCCTGTCCATCGACCCCCAGCAGAGGCTCCTCCTGGAGACCACCTGGGAGGCCTTCGAGCGCGCGGGCATCGACCCGGCGACGGCGCGCGGCAGCGCGACCGGCGTGTTCGTCGGCGTCATGTACAACGACTACGCCACCCACCTCCTGAGCGCCCCCGGCGGCCTCGACGACCTGGAGGGCTACGTCGGCAACGGCAGCGCCGCGAGCGTCGCCTCCGGCCGCATCTCGTACACCTTCGGCCTCGAAGGCCCCGCGGTCACCGTCGACACCGCGTGCTCCTCCTCGCTCGTGGCCCTGCACCTGGCGGCGCAGGCGCTGCGGCAGGGCGAGTGCGACATGGCCCTCGCGGGCGGCGTCGCCGTCATGTCGACCCCCGGTACGTTCATCGAGTTCAGCCGCCAGCGCGGGCTCGCCGCCGACGGCCGCTGCAAGTCCTTCGCGGCCGCCGCCGACGGCACCGGCTGGGGCGAGGGCGTCGGCCTGCTCCTCCTGGAGCGGCTCTCCGACGCCCGCCGCAAGGGCCACCGGGTCCTGGCGGTCGTCCGGGGCTCCGCCGTCAACCAGGACGGCGCCAGCAACGGCCTCACCGCCCCGAACGGGCCCTCGCAGCAGCGCGTGATCCGCGCCGCCCTCGCCAGCGCCGGGCTCTCCACGGAGGACGTCGACGCCGTCGAGGCCCACGGCACCGGCACCACCCTCGGCGACCCCATCGAGGCGCAGGCCCTCATCGCGACGTACGGCAAGGAGCGTGCGGCCGAGCGCCCGCTGTGGCTGGGCTCCCTGAAGTCGAACATCGGCCACACCCAGGCCGCCGCCGGTGTCGCCGGTGTCATCAAGATGGTCATGGCGATGCGGAACGGAGTGCTCCCGCAGACCCTGCACGTGGACGAGCCGACCCCGCAGGTGGACTGGTCCGAGGGCGCCGTCGAGCTCCTCACCGAGGCCCGCGAGTGGGCCGAGCGGGACGGCGGCGGGCCGCGCCGCGCTGGCGTCTCCTCCTTCGGTGTCAGCGGTACCAACGCCCACGTCATCGTGGAGCAGGCGCCGCCGGTCGAGGAGCCGGCGGCCGAGGAGGCCTCCGGGACGCCCGTCGTCCCGGGCATGGTGCCCCTCGCCCTCTCCGCGAAGACGCCCGAGGCGCTGCGGGCCCAGGCGGCCCAGCTGCGTGCCCACCTCCTCGCGGACACCGGGCCGGTCCTCGGCGACCTGGCCTGGACGCTCGCCACGGCCCGTTCGCGGTTCGAGCACCGGGGCGTCGTCCTCGGCCGCGACCGGGACGATCTCCTGGCCGGACTTGAGCGCCTTGCCGAGGGCGAGGGCGCCGCTCAGGGTGTGGTCACGGGCCGCGTACTGGGCGGGACGGTCCGTCCGGTGTTCGTGTTCCCCGGTCAGGGTTCGCAGTGGGCCGGGATGGCCCGCGAACTCCTCGACGAGTCGCCGGTGTTCGCGGAGCGGATGCGCGAGTGCGCCGACGCGCTGTCGGAGTTCGTGGACTGGGATCTGCTGGAGGAGTTGAGCGGCGACCGGTTCGACCGGGTGGATGTCGTTCAGCCGGTGTTGTTCGCGGTGATGGTGTCGCTGGCTGCGGTGTGGCAGGCGGCCGGGGTGAAGCCCGCCGCTGTCGTCGGTCACAGCCAGGGCGAGATCGCGGCCGCGTGCGTCGCGGGAGCCCTGTCCCTGCGGGACGCCGCTCGTGTGGTGGCCCTGCGGAGCCTGGCGATTCGTGAGCTGTCGGGTAAGGGCGGCATGGTGTCGGTGCCGCTGCCCGAGTCCGAGGTGCGTGAGCTGATCGCGGGTTGGGCGGGACGGATCGAGGTCGCGGCCGTCAACGGCCCGGCTCAGGTGGTGGTTTCCGGTGAGCCGGAGGCCCTGGAGGAGCTGGTCGCGCAGTGCGTGGCCCGCGACGTCCGCGCCCGTACGATCCCGGTGGACTACGCCTCGCACTCCGCGTACGTGGAGGAGATCGAGGCGCAGATCCTGGAGGCGCTTGAGGGTGTGAGCCCGCAGGAGGCTCAGGTCCCGCTGTTCTCCACGCTGACCGGCGCCTGGCTGGACGTTCCCATGGACGGCGGCTACTGGTACCGGAACCTGCGTCAGACGGTCCTGTTCGAGCACGCTACGCGTGGTCTTCTCGCTGAGGGCCACGGTCTGTTCCTGGAGATGAGCCCCCACCCGGTGCTCACCGTCCCGGTGCAGGCCACGATCGACGCGACCGACAGCCAGGCCGCCACCCTCGGCTCCCTCCGGCGCGACGAGGGCGGCGAGGCCCGCCTCATGGCCTCCCTCGCCGAAGCCCACGTCCACGGTGCCGAGCTGGACTGGAAGGCCCTCTTCCCCGGCGCCCGCATCGTCGCCGACCTGCCCACCTACGCCTTCCAGCGGCAGCACTACTGGCCCGAGTTCGCGGACGCGGACGACGCCGGACCGCTCGCCGTGGACGAGGTGGAGTCCCGGTTCTGGGAAGCCGTCGAGCGCGAGGACCTTCAGCAGCTCGCCGCCGAGCTGGAGGTGGCGGACGGCTCCGCCGCCGAACTCGGCGCCGTCCTCCCGCTGCTCTCCTCCTGGCGGCGGCAGCGCCGCGAGCGGTCCGAGATCGACGCCTGGCGCTACGCCGTGACCTGGAAGCCGCTGGCGACCAGCTCCCTGTCGTCGTCCGCCCTGTCCGGGCAGTGGCTGCTCGTCCTGCCGGAGAGCGCGGGGGACCACCCGTGGACGGCGGGCGTCAGCGACGCCCTGGCGCGCTCCGGCGCCCGCGCGGTGGAACTGCGGCTCACGGCAGCGGAGTTGACGCGTGAGGCGCTGGCCGTCCGGCTGCGGGAGTTCGCCGGTGCGGAGTTCGCCGGTGTGGTGTCGCTGCTCGGCTTCGAGGAGTCGGTGCACGCGGAGCACGCGGGCGTGCCTGCCGGTCTGGCGGGGACGGTGGCCCTGGTGCAGGCCCTCGGTGACGCCGGGATCGCGGCGCGGCTCTGGGCAGTGACCCGGGGTGCGGTGTCGACCGGCCGCAGTGACCGCGTCGAGAGCCCGGTGCAGGCGCAGCTGTGGGGCCTCGGCCGGGTCGCGGCCCTGGAACACCCGGACCGCTGGGGCGGTCTCATCGACCTGCCGGAGGCCTACGACACCCGGGCGGGCGCGCGCTTCACCGCCGCCCTCGCGGGGATCGAGGACGAGGACCAGCTCGCCGTGCGCGGCTCCGGCGTCGCCGTGCGCCGCCTCGTGCGGTCCGAGACCGCCGGGCAGGCCGGGCCGTGGGCGCCGCGCGGCACCGCGCTGATCACCGGCGGTACGGGGGCGATCGGCGGGCACGTGGCGCGCTGGCTGGCGCGTGAGGGTGTCGAGCACCTGGTGCTCACCAGCCGCCGCGGCCTTGATGCTCCGGGTGCGGTCGAACTCCAGGCGGAGCTTGAGGAGTTGGGTGCCGAGGTCACCGTCGCGGCTTGCGATGTGGCCGACCGGGAGGCCGTCGTGCGCCTCCTCGACCAACTGGCTGCCGACGGACACACCCTGCGGTCCGTCTTCCACACGGCGGGTGTCGGTCAGACGCAGCCGCTGGACGGCATGTCCGCCGCCGACATCGCCGAGGTGTTCGGTGCGAAGACGGCGGGTGCCGCGCACCTCGACGAACTCCTCGACTCCGAGGGTCTCGACGCGTTCGTGCTCTTCTCGTCGAACTCCGGCGTGTGGGGCGGCGGTGGTCAGGGTGCCTACGCGGCCGCCAACGCCTACCTCGACGCGCTCGCCGAATCCCGCCGGGCCCGCGGCCTGCCCGCGACCTCCGTCGCCTGGGGCCTGTGGGCCGGCGGCGGCATGGCCGGGGACGAGGGCACGGAGCACCTGCGCCGCCGCGGCCTCGCGGCGATGGCGCCGGAGCGGGCGATCGCCGCACTCGCCGGGGCCGTCGCGCACGACGAGACGTTCGTGGCCGTCGCGGACGTGGACTGGGAGCGGTTCGCGCCCTCGTTCACGTCGGTGCGGCCCAGTGCCCTCATCGGCGACCTGCCGGAGGTGCGCCGCGCGCTCGCCGACCCCGACGACACCCGGTCCGGCGCGGCCAAGCAGGGCGCCCCGGGCTCCGAGTGGGCCGAACGCCTCGCCGGTCTCGCGGCGGCGGAGCAGGAACGGCAACTCCTCGACCTGGTACGCGGGCAGGCGGCCGCCGTGCTCGGCTACGCGGGCGCCGAGGCGGTCGAGCCGACGCGCGCCTTCCGAGAGCTGGGCTTCGACTCCCTGACGGCGGTCGAGGTCCGCAACCGCATCGCGACGGCCACCGGTCTGAAGCTGCCCACGACCCTCGTCTTCGACTACCCGACGTCGGCTGTCCTCGCGGGCTACCTGCGTACGCAGCTCGTCGGGGAGTCCGAGACCGCCGCCCCGGTCGCGGCCGGGCGCGTGGCGGACGTCGACGACGACCCGATCGCCATCGTGTCCATGAGCTGCCGCTACCCGGGCGGGGTCACCAGCCCCGAGGCCCTGTGGCACCTGCTCGCCGAGGGCGCGGACGCGATGTCCGACTTCCCCGGCGGCCGCGGCTGGGACCTCGAAGCCCTCTACGACGCCGACCCCGCGAACCGCGGCACCAGCTACGCCCGGCAGGGCGGATTCCTCTACGACGCCGACCAGTTCGACCCCGTCTTCTTCGGCATCTCGCCGCGCGAGGCCCTCGCCATGGACCCGCAGCAGCGGCTGCTCCTGGAGACCTCCTGGGAGCTGTTCGAGCGGGCGGGCATCGACCCGGCGGCCCTGCACGGCAGCCAGGCGGGCGTGTTCGTCGGCGCCTCCTCGCAGGGCTACGGCTCCGGTCTGCGCGAGACCCCCGAGGGCGTCGAGGGCTATCTGCTGGCGGGCGGCGCCACGAGCGTCGTCTCCGGCCGCCTTTCGTACGCGTTCGGGCTCGAAGGCCCGGCCGTCACGGTCGACACGGCCTGCTCGTCGTCGCTGGTCGCCATGCACCTGGCGGCCCAGGCCCTGCGGCAGGGCGAGTGTGACCTCGCGCTCGCCGGTGGCGTGACCGTCATGTCCAACCCCGGTGCCTTCATCGAGTTCAGCCGTCAGCGCGGCCTGGCCGCCGACGGCCGCTGCAAGGCGTTCGCGGAGGCGGCGGACGGCACCGGCTGGGGCGAGGGCGTCGGCCTGCTCCTCCTGGAGCGCCTGTCCGACGCCCGCCGCAAGGGCCACCAGGTCCTCGCGGTCCTCCGCGGCTCCGCCGTCAACCAGGACGGCGCCTCCAACGGCCTGACCGCGCCCAACGGCCCGTCCCAGCAGCGCGTCATCCGCGCCGCCCTGGCCAACGCGGGCCTCACGACCGCCGATGTCGACGCGGTCGAGGCCCACGGCACGGGCACCACGCTTGGCGACCCGATCGAGGCGCAGGCTCTCCTCGCCACGTACGGCCAGGAGCGCCCGGCCGAGCGGCCGCTGTGGCTCGGCTCGGTGAAGTCCAACATCGGCCACACGCAGTCCGCCGCCGGTGTCGCCGGTGTCATCAAGATGGTGCTCGCCATGCGGGCGGGCGTCCTGCCGCAGACGCTCCACGTCGACCGGCCGAGCACGCACGTGGACTGGTCGGAAGGGGCCGTCGAACTCCTCACGGAGGCCCGGGAGTGGGCCGGGCGCGAGGACGCGCCGCGTCGCGCGGGTGTGTCGTCCTTCGGTGTGAGCGGCACCAACGCGCACGTGATCGTGGAGCAGGCGCCGGTCGAGGAGCCCGCTGAGGTCGTGGAGCCGGTCGCGCCGGTGACGGCTGTGCCGTGGCTGGTGTCGGCGCGCAGCGCCGACGTGCTGCGTGCGCAGGCCGAGCGGCTGCGCGCGCACGTGGCCGACCGCGAGGAGCTCGACCCGGTCGACGTGGGCTGGTCGCTTCTGTCGGGGCGTGCCGTGCACGAGCACCGGGCGGTGCTCTTCGGCCGGGAGCGGGACGAGTTCCTGACCGGCCTCGACTCGCTCGTCTCCGGCGGCCCGGGAGTGGTGTCCGGCTCGGTCACCGAGGGCCGCCTCGGCGTGGTCTTCACCGGCCAGGGCAGTCAGCGCATCGGGATGGGCCGCGAGCTGTACGAGACGTTCCCGGTGTTCGCGGACGCGTTGGACGAGGTGTGTGCTCATATTGATCCGTGGATAGAACGTTCGCTCCAGAGCGTGATGTTCGGTGCGGACGCCGAGCTGCTTGAGCAGACCGGCTATGCGCAGCCCGCGCTGTTCGCCGTTGAGGTCGCGCTCTTCCGTCTGGCGGAGTCCTTCGGCGTACGCCCGGAGATTGTGGGCGGTCACTCGATTGGTGAGCTGGCGGCCGCGTATGTGGCGGGGTTGTGGTCTCTGGAGGATGCGGCTCAACTGGTCGCTGCGCGGGGCCGGTTGATGCAGGGCCTGCCCGAGGGTGGTGCCATGCTGGCCGTGCAGGCCACAGAAGCGGACGTGCTGCCGCTCCTGTCGGACCGTGTGGGTGTGGCGGCCGTGAACGGCCCCGCTCAGCTGGTGCTCTCCGGCGAGCGCACGGTGCTCGAAGCCCTGGAGCAGACCCTGCGCGGTGAGGGCCGGAAGGTGAAGTGGCTGAAGGTCAGCCACGCCTTCCACTCGCCCCTCATGGCCCCGGCCCTGGACGACTTCCGCAAGGTCGCGGCCAAGCTGACGTACCAGGACCCGGCCCTCCCGGTCGTCTCCAACCTCACCGGTGAACTGGCGGAGCCCGCCGAGCTGAAGGACCCCGAGTACTGGGTCCGCCACATCCGCGAGGCGGTCCGCTTCCACGACGGTGTTAAGGCGCTGGCCGGTCAGGGTGTCACGACCCTCCTGGAGCTAGGCCCGGACGCGGTCCTGACCGCGATGGCTCATGACACGCTCACCGAACCCGCCGCGCAGGCGGGCCTGGTCGCCGCCGTCCGCAAGGACCGCCCCGAGACCGACACCTTCCTGGCCGCCCTCGCGCAGCTGCACGTACGCGGCATCGGCGTGGACTGGAACCCGCTGTACGCCCCGGCCGAGTCCCGGCGCCGCGTCGAGCTGCCCACCTACGCCTTCCAGCACCAGAGCTACTGGCTCCGGCAGAGCGCGGGCGCGGCCGACGTCGAGTCCGCCGGGCTCGTGTCGGCGGGGCACCCGCTTCTCGGCGCAGGGATGCCGCTGGCGGACTCGGACGGCTACCTCTTCACCGGTCGCCTGTCCCTGGCAGCCCAGCCGTGGCTGGCCGACCACGCGGTGGCCGGACGCGTCCTGCTGCCGGGCACGGCCTTCGTGGAGCTGGCCACGTACGCGGGCGGCCAGATCGGCCACGGCGTGCTCGACGAGCTGACGCTCGGCGCACCGCTGGTGCTGCCCGAGCGCGGCAGCATCCAGGTGCAGCTGCGCGTCGAGGCCCCCGACAGCACCGGGCGCAGGGCCCTCAGCCTGCACTCGCGCCCGGAGCCGGGCGACGGCGCCGAAGGCCTGTCGGCCGACGCCTGGACCAAGAACGCCACCGGCACCCTGACCGAGTCCGCCACGGACGCGCCCGCCGCGTCCGACGACCTGACGTCCTGGCCGCCGCGCGACGCCGAGCCGCTCACGGTCGACGGGCTCTACGAGGGACTGTCCACGGCGGGCTACGACTACGGGCCGGTGTTCCAGGGGCTGCGTGCCGCCTGGAAGCGCGGCGACGAGGTGTTCGCCGAGGTCGTGCTGGAGGAGGACGAGCACACGCAGGCCGGTTCCTTCGGGCTGCACCCGGCGATCCTCGACGCCGCCCTGCACGCCCGGGCCGCCGGTGCGGCGGCGCCCACGGAGCCCGGCACCGAACCGGCCACCGGTGGACTGCCCTTCACCTGGACCGGGGTCACCGTGCACGCCACGGGTGCCGCCGCGGTCCGCGTCCGGCTCGCGCCGAACGGCACGGACGGCGTCTCCCTGGACGTCGCGGACGCCACGGGCACGCCGGTCGCCTCGGTCGACGCGCTGGTCTTCCGGCCCATGTCGAAGGACCTCATCGAGCGGATGAGCGGCCAGAACCCGCACGCGGACTCCGTCTTCCACGTCGAGTGGAAGCCGCAGGCCCTGACGGCGGCCGAGCCGGTGGCCCTCATCTCGTACGAGGAGCCGGACGCCGGTGGTGAGGAGTCGGCGGCCGTGGTGTGGCAGGCCGGTGCCCCCGGTGCCTCCGATGGCGAGCTGCGGCCCGAGACCGTGTCGGCGCGCCTCGCCGAGGCGCTGGGTGTCGTACAGGGCTGGCTGGCCGACGAACGGTCGGCGTCCTCGCCCCTCGTCGTCGTGACGCGCGGCGCGGTGGCGGCCGACGCGACGGTGCCGGATCCGGTGGGCGCCGCCGTGTGGGGCCTGGTGCGCTCGGCCCGCTCGGAGCACCCGGGCCGCTTCGTCCTCGTGGACACCGACATCGACACCGACACCGACGGGGGAGTCGATGCGGCCGTGCTCGGCTCCGTCCTGGCGTCGGGCGAACCGGAAGTGGCCGTCCGGGGCGGCTCGCTCTGGGTCCCCAGGCTCTCCCGGGTCGCGCCCCCGGCCACCGACGGCGTCCCGTGGGGCCAGGGCTCCGTCCTGGTGACGGGCGCGTTCGGCGGCCTGGGACGCGTCGTGGCACGGCACCTGGCCGAGCGCCACGGCGTCCGCGAGCTGCTGCTCGTCTCGCGGCGCGGCCTGGAGGCCACCGGAGCCGCCGCTCTGCGCGACGAACTCCAGGCACTCGGCACCCAGGTGACGGTCGCCGCGTGCGACACGGCCGACCGGGACGCCCTCGCCGCGCTCCTCGACGAGCACGGCGCGGACCTCTCGGCGGTCGTCCACGTGGCGGGCGTCCTGGACGACGGCGTGGTCACGTCCCTCACCCCGGAGCGCGTGCGGTCGGTGCTGCGGCCGAAGACGGACGCGGCCCTGAACCTGCACGAGCTGACCGCGGGCCTCGACCTGTCGGCGTTCGTCCTGTTCTCCTCGGCGTCCGGCGTCTTCGGCGGGCCCGGGCAGGCCAACTACGCGGCGGCCAACAGCTTCCTCGACGCCCTCGCGGCCACCCGCCGGGCCCAAGGGCTCCCGGCGACCGCCCTGGCCTGGGGCCTGTGGGCCCAGGACAGTGCCATGACGGGCAACCTGGCCGACGCCGACCTGCAGCGCATGGCGCGCGGCGGAGTCCTCGCGCTCGACACGGACGAGGCCCTGGCCCTGCTCGACCTCGCCCCGGCGAGCGAGCACCCGGCGCTCGTCCCGATCCGCATCGACACCGCCGCCCTGCGCACCCAGCCGCAGGAGACGCTGGCCGCGCTCTTCCGGGGCCTGGTCCGGCCCGCCGTCCGCCGCGCCCGCGGCGCCGACACGGACGCCGCGGCCGCGCCCGCCGACCGTACGGACTCCCTGGCGGCACGCCTGGCGGGCCGCTCCGGCGCCGAGCGCGACCGGATCCTGCTCGACCTCGTCCGTACGCACGTGGCGGGAGTGCTCGGCTACGCGTCGCCGAACGCCGTCGAGCTGAGCCGGGGCTTCCTGGAGCTCGGCTTCGACTCCCTGACGGCCGTGGAGCTGCGCAACCGCCTCAACGCCGAGACCGAGCTGCGGCTGCCCAGCACGCTGATCTTCGACTACCCGAACCCGGCCGCGCTGGCCGAGCACCTGTCGGAGGAACTGCCCACGACCGCAGGCACCACCGACGCCGCCCCGGTCGCCCCCGGCGACCTGGACACGGAGCTCGACCGCCTGGAGAGCGTCCTCAAGGCCGTCGGCGGCGACACCGACGGCACCGAACGCGACCGCGTCGCGGGCCGCCTCCGGTCGCTGCTCACCGCCTGGGACACCACACGCGACACCGCCGCCCCGGTCACGGAGCAGCGGCAGGAGCTCGACGACATCGAAGGCGCGACCGCCGACGAACTCTTCGACCTGCTCGACAACGAGCTCCACACCCCCGCAGAGACAAGCCCGAACACCAGCTCAGACACCGGCTCGGACACAGACCGGCCCGACCGCTTCGAGGAGGCGCTGTAAATGGCGAACGAGGAGAAGTACCTCGACTACCTGAAGCGGGCGACGGCCGACCTGCGCGACGCCCGCCGCCGGGTGCGGGAACTGGAGGACGCCCGCCAGGAGCCCATCGCGATCGTCGGCATGAGCTGCCGCTACCCCGGCGGCGTGAACACGCCCGAGGACCTGTGGCGGCTCGTCGCCGACGGCACCGACGCGATCTCCGCGTTCCCCACCGACCGCGGCTGGGACACGGACGACCTGTTCGACCCGGACCCCGACAAGCAGGGCACCAGCTACACCGCGGAGGGCGGCTTCCTCTACGACGCCCCCCAGTTCGACGCCTCGTTCTTCGGCGTCTCCCCGCGCGAGGCCCTGGCGATGGACCCGCAGCAGCGGCTCCTCCTGGAGACCGCCTGGGAGGCCATCGAGCGCGCCGGCATCGACCCGGTCTCGCTGCGCCGCAGCCGCACCGGCGTCTTCGCGGGCGTCATGTACTACGACTACGCGACCCGACTGCACGCCCTGCCGGAAGGCGTCGAGGGCTACATCGGCACCGGCAACGCGGGCTCCGTCGTCTCCGGCCGCGTCGCCTACACCCTCGGCCTCGAAGGCCCGGCGGTCACCGTCGACACGGCCTGCTCGTCCTCCCTGGTCGCCCTGCACCTGGCCGCGCAGGCGCTGCGCCAGGGCGAGTGCACCCTCGCCCTCGCGGGCGGCGTGACCGTGATGCCCACGGCGGGCACCTTCATCGACTTCAGCCGCCAGCGCGGCCTGTCGACCGACGGCCGCTGCAAGTCCTTCGCCGCCTCGGCGGACGGCACCGGCTGGGGCGAGGGCGCGGGCCTGCTCCTCCTGGAGCGGCTCTCGGACGCGCGCCGCAACGGCCACAAGGTCCTCGCGGTGGTCAAGGGTTCCGCCGTGAACCAGGACGGCGCGAGCAGCGGCCTGACCGCCCCCAACGGCCCCTCGCAGCAGCGCGTCATCCGCGACGCCCTGGCCAGCGCGGGCCTGAAGCCGGGCGACGTCGACGCCGTGGAGGCCCACGGCACCGGCACCACCCTCGGCGACCCCATCGAGGCCCAGGCCGTCATCGCGACGTACGGCAAGGAACACTCGGCGGACCGCCCCCTGTGGCTGGGCTCGCTGAAGTCCAACATCGGCCACACCCAGGCCGCGGCCGGTGTCGCCGGTGTCATCAAGATGGTCATGGCGATGCGCGAGGGCGTCCTGCCGCAGACCCTGCACGTCAATGAGCCGACCCCGCAGGTGGACTGGTCGGCGGGGACCGTCGAGCTGCTGACCGAGGCCCGCGCGTGGGCCGAGCGGGACGGCGGCGGGCCGCGCCGCGCGGGTGTCTCGTCCTTCGGCGTGAGCGGCACCAACGCCCACGTCATCGTGGAGCAGGTACGGGAGCCCGAGGAGCCCGGGACCGCCGATGACGGCCAGGACGCCGCGCCCTCGGTGGTGCCCGGCGTGATCCCGCTGGCCCTCTCGGGCCGCACCCCGGAGGCCCTGCGCGCCCAGGCGGCCCGGCTGCACGCCCACCTCCTCGCCGACACCGGCATCGAACCGGCCGCCGCGGCCTGGTCCCTGGCGGTGGCCCGCTCCCGCTTCGAGCACCGGGGCGTGGTTCTCGGCCGCGACCGGGACGACCTCCTGGCCGGGCTTGAGCGCCTTGCCGACGGCGACGCCCTCACGGGCCGCGCCCTCGGCGGCATGGTCCGTCCGGTGTTCGTCTTCCCGGGTCAGGGTTCGCAGTGGGCCGGGATGGCGCGCGAACTCCTTGATGAGTCGCCGGTGTTCGCGGAGCGGATGCGGGAGTGTGCGGACGCGCTCGCTGAGTTCGTGGACTGGGATCTGCTGGAGGAGCTGGGCGGCGACCGGTTCGACCGGGTGGATGTCGTTCAGCCGGTGTTGTTCGCGGTGATGGTGTCGCTGGCTGCGGTGTGGCAGGCGGCTGGGGTGAAGCCCGCCGCCGTGGTGGGCCACAGCCAGGGTGAGATCGCGGCCGCGTGTGTGGCGGGAGCTCTGTCCTTGCGGGATGCGGCTCGTGTGGTGGCCCTGCGGAGCCTGGCGATTCGTGAGCTGTCGGGTAAGGGCGGCATGGTGTCGGTGCCGCTGCCCGAGTCCGAGGTTCGTGAGGTGATCGCGGGTTGGGCGGGCCGGATCGAGGTCGCGGCCGTCAACGGCCCGGCTCAGGTGGTGGTCTCCGGTGAGCCGGAGGCCCTGGAGGAGCTGGTCGCGCAGTGCGTCGGGCAGGACATCCGCGCTCGTACGATCCCGGTGGACTACGCCTCGCACTCCTCGTACGTGGAGCAGATCGAGGCGCAGATCCTGGAGGCGCTTGAGGGTGTGAGCCCGCAGGCCGCCGAGGTCCCGGTGTACTCGACGCTGACCGGTTCGTGGCTGGACGCGACGCCGATGGACGGCGGCTACTGGTACCGCAACCTGCGTCAGACGGTCCTGTTCGAGCACGCCACGCGAGGCCTTCTGGCCGAGGGCCACGGCCTGTTCCTGGAGATGAGCCCGCACCCGGTCCTGACGGTCCCGGTGCAGGCCACCATCGACGCCACTGACAGCCAGGCCGCCACCCTGGGCTCCCTCCGGCGTGACGACGGGGGCGCCGACCGCCTCGCCGCCTCCCTCGCCGAAGCCCACGTCCACGGCGCCGAGCTGGACTGGAAGTCCCTCTTCCCCGGCACGCGTACGACCGTCGACCTGCCCACCTACCCCTTCCAGCGCGACCACTACTGGATGCTCGCCCCGGACCAGGACGCGGACGGTGACGCCGCGCTGGCCGTGGACGAGGTCGAGGCGCGGTTCTGGGAGGCCGTGGAGCGCGAGGACCTGGCGCAGCTGACGTCCACGCTCGTGGACGTCGACGAGTCGTCGCTGAGCGCGGTCCTTCCGGGCCTCGCGTCCTGGCGGCGGCAGCGGCGCGAGCGGTCGACGATCGACGGATGGCGCTACGCCGTGACCTGGAAGCCGCAGGCGGGCGGCCTGCCCGTGCCCGCGCTCCCGGGCCGCTGGCTGGTCGTCGTACCGGAGAGCGCGGGGGAGGACACCTGGACGCCCGGCGTCGTCGAGGCGCTGGCGCAGGCCGGTGCGGAGGTCGAGGAACTGCGCGTGGCAGCGCAGGAGTTGACGCGTGAGGCGCTGGCCGTCCGGCTGCGGGAGGTCGCTGGCGCGGAGTTCGCCGGTGTGGTGTCGCTGCTCGGCTTCGAGGAGTCGGTGCACGCGGAGCACGCGGGCGTGCCTGCCGGTCTGGCGGGGACGGTGGCTCTGGTGCAGGCTCTCGGTGACGCCGGGATCGCGGCGCGGCTCTGGGCAGTGACCCGGGGTGCGGTGTCGACCGGCCGCAGCGACCGCGTGGAGAGCCCGGTGCAGGCGCAGCTGTGGGGCCTCGGCCGGGTCGTGGCCCTGGAACACCCGGACCGCTGGGGCGGTCTCATCGACCTGCCGCCGTCGTACGACGCGCGCGGCGCCTCCCGGTTCGCGTCGATCCTCACGGGGCTCGGCGACGAGGACCAGCTCGCGGTGCGGGACACGGGCGTGTTCGTACGCCGCTTCGCGCACGCGCCGCTCGACGGCCCGGCGGTGGAGTGGGCGCCGCGCGGCACCGCGCTGATCACCGGTGGTACGGGGGCGATCGGCGGGCACGTGGCGCGCTGGCTGGCGCGTGAGGGTGTCGAGCACCTGGTGCTCACCAGCCGCCGCGGCCTTGATGCTCCGGGCGCGGTCGAACTCCAGGCGGAGCTGGAGGAGTTGGGTGCCGAGGTCACCGTCGCGGCTTGCGATGTGGCCGACCGGGAGGCCGTCGTGCGCCTCCTCGACGACCTGGCCGCCGAGGGACACACCGTCCGCTCCGTCTTCCACGCCGCCGGTGTGAGCCCCTCGTACCCCCTCGCGGACATGTCCGCCGCCGACATCGCCGAGGTGTTCGGTGCGAAGACGGCGGGTGCCGCGCACCTCGACGAACTCCTCGACTCCGAGGGTCTCGACGCGTTCGTGCTCTTCTCGTCGAACTCCGGCGTGTGGGGCGGCGGCGGCCAGGGCGCCTACGCGGCCGCCAACGCCTACCTCGACGCGCTCGCCGCATCCCGCCGGGCCCGCGGCCTGCCCGCGACCTCCGTCGCCTGGGGCGCCTGGGGCGGCAGCGGCATGGCCGCCGAGGAGCAGGCCGAGGAGCACCTGCGGCGCCGGGGCGTGACGGCGATGGCGCCGGAGCGCGCGGTGGCGGCGCTGGCCCAGGCCGTGGCGCACGGCGAGACGTTCCTGGCCGTCGCGGACGTGGACTGGGAGCGGTTCGCGCCCGCCTTCACGTCGGTGCGGCCCAGCCCCTTCATCGGGGACCTGCCGGAGGTACGCCGCGCGCTCGCCGAGCCCGAGACGGCCGCTCCGGCCGGCGCCAAGGGCGCGGGCTCGGAGTGGGCCGAGCGGCTCGCGGGCCTCGCCGAGCGCGAGCAGGAGCGCCAGCTCCTCGACCTCGTACGCGGCCACGCCGCGGCCGTGCTCGGCTACGCGGGCCCGGAAGCCGTCGAACCCGGCCGGGCCTTCCGCGAGCTGGGCTTCGACTCCCTGACCGCCGTCGAGGTCCGCAACCGCATCGCGACGGCCACCGGTCTGAAGCTGCCCACGACCCTCGTCTTCGACTACCCGACGTCGGCTGTCCTCGCGGGCTACCTGCGTACGCAGCTCGTCGGGGAGCCCGAGACCGCCCCGGTCGTGGCCCGGCGCGTGGCGGACGTCGACGACGACCCCATCGCCATCGTCTCCATGAGCTGCCGCTACCCGGGCGGTGCCACCAGCCCCGAGGCCCTGTGGCGCCTCGTCGCCGAGGGCACCGACGCGATCTCCGTCTTCCCCACCGACCGCGGCTGGGGCGCCGACGGGCTCTTCCAGCCGGAGCAGAGCGGCTCCGACGACACGAGCTTCGCCGCGCAGGGCGGCTTCCTCTACGACGTGTCCGAGTTCGACGCCGGTCTCTTCGGCATCTCGCCGCGCGAGGCCCTCGCCATGGACCCGCAGCAGCGGCTGCTCCTGGAGACCTCCTGGGAGTTGTTCGAGCGGGCGGGCATCGCGCCCTCGGCCCTGCACGGCAGCAGCACCGGCGTGTTCGTCGGCGCCTGCTCCCAGGGCTGGTCGGCGGGCCTGGCCCACGCCCCGGAGGGCGTCGAGGGCTACCTGATGACGGGTGACGCGACGAGCGTCATCTCCGGCCGCCTCTCGTACAGCTTCGGGCTCGAAGGCCCGGCCGTCACGGTCGACACGGCCTGCTCGTCCTCGCTGGTCGCGCTGCACCTCGCGGCGCAGGCGCTGCGCCAGGGCGAGTGCGACATGGCCCTCGCGGGCGGCGTCACCGTCATGGTGAGCCCCGCCGCCTTCCTGGAGTTCAGCCGCCAGCGCGGTCTCGCGGGCGACGGCCGCTGCAAGCCGTTCGCCGAGGCGGCGGACGGCACGGGCTGGGGCGAGGGCGTCGGCCTGCTGCTCCTGGAGCGCCTCTCCGACGCCCGCCGCAACGGCCACGACGTTCTCGGCGTCCTACGGGGCTCCGCCATCAACCAGGACGGCGCCAGCAACGGCCTCACCGCCCCCAACGGACCGTCCCAGCAGCGCGTCATCCGCGCCGCCCTGGCCAACGCGGGCCTCACGGCCGCGGAGGTCGACGCCGTCGAGGCCCACGGCACGGGCACGACCCTGGGCGACCCGATCGAGGCGCAGGCGCTGCTCGCCACCTACGGCCAGGACCGCCCCGCGGGCCAGCCGCTGTGGCTGGGCTCCATCAAGTCCAACATCGGCCACACCCAGTCCGCCGCCGGTGTCGCCGGTGTCATCAAGATGGTCATGGCGATGCGCGAGGGGGTCCTGCCGCAGTCCCTGCACGTGGACCGGCCGAGCACGCACGTCGACTGGGCGGCGGGCGCCGTCGAACTCCTCGCCGAGTCGCGCGCGTGGTCCAACCGCCACGACGGCGGGCCGCGCCGCGCGGGCGTCTCGTCCTTCGGCGTGAGCGGCACCAACGCCCACGTCATCGTGGAGGCCTCGCCGGTGGCGGAGCCCGCGGAGCCGGTCGAGCCCGCCTCGCCCGTGACGACGGCGGTGCCGTGGCTGGTGTCCGGCCGCAGCGCGGAGGCCCTGCGGGCGCAGGCCGACCGGCTGCGCGAGCACGTGGTGACGCACACCGGCCTGGACCCGGTGGCCGTCGGCCGGTCGCTGCTCTCGGGACGCTCCGCGCTCGAACACCGGGCCGTGGTCCTGGGCCGCGACAGCGACGAACTCCTCGTCGGCCTCGAAGCACTGGCGTCCGGCGGCCCCGGCGTGGTGTCCGGCTCGGTCACCGAGGGCCGTCTCGGTGTGCTCTTCACCGGCCAGGGCAGTCAGCGCATCGGGATGGGCCGTGAGTTGTACGAGGCGTTCCCGGTGTTCGCGGACGCGTTGGACGAGGTGTGTGCTCATGTTGATCCGTGGATAGAACGTTCGCTCCAGAGCGTGATGTTCGGTGCGGACGCCGAGCTGCTTGAGCAGACCGGCTATGCGCAGCCCGCCCTCTTCGCCGTTGAGGTCGCGCTCTTCCGCCTCGCGGAGTCCTTCGGCGTACGCCCGGAGATCGTGGGCGGTCACTCCATCGGTGAGCTGGCGGCCGCGTATGTGGCCGGGTTGTGGTCTCTGGAGGACGCCGCCCAACTGGTCGCGGCCCGGGGCCGGTTGATGCAGGCCCTCCCGGAGGGCGGCGCGATGCTGGCGGTGCAGGCCACGGAAGCGGATGTCCTGCCGCTTCTGTCGGACCGCGTGGGTGTGGCCGCCGTGAACGGCCCCGCTCAGCTGGTGCTCTCCGGCGAGCGCGCGGCCCTCGAAGGCCTGGAGCAGACCCTGCGTGAGCAGGGCCGGAAGGTGAAGTGGCTGAAGGTCAGCCACGCCTTCCACTCGCCCCTGATGGACCCCGTCCTGGACGACTTCCGGCGCGTGGCGCAGCAGTTGACGTATCAGGACCCGACGTTGCCGGTGGTCTCCAACCTCACCGGTGAGCCGGCGGAGCCCGCCGAGCTGAAGGACCCGGAGTACTGGGTGCGGCACGTCCGTGAGGCGGTGCGCTTCCACGACGGGCTGAAGGCGCTGGCCGGTCAGGGCGTCGCGACCCTCCTGGAGCTGGGCCCCGACGCGGTGCTCACCGCGATGGCGCACGACACGCTCACCGAGCCCACCGCCCAGGCGGGCCTGGTCGCCGCCGTCCGCAAGGACCGCGCGGAGCCCGGCACGTTCCTGACGGCCCTCGCCCAGCTGCACGTGCGCGGCGTCGAGGTCGACTGGACCCCGCTGTACGCGGGCGCGGAGGCGCGCGGCCGGGTCGAGCTGCCCACGTACGCCTTCCAGCGTCGGCGCTACTGGCCGAGCGCGGCCACCGGCGCGGGCGGCGACGTGTCCGCGACAGGACTCGTCGCGGCGGGCCACCCGCTCCTGGGCGCCGCGGTGCCGCTGGCGGACTCGGACGGCCACCTCTTCACCGGGCGGCTTTCGCTGGCGACGCATCCGTGGCTGGCGGATCACGCGGTGGCGGGCCGGGTGCTGCTGCCCGGTACGGCGTTCGTGGAGCTGGCCGTGCGGGCCGGTGACGAGGTCGGCTGCGGGGTGCTTGAGGAGCTGACGCTCGCGGCCCCGCTGGTGCTGCCGGAGCGTGGCGCCGTACAGCTCCAGGTCAGTGTGGGCGCCGAGGACGCCGACGGGCGGCGCGCGGTCGCCCTGCACTCCCGTGAGGAGCGCGAGGACCACGCGGCCGACGGCGGCTGGACCGCGCACGCCACCGGTGTGCTCGCCGACGGCGACCTGCGGCAGCCGGAGTTCCGGCTCGCCGAGTGGCCGCCGCGCGACGCCGCCGAGGTCGATGTCGAGGGCCTCTACCAGCACTTGACGGAACTCGGCTTCTCCTACGGGGAGGCGTTCCAGGGGCTGCGGGCCGCCTGGCGGCGCGGCGACGAGGTGTTCGCCGAGGTCGCGCTCCCGCAGGAGCAGGCCGACAGCGCGCAGGCCTTCCGGCTGCACCCGGCCCTCCTCGACGCGGCCCTGCACGTGCTCGGCCTCGGCGTGCTCCGGGACACGGGGGCCGACGGCGAGGGGGCGCGGCTGCCGTTCGCCTGGAGCGGTGTCTCGCTGCACGCGACCGGGGCGTCCACGCTGCGCGTCCGGCTCGCCCCCGCGGGCGGCGACGGCGTGTCCCTCGCCGTCGCCGACGGGCTCGGCGACCCGGTCGCCACGGTCGACTCGCTGGTCTTCCGGCCGGTCGCGGTGGACCGGCTCGGCGGCGGTGTGGCCGACGACTCGATGTTCCACGTGGAGTGGCGGCCGCAGTCCCTGGCTGCCGCCGAGGGTGTCGCGCCGGTCTCGTACGAGGAGCTGGCCGCGAGCGCGGAACTGCCGGACGCCGTGGTGTGGCGGGCCGGTGGAGCCGAGGGCGCGCCGAGTCCGGAGGCCGTGTCGGCACGCCTCGCCGAGGCGCTGGGCGTGGTGCAGGACTGGCTGGCCGACGAGCGGTTCGCGGCGCTGCCGCTGGTGGTGGTGACGTGCGGTGCCGTCGCCACCGGTGACAGCGCGGTGGATCCGGTGGGCGCGGCGGTGTGGGGCCTGGTGCGGTCGGCCCGCTCCGAGCACCCGGGCCGGTTCGTCCTCGTGGACACCGACACCGACACCGGGGCAGGCCTCAGCAGCGGCTCCGGCTCCCGCTCCGGCTCGGGTTCCGTCCCCGGCGTGGACGAGTCGGTGCTCGCCGCCGTGCTCGCGTCCGGCGAGCCCGAGGTCGCGGTGCGCGACGGCGCGGTCTTCGTGCCGCGACTGTCCCGCGTCCCGGCCACCGGCGGCGCCGACGCACCGTGGGGTGCGGGTTCCGTCCTCGTCACGGGCGCGTTCGGCGGCCTGGGCCGCGAAGTGGTGCGGCACCTGGCCGCGCACCACGGTGTGCGCGACCTGCTCCTCGTCTCGCGCCGCGGCGCGGAGGCCACGGGGGCGGCCGAACTCCTCGACGAGCTCGCCGGGTTCGACGCCGCGGTGACGGTCGCCGCCTGCGACGTGGCCGACCGCGACGCGCTGGCCGCGCTCCTGGACGACAAGGGCACCGACCTCACGGCGGTCGTCCACGTGGCGGGCGTCCTCGACGACGGCGTCGTCACGTCCCTCACCCCGGAGCGCGTCGACACCGTGCTGCGCGCCAAGGTGAACGCGGCGCTCAACCTGCACGAACTCACCGCGGGACGCGACCTGTCGGCCTTCGTCCTGTTCTCCTCCGCCGCCGGAGTCCTCGGCGGCGCGGGCCAGGCGAACTACGCCGCGGCCAACAGCTTCCTGGACGCCCTCGCGGCCTCCCGCCGCGCCCAGGGCCTCCCCGCGACCTCGCTGGCCTGGGGCATGTGGGCCCAGGCCAGCGCGATGACGGGCGGCCTCGCCGACGCCGACCTGCAGCGCATGACCCGCGGCGGCGTCGCCCCGCTGTCCACCCAGGAGGGCCTGGCCCTCCTGGACGCGGCGGTCGGCGCGGCCGACGCGCCCGCCGCCCTCGT
Organism: Streptomyces sp. YIM 121038; assembly: GCF_006088715.1. Classification (NCBI taxonomy): domain Bacteria; kingdom Bacillati; phylum Actinomycetota; class Actinomycetes; order Kitasatosporales; family Streptomycetaceae; genus Streptomyces; species Streptomyces sp. YIM 121038. Next base: position 8,113,186 of record NZ_CP030771.1, read on the forward strand.
GCCCCTCCGCCTGGACCCGGCGTCCCTGCGGGCCGCGGCGGACACGGACGCCGACGGCGTACCGGCGCTGCTGCGCGGCCTGGTCCGCACCCCGGCCCGGCGCGCCGCGGCCGGCGCGGCCACGGCCGAACCGGCGGGCCAGGCACCCCTGATCGCCCGCCTCACGGGGCTCGACGCGGCCGGGCGCGACAAGGTGCTCACCGAACTGGTCTGCACCCACGTGGCGGCCGTCCTCGGCTACGAGTCCGCGGCCGCCGTGGAGGCCCACCGCGCCTTCCGGGAGCTCGGCTTCGACTCGCTCACCGCCGTCGAGCTGCGCAACGCCGTGAACGGGGCCACCGGCCTCCGGCTGCCCGCCACGCTGATCTTCGACTACCCGACCCCGGCCGCCCTGGCGGCCCACCTCGCCACCGCGCTGCCGCTCGGCGGCGCGGCGGACGGGGGCGGCCTGTCCGTGCTCGACGAGCTGGACCGCCTGGAGTCGGCCCTCCTCGCGATGGAAGCCGACAGCATCGCCCAGTCGAAGATCACCATCCGGCTCCAGACCCTCCTGTCGCGCTGGAGCGCCCCCCAGAGCCAGACGGCCAGGCCCGCAGGCCCCGCGGACGAGGACGACCTGGACCTGGACGCGGTCTCGGACGAGGAACTCTTCGACGCGCTCGACGACGAACTCGGCCTCACCTGACGTGCCCGCAGCATCCGAAAGACCCGAAGTGAACCGTACGACCGGCGCGACCAGCGCGGCCTTTATCAACACCACGAGGAGCTGACCAGAGATGTCGAACGAGGAGAAGCTTCGGGATTACCTCAAGCGGACGACATCCGACTTGCGTCAAGCTCGTCGCCGTCTGCGCGAGGTGGAGGAGCGCGACCAGGAGCCCATCGCGATCGTCGCGATGAGCTGCCGCTACCCCGGCGGCGTCCGCACCCCCGAGGAGCTGTGGCGGCTCGTCGCGCAGGGCACCGACGCCCTGACGCCGTTCCCCACCAACCGCGGCTGGGACGCCGACGCGCTCTACGACCCGGACCCCGACAACTCCGGTACGTCCTACGCCCGCGAGGGCGGCTTCCTGCACGAGGCCGACGAGTTCGACGCCTCGTTCTTCGGGATCTCGCCGCGCGAGGCGCTGGCCACCGACCCGCAGCAGCGGCTGCTCCTGGAGACCTCCTGGGAGGTGTTCGAGCGCGCGGGCATCGACCCGGCCTCGCTGCGCGGCAGCCGCACCGGCGTCTTCGCGGGCGTCATGTACCACGACTACGCCTCGCGTCTGCACTCCGTGCCCGAGGACGTCGAGGGCTACCTCGGCACCGGCGCGTCCAGCAGCATCGTCTCCGGCCGGGTCGCCTACACCTTCGGCCTCGAAGGCCCCGCCGTCACCATCGACACGGCCTGCTCCTCCTCGCTGGTCGCCCTGCACCTGGCCGTCCAGGCGCTGCGCCAGGGCGAGTGCTCCCTCGCCCTCGCGGGCGGCGTGACCGTGATGTTCACGCCCGGCACCTTCGTCGACTTCAGCAAGCAGCGCGGCCTCGCCCTCGACGGCCGCTGCAAGCCGTACGCCGAGGCCGCCGACGGCACCGGCTGGGGCGAGGGCGTCGGCCTGCTCCTCCTGGAGCGCCTCTCGGACGCGCGCCGCAACGGCCACGAGGTCCTGGCCGTCGTCCGGGGCTCCGCCGTCAACCAGGACGGCGCCTCCAACGGCCTGACCGCGCCCAACGGCCCGTCCCAGCAGCGCGTCATCCTCCAGGCCCTCGCCAACGCCCACCTCGCCCCCGAGCAGATCGACGCCGTCGAGGGCCACGGCACGGGCACCACCCTGGGCGACCCGATCGAGGCGCAGGCGCTGCTCGCCACCTACGGCCAGGAGCGGCCGGAGGGCCTGCCCCTGTGGCTGGGCTCCATCAAGTCCAACATCGGCCACACGCAGGCCGCAGCCGGTGTCGCGGGCATCATGAAGATGGTCATGGCGATGCGCGAGGGCGTCCTGCCGCAGACGCTGCACGTGGACCGCCCGAGCACGCACGTCGACTGGTCCGCCGGTGCGGTGGAACTGCTCACCGAGCCGCGGACGTGGGACGCACGCGAGGACGGCGTGCCGCGCCGCGCCGGTGTCTCCTCCTTCGGAGTCAGCGGCACGAACGCGCACGTGATCGTGGAGCAGGCGCCCGTCGAGGAGCCCGCTGAGGTCGTGGAGCCGGTCGCTCCGGTCACGGCGGTGCCGTGGCTGGTGTCGGCGCGCAGTGCGGAGGCGCTGCGGGAGCAGGCCGAGCGGCTGCGCGAGCACGTCGCGGGCGACCCCGGCCAGGACCCCGTCGAGGTCGGCTGGTCGCTGCTGTCCGGCCGGGCCCTGCACGAGCACCGGGCGGTCGTCCTCGGCCGCACCCGCGAGGACTTCCTGACCGGCCTGGAGTCGCTGGCCACCGGCGGCCCGGCCGCCGTCACCGGCGCGGTGGCCGAGGGCCGCCTCGGCGTGGTCTTCACCGGCCAGGGCAGCCAGCGCATCGGGATGGGCAAGGAGCTGTACGAGACGTTCCCGGTCTTCGCGGCTGCCCTGGACGAGGTGTGCGCCCACATAGACCCGTGGATAGAACGTTCGCTCCAGAGCGTGATGTTCGGTACCGACGCCGAACTCCTTGAGCAGACCGGCTATGCCCAGCCCGCCCTCTTCGCCGTCGAGGTCGCGCTCTTCCGCCTCGCCGAGTCCTTCGGCGTACGCCCGGAGATCGTGGGCGGTCACTCGATCGGCGAGCTGGCCGCCGCGTACGTGGCAGGACTGTGGTCTCTGGAGGACGCGGCTCAACTGGTCGCGGCTCGGGGCCGGTTGATGCAGGCCCTGCCCGAGGGCGGCGCGATGCTGGCGGTGCAGGCCACGGAGACGGACGTGCTGCCGCTGCTCGACGGCCTCGCGGACCGTGTGGGTGTGGCGGCCGTGAACGGCCCCGCGCAGCTGGTGCTTTCCGGTGACCGGGCGGCTCTCGAAGGCCTGGAGCAGACCCTGCGTGAGCAGGGTCGGAAGGTGAAGTGGCTGAAGGTCAGCCATGCCTTCCACTCGCCGCTGATGGACCCGGCCCTCGATGACTTCCGCGAGGTCGCGGCCAAGCTGACGTACCAGGAGCCGACCCTCCCCGTCGTCTCCAACCTCACAGGAGAGCTGGCTGAGCCTGCCGAGCTGAAGGACCCGGAGTACTGGGTCCGCCACATCCGCGAAGCGGTCCGCTTCCACGACGGCCTCAACGCCCTCACCGGCTTCGGCGTCGGCACCCTCCTCGAACTCGGCCCGGACTCCGTCCTGACCGCGATGGCCCACGACACGCTCACCGAGCCCGAGAGCCAGTCGGGGCTCATCGCGGCCACGCGCAAGGACCGCCCCGAGGCCGACGCGTTCCTCACGGCGCTCGCGCAGCTGCACGTGCGCGGCATCGCCGTCGACTGGGCGCCGCTGTACGCCCCGGTCGAGTCCCGCCGCCGCGTCGCCCTGCCCACCTACGCCTTCCAGCGGCAGAGTTACTGGCTGCACGCCCCGGCCCTCACCGGTGACGTGACCTCGGCCGGGCTCGCCGCCGCCGACCACCCGCTGCTCGGCGCGGCCGTCGAGGTGGCCGGGAGCGAGGCGCGCCTGTTCACGAGCCTCCTTTCGGCCGACGCGCACCCCTGGCTCGGTGACCACGTCGTCGCCGGGCGGACGCTGCTGCCCGGCACGGCCTTCGTCGAGCTGGCCGTGCGGGCCGGTGACGAGGTCGGCTGCGACCTGCTCGACGAGCTGATCCTGGAAGCCCCGCTCGTCCTGCCCGAGGACGGCGGCGTACAGCTCCAGCTGTGGGTGGAGGAGCCGGACGAGTCCGGCCGCCGCACCTTCACGCTGCACTCGCGGCGCCAGAACGACGTACCGGACGAGCCGTGGGTCCGGCACGCGGCGGGTGTACTCGCCGTCGGGGAGGCCGGTCGGCCCGCGCGGCAGGACGCCGACCTCGCGCAGTGGCCGCCGGCCGGTGCCACGGCCGTGGACACCGGCGAGCTCTACGCGGGCTTCGCCACCGCGGGCCTCGGCTACGGGCCGGTCTTCCAGGGCGTACGAGCGGCCTGGCGGCGCGGCCACGAAGTCTTCGCGGAGGTCGCCCTCCCGGAGGGCGAGCGCGACGAGGCCGGTGCGTACGGCCTGCACCCGGCGCTCCTCGACGCGAGCCTCCACGGCCTCGCCTTCAGCGCGGTGGGTGCGGACGGGGCGGGGGCGCGGCTGCCGTTCTCCTGGACCGGTGTGTCGCTGTACGCGAGCGGCGCCGCGACGCTGCGGGTCCGCCTGACGCCCGCCGAGTCCGGAGCGGTGACCCTGCTCGCCGCGGACGAGACCGGCCTGCCGGTCGCCGCCGTGGACTCCCTCGTCCTACGGGCCCTCGCGGCCGGTGAACTGGACGCCGCGTCCGCCGACGACGACTCGCTGTTCCGGGTCGACTGGAGCGTGGTGTCCGCGCCCGCCGTGACGGCCGGAGCCGCGTACGCGGTGCTGGGCGCCGACGAACTGGGCCTGCGCAGCGCGCTGGAGGGCGCCGGCGCGACGGTGGCGGCGTACGCGGATGTCGCGGCGCTCGCGGAGGCGGTCGAGGACGGCGCTGCCCTGCCGGAGTCGGTCTTCGTTACCTGCGTCGGCGGGGAGCACGCGGGCGGCACGGCCGCCGCGGTACGCACGTCCCTCCACGAAGCCCTGACAGTGGCGGGGGAGTGGCTGTCCTTCGACGGCGGTGAGGACTCCCGGCTGGTCGTGGTGACGTCCGGTGCGGTGGGTGTGGGCGCCGGTGACGTGGTGTCGGCGGAGGGCCTGGTGGACGCTCCGGTGTGGGGGCTGCTGCGGTCCGCGCAGTCCGAGAACCCGGGCCGCGTCGTGCTGGCCGACGTCGACGGCACGGAGGCCGCTCTCGCACTGCTGCCGGGCGCCCTGGACCTCGACGAGCCGCAGGTCGCGGTGCGCGGCGACGTGGTGTGGGCACCCCGCCTGACGCGGGCCGCCACGGGCGTCGCGACCCTCGCCGCCCCGGCCGGGCGGTCCTGGCAGCTCGGCGTCACGGACCGGGGCACGCTGGAGAACCTGGCGCTGCTGCCCGTCGCCGAGGACGCCCCGGAGTGGGCCGGACGGCCGCTGGGCGCGGGCGAGGTGCGCGTCGAGGTGCGCGCGGCGGGCGTCAACTTCCGCGACGCGCTGATCGCCCTGGGCATGTACCCGGGCGACGCGGTCATGGGCACCGAAGGCGCCGGTGTCGTCGTGGAGGTGGGCCCCGAGGTGAGCGGCCTCGCCGTCGGCGACCACGTCCTCGGCCTCATCGACGGCGGCTTCGGCCCGCTCGCCGTGGCCGACGAGCGCATGGTGGCGAGGATCCCCGAGGGCTGGTCCTTCGCACAGGCCGCGTCCGTCCCGACGGTGTTCCTGACCGCCTACTACGCGCTGCGCGACCTGGCCGACCTCCAGGCGGGCCAGTCCCTCCTGGTGCACGCGGCCGCCGGTGGCGTGGGCATGGCGGCGGTGCAGCTGGCCCGGCACTTCGGTGCCGAGGTGTACGGCACCGCGAGCGCGGGGAAGTGGGACGTCCTGCGGGGCCTCGGCGTCGAGGACTCCCGCATCGCCTCCTCCCGGACCCTGGACTTCGAGGCGGCCGTGCTCGCGGCCAGCGACGGCCGGGGTGTGGACGTGGTGCTCAACTCCCTGGCCAGGGAGTTCGTGGACGCCTCGCTGCGCCTCCTTCCGCGCGGCGGACGCTTCGTGGAGATGGGCAAGACCGACCTCCGCGACCCCGAGGCCGTGGCCGCCGCCCACCCCGGCGTGGCGTACCAGAGCTTCGACCTCGCCGAGATGTCGCCCGACCGCATCCAGGAGATGCTGACCGAGGTCCTCGGCCTGTTCGAGCAGGGCGTGCTGAAGCCCCTGCCGGTGCGGGCGTGGGACGTGCGCCGGGCGCCGGAGGCGTTCCGCTACCTCAGCCAGGCGCGGCACGTCGGCAAGGTCGTCCTGACCCTGCCGCCGGTCCTCAGGGCCGAGGGAACCGTGCTCGTCACGGGTGCTCTGGGTGGTCTGGGGCGGGTCGTGGCCCGGCACCTGGCCGGTGAGCACGGCGTACGGGACCTGCTGCTGGTCTCCCGGCGTGGTGAGGAGGCGCCTGGTGCGGGTGAAGTCCGTGCCGAGCTGGAGGAGTTGGGTGCGCGGGTGCGGATCGCGGCGTGTGACGTCGCCGACCGCGAGGCCCTGGCCGGTCTCCTGGAGGGCGTGCGCGCCGAGCTGAGCGCGGTCGTCCACGTGGCCGGTGTGGTCGACGACGGCATCCTCACGTCCCTCACCCCGGAACGCTTGGACACGGTGCTGCGTCCGAAGGTGGACGCGGCGGTCAACCTGCATGAGCTGACGGCGGGTCTGGATCTGTCGGCGTTCGTGCTGTTCTCCTCCGCGGCCGGTGTGCTCGGCAGTGCGGGGCAGGCCAACTATGCGGCCGCCAACGCGTTCCTGGACGCCCTGGCCCAGCACCGGCGCGCGCAGGGTCTGCCCGCGACCTCGCTGGCCTGGGGCCTGTGGGCCGACCAGGGCGGCATGGCCGGAGCCCTCGCCGACGACGACCTGGAGCGCATGAGCCGGGCCGGTGTCGCGGCCCTGTCAGCCGAGGAGGGCCTCGCCCTGCTCGACGACTCCCTCGCCCGGGCCGACGCGGCCCTCGTGCCGATGAAGCTGCGTACCGACGTCCTGCGCCGGCAGTTCGGCGGCGACGTGCCGCCGCTGTTCCGCGGCCTCATCCGCGGCGGCGCCCGCACCCGGCGCGTCGTCGAGGCCGGACCCGCCGCGGCGGGCACCTCGCTCGCCGACCAGCTGGCCGCGCTGCCGCCGGAGAACCGCGAGCGCGCCCTCCTCGACCTCGTCCGCACCCAGGTGGCCGCCGTCCTCGGCTACGCGTCCGGCGAGGACGTCGCGCCCACGAAGGCGTTCAAGGAGCTCGGCTTCGACTCCCTGACCTCCGTCGAGCTGCGCAACCGCCTGAACGGCGCCACCGCGCTGCGCCTGCCCGCCAGCCTCGTCTTCGACTACCCCACGCCCAAGGTCCTCGCCCAGTACCTGGGCGGCGAACTCCTCGGCGGCCTCGGGGAGTCCGCGGCAGCGGGCGCCACGGCACCGGTGACGGTGGCCGCCGCCCAGGACGAGCCGATCGCCATCGTCGCCATGAGCTGCCGCTTCCCCGGCGGCGTGGGCAGCCCCGAGGACCTGTGGCGGCTCCTCACCGACGGCGCGGAAGCCATCAGCGAGTTCCCGGAGGGCCGTGGCTGGGACACCGCGTCCCTGTATGACCCCGACCCCGACCAGGTCGGCACCACATACGCCCGCGAGGGCGGCTTCCTGCACGACGCGGGCAACTTCGACGCGGCGTTCTTCGGCATCTCGCCGCGCGAGGCCCTCGCCATGGACCCGCAGCAGCGCCTCCTCCTGGAGGCCTCCTGGGAGGCGTTCGAGCGTGCGGGCATCGACCCGGCGACCCTGCACGGCAGCCCCACGGGCGTCTTCGCCGGGCTCATCTACCACGAGTACGGCTCCCAGCTCAGCAGCGTCCCCGAGGACCTCGGCGGCTACCTCGGCACCGGCAGCTCGGGCGCCATCGCCTCGGGCCGCATCTCGTACTCCTTCGGCCTCGAAGGCCCCGCGGTCACCGTCGACACGGCCTGCTCGTCGTCGCTCGTGGCCCTGCACCTGGCCGCGCAGGCACTGCGGCAGGGCGAGTGCACGATGGCGCTCGCGGGCGGTGTGACGGTCATGCCCACGGCGGGCACCTTCCTGGAGTTCAGCCGCCAGCGCGGGCTGGCCCCCGACGGCCGCTGCAAGCCGTTCGCGGCCGCCGCCGACGGCACCAGCTGGGGCGAAGGCGTCGGCATGCTCGTCCTGGAGCGGCTCTCCGACGCCCGCCGCAACGGCCACCCGGTGCTCGCGGTCGTCCGCGGCTCCGCCGTCAACCAGGACGGCGCCAGCAACGGCCTCACCGCCCCCAACGGCCCCTCCCAGCAGCGGGTGATCACCCAGGCCCTCGCCAACGCCCGCCTCACGACCGCCGACGTGGACGCGGTCGAGGCCCACGGCACCGGCACGCCCCTGGGCGACCCGATCGAGGCGCAGGCGCTCATCGCCACCTACGGCAAGCAGCGCCCCGCCGAGCGGCCGCTCCTGCTCGGCTCGGTGAAGTCCAACATCGGCCACACCCAGGCCGCCGCCGGTGTCGCCGGTGTCATCAAGATGGTCATGGCCATGCGCCACGGCGTCCTGCCGCAGACCCTGAACTTCGACGCGCCGACCCCCGAGGTGGACTGGTCGGCCGGGACCGTGGAGCTCCTCGCGGAGGCCCGCGCGTGGCCCGACCGGGACGGCGCGCCGCGCCGCGCGGGCGTCTCCTCGTTCGGCGTCAGCGGCACCAACGCGCACGTGATCATCGAGGCGCCGGAGCAGCCGGAGCGGCCCGCGGCCGCCGAGGCCCCCGCGCCGTCGGTGGTCTCCGGCGTGATCCCGCTGGCGCTCTCGGGCAAGACGCCCGAGGCGCTCCGGGCCCAGGCCGGACGGCTGCGCGAGCACCTCGTCGCCCACACGGGCCTCGCGCCCGCCGACGTGGCCTGGTCGCTGACCGCCGCGCGGTCGCGGTTCGAGCACCGGGGCGTCGTCCTCGGCCGGGACCGCGACGCGCTGCTCGCCGCCCTGGAGGGCCTGGAGCGGGACGACGCGGCCGCGCAGGGCGTGGTCGTGGGCCGCGCCCAGGGCGACACCGTCCGGCCCGTGTTCGTCTTCCCCGGTCAGGGTTCGCAGTGGGCCGGGATGGCCCGCGAACTCCTCGACGAGTCGCCGGTGTTCGCGGAGCGGATGCGGGAGTGCGCCGACGTGCTCGCGGAGTTCGTGGACTGGAACCTCCTTGAGGAGCTGGACGGCCAGCACTTCGACCGTGTCGATGTCGTGCAGCCGGTGCTGTTCGCCGTGATGGTCTCGCTCGCTGCTGTCTGGCAGGCGGCCGGGGTGAAGCCCGCCGCTGTCGTCGGTCACAGCCAGGGCGAGATCGCGGCCGCGTGCGTGGCGGGTGCGCTGTCCTTGCGGGATGCCGCCCGCGTGGTGGCGCTGCGGAGCCTGGCGATTCGTGAGCTGTCGGGTAAGGGCGGCATGGTGTCGGTGCCGCTGCCCGAGGCCGAGGTGCGTGAGCTGCTGACGGCGTGGGGTGACCGCGTGTCGGTGGCCGCCGTCAACGGCCCGGCTCAGGTGGTGGTTTCCGGTGAGCCGGAGGCCCTGGAGGAGCTGGTCGCGCAGTGCGTGGCCCGCGACGTCCGCGCCCGTACGATCCCGGTGGACTACGCCTCGCACTCCGCGTACGTGGAGGAGATCGAGGCGCAGATCCTGGAGGCGCTTGAGGGTGTGAGCCCGCAGGAGGCTCAGGTCCCGCTGTACTCGACGCTGACCGGCGCCTGGCTGGACGTCCCCATGGACGGCGGCTACTGGTACCGCAACCTGCGTCAGACCGTTCTCTTCGAGCACGCCACCCGAGGCCTGCTCGCCGAGGGCCACGGCCTGTTCCTGGAGATGAGCCCCCACCCGGTCCTGACGGTCCCGGTGCAGGCCACCATCGAGGCCGCCGGGCGCGAAGGGGCAGCCGTCGCCCTCGGGTCGCTGCGGCGCGACGAAGGCGGCGCCGACCGGCTCATGGCCTCGGTCGGCGAGGCCTACGCGCAGGGCGCGGACCTCGACTGGCGGGCCCTCGTCCCCGGCACCCTCGTCGACCTGCCCACGTACGCCTTCCAGCACCAGCACTACTGGCTGGTGTCCCCGGAGGCCGAGCCGGGCGCCGAGCCCGCCGCCGCCGTGGACGAGGTCGAGGCGCGCTTCTGGGAGGCCGTCGAGCGCGAGGACCTGGAGCAGCTCGCCGCCGAACTGGAGGTGACGGACGGCTCCGCCGCCGAACTCGGCGCCGTCCTGCCCGTCCTGTCGTCGTGGCGGCGGCAGCGCCGCGAGCGGTCCACGATCGACAGCTGGCGCTACGCCGTGCACTGGAAGCCCCTCGCGGGCAGCCTCCCCGGCCCGGTCCTCACCGGCCGGTGGCTGGTCGTCGTACCCGAGGAGGCGGCCGCGCACCCGTGGACCGCGGGCGCCCTGGAGGCGCTGGCACAGGCCGGTGCCGAAACCGTCGAACTCCACGTCACAGGCGCCGAGTTGACGCGTGAGGTGCTGGCCGGACGGCTGCGCGGCGACGTCGCGGACGCCGCCGGGCTCGCGGGCGTCGTCTCCCTGCTCGCCCTCGCCGAAGAGCCCCACCCGGCGCACCCCGTGCTGCCCGCCGGGCTCGCCGGTACCGTCGCGCTGGTGCAGGCCCTCGGCGACGAGGGCGTCGAGGCCCGTCTGTGGGCCCTTTCCAGCGGCGCCGTGGCCACCGGCCGGGGCGACCGGGTGGAGAGCCCCGCCCAGGCGCAGACCTGGGGCCTCGGCCGCGTCGTCGCCCTGGAGCACCCCGACCGCTGGGGCGGACTCGTCGACCTGCCGCCGACCCCCGACAGCCGTACGGGGGCCCGCCTCGCCGGGATCCTCGCGGGCGTCGGCGACGAGGACCAGCTCGCCGTGCGCGGCTCCGGCGTCCTCGTGCGCCGCCTCGTCCGGGCCGAGCCCGCGGCCCCGGCCCGGGAGACCGGCCCCGGGTGGACGCCGCGCGGCACCGTCCTGGTCACCGGCGGCACCGGAGCCCTCGGCCCGCACATCGCCCGCTGGCTGGCCCGCGAGGGCGCCGAGCACCTCGTGCTCACCAGCCGCCGCGGCCCGGACGCGCCCGGCGCGGCCGAACTCCGCGCGGAACTGGAGGAGATGGGCGTCCAGGTGACCATCGCGTCCTGCGACGTCGCCGACCGCGACGCCGTCGCGGCGCTCCTGGGCCGTCTCGCCGCCGACGGGCACACCCTGCGCGCCGTCATCCACGCGGCCGCGCTCATCGAGCTGGCGCCGATCGCCACTACCACCCTCGATGGGTTCGCCGACATCGTCGCGGCGAAGGTCGCGGGCGCCGTCGTCCTGGACGAGCTCCTGGACGGCGAAGCGGCCGCGGAACTCGACGCGTTCGTGCTGTTCTCCTCCATCGCGGGCGTCTGGGGCAGCGGCGACCACGCCGCCTACGCCGCGGCCAACGCCCACCTCGACGCCCTCGCCGAGCACCGCAGGGCCCGCGGCCTGACCGCCACCTCGATCGCCTGGGGCGTGTGGAACGTCGTCAACCCCCACCTCAGCGGCAGCGCGCCCGTCGACGTCGACCCCGAGCAGCTGCGCCGCCAGGGCCTGCCGTTCCTCGACCCCGGTCTGGCCTTCGCGGGCATGCGGCAGATCCTGGACGACGACGAGACGTTCCTCGCCCTCGCCGACGTGGACTGGGACCAGTTCGTGCCCGTGTTCACCTCGCGCCGCGCCCGCCCGCTGCTCGCGGACCTGCCCGACGCCCAGCGCGTCCTCGCCGCCCAGGGCGGAGCCGGGGACGACGCCGCCGACGCCGGGACCTCGACCAAGGCATCCGCGCTGCGCGAGCGCCTGACCGGCCTCGCCGGGCCTGAGCGGGACCGCGTCCTGGTCGACCTCGTGCTCACGCACGCCGCCGCGGTCCTCGGCTACGAGTCCGCGGGGGCCCTCGACCCGGAGCGGGCCTTCCGCGAGTTCGGCTTCGACTCGCTCACCGCCGTCGACCTGCGCAACCGGCTCGGCGCCGCCACCGGTCTGAAGCTGCCCACCACGGTCGTCTTCGACCACCCCAACGGCACCGCCCTGGCCGCCTATCTGCGCACCCAGGTCCTCGGTGCCGACGCGGCCGCCGCCCCCGCCGCCGTCGCGCCCGTCGCGGCGGCCACCGACGAGCCCATCGCCATCGTCGCCATGAGCTGCCGCTACCCCGGCGGCATCAGCAGCCCCGAGCAGATGTGGCAGGTCCTCCAGGACCGTACCGACGTCGTCGGCGGCTACCCGGCGGGCCGCGGCTGGGACACCGCCCACCTGTACGACCCGGACCCGGAGACCCCCGGCACCACCACGACCAGGGGCGGCGGCTTCCTGCACGACGCGGGCGCCTTCGACCCGGCCTTCTTCGGCATCTCGCCGCGCGAGGCCCTCGCGATGGACCCGCAGCAGCGGCTCCTCCTGGAAACCTCCTGGGAGGCGTTCGAACGCGCCGGGATCGACCCCAAGGCCGTACGCGGCGAGACCGCCGGGGTCTTCGTCGGCACCAACTACCAGGACTACGGCACCGCGCCCGGCCAGGTCTCCGCGGGCGCCGAGGGGCACATCCTCACCGGCAGCGCGCCCAGCGTCATCTCCGGCCGCATCGCCTACACGTTCGGCCTCGAAGGCCCGGCGGTCACCGTCGACACGGCCTGCTCGTCGTCGCTCGTCGCGATGCACCTGGCGGCGCAGGCGCTGCGCCAGGGCGAGTGCTCGCTCGCCCTCGCGGGCGGCGTCGCCGTGATGTCGTCGCCCGGCGCCCTGATCGCCTTCAGCCAGCAGCGCGGCCTCGCCGACGACGGCCGGTGCAAGGCCTTCGCGGCCGCCGCCGACGGCATGGGCATGGCCGAAGGCGTCGGCCTGGTGCTCCTGGAGCGCCTCTCGGACGCCCGCCGCAACGGCCACAAGGTCCTCGCGGTCGTCCGGGGCTCGGCCATCAACCAGGACGGCGCCAGCAACGGCCTCACCGCCCCCAACGGGCCCGCCCAGCAGCGCGTGATCCGCGCCGCGCTCGCCAACGCCCGCCTGACGGCGGCCGACGTGGACGCGGTCGAGGCGCACGGCACGGGCACCACGCTGGGCGACCCGATCGAGGCGCAGGCGCTGCTCGCCACGTACGGCCAGGAGCGGCCCGAGGGCGGACAGCCCCTGTGGCTGGGGTCCATCAAGTCCAACATCGGGCACAGCCAGGCCGCTTCCGGTGTGGCGGGCGTGATGAAGATGGTCCTGGCCATGCAGCACGGCGTCCTGCCGCAGACCCTGCACATCGACGAGCCGACGCCCGAGGTCGACTGGACCGAAGGCGCCGTCGAACTCCTCACCGAGGCCCGCGACTGGCCCGAGCGCGCGGACGCGCCCCGGCGCGCGGGCGTCTCCTCCTTCGGCATGAGCGGCACCAACGCCCATGTGATCCTGGAGCAGCCGCCCCTGGCCGACGAGCCTGCCGCCGCCGACGAGCCCGGTGTCCCGGCGCCCGTCGTCGCCGGAGTGCTCCCGCTCGCCCTCTCCGCCAAGGGCGAGCCCGCCCTGCGCGCCCAGGCGGCCCGGCTGCGCGAGCACCTGCTCGCCCGCCCCGACCTCGCACCGGCCGACGTCGCCTGGTCCCTCGCGGCGGCCCGCTCCCGGTTCGAGCACCGGGGCGTCGTCCTCGGCCGCGACCGCGAGGAACTCCTCGCCGCCCTGGAGCGCCTGGCACAGGACGAGGTGACACCCCAGGTGGTGTCCGGCCGCACCCTCGGCGGCATGGTCCGCCCGGTGTTCGTGTTCCCGGGTCAGGGTTCGCAGTGGGCCGGGATGGCAGTGGACCTGCTGGAGTCCAGCCCCGTCTTCGCGGAGCGGATGCGTGAATGCGCGGAAGCGCTCGCGGAGTTCGTGGACTGGGATCTGCTGGAGGAGTTGAGCGGCGAGCACTTCGACCGGGTGGATGTGGTTCAGCCGGTGTTGTTCGCGGTGATGGTGTCGTTGGCTGCGGTGTGGCAGGCGGCCGGGGTGAAGCCTGCCGCTGTCGTCGGTCACAGTCAGGGTGAGATCGCGGCCGCGTGCGTCGCGGGAGCCCTGTCCCTGCGGGACGCCGCTCGTGTGGTGGCCCTGCGGAGCTTGGCGATTCGTGAGCTGTCGGGTAAGGGCGGCATGGTGTCGGTGCCGCTGCCCGAGTCCGAGGTTCGTGAGCTGATCGCGGGTTGGGAGGGCCGGATCGAGGTCGCGGCCGTCAACGGCCCGGCTCAGGTGGTCGTCTCCGGCGAGCCGGAGGCCCTGGAGGAGCTGGTCGCGCACTGCACGGGTCAGGACATCCGCGCTCGTACGATCCCGGTGGACTACGCGTCGCACTCCTCGTACGTCGAGGAGATCGAGGCGCAGATCCTGGAGGCGCTTGAGGGTGTGAGCCCGCAGGCCGCCGAGGTCCCGCTGTTCTCCACGCTGACCGGCGCCTGGCTGGACGTCCCCATGGACGGCGGCTACTGGTACCGCAACCTGCGTCAGACCGTTCTCTTCGAGCACGCCACCCGAGGCCTGCTCGCCGAGGGCCACGGCCTGTTCCTGGAGATGAGCCCCCACCCGGTCCTCACCGTCCCCGTGCAGGCCACCATCGACGCCACTGACAGCCAGGCCGCCACCCTCGGCTCCCTCCGACGTGACGAGGGCGGCGAGGCCCGCCTCATGGCCTCCCTCGCCGAAGCCCACACGTACGGTGCCGAGCTGGACTGGAAGGCCCTCTTCCCCGGCACGCGCGCGACCGTCGAGCTGCCCACCTACGCCTTCCAGCGCGAGCACTACTGGCTCCTCGCCCCGCAGGAGGAGCTGTCCGACGCGGCGCCGCAGGCCACGGACGAGGTCGAGTCCCGGTTCTGGGACGCGGTGGAGCGCGAGGACCTGGAGCAGCTGGCCGTGGAGCTCGCGGTGGAGGACTCCTCCGCCGCGGACCTCGGCGCCGTGCTCCCGGTGCTCTCGTCCTGGCGGCGGCAGCGGCGCGAGCGGTCGACCGTCGACAGCTGGCGCTACCAGGTGGACTGGCAGCCCCTCGCGGGCGCCCTGCCGGCCACCGGCCTCACGGGCCGCTGGCTGCTCCTCGTGCCCGAGGGCGCGGAGGCCACGGAGGTCGTCGCGGCGCTGGCACAGGCCGGGGCCCACGTCGACGAACTCCGCGTCACCGCCGGGGAGATGACCCGCGAGACCCTGACCGCGCGCCTCTTCGAGCACACCCTGACGGCGGACGGGGAGCCGAGCGGCGTGCTCAGCCTCCTCGCCCTCGACGAGTCCGCCCTCACGGACCACCCGGGCGTCTCCGCCGGGCTCGCGGGGACCGTCGCGCTGGTGCAGGCCCTCGGTGACGCCGGGATCGGCGCCCGCCTGTGGGCCGTGACGCGCGGTGCCGTCGCCACCGGCCGTGGCGACGCCCCGGCCCGCCCCGGGCAGGCGCAGGCGTGGGGCCTCGGCCGCGTCGCCGCGCTCGAGTACCCGGACCGCTGGGGCGGCCTCGTCGACCTGCCGGAGACCGTCGACGCCCGGGCCGCGGCCCAGCTCGCCGGGATCCTCGCGGGCGCCGGGGACGAGGACCAGCTCGCGGTGCGCCAGGCGGGCGTCCTCGTACGCCGGTTCGTCCGGGCCCCGCTCGACGCCGGAGCGGCGCGCGAGTGGGCGCCGCGCGGCACCGCCCTGATCACCGGCGGCACCGGCGCGATCGGCGGGCACGTGGCGCGCTGGCTGGCCCGCGAGGGCGCCGAGCACCTGGTGCTCACCAGCCGCCGCGGCCCCGACGCGCCCGGCGCCGAGGAACTCCAGGCCGAACTGGAGGAGCTGGGCGCCAAGGTGACCGTCGCGGCCTGCGACGTGGCCGACCGCGAGGCCGTCGCCGCGCTGCTCGACCGGCTCACCGAGGACGGGCACGCGCTGCGCTCGGTGTTCCACGCGGCGGGCGTCGGCCAGGGCCAGCCCCTCGCGGACATGTCCGCGGCCGACATCGCCGCAGTCCTGGAGGCGAAGGTCGCGGGCGCCGCCCACCTCGACGAGCTCCTTGCCACGGCGACGCTCGACGCGTTCGTGCTGTTCTCCTCCAACGCCGGAGTGTGGGGCAGCGGCAGCCAGGGCGCCTACGCGGCCGCCAACGCCCACCTCGACGCCCTCGCCGAGCAGCGCCGCGCCCGCGGCCTGACCGCCACCTCCGTGGCCTGGGGCCTGTGGGCCGGGGGCGGCATGGCGGGGGACGACGGCGAGGAGCAGTTCCGCCGCCGCGGCCTGCGCCCCATGGCGCCCGACCTCGCGGTCGCGGCCCTCGCCCAGGCGGTCGCGCACGACGAGACCTTCCTCGCCGTCGCCGACCTGGACTGGGAGCGGTTCGCGCCCGCCTTCACCTCGGCTCGGACCAGCCCGTTCATCGGTGACATCCCCGAGGTGCGCCGGTACGAGCGGTCCGTGGCGGCCGAGACGGCGACGGAGGCCGACACCGGCGACGACGCGGCGGCCGAACTGCGCCGCCGGCTGACGCCGCTCACCGAGCCCGAGCGGGAGATGATCCTGCTCGACCTGGTGCGCACGCACGCGGCCGCCGTGCTCGGCTACGGCGACGCGGAGTCGATAGACGCCCACCTGGCCTTCCGCGAGCTGGGCTTCGACTCGCTGACGGCCGTGGAGGTCCGCAACCGCCTGAACAAGGCCACGGGCCTGCGGCTGCCCGCCACCCTCGTGTTCGACCACCCGACGTCCGCCGTCCTGTCCCAGTACCTGCGCGGGGAACTGCTCCAGGACGACGCCGACGGCGTGGACTCCACGCTGCGCGAGCTGGACCGCCTGGAGGCGGGCCTCGGCACCATCGCGCCCGACGACGGCGACCGCATGCGCATCACGATGCGGCTCGAAGCGCTGATGGCGAAGTGGAAGGGCACCGACGCCGAGGCGCCCGCCGACGGCGAGAAGGTCTCCTCGCAGCTGGAGTCGGCGTCCGCCGACGAGGTCTTCGACTTCATCGACAAGGAGTTCGGCGTGTCCTGACCGAAACCGGCCGGCCGGTCCGGTGCCCCGCCCGACCCGGGCCGTGGCACCGGACCGGCCGCCCCCCTCAGCGCGGTTCTTCCGTTACTGCGCGCTTTCTCGACTGCGCGATTTTTCTGTGACTACGCGAACAGGTGAGTTTCCGATGGCGGACCAGCAAAAGCTCCTCGACTACCTCAAGCGGGTGACCGCCGACCTCCACGAGACGCGCCAGCGGCTGCGCGAAGTGGAGTCGGAGGAGCCCGAGCCCATCGCCATCGTCGGAATGAGCTGCCGCTACCCCGGCGGCGTACGCGGCCCCGAGGACCTGTGGCAGCTCGTGGCCGACGGGCGGGACGCGCTCTCCGCCTTCCCCACCGACCGGGGCTGGGACGTCGACGCGCTCGCCGGACGCACCGGCGCCGAGGCCCCGGAGGGCCCGGAGCGCGGTGGCGGCTTCGTCTACGACGCGGGCGACTTCGACGCCGCCTTCTTCGGGATCTCCCCGCGCGAGGCCATGGCCATGGACCCGCAGCAGCGGCTCCTCCTGGAGGCCACGTGGGAGACCTTCGAACGGGCCGGGATCCCGCCCGCCTCGCTGCGCGGCAGCCGCACCGGCGTGTTCGTCGGCGCCACCGCCCAGGGCTACGGACCCGCCCTCATGGCCTCGCCGGACAACGTCGAGGGCTATCTGCTCACCGGTGACGTCTCCAGCGTCATCTCCGGCCGCCTGTCGTACGTGTTCGGCCTCGAAGGCCCGGCGGTCACCGTCGACACCGCCTGCTCGTCGTCGCTCGTGGCCCTGCACCTGGCGGCGCAGGCGCTGCGCCAGGGCGAGTGCGACCTCGCCCTCGCCGGTGGCGTCGCCATCATGGTCACCTCCGGTGCGTTCGCCGAGTTCTCCCGCCAGGGCGGCCTCGCGGGCGACGGCCGCTGCAAGCCGTACGCCGACGCCGCCGACGGCACCGGCTGGGGCGAGGGCGTCGGCGTCCTCGCCCTGGAGCGGCTGTCCGACGCGCGCCGCAACGGCCACGAGGTCCTGGCCGTCGTCCGGGGCTCCGCCGTCAACCAGGACGGCGCCTCCAACGGCCTGACCGCGCCCAACGGCCCGTCCCAGCAGCTCGTCATCCGCCAGGCCCTCGCCGCCGCCCGCCTCGCCACCAGCGACATCGACGCCGTCGAGGGCCACGGCACCGGCACGGTCCTCGGCGACCCCATCGAGGCGCAGGCGCTGCTCGCCACCTACGGCCAGGACCGCCCCGCGGACCAGCCGCTGCTGCTCGGCTCGGTGAAGTCCAACATCGGCCACACCCAGGCCGCTTCGGGTGTCGCCGGTGTCATCAAGATGGTCATGGCGATGCGCCACGGCGTCCTGCCCGAGAACCTGCACACGGACCGCCCGAGTACGCACGTCGACTGGTCCGCCGGAGCCGTGGAGCTCCTGACGGAGGCCCGGGAGTGGGCCGCACGCGAGGACGGCGGCCCGCGCCGCGCGGGCGTCTCCTCCTTCGGCGTCAGCGGCACCAACGCGCACGTGATCGTGGAGCAGGCGCCCGTCGAGGAGCCCGCTGAAGCGGTGGAGCCGGTCGCTCCGGTCACGGCTGTGCCGTGGCTGGTGTCGGCGCGCAGTGCGGAGGCGCTGCGGGAGCAGGCCGAGCGGCTGCGCGAGCACGTCGCGGGCGACCCCGGCCAGGACGCCGTGGACATCGGCTGGTCCCTCCTGTCGGGCCGGTCCGCGCTGGAGCACCGCGCGGTGGTGTTCGGCCGCGAGCGCGCCGACCTCCTCGCGGGCCTGGAGTCCCTGGCGTCCGGCGGCCCCGGAACCCTCGCGGGCTCGGTCGTCGAGGGCCGCCTCGGCGTGGTCTTCACCGGCCAGGGCAGCCAGCGCATCGGCATGGGCCGTGAGCTGTACGAGACGTTCCCGGTCTTCGCGGCTGCCCTGGACGAGGTGTGTGCCCACATAGACCCGTGGATAGAACGTTCGCTCCAGAGCGTGATGTTCGGTACCGACGCGGACCTCCTTGAGCGGACGGGCTACGCGCAGCCCGCGCTGTTCGCGATGGAAGTCGCCCTGTACCGGCTGGCCGAGTCCTTCGGCGTACGCCCGGAGATCGTGGGCGGTCACTCGATCGGCGAGCTGGCCGCCGCGTACGTGGCAGGACTGTGGTCGCTCGAGGACGCGGCTCAACTGGTCGCCGCACGGGGACGGTTGATGCAGGCCCTGCCCGAGGGCGGCGCCATGCTGGCCGCCCAGATCGCGGAAGCCGACGTCCTGCCGCTCCTCGCGGACGTGGCCGACCGCGTCGGCGTGGCGGCCGTGAACGGCCCCGCGCAGATCGTGCTCTCCGGCGAGCGCACGGCCCTCGAAGCCCTGGAAGAGGCCCTGCGCGGCGACGGCCGCAAGGTGAAGTGGCTGAAGGTCAGCCACGCCTTCCACTCGCCCCTGATGGGCCCGGCCCTCGATGACTTCCGCGAGGTCGCGGCCAAGCTGACGTACCAGGACACCGTCCTGCCCGTCGTCTCCAACCTCACGGGCGCGCTCGCGAAGGCCGCCGAGCTGAAGGACCCCGAGTACTGGGTCCGCCACATCCGTGAAGCCGTGCGCTTCCACGACGGCCTCAACGCCCTCACCGACTTCGGCGTGTCGACGCTCCTGGAGCTCGGCCCCGACTCCGTGCTCACGGCGATGGCGCACGACACCCTCACCGACCCCGCCGCGCAGGCGGGCCTGGTCGGCGCGGTGCGCAAGGACCGCCCCGAGCCCGACGCGTTCCTGACCGCCCTCGCCAAGGCGCACGTGCGCGGCGTCACCGTCGACTGGGCGCCGCTGTACGCGCCGGTCGAGTCGCGGCGCCGCGTCGAGCTGCCGACGTACGCCTTCCAGCACCAGCGCTACTGGCCGCGCCCCGCCGTCGGCGGCGTCGGCGACGCGCGTGCCACCGGCCTGAACCCGGCGGACCACCCGCTGTTCGGCGCCGCCGTCGCCCTCGCCGACATGGACGGCTACCTCTTCACGGGCAGGCTCTCGCTCGCCACCCACCCCTGGCTCGCGGGCCACGCCCTCGCGGGCACCGTCCTGCTGCCCGCCACGGCCTACGTCGAGCTCGCCCTGCACGCCGGACACCGCGTCGGCTGCGCGCACCTGGAGGAGCTGACGCTCCAGGCGCCCCTGGTCCTGCCCGAGCGCGGCGGCGTGCAGATGCAGCTCGCCGTGGGCGCCGCCGACGCCTTCGGCCGCCGCCCGGTGAACCTCTACTCGCGGCCCCAGCACGTGTCCGCCGACGACCTGTGGTCCGACGAGCCGTGGCTGCGCCACGCCACCGGCACGCTCGCCCCCGCCCCGGCCGCCCGCCCCGCCGACGCCGACCTCGCGCAGTGGCCGCCCGCCGGCGCCGAGCGGGCCGACACCGAGGCGCTGTACGAGAGCCTGGCCGCCGCCGGGTTCCGCTACGGCTCGGCCTTCCTGGGCCTGCGGTCCGTCTGGCGGCGCGGCGACGCACTCTTCGCCGAGGTCGCGCTGCCAGAGGAGGACCGGGAGGAGGCCGGTGCGTACGGCCTGCACCCGGCGCTCCTCGACGCCGCGCTGCACCCGCTGGGCCTCGGCACCTTCGTGTCCGACACCGAGCAGGGCCGCATGCCCTTCTCCTGGACCGGCGTGTCCCTGCACGCGACCGGCGCGTCCGCGCTGCGCGTGCGCCTGACCGCCGCGGGTACGGACGGCGTGGCCCTCGCCGTCGCCGACACCGACGGGCAGCCGGTCGCCGCCGTGGACTCCCTCGTCCTGCGGCCCATCGCCGCGCCGGACACGGGCGCCGAACAGGGCGGCCGCAACGACTCCTTGTTCCGGGTCGACTGGAGCGTGGTGCCCGCGCCCGCCGCGCCCGCCGGTGGCGCGTACGCCGTCCTGGGCGCGGACGAGCTGGGTCTGCGGGGCGTGCTGGAGGGCGCCGGTGCGACGGTGGCCGGGTACGCGGATGTCGCCGCCCTCGCCGCGGCGGTCGAGGGCGGGGCTCCTGTGCCGGAGTCGGTCTTCGTGACCTGCGTCGGCGGACAGCACGCGGACGGCACGGCCGCGTCGGTGCGCGCCTCCCTGAACAGCACGCTCGGCGTCGTGGGGGAGTGGCTGTCCTTCGAGGGCGGTGAGGACTCCCGGCTGGTCGTGGTGACGTCCGGTGCGGTGGGTGTGGGCGCCGGTGACGTGGTGTCGGCGGAGGGCCTGGTGGACGCTCCGGTGTGGGGGCTGCTGCGGTCCGCGCAGTCCGAGAACCCGGGCCGCGTCACCCTCGTCGACCTCGACGGCACGGCGGCGTCGCTGACCCAGCTGCCCGCCCTCCTCGCGCTCGACGAGCCGCAGGTCGCGGTGCGCGGCGACGTGGTGTGGGCGCCCCGCCTGACGCGCGCGGGCGGGGGCGCCCTCGCGGCCCCGGCCGGTGCGGACTGGCAGCTCGGCGTGACCGGACGGGGCACCCTGGAGAACCTGGCCCTGCTGCCCGTCGCCGAGGACGCCGAGGTGTCCGGCAGCAGGCCGCTGGGCGCCGGTGAGGTGCGCGTCGAGGTGCGCGCGGCGGGCGTCAACTTCCGTGACCCGCTGATCGCCCTGGGCATGTACCCGGGCGACGCGGTCATGGGCACCGAAGGCGCGGGCGTCGTCGTGGAGGTCGGCCCGGACGTCACGGACCTCGCCGTCGGCGACCGGGTCCTCGGCCTCCTGGAGGGCGCCTTCGGCCCGCTGTCGGTCGCCGACGAGCGCATGGTGGCGCGGATCCCCGAGGGCTGGTCCTTCGCGCAGGCCGCGTCGGTGCCGACGGTGTTCCTCACGGCGTACTACGCGCTGCGGGACCTGGCCGACCTCCAGGCGGGCGAGTCGGTCCTGGTGCACGCGGCCGCCGGTGGTGTGGGCATGGCGGCGGTGCAGCTGGCCCGGCACTTCGGTGCCGAGGTGTACGGCACCGCGAGCGCGGGGAAGTGGGACGTCCTGCGGGGCCTCGGCGTCGAGGACTCGCACATCGCCTCCTCCCGGACCCTGGACTTCGAGGCCTCGGTCACCGAAGGCACCGCGGGCCGGGGCGTGGACGTGGTGCTCAACTCCCTGGCCAGGGAGTTCGTGGATGCCTCGCTGCGCCTCCTTCCGCGCGGCGGACGCTTCGTGGAGATGGGCAAGACCGACCTCCGCGACCCCGAGGACATCGCCGCGGAGCACTCCGGAGTCACGTACCGCAGCTTCGACCTGATCGACGCCGGACACGACCGCATCCGGGAGATGCTCGCGGACATCCTCGGCCTGTTCGAGCAGGGTGTGCTGAAGCCCCTGCCGGTGCGGGCGTGGGACGTGCGCCGGGCGCCGGAGGCGTTCCGCTACCTCAGCCAGGCGCGGCACGTCGGCAAGGTCGTCCTGACCCTGCCGCCGGTCCTCAGGGCCGAGGGAACCGTGCTCGTCACGGGTGCTCTGGGTGGTCTGGGGCGGGTCGTGGCCCGGCACCTGGCCGGTGAGCACGGCGTACGGGACCTGCTGCTGGTCTCCCGGCGTGGTGAGGAGGCGCCTGGTGCGGGTGAAGTCCGTGCCGAGCTGGAGGAGTTGGGTGCGCGGGTGCGGATCGCGGCGTGTGACGTCGCCGACCGCGAGGCCCTGGCCGGTCTCCTGGAGGGCGTGCGCGCCGAGCTGAGCGCGGTCGTCCACGTGGCCGGTGTGGTCGACGACGGCATCCTGACCTCGCTCACTCCGGAGCGTCTGGACACGGTGCTGCGTCCGAAGGTGGACGCGGCGGTCAATCTGCATGAGCTGACGGCGGGTCTGGATCTGTCGGCGTTCGTGCTGTTCTCCTCCGCGGCCGGTGTGCTCGGTAGTGCGGGGCAGGCCAACTACGCGGCCGCCAACGCGTTCCTGGACGCCCTGGCCCAGCACCGGCGCGCGCAGGGTCTGCCCGCGACCTCGCTGGCCTGGGGCCTGTGGGCCGACCAGGGCGGCATGGCCGGAGCCCTCGCCGACGGTGACATCGACCGGATGAACCGGGCGGGCGTGGCGGCCCTGTCAGCCGACGAAGGCCTCGCCCTGCTCGACGCCTCCCTCGCCCAGCCCGACGGCGCCCTCGTACCGATCAAGCTGGAACTCGACGTCCTGCGCGGACAGTTCGGGGCCGACGTGCCGCCGCTGTTCCGCGGCCTCATCCGCGCCCAGGTGCGCAGGGCCGCCACCGCCCAGGCGGGCCCGGCGGCCGACGGACAGGAGTCGCTGGCCGAGCGCCTCGCCGGGCTCGGCGCGGAGGAGCGCGAGCAGGCCCTCGTCGACGTCGTCCGGGACAACGTCGCCGCCGTCCTCGGCTACCCGTCGCTCGAATCGGTCGACGCCGCCAAGGCGTTCAAGGAGCTCGGCTTCGACTCCCTGACCTCCGTCGAGCTGCGCAACCGCCTGGGTGGCGCCACCGCGCTGCGCCTGCCCGCCAGCCTCGTCTTCGACTACCCCACGCCGGTCGCCCTCGCCGCCCACCTGGGCGCGGAGCTGCTCGGCTCGCTCCCCGAGACCGCCGCCCCGGCCGCCGCGCGCGGCGGCGCGACCGTCAGCGGCGTGGACGACGAGCCCGTCGCCATCGTCGCGATGAGCTGCCGCTACCCCGGCGGCGTCCGCTCGCCCGAGGACCTGTGGCGCATGGTGTCCGCGGGCGAGGACGGCCTCACCGGCTTCCCCGTGAACCGCGGCTGGGACGTCACCGCCCCGGCGGACCTCGACGGCGGCGACGGCGACGAGGGCCTCACCTACGTCACCACCGGAGCCTTCCTCCACGACGCCGACGAGTTCGACTCCGAGTTCTTCGGCATCAACCCGCGCGAAGCCCTCGCCATGGACCCCCAGCAGCGCCTCCTGCTGGAGACGTCCTGGGAGGCCTTCGAGCGCGCGGGCATCGTCCCCGCCACGGTGCGCGGCAGCGAGACCGGGGTGTTCGTCGGCCTGTCCACCCAGGGCTACTCGACCACGCTGCACGGCGCCGAAGGCGTCGAGGGCTACGTCATGACCGGCGACGCGGCCAGCGTCGCCTCGGGCCGCCTCTCGTACTCCTTCGGCTTCGAGGGCCCGGCCGTGACCGTGGACACCGCCTGCTCCTCCTCGCTCGTCGCGCTGCACCTGGCGGTGCGCGCGCTGCGGCAGGGCGAGTGCACGATGGCGCTCGCGGGCGGCGCCGCCGTCATGCCGACACCCACCTCCTTCGCGGAGTTCAGCCGCCAGCGCGGCCTGGCCCCCGACGGCCGCTGCAAGTCGTTCGCCGCCGCGGCGGACGGCACCGGCTGGGGCGAGGGCGTCGGCATGCTCGTCCTGGAGCGCCTGTCCGACGCCCGCCGCAACGGCCACCCGGTGCTCGCGGTCGTCCGCGGCTCCGCCATCAACCAGGACGGCGCCAGCAACGGCCTGACCGCCCCCAACGGGCCCTCCCAACAGCGCGTCATCCGCGCCGCCCTCACCGACGCGCGCCTCACGGCCGCCGACGTCGACGCCGTGGAGGCCCACGGCACCGGCACCACCCTCGGCGACCCCATCGAGGCCCAAGCGCTCATCGCCACGTACGGCAAGGCACACTCCGACGAGCGGCCGCTGTGGCTGGGCTCGCTCAAGTCGAACATCGCCCACACCCAGGCCGCCGCCGGAGTCGGCGGCGTCATCAAGACGGTGATGGCGATGCGCAACAACGTGCTGCCGAAGACCCTGTACGTGGACGCGCCCACCCCCGAAGTCGACTGGACCGGCGGAGGAGTGGAACTCCTCACCGAGAGCCGGGACTGGCCCGGCCGCACGGACGGCGCACCGCGCCGCGCGGGCATCTCCTCCTTCGGCATCAGCGGCACCAACGCCCACGTGATCGTCGAAGAAGCCCCCCAGGCCCCCCGGGCCCCCCAGGCCGCGCAGGCCCCGAAGCCCGACGCCCCGGCGGTCGCCCCCGGCCTGGTGCCGCTCGCCCTGTCCGGCAAGACCCCGCAGGCGCTGCGGGCCCAGGCCCGACAGCTGCGGGAGCACCTGCTCGCGCACCCCGGCGCCGAACCCGCCGACGTGGGCCTGTCCCTGGCCGTGGCACGCTCCCGGTTCGAGCACCGCGCGGTGGTCCACGGACGCGGCCGGGCAGACCTCATCGCCGCCCTCGACGGACTGGCGCAGGGCGACACGGAAGCCCGCTCCGTCGTCACGGGCCGCGCCCCCGGCGGCACGGTCCGCCCCGTGTTCGTCTTCCCCGGCCAGGGCGCGCAGTGGGCGGGCATGGCCCGTGAACTCCTCGACGGGTCGCCGGTGTTCGCCGCGCGGATGCGGGAGTGCGCCGACGCCCTGTCCGCGTTCGTGGACTGGGACCTCACCGAGGAGCTGGGCGGCGAGAACTTCGACCGCGTCGACGTCGTCCAGCCGGTGCTGTTCGCCGTGATGGTCTCGCTCGCCGCCGTCTGGCAGGCCGCCGGGGTGCGGCCCGCCGCCGTCGTCGGCCACAGCCAGGGCGAGATCGCCGCCGCGTGCGTCGCGGGCGTCCTGTCGCTGCCGGACGCCGCCCGCGTCGTCGCCCTGCGCAGCCGGGCGATCCGCGAGCTGTCCGGCAAGGGCGGCATGGTCTCCCTCGTCCTGCCGCAGGACGAGGCCGAGACGCTCCTCGCCGCCTGGGCCGGACGCGTCGAGATCGCCGTCGTCAACGGCCCCTCCCAGGTCGTCGTCGCGGGCGACCCCGAGGCCCTCGAAGAGCTGGCCGCCCACTGCGCCGAGCAGGGCGTGCGGGCGCGCACCGTCCCGGTGGACTACGCGTCGCACTCCTCGTACGTGGAGCAGATCGAGGCCCGCATCGAGGAGGCCCTGACCGGGCTGAGCCCGCGCGCCGCCGAGATCCCGCTGTACTCGACCCTCACCGGCACGTGGCTCGGCGCCGACACGCCCATGGACGCGGGCTACTGGTACCGCAACCTGCGCCACACCGTCCTCTTCGAGCAGGCCACGCGCGGCCTGCTCGGCGAAGGGCACGGCCTGTTCCTGGAGATGAGCCCGCACCCGGTGCTCACCGTCCCGGTGCAGGAGACCATCGACGCCGTCGCCACCGCCGCGCACACCGGCGCCGTTGCGCTCGGCACCCTGCGCCGCGACGAGGGCGGCCCCGAGCGGCTCCTCACCGCGCTCGCCGCGGCCCACGCGCACGGCGCCGAACTCGACTGGGCGGCGCTGTACCCCGGCGCCGAGACCACCCTCGACCTGCCCACGTACGCGTTCCAGCGCGAGCGCTACTGGCCCGAGCCCGCCGTCGCGGGCACCGGCGACGTGGCCTCCGTCGGCATCGAGGCCGCGGGACACCCGCTGCTCGGCGCCCGGGTGGAGCTGGCCGACGCCGACCAGTACGTGCTCACCGGGCGGCTCTCCCGGCGCACCCACCCCTGGCTCGCCGACCACGCCGTCGGGGAGACCGTGCTCCTGCCCGGCACCGCGTACGTGGAGATGGCGCTGCGCGCGGGCGACGAGGTCGGCTGCGGGCTCGTCGAGGAACTCACCCTCCAGGCGCCCCTGGTCGTCGCCGCCGACGACACCGTCACCCTCCAGGTGTGGGTCGGCGCCCCCGACACCGCCGGACGCCGCCCGCTGACCGTCTCCTCCCGGGCCCAGGGCGCCACCGAGGCCCCCTGGATCCGGCACGCCACCGGCACCCTCGCCGCCGACGCGTACGAGGAGCGGGACCCGGCCCTGACGGCCTGGCCGCCCGAGGGCGCCGAAGCCGTGCCCCTCGACGGGTTCTACGAGGGCCTCGCCGAGGGCGGGCTCGCCTACGGCCCGGCGTTCCAGGGGCTGCGCGCCGCCTGGCGGGACCCGGCGGGCGAGGCCGTCTACGCCGAGGTGCGGCTGCCCGAGAGCGCCCACCGCGACGCCCGCTCCTTCGGCGTGCACCCCGCGCTCCTGGACGCCGCCCTGCACACCGTGGCCCTCGCCCCCTTCGCGGAGGCGGACGGCGTGCGGCTGCCGTTCGCCTGGACCGGCGTCTCGCTGGCCGCGCAGGGCGCGACCGTGCTGCGGGTCCGCGTGCGCCCCGCCGCGTCCGGCGGCGTGGCCCTGCTGTTCGCCGACGACACCGGCGCCCCCGTCGCCCGCGCCGACTCCCTGGAACTGCGCCCGGTCGCTCCCGAGCAGCTGCGCGCGGCCTCCGGCGGCGGCCACCGCGACGCGCTGTTCGGCGTGGAGTGGACGCCGCTGCCCTCCGGCACGGCCGACGCGAAGGACCTGACCTGGGCCACGGTCGGCCCCGACGAGCTGAAGGTGGGCGCCGAACTCACCGCGTCCGGCGCCCGCGTGGACGCCTACGCCGACACCGACGCGCTCGCCGCCGCCCTCGACGCCGGAGCGGCGGTGCCCGACGCGCTGCTCGTCACCTTCGCGCCGGGCCCCGACCCGGACGCGGCCGCCGACGCCACCGCCGCCCAGGCCCGCGCCGCCCTGCACCGGGCGCTCGGCCTGCTCCAGACCTGGCAGGCCGAGCCGCGCCTGGGCGCCGCCCGCCTGGTCCTGGTGACCCGGGGCGCGGTGGCCACCGACGGCGGCGACGTGCCCGACCTGGCGCACGCCGCGGTGTGGGGCCTGGCCCGCTCCGCCCAGTCCGAGCAGGCGGGCGGCCCGGACGGCGCCGGGTGCGTGCTGCTCGACCTGGGCGGCGCCGACGACCGCGCCGACGGCCGGACCGCCGCCGCGCTGCTCGCCCACGGCCTGGCCCTGGACGAGCCGCAGCTCGCCGTCCGCGACGGGGCGCTGCTCGCGCCGCGCCTGGTGCCCGCGACGGCCCCCGCGGCCGTGCCGGACACCCAGAACACCCAGAACACCCAGAACCGCACCCCCGACCCCGAGGGCACGGTCCTGATCACCGGCGCCACCGGCACCCTCGGCGCCCTCGTCGCCCGCCACCTCGTGGCCGAGCACGGCGCACGGCGGCTGCTCCTGACCAGCCGCAGGGGCCCGGACGCGCCGGGGGCCGCCGCCCTCGTGGCCGAGCTCGAAGCCCTCGGCGCCGAGGCCCGCGTGGTCGCCTGCGACGCGGCGGACCGCGACGCCCTGGCCGAGGCCCTGGCCACGGTCCCGGCGGCGCATCCGCTCACCGCCGTGGTGCACACCGCCGGAGTCCTGGACGACGCCCTGGTGGCGTCCCTGACGCCGGAGCGCGTGGACGCGGTCCTGCGGCCCAAGCTGGACGCGGCCCTCCACCTCGCCGAGCTGACGGCCGGGCACGACCTGGCGGAGTTCGTCCTGTTCTCCTCCGCGGCCGCCACCTTCGGCAGCCCCGGCCAGGGCAACTACGCGGCGGCCAACGCCTTCCTCGACGCCCTCGCGCACCACCTGCGCGCCCGGGGCGTGCCCGCCACCTCGCTCGCCTGGGGCCTGTGGGCCGAGAGCAGCGAGATGACGGGGCACCTCGACGAGGCCCGCCGCACCCGCATCTCGCGCGGCGGCGTCCTGCCGCTGTCCTCGGCGGAAGGCGTCGAACTCCTCGACGCCGCCCGCTCCCTCGGCGCCCCGCTGCTGCTGCCCGTACGCCTGGACACGGCGGCGCTGCGGGCGGGCGCGCGCCGGGGCGACGCCGTGCCGCCGCTGCTGCGGCGCCTGGTGCGGGTGTCCGCCCGGCGCACCGCCGTCGGCGCCGCCGCGTCCGAGGCGGAGGCGTTCGCACGCCGCCTCGCCGCGGCCGCCGGCGCCGAGCGCGCCGAACTGCTCGGCGCGCTGGTCCGCGACCAGGCGGCGGCCGTGCTCGGCCACGCGTCCGCCGACCGCGTCGAGGACGAACGCGGCTTCCTGGAGCTCGGCTTCGACTCCCTCACCGGCGTCGAGCTGCGCAACCGCCTGGCGGCCGCCACCGGCCTGCGCCTGCCCGCGACGCTGGTCTTCCAGAACCGCACCCCGAGGGACCTCGCCGAGCGCCTCGCGCACGACCTGGAGCAGGCCCTGCCCCCGGCGGCCGAATCCCCGGCACGGCCCGGGAGCGGCGCCGGGCACGAGGACACGCGTCCGCAGCGGGCCGAGGAAGCGCCGCGGCAGGCCGCCGCGGCGCCCGAGCCGCCCGCGCCCCCGGCGGCGCCCCGGCCCGCGACCGGCCTCGCCGAGCTGTACGACGAGGCCGCGCGGCAGGGCCGGGCCGACGACCTGATCCCGCTCCTGCGGACCATGTCCCAGTTCCGCGCCTCGTTCACCGACGAGGCCGAACTCGGCGCCCCGCGCGCCCCGTTCACCCTCGCGCGCGGCCCGGAGGAGACCGCCCTGGTGCTGTTCACCTCGTACGTCGGACGGTCCAGCGCGTACGACTACGCCCGCTTCGGCGCGTACTTCCGCGACCGGCGCGACGTCAGCGTCATCACACACCCCGGCTTCCTGGAGGGCGAGCTGCTGCCCGCCGACAAGGACGCGCTGGTGCGGCTGCACGCCGACACCGTGCAGCGCCACGTCGGCGACAAGCCGTACGTCCTGTCCGGACACTCCTCCGGCGGCCTCGTCGCCCACGCCGTGGCGCGGGAGCTGGAGCGCCGGGGCGCGGGCCCCGCCGGTGTGGTGCTCGTCGACACCTACGTCGACGAGAAGGCGCTCGGCGACATGGCGGCCGCGATGGGCGAACAGCTCAGCGACCGCTACGACTCGGGGCACGGAACGGGGGACGCCGAAGCCGACGACTGGGGCGACGCCTGGGTGACCGCCATGGCCCGCTACATGTTCCTCGGCCTGCTGCCCGAGGAGGTGCGGGCGCCCACGCTCCTGGTCCGGGCGGGGGAGCCGCTCATGGAGTGGACGAAGGACTACGACTGGCGCCCCTCCTGGAAGCTGGAGCACTCCACCGCGGACGTGCCCGGCACCCACTTCACGGTGATGGAGGAGCACTCCCGCACCACGGCACGCGCCGTGGAGGAGTGGCTGGAGCAGCTCTGACCCACCACGAGCAGCTCTGACCCACCACGAGCGGCTCTGACCCGCCAAGAGCAGCTCTGACCCGCCAAGAGCAGCTCTGACCCGCCAAGAACGACGGCCCCGTCCCCACCTTCCGGTGGGGGCGGGGCCGTCCGCGTGCGAGGCGCCGAAGCGCGGTCAGGACAGGTGGCCGTAGTCCTTCCAGATCTCCGACCACGGCTTGTTCCGGCCGTCGAGCACCCACACCGGGACCCCGTCGACGAAGCTCTCGCCGGGGCCGCCCGCCGCCTTCGCGGCCTTCTTCACCGACGAGAAGTACGGCTTCAGCTTCGCGACGTCCCGCCCCACGTACAGGACCGGCCCCGAGGAGTCCGACGGCGCGCCGAAGTACCAGTAGCCGCGGTGGCCGCTGTAGGCGGACGGCAGACCGCGGTCGGCGCCCAGGTGGTCGACGGCGCCCGCCTCCTCGTAGTACTGCGTGACGACGACGGCCCGCTCGCGACCGTCGGCGGGCAGCGTCTTGTACGCCTTCTCGACGGCGTCGATCAGGTGCGGCCAGCGCAGCGTCTCGGCGGTCATCGGGTTGTTGTCGGGCTGCTCGGTCTTCGTCACCTGCGACACCGGATACACCGGAAGCGACAGGGCCACGCACACCAGGGCCGTCAGGGCGACCACCGGCCAGGCGGCCACCCAGCGCCACCAGCGGGCACCCTCGCCGCGGCCGAGCGCGACCGCGCCCGCCGCCCACAGCGGCGCGAACGCGCCCACCACGTACGCGGGACGGCCGCCGGTGACCAGGAACACGGCCGTGAGACCGAGGAACGTCCACGCCAGGAACCGGTACGGCGCGAGCTCCGGCGAGCGGAGCAGCCGCACCAGGCCGTAGACCAGGACGACGGTGAACACCCCGCCGGACAGGACGATCAGATACGGCAGGAAGCCCGCACGGCCGCCCAGGATGCCCTCGTCGGCGAGGACCTTGGACATCTCCAGCTGCGGCCAGTCGTGCCGCGCCTGCCAGATCAGACCCGGCAGCGACGTGACGACGGAGACCGCGGCGCCGATCCACAGCTCCTTGCGGCGCAGCAGCTCGCGCGGGCCGACGACGAACACGGCGACCGCGAGGACGAGCCAATAGCCGACGATCAGATACTTGCCCTGCAGGGCGAGGGCCGTCGCCAGGCCCGTCCACAGCAGCAGCCGGTCCTCGCGGGTGCGCACCCAGCGCACGAGGAGCCAGTTCACCAGCGTCCACAGGAACAGGTCGACCGCCATCGTCGACAGCGCGTGCCCGCTGATCAGGACCGCCGGGGCGAAGCCGTAGGCGGCCGCCGTGAGCAGCTGCGCCCGCCGCGCGCCGCCGAACTCGCGCGCGATGAGCGCCGCGACGAGCACGCCCGCCACGGTGAGGAGCGCGGGCAGCAGCCGCAGCGCGAACAGCGAGCCGCCGGACAGCGCGTCGATCGCCCGGGCGAGCAGCGGAAGGAGCACCGGCTGGTCCGCGTACCCCCAGTCCAGATGCTGCCCGGCCCCCAGGAAGTACAGCTCGTCGCCCTGGAATCCGTACCGCGTGCTGACGAGAAGGAGCGCGAGGCCGGACGCGCCCGCGACCGCCCCCGCCCAGCGGCCGGCGAACTCCGGCAGTTCCGCGGCATTCCGCCGCGCCGCCCCTTCCTTTCCTTCTTTTTCTTCCGGCAGGATCGCGGATGTCTCCTGCCGTTCTTTATCCTGGTCCTCGACCGGTCCCTGACCGGCCTTCGTCCGAACTCCCACCGGGGCCTCCGCGGCTGATGAAGTAGATGGCCTGAAACACGGTCGAAGGTAGTCGCTCGCACGGCCCGTCAGCTTGCCCCTGTGAGCGGCAAGTTGGCTGCTCAGGGGGTGCTAGGGGGAGGATAGGGGTTCTGCGGCGCCCGGGTGCCGCCTAGCTTTTACGCTAGCTCCCCGGCGACTGGACCGGGGCGGGAGAATTGCTCGACCTTTTCGTGCCCGTTGATTCTCAGAACCGGGAAAGGGGGCGGCTTTGATGACACCGAACATCTTCACGGGAGATTCGGCGCGGACCTTCGCTGAATTCGAGCAGGACACCTTGCGGGTCGCGATGGTCCTGCGCGCGGAAGGCGTCAGGCCGGGCGACCGGGTGCTGCTCAAGGCCGGAAACTCGGCGGCCTGGCTGAACGCGTTCTTCGCACTGATGCACGTCGGCGCCTCCATCGTCCTCGTCGACCAGCAGGAGCACGCCCGCGAGACCGCGCGCATCGTCGAGCGCACGCGCGCCCGCCTGTGCCTGTACGACGACGACGCTCCCATGCCCGCGGAGACGCCCGACGCCGTCTATCTGTACAAGCTCCTCGTGGAGGCCTCGGGCCTGGTCCCGACCGAGCCCGCCTTCGACTTCGACGCGTGGTGCGCCCTGCCGGACGGCCTGATCATGTGGTCCTCCGGCTCCACCGGCACCCCCAAGGGCGTGGTCAAGAACGGCGGCCGCTTCCTGGAGAACCTGCGCCGCAACGCCGACCACATGGGCCACGGCCCCGGCGACGTCCTGCTGCCGCTGCTGCCCTTCGCGCACCAGTACGGCCTGTCCATGGTGCTCATCGCCTGGCTCGCCGAGTGCTCCCTCGTCGTCGCGCCGCACCGGCGGCTCGACCGGTCGCTCCTCATGGGCGGCCAGTGCGGGGTGACCGTCATCGACGCCACCCCGGCCACCTACCGCAGCATGCTCAACCTCGCCCGCAGCAAGGCGGACGTGCGCGCCGCCCTCGGTGGCGTCCGCATGTTCTGCAGCGGCGCCGCCCCGCTCGACCCGGCGCTCTCGGACGCGTACGTCGACGCCTTCGGCCAGCCGCTGCTCGACAGCTACGGCAGCACCGAGCTCGGCAACATCGCGTTCGCCACCATCGACAACCCCGTCGCCTGCGGCCAGGTCATGAAGGGCCTGGAGATGACGGTCCAGGACGACGACGGCAACGTCCTCGCCGCCGGGGAGATGGGCGAGCTCGTCGTCAACACCCCCGACATGATGGCCGGTTACCTGGCCGAGGACGGCCGCCTCGACCCGGTCGAGCAGGGCTGGTACCGCACCGGCGACCTCGGCCACCTCGACGCGGACGGCAACCTGTTCGTGGCGGGCCGCAAACTCGCCGTGCACCGCATGGGGTACACGCTCTACCCGGAGATCATCGAGCGGCGGGCCGCCGTCGCGGGCTGCACCGTCAAGGTGATCGCC
This sequence comes from Streptomyces sp. YIM 121038, assembly GCF_006088715.1. Lineage (NCBI taxonomy): Bacteria > Bacillati > Actinomycetota > Actinomycetes > Kitasatosporales > Streptomycetaceae > Streptomyces > Streptomyces sp. YIM 121038. Next base: position 8,145,983 of record NZ_CP030771.1, read on the forward strand.
CTCCCCGACGACGCGCGCGGCGCCGAGCTGGTCTTCTTCGTCGAGGACCCCACGGGCCAGGACGTCACCGAGTGGCGCCGCCGCATCAAGGACGCGCTGCCCTCGTACGAACACCCCAACCGGGTCGTCGTCATCGACAGCTTCCCGCTCAACCGCAACGGCAAGCCCGACCGACGGGCCCTCGAACAGCGGGCGGCGGAGCGGAGCACGGCGGAACTCGCCGCTTCCGTCTGAGCCGCCCTCGGCCAGCACCCCGTACAGACCGCACGACCAGCACAGGACAGACAGAGCGGACACGATGACGACCGACCAGGCACGCAGCGCCGTGGTGTTTCCGGGCATGGGGCCCTCGCGCTTCACCGACGTGGGCAAGTTCATGATGATCGACCCCTTCGTACGGGGGCGCCTCGCCGCCGCCGACGAAGCGCTCGGCCGGTCGGTCCTCGACGGGTTCCGCACCCAGGCGGTGGACTTCGGCGAGTTCGCCCAGGTCGCCTTCTTCATCAACTCGGTGGCCCTCGCGGACCGGGCCGCCGAGACCCAGGGCCTCGCGCCGGACCTCTGCGTCGGCTTCAGCTTCGGCCAGAAGGCCGCGACGGCGTACAGCGGCGCCCTGTCCTTCGCCGAGGCGACCCGCCTGACCTACGAACTCGCCCTGTGCGAGCAGCGGTTCTTCGAGCAGGAGCACCAGGACCTGGTGACGCTCACCATCACCCGCGTGCCCGAGGCGGCGCTCACCGAGGTCCTCGGGGAGCTGGCCGAGCGCGGCGAGTTCCACGAGGTCTCCGGCCGCCTCGACGAGGGCATGCACATGGTCACCCTGCGCGAGCAGGTCCTGGAGTCCTTCCAGCGGCGCATCAGCGCCGCCGGCGGCTACTCCCTGTACTCGATGAAACCGCCCGCGCACTGCCGGATCCTCACGGGCCTGCGCGCCCGCGTCGAGGAGGAGGTCCTCGCCAAGTTCGACCTCGCCGACCCCCAGCTGCCGGTGGTCGCCGACCACGACGGCTCCCTGGTGACGAGCGCGGAGCAGATGCGCACCCTCCTCCTCGACACCTTCGACCACCCCGTGCGCTGGCACCCCGTCGTGGACACCCTGCGCGCCCAGGGCGTGGGCACGGTCCACGTCACCGGGCCCGACCGGCTCATCCACCGTCTCGACGTCACCACCCGCCACTTCGACGTGGTGGCCCTCGGGCCGGAGCAGGCCCTCAGGCCCACCCGGACCGCCTCGCGCAAGGAGCAGTGATGACCACGCTCATGGACAGCAAGTCGGCCGGGTTCAAGTTCAGCGCCAAGCTCGGCGTGACCCGCGCGATCCTGCGCGCCTTCGGCCTCTTCGGCGACCCCTTCACCCATCTGCTCCAGGGCAAGGAGGACCCCTACCCGCTGTATGCGAAGGTCCGCCAGCGCGGCCCCATCCACCGCAGCCACCTGGGCAGTTGGGTCACCGGAAGCCATGAGCTCGGCAGCAAGATCCTGCGCGACCGCACGCTGTTCCTGAACCGCGAGCAGGGCGGCGTACCCGGGCACGAGATGATGGCCGACATCCCCTGGAACAGCTCCATCCTCGGCCTCGACCCGCCCGACCACACCCGCCTGCGGCGGCTCGCCCAGCCCGCCTTCGGCCCCAAGATGATCAGCAAGTACCGGATCTCGGTGGAGAAGCTCTGCCACGGTCTGCTCGACCAGGCCGCGGGGCGCGACTTCGACCTCATCGAGGACTTCGCGGGACCCCTGCCGCTGCTCGTGATCGGCGAGCTCCTCGGCGTCCCCGAGGAGTACCACGAGCGGTTCGTCCGGGCCGGGCGCAAGGTCGGGCCCGTCATCGACGGCGTCAAGTCCCTGAAGATGGCACGGGACTTCCGCGCCGCCGTCGACGACCTCGACCAGGTCTTCACCGAACTGATCGAGCTGCGCGCCCAGGACCCGGGCGACGACCTCATCAGCCGCCTCACCACGGCCCAGGGCGAGGGCAAGCTCAGCACCGAGGAACTCCTCGCCTTCTGCACCGTGCTCGCCGTCACCGGCTTCGAGACCACCACCAACCTCATCGGCAACGCCGTCCTCGCGATGACCGGCGACCGCACGCAGTGGAACCTGCTGCGCGACGACCCCGACCTCGCGCCGCGCGCCGTCGAGGAGACCCTGCGCTACGACTCGCCGGCCCTCCAGGCCCAGCGCGTCCCGCACCAGGACATCGCCCTCGCCGGCCACCACATCCGGGCCGACAGCTCCGTCGTCGTCCTCATCGGCGCCGCCAACCGCGACCCCGAGGTGTACGACGAGCCGGACCGCTTCGACCTCACCCGTGAGGACCCCGCCGAGCACCTGTCGTTCTCCGGCGGCATCCACTACTGCATCGGCGCCCCCCTGGCCCGCATGGAGGGCGAGACGGCGCTGCGCGTCCTGGTGGAGCGCCTGCCCGAGCTGCGCGTCGCCGGTCCCGTGCGGCGCCGCAGCTCGCCCGTGATCAGCGGCTGCACCCGGCTGCCCGTCAGCGGCGCGGCCCGGTAGCGCCGCGAGCCCCCAGACGGCCCGCGCCCTCTCCGGGGCGCGGCGCCGTCGCGTTCCACCCCGTATCCGAGGAGACAGATGAGCGAGACACCCGAGTCCGAGGCCTGGCGGCGGGAGGTCGATCGCTCCACCTTCCCGCGGCGCGAGCCCGGCCCCATCGACCTGCGCCGCTACTACGTCCAGCCGTCCTACTCGGGCGTGCCCACCTTCATGGGCGTCCCCCTCGCCCTCACCCAGGAGGACCTGCGGGCGGGCGAGGTGGACGTGGCCGTGGTCGGCTGCCCCGTGGACGTCTCCAGCGGGCACCGCGGCGCCGCCTACGGCCCGCGCGCCATCCGCGCCGACGAGCGCTACCTGTACGCGACCCCCGAGGGGTTCGTGCACTCCGCGACCCGGGTCAACCCCTTCAACATCCTGAAGGTCGTCGACTACGGCGACGCGGCCGTGGACCCCTTCGACATCACCCGGTCCATGGAGCCCATCCGCGGCCTGGTCCGCGAGATCGCCGAGGTCGGGGCCCGCCCCGTCGTCCTCGGCGGCGACCACTCGCTGCTGTGGCCCAGCGTGGGCGCCCTGTCGGAGGTGCACGGCCGCGGCTCCATCGCCGTCATCCACTTCGACGCGCACCCGGACTGCCACGAGGAGCTGTTCGGGCACCGCGCCACCCACACCACGCCGATCCGGCGCCTCATCGACGAGGAGATGGTGCCGGGGCCCAACGTCATCCAGGTCGGCATCCGCACCATCTCGGGCCCCGACGACCAGCTGTTCAACTGGATGCGCCGGGCCGGGATGCGCTCGCACTTCATGGCCGAGATCGAGCGGATCGGCTTCGCCGCGGTCATCGACAAGGTCATCGAGGAGGCCCGCGCGGTCGCCGACCACGTCTATCTGTCCCTGGACATCGACGTCCTGGACCCGGCGTTCGCGCCCGGCACCGGCACCCCCGAGCCCGCCGGGCTCACCACCCGCGAGCTGTTCACCGCGCTGCGCCGCATCGCCCACGAGACGAACCTGGTCGGCATGGACGTGGTCGAGGTCGCCCCGCACCTGGACGCGGGCTACTCCACCGCGATGAACGCCCGCAGGGCCGTCTTCGAGGCGCTCACCGGCCTCGCCCTGAACCGCATCAAGATCTCCAGCAAGAACTACGCGAACCCGATCGTGGCCGGGGAAGTGCGCTTCCCGCTCAAGTGAGTTGGGGTGCATGCTGTTCACGTGCGTACGGCACGCTCGTGCGCACGCCGTCGAAGGCGGGCTGAGGCCCGCCTTCGGTCTGTTTGCCGCCCTTTCGACCCGTACCGACGCCACCGACGACCTTGGATGGAAACCGTCATGACGACCGCCGCCGACCTGTGGGTCCGCAGCTACCACCCCGCCCCCGACGCCCGCCGCCGTCTTGTCTGCTTCCCGCACGCGGGCGGCTCCGCCAGCTTCTACTTCCCGGTGTCGGCCGCCCTGAGCCAGGTCGCCGACGTGATCGCCCTGCAGTACCCGGGGCGTCAGGACCGCCACACCGAGAAGGGCATCGAGACCATCGCCGAGATGGCGGACCGCATCGCCGAGGCGCTGCGCGGCCACACGACGCTGCCGCTGACCTTCTTCGGGCACAGCATGGGCGCCGTCCTCGCCTTCGAGGTGGCCCGGCGCCTGGAGAAGGACGGCCAGGCCCCCGTGCACGTCTTCGCCTCCGGCCGCCGCGCGCCCTCCCGGTTCCGGCCCGAGAACGTCCACCAGCGCGACGACGAGGGCATCATCGCCGAGATGCGCAAGCTCAGCGGCACGGACCCGCGGGTGCTCGGCGACGAGGAGGTGCTGCGCATGGTCCTGCCGGCCATCCGCAGCGACTACACCGCCATCGAGACCTACCGCGCCGAGGCCGGCGCGCAGATCGGCAGCCCCATCACGGTCCTGGTCGGCGACGACGACCCGCGCACCACGCTCGACGAGGCACGGGCGTGGGAGCCGCACACCCTGGGCTCCTTCGACATGAAGGTGTTCTCCGGCGGCCACTTCTACCTCACGGACCACGCGGCGGACGTGATCGCCGTCCTGAAGGCGCACCTCACGTCGTGAAACGCCACTGGGCGGGGCGGTCACCACGCGTGTGCGACGCGGTGACCGCCCCGCCCAGTCGTATGAGCGGCCCAAAAAGGACCCGGTGGCCAGTTACGGGGGAGAACCGGCCACCGGGAGTCTATGAAATTCAGCTGTGCACGGACTTGCGGGACCGTGAACTCACGCAGAACGCGAGGACGATCAGACCGACAATTCCGATCGCCAGGCTCACCCACGAGGGAGTGTCTTCCGGCAGCAATGCCGTGACACCGAATTTTGTGTCCCAGATGCGCTCAGTCAGGAATGAACCGATTCCCTGAACCGCCAGGACGATGCCGACCCACAGCATGCCGCTCCTCAATTGTTCTGTACGGGGTGAGCACTCTCGTGCTTGTCGCTCCGCTTCCCGGTGTTCCCGCCGGGCTGCCAACAAGACTTATTCAATCGCTTCCGGTACCCGGCGGGGCAGAGGGAAACGTTGGTACCGCTACCGACGAAAGTTGTGACCGGATGACGCGTTCCCCCTCTCGTGGACCTGGTGTGTGCCGGGCCGGGGATGCACGGCCCGACGGCCGCGACCTCGGGCCCGAGGGCCCAAAAGGCGCTAAGAGGGCGTTAAAGCCGCAGGTCAGGAGGGTGGCTGCGGCCTCTGGGCAGCACGCATTAAGCTCTCCACGACCCACACAGCGCGAAGCCGACATGTACGGGGGTGGGCTTGTCGTGCAGCACGTCAGGACGGCCGGAGCACAGCGGACCAAGACGTTCCGTCCAGTGGCGTCCGACCTCATTCTTCTCACCGCTCTGATCGTGGCCAACGTTCTGGTCGCCATCGGCAATGTGGACAACGGCCATCCGCGGTTTGGGCCGTGGGCGGGGTTGGGGTTGCAGGTGGTTGTGGTGGTGGTGTTGGTGGTGCGGCGGGTGTGGCCGTTGTTGGTGTTGGGTGTGGCGACGGTGTCGGCGGTGTTGATGTCGTTGTCGGTGTGGTTGGCGCCGGGGTTGTTGGTGACGTCGGTGGATGGGTCGGGGGTGTGGGTGCCGTTGGCGGCGCCGTTTGCTGCGTATTCGGCGGTGGTGTATTCGTCGCGGCCGCGGGGTGCGTGGGTGTTGACGGGTGTGTTGACGGTGGTGGCGACGCGGTTGTGGGAGTTGTCGTTCGCGGTGGCGGCGTCGGGGGTGTTGTTGACGGCGGTGCCGGCGTTGTTGGGGATGTATGTGGCGGCGCGGCGGGGGTTGATCGCGGCGTTGACGGAGCGTGCGGAGCGGGCGGAGCGGGAGCAGTTTTTGTTGGCGGAGCGGGCGCGGGCGGAGGAGCGGGTGCGTCTTGCGGGGGAGATGCATGATGTGGTGACGCATCGGGTGTCGTTGATGGTGTTGCAGGCGGGGGCGTTGCGGGTGGTGGCGACGGATGAGCGGGTGCGGGCGGAGGCGGAGGGGTTGCGGGCTGCGGGGTGTCAGGCGTTGGAGGAGCTGCGGGATTTGGTGGGGGTGTTGAGGTCGCCGGAGAGTGCGGCGGGTGTGGTGGGTGGGGTGGGGGATTCTGGTGGGGTGTCGGGTGGGGTGGGTGTGGGTGATTTGGGGTTGTCGGTGTTGGTGGAGGAGTCGCGGGCTGTGGGGGTGGAGGTGGAGTTGAGTGAGGTGGGGGATCGTTCGGTGTCGTCGCCGGTGGTGGCGCGGACGGCGTATCGGATTGTGCAGGAGGGGTTGACGAATGTGCGGAAGCACGCGCCGGGGTGTGGGGTGTGGGTGGAGGTGCGGTATGAGGCGGATCGGGTGCGGTTGAGGGTGCGGAACACGGCGCCGACGGGTGCGGTGGACCGGGAGTTGGCGTCGAGTGGGTCGGGGAGTGGGTTGAAGGGGTTGCGGCAGCGGGTGGAGCTGGTCGGGGGGACCTTCGAGTTCGGGCCCCGCTCCGACGGCGGCTTCCACATCGAATCCGTACTGCCTCTGGATGCGGCCCATGGATAGACTGGTGGGCATGGGGCATGAAGTCGTAAAGGTGCTGGTCGTCGATGACGAACCCATGGTCTGCGCACATTTGAGAACGATCCTGGGATCGGCCGAGGATATCGACGTCGTCGACGCCGCCCACGACGGAGCCGCCGCGGTGGAGGCCGTGATGCGGCATCGCCCCGATCTCGTCCTCATGGATTTGCGGATGCCGGGTGTGGATGGCCTCACGGCTATCGAATGCATCATGAAACTGGACCAGCCGCCGAAGGTCGTGGCACTCACCACATTCGACGCCGATCAGTATGTGATGCGGGCGCTGCGCAGCGGCGCCAGTGGATTTCTGGTGAAGTCGACGCCGCCCGAGGACCTGATCGGCCTCGTCCGGGTGGCCGCCGACGGGCACACGGTGCTCTCGCCCGTGGCGATGCGCCGCATCGTGGCCGCATCGTCCGACGAGGACGCGGCGCGGGAGCGGGCCAAGGCCCTCGTCGGCAAGCTCACCGAGCGGGAGACGGACGTGCTCACCTGCCTCGGCGAGGGCCTGTCGAACGCCCAGATCGCCACGAAGCTGTTCCTGAGCGAGGCGACCGTCAAGGGCTATGTCTCCCGCATGCTCGTCAAGCTGGAGTGCACCAACAGGACCCAGGCGGGCCTGCTCGCGTACGACGCGGGGCTCGTCAGCCGCTGAGCCCCGCGGGCCTGAGCCCCGCGGGCCGCAGGCCCGCATCGGGACAGGGCCCCGGCCCCAGGAGAGCTTTCCCCGTTCCGCCGTACGCAGGAAACCCGCAACCACCCGACCAAGAAGGCCGGAGCCCTCAGGCTCCGGCCTTCTTCTGTCACCCCGGCCCCGGCTCGCCCCGGCCGATACGACGGCCAGGGCGAGCCGCGCAGGTCCCGTCAGCCCTGGCCGACCGTGCGGGGGCGGCGGGGGCGGATCCAGCTGCGGGTCGTGGGGACGTAGATCGGAAGCTCGGATTCGATGTGGAAGCCGCCGTCGGAGCGGGGCCCGAACTCGAAGGTCCCCCCGACCAGCTCCACCCGCTGCCGCAACCCCTTCAACCCACTCCCCGACCCACTCGACGCCAACTCCCGGTCCACCGCACCCGTCGGCGCCGTGTTCCGCACCCTCAACCGCACCCGATCCGCCTCATACCGCACCTCCACCCACACCCCACACCCCGGCGCGTGCTTCCGCACATTCGTCAACCCCTCCTGCACAATCCGATACGCCGTCCGCGCCACCACCGGCGACGACACCGAACGATCCCCCACCTCACTCAACTCCACCTCCACCCCCACAGCCCGCGACTCCTCCACCAACACCGACAACCCCAAATCACCCACACCCACCCCACCCGACACCCCACCAGAATCCCCCACCCCACCCACCACACCCGCCGCACTCTCCGGCGACCTCAACACCCCCACCAAATCCCGCAGCTCCTCCAACGCCTGACACCCCGCAGCCCGCAACCCCTCCGCCTCCGCCCGCACCCGCTCATCCGTCGCCACCACCCGCAACGCCCCCGCCTGCAACACCATCAACGACACCCGATGCGTCACCACATCATGCATCTCCCCCGCAAGACGCACCCGCTCCTCCGCCCGCGCCCGCTCCGCCAACAAAAACTGCTCCCGCTCCGCCCGCTCCGCACGCTCCGTCAACGCCGCGATCAACCCCCGCCGCGCCGCCACATACATCCCCAACAACGCCGGCACCGCCGTCAACAACACCCCCGACGCCGCCACCGCGAACGACAACTCCCACAACCGCGTCGCCACCACCGTCAACACACCCGTCAACACCCACGCACCCCGCGGCCGCGACGAATACACCACCGCCGAATACGCAGCAAACGGCGCCGCCAACGGCACCCACACCCCCGACCCATCCACCGACGTCACCAACAACCCCGGCGCCAACCACACCGACAACGACATCAACACCGCCGACACCGTCGCCACACCCAACACCAACAACGGCCACACCCGCCGCACCACCAACACCACCACCACAACCACCTGCAACCCCAACCCCGCCCACGGCCCAAACCGCGGATGATCCTCCCGGGGAAAGCCGCTCCCAAAAGCGACGAAGACGTTGAGTGCGATGAGTGCGGCGACGAGGATGGTGTCCTGAACGGCGCTGCGGCCCAACCATCGAATCGGCCCTATCACGCGGTCACCCTAACGGCGCCCCCGCGCCGCACACGCACATGTGGTCCATAGGACACATGGGAGCGTACGAAAGTGGGTAGCGCGCCGCCGAAGTTGCAACCTTGGTCGCTTCCACTCCACACGAACCGCTCTGCCTGCTCCGCCGCCCCGCTTGTTTGGCTGGTGTCATCAAGACAGCCGACCGGGCGGAGGAGCAGTGCCACACGAGACGCGGCAGCCGGTGCCGGCGCCGGACGTGCCGCAGGCGCCGGGCGCGCCGCGGCCGGGCCGCCGCCCGGACCGCCGCGCCGTCTACTGGTGGACGACGCAGAACGTACTGGTCGTCGTGCCGGTCCTGGCCGCTCTCGCGGCCCTGGCACTGCTCCCCGACGCGCCGTCGTGGCTGTGGCCCGTCTTCGCGGCCGTGTGCCCCCTCGGCGTCGGCTACGCGCTGCTCACCCCCTGGTACCGCTACCGCGTGCACCGCTGGGAGGCCAATGACGCCGCGGTGTGCGCCGCGTCGGGCTGGCTCGTGCGGGAGTGGCGCGTCGTGCCGTTCACCCGCATCCAGACCCTGGACACCAAACGCGGCCCGCTCATGCAGCTGTTCGGCCTGTCCGCGGTGACCGTGACGACCGCGTCGGCCGCGGGCCCGGTCACCATCGCGGGCCTGGACGACACGCTCGCGACCGCCATGGTCCGCGACCTCACCGAGCGCGTCCGCGCCCTGCACGAGGACGGCACGTGACGACGGCGACGAAGGGGCCCGACGTGCCGAGCCCGCCCCGCACCCCCGTGGCACAGCCGCCGTGGCAGCGCCTGCACCCCCGCATGGTCGTCGTGAGCGTCAGCTGGCTCGCGGGCCCGGCCGCCGCCCTGCTCGGCACCATGTTCCTGGCCCGTGACCTGCTCAACACGCACGGCTGGATCGTGCTCGGCTCGTACATCGTGGTCGCCGCCGTGCAGGCGGGACACGAGTGGGTGCGCTACCGGACCACCCGCTTCCGCATCACCGACGGCGAGGTCGAACTCCACTCCGGCCTGCTGTTCCGCACCGACAAGTCGATACCGCGCGACCGCGTCCGCAGCGCCGACCTGACCGCCAACCCCGTGCACCGCCTCTTCGGCCTCGCGGCCGTCAAGGTCGGCACGGGGCAGCACACCGGCAAGAGCGAGGACGACGAGCTGGTCCTCGACGGCATCTCGCGCGCCCAGGCCGTGCAGTTCCGGGCGCTGCTCCTGAACCGCGGCGGGCCCGACGGCGGCACGGACGCGGCCCCCGCCCTTCCGGTGCCGCTCGCGCGGCTGAGCTGGTCCTGGGCCCGCTACGCCCCGCTCACCGTCACCAGTCTGGCCGGAGTCCTGGCCGTGGTCACCGGCGGATCCAAGCTCCTGGACACCCTCGGGCTCGACCTCACCGACAGCCGTGTCGCACGGGACACCTGGGACCGGCTGGACGCGCTGCCGGTCGCGGTGGCCGTCGCCGCCGTGGCGGCCGTGCTCCTGGTCATCGGGGTCGCGGGCTCCCTCGTGTCCTTCGCCGAGGCGTGGTACGGCCACCGCATCGAGCGGGAGCCGGAAGGCTCCCTGCACCTCATGCGGGGCCTGCTCACCTCCCGCTCGGTGTCCGTGGCCGAGCGGCGCGTCTGCGGCGTCGAGCTCAGCCAGCCGCTGCCGCTGCGCGCGGTCGCCGCCGCCCGGCTCACCCTCCTGGCCACCGGCCTCGGCGGGCCCGCGCACCGCTTCTCCAACCCGGCGCAGCTCCTGCCGCCCGCGCCCCTGGACTCCGCGCACCGGGTGACGGCCGACGTCCTGAACGAAGCGGCGTCCCCGATCGCCGAAGCGGAGCTGCGCGGTCACCCCCGGCCCGCGCTGCGCCGCCGTCTGGTGCGCGGCTGTCTGCTGGCCCCGGCCGCGGCGGCCGCCGCGGCCGGAGCCGGGACGGCCGCCGGACTCCTGCCCTGGTGGAGCGGTGCCGCGGCCGCGCTGCTCACCGCGGCCTTCGGCTACCCCCTGGCGCGGGACGCCTACCGCGGCCTCGGCCACGCCCTCAGCGGCGACTACATCGTCGTACGGCACGGCACGTTCGTGCGCCGCACGGTGGCGCTGCGGCGCGACCGCATCGTCGGCTTCACCGGCAGACAGTCGTACGGCCAGCGCCGGGCCGGACTGTTCACGCTGACCGCCACGACGGCCGCCGGGAAGGGCGCCGTCCGGATCCGTGACGTGGACGTGTGCGACGGACTGTGCTTCGCGGAGGCGGCGCTGCCCGGCCTCGTCGCCCCCTTCGGCGCGCCCGAGCCGTCGCCCGCCGGGTGACCCCACAAGCCCCCTGGAAGAGCAGAAGACCGAGTACTCCGGAGTGATCCGGAGTGGAGGAAGGAACCGTGTTCAAAGCCCTAGGACGTTTCGTCGTCGGCCACCGGTGGCTGGTGATCATCACCTGGCTCATCGCCGGGGCGGCCGTGATCGGCTTCGCGCCGTCGCTGACCACCACATCCGACCAAGCAGAGTTCCTTCCCAAGCACTACGAGTCGATCCAGGCCCAGAAGATCCAGGAGAAGGCGTTCCCCAAGGGCTTCAGCCCCTCGGCGATCGTGGTGTTCACGCGGGAGGACGGCAAGGCGCTGAGCGCCGCCGACTCCGCGAAGGTCGACAAGGTCGGCAAGGCCCTGAAGGCCAAGAAGTACGAGAAGGTGGAGCAGGTCATCACCGCGCCGCCGTCGCCGCACAAGAAGGTGCAGACGGTGATGGTGTCGATGGCCGACGTGAAGGCCGGCGACAAGGGCCAGCAGCACGCGGTCGAGGACATGCGGGACGACCTGAAGCCGCTGGTCGCCGACTCGGGCCTGAAGGCGGGCGTCACCGGTGACGCCGCCACCCAGCTGGACAACGAGGAAGCCTCCAAGGAGGCCGACTCGCTGATCTTCCTCGGCACCATCGGCCTGATCATCGTCCTGATGACGATCATCTTCCGCAGCCCGACGATCACCGTCCTCACCATCGTCGGGATCACGCTGGTCTCCCAGGTCGCCAACGGCCTCATCGCCACCTGCGCCAAGGTGTTCCACCTCAAGGCCGACAGTTCGGTGTCGTCGCTGCTCATCGTGGTGCTCTTCGGCGTGGGAACGGACTACATCCTGTTCCTGATGTTCCGCTACCGGGAGCGGCTGCGGCTCGGTGAGGACCCGAAGACCGCCATGATCTCCGCCGTCGGCCGCGTCGGCGAGGCCATCGCGTCGGCCGCGGGCGCCGTCATCGTCTGCTTCCTCGCGCTGCTCCTCTCCTCGCTCAGCTTCCTCGTCTCGATGGGCCCGGCGCTCGCCATCGCCATCGGCGTGACCCTGATCGCCTGTCTGACGCTGATCCCTGCGGTCATCTCCCTCATGGGCACCAAGGTGTTCTGGCCGTCCAAGTCCTGGCAGCGGGAGCCGCGCGCGGCCCGGTTCGGCGCCCTCGGCCGGTCCGTGGCCCGCCGTCCCGGCCGGTTCGTGGTCGGCTCCGGGCTCCTCATGGTTGTCCTCGCCCTCGGCGCCCTCGGCTACAAGCCGACGTTCGCCAGCCAGGAGGACGAGAACTCCAAGAAGGAGTCGCAGGTCGCCCTGCACGCCATGAGCAAGGACCTGCCCGCGGGCAGCACCAACCCGAGCACCGTCCTGATGCGCTCCACGAACGGACAGAAGCTCCAGGAGGCCGACATGAAGGCCTTCGTCAGCCGGCTCAAGCAGGTCAAGGGCGTCGGCGACGCCTCGCGCTCCCAGCTCAGCAAGGACGGCAGGACCGCCGAGTTCAACGCCGTCCTGACGATGGACCCCAACGGCCGCGAGGCCATGGACATCGTGCGCGGCCCGCTGCGCACCACGGCCCACGAACAGGCCCCGCCCGGCACCGAGACCAAGGTGGGCGGCGTCACCTCGGTGTTCGTCGACATCAACAAGGCGGTCAACCGGGACTTCTCGGTGGTCTTCCCGACCGCGGCCGCGCTCATCATGCTGATCCTCGGCCTGCTGCTGCGCAGCGTCGTCGCCCCGATCTATCTGATGGTCTCGGTCGCGCTCGGCTTCGGCGCCACGCTCGGCGCGAGCGTGATCCTCTTCCAGCAGATCGAGGGCCAGTCGGGTCTGACCTTCTTCCTGCCGGTCATCATGTACTTGTTCGTCGTCGCCATCGGCACCGACTACAACATCCTGATGGTCGCGCGGCTGCGGGAAGAGGCGAAGGAGGGCCTCGGCCCGCGGGAGGCCACGGCCAAGAGCATCCAGCACGCGGGCCCGACGGTGGCCGCGGCCGGTGTGATCCTCGCGGGCACGTTCGCCTCGATGCTGCTGGCCAGTGACGTCTCGCTCGCCCAGATCGGCTTCGCGGTCGCCTTCGGCATCATGATCTCGGCCTTCGTGATGGCGATGTTCTTCACGCCCGCCCTCACCGCCCTGTTCGGCCGGGCCGCCTGGTGGCCGCGCCGGATCACCCCGGACGCCCCGCACCGGAACGAGCCCCCGCACGACGGCTACCAGCAGCCGGTGCCCGCCCAGGGCGGCTCACCGTACGCGCAGTACCCGCCGCACGGCCGCCGCGACTGACCTCTCACACGCCCCACGGAAATCGGGCCCCACCGCCTCGGCGGTGGGGCCCGATTTCCGTGGGGGATCAGGCGGACGGGCCCGGATTACTCCGCGATTTTCGTACGGCCCACCCAGCGCAGTTTCCGGGGACCGGAATCCCCGTCGTACGCAGGAGAATTCACCCGGGCCCCGCCCGATGCGGCCGGAGCGTCGATGAACTCGTAGTGCTCATAGCCGTTTCCGTGCCGAATCTTGACCTTCTCGGCGGAGCAGATCACGTCAGGGAACTCGGCGAGGACGACGGTTCCGGAAAGGGTGCTCGGGCCGCCTTCGAGGTGGACGGGGTTCACTGTGATGGCGGAGATGCTGTGGTCGATTCCTCGCATGGGTCACCTCTCGTCTTGGCACCTCGGATTGGCACCTCGGACTCGGAGTGATTGTTCTGCGGCCACGCGGTCCGCGGAAAGACCTCCGGCACCCCTCAATGACCCCTATGCGCCCGGGTGACGGGTCTCAAGGGTTCACGACCGCACAGCGACCGGGAGCGGCTCCGGGTGCCGCTGCCGCCCGTTCAGCTCCGGCCGGGGCGCCTGCCCGTCGGGGGCGGGGGCGGCCGCGAGCTCGGTGAACTTCTCACCCAGCGGCTGGATGACGTTCTTCTCGACCTCGTAGTAGTTCGTGAGCGCCGACAGGGGGACGCGGCGCAGGTGCCAGCGGCCCGTGAGGTTGCAGCCGACCTCGGGGTGGGGCGTGAAGTGGCCGGTCAGCCAGCCGTGGTGCTCGCCGTCGAGGGTGTGCTCCAGACGGAAGTAGTTGAACAGGCTCTGCGCCGTGGTGCGGACCGTCTCGTGCGGGTCCTGCGGCCGGGGGTCCGCCACGCCGAACCAACACTCGGGCTCCCCGGCGTCCTTGACGTACGCGTCGTTGAAGCCGAGCCACGGCCAGACGAAGGCGATGTGGCGCGCGTGCGCGGTGCTCACGTCGTCGGTGCGCCCGCCGTCCGGGATCCGGTCGGCGTCGATGTAGAAGCGCCCGAGCCAGCTGGGCAGCCACAGGTAGTACGGATAGGAGCTGTCGTCGGAGAGCAGATAGCTGTTGGCGTTCGAGAACAGTTCGTTCCCGGCTATGGGCCGAAGGCGCACCCCGTACTCGGGCAGGCTGAACCGCACGCTGAGGACTTCGAAGAACGACCGTACGTCCTGGAAGTAGGCGGACAACGTGTCGTAGGCGTGCGCGGTATCGGCGGCGACTTCTTTACGGAAGATCATGGGTACCTCTCCAACGCTGAGGCGGTGCTTTCGGGTTCGCGGGACACCGGGGAACCCGAATGTGCTAAGACGTCTGCGTGAGCGCGACTGTAGATCACCAGCAGAGTGCGGTAAACCATGCAAGGGCAAACACGGTGACGCCCGCTCAAGAGCCGTCGCCCGCCCTTCCGTTACTCGACACCGCGATAGTCGGAGCCGGAATCGGTGGCTGTTATCTGGCCGAAAGGATCGCCCGCCGTAAGGAATCGGCCAGATATCCAGGGGGCGGCCACGTGGCCCTCTTCGAGCGCACGCACCGGGTGGGCGGACGGCTGTGGACGGTGCGCATGGGGCAGGGGAGCGAGGCCCCGGTCGCCGACCTCGGCGCGATGCGCCTGCACCGCGGTCTGCGACGGGTCCTCGACGTCGTCGCCCGGGCCGGACTCGCGGGCGAGCTCGTGCCCTTCGACTTCGGACGCCCCGAGAACCCCGTCCACGTACGCGGAGTGACACTGCGTCAGCACCAGCTCGCCGACCCCACGAGGATCCCGTACGACCTGGGGGAGCGGGAGCGCGGACACGCCCCCGGAGACCTCGTGCGGCACGCGGCCGACGCCCTCGTGCCCGGCTTCACCGAGCTGCGCCGCACCCACCACGAGGCGCTCGAACAGGGCGACGCGCACCGGGCCGCGCGCACGGCCGCCGCGTTCCGCGCCCGGCGGGACACGGCGGCCGTCGGCGGCCTCCCGCTGTGGCACACGACCTACGCCGACGCCCTGCGCGCGGTCCTCGGCGCGGAAGCAGTGGCGCTCCTGCACGACACCGGCGGCTACGACGTGGGCACCAGCGGTGAGAACGCCGCCGAACAGCTCGGCCTGCTGTTCCGCACCCCGCCCGACGCCGAGTACGTGACGCTGCGGCACGGCATGCAGCGCCTGCCCCTCGCCCTGTGCGACCGCTTCACGGCGGCCGGCGGCAGCCTGCGCCTGGGGCACCGGCTCCTGCGCATCGACCGCGCGGAGCCGGACGCGGCCCGCGCGGCGGCCGGGCGCGGCGAGCCCCCGCCCCGCTATCGGCTCACGTTCGCCCTGGAGGACCCGCGGGGCCGCGCCACCGGGGAGCGGCTGCGCGTCCACGCGCGCACCGTCCTGCTCGCCCTGCCGCCGGGGCCGCTGCTCCGCCTCGCCCAGGACGGACTGCCCTTCACCCCCCGGCTCCGCGCGGACCTCGCGGCGGTCGAGGCCGTGCCCGCGCACAAGCTGTTCCTGCTGTACGAGACGGCGTGGTGGCGCCGCCTGGGCATGACGCGCGGCCGCGCCACCACGGACCTGCCGCTGCGCCAGCTCTGGTACGGCGGCACCTGCCCGCCGCCCGCGGCCTCCCGCGGCGACGGCCCGGCGCTGCTCCTCGCCGCGTATCCCAGCGGGCCCGCCACCGCCTCGTGGACCGCCGCCGAGGCACGGCCCGCCGCCGCGGGCACCGCCGTGGGCGCCCCCGATCCCGCCGCCCCCGTCCCCGGCGCGGCCACGGTCGAGCGGGCCCACCGCCTCGTCGCGCGCATGCACGGCCTGCCCGGGCTCGCCGCCCCGGTGCTCGCCCGCTGGCAGGACTGGAACCGGCCGCCGCACGACGGGGCCTGGCACGTGTGGCGGCCCGGACACGACCCCGACACCGTGGCGCCCCGGGTGCGCCGCCCCCTGCCCGGCGAGGCGGTGCACCTCGTCAGCGACTGCTGGACGCCCGACCCCGGCTCGATCGAGGGGGTCGTCTCCTGCGCGGACGCGGTGCTGCGCGAGCTCGCCGGGGAACGCGGCGGCCGCTGAGCGGCAGGGGGCGGCAGGGGGCGGCAGGGGGCGGCAGGGGGCGGCCTGGGCGGCCGGACACCGGGCACGGTAGGTTCCCGGTAAAGATTCGGTCATCGGTGAGGCCCGCACAGGGGTGGGTGCCTCCCGTGCGGTTGTGGCGAGGTGTGGTGGCATGGGTGTGCTGACGGTGGGGAAGGTCCTGCGGTTCGACGAGGTCCGCGGCTATGGGTTCATCGCTCCCGACACGGGTGACGAGGACGTCTTCATGCACGCGAACGACCTCGTGGGCGAGAAGTACCTCTACCAGGAGGGCAGCGTGGTCGAGTTCTTCATGGAGAGGGGGGACAAGGGGCCCAAGGCGTCTAACATCCGCCTGGTCCACCAGTCCACCTCCCACCAGCTCCCGCGCGGCGGCCTCGCGGCCCGGACCGCCGCCGCGCCCGGCGACGGGGAGCTCTCCCCGGCCGACGAGTTCACCCAGGAGCTGACCGAGGCGCTGCTCGACTCCGTCGGCTCGCTGACCGGCGACCAGATCAAGCGCGTGCGGGCCTGTGTCCTCGAACTGGCGCGGGACCACGGCTGGGTCGCCTCCTAGCACGCCGAGGGCGGTGGGGTGCGCACCCCACCGCCCTCGTCACGTCACCGGAGCCCCGTGCCGGGGCCGCCGGTCACGGCTGATGGATCAGATGGCCTCCCACAGGGCGGGAACGTTCGGCGGCTCCCAGCCCGGGTAGGCGGTGTGACCCTGGATGCAGCGGTAGCGGACACCTTCGTAGGTGA
Source organism: Streptomyces sp. YIM 121038 (assembly GCF_006088715.1). NCBI lineage: Bacteria > Bacillati > Actinomycetota > Actinomycetes > Kitasatosporales > Streptomycetaceae > Streptomyces > Streptomyces sp. YIM 121038. Next base: position 8,163,062 of record NZ_CP030771.1, read on the forward strand.
CGATGTCCCCGGCCGCGTAGGTCGCTCCCAGCTGCCAGCTGGTCTCGCCGCCTCCGGGCACGGTGAGGGTGTACGTGGTGGTGTGACTGACCTGCCCGGCGCCCGTGAAGGTCAGGTTGTACGTGCCGGCGACCGTGCCCGTCGCGACCTCGACGGTGGCGGTGGCGGACTCACCCGAGGTGACCGACTCCGGGCTGAAGGTGACACTCACCCCTGCCGGGGCGCCCGAGGCCGAGAGCTTCACCTGCTGTGCGTTTCCGCTGGTCGTGGCCGTGGCGACGGTGACCTTCGCGGAGGAACCCGGCTCGACCGTGCCCGCGCCGGGGTTGGCGGAGATGGAGAAGTCGTCCGTGGGGGCGGGCTTGTCGCCCACGGAGGTCTTCCAGATCGTGTACGCCACACCGTCCGAGCTGCGGTCGAGGGCGGTCGCGGCGATGTTGGCGGTGGTGTCACAGCTGGAGTGGTAGCAGGGGTCGTAGGCGCGGCCCGCGGTGCCGCCCCACTTCGCGGCCTCGGCTGCGGACTTCGTGGCCGAGGCGCCGGTGGCGTAGCCGGAGGTGGCGATGCCGACCTGCTGGAAGGAGGAGTCGTCCGACCGGCCCTGGCCCTCGACGTTCTCCTGCGGGGCGAGGTTGAGGGAGGTCCAGTACTCCTTCATCGGGGCCGAGGCCGCCGAGTTCAGGTTGTTGATGAAGTACCCGGCGTTGACCGAGCCGACCATGTCGAAGTTGTAGTACGCCTTGATCTTGGCGCGCTCGGTGCCGTTGAGGGACCTGGCGTAGTAGTCGGAGCCGTTCAGGCCCTGCTCCTCGTCGGTCCACCAGGCGAAGCGGACGCGGTTCTTCATGGCGGGGTTGTTCTGCGCCAGGGCGAGGGCCGCCTCCAGGATCGCGGCGGAGCCGGAGCCGTTGTCGTTGATCCCGGGCCCGGCGGCCACGCCGTCGAGGTGCGCGCCGAACATGTAGACGTTGTCCGCGTTGCCCTGCGGCCACTCGGCGATCAGGTTGTTGCCCGCGCCCGCGGAGCAGCCGGAGGCGCAGGTCTGCTCGGTGACCTGGTACCCGGCGGCCTCCAGCTTGCCCTTGACGTAGGCGAGGGAGGCGCGGTAACCGGCGCCGGTGGAGCGGCGGTTGCCGCCGTTCTGCGAGGCGATGGTGTTGAGCTGCGTCAGATGCGCCTGCACCTTGGCGACGTCGATGTCCGGCGGAGGCGTCGGGTTGCCGCCGCCGCCCACGGTGAGCGTGTACTGGGCGGTGTGCGTCTTGGCGCCCGCGGTGCCCGTGACGGTGATCGGGTAGGTGCCGGCCGCGGCGGACGACGTGGTGGCGATCTTCAGGGTGGAGTTGGACCCCGAGGTGACGGTGCCCGGGTCGAAGGAGACGCTCACGCCCGTCGGCGCGCCGGTGGCGGTCAGCGAGATCTGCTGGGCGCTGCCGGTGACGGTCGAGGTGTTGACCGTGGCGGTGGTCGAGGCGCCCGCCTCGACCTTCCCCGAGGCCGGGTTGAGGCCGAGGGAGAAGTCGTTCTGCTGGCCCTCGCAGGTCGGGTCACCGGTCTGGGTCGGGATGCTGATGGCGTCCCAGGCGGCCTTGGTGGCGTTGAACAGGTCGCAGCTGGAGTCCAGGGCCTTCGCCGAGGTCAGCGTGGCGGTGCGGTAGCGCTTGTACGTCATGCCGCTGGTCTTGAGCAGCATGGCGTTGTAGAAGATCTTGCCCGCGTTCTTGAAGCCCACGCCGGTGACCTGCTTGCTGTTGCAGGTGGGGCTGGTGGGCTTGCCGCCGCCGGGGTTCGAGCCCTCGGCGAGCAGGTAGAACCAGTGGTTCAGCGGCCCGGCGGCCTTGTGCTCCTCGGTGTTGGGGATCGACGCGGAGTAACAGTTGGGGTCGTTGTTGATCCGGCTCGGGTCGTACATGTTCCGGATCGGCCCGCGGCCCTGGAGGTTGACCATTTCCCCGACGGTGTAGTCGGGGGTGTCGTAGGGGGCGGGCTCGTTGACGTACGCCTCGGTCAGGGCGCCCATGATGTCGCCGGTGGCCTCGCCGAGGCCGCTCTCGTGGTTCGCCCCGCCCGGGGTGTTGGAGTCCAGGCCGTGGCCGAACTCGTGGGCGACGACGTCCATGCCGGCGATCCACTCGTTGGCGCTGTTGTGGCCGATGGTGACGGAGGAGCCGTCCCAGTAGGCGTTGAGCTCGTTGAGGCCCACGCGCACCGGCCAGCTGCGGCCGTTGCCGTCGTGGCCGTTGCGGCCGAACCACTCCTTGAACATGTTCCACTGCTTCTGCGCGGCGAACATGACGTCGACGCACCCGGTCTCCCGGCTGGTGGGGTTGCCGGTGCCCCAGTCGTCGGTGGCCTTGGTGAACAGCCCGCCGCTGTAGTCCGAACACTGCAGGCCGGGACGGGTGGTGTCGCGCAGCACGTAGTTGTTGCCGGAGCGGGAGGTGTCGATGGCCAGCGGGCTGGGGCCGTTCCACTTGCTGCGGCCGGTGCCCGCGTGCACGTCGTCGTAGGTGTCGACGACCTTGCCGGTGAGCGCGTTGACGAAGACGTGCAGCCGGCTGGGGTCGCCCGCCTTGGTCTTGCCGGTCAGCACGGTCTCCCAGGCGAGCGCGGGCGTGTCCTTCCTGACCCGGACCACCAGGCGCTTGGAGTCGACCTTCTTGACCGACGCCAGCTTGGCGCGGCTGGTCCTGACCGCCTGCGCGGCCTTCACCTTGGCCTTGGTAGTGACCGAGATCCTCGCGTCGGTGGCGGAGTGCACGGACCGGACCTTGCCCTTGCCGTCGGCGAGGACCACCGCGTCACCGCCGACCACCGGCAGGCCGCGGTAGGTGCGCTCGTACGCGACGGAGTACAGGCCCTTGCCCCAGGGGACGACCTGGTGCCGGTCGTACTGCTCCTCGGGCCCCTTCGCCAGCGAGTCGAGGCCGCTCCGGGTCGCCTGGTCGGCGGCGGCGACGGCCTTCGCGCGCGGGTCGGGCTTGCCCGCGGGCGGCGCGGCCGAGGCGAAGGACGCCGGTGCCACCACCCCCGCGAGTGCCATGGCCAGGGTTATCCCGGCCGCTGCGGATCTTCTGAGCATCACGGCTCCTTGTGAGAGGTGTTGAGGCTCCGCTGGGCCAGGGGGGCATGTCAGCGCCGGTTCTCGCGGTCCTGCCCGCTGCTCCGCTTTTGAACTGACACTGACATGACACCCCCATGGCTGGCGGAACCCTCACACCGGCCCGGGCCGCGGTCAATGGATTTCGGGCGCCCGGCACGCCCTGTCAAGAACTGGCAAGCGCGCCGGGCCCGCCGCCCCCTCACTCCGACACGCTCCACAGCCGCTCGCGGTACTCCCGGACCTCCGGCAGGTCGCCCCAGCGCCCGGCCAGCCGGCTGTGCAGTCCGCGCAACTCGGCGGTGATCATCAACTCGCGCGCGCACACCGCCTCTTTCAGGACGGGCTGGGCCAGGGCGACCGCCGCGAGGGGGTCACCGGCACACGCCCAGCTGTCCGCGAGGCGCAGGGTGAGCAGCAGGCGCGTGGTGTGCATCATGGGCGGAAGCAGCGCGTACGACCGGGCGGTGGCCTCGATCGCGCGCCGGGCCACCGCCCGGTCGTCCGTCATCACCGCGAGGTCGCGCAGCGCGCCGCCGATCGCCGACTCCAGGCGCAGCACCCCTTCGGCGCCCGAGAGCCAGGGCGCCTCCAGACGGTCCCGGTCGTCGAGGCGGGCGAATCTGCGCCGGGCCATCGAGACGTGCCGCCGGCACGCGTCGGCGTCGTGGCTCAGCGCGTACGCCCGCGCCTGGTACAGATCTGCCAGGGTCGCCATCCAGCGCCGCTTGGCGTCCACCGCGCCGATGGCCTCGGCGTACACGAGCATCGAGGCGGCATCCCCGTCCAGCCGGACGAGGGTGCACATGTCGCTGAGGAGGGTCGCCCGGGCCTCGGCGTCCTGGGCCGCGTCCGCCCAGCGCAGACCGTGCCCGAACCAGGCCATGGCGACACCGCTCTGCCCCCGCTCCATCCGCAGGCGCCCGGAGACCTGGGCGTACTGTGCGGCGAGCCGCAGCTGGCCGTACGGAAGGCGGCCCGTGGAGTTGACCGCTTCGGCCCAGCGGGCCACGCCGCGGAGCAGCCGCTCCACCGTGGTCACGCACGCGTCGGTGACCTGTGCGAACGCCTCGCGGATCAGACAGGCGAGCACGGCGGTGAGGCCGTGCAGCAGCTCCACCTCCGCGCCGACCACTTCACTGGCGCGGTCGTACGGCTTGGTCAGCCCGTTCAGGAGGTCCGTCACCGAGCTGCGGTCGGGCGTCGCGCAGCCCGCCGTCCCGTGCAGCGGACAGGCCAGGCCCTCGGCGGGCAGCCGCGCGGGCCACTGCTGCGCGGCCAGGGGGACCTCGGTGCCGGGGGTGTCCGCCCCCGGGATCGGCGAGAACAGCGTGGGCGCCGTCAGGAACCGGCCCGGCACGCACAGCGACTGGCGCGGCGACGCGATGGCCGTGGCGAGCTGCCCACCGGTCTCCAGCACCGCGTCGAGCCTGCTCACCAGGTCGAAGGGCGGCTCCCGCAGCCCGCTCTCCAGCCTGCTGATGAAGCTGTGGTGGTAGCCCACCCTCCGGCCGAGCTGCAACTGCGTGAGTCCGGCCCGCCGACGGTGGAACCGCAGCTGCCGCCCGAACTCCGCCCACCCCGGGTCAACCGCCTCTGACATACCGACGGACATGGCCCCTCCCCGACCGGGCTCCCCCCTGGGGCCAGTGTGGCAGGTGAGGTTGATTCTTCCAACACCCTTAGGGGCCAGGGGATTTGGTACCTTCAGCGACCGTGGCGGCCCGGCCGACGTGCGGCGCGGCACCAGGCCTGTCACGGTCAGGCCCCCACGGTGCGTCGTGGGTCGCCGCACACCGACCTTGGGGGAGCGAATGGCGCGTCTGCCTGATCCGGGAGGCTCGCAGGCCGTTCTGATCGGCTGCGGCTCCTACGCGGAGCTCACCCCCCTCCCGGCGATCGACAACAACCTGGTGGACCTGGGAGAAGTCCTCGGGGAATCCGGAGGGTTCCGTCCGGAAGGGGTCGCTGTCATCAGCGACCCCCGGTACGCGTCCGAGGTGGTCCCCGAGCTGCGGGAGCTGTCGGAGCGGGCCACCGACGTGCTGCTCGTGTACTACGCCGGCCACGGACTCGTCGGCGACGACGGAGAGCTGTACCTCGGGCTGCGCGACACCGTGACGCGCGAACCGGCCATCACCTCCCTGCCGTTCGAGCGCCTGCGCGACGTTCTGCGGCGCAGCCCGGCGCGCACCAGGGTCCTGATCCTCGACTGCTGCTTCAGCGGCCGCGCCATCACCACCTACATGGGAGCCCCCTCTTCCGGTTTCGCCCCACTGAGCGAGGTCTCGGGGACCTTCACCCTGGTGTCGTCCACGGCCACCGCCCTGTCCATCGCCCGGCCCGACGAGCCGTACACCGCGTTCACCGGAGAACTGATCAGGCTGCTCAAGCAGGGCGTTCCCGGTGCGGAGGAGCTGTTGACCCTCCAGACCATCGCGGCCGAACTGCGGCGCACCATGACTGCCGCGGGATATCCGGAACCGCAGACGCGGGACGAGAACGGCATCGGCGCGCTCCTGGGCCTGGCCCCCAACCCCGCGTACGACCCGACGGCCGGGTCGGGCGTCCCCGCGCCGACGACGGGCGAGAGCGGCACGGCTCCCGGCGGTGCGGAGGCCGACGACGTCGAGGACGTGGAATGGGCCCCCGACGCGCCCGCCACGGTGGACCTGCTGCGGCGCGTGCCCACGGCGAAGGTGCTCGCGCTGCGCCTGGTCGAGACCCAGCTGACGCAGCCCGACACCTCCTTCCTCGTGCATCTCGACGGCCCGTGGGGCAGCGGCAAGAGCAGTCTGCTGAACCTCCTGGGGGCCCAGGTCGACGACCACTTCCTCGTGGCGCGCTTCGACGCCTGGCAGCAGTCGCGGCTCGCACCTGCCTGGTGGTCCCTGCTCACGTGTCTGCGCCAACGGGTGGTGCGTGCGCGGCCTTGGTGGCTGCGTCCCTTCGTACGGCTTCGGGAGTCCGTCGCGCGGGCCCGCAGGACCGGTGCGCCCTATGCCGTGGCCTTCGCCCTCGTCGCCCTGACCGCGGGCGTACTCGGGTACCTCATCTGGCCGGAGAAGTCCGGCCTGCTCGGCTGGGAGAAGCAGGTCAAGGCGGCCACCGCGCTCCTCGCCGCGCTGGGGACCCTGGGAGCGGGGGCCTTGCTGGCCGCCCGCCTCCTGCTGTGGGACTCGGTGCGCGGGGCCAGGCTCTTCGAGCAGACCCAGGCCAATCCGATGGCGGACGTCGCCGCCCACTTCCAGTGGCTGCTCAGGCGTGCCAAGAAGCCCGTCGTGCTCTTCGTCGACGACCTCGACCGCTGCGACCAGGCCTACGTCGTCGAGTTCCTGGACATGATCCAGACCCTGGTGCGCGCCATGGGGAGCCCGCGCGGCGGCCGGACGGAGCGCGCGGCCCATGTGGTCGTCGCGGCGGACGGCACCTGGCTCCGCCGCAGCTACGAAGTCGCTCACGCCTCCTTCGCCGACTGCGTCGCCGAGCCCGGCAGACCCCTCGGCCATCTCTTCCTGGACAAGCTCTTCCAGCTCTCCCTGCCGATACCGGCCCTCTCCGCCCCGACCCGGACGGCGTACTTGGACGAGATGCTCAGGGTCGTGGACGCGCGCCCGGAGGAGGAAGTCCCTCCCTCGCGGGCACCGGCCCGACCGCGTGTCGACGGCGACGTGATGGAGCGTCTGCGGCGCTTCGAGGAAGGGCGGGCGCAAGCGGTGTACGCGGCGATGCAGCGCGTCAGCGAGCGCCGCAGGGCCGAGCACACCCTGCGGAAGTTCGTGCCCGTGCTCGGCGACAACCCGCGCGCGGTGAAGAGGTTCCTCAACACCTACAGCGTCCTGCGCCCCATCCGCTTCCTGGAGGGCGTCCACGTGGATCCGGACGCCCTCGCCCTGTGGAGCCTGATCTGTGTCCGCTGGCCCGACGTCGCGGACCATCTGGCCGCCTGCCCGGAGGCGGTGGAGGGCATCGCCTGGCCCCTGTGGGCCGGCGACCACTTCCCCGAACCCCTGCGCACCGCCGCGGAGTCACCCGAGCTCCGGGCCGTCGTGACCTCGCCGGACGGCGGACCGCTGACGCCGGAGCTCATCCGCCAGTGCCGCGGTGCCCACCGGGGCCCGGCCGGACACCGGAGCGACCGTCCGTGAACCACTGGCGGTAAGGTGCCGACACAGCCCTTGACCCGCACAAGCAGGCAGGGAGCCGACACCCCAGGAGTACCACGATGCTTCGCACCCTGTTCAAGTCCAAGATCCACCGCGCCACCGTGACCCAGGCCGACCTGCACTACGTCGGCTCCGTCACCATCGACGCCGACCTCCTGGAGGCGGCCGACCTGCTGCCCGGGGAGCTCGTGCACATCGTCGACGTCACCAATGGCGCCCGCCTGGAGACGTACACCATCGAGGGCGAGCGCGGCAGCGGTGTCATCGGGATCAACGGCGCGGCCGCGCACCTCGTGCACCCCGGCGATAAGGTGATCATCATCAGCTACGCCCAGGTCGACGACGCCGAGGCCCGTGCGCTGCGGCCGCGGGTCGTGCACGTCGACGAGGGCAACCGCGTCGTGGCCCTCGGTGACGACGCCGCCGCACCGGTGCCGGGCGCCGCCGACATGGCGCGCTCGCCGCAGGCGGTGGCGCGCGCCTAGCGGCGGCACCCGCGACGGCGGAACGGCCTACGGCGCCCGGCCGGGCGCGGCGAGGAGCAGCGGCGATGAGTGACACCGAGGCGGCCGGGCGGCCGTTCGGGATCCGGGACGACCGGGCGCGCGGCGTCCTGCTCGCCGAGGAGGATGGGCGCACGGTCGGACAGATCGTCTACTTCACCCTGGCCGCGCCCGAGCCCGCACTCGTGCCCGTGCACACCGAGGTGCCGCCCGCCCACGAGGGCCGCGGCATCGCGGGCGCCCTGGCCACGGAGCTGTACGCGCTCGCGGCCCGCGAGGGCCGCGCGGTCGTGCCGCTGTGCCCGTACGTCGCCAAGTGGGCGGAGCGCCATCAGGCCCCGGCGCCCGCCGCCGCGCTCGTCGAGGCCGCGCTCGCCAAGGTCCAGGAGGACCCGTCGACATGGTGACCCTCGCGCTGCTGCACACCTCGCCCGTCCACGTGCCGGTCTTCGACGCGCTGCGGGACGAGGACCACCCCGGCCTCGCGCTGCGCCACCTCGTGCACGAGGGGCTGCTCGACCGCGCCCGCCAGGAGGGCCCCGAGGCCGTCGCGGACCAGCTCGGAGCGGTCCTGGAGCGGGCCGTCGCCGACGGCGCGGGCGCCGTGCTGTGCACCTGCTCCACGATCGGCGGCGTCGCCGAGGCCCGCGCCGCCGCGCTCGGCGTGCCCGTGCTGCGCGTCGACCGGCCCATGGCGGCCGCCGCCGTCACGGCGGGCCCGGCGGTCACGGTCCTCGCCACGGTCGCCAGCACGCTGGCGCCCACCGTCGCCCTCCTGGCGGAGGAGGCCGAGCGGGCCGCGCGCCCCGTCGACGTACGCACCGTCGTGGTGGACGGCGCGTGGGAGCGCTTCGCGGCGGGTGACCAGGACGGGTACGTGAGCCTGATCGCCGCCGCTGTCGAGCGGGCGGCCGCCGACGGCGCGGACGTCGTCGTGCTCGCCCAGGCGTCGATGGCGGACGCCGCCGCGCGCTGTGCCGTGCGGGTGCCGGTCCTCGCGAGCCCGCGCCGCGGGCTGCGTGCGGCCGCCGTGCTGTGCGGGCGGGCGGACTCGTAGGTCCTGTCCGACAGGCCCGTCGGATGGGCCCGTCCGATGGGAACGCGTCCGCCGCCGGGACGCGTGGACTCGGCGCGCGGGGGCACGCGAGGCGGGAGAGAGTGGAACCGGCCGACGCGCCTTCGCACCGCGGGGGCCGGCCGCCCCGCGCTCGCACGAGACGTACGGGAGGAACCATGACCAGCCCGTTCCCCGACCCCGTTCCGCCGGGGCCCACGCCCGGCCCGCGGCCGGACCCGGTGCCCGCGCCCCCGCCCGACCCGGGGCCCGCCCCAGGCCCGGTGCCCGTGCCGCAGCCCCCGCCGTCCCCGGTGCCGAAGCCGCCGGGCCCGGACCCCGTGCCGGAGCCGGACCCGACGCCCGGGCCGATGAGCCGGACGCGCCGGTAGGCGCTACGCCTCGACCTCCGAGCGGTCGCCGCCCCACAGCGTGTGGAACGAGCCCTCGCGGTCCGTCCGGCGGTAGGTGTGCGCGCCGAAGTAGTCCCGCTGGCCCTGCGTGAGCGCGGCGGGCAGCCGCTCCGCGCGCAGCGCGTCGTAGTAGGCGAGGGCGGCGGCGAAGCCCGGCGCGGGCACGCCCTGCGTGGTCGCGGCGACCAGCACGGCGCGCCAGTCGTCCTGCGCCGCGCCGATCTCGCGCGCGAAGCCCTCGTCGGCGAGGAGGCTCGGCAGGTCGGCGCGCGCGTCGTACGCGGCGCGGATGCGGTCGAGGAACGCCGCCCGGATGATGCAGCCGCCGCGCCAGATCGAGGCGACCGCGCCCAGGTCGATGTCCCAGCCGTACTCCGCGCTGCCCGCCGCGATCTCGTGGAAGCCCTGCGTGTACGACACGATCTTCGAGGCGTACAGCGCCTGCTCGACGCGGTCGGCGAAGGCCGCCGCCTCCTCCTCGGACAGCGGTGCGGCGGCCGGGCCCGCGAGGCCGCGCGAGGCGGCGCGCAGGTCCGTGTGCCCCGACACGGAGCGGGCGAACACCGCCTCCGCGATGCCCGACACCGGTACGCCCAGGTCGAGCGCGATCTGCACGGTCCAGCGGCCGGTGCCCTTCTGCTCGGCCTGGTCCGCCACGACGTCCACGAACGGCTTGCCCGTCGCGGCGTCCACGTGCGCCAGGACCTCGGCGGTGATCTCGATCAGATAGGAGTCGAGCCGCCCCTGGTTCCAGGTGCGGAAGATGTCGGCGATCTCGGCGGGGGAGTAGCCCGCGACCTCGCGGAGCAGCTGGTACGCCTCGGCGATCAGCTGCATGTCCGCGTACTCGATGCCGTTGTGCACCATCTTCACGAAGTGGCCCGCGCCGTCCGGGCCGATGTGCGCCGTGCAGGGGCTGCCGTCGGCGGCCTTCGCGGAGATCTTCTCCAGCATCGGGCCGAGCGCCGTGTACGACTCCGCGGAGCCGCCGGGCATGATGCTCGGGCCGTTGAGCGCGCCCTCCTCGCCGCCGGAGACGCCGGTGCCGACGAAGTGGATGCCGAACTCGCGCAGTTCGCGCTCGCGGCGGCGGGTGTCCGCGAAGTGCGCGTTGCCGCCGTCCACGATCATGTCGCCCGGTTCGAGCAGCGGCGCGAACTCCTTGATGACGGCGTCCGTCGGCTCGCCCGCCTTCACCATGACGACGAGACGGCGGGGGCGTTCGAGCGCCGCGACGAAGTCCTTCGCGGTCTCCGTGTAGACGAACTCCCCCTCGTCGCCGAACTCGTCGACGAGCGCGCGGGCCTTGGCCGCGGTGCGGTTGTGCACGGCGACCGTGAAGCCGTTGCGGGCGAAGTTCCGGGCGAGGTTGCGCCCCATCACCGCGAGACCCGTGACGCCGATCTGCGCTGAACTGCTCATGTGCTAGCTCCTGGGTTCCTGGAAATCCGACGTACCGCGACCGCCCGGCACACCGTCTGACCTGCCGGACACGCCATGGGTGACGCATGTGTCGTAGGTAACGCGTCCGCCCGTCAGTATCACTCCGCGGCGTACCGTGACCTTGGACACCGTGCCCGAAGGAGGAGCCGCCCGTGCCGCATTTCGACCTGCCGCTCGACCAACTGCGTCAGTACCGCCCGGACCTGCCGGAACCCGAGGACTTCGACGCCTTCTGGGAGAAGACCCTCGCGAGCGCCCGGGAACACGACCTGGACGCCCGGTTCGAGCCCGTGGACACGCCGCTCGCCTCGGTCGACGTCTTCGACGTGACCTTCGCGGGCTTCGGCGGACACCCCGTGAAGGGCTGGCTGCTCCTGCCGGCCGGGGCGCGCGAGCCGCTGCCCGCCGTGGTCGAGTACATCGGGTACGGCGGCGGGCGCGGTCTGCCGCACGAGCGGCTGCTGTGGTCGGCGGCCGGGTTCGCGCACTTCATCATGGACACGCGCGGCCAGGGCAGCGGCGGTTCGGTGGGCGACACCCCCGACCCCGTGGGGAGTGCCCCGGCGTATCCGGGCTTCCTGACGCGCGGGGTCGAGGACCCGCACGCGTACTACTACCGCCGGGTCTTCACCGATGCCGTACGCGCCGTCGAGGCGGTGCGCGCGCATCCGCTGGTGGACGCCGCGCGCGTGGCCGCGGTCGGCGACAGCCAGGGCGGCGGCATCACGCTCGCCGTCGGCGGGCTCGTCCCGGACCTCGCGGCGATCTCCCCGAACGTGCCGTTCCTGTGCGACTTCCCGCGCGCGGCGACGCTCACCGCCCGGCCGCCGTACCGGGAGATCGGCCTCTATCTGCGGGCGCGCCGGGGGAGCGAGGACCAGGTGTTCCGCACGCTCGCGTACTTCGACGGCGTGCACTTCGCGGCGCGCGGCCGGGCGCCCGCGCTGTTCTCGGCCGCCCTGGAGGACGAGACGTGCCCGCCGTCGACGGTCTTCGCCGCCTTCAACGCCTACACGGGCAGCGAGCGGTCGATGGAGGTCTACCGCTTCAACGACCACGAGGGCGGGGGCGTCTTCTTCCACGATGTGCAACTCCGGTGGCTTCCGGGGCATATGGGGAACTGACCAGTTCAACGCCCTCTCGGCGCCGCACTCTTGTCACACCGACGGCGGACCGGCTAGCTTGCGCCCTGTCCTGTGGCTGACGTGTGACCTTGCGTACAACGCGTGTCTGAGGGGGCTTCCATGGCCTTACGAGGCCGGCACCGCCGGTACCAGCCGAGCCGGATCAACCGTGCCTCGCTCACCGTCACGGCGAGCGGCGCGGGCATCGCCCTGCCCCTGGTGACCGCCGGCACGGGCCACGCGGCGGACGTCGACACCTGGAACAAGGTCGCCGCCTGCGAGTCCACGAACAACTGGAGCATCAACACGGGCAACGGCTTCTACGGCGGCCTGCAGTTCACCCAGTCCACCTGGGAGGCCTACGGCGGCACGGCCTACGCGCCGCGCGCCGACCTCGCCACCAGGGACCAGCAGATCGCCGTGGCCGAGAAGGTCCTCGACGGGCAGGGCCCCGGCGCCTGGCCCGTGTGCTCGGTGCGGGCGGGCCTGACGCGGGGCGGCGACACCCCGGACGTCAAGCCCGCCACGGCGCCCGAGAAGCGCACGAGCACGGCGAACGACGCCAAGACCGACGGCGGGCGCACGGCGCCGAAGCCGCCCCGGCGCACCGTCGAGGACGTCAAGCCCGAGGTGACCCCGCAGTCCGCGGCGGGCACCGCCCGGATGTACACGGTCGTGCACGGCGACACCCTCTCCGGCATCGCGGGCGAGCGCCACGTCCGGGGCGGCTGGCCGCAGCTGTACCAGAACAACCGCCGCACCATCGGCGACGATCCGGACCTCATCACGCCGGGCCAGCGGCTCTCGCTGCGCGGCGCGGACGGCAAGGAGAAGCGGCCCGCGCGCCCGCCCGAGCGCAGGAAGCCGCCGGAGGGCAAGGAGCGGCCCGCGCGCGCCCCCGAGAAGCAGCGCGCGCACCCGCAGCCCAAGCCCCCCAAACAGCAGGAGCGGAAGCAGGCCAGGCCCGCGCCGAAGCGGGACACGGCACCGGCGCCGCGGCCGAAGGCCAAACCGGCGACCTCGGCGCAGTCGGGGGCCACGGTGCCCGTCGCCGCGTCGATCGGCACGCCCTACCGCGCGTCCGGCAGCTCCTGGTCGAAGGGCTACCACACGGGCGTCGACTTCCCCGTGCCCACGGGCACTTCGGTGCAGGCCGTCGCCGCGGGCACGGTCGTGGAGTCCGGCTGGGGCGGCTCCTACGGCTACCAGGTCGTCATCCGCCACACCGACGGCAAGTACTCGCAGTACGGGCACATGTCGGCGCTCTCGGTGAAGGCCGGGCAGCGGGTCGTGCCGGGCCAGCGCATCGGCCGCTCCGGTTCGACCGGCAACAGTTCGGGCCCGCATCTGCACTTCGAGATCCGCACGGGCCCCGGTTTCGGTTCGGACGTCGACCCGCTGGCGTATCTGCGGGCGCGCGGCGTCCGCATCTGAGCCGGCCACGGGACGGACGCGCACGGGCCCCAGGTCCCTGAAGGAGACCTGGGGCCCGCGCACGCGTGCTTGTCACGCGTGCCCTGCCCTGGCGTCCGCGCGCGGGAACGTCTGCAGCACGGGCTGCAAGGGCAGGCCCGCGAGCCCGGTGAGGCCCTCGGGCAGGAACGACTGCTCCGGCGCGGTCTGTTCGCCCGGCCGGGGCCGTGTGCCCGCGTCGGCCCCGGGCCGCTCGTCGTGGTCCGGCACGCGCTGCTCGGTGACCGTGGCGGCCTGCTCCGGCGGCGCGGTCGCGGGGAGGGCACGTGTCACCGGTCCGGCGGGCAGCTCGGCGCGGGGCGCGGCCGGTGCGGCGTCGTCGCGCGCCGGGGCCGACGGGTCGCCCGCCGGGGCCGACGAGGAGCCCGCGGTCGTCGTCGCCTCGGCCCCGATGCGCTCCGTGGTCAGCAGGATCAGCCCGCCCGCGGCGACGACACCGCAGGTCAGCGCCACCGCCGTACCCATGGCTCCATAGCGGAAGGATTCTCCGAACAGGGTGAGGCCGACCGCGGCCGCTATCACCGGGTTCACCACCGTCACCGTGGACAGCGGCGCCGCGAGGCCCGCGCCCCGGTAGGAGGCCTGCGACAGGAGCAGTCCGGCCACCGCGAGCACCGCGATCACGGCGAGGCTGGGCACCTGCCGGGTCAGCGGCTCGTGGGCGTCCCAGTCCACCGCGACCGTCTTCGTGAACACCGAGGAGATGCCGAAGGCGATGCCCGCCGCCGTGGCGAGCAGGACGCTGCGCACCGCCGGGTGCCGGTGCGCCGCGTGCGCGAGGAGCATCAGGCAGACCACGGCCCCGCCGGTGCCGAGCGCCAGCACGACGCGCTCCGCGTCGGCCAGGGACCGGGAGTCGGCGGCCTGCGTCAGCGAGAGCAGGCCCGCGAGGCCCAGCGTCGCCATGAGCGCGCCGCGCCAGGCGGTGGCCCCGGCCCTGCGGCGCACGAACAGCGCCGCCATCGGCAGGGCGAACACGATCGTCAGGGCGCCCAGGGGCTGCACCAGGCTGAGCGGCCCGTAGGCGAGCGCCACGACGTGCAGCAGCCCGCCGAGGCCGTTCAGGACCACCGCGACCCACCACGCGCCGCGGCGCAGCGGCGCGTACTCGTGCTGCGAGGCCTTCGCGGCCACCCGCTCCTGGAGGATCGCCCCGCCCGCGTACGCCACGGCGGAGACGAGGGAGAGCAGGACGGACAGCGCGAGGGCACTCATGAGGCGCTCCGCGGGGGAAGGCAGCGCCGGTCGTTCCGGTACGTGTCGTGCCCTGACGTCCGGTGCGTCCGGTGCTGCGTGCGGTCGGCTTCCATGTTCACCACAATGTCGCGCGGAGCGCGGCAAGTCGTCGTCCCTGAGCAGTCAATCCGTCCTACTACCGATGGAGTACGACCTCCCGTATGTCCTCCCCAGGTCTGGTTACCCACGGGGCCGGGGGCTTCTGATGTACTGCTGCGGTGACAGCTCGCAGCCCTGACATCGCCTGGGACGTGGTCGGATCCGTCGGCGGCTTCTTCGCCCTGCGGACGGGGGAGCCGCCGGAGCGGACACTCCCCATGGTCGCACGCGTGTACGAGATCGGCAGGGGAGTCACGGAGGGTGACCCGCTGTCCTTCCGCGTCACCAAGGTCGCCGCCCGGCTCGCCGCTCCCGAACCCCGCGTCGCGGCCTCCATCGCCCACCTCGGCCTCGCCGCCCGCCTGTGGTCCCTCGCGCTCGGCCCGGCCGCCCTGTACGGACGCGTGCCCGACCTCGACCCGCGACGGCTGCGCTGGGACGCCGACGGCAGCTCCCCGGACGACCTGTGGCTCAGCGGCGACCGCACGTTCCCGGCCGACGCCGCGCGCCTGCGGGAGGTCGTCGTCGACGGCCACCTCGCGCCGCTCGCGGACGCCCTGCGCGCCCGCTACCGGATCTCCCCGGCGCTCCTGCGCGGCAACGCGGGCTCGGCCCTCGCGGGCGCCGCCCGCGAACTGCACGCCTGGGCGGAGCGCACCGGCCGCCCCGACGCGGGGCGGCGCGCGCTCGCCCTGGCCGCCGAACTCTTCGCCGACCCGGAGCTGCGCGCCACCGGCACCCTGGACGGCACCGCGTTCCGGCGCCGCAGCTGCTGTCTGTACTACCGCTGCCCGAACGGCGGCCTGTGCGGCGACTGCTGCTTCGACCGGCCGCCGCAGCGGTCTTCCCTCGGGACGCCCGCTGGGTGACCATGAGGGGGCCGGCCGACGACGGGGGGCTCCGCTCGTGAAAGTGGGACTGCTCACCCGCGAGTACCCGCCGGACGTCTACGGCGGCGCGGGTGTCCACGTCGAGTTCCTCGCCCGTGAGCTGCGCGCCCTGACCGACCTCGACGTCCACTGCTGGGGCACCGACGCCGACCGCGGCGCCGACGAGGCCGTGCGCCACCGCGCGTGGAGCGCCCTCGACACCGCCAACGACGCGCTGCGCACCCTCTCCGTCGACCTCACCATGGCGGCCGCGCTCGGCGGCCGCGACCTCGTCCACACCCACACCTGGTACGCCAACCTCGCCGGCCACGTCGGCAAGCTCCTGCACGGCATCCCGCACGTCCTGACCTCGCACTCGCTGGAGCCGCTGCGCCCCTGGAAGGCCGAGCAACTGGGCGGCGGGTACGCCGTGTCGAGCTGGGCGGAGCGCACCGCCGTCGAGGCCGCCGACGCCGTCATCGCCGTGTCCGGGGCCATGCGCGAGGACATCCTCGCCTGCTACCCGGCCGTCGACCCGGCGAAGGTGCGCGTCGTCCACAACGGCATCGACACCGAGCTGTACCGCCCCGACCCGGGCACCAGCGCCCTCGTCCGGCACGGCGTCGACCCCGGCCGCCCCTACGTCCTGTTCGTCGGCCGCATCACGCGCCAGAAGGGCGTGCCCCATCTGCTGCGCGCGGCCCGGCAGCTGGAGCCCGGCGTCCAGCTGGTGCTGTGCGCGGGCGCGCCCGACACCCCGGAGATCGACCGGGAGTTCCGCACCCTGTTCGAGGAGCTGAGCCGCGCCCGCGACGGCGTCCACTGGATCCCGCGCATGCTGCCGCGCCCCGAGGTCGTCCAACTCCTCAGCCACGCGGCGGTGTTCGTGTGCCCCTCGGTGTACGAACCGCTCGGCATCGTCAATCTGGAAGCCATGGCCTGCGGCACGGCCGTCGTCGCCTCGCGCGTCGGCGGCATCCCGGAGGTCGTCGCGGACGGCACGACCGGACTCCTCGTGCCTTACGACCGGCACGACGAGGAGCGCTTCGAGCACGACCTCGGCCTGCTCCTGAACCATCTGTCCGCCGACCCGCGCCGCGCGGCGGCCATGGGCGCGGCCGGACGCTACCGGGCCCGCCGCGAGTTCGGCTGGGACGCGGTGGCACGGCGCACGGTCGAGGTGTACGAGGACGTACTCGGCGTAGTCAAGGCAACGTAGAGGGGCACACGGACGCCAGGGGCGCACCCGCGCCCCGCGGAGCGGCGGTCCGGACCCACAGGGCGGCAGAGGGGGCGGCGATGCGCGGCGGGCCTTCGGTGCTTGGGATCGTCCTCGCGGGCGGCGCGGGCAAGCGGCTGATGCCGCTCACCGCCGACCGCGCGAAACCGGCGGTGACCTTCGGGGGCACCTACCGCCTCGTCGACTTCGTGCTCTCCAACCTCGTCAACGGCGACATCACGCGCATCTGCGTCCTCACGCAGTACAAGTCGCACTCCCTGGACCGGCACGTGTCCACCACCTGGCGCATGTCGAGCCTGCTCGGCAACTACGTCACGCCCGTCCCCGCCCAGCAGCGCCTCGGGCCCCGCTGGTACCTGGGCAGCGCGGACGCGATCCTGCAGTCCCTGAACCTCGTCCACGACGAACAGCCCCACCACGTCGCGGTGTTCGGCGCCGACCACGTGTACCGCATGGACCCCCGGCAGATGCTGGAGCAGCACGTCGAGTCCGGCGCGGGCGTCACCGTCGCCGGGATCCGGGTGCCGCGCGCGGAGGCCCGGCAGTTCGGCGTCATCACCCCGGCGCGCGACGGCACGCTCGTGGAGCGCTTCCTGGAGAAGCCGCAGGACCCGCCGGGACTCCCGGGCGCCCCGCACCAGGTGTACGCCTCCATGGGCAACTACGTCTTCACCACCAAGGCCCTCGTGGACGCCCTGCGGCAGGACGCCGAGGACGAGGACTCGGCGCACGACATGGGCGGCTCCATCCTGCCCATGCTCACCGAACGCGGCCTCGCCCAGGTCTACGACTTCGACGGCAACCACGTGCCGGGGGAGACCGCCCGTGACCACGGCTACTGGCGTGACGTCGGCACCCTCGACGCCTACTACGAGGCGCACATGGACCTGATCTCCGACCAGCCCGTGTTCAACCTCGACAACCGCTCCTGGCCCATCTACACCCACCCCGGGCAGCTCCCGCCCGCCAAGTTCTGCGCGGGCGGCATCGCGGGGGAGTCCGTCGTCAGCCCCGGCTGCGTCATCCGCGGCCAGGTCACGCGGTCCGTCCTCTCGCCCGGCGTCACGGTCGAGGAGGGCGCGGTCGTCCAGGGCTCGGTCCTGCACGACAACGTCCGCGTCGGCCGGGGCGCGGTGGTGCGCGGCGCCGTCCTGGACAAGAACGTGGACGTCCCGCCCGGCGCCACCATCGGCGTGAACCCCGAGCGGGACGCGGAGCTGTACACGGTCTCGCGGGCCGGGGTCATCGCCCTCGGCAAGGGACAGTGCGTACCGGAGTGAGCGGGCCCGGCGGCGGATCGCGCGGTGGGCCGGGCGGCGGCCCGGGCGGCGGACCGGGCGGAGACTACCCACGCTGGTGATGGTCCCGGCGGGCGGCGCGGGCGAGACTGGGCGCACTTCAGACCCGCGGCGCGTCGGCGGCCGTGCCGGGAGCGACGATGCCGGTCGGCCCGCCACGGCGGCACTCCACCCGAAGGACCTCACTTGACGGAAAGAAGAGCCGGTGACGCCGTGGGGCAGCTCGAGGTGGCCCTGATCGGCGCAGGCCTGATCGCCCGGCTGCACCTCGACGCCTGGATCCGCACGGGGGCGTCCGTCCGCGTCCACTCCCAGGACGGCCGCGCCCCGGACCTGGCACGCGAGTTCGGCGCGCGGGCCGTCGACACCCTGGACGAGGCGCTCGACGGCGCGGACGTCGTGGACATCTGCTCCCCGACGAACAGCCACCACGGGATCGCCATGGCCGCCATCGCCGCGGGCGTCGGCGTGGTCTGCGAGAAGCCCCTGGCCGCCGACGTCGAGGAGGCGGAGGAGATCGTCACCGCGGCCGCGCGCGCCGGGGTGCGGCTCTGCCCGACCCACAACGCGCGCTTCGCCCCGGCGTTCGCCCGGCTCCACGACCTGGTCGCGGCGGGCGAGCTCGGCGCGGGCGCCGTCGCCCGGTTCGACGTCGCCGGATACCACCCGCGGCCCTGGACCGGCCACGCCTCCGCGCGGTCGGGCGGAATCCTCACCGACCAGATGCTGCACGGCGTCGACATCGCCCACTGGATCTTCGGGGACGTCGTCCGGGTGCACGCCCACTACCAGGGCGAGATCGCCGCACCGGCCCCCGAGGGCGCCTTCGCGGTCGGCACCGCCGTCCTCACCCACGCGAGCGGCGCCCTCAGCCGGGTCGTCAGCCGGTGGACCGCCACGCCGCAGCCGCCCATCCGCGTCGCCTACCACGTCTCGGGCACGGGCGGCACGGCGCTCCACGACTCCGAATGGCCCCAGGAGATCAAGGTGTTCGGCGGCGACGCCGCGGCCTTCGGCGCGCACGGCGATTCCCCGTTCCTCGCCGAGATCCGCGAGTTCTCCCAGGCGTTCCTGGGCGGCCCCGAGCCCCGCCTCGGCCCCGGGGACGCGCTGGCCGCCGTCCGCGTCACCCAGGCCGCCGCCGAATCCGCCTTCACGGGCCGGGCCGTGGACCTGCCCGTGAAAGAGGCCGCATGAAGCGCGAAGGAGGCCGCATGAAGGTCGCCGTCCTGTCGTTCGCCCACGAGCGCGCCGCGACGTACGCCCGGCTGCTGCGCGCGACCCCCGGCGTCGACCTGCTCGTCGCGGACCCCGAAGGGCCGCCGGACGACCCGGCCCGGGGCCCGGCCGCCGCCCGGCGGCTCGACGCGGCGTACGCGGGCAGCTGGGACAAGGCCTTCGCCTTGCGCCCCGACGCCGTGGTCGTCACGAGCGAGGTCGCCCGCCGCCGGGAACTGGTCGAGCGGGCCGCCGAGATCGGCGCCCACGTCCTGTGCGAACAGCCCCTGGCGGCCACCGACGCCGACGCCGACGCCATGGCGCGCGCCTGCGCGGACGCCGGGGTGCGCCTCGCCGTCGCCGCACCGGCCTGCTGCGGCCCGGCGTTCGCCGCCGTGCGCCGACAGCTAGCCGACGGCGCGGCCGTCGGAGCGCTCACCACCGTCCACGGGGCGTACCACGGCCCCGCCGCACAGGAGGCGGGCGGCGCCCTGCGCACCCACGCGGCCGTCCTGCTCGACCTCGTGGACACGGTGCTCGACGGCATCCCCGCGACGCAGGTCTACGCCCAGTCGAACAGCGTCCTCAGCGGCGACCCGGACGTCGAGAGCGCGGCCCTGCTCACCGTGCGCTACGCGGACGGGACGGTCGCGGCCCTCGACGGCAGCTGGAGCCCGCCGGCGGACCCGGCGGGCGCCGGGCCCACGCTGACCTTCGTCGGCGAACGGGGCAGCGTCGAGTTCACCGCCCGCCCGAAGCTGCTCGGCGGGTTCGACTCCGCCACGGGCCGCGAACGGTGGACCACGGGCGGGGCCGACCCCTGCGCGGCCGTGCTCGACGCCTTCGTCGCCTCGCTCGGCACGGGCCACTGGGCCGGTCCCGACGGCGCGACCGGCGTGCGTACCCTGCGGGTGATCCGGGCAGCCTACGAGTCGGCGCGCACGGGCCGGCCCGTCGACGTGGCCGTCCCCGAGCCCGCCCGGCCGTAGCGGACCCGCTCGGTACCTTCAACCTCGGCGAAGGGGTGAGGGGCGCACACGCCCCGCACCCCTTCGCCGCGACAGGGAGACGCGCATGACAAGGATCGGGATCATCCTCGGCACCACCCGGCCCGGCCGCGTCGGACCCCAGGTCGCCCAGTGGGTCGAGAAGGCCGCCCGCACCCACGGCGAGGCGGACTTCGAACTCGTCGACCTCGCCGACTACGACCTGCCGCTCTTCGACGAGCCGCGGTCCCCGCGCATGGGTGACTACGAGCACGCCCACACCCGCGCCTGGAGCAGCAAGATCGCCGAGCTCGACGGGTTCGTCTTCGTCACCCCCGAGTACAACTGGTCGATCCCGGCCGCGCTCAAGAACGCCATCGACTTCGTCTACAACGAGTGGAACGACAAGGCGGCCGGTTTCGTCGGCTACGGCGCGAGCGCCAACGGCGTCCGGGCCGTCGAGCACCTGCGCACCATCGCCGCGGCCGTCCAGCTCTCACCCGTGTACACGCAGGTCAACCTGTCGCTCCTGACCGACTTCGAGCAGTACGAGACCTTCACCCCCGCCGAACGCCACGACGCCGTGCTCCAGCGGATGCTCACCGAACTGATCACCCGGACCCATACGCTCGCGCCCCTTCGCCGGGCGTGAACCACCGCACGCGCAAGGAGGACCACCGATGAGCACGCCGACCGCGGAGCCCGCCACCGAGCCCACCCCGCCCGACGACAGCACCCCTTCCGTCTACCGCTTGCCCTTTCCGCCCGGCTTCACCGAACGCGGCAGCTGCCCCTTCGACCCGCCGCCCCTGCTCCGCGACCACCACGACCAGGGCGAGGTGCGGGAGATCGCCCTGACCGACGGCGGGACCGGCTGGCTCGTCACCGGGTACGAGGAGAGCCGCAAGCTGCTCACCGACCCCCGGCTCAGCTCCGACCGGCTGCGCAACCCGCTCGTCGTGAAGCTGCCGGAGGAGCTGCGCGCCCAGCTCATGGCCGACGAGGCGGTCGCGGGCAACTTCATCGCCCTGGACCCGCCCGACCACACCCGCTACCGCAGGCTGCTGACCCGGGAGTTCACGCTGCGCCGGGTGCGCGGCCTCGAACCGCGCATCCTGGAGATCGTCACCGAGCGCATCGACGCGATGCTCGCCGGGGGGAACAGCGCCGACCTCGTGAAGGACTTCGCCCTCGCGGTGCCGTCCCTGGTGATCTGCGAACTGCTCGGAGTCGCCTACGAGGAGCGCGGGGAGTTCCAGGCCCGCACCGAGGAACTGCTCAACCTGGACATCCCGTTCGAGAAACAGCTCGCCGCCCTCGACGAACTGCGGAAGTTCATCCTCGGCCAGGTGCGCCGCAAGCGCGCGACCCCCACCGACGACATGCTGTCCGGGCTCATCCACTCCGACACCGAACCGGCACTCACCGACGAGGAAGTCGTCGGCATGGCCAACCTGCTGCTCGTCGGCGGCCACGAGACGACCGCGAACATGCTGTCCCTCGGCACCTTCGCCCTCCTCGAACACCCCGAACAGCTCAGGGCCCTGCGCGCGCACCCCGACCTCATGGACGGGGCCGTCGAGGAACTGCTGCGCTATCTGTCCATCGTCCACCACGGCCTGCTGCGCACCACCACCGAGGACGTCGAGGTGGGGGGCCGGACCATCCCGGCGGAATCCCTGGTCATCATCTCGGTGTCCGAGGCGAACCGGGACCCGCGCCACTACGACACCCCGGCCGCCCTCGACGTGAGCCGCCCGCGCCGCACCCATCTCGCCTTCGGCCACGGCATCCACCAGTGCATCGGCCAGCAGCTGGCCCGCAGCGAGATGACCATCGCCTTCCCCGAACTCCTGCGGCGCCTGCCCGGACTGCGCCTGGCCGTCCCGGCCCACGAGGTGCCGCTGCGCGAGAAGATGGCCGTCTACGGCCTGCACAGCCTGCCCGTGACCTGGGACGCCCCCGGCGCGTAGCCGCCCCCGAAAGGCTCGTAGCCGCCGTCGGAAAAGGGAGACCGGCCCGGCGCACGCACACGCCTCGAAATACGGCATACGTAAATGCCGTACGGATACGCGCTATTCACCTGCGGAATTCCGCCGCCGCCGAGCGCGGCCGAACGCGGCCGAGCGCAGCCGAATTCCAGCGCATTCCCGCGCGGCGGGGAAACTTACCAGGTTGAGGGGTGCTCACTCGGGCCACCGCTGCCTCACCCTGGGAGACGTCACCAGCCCATCGTCGACCACAGGGACGGACCGGATGACCGACGACAACGCATACCAGCACTTCGACGCGACCACCCTGGACTACGAACGGGCGTACCGGACCAGCTCCCTGGTGGAAGGCGTGGTGCTGGAGCGGATGCCCTGGGACATCGGCGGACCGCAGCCCGTCCTGGTGGAACTGGAGCGGGCGGGCCGCGTCTTCGGCGACGTCCTCGACATCGGCAGCGGCGTCGGTGACAACGCCATCCACCTGGCCCAGTGCGGCTATCGCGTGACCGGCCTGGACGTCGCGCCCACCGCGGTCGAGAAGGCCCGGGCCCGCGCCGCCGAGAAGGGCGCCGAGGTCACCTTCGCCGTCGGCAACGCGACGAGCCTGGACGGCTACGACGACCAGTTCGACACCGTGACCAGCAGCCTGGTCTTCCACTGCTTCGGACCCCGGCAGCGCCGCGCGTACGCGGACGCCGTCGCACGGGTCCTGCGGCCCGGCGGGCGGCTGCTCCAGTGGTGCTCCCGCGGCGCCGCGGCCGGCCCCGAGCCGATCACCGAGGAGACCGTACGGGACGCCTTCAGCGGCCCCGGCTGGACCGTCACCACGCTGCGCGCCCAGCACCTGACGACGACCGTCCTCGACGAGCCCCTGCGCAAGGATTACGAAGGAGGGCAGCTCGACACCGACGACAGCGGCGCCACGCTGCTGCCGATCTGG
Source organism: Streptomyces sp. YIM 121038 (assembly GCF_006088715.1). Lineage (NCBI taxonomy): Bacteria > Bacillati > Actinomycetota > Actinomycetes > Kitasatosporales > Streptomycetaceae > Streptomyces > Streptomyces sp. YIM 121038. Next base: position 8,186,215 of record NZ_CP030771.1, read on the forward strand.
CTCCTCGAAGCGACGCGCGACTGAGCGCGCCCGGACCCGCGCCCGAGGTGGCCGACATGACCGAAACGCCCGCCACGCCGACGGGCCTGCCCACCGCCCGCGCGGGCGGCTGCCCGTTCGACCCGCCGCCCGGCCTCGCCGGGCTGCGCGACCGGGCCCCGCTGACCCGCATGGAGTTCCCCAACGGTCACGTCGGCTGGCTGGCCACCGGCCACGCGGTGGTGCGCGCGCTGCTCTCCGACCCGCGCTTCAGCCACCGCAACGACAGGAGGCACTGGCCCCTGGCCGACATCGGCCGGGGGTTCCCCCCGCTGCCCGGCGACATGCTCCACATCGACCCGCCGGACCACACGCGCTACCGCAAGCTCCTCGCGGGCAAGTTCACCATGCGCCGGATGCGCCGCCTCACCGGCAGCGCCAAGGAGATCGTCGCCGGGAAGCTCGACGCCATGGAGCGCCACGGCGGCCCCGTGGACCTGCTGGAGTTCTTCGCCCGCCCCGTCCCGACGCTGATGGTCTGCGCCCTGCTCGGCGTGCCGCCCCAGGACCGCGCCACCTTCCACCCGCCGGTACGGGGCACGGACGACGCCGCGGCCGTGGCGGAGGACGTCGCGGCGTACGTGGAGATGACGTACGCCGACATGCAGGAGTACTTCCGCGAGCTGGTGGCGGCCAAGCGTGCCGCGCCCACCGACGACCTGCTGAGCGAGCTCACCACGTCCGACCTCACCGAGGACGAACTGGTGGGCCTGTGCGCGGTGATGATGCACGCGGGCGTCGACTCGACCTCGAACATGCTGGCCCTCGGCACCTGGGCGCTGCTCGACCGCCCGGACCAGCTGGCGGCCCTGCGGGAGCGGCCGGACCTCGCGGGCGGCGCCGTCGAGGAACTGATGCGCTACATGAGCGTCGTGCACACCGGCTCCCGGGCGGCCCTGGAGGACGTCGAACTGGGCGGTGAGCTGGTCAGGGCCGGTGAGTCGGTGGCGTTCTCCGTCCAGGCCGCCAACCGCGACCCGGCCCGCTTCGGCGACCCGGACACCCTCGACATCCGGCGCGACGCGGTGGGGCACCTGGGGTTCGGGTACGGCGTGCACCAGTGCCTGGGGATGCAGCTGGCGCGCGTCGAGATGCGCGTGGCCTTCCCCGCCCTGTTCGCCCGGTTCCCGGACCTGCGCCTCGCGGAGCCCGCAGGGGACATCCCGATGCGCGACGACCTGGTCATCCCCTACGGCGTGCACCGGCTGCCGGTCACCTGGTAGGCGGCTGCCGGAGCCCCGACCGCTGGGGCTCCGGCAGTGTCGTGTCAGGGGCCGTCAGGACCGCGACGTCAGACGGCCGAGGCCCTCCCGCAGCAGCCCCAGGCGCTCGGGCAGCTCCGCGTCCCCCTCGGGCCACGCCAGGTCGACCCCTATGCGGCCGTCGAAGGTGGTGGCCACATAGCCGCCGATGGCCGCGAACTCGCCCGGGGCCACCTTCCGGCGCGAGGAGGAGTGGAAGTTGGCCAGGAGCAGCCCGTCCGGCGACCGCAGGGGCGGCACGACACCCCAGTTCGACACGCTGACCACGGCGGGAGCCGGACCCGATGGCCGCGCCTTCGCGTGCGGCGCGGGCTGGGTGACCATGTCCAGGAGGCTGCGCTGGATGGACCCGTCGGCGAGGCCCGCCCGCAGCCGCTCGCCGAGGGCCCGGCCGAGGGCGACGGCACCGGGCCCGACGTCGTCGGCGGCCTTGAAGAGGCCGCCCCCGACGACGTTCGTCCCCTCGGTCGGGCCGACCGGGGGATCGAGGCGGTTGCGCAGGTTCACCGTGTACCGGAACAGCAGCTCGGCCACCGGCAGGCCCCGGACCTCGGCCTCGACGAGCAGGACGGCCCCCGAGAGCAAGCCGTTGAGCGTCACCCCCTCGCGATGGCCGAGCTCCGCGAGCGCCTTCGTCTCGGCCGCGGTCAGGCGGTGCTGCACCACGTGCCGGACCATCGGCACCCGCGCGGACGCGGGCAGCTCCGTCACCGTCCTGAGCGGCGCCGCGTCCCCGGCGCCGGACGCGGCCCGGTGGATGCCGCGCTCGGCCAGCAGGTCTTCCAGGGACCGGGGGTACGGCCGGCGCGGCAGGTCCACGGGCACGCCCCGGACGACGTCGGTGTAGCAGGCCCACAGGGCCGCGAGCAGTTCGATGGAGTGGTGGGCGTCGGCGATGCTGTGGTGGGTCAGCAGCGTCACGCTCGCCTCGGCGCCGTCGCGCACCACGTTGAGCGCGCTCAGCATTCGGTACTCGTCCAGCTCCACACCGGTCAGCGGGTGGCCGGGGTCCCCCGCGCAGATCTGGACCTCGGGCGGGACCCCGGACGCCACGAAGACGAGCCCGCCGTCGTCGGCTTCGAGCCGGGCGGCGAGCTGCGGATGCGCGCGGCACACCGCCGCGTAGGCGGCCCGCAGCGCGTCCGGATCCAGTGGGCCGACGGTACGCACCGTGTAGCCCACGTACATCTCCACGTCGGCATAGATTTTCTCGGTGGGTGTCAGCGCACGCTGAATTGCGGCTGTCGTCATGAAGGAATGGCCTTTCCGCCGGCGCCCTGCGGATCCGCAGCCCGGTCATTTTTGCCCACCCGGTACGGCAGGGCCATCACCAACGCGGGTAGTCCTGCCGGGAGTCCCACGCGTCGACGGCCGCCCCGCCGACCCCGCCACCGTCCGACCGCCGGGGGCGCTTTCGCGCACGCACGACAACGAGCGGCGGACCGGGCCGACTTCACCCCCGGGGCCCTACCAGGTTGGGGGATTCCGCGCGGTCACTCCTCGACTAGCCTGGCCACAGAGATTCAAGCAGCGTGCGCGTGGTGCGCATCCCGTGTTCGCGGATATTCCGCTGCTTGGTCCACGACCCCGTGTTCGCGCCCGTCATACGAGCCTTTCGCGAGCCGCAGCGAATACAGGACATTACCCCGAGCGGGAGGATTCCATGAGCGACGCGATTTCCTATGAGGTGCCGTGGGAGCGGACCCATCGGTTCGATCCTCCCGCCGTGTTCGACGCGCTGCGCGCCGAGCGGCCGCTCGCCCGGATGACCTATCCCGACGGCCACGAGGGCTGGCTCGCCACCGGGCACGACGTGGTGCGCAAGGTCCTCGGCGACCCGCGGTTCAGCCACAGCACGGAGATCGGGCACTTCCCGGTGACCCACCAAGGGCAGCTGGTGCCCAACCACCCGAAGATACCCGGCATGTTCATCCACATGGACCCGCCCGACCACACGCGCTACCGGCGCCTGCTGACCGGGGAGTTCACCGTCCGCAGGGCGAGCCAGCTGACGGAGCGGGTGAAGGCGGTGGCCGCCGAGCAGGTCGCCGTCATGCGGGCGCACGGCGCGCCCGCCGACCTGGTGGAGACCTTCGCCAGGCCCCTGGTCCTGAGGGTGCTCGCCGAACTGGTCGGGCTGCCCTACGACGAACGCGAGCACTACGAGCACGCGCCGACGCTCCTGCACGACCCCGACGCGGATCCACAGGAGGTCGCCGCCGCCTTCGAGAAGGCGGGCTCCTTCTTCGTCGAGGTCATCGAGCGCAAGCGGAAGCAGCCCGGCGACGACCTCCTCAGCCGTCTGACCGCCGACGGGGAACTGACGACGGAAGAGCTGTGCAACATCGTCGTGCTGCTGCTGTTCGCGGGGTACGAGACCACGGAAAGCGCCCTGTCCGTCGGTGTTTTCGCACTTCTCCACCACGCGGAACAACTGGCTAAGCTCCGCAGTGACCCGACGCGCATCGACGCCGCCGTCGAGGAACTCCTGCGCTATCTCACCGTCAACCAGTACCACACCTACCGAACGGCCCTCGAAGACCTCGAACTGAACGGGGAGACGGTCAAGAAGGGCGACACCGTGACGGTGTCCCTGCCCGCGGCCAACCGCGACCCCGCCAAATTCACCTGCCCCGAGAAACTGGACATCGGCCGCGACACCGCGGGCCATGTCGCCTTCGGTTACGGAATCCACCAGTGCCTGGGCCAGAACCTGGCCCGCGTCGAACTGCGCGCCGGTCTCGCGGCCCTCCTCGGGGAGTTTCCCGGTCTGCGCCTCGCCGTCGCGACGGACGAGGTGCCGCTCCGGCTCAAGGGATCCGTCTTCGCCGTGAAGAGCCTTCCTGTCTCTTGGTGAGCCTTTCTCCCTCTCCGAAAGGAACCGCGGCATCGTGCGCACCGACCTCATCAAGCCGCTGCCCGTCGTTCTCCTGGAGAACGCGGCCCGGTTTCCCGACAAGGTGGCTTTCGAGGACGACCGGCGGGCGGTCACCCACGGCGACCTGGAGGCGCGGACGCGCAGGCTGGCCGGGCACCTCGCCGCACTCGGTGTGGTACGCGGCGACCGGGTGGCCCTCTGCCTCGGCAACACCGTGGCCACGGTGGAGAGTTACCTCGCGGTCGTCCGCGCGGGCGGCATCGGAGTGCCGCTCAACCCGGCCTCCGCCCCGGCCGAACTGGAGTACGCACTCGCCGACAGCGGCGCCACCGTGGTCATCACCGACCCCGTGGGGGCACGGCGGCTGCGGAGCTCACCGGCCGTGCCGCCCGCCCTCACGCTCCTGGTGACGGGCGAGGGCCCCGAGGCCTTCGAGGGGCCGGGAGCGCACGCGTACGACCGGCTCGCCGTCACCGAGCCGGCCGAGCCCGCCCGGGACGACCTCGGCCTCGACGACGTGGCCTGGATGTTCTACACGTCCGGGACGACAGGACGCCCCAAGGGCGTCCTGTCGACACAGCGCAACTGCCTGTGGTCCGTGGCCTCCTGCTACGTGCCGATACCGGGGCTGACGGACCAGGACCGGGTGCTGTGGCCGCTCCCGCTGTTCCACAGCCTCTCCCACATCGCGTGCGTCCTGTCCGTCACCGTGGTCGGCGCCACCGCCCGGCTCCTGGACGGCGCCTCCGCGGACGACGTGATCAAGGCGCTCCGCGAGGACGACACGACGTTCCTCGCCGGGGTGCCCACCACGTACCACCACCTGGTGACGGCCGCCCGGCGGAACGGCTTCTCCGCGCCCGCCCTGCGGATCGGCCTGGTCGGCGGCGCGGTCACCGGGCCCGGCCTGCGCCGGGACTTCGAGGAGACCTTCGGCGTCCCCCTCGTCGACGCCTACGGCAGCACCGAGACGTGCGGGGCCATCACCGTCAACCCGCCCGACGGCGCCCGGGTCGACGGGTCCTGCGGCCTGCCCGTGCCGGGCGTCGGAGTCCGCGTCGTCGACCCCGGCACGGGCCTCGACGTACCCGCCGGGCAGGACGGCGAGGTGTGGGTCAGCGGGCCGAACGTCATGGTCGGCTACCACAACAGCCCCGACGCGACCGCCGAGGCGCTGCGCGACGGCTGGTACCGGACCGGGGACCTCGCCCGGCGCGACGACGCCGGGTACGTCACCATCCGCGGCCGCATCAAGGAACTCGTCATCCGGGGCGGGGAGAACATCCACCCCGAGGAGGTCGAGGCGGTCCTGCGCACCGTCGAGGGCGTCGCCGACGCGGCCGTCTCCGGCGCGCCCCACCGCACGCTCGGCGAGGTGCCCGTCGCCTATGTGGTCCCCGGCCCCTCCGGCTTCGCCACCGCGGAGCTGCTCGACCGCTGCCGCGAACGGCTCGCCGCGTACAAGGTGCCGGAGCGCGTCCACGAGGTCACCGCCATCCCCAGGACCGCCTCGGGCAAGACGCGGCGGCTCCTCCTGGCCGACCGGCCGAGCAGGCTGCGGTACGCGGCGAGCGGCCGCCACGAAGGGCTGTTGAGCCTGGACTGGGCACCGGTGGCGACACCGGCGGATCCCCGCCCCCCGGCCCGGACGTGGGCCGTGGCCGGTCCCTCGGCGGCCGGACTCGCCACGGCCCTGGAAGCCGCGGGCGCCGCCGTACGGCACTACCCGGACCTGGCGGCGGTCCAGGCCGCGGTGGCCGCCGGGGACGCGGCCCCCGAGGTGACGGTCGTCGTACGGCCGTCACCGCCCGTCGACGCCCCGACCGCGGGCCGGGCGGGCCCGCCGGACGCGGCGCACGGGGCGATCGCGCGGGAGCCGGTCGCCGAGGGCCGTGCTGCCGCCCGGCTGCTGGCCGGACAGCTGCGGGCCTGGCCGCCTGGACCGGAGCCGGCGGCCGCCCGCCTCGTGGTGCTCACCCGCGCGGCGGTCGCGGCCACCGGGCAGGACGGGGCACGGGACCTGGCGGAGGCCCCGCTCTGGGCCGTCGCCCGATCCCTTCAGGAACAAGGCGCGGACTCGCTCACCCTCCTCGACCTTGACGCGGACGCGACCCCGGAGACGCTGTTCGCCGCACTCGCCTCCGGCGAGCCGCGGATCGCGGTGCGCTCGGGCGCCCTCCTCGCCCCGCGACCGAGCCGGTTGCCCGTGGAGGACGTGCCGGGGGTGGCCGCCTGGACCGGAGCCACCGGCACGGTGGTGGTCACCGGGGCGGACACGGAGCACGGCGCGGCGCTCGCGCACCGGCTCGCCACGGTCCACCAGGTGGAGCACCTGCTGCTCGTCGACGCCCCCGCGGACACCGGTACGCCGTCCGCCGCCGCACCGGCCCCCACGGGCACGGACACCGTCCGCGTGGCCGCCGACGGGCGCGACCCGGAGCCGCTGCGGGCCGCCCTCGCCGGTCTGCGACGACCGGTGAGCGCGGTGGTGCACGCCGCCGGCGACCCCGAACTCGCCCTGTTCCTCGACGAGCTGACCGCCGAGGCGGAACCGGTCCCCTTCGTCGCGGTGTCCGGCGCGGCCGCGCTGCTGGGTACGCCCGGCACCACGGACACGGCCGTCGACGAAGCCCTGACCGAAGCGGTCGTGCACGGCAGGCGGCTGCGGGGCCTGCCCGGGACGTTCCTCGCGCGGGTCGGCGAGCCCGGCGCCGCAGGCCCGGCGGACGAGGACACGGGGTGGGCGCGCGCCGCGTTCCTCACCGCGTTCGACCTCGCCCTGACGACGGATCCGGCGACGCTCCTGACCCTCGACCCGAGCGCACCGGCCGACGTGCGCCGACTCCCCGCACCGCTCGCGGACTTGGCGGGGCCGGAGCAGACGCCGTCCCGGCGGCGCGAGCCCGACGCGGCCGTCACGGCGGCACTGCGCGACCGCCTGGCAGCAATGGACGAGCGTGCGCAACAGGCGCTCCTGGAGGACCTCGTCCGTACGCGGGCCGCCGCCGTGCTGCACCGGCCGGGGCCCGAGCCGATACCGTCCGACCGGGCCTTCCGCGACCTGGGCTTCACCTCGATGGCCGTCGTCGAACTGCGCAACCGGCTGACGGAGAGCACGGGCCTGCCGCTGCCCACCACCGTCGTCTTCGACCACCCCACCCCGCAGGCGCTGGCCGCCCGGCTGCGCGCCGAGATCCTCGGAGTCGCCCGGCCGGTGACCGGGGCGGCCCCGACGGCCGACCCCGGTGAACCCCTCGCGGTCGTGGGGATGGCGTGCCGGCTGCCGGGCGGGGTGACGGGCCCCGAGGACCTGTGGCGCCTGGTGTCCGAGGGCCGGGACGCGGTGTCGGGGTTCCCCGAGGACCGGGGCTGGAACCTGGAGGGCCTGTTCGACCCGGACCCGGACCGCGCGGGCACGTCGTACACGGACCAGGGCGGATTCCTCCACGAGGCCGGTCTCTTCGACGCGGGCTTCTTCGGGATCTCCCCGCGCGAGGCCCTGGCGATGGACCCGCAGCAGCGGTTGCTCCTGGAAGCCTCCTGGGAGGCCCTGGAGCGGGCGGGCATCGACCCGGGCTCGCTGAAGGGCGCCGACGTCGGGGTGTACTCCGGCGTGTTCGGCCAGGGCTACGGGGCGACCGGCACCGGTGTCGTCGCCCCCGAGGCGGAAGGCTTCGCCAGTACGGGCTCGGCGGGCAGCGTCGCGTCGGGCCGCGTGTCGTACGTGCTCGGTTTCGAGGGCCCGGCGGTCACCGTGGACACGGCGTGCTCGTCCTCGCTCGTAGCCATGCACCTGGCCGCGCAGGCGCTGCGGCAGGGCGAGTGCTCGATGGCCCTCGCCGGGGGAGCGACCGTGATGGCCACGCCCGGCACCTTCGTGGAGTTCTCCCGACAGCGGGCTCTGGCCCCCGACGGCCGGTGCAAGGCCTTCTCCTCGACGGCCGACGGCACGGGCTGGGCCGAGGGCGTGGGCGTCGTGGTCCTTGAGCGCCTTTCCGTGGCGCGCGAGCGCGGCCACCGGGTGCTCGCGGTGATCCGGGGCAGCGCGGTCAACCAGGACGGCGCCTCCAACGGCCTCACCGCCCCCAACGGCCTCGCACAGCAGCGCGTCATCCGCAGGGCACTCGCCAGTGCCGGGCTGGCCCCGGCCGACGTGGACGCGGTGGAGGCCCACGGCACCGGGACGGCCCTGGGCGATCCGATCGAGGCGCAGGCGCTCCTGGCGACGTACGGGCAGGGTCGGGAGCCCGAACGGCCTTTGTGGCTGGGTTCGTTGAAGTCGAACATCGGGCATGCGCAGGCCGCCGCGGGTGTGGCCGGTGTGATCAAGATGGTCCAGGCGCTGCGGCACGGCCTTCTCCCGGCGACCCTTCACGTGGACGCGCCCACCCCCCAAGTCGACTGGTCCGTGGGAGCGGTGGAGCTGCTGACGGAGGCGCGGGACTGGCCGCGCGCCGGGCGCCCGCGCCGGGCGGGGGTGTCGTCGTTCGGCGTGAGCGGCACGAACGCCCATCTGATCCTGGAGGAGGCGCCCGAGGAGCCGGTCGCAGAGGATTGCGGCCCCCTCGGTGTGGTGCCGTTGGTGGTGTCGGCGCGGAGCCGGGCTTCGCTGGCGGGGCAGGCCGGTCGCCTGGCGTCGTATGTGGAGTCGGGCGCCGGCGAGTCGTTGCCCGCCGTGGCCGGGGCGCTGGTGTCGGGTCGGGCCGTCCTCGGTGAGCGTGCGGTGGTCGTGGCGGGCTCGGGCGAGGAGGCGCTGACCGGGCTGCGGGCCCTCGCGCGCGGGGAGCACGCGGCCGGTCTGGTGACGGGGACGGGTACGCCGGGCAAGGTCGTGTGGGTGTTCCCGGGGCAGGGCTCGCAGTGGGTCGGGATGGGCCGTGAACTCCTCGACGCCTCCCCGGTGTTCGCGGAGCGGGTGGCGGAGTGCGCTGCCGCCCTGGAGCGGTGGGTGGACTGGTCGCTCGTCGATGTCCTACGGGGTGACGCCGATCCCGAGGTTCTTGAGCGGGTGGATGTGGTGCAGCCCGCGAGTTTCGCGGTGATGGTGGGTTTGGCTGCGGTGTGGGCGTCGGTCGGCGTGGAGCCGGATGCGGTGCTCGGTCACTCGCAGGGGGAGATCGCGGCGGCGTGTGTGGCGGGTTCCCTCTCGCTTGAGGATGCGGCCCGTGTGGTGGCGTTGCGCAGTCAGGCCATAGCTGGGGAGCTGGCCGGGCGCGGTGGTATGGCTTCGGTGGCGCTGAGTGAGGCGGAGGTTCTGGGGCGGCTTGGGCCCTGGGCGGGCCGGGTGGAGGTCGCGGCTGTCAACGGGCCGTCGTCCGTGGTGATCGCGGGTGACGCCGAAGCCTTGGACGAGGTGCTGGAGGCCCTGTCCAGGGATGGTGTTCGTACGCGCCGGGTCGCGGTGGACTACGCATCGCACACCCGCCACGTCGAGGACATCCAGGACGTGCTGGCCGAAGTGCTGGCAGGAGTGAGCGCGAAGGCCCCGGACGTGCCGTTCTACTCCACCGTGACCGGCGGCTGGGTGGAGGAGGCCGGGATCCTGGACGGCGAGTACTGGTACCGCAACCTGCGCGGTCAGGTGCGGTTCGGCCCGGCCGTGGCTGACCTGCTGCGGGAGGGCTACGGCGTGTTCGTGGAGGTCAGCGCCCACCCCGTACTCGTACAGCCGGTGACAGAGGCCGTGGACGCCGACGCGGTGGTGACGGGCTCGCTGCGCCGGGACGAAGGCGGTCTGCGGCGGCTGCTGGTGTCGATGGCCGAGCTGTTCGTGCGGGGCGTGGCGGTGGACTGGCGTGGTGTGCTGCCCATGACGGGGTCGCCGCGCGTGGAGTTGCCGACGTACGCCTTCGAGCACCAGCACTACTGGTTGAAGCCGGTCGCGGAGGCCACCGACGCGGCCTCGCTCGGGCAGGCGGCGGGGGAGCATCCGCTCCTCGGCGCGGTCGTCGCCATGCCGGACTCCGGTGGGCTCATGGCCACGTCGAGGTGGTCGCTGCGGTCGCAGCCGTGGCTCGGGGACCAGCTGGCGGGGGACGTGGCCGTGGTGCCGAACGCGGCCCTGGTCGAGGTGGCCGTCCGGCTCGGTGACCTCGTCGCGAGCCCCGTACTCGACGAACTCGTCGTCGAGGAGCCCGTGGTGCTGCCGCACCGCGGCAGCCGTGGCGTCCAGGTCGTCGTCGGCGGGCCGGACGGGTCGGGGCGGCGGTCGGTGGAGGTCTACTCCCGCGCCGGGGACGCCCCGCTGGACGCGCGCTGGACCCGGCACGCGTACGGCACGCTGTCGCACGGCACGACGACCGAGGTGACACCCCCGCGGAGCGGGCCCGTGACCGAGGTCGCTCTGGACGGTGCCGCCCTGCGCGAAGCGGGCCGTTACGGTGTGCACCCCGCGCTCCTCGACGCCGCCGTCCGCACGGTCGTCCCCGACGGCATGGTGGCGTCGGTGTGGACCGGGGTGACCCTCCTTGCTTCGGGCGCCACCGCGCTCCACGTACGAGCGGGCGGGACGTCACCGGACGGCACCGGCCTGCGGCTGACCGACCCCGCGGGGCAGCCCGTCATGACCGTCGCGTCCGTACGCGGGGCCGTGTTCACCTCCGAACAGGCGGGTGTGGCCGCTGAGGTGGCGCGCGACGCGCTGTTCCGCGTCGACTGGACGGAGCTGACGCTGCCCGCCGTGGACCGGGCGCTCGACGTCGTCACCGTCGCGGGTGCCGAGGACGTCGGTGCCTGCGCGGGGCCGGGCACGTCGGTACCCGAGGTCGTGGTGTACGAGGCCACGCGCGCGACCGCCGACCCCCGGCCTCCGGTCAACGCGGCCCTGGCCGTGCTCCAGGCGTGGCTCGCGGAGCCCGCCCTCGCGGGGACCCGGCTCGCCGTCGTCACTGGGGACCGTACGGAACTCGGTGCGGCCGCGGTGTGGGGCCTGGTGCGCTCGGCGCAGTCGGAGCATCCGGGCCGCATCGTCCTCGTGGAGCTCGACGAGGACTCCCGGGGCGCGCTGCCCGCCGTGATGCTCAGCGGCGAACCGCAGCTGAGGGTGCGCGGCGGCGTCGCGGCGGTGCCCCGGCTCGCGCGGGTGCCCGTACCGGAGTCCGGTGCCGGGCGGCAGCCCCGCCCGCTCGACCCCGAGGGCACCGTACTGATCACCGGCGGCACCGGGACGCTCGGCGCCGCCACGGCACGGCACCTGGTCGCCGCGCACGGCGTCCGGCACCTGGTCCTCGCCAGTCGCCGGGGGGCGGCGCCGGAGCTGCGGGAGGAACTGGCCGGTCTGGGGGCGTCCGTCACCGTCGCCGCCTGCGACACGGCGGACCGGGACCAGGTGGCGGAGCTGCTGCGGGCGATACCGGCCGCGCGTCCGCTCACCGCCGTGGTGCACGCCGCCGGGGTCCTGGACGACGGCGTGCTCACCGAGCTGACCCCGGAACGCGTCGACACCGTGCTGCGGCCGAAGACCGACGCGGCGCTGCATCTGCACGAGCTGACCCGGGACCTGGACCTCGCCGCGTTCGTCCTGTTCTCCTCGGCGGCGGGCGTCCTCGGCAACCCGGGACAGGCCAACTACGCCGCCGCCAACGCCGCCCTGGACGCCCTGGCGTGCCAACGGCGCCGGGCGGGCCTGCCCGGGGTGTCCCTGGCCTGGGGCTACTGGGCGACGGCCAGCGGCATGACCGCGCACCTGGGCGCCGCCGACCTGCGGCGCAACCAGCGCGTCGGCATGTCGGGCCTGTCCGCCGCCGAGGGCATGGCCCTCCTGGACGCCGCCCTCCTGGACGCCGCCCTCCTGGAAGCCTCCCTGCGCACCGGCGCGGACGACCCGCTGGTGGCGGCGAAGTTCGACGTGGCCGCGCTGCGCACGGCGGCGGCCGAGGGACCGCTGCCCCCGCTCCTTCGCGGCCTCGCCCCGCGACCGCGCCCCACGGCCCGGGCGGCGGCCCCCGCCGGGCCCGCGTCGCTGCGGGAACGGGTCGCCGCCCTGGGCGCCACCGAGCGGACCGAGGCGCTGGTCGACCTGGTGCTCGGGCACGCCGCCGAGGTGCTCGGGCACAGCACCGCCGACGCCGTGCGGGCCGACCGGACGTTCAAGGAGGCCGGGTTCGACTCGCTGACGGCGGTGGAGCTGCGCAACCGGCTCGCCGCCGCGACCGGGCTCACCCTCTCCCCGGCCCTGGTCTTCGACTATCCGAAGCCGACCGCGCTCGCCGGGCACCTGGGCTCCCAGCTCCTCGGCGTACCGTCGGACCGCCCGGCCGAGCCCGCCGCACCCGCCCGTACGGCCGACGAGCCGATCGCGATCGTGGCGATGGCGTGCCGCTTCCCCGCCGGTGCGCACAGCCCGGAGGACCTCTGGCGGGTGGTGGCCGAAGGGACCGACGCGGTCACCGAGTTCCCCGACGACCGCGGCTGGGACACCGACCGGCTCTTCCACCCCGACCCCGACCACGCGGGCACCACCTACGTGCGCCACGGCGCCTTCCTCGACGACGCCGCCGGGTTCGACGCCGCCTTCTTCGGGATCTCGCCGAACGAGGCCCTCGCCATGGACCCGCAGCAGCGGCTGCTCCTCGAAACGTCCTGGGAGGCGTTCGAGCGGGCCGCGATCGACCCGGGGACCCTGGCCGGGCAGGACGTCGGTGTCTTCGTCGGGGTCAACAGCCACGACTACAGCGTGCGGCTGCACCAGGCCCCCGGCGCCGCGGGCATCGAGGGCCTGCGGCTCACCGGCGGTTCGGGCAGCGTCGCCTCCGGCCGCGTCGCCTACCACTTCGGCTTCGAGGGCCCCGCCATCACGGTCGACACGGCCTGCTCCTCCTCCCTGGTGGCCCTGCACATGGCGGCGCAGGCGCTGCACCGGGGCGAGTGCTCCATGGCCCTGGCCGGAGGCGTGATGGTGATGGGCACCGTGGAGACGTTCGTGGAGTTCTCCCGGCAGCGCGGGCTGGCCCCCGACGGCCGGTGCAAGGCCTTCGCGGACGGCGCCGACGGCACCGGCTGGTCCGAGGGCGCGGGCCTCCTCCTCGTGGAGCGCCTCTCGGACGCCCGCCGCCGCGGCCACCAGGTCCTGGCCGTCGTCCGCGGCTCCGCCGTGAACCAGGACGGCGCGTCGAACGGCCTGACGGCACCCAACGGCCCCGCGCAGCAGCGCGTGATCCGCAAGGCCCTGGCCCACGCGGGCCTCGGCACGTCGGACGTGGACGCCGTGGAGGCGCACGGCACGGGCACGACGCTCGGCGACCCGATCGAGGCGCAGGCGCTGCTCGCGACGTACGGACAGGACCGGCCCGCCGAACGACCGCTGTGGCTCGGGTCGGTGAAGTCGAACATCGGGCACACCCAGGCGGCGGCGGGCGTCGCGGGCGTGATCAAGATGGTCATGGCCATGCGCCACGGCACGCTCCCCAGGACGCTGCACGTGGACCGCCCCTCGTCCCGCATCGACTGGTCCGCGGGCGCGGTGGAGCTCCTGACCGAGGCGCGGGAGTGGCCGCGCGACGGCCGTCCGCGCCGGGCCGGGGTGTCGTCCTTCGGCATCGGCGGCACCAACGCGCATGTCGTCCTGGAGGAGGCCCCCGATCCGGAGGTCCCCGATTCGGAGGTCCCCGATCCGGAGGTGCGCGATTCGGAGGCTTCCGGCCAGGTGGCCACGGGCCCGCAGGTCTCCGGCCAGCAGGTTCCCGGCCCGCCGGTCCCCGACCACGCGGCGGCCGTCGAGCCCGAGCCCGGCGCCCGGCGTGCGGACGGCCCGCCCCCGGCCCCGGCCCTGGTCCCGGACCCGGCCTCGGTCCCGGTCCTCGTGTCGGCCCGTACCCCCGACGGCCTCCGCGGCCAGGCCGGCCGGCTCGCCCGCTTCCTCGACGACCGGCCCGACGTACGCCTCGCCGACGCGGCGCACGCCCTCGCCACCACGCGCGCCCGGCTCGACCACCGTGCCGTCGTCCTGGCGTCCGGCCGGGGGCAGGCCGGCGCGGACCTCCGCGCCTTCGGCAGGGGCGAGGAGAGCCCCGCCGTGGTCTCCGGCACTCCCGTCCCGGGCAAACTCGCCGTCCTCTTCACCGGGCAGGGCAGCCAGTGGCCCGGCATGGGCCGCGCACTCGCCGCGGCGCACCCGGTCTTCCGCGACGCCTTCGCCGCCGCGTGCGCCGCCGTGGAGGCGCACCTGGGCGGGCACGCGGCACGCCCGCTGCACGAGGTGGTGTTCGCCGAGCACGGGGCGCCCGGCAGCGAACTCCTCGGCCGGACCATGTACACGCAGGGCGCCCTGTTCGCCCTGGAGACGGCGCTGTTCCGGCTCTTCGAGTCCTGGGGGGTACGGCCGGACCTCCTCGCGGGACACTCGATCGGGGAGATCACCGCCGCGCACGTCTCCGGAGTCCTCGGCCTGGCCGAGGCGGGCGAACTCGTCGCCGCGCGCGGCCGGTTGATGCAGGCCCTCCCCGCGGACGGCGCGATGGTCGCCGTCCGGGCGACGGAGGCCGACGTCGAGCCGCTGCTCGCCCGGGCGCGGGGCACGGTCTGCGTGGCCGCGGTGAACGGCCCCGACGCCCTGGTGCTCTCCGGCACCGAGGACGCCGTACTGGCCCTCGCCGACGAACTGGCACGCCAGGGCCGCAAGACGCGGCGGCTCCCGGTCCGCCACGCCTTCCACTCGCCGCTCATGGAGCCCATGCTCGACGAGTTCCGCACGGTCGCGGAGCGCCTGTCGTACCGCACGGGCGAACTCCCCGTCGTCTCCACGCTGACCGGCGCCCTCGCCCGGGACGGGCGCCTCGCCACCCCCGGCTACTGGGTCGACCAGGTGCGCGGCACCGTACGGTTCGGCGACGCCGTCACCGCGCTCGGCGGCCTCGGGGCGACGACGTTCCTCGAACTGGGCCCGGGCGGGGCCCTCGCCGCGATGGCGCTCGGCACCCTCGGCGCGCCGGAGCGGAGCTGCGTCGCCACCCTGCGCAAGGACGGCGCGGAGGCCGCCGACGTCCTGACCGCGCTCGCGGAACTGCACGTCCGCGGCACGGCCGTGGACTGGACGGCCGTACTCGCGCCCCCGGCCACGGCGGCCGGAGCCGACCTGCCCACGTACGCGTTCCAGCACCAGCGGTACTGGGTCGACTCCGACTCCGCCGCACCGGCCGGAGCGGAGGCGCTGGGCGCCACCGGCGCCCGGCACCCGCTGCTCGGCACCGTCATCGACGTGCCGGGCGACGACGGCGGCAGCGGTGGCGTCGTGCTCACCGGGCGGCTCGCACCCCACGGCCCGGGCCGCCTCCCCGGCCCGAAGGGCGCCGACGGCACCACCGCGATCCCGGCCGCCGTACTCCTGGACATGCTCGTCAGGGCCGGTGACGAGGTGGGCTGCGGCAGCCTCGAACAGGTCGCGGTCGAAGAGCCGTTGACGGTGCCGGGCCGCAGCCACACCCACGTACGGGTGTCCGTGGCGGCCCCGGCGCCGGACGGCCGCCGCCACGCCACCGTCCACGGCCGCCCCGCGGGCCCGGAGCAAGGGCCCTGGACGTGCCACGCCCGAGCCGTCCTCGTCCCCGGAACCCCGCACCCCGCCTTCGACGTGCGCACCTGGCAGCCGCCCGAGGACAACACCGCGCTCCTCGCCGGGGCGCGCGTGTGGCAGCAGGGCGACCACACCTGCGCCGAGATCACGCTTCCGTCCGAACTGGCCGACGAGACAGACCGGTTCACCCTCCACCCCGTGCTCGTCGACACCGCGCTGCGCGTCCTGGCCGCACGTACGGGAGCGGACCCGGCGGCGGACGCCGACGACCTCGCCGACTGCGCCGGTCTCGCGGTGTACGCGGAGGGCGCCGCCTCGCTGCGGCTGCGGATCACACCGGGGCGGGACGGCCGCCATCTGCTGGAGCTCGCGGACCCGGACGGTGAACCCGTGGCGGCCCTGGGCCCGTTGAGCCTGACCGCCCCGGCCGGGCGCGGCGCGGCTCCCGCGTCGTGCGTCGGCGGCACCGCCGACGCACCCGCGGCGACCGGGGCCGTCGCCCGCCGCGTGGTCGCGCGTCGGGAAGGCGCGGAAGCCGCCTTCGCCGACCGGCTGGCCGGGCTCTCCGCCGCAGAGCAGCACCGTGTGGTCCTCGACCTGGTCCAGGAGAGCGCCGCGGTCGTGCTCGGCCACCGCGCACAGGACCGCTTCGACGAGGACCAGCCCTTCAAGAACCTCGGCTTCGACTCCCTCGGCGCGGTCAGGCTCCGCAACCGCCTGCGCGACTTCACCGGCGTGGAGCTGCCCAGCACCCTGGTCTTCGACCACCCGACCCCCGCCCTCCTCGCGGCCTTCCTGCGGGCCGAACTCCTCGGCGAGCGGCCCGACACGCCCGCCCCGGGCCCGGCAGCGATCGCCGACGAGCCCATCGCGATCGTCGCGATGAGCAGCCGCCTTCCGGGCGGAGCGGACAGCCCCGAGGAGCTGTGGACGCTGCTCGTGGAAGGCCGGGACGCGATCTCCGGCTTCCCGGTGGACCGCGACTGGGACCTGGAAGGGCTGTACCACCCGGACCCGAGCCACCCGGGCACGAGCTACACGCGCTCCGGCGGCTTCCTCCACGAGGCGGCGCGGTTCGACGCCGGACTCTTCGGGATCTCCCCGCGCGAGGCCCTCGCCATGGACCCGCAGCAGCGGCTGCTCCTGGAAACCTCCTGGGAGGCCCTGGAACGGGCGGGCGTCGACCCGCTGTCGGCCCGCGGCGGCGACATCGGCGTCTTCACCGGAATCGTCCACCACGACTACGTGACCCGGCTGCACCAGGTGCCCGAGGACGTGCAGGGCTACCTCATGACCGGTACGGCGTCGAGCGTGGCGTCGGGCCGCGTGTCGTACGTCTTCGGCTTCGAGGGCCCGGCGGTCACCGTGGACACCGCCTGCTCCTCGTCCCTGGTCGCCATGCACCTGGCGGCGCAGGCGCTGCGGCAGGGCGAGTGCTCGATGGCCCTGGCCGGGGGAGCGACCGTGATGGCGAGCCCGGACGCCTTCCTGGAGTTCTCCCGGCAGCGGGGCCTGGCCGCCGACGGCCGGTGCAAGGCCTTCTCGTCCGGCGCCGACGGCACCGGCTGGTCCGAGGGCGTGGGAGTGGTCGTACTGGAACGCCTCTCCGTCGCACGGGAACGCGGCCACCAGGTCCTCGCCGTCATCCGCGGCAGCGCGGTCAACCAGGACGGCGCCTCCAACGGCCTGACCGCCCCCAACGGCCCCTCCCAGCAGCGCGTGATCCGCAGGGCCCTCGACGCGGCGGGACTCACCCCCGCGGACGTGGACGTCGTGGAGGCCCACGGGACCGGCACGGCCCTGGGCGACCCGATCGAGGCCCAGGCGCTCCTCGCGACGTACGGGCAGGGTCGGGAGCCCGAACAGCCGCTGCAGCTCGGCTCGTTGAAGTCGAACATCGGTCACACGCAGGCCGCCGCGGGCGTGGCGGGCGTGATCAAGATGGTCATGGCGCTGCGGCACGGCCTCATGCCTCCCACCCTGCACGTGGACGAGCCCACGACCGAGGTCGACTGGTCGGCGGGCGCGGTCGAGCTTTTGACGGAGGCGCGCGCGTGGCCGCGCGAGGGCCGTCCGCGCCGGGCGGGTGTGTCCGCGTTCGGTGCCAGCGGCACCAACGCCCATCTGATCCTGGAGGAAGCTCCCGCCGAGGAGGTGTGGCCCGCCCCCGGGCAGTCGGGCGTGGTACCGCTGGTGGTGTCGGCGCACAGCGCCGGATCGCTGGCGGGCCAGGCCGGTCGCCTCGCGTCGTACGTGGAGTCCGGTGCCGCCGGGGTGCCCCTCGCGGGCGTGGCCGGAGCGCTGGCGTCGGGCCGTGCCGCCCTGGCCGAGCGCGCCGTGGTGGTGGCCGACGCCCCGGCGGAGGCGCTCGCCGGGCTGCACGCGCTGGCCCGGGGCGAAGGCGGACCGAACGTGGTGACCGGCAGCGCGACCGGCTCGGGCACGCTCGGCAAGATCGTGCTGGTGTTCCCCGGGCAGGGGTCGCAGTGGGCGGGTATGGGCCGTGAACTCCTGGACGCTTCCGCGGTGTTCGCGGAGCGGGTGGGGGAGTGCGCGGCGGCGTTGGAGCCGTGGGTGGACTGGTCGCTCGTCGATGTCCTACGGGGTGACGCTGATCCCGAGCTCCTTGAGCGGGTGGATGTGGTGCAGCCCGCGAGCTTTGCGGTGATGGTGGGTTTGGCTGCGGTGTGGGAGTCCGTCGGGGTCCGCCCGGACGCGGTGCTCGGTCACTCGCAGGGGGAGATCGCGGCCGCGTGTGTGGCGGGGGCGCTGTCTCTCGACGACGCGGCCCGTGTGGTGGCCTTGCGCAGTCAGGCCATCGCCACGGAGCTGGCCGGGCGGGGCGGCATGGCGTCCGTCGCGCTCGGCGAGGAGGACGCGGCCGCGCGCCTGGAGCGGTGGGCAGGCCGGGTCGAGGTGGCCGCGGTGAACAGCCCGTCCTCCGTCGTGGTCGCCGGTGACGCCCAAGCCCTGGACGAGGCCCTGGCGGCCCTCGACGCCGAGGGCGTCCGCACCCGGCGCGTGGCCGTGGACTACGCCTCCCACTCCCGCCACGTCGAGGACATCCGCGCCACCCTCGCCGAGGCCCTGGACGGGGTGAACGCCAAGGCCCCGGTGGTGCCGTTCCACTCGACCGTGACCGGCGACCGGGTGGCGGACGCCGAGGTCCTCGACGGCGCGTACTGGTACCGCAACCTGCGCGGGCAGGTGCGGTTCGGACCCGCCGTGAGCGAGCTGCTGCGGCAGGGCCACGGCGTGTTCGTGGAGGTCAGCGCCCACCCGGTCCTCGTGCAGCCCGTCACCGAGGCCGTCGACGGCGCGGACGCCGAAGCGGTGGTGACCGGGTCGCTGCGCCGCGAGGACGGCGGCCCGCGGCGGCTCCTCGCCTCGATGGCCGAGCTGTTCGTGCGGGGCGTGGCCGTCGACTGGTCGGCCGTGCTGCCCGCCGGGACCGCGGCCGCGGCCCGCTCGGCGCGCGCGGACCTGCCGACGTACGCCTTCGACCACCAGCACTTCTGGCTGCGCGAGGCCGCGGCCGACGACGACACCGCCGACGCGGCGGAGGGCGCGGACGCCGACTTCTGGGCCGCGGTCGAACACGCCGACGTGGACTCCCTCGGCGCCCTGCTCGACACGGCGGCGGCCGACCAGCTCGGTGCCCTGAACACCCTCGTGCCCGTACTCGCCGAGTGGCGCGGGAGGCGCCGCCGGATGTCGACCGCCGAGAAGCTGCGCTACCACGTCACCTGGCAGCCGCTCGCCCACGAGGCCGCGGGCGTGCCCGGCGGCCGGTGGCTGGTCGTCGTACCCGCCGGACGCAGCGACGACAGCGGCACCGACGCGCTCCTGGCGGAACTGACCGGCCTCGGGCTCACCGCCGTGTCGCTGGAGGTGGGCGCCGCCGATGGCACCCGCGAGCGGCTCGCCGAGCGCCTTGGCGCGGTCCTCGCCGAGCACGACGTGACCGGCGTGCTCTCGCTGCTCGCCCTGGACCGGGGCGCGCGCGGCGGCCCGCAGGACCCGGCCGCCGTCACGGCCTCGTCGCTCGCGCTGATCCAGGCCCTGGGGGACACCGGCGCGACACCGCCGCTGTGGTGCCTGACCCGGGGCGCGGTGAACACCGGCATCCACGACACCCTCACCTCGCCCGCCCAGGCGGCGCTGTGGGGCCTCGGCCGCGCCGCCGCGCTCGAACGGCCCGACCGGTGGGGCGGCCTGATCGACCTGCCCGCCGCGACCGGCCCGCGCACGGCCCGGCAGCTCCTCGGCGTGCTGAACTCCGCGGCCGGTGAGGACCAGCTCGCGGTCCGGCGGTCGGGCGCGTACGCGCGCAGGCTGGTCCGCAAGGCCGCGCCGGACACCACCGGCGACGGCGGCTGGCGGCCCCGGGGCACGGTCCTGGTGACCGGCGGCGCCGAAGGGCTCGGCAGGCACGTCTGCCTGTGGCTCGCGCTCGCCGGCGTCGAACGGCTCCTCGTCACCACCACCGCGCACGCGCCCGACGGGAGCGTTCCCGAACTGCGCGCCGAACTCGCCGCGTCGGGCCTCCCCGCGGTGGTGGAGACCTGCGCCGACACCGACCGGGACGCCCTCGCCCGCCTCCTGGCCGCCAAGGACCCGGAGCGGCCCCTCACGGCCGTCGTGCACGCGGCCGACCTCACGTGGACCAGCGCCGTCGACGACACAGGGGCGCACGACCTCGCCGAGGTGTTCGCGGCCAAGGTGGACACGGCGGTGTGGCTCGACGCGCTGTTCGAGGACACGCCGCTCGACGCGTTCGTCGTCTTCTCCTCCATCGCCGGGGTGTGGGGCGGTGGCGGCCAGGGCCCGTCCGGAGCGGCGAACGCCGTCCTCGACGCCCTGGTCGAACGGCGCCGCGCCCGGGGGTCGCGGGCCACGTCGATCGCCTGGGGCGCCCTCGACGGCATCGGCGTGGGCATGGACGAGGCGGCCCTCGCCCAGCTGCGCCGCCGGGGTGTCCTGCCCATGGCGCCGCAGCTGGCCGTGACGGCGATGGCGCAGGCGGTGCGGGGCAACGAGAAGTCCGTGACGGTGGCCGACATGGACTGGCGCGCCTTCGTCCCCGCCTTCACGTCGGTACGCCCCAGCCCTCTCCTCGCCGATCTGCCCGAGGCGCAGGCGGTGCTCCAGGCCGCGGGGGACGACGGCCAGGACAGCGGCACCGCGGCATCCCTCGCGGACTCCCTGCGGGCGGTCCCCGACGCCGAGCGGAACCGCCTCCTGCTGCGCCTGGTCCGCGGCCACGCCTCGACGGTCCTCGGCCACGGCGGCGCGGAGGGCATCGGCCCGCGCCAGGCGTTCCAGGAGGTCGGCTTCGACTCGCTGGCCGCCGTGAACCTGCGCAACAGCCTGCACGCGGCCACCGGGCTCCGCCTGCCCGCCACCCTGATCTTCGACTACCCCACCCCGGAGGCCCTGGTCGGGCATCTGCGCACCGAACTCCTCCGGGAGCCCGACGACGGCCTCGCCGGGCGGGAGGACGACCTCAGGCGGGTCCTCGCGTCCGTGCCGCTGACCCGGTTCAAGGAGGCCGGGGTGCTCGACGCCCTCCTGGGCCTCGCCGAAGCCGAGGCCGAGGCCAAGGCCGAGGCCCGGGCCACCACAGGACTGCCGACCGCCGCCGACGCCGAACTGATCGACGCGATGGACGTGGCCGGTCTGGTGCAACGGGCCCTGGGCAAGACGAGCTGACCACCTGTGAACGAGTCCCGGAAGGATGGCTATGTCGGCGCCAGACGAGCAGGTCATCGAGGCACTGCGTGCCTCGCTGAAGGAGAACGCCCGGCTTCAGCAGGAGAACAGCACACTCGTCGCGGCCGCCGCGGAGCCCGTCGCGATCGTCTCCATGGCCTGCCGCTACGCCGGTGGCATCCGCGGCCCGGAGGACTTCTGGCGCGTGGTGTCCGAAGGCGCCGACGTCTACGGCGCCTTCCCCGACGACCGGGGCTGGGACGTCGAGGGCCTCTACCACCCGGACCCCGACCACCCCGGGACGACGTACGTGCGGCAGGGCGCCTTCCTGCACGACGCGGCGCGCTTCGACGCCGGGTTCTTCGGCATCTCCCCGCGCGAGGCCCTCGCGATGGACCCGCAGCAGCGGCAGCTCCTCGAAGTGTCCTGGGAGACCTTCGAACGCGCCGGGATCGACCCGCACGCGATGCGCGGCGGCGACGTCGGCGTGTTCGCGGGGATCGTGCACCAGGACTACGCCCCCGACCTCAGCGGCTTCGAGGGGTTCCTCAGCCTGGAGCGCGCCCTCGGCACCGCGGGCGGCGTCGCCTCCGGGCGCGTCGCGTACACCCTGGGGCTCGAAGGTCCCGCGGTGACCGTCGACACCATGTGCTCCTCGTCCCTCGTGGCGATCCACCTCGCCGCGCAGGCGCTGCGCCGGGGCGAGTGCGCGATGGCCCTCGCGGGCGGCTCGACGGTGATGGCGACGCCGGGCGGATTCGTCGGCTTCGCACGGCAGCGGGCGCTCGCCCTCGACGGCCGCTGCAAGTCCTACGCCGCGGGCGCCGACGGCTCCGGCTGGGCCGAAGGCGTGGGCGTGGTGCTCCTGGAGCGCCTCTCGGCGGCCCGTGAGCACGGCCACCAGGTCCTCGCCGTCATCCGTGGCAGCGCGGTCAACCAGGACGGCGCCTCCAACGGCCTGACGGCACCCAACGGCCCCGCGCAGCAACGCGTGATCCGCAAGGCCCTCGACACGGCGGGACTCACCCCCGCGGACGTGGACGCGGTGGAGGGCCACGGCACGGGCACGGTCCTCGGCGACCCGATCGAGGCCCAGGCCCTGATGGCCACGTACGGGCAGGGCCGGGACCCGCGGCGGCCGCTGCTGCTCGGCTCGGTGAAGTCCGTCATCGGACACACGCAGGCGGCGTCCGGCGTGGCCGGTGTGATCAAGATGGTCCAGGCGCTGCGGCACGGCGTGCTCCCGGCGACCCTCCACGTGGACGCGCCGACGCCGCAGGTCGACTGGTCGGCGGGCGCGATCGAGCTCCTGACCGGGGCGAGGGACTGGCCGCGCGAGGGGCGTCCGCGCCGGGCCGGGATCTCCGCGTTCGGCGCCAGCGGCACGAACGCCCATCTGATCCTGGAGGAAGCCCCCGCCGAGGAGGAGCGGCCCGCCCCCGAGCCGTCGGGCGTGGTGCCGCTGGTGGTCTCGGCGGCCACCACGGCCTCGCTCGCGGCCCAGGCCGAACGCCTCGCCGCGCATCTGGAGCCGGGCGCCGGCGCGGCGCCGCTCACGGCGGTCGCGGGGACGCTCGCGGCGGGTCGGGCCGTCCTCGGTGAGCGTGCGGTGGTCGTGGCGGGCTCGGGCGAGGAGGCGCTGACCGGGCTGCGGGCCCTCGCGCGCGGGGAGCACGCGGCCGGTGTGGTGACGGGGACGGGTACGCCGGGCAAGGTGGTGTGGGTGTTCCCGGGGCAGGGGTCGCAGTGGGTGGGGATGGGCCGTGAACTCCTCGATACCTCTGCGGTGTTCGCGGAGCGGGTGGGGGAGTGTGCTGCTGCTCTTGAGCGGTGGGTGGAGTGGTCGCTCGTCGATGTCCTACGGGGTGACGCTGATCCCGAGTTTCTTGAGCGGGTGGATGTGGTGCAGCCCGCGAGTTTCGCGGTGATGGTGGGTTTGGCTGCGGTGTGGGAGTCCGTCGGCGTGGAGCCGGACGCGGTGCTCGGCCACTCGCAGGGGGAGATCGCGGCGGCCTGCGTGGCGGGGGCGCTGTCTCTCGACGACGCGGCCCGTGTGGTGGCCCTGCGCAGTCAGGCCATCGCGGCGCGGCTCGCCGGGCGGGGCGGCATGGCGTCCGTCGCGCTGAGCGAGGAGGACGCGGCCGCACGCCTGGCACCCTGGGCGGACCGCGTCGAGGTCGCCGCCGTCAACGGGCCCTCGTCCGTGGTGGTCGCGGGCGACGCCGAAGCCCTGGACGAGGCGCTGGAGGCACTGGACGACCAGGGCGTGCGCATCCGGCGGATCGCGGTGGACTACGCCTCGCACACCCGGCACGTGGAGGACGTCCGCGACACCCTGGCCGAGGTGCTCGCCGGGATCCGCGCCCAGGCGCCCACGGTGCCGTTCCGCTCGACCGTCACCGGCGGCTGGGTGGCGGACGCCGGAGTCCTCGACGGTGCGTACTGGTACCGCAATCTGCGCGAGCGCGTGCGGTTCGGCCCGGCCGTCGCCGAACTGCTCGGCCAGGGCCACGGGGTGTTCGTGGAGGTCAGCGCCCACCCGGTGCTCGTCCAGGCCATCACCGAGACCGTCGACGCCACCGACGCCGATGTGGTGGTCACCGGATCCCTGCGGCGCGAGGACGGCGGCCCGCGGCGCCTCCTCACGTCGATGGCCGAGCTGTTCGTCCGCGGAACCACGCTGGACTGGACCGCGACGCTGCCCGCCGGGGCCGCGTCCCGGCGCGTGGACCTGCCGACGTACGCCTTCGACCACCAGCACTACTGGCTCCGGATGGCCGACGCCGCCACGGACTCCGCGTCGCTCGGCCTCACCGGGGCCGACCATCCGCTGCTGGGCGCGGTCGTGCCGCTGCCCCAGTCCGACGGCCTGGTCTTCACCTCACGCCTCTCCCTTCGCACCCATCCGTGGCTCGCCGACCACGCCATCGGCGGTGTGGTCCTCGTCCCCGGCACGGTGTACGTCGACCTGGCGGTGCGCGCCGGGGACGAGTTCGGCCACGGCCTCCTGGAGGAACTCGTCATCGAGGCACCGCTGGTGCTGCCCGACACCGGCGGCGTACGGGTCCAGGTCGCGGTCAGCGGCCCTGGCACGACCGGCGCGCGGACCGTGGACGTGTACTCCCAGCGTGAGGACGCCGAACCCGACGGCGGCGCCGACGCGTGGACGCGGCACGCCACCGGCCTCCTGGCGGCCCCGCCGACGGCGCAAGCGACGGGCCGGGACGTCGACTTCACGGCCTGGCCGCCGCCCGGCGCGGAACCGGTCCCGGTGACGGACTTCTACGCCGACCTGGTCGAGCGCGGCTACGCGTACGGGCCCGCCTTCCAGGGCCTGCGCGCGGTGTGGCGGCGCGGCGACGAGGTCTTCGCCGAGGCCGCCCTGCCCGAGGAGCAGCGGGACGAAGCGGGCAGGTTCGGCATCCACCCGGCGCTCCTCGACGCCGCCCTGCACACGAACGCCTTCGCCCGCCCGGACGACGACCGCAAGGTGCTGCCGTTCGCGTGGAACGGGCTGCTGCTGCACGCCGTGGGTGCCTCCGCGCTCCGCGTGCGGGTCGCGCCGTGCGGCCCGGACGCCCTGTCCTTCCACGCCGCCGACGACACCGGCGGGATGGTCCTCACGATGGACTCGCTGGTGTCCCTGCCCGTCTCCGCCGACCAGCTGGACACCGCGGCGGCGGACGGAACCCGCGACGCGCTGTTCGGAGTGGAGTGGACCGAACTGCCCCCGGCCCAGGGGGACGCACCGCCCTGGGCGCCGGTGGCCACGGCCGCCGACGTGACGGCCCTGACCGCAAGCACGGCCACCCCGCCGATGGCCGTCCTGGAGGCCTTCGGCGCTGACGGCGACGACGCCGTACTCGCCCTGACCTCCCGCGTGCTGGGAGCGGTGCAGGCGTGGCTGGCCGGGGCGGGCTCCCCGGAGTCGCGCCTGGTGGTCGTCACCCGGGGTGCGGTGCCCGCGGGCACGGGTGTGGTGAGCGATCCGGCGGGAGCGGCGGTGTGGGGCCTGGTGCGCGCGGCGCAGGCGGAGAACCCGGACCGGATCGTCCTGCTGGACACCGACCCCACGGCGGGCGGCCCCCTGGACGCGGTGCTGGGAGCGGTGCTTGAGGCCGGTGAGCCCCAGGTCGCGGTGCGTGGAATGAGGTACTCCGCGCCCAGGCTCGCCCGTGTCACCGGTGAGGTGTCGGATGTGCCGAACAAGTTCGGCTCTGGAAAGAGCGTTCTACTCACTGGTGGAACTGGTTCTCTGGGTGGCCTGGTGGCTCGTCATCTGGTGGCCCGGCACGGTGTACGGCATCTGCTTCTTGCCAGCCGCCGGGGCGCGGAGGCCGAGGGTGCGGCGGAGTTGGTGGCGGAACTCGTCGGGCAGGGTGCGACGGTGTCGGTCGTGGCGTGCGACGTGTCCGACCGCGAGCAGGTGCGGGCGTTGCTGGCGTCCGTACCGGACGAACACCCGCTGGGCGCGGTCGTGCACACCGCGGGCGTGCTGGACGACGGGGTGATCGGCGCGCTGACGCCGGAGCGCCTCGCGGGGGTGTTCGCGCCGAAGGTGGACGCGGTGCGGCACCTCGACGAGCTGACCCGGGGCCTCGACCTCGACGCGTTCGTGGTGTTCTCGTCCGCCGCCGCGCTCATGGGGTCGGCGGGCCAGGGAAACTACGCGGCGGCCAACGCCTTCCTCGACGGGCTGATGGCCCAGCGGCGGGCGGCGGGTCTGCCCGGGCTCTCCCTCGCCTGGGGCCTGTGGGAGCAGGCCGCGGGCCTGACCGCACACCTCAGCAGCGTCGACCAGGCGCGGATGAGCCGCGGCGGCGTCCTGGCGCTGACTCCAGCCGAGGGCCTGGGCATCCTCGACGCGGGCCTGCACATGGGCCAGGCGCTCCTCGTGCCGATCAAACTGGACCTGCGCACGCTGCGGACCCAGGCGGCGGCGGGCGGCGCGGTGCCGCATCTGCTGCGCGGCCTCGTCCGCACGGGCCGGCGCGTGGCACGGGCGGCGGCCGGGGACAGCGGCGGCCTGGCCCGCCGCCTCGCCGGGCTGCCCCAGGCCGAGCAGGAGGCGCTCCTGCTGTCCGTCGTGCAGGGCGAGGCGGGCGGCGTACTCGGCTTCAGCGGCCCCGAACTGACACAAGGGACAAGGGGGTTCGGCGACATCGGCTTCGACTCCCTGACCGCGGTCGAGCTACGGAACCGGCTCAGTGCCGCGACCGGAGTGAGGCTGCCCGCCACCCTCGTCTTCGACTACCCGACCCCCGTGGCGCTCGCCCGCTACCTGCGCGAGGAGCTGGCCGAGACGGCGGACGGCGCCGCTGTCCCGTCCGTGTCGTCCGTGGCCGTGGATCGGGACGAGCCGATCGCGATCGTCGGCATGGCGTGCCGTCTGCCCGGTGGGGTGGCGGACCCTGAAGGCTTGTGGCGGCTGGTGCGGGAGGGCCGCGAGGGCATGGCACCGTTCCCGGAGGACCGTGGCTGGGACCTGGAGGGGTTGTTCGACGCGGATCCCGACAACGCCGGTACGTCGTACGCCAGTCAGGGCGGCTTCCTCCAGGGCGCGGGCCTCTTCGACCCAGGGTTCTTCGGCATCTCCCCGCGCGAGGCGCTGGCCATGGACCCGCAGCAGCGGCTGCTCCTGGAAGCCTCCTGGGAGGCCCTGGAGCGGGCGGGCATCGACCCGACCACGGCACGTGGCGGCGACATCGGCGTCTTCTCCGGCGTCTCCATCCACGACTATCTGGAATCCCTCAGCAACATGCCCGCCGAACTCGAAGGCTTCGTCACCACCGCCACAGCGGGCAGTGTCGCCTCGGGCCGGGTGTCCTACGCCTTCGGTTTCGAGGGCCCGGCGGTCACGGTGGACACCGCCTGCTCCTCGTCCCTGGTCGCCATGCACCTGGCGGCGCAGGCGCTGCGGCAGGGCGAGTGCTCGATGGCACTCGCCGGTGGCGTGGCCGTGATGGGGTCCCCGATCGGCGTCCTCGGCATGTCGCGGCAGCGCGGCCTGGCCGCCGACGGCCGATGCAAGGCGTACGCGGACGGCGCGGACGGCACGGTGCTGTCGGAAGGCGTCGGCCTGGTGGTCCTTGAGCGCCTGTCGGTGGCCCGCGAGCGCGGCCACCGGGTGCTCGCGGTGATCCGGGGCAGCGCGGTCAACCAGGACGGCGCCTCCAACGGCCTCACCGCCCCGAACGGCCCCTCCCAACAGCGCGTGATCCGCAAGGCCCTGGCCCACGCGGGCCTCGCCCCCTCCGAGGTGGACGTGGTGGAGGGCCACGGCACCGGCACCACCCTGGGCGACCCGATCGAGACCCAGGCGCTCCTGTCGACGTACGGGCAGGGCCGGGATCCCGAACGGCCGCTGTGGCTGGGCTCGTTGAAGTCGAACATCGGGCATGCGCAGGCCGCCGCGGGCGTGGCCAGCGTGATCAAGATGGTCGAGGCGCTGCGCCACGGCGTCCTGCCGCCCACGCTGCACGCGCAGGAGCCCACCCGCCAGGTGGACTGGTCGGCGGGCGCCATCGAGCTGCTGACCGAGGCCCGGGAGTGGCCGCGCGCCGGCCGTCCGCGCCGGGTCGGGGTCTCCTCGTTCGGCATCAGCGGCACGAACGCCCATCTGATCCTGGAGGAGGCGCCCGAGGAGCCGGTCGCGGAGGAGCCGGTGCCGGTGGGCGTGGTGCCGTTGGTGGTGTCGGCGCGCGGCGCGGCTTCCCTGGCGGGTCAGGCCGGTCGCCTCGCGGCGTACGTGGAGTCGGACACCGACGGGGTGTCCTTGGCAGGTGTGGCCGGAGCCCTGGTCTCCGGCCGCGCCGTCCTCGACGAGCGTGCGGTGGTGGTGGCGGGCACGGACGACGAGGCCCTCGCCGGACTGTACGCGCTGGCCCGGGGCGAGGACGCGTCCGGTGTGGTGACCGGCAGGGCCACGGGGTCCGGTGTGCCGGGCAAGGTGGTGTGGGTGTTCCCGGGGCAGGGGTCGCAGTGGGCGGGTATGGGACGTGAACTCCTGGATTCCTCTGTGGTGTTCGCGGAGCGGGTGGGGGAGTGTGCTGCCGCCCTGGAGCGGTGGGTGGATTGGTCGCTTGTCGATGTCCTACGGGGTGAGGTGGAGCCCGGTCTGCTGGAGCGGGTGGATGTGGTGCAGCCCGCGAGTTTCGCGGTGATGGTGGGTTTGGCTGCGGTGTGGGAGTCCGTCGGGGTTCGGCCGGATGCGGTGCTTGGTCACTCGCAGGGGGAGATCGCGGCGGCGTGTGTGGCGGGGGCGTTGTCTCTCGACGACGCGGCCCGTGTGGTGGCGTTGCGCAGTCAGGCCATCGCCACGGGGCTGGCCGGGCGCGGTGGGATGGCCTCGGTGGCGCTGAGCGAGGCAGAGGTCACCGCACGCCTTGGGCCCTGGGCGGGTCGGGTGGAGGTCGCGGCTGTCAACGGGCCCTCGTCCGTGGTGATCGCGGGCGATGCCCAGGCTTTGGACGAGGTGCTGGAGGTCCTGTCCGGCGATGGTGTTCGTACGCGCCGGGTGGCGGTGGACTATGCCTCGCACACTCGTCACGTCGAGGACATCCAGGCCGCCCTTGCCGGAGCGCTGGTGGGGGTGGACGCGAAGGCCCCGGAGGTGCCGTTCTACTCCACCGTGACCGGCGGCTGGATCGAGGAGGCCGGAGTCCTGGACGCCGGGTACTGGTACCGCAACCTGCGCGGTCAGGTGCGGTTCGGCCCGGCTGTGACCGACCTGCTGGGTCAGGGGCACGGGGTGTTCGTGGAGGTGAGTGCTCACCCGGTCCTCGTGCAGCCGGTGACCGATGCCGTGGACGCGGGCGATGTGGACGCGGTGGTGACCGGGTCACTGCGCAGGGACGAAGGCGGTCTGCGGCGGCTCCTCGCCTCGATGGCCGAGCTGTTCGTGCGGGGCGTGGCCGTCGACTGGTCGGCCGTGCTGCCCATGACGGGTTCGGCGCGCGTGGACCTGCCGACGTACGCCTTCGACCACCAGCACTACTGGCTCACACCGGCCGCGCGGGCGACCGACGCGGTGTCGCTGGGGCAGGCGGCGGCGGATCATCCGCTCCTGGGCGCGGTGGTGCGGCTTCCGCAGTCCGACGGCCTGGTGTTCACGTCGCGGCTTTCGCTGCGGTCGCACCCGTGGCTGGGCGATCACGTGCTCGGCGGTGCGGTGCTCCTGCCGACGACGGCTCTGGTGGAGCTGGCGGTGCGGGCCGGGGACGAGGCCGGGTGCGGGGTCCTCGAAGAGCTGGAGATCGAGGCCCCGCTGGTGGTGCCCGAGCGCGGCGGTGTCCGGGTGCAGGTCGCGGTGGGAGCCCCGGAGGAGGACGGCTCGCGGGCCGTGGAGGTGTACTCCCAGGGCGAGGACGAGACGTGGACGCGGCACGCGGCCGGGGCCCTGTCGGCCGACGGTCCGGCCGGTGGCGGCGGCCCCCGCTTCGACTTCACGGCCTGGCCGCCGTCCGGAGCCGAGCCGCTCGGGACCGGGGAGTTCTACGCCGACCTGGCCGAGCGGGGCTACGCGTACGGCCCGGTGTTCCAGGGTGTGCGGGCGGTGTGGCGACGCGGCGACGAGGTGTTCGCCGAGGTCACGCTGCCCGAGGAGCAGCACAAGGGCGCGGGGGACTTCGGTATCCATCCCGCTCTCTTCGACGCGGCCCTGCACGCCGGGGTGTTCGCCGACCCCGGCGATGGAGGCCCCGGAGACCTCCAGGCGCCGCGGCAGCCGCTCGACTGGCACGGCCTGGTGCTGCACGCCGCGGGCGCCTCGGCGCTACGCGTGCGGCTCGTGTCCGGCGGGCCCGACACCGTGTCGCTGGAGGCGGCGGACGAAACGGGTGGCCTGGTGGTGACGGCGGACTCGTTGACGTGGCGGGAGATGTCCGTCGACGAGGGGGAGACGGCGGACACGGTGGTCGCCGACTCGCTCTTCGGCGTGGAGTGGACGGAGCTGCCCCCGGCGCGGGGAGCGGGTGCGTCGCTGTCGTGGATGCCGGTGACCGCCGCCGACGAGGTGGCGACGCTGACGGAGGAAGTGGCGTCGGGCGCGGCAGTCCCGACAGCGGCGGTCCTTGAAGCCTTCGGCGGTGACGGCGAGGGCGCGGTACTCGCCCTGTCCGCCCGGGTGCTGGAAGTAGTG
Source organism: Streptomyces sp. YIM 121038 (assembly GCF_006088715.1). Taxonomy (NCBI): domain Bacteria; kingdom Bacillati; phylum Actinomycetota; class Actinomycetes; order Kitasatosporales; family Streptomycetaceae; genus Streptomyces; species Streptomyces sp. YIM 121038. The sequence goes on from NZ_CP030771.1 coordinate 8,216,754, forward strand.
CGGGCCTGGCTGGCCGGGGCCGGTGTCGAGGACGCGCGGCTCGTGGTCGTGACCCGGGGCGCGATGCCCGCGGGCGAGGGCGCGGTGACGGACCCGGCGGGAGCCGCCGTCTGGGGCCTGGTGCGGGCCGCGCAGGCCGAGCACCCGGACCGGATCGTCCTGCTCGACCTCGACCCGGGCTCCGGCGACGGCGACGGAACGGGACCCGTACTGGACACGGTGCTGGGAGCGGTCCTCGCCACCGGGGAGCCCCAGATCGCGGTGCGCGGAGGGGCCTTCGCCGCTCCCCGGCTCGTCCGGCAACCCGCGCAAGGGGCGGAGGGCGAGGCGCTGTTCAGGCCGGGCGGCACCGTCCTCGTCACCGGCGGCACCGGGGCGCTCGGCGGCCTGGCGGCCCGGCACCTGGTCACCCGGTACGGCGTACGGCATCTGCTGCTTGCCAGCCGTCGGGGTCCGGACGCCGAGGGCGCGGCGGAGCTGGTGGCCGGGCTCGCCGAGCTGGGCGCGGTGGCGTCGGTGGTGGCGTGTGACGTGTCCGACCGCGACCAGGTGAAGGCCCTGCTCACGGGCGTACCGGACGGGCACCCGCTCACCGGCGTCGTGCACACCGCGGGCGTACTGGACGCGGGTGTCATCGAGGCGCTGACGCCGGAGCGCCTTGAGCGGGTGTTCGCGCCGAAGGTGGACGCGGTGCGGCACCTGGACGGGCTGACGCGTGAACTGGGCCTGGAGTTGGACGCGTTCGTCGTCTACTCGTCCGTGTCGGGTGTCTTCATGGGCGCGGGCAGCGGCAGCTACGCCGCCGCGAACGCCTTCCTCGACGGGCTGATGGCCCAGCGGCGGGCGGCAGGCCTGCCCGGCCTGTCCCTGGCCTGGGGCCTGTGGGAGCAGACCACCGGCATGGCCGCCCACACCGACGACCTCACCCGCAACCGGATGAACCGCCGGGGCGGCCTGCGAGCGATGACGCTGACGGAGGGCATGGAACTGTTCGACGCGGCCATGGGCTCCGGGCAGGCCCTGCTGGTTCCCGCCAGGCTCGACCTGCAGGGCGTACGCGCCGACGCGGCCGCCGGTGGCGCGGTGCCGCACCTGCTGCGCGGCCTCGTCCGCCCCGGGCGGCAACTGGCGCGGGCGGCGGGCGGCGGTGACGCGCGGCGCCGCCTGACCGACCGGCTCACCGGGCTCGCGGCGGCGGAGCGGGAAGCCCTGCTCCTGGACCTCGTCCGGGGCCGGGCGGCGGCCGTGCTCGGGCACGCCGGGCCGTCGGACGTGCGCGCCGACCTGGCGTTCAACGAGGCCGGGTTCGACTCGCTCACGGCGGTGGAGCTGCGCAACCGGCTGCGCGAGGCGACCGGCCTGAAACTGCCCGCCACCCTGGTCTTCGACTATCCGAACCCGCTCGCCCTGGCCCGCCATCTGCACCGCGCCCTGCTCCCGGACGGCGACGCGGGGGGTGCCGCGAGCGGACAGGAGCCGGACGAGGCACGGCTGCGGCACGCACTCGCCTCCGTCCCGCTGGCCCGCTTCCGGGCGGCCGGACTCCTGGACGCCCTGGTCGAGCTCGCCGCCGCGGGCGACGGCGGACCGGGCACGGGCACGACCGACGGGGCCGACGGGGCCGACGGGGCCGAGGGGGCCGACGGCGAGCGGGCGATCGCCGAGCTGGACGTCGACGACCTCGTGCACCTGGCGCTCGGCGACTGAGACCTTCCGAAACCGCTGGCTGATTGGGGAATTCAAGTGAGCGCGTCGTATGAAACAGTCGTCCAGGCGCTGCGGAAGTCACTGGAAGAGGTCGGCTCGCTGAAGCAGCGGAACCGGCAGCTCCGCGACGCTTCCCGTGAGCCGGTGGCGATCGTGGGGATGGCGTGCCGGCTGCCGGGCGGTGTTGCGGGCCCTGAGGACTTGTGGCGTCTGGTGTCCGAGGGCCGGGACGCGGTGTCGGGGTTCCCCGAGGACCGGGGCTGGGACCTGGAGGGCCTGTTCGACGCGGACCCCGAAAGCACCGGCACGTCGTACACCCGGCGGGGCGGATTCCTCCACGAGGCGGGTCTCTTCGACGCGGGCTTCTTCGGCATCTCCCCGCGCGAGGCCCTGGCGATGGACCCCCAGCAGCGCCTGCTCCTCGAAACCTCTTGGGAGGCCCTCGAAGCGGCCGGGATCGACCCGGGCTCGCTGAAGGGCGCCGACGTCGGGGTGTACTCCGGGGTGTTCACCCAGGGGTACGTCGCCCCGGGGGCCGGCGGGGTGACGACGGAGGTGGAGGGCTTCGCGGGCACCGGAGGCTCGACGAGTGTGGCGTCGGGCCGGGTGTCGTACGTGCTCGGTTTCGAGGGCCCGGCGGTCACGGTGGACACGGCGTGCTCGTCGTCGCTGGTGGCGATGCACTTGGCGGCGCAGGCCCTGCGGCAGGGCGAGTGCTCGATGGCTCTGGCCGGGGGCGCGACCGTGATGGCGACGCCCGGGGCGTTCGTGGAGTTCTCCCGGCAGCGCGGGCTTGCCGCTGACGGCCGGTGCAAGGCGTTCTCGTCGTCGGCGGACGGCACGGGCTGGGCCGAGGGCGTGGGCGTGGTCGTACTGGAGCGCCTGTCGGTGGCCCGGGAGCGCGGGCACCGCGTGCTGGCCGTGCTGCGCGGCAGCGCGGTCAACCAGGACGGCGCCTCCAACGGCCTGACCGCCCCCAACGGCCCCGCGCAGCAGCGCGTGATCCGCGGAGCCCTGGCCAACGCGGGCCTCTCCCCGTCCGAGGTGGACGTGGTGGAGGGCCACGGCACGGGCACGACCCTGGGCGACCCGATCGAGGCGCAGGCGCTCCTGGCGACGTACGGGCAGGGTCGGGAGCCCGAACGGCCTTTGTGGCTGGGTTCGTTGAAGTCGAACATCGGGCATGCGCAGGCCGCCGCGGGTGTGGCCGGTGTGATCAAGATGGTCCAGGCGCTGCGGCACGGCCGCCTTCCGGCGACCCTTCACGTGGACGCGCCCACCCCCCAAGTCGACTGGTCCGACGGCGCGGTGGAGCTCCTCACCGAGGTCCGGGAGTGGCCGCGGAACGGCCGTCCGCGCCGGGCGGGGGTGTCCGCGTTCGGCATGAGCGGGACGAATGCGCATCTGATCCTGGAGGAGGCGCCGGAGGAGCCGGTCTCGGAGGGTTCAGCCGCTGTGGGTGTGGTGCCGCTGGTGGTGTCCGCGCGGAGCCGGACCTCACTCGCGGGCCAGGCGAAGCGCCTCGCCGCGTACCTGGAGTCCGGCACCGCCAGCGGGGTGTCACTGGCCTCGGCGGCCGGATCCCTGGTGGCGGGCCGAGGGGTGTTCGGCGAGCGCGCGGTGGTGGTCGCGGGTTCGGCGGACGAGGCCCTCGGCGGCCTGTGGGCGTTGGCGCGGGGCGAGAGCGGCCCGCATCTGGTGTCGGGCAGCGGGGGTGCGCCGGGCAAGGTGGTGTGGGTGTTCCCGGGGCAGGGGTCGCAGTGGGCGGGTATGGGACGTGAACTCCTGGATTCCTCTGTGGTGTTCGCGGAGCGGGTGGGGGAGTGTGCGGCTGCCCTGGAGCGGTGGGTGGACTGGTCGCTTGTCGATGTCCTGCGGGGTGAGGTGGAGCCCGAGCTTCTTGAGCGGGTGGATGTGGTGCAGCCCGCGAGCTTTGCGGTGATGGTGGGTTTGGCTGCGGTGTGGGAGTCCGTCGGGGTTCGGCCGGATGTGGTGCTTGGTCACTCGCAGGGGGAGATCGCGGCGGCGTGTGTGGCGGGGGCCCTCTCGCTTGAGGATGCGGCCCGTGTGGTGGCGTTGCGCAGTCAGGCCATAGCTGCGGGGCTGGCCGGGCGCGGTGGCATGGCTTCGGTGGCGTTGAGTGAGGCGGAGGCGGCCGGATGGCTTGGGCCCTGGGCGGGCCGGGTGGAGGTCGCGGCTGTCAACGGGCCGTCGTCCGTGGTGGTCGCGGGTGACGCCGAAGCCTTGGACGAGGTGCTGGAGGCCCTGTCCGGCGACGGTGTTCGTACGCGCCGGGTGGCGGTGGACTACGCCTCGCACACCCGCCACGTCGAGGACATCCAGGACGTGCTGGCCGAAGCGCTGGCGGAGGTGAACGCACAGGCGCCGACGATCCCGTTCTACTCGACTGTCACGGGCAGTTGGGTGGCGGACGCCGGGGTGCTGGGCGGGGACTACTGGTACCGCAACTTGCGCGGGCGGGTGGGCTTCGGCCCGGCCGTGGTCGAGCTGCTGGGTCAGGGTCACGGGGTGTTCGTGGAGGTGAGTGCTCACCCGGTCCTCGTGCAGCCGGTGACCGATGCCGTGGACGCGGGCGATGTGGACGCGGTGGTGACCGGGTCACTGCGCCGGGACGAAGGCGGTCTGCGGCGGCTGCTGGTCTCGATGGCTGAGCTGTTCGTGCGGGGCGTGGCCGTCGACTGGGGCGGTGTGCTGCCCGCGACGGGTTCGGCGCGCGTGGAGTTGCCGACGTACGCCTTCGACCACCAGCACTACTGGCTCACACCGGTCGCAGAGGCCACCGACGCGGCGTCGCTGGGGCAGGCTGCGGCGGATCATCCGCTCCTGGGCGCGGTGGTGCGGCTTCCGCAGACCGACGGGCTCGTGTTCACCTCGCGCCTTTCCCTGCGGACACACGCCTGGCTGGCCGACCACAGGGTCGGCGGCGTGGCGATCCTGCCCGGTACGGGGCTGGTGGAGCTGGCGGTGCGGGCCGGTGACGAGGCCGGGTGCGGGGTCCTGGACGAGCTGGTGATCGAGGCCCCGCTGGTGGTGCCTGAGCGCGGCGGTGTGCGGGTGCGGGTGACTCTGGCCGCGCCCGGGGAGAACGGCACGCGCACGGTGGAGGTGTACTCCCAGCGCGAGGACGACGCCGATGCCGGGGACAGCGCCGGTGCCGATGCGTGGACGCGGCACGCCACCGGCCTCCTGTCGGCCACGGCCCGGCCGGACGGTACCGGCACCGGCATCGGTACCGGCACCGGTACCAGCTTCGACTTCGCCGCCTGGCCGCCGCCGGGTGCGCAGCCGGTCGAGGTGGGGAACTTCTACCAGGCGTTGGGCGAACGCGGTTACGGCTACGGTCCGGCGTTCCAGGGTGTGCGGTCGGTGTGGCGGCGTGGCGAGGAGGTGTTCGCGGAGGTCGCCCTGCCGGAGGAGCAGCGTAGGGATGCGGGCCGGTATGGCATCCATCCCGCGTTGCTCGACGCGGCGCTTCAGGCGGGCACGGTCGGTGCGGCGGCTCCGGCGGCGGATTCGGCGGCGGGCGGTGGTGGGGAGCCGGTGCTGGCCTTCGCGTGGAACGGCCTGGTGCTGCATGCGGCTGGGGCTGCGGCGCTGCGGGTACGGGTGGCGCCCAGTGGTCAGGATGGTCAGGACGCGCTGTCGGTCGAGGCGGCGGACGAGACCGGTGGCCTGGTGGTGACCATGGATTCGCTGGTGTCCCGGCCGGTGTCCGCCGACCAGTTGGGGGCCGGGACGGTCGCCACCTCGCTGTTCCACGTGGACTGGACCGAACTGCCCCCGGCGCGAGGAGCGGCACCGTCCCCGCCATGGGCGCCGGTGGCCTGCGCCGCCGATGTGGCGCTCCTGGCCGGTGAGGTGCCCCCGGCGGGCGCCCTGGAAGCCGGTGACGGGCCAGTGGTGGGCGTCCTGGAGGTCGTCGGCGGCGACGAGGAAGACGCCGTGCTGACCCTGACGTCCCAGGTCCTCGCGGTACTTCAGGCGTGGCTGGCCGAGACGGCCCTTGATCAGTCGCACCTGGTGGTGGTGACCCGGGGCGCGGTCGCTGCCGGTGGGGAGGACATGGTCACGGACCCGGCGGCGGCCGCGGTGTGGGGCCTGGTGCGGGCCGCGCAGTCCGAGCACCCGGACCGGATCGTCCTGGTGGACACCGACCCCACGGCGGACAGCACGGTGGACGCGGTACTGGGAGCGGTCATGGCCAGCGGGGAGCCGCAGCTCGCGGTGCGCGGGACGGCGCTCTCCCTGCCCCGGCTGGGCCGTGTCGCCGGTCATGTCACGGACGGGCCCGCGGTGTTCGGGCCGGAGGGCACCGTGCTGGTCTCAGGAGCCGGATCGCTGGGCGCCCTGGTGGCCCGCCACCTCGTCACCCGGCACGGCGTGCGGAGTCTGGTGCTCGCCAGTCGGCGGGGCCCGGACGCCGAGGGCGTACCGGAGTTGGTCGCCGAGCTCACCGGGCAGGGCGCGACGGTGGCGGCGGTCGCCTGTGACGTGTCCGACCGCGACCAGGTGCATGCCCTGCTGGCGGCCGTACCGGAGGAGCACCGGCTGACGGGTGTCGTGCACACCGCGGGCGTGTTCGACGACGGGCTGATCGAGGCGCTGTCACCGGAACGGCTGGCGGGGGTGTTCGCGCCGAAGGTGGACGCGGTGCGGCACCTCGACGAGCTGACGCGCGACCTGGACCTCGACGCGTTCATCGTGTTCTCGTCCGTCGCGGGCCTGTCCGGAGGCGCGGGCCAGGGCAGCTACGCGGCGGCCAACGCCTACCTCGACGGGCTCATGGCGGGCCGCCGGGCGGTGGGCCTGCCCGGCCTCTCGCTGGCGTGGGGCCTGTGGGAGCGGAGCCTCGGCATGGCCGGTCACCTCACCGACGTCGACCAGGCGCGGGCGAGCCGCGGCGGTGTGCGGGCGATCGCGGCGGCCGAGGGCATGGAGCTGTTCGACGCCGCCGCGGGGTCCGGGCAGGCGCTGCTCGTGCCGGTCAAACTGGACCTGCGGGGCGTGCGTGCCGCCGCGGCGTCCGGCACGGCCGTGCCCCCGCTGCTGCGCGGCCTCGTCCGCGCGGGCCGGCACCTGGCACGGGCGGCGGGCACCGGAGACGGGCACCGGCAGCTGTCCGCACGCCTCGCCGGGCTCGCGGCGGCCGAACAGGAGGCCGTCCTCCTGGATCTGGTCCGGACCGAAGCCGCGGTCGTGCTCGGGCACGCCGGACCGGGAGGCGTACAGGCGGACATCGCCTTCAGGGACGCAGGGTTCGACTCGCTCACCTCGGTGGAGCTGCGCAACCGGCTGCGCGAGGCCACCGGCCTGAAGCTGCCCGCCACGCTCGTCTTCGACTACCCGACCCCGCAGGCCCTGGCCCGCCATCTGCGCGACGAGGCGGGCGGCGGGGCGGACGGCGGGGCGGACGGCGGGGCGGGCGACGTGTCGCGGACGCCGACGCGCCCGACGGCCGCGGCGGCCGACACGGGTGAGCCGATCGCCGTCGTGTCGATGGCGTGCCGGTATCCGGGTGGTGTGGGGTCGCCGGAGGAGTTGTGGCGGCTGGTGGCCGACGGGGTGGATGCGGTCTGTGACTTTCCGGAGGACCGGGGTTGGGATGTGGAGGGGTTGTTCGACCCGGATCCTGACCATGCGGGTACGTCGTACACGAGCCGGGGTGGTTTCCTGCGTGGGGCGGGGCTCTTCGACGCGGGTTTCTTCGGCATCTCCCCGCGCGAGGCGCTGGCCATGGACCCGCAGCAGCGGCTGCTTCTGGAGACGTCCTGGGAGGCCCTGGAGGGGGCCGGGATCGACCCGGGCTCGCTGAAGGGCACCGACGTCGGGGTCTTCACCGGCGTGGCCGGCCAGGGCTACGGCACCGGAGTGATCGCCCCGGAGGTCGAGGGCTTCGCGGGCACGGGCCTCGCGGGCAGCGTCGCGTCGGGCCGGGTCTCGTACGTGTTCGGCTTCGAGGGCCCGGCTGTGTCGGTCGACACCGCCTGTTCGTCATCCCTCGTGGCGATGCACCTGGCGGCACAGGCGCTGCGGCAGGGCGAGTGCTCGATGGCACTCGCCGGGGGCGCGATGGTGATGGCCACCCCCGGTGCCTTCATGGCGTTCTCCCGGCAGCGGGGCCTGGCCGAGGACGGCCGGTGCAAGGCGTTCGCGGACGGCGCGGACGGCATGGGCCTCGCCGAGGGCGCGGGCGTGGTGGTCCTGGAGCGCCTCTCGGTCGCCCGCGAGCGCGGGCACCAGGTCCTGGCCGTGTTGCGCGGCAGCGCGGTCAACCAGGACGGCGCCTCCAACGGCCTGACCGCCCCCAACGGCCCCTCCCAACAGCGAGTGATCCGCAAGGCCCTCGACGCGGCAGGGCTCACCCCCACGGACGTGGACGTCGTGGAGGGCCACGGCACGGGCACGGCCCTCGGCGACCCGATCGAGGCGCAGGCGCTTCTCGCGACGTACGGGCAGGGTCGGGAGCCCGAACGGCCGCTGTGGCTGGGCTCGTTGAAGTCGAACATCGGGCATGCGCAGGCCGCCGCGGGCGTGGCCAGCGTGATCAAGATGGTGCAGGCGCTGCGCCACGGCGTCCTGCCGCCGACGCTGTACGTCCAGGAGCCGTCGCACCAGGTGGACTGGTCGGCGGGCGCGGTGGAGCTCCTGACGGAGGCGCGGGAGTGGCCGCGGAACGGCCGTCCGCGCCGGGCAGGTGTGTCCTCCTTCGGCGTGAGCGGCACGAACGCGCATCTGATCCTGGAGGAGGCCCCCGACGAGCCGGTCTCGGAGGATGCCGCCTTCGTGGGCACGCCCGTGGGCACGGTGCCGCTGGTCGTGTCGGCACGGAGCCGGAAGTCGCTGGCGGAGCAGGCCGTTCGCCTCGCGGCGTTCGTTGAGGCCGCCGCTGGTGAGGTTCCGCTGACGGACGCGGCCGGGGCGCTGGTGTCGGGCCGGGCGACCTTCGGCGAGCGCGCGGTGCTGATCACCGACTCGGCCGAGGAGGCACTGACCGGGCTGCGGGCCCTCGCGCGGGGCGAGAGCGCGCCGCAGCTGGTGTCGGGCAGCGCGGGCGTGCCGGGCGACCTTGTGCTGGTGTTCCCGGGGCAGGGGTCGCAGTGGGTGGGGATGGGCCGTGAACTCCTGGACTCGTCGCCGGTGTTCGTGGAGCGGGTGGGGGAGTGTGCGGCTGCTCTTGAGCGGTGGGTGGATTGGTCGCTCGTTGGCGTTCTGCGGGGTGAGGTGGAGCCCGGTCTGCTGGAGCGGGTGGATGTGGTGCAGCCCGCGAGTTTCGCGGTGATGGTGGGTTTGGCTGCGGTGTGGGCGTCCGTCGGCGTGGAGCCGGATGCGGTGCTTGGTCACTCGCAGGGGGAGATCGCGGCGGCGTGTGTGGCGGGGGCGTTGTCTCTCGACGACGCGGCCCGTGTGGTGGCGTTGCGCAGTCAGGCCATCGCTGCGGGGCTGGCCGGGCGTGGTGGCATGGCTTCGGTGGCGCTGAGTGAGGCGGAGGTCATCGCCCGCCTTGAGTCCTGGGTGGATCGGGTGGAGGTCGCGGCTGTCAACGGGCCCTCGTCCGTGGTGATCGCGGGCGATGCCCAGGCTTTGGATGAGGTGCTGGAGGCCCTGTCCGGCGACGGTGTTCGTACGCGCCGGGTGGCGGTGGACTACGCCTCCCACACTCGTCACGTCGAGGACATCCAGGACGCGCTTGCCGAAGCGTTGGTGGGGGTGGACGCGAAGGCCCCGGAGGTGCCGTTCTACTCCACCGTGACCGGCGGCTGGGTGGCGGAGGCCGGGGTCCTGGACGCCGGGTACTGGTATCGCAATCTGCGTGGTCAGGTGCGGTTCGGCCCGGCCGTGGCCGACCTCCTGGGCCAGGGCTACGGCGTGTTCGTGGAGGTCAGTGCCCACCCCGTACTCGTACAGCCGATCACTGAGATCGTGGATGGCGCCGACAGTGCGGCGGTGGTGGCGGGCACGCTGCGGCGCGAGGAGGGCGGACTGCGGCGGCTGTTGAGCTCGATGGCCGAGCTGTTCGTCAAGGGAGTGCGCGTGGAATGGGCGGGTGTGCTGCCCGCCGGAGCCGGGCACGCGCGCGTGGAGTTGCCGACGTACGCCTTCGACCACCAGCACTACTGGCTCACCTCGGGCCTGGAAGCGACCGACGCGGCGTCGTTGGGGCAGGCCGCGGCGGATCATCCGCTGTTGGGCGCGGTGGTGCGGCTTCCGCAGTCCGACGGGCTGGCCTTCACCTCGCGCCTGTCGCTGCGGACGCATCCGTGGCTGGCCGACCATGCGATCGGCGGGGTGGTGCTCCTGCCGGGCACGGGGCTGGTGGAACTGGCGGTGCGGGCCGGGGACGAGACCGGCTGCGGGGTCCTCGAAGAGCTGGTGATCGAGGCGCCGCTCGTGGTGCCTGAGCGTGGCGGGGTGCGCGTGCAGGTCGCGGTGGGCGGACCGGGCGAGACGGGTTCGCGCACGGTGGAGGTGTACTCCCAGCGCGAGGACGACGCCGATGCCGGGGACGGTGCCGATGCGTGGACGCGGCACGCCACCGGCCTCCTGTCGGCCACGGCCCGGCCGGACGGCACCGGCACCGGTACTGGCTTCGACTTCGCCGCCTGGCCGCCGCCGGGCGCGGAGCCGGTCGAGCTCGGGGACCTGTACGGCGGCCTCGCCGAGCACGGCTACGCGTACGGTCCGGCGTTCCAGGGTGTGCGGTCGGTGTGGCGGCGTGGCGAGGAGGTGTTCGCGGAGGTCGCCCTGCCGGAGGAGCAGCGTAGGGATGCGGGCCGGTACGGCATCCATCCCGCGCTGCTCGACGCGGCGCTTCAGGCGGGCACGGTCGGTGCGGCGGCTCCGGCGGCGGATTCGGCGGCGGGCGGCGGTGGGCAGCCGGTGCTGGCCTTCGCGTGGAACGGCCTGGTGCTGCATGCGGCTGGGGCTGCGGCGCTGCGGGTACGGGTGGCGCCCAGTGGTCAGGATGGTCAGGACGCGCTGTCGGTCGAGGCGGCGGACGAGACCGGTGGCCTGGTGGTGACCATGGATTCGCTGGTGTCCCGGCCGGTGTCCGCCGACCAGTTGGGGGCCGCGACGGTCGCCACCTCGCTGTTCCACGTGGACTGGACCGAACTGCCCCCGGCGCGAGGGGCGGGCTCCGCGCTGTCGTGGATGTCGGTGTTCGCCGCCGACGACGTGGCGATGCTGACGGACGAGGTGGCGTCGGGCGCGGCCGTGCCGATGGCGGCGGTCCTTGAGGCCTTCGGCGGTGACGGCGAGGACGCGGTACTCGCCCTGTCCGCAAGGGTCTTGGAGGTGGTCCAGGCGTGGCTGGCCGGGGCCGGGCTTGAGGAGTCGCGGCTCGTCGTGCTGACGCGGGGCGCGGTGCCCGCCGGGGACGGCGCGGTCACGGATCCGGCGGCGGCCGCGGTCTGGGGCCTGGTGCGCGCCGCGCAGTCCGAGAACCCGGACCGCCTGGTCCTCCTTGACCTCGACCCGGCCGCTGACGACGACCCCGGCTCCGTGCTGGACACGGTACTCGCCGCGGTCCTCGCCACCGGTGAGCCCCAGATCGCCCTGCGGGGCACGGGACTCTCCGTGCCCCGGCTCGCCCGCGTATCGGATCAACCCACCGACGCGAAGGCGTCGTTCGGGCCCACGGGAACCGTGCTGGTCTCGGGCGGCGGGTCGCTGGGCGCCCTGGTGGCCCGGCACCTCGTCACCCGGTACGGAGTGCGGAGTCTGGTGCTCGCCAGTCGGCGGGGCCCGGACGCCGAGGGCGTAGCGGAGTTGGTCGCCGAGCTCACTGGGCAGGGCGCGGCGGTGGCGGCCGTGGCGTGTGACGTGTCCGATCGCGATGAGGTGAAGGCCCTGTTGGCTTCGGTCAGCACGGACGGACAGCCGCTGACGGGTGTTGTGCACACGGCGGGTGTCTTCGACGCGGGTGTCATCGGGGCGCTGAGTGCGGAGCGTTTGGCGGGGGTGTTCGCGCCGAAGGTGGACGCGGTGCGGCATCTCGACGAGCTGACACGGGACCTGGGCCTGGAGGCGTTCGTCGTCTACTCCTCCGCGTCGTCCGTGTTCATGGGAGCGGGCAGCAGCGGTTACGCGGCGGCGAACGCCTACCTGGACGGCCTGATGGCGCACCGGCGGGCCTCCGGCCTGCCCGGGACCGCCCTCGCCTGGGGCCCCTGGGAGCAGACCACCGGCATGGCGGACACCATCGACGACCTCACCAGGACACGGATGAGCCGACGCGAGGGACGCGGCGGTGTCCTGGCGCTGAAGTCCGGCGAAGGCATGGAGCTGTTCGACGCCGCCCTGGCGTCCGGGCGGCCGCTGCTCGTGCCGGTCAAACTGGACCTGCGGGAAGCGCGTGCGGACGCGGCGGCGGGCGGAGTCCCGCCCCTGTTGCGCGGGCTCATCCGCGCGGGCCGGCAGCAGGCCCGGGCGACCGGGGGCACCGGCGGCGACCACCGGCAGCTGTCCGAGCGCCTGGCCGGGCTGCCCGCGGCCGAGCGTACGAAGTTCCTGCTGGACCTGGTGCGTACGCAGGCCGCGGTGGTGCTCGGGCACACGGGCCCGGGGAGCGTCCGGCCGGACACGGCGTTCAACGAGGCCGGGTTCGACTCGCTCACGGCGGTGGAGCTGCGCAACCGGCTGCGCGGGGCGACCGGCCTGAAGCTGCCCGCCACGCTCGTCTTCGACCATCCGACGCCGCAGGCCCTCTCCGCGTACCTGCTCGGCGAACTCGCCGTCGGCAGCGCGTCTCCCGCCGATCCGGTCCTCGCCGGACTCGCCGGACTGGAGGCGGCCATCGACGCGGCGGCGGGCGACGAGGAGGCCCGGGACCGGATCACCGTACGCCTGCGGGAACTGCTGAAGGCCGCAGAGGCGGCCGAGGCGGCGGGCGGCGGCGACGCGGCGGACGAGGACCTCGACACCGCGAGCGACGAGGAACTGTTCGCGATCTTCGACCGGCTCGACTGAGCGGGACCGTACGGCGCCTCGCGCCCCACGCACAGCAATCGCACACATCGAATTCCTGGGAGCTGAATTCAGTGGCTGACGAGGTACAACTCCGCGACTACCTCAAGAGGGCCATCGCCGACGCCCGCGACGCCCGCAAGCGCCTGCGCGAGGTCGAGGACCAGGCGCGGGAGCCGATCGCCGTCGTGTCGATGGCGTGCCGGTATCCGGGTGGTGTGGGGTCGCCGGAGGAGTTGTGGCGGCTGGTGGCCGATGGCGTGGATGCGGTCTGTGACTTTCCGGAGGACCGGGGTTGGGATGTGGAGGGGTTGTTCGACCCGGATCCTGACCATGCGGGTACGTCGTACACGAGCCGGGGTGGTTTCCTGCGTGGGGCGGGGCTCTTCGACGCGGGTTTCTTCGGCATCTCCCCGCGCGAGGCACTGGCCATGGACCCGCAGCAGCGGCTGCTCCTGGAGACCTCCTGGGAGGCCCTGGAGCAGGCGGGCATCGACCCCCTGTCGCTGAAGGGCATCGACGTGGGGGTGTTCTCCGGCGTGTCCAGCCAGGGCTACGGGGCCGGTGCCGGGGTGGTGACACCGGAGTCGGAGGGCTTCGCGGGCACGGGCGCGACGCCGAGCGTGGCGTCGGGCCGCGTGTCGTACGTGTTCGGCTTCGAGGGCCCGGCGGTCACGGTGGACACCGCCTGCTCCTCGTCCCTGGTCGCCATGCACCTGGCGGCGCAGGCGCTGCGGCACGGAGACTGCTCGATGGCCCTGGCCGGGGGCGCGATGGTGATGGCCACACCCGGCAACTTCGTGGCGTTCTCCCGGCAGCGGGGCCTGGCCGAGGACGGCCGGTGCAAGGCGTTCGCGGACGGCGCGGACGGCATGGGCCTGGCCGAGGGCGCGGGCGTGGTCGTCCTCGAACGCCTCTCGGTCGCCCGCGAGCGCGGGCACCAGGTCCTGGCCGTACTGCGCGGCAGCGCGGTCAACCAGGACGGCGCCTCCAACGGCCTGACCGCCCCCAACGGCCCCTCCCAACAGCGGGTCATCCGCAGGGCCCTGGCCAACGCGGGCCTCTCCCCGGCCGACGTGGACGTGGTGGAGGGCCACGGCACGGGCACGGCCCTCGGCGACCCGATCGAGGCGCAGGCGCTCCTGGCGACGTACGGCCGGGACAGGGATCCCGAACGGCCGCTGTGGCTGGGCTCGTTGAAGTCGAACATCGGCCACACGCAGGCCGCAGCGGGCGTGGCCAGCGTGATCAAGATGGTGCAGGCGCTGCGCCACGGCGTCCTGCCGCCCACGCTGCACGTGCGGACGCCCACGACCGAGGTCGACTGGACCACGGGCGCGGTCGAGCTCCTGACGGAGGCGCGGGAGTGGCCGCGCGACGACCGTCCGCGCCGGGCGGGTGTGTCCTCGTTCGGTGTGAGCGGCACGAACGCCCACCTGATCCTGGAGGAGGCCCCCGAGGAGCCGGTCTCGGAGGGTTCAGCCCCGGTGGGTGTGGTGCCGCTGGTGGTGTCGGCACGGACTCCCGGGGCGCTGCCGGGGCAGGCCGGGCGTCTCGCGGCGTTCATCGAGACGGCCGACGGGACACCGCTGGCCACGGTGGCCGGGGCCTTGGTGTCGGGCCGGGCGCTCCTCGACGATCGCGCGGTGGTCGTGGCGGACTCGGCCGAGGACGCGCTCACCGGGCTGCGGGCGTTGGCGCGCGGCGAGAGCGGCCCGAACGTCGTGTCCGGGAGCGTCACCGGTTCCGGTGTCCCGGGCGACCTTGTGCTGGTGTTCCCGGGGCAGGGGTCGCAGTGGGTGGGGATGGGCCGTGAACTCCTGGATTCCTCTGTGGTGTTCGCGGAGCGGGTGGGGGAGTGCGCTGCTGCTCTTGAGCGGTGGGTGGACTGGTCGCTCGTCGATGTCCTACGGGGTGACGTTGATCCCGAGGTTCTTGAGCGGGTGGATGTGGTGCAGCCCGCGAGTTTCGCGGTGATGGTGGGTTTGGCTGCGGTGTGGGCGTCGGTAGGTGTGGTTCCGGATGCGGTGCTTGGTCACTCGCAGGGGGAGATCGCGGCGGCGTGTGTGGCGGGGGCGTTGTCTCTCGACGACGCGGCCCGTGTGGTGGCGTTGCGCAGTCAGGCCATCGCTGCGGGGCTGGCCGGGCGCGGTGGGATGGCCTCGGTGGCGCTGAGCGAGGCAGAGGTCACCGCACGCCTTGGGCCCTGGGCGGGCCGGGTGGAGGTCGCGGCTGTCAACGGGCCCTCGTCCGTGGTGATCGCGGGCGATGCCCAGGCTTTGGACGAGGTGCTGGAGGCCCTGTCCAGGGATGGTGTTCGTACGCGCCGGGTGGCGGTGGATTACGCCTCGCACACTCGTCACGTCGAGGACATCCAGGCCGCCCTTGCCGAAGCGTTGGTGGGGGTGGACGCGAAGGCCCCGGAGGTGCCGTTCTACTCCACCGTGACCGGCGGCTGGGTGGCGGAGGCCGGGGTCCTGGACGCCGGGTACTGGTATCGCAATCTGCGTGGTCAGGTGCGGTTCGGCCCGGCCGTGGCCGACCTCCTCGCGGAGGGCTACGGCGTGTTCGTGGAGGTCAGTGCCCACCCCGTACTCGTACAGCCGATCACCGAGATCGTGGATGGCGCCGACAGCGCGGCGGTGGTGGCGGGCACGCTGCGGCGCGAGGAGGGCGGACTGCGGCGGCTGCTGAGCTCGATGGCCGAGCTGTTCGTGCGGGGCGTGGCTGTCGACTGGCGTGGGGTGCTACCCGCGACGGGTTCGGCGCGCGTGGAGTTGCCGACGTACGCCTTCGAGCACCACCACTACTGGCTCACCCCGGGCGAGGAAGCGACCGACGCGGCGTCGCTGGGGCAGGCCGCGGCCGAACACCCGCTCCTTGGCGCGGTCGTGAGCCTTCCGCAGACCGACGGGCTCGTGCTCACGTCCCGCCTCTCGCTCCGCGCTCACCCCTGGCTGGCCGATCACGCGGTCGGCGGGGTGGTGCTCCTGCCGGGCACCGCGCTCGTGGAGCTGGTGGTGCGGGCCGGGGACGAGACCGGCTGCGGGGTCCTCGAAGAGCTGGTGATCGAGGCGCCGTTGGCCGTTCCCGAGCACAGTGGGGTACGGGTACAGGTCGCGGTGGGCGGACCGGGCGAGACCGGGGCGCGGGCCGTGGAGGTGTACTCCCAGCGCGAGGACGGCCCCGGTACCTGGACACGCCACGCCACCGGCCTGGTGACGGCACCGTCGGCCACGGCCGGGGAGGGGCCGGAGCTCGACTTCGCCGCCTGGCCGCCGCCCGGCGCCCAGAAGGTCCAGGTGGAAGCGGGTGACTTCTACGACGGTCTGGCCGCGCGGGGGTTCGGCTACGGCCCGGCGTTCCGGGGCGTGCGCGCGGCGTGGCGGCGCGGCGACGAGGTGTTCGCCGAGGTCGCCCTGCCCGAGGAACAGCGCAAGGATGCGGGCCGGTACGGCATCCACCCCGCACTCCTCGACGCGGCCCTGCAGGTGGGCACGTTCGCCGCCGCCGCGGACCCGGCGGCGGAGGACTCCGGGGAACCGGTCCTCGCGTTCGCGTGGAACGGCCTGGTGCTGCACGCTGCCGGGGCCGCGGCACTGCGGGTGCGGGTCGCGCCGTGCGGCCCGGACACGTTGTCCGTGCAGGCGGCGGACGAGACCGGAGGCCTGGTCGTGACCATGGACTCGCTGGTGTCCCGGCCGGTGTCCGCCGACCAGGTGGAGGCCACGGCGGACGCGACGGCCGCCACCGCACTGTTCGGCGTGGACTGGACCGAACTGCCGCCGCCGCAGAGCGAGCCACAGGCCTGGGTGTCCGTGGCCACCGCTGACGAGGCGGTGGCCCTGGCCGGGAGCGCCGACGTACCCCCGGTGGCCGTCCTGCGAGCCGTCGGCGGCGACGGCGAGGACGCCGCGCTCGCCGTGACCGCCCAGGTGCTCGCGGTCGTACAGGCGTGGCTGGCCGAGGCCGATCTCGAAGAGTCACGCCTGGTGGTGGCGACCCGGGGCGCGGTCGCCGCCGGGAGCGACGCCACCCTCACGGATCCGGCGGCGGCCGCGGTCTGGGGCCTGGTGCGCGCCGCGCAGGCCGAGAACCCGGACCGCCTTGTCCTCCTGGACCTCGACCCGGCCGCCCCGGAGGGGGGCGTGGAATCCGTTCTGGGGCCGGTGCTCGCCAGCCGTGAGCCCCAGGTCGCGGTGCGCGGAACGACCTTCACCGTGCCCCGGCTCGCCCGCGTGGCAGATCAACTCACCGGTACGGAAGCTTCGTTCGGGCCCGCGGGAACCGTGCTGGTCTCGGGCGGCGGGTCGCTGGGCGCCCTGGTGGCCCGGCACCTCGTCACCCGGTACGGAGTGCGGAGTCTGGTGCTCGCCAGTCGGCGGGGCCCGGACGCCGAGGGCGTAGCGGAGTTGGTCGCCGAGCTTGCCGGGCAGGGCGCGGCGGCGGCGGCCGTGGCGTGTGACGTGTCCGATCGCGATGAGGTGAAGGCCCTGTTGGCTTCGGTCAGCACGGACGGACAGCCGCTGACGGGTGTCGTGCACACGGCGGGTGTCTTCGACGCGGGTGTCATCGGGGCGCTGAGTGCGGAGCGTTTGGCGGGGGTGTTCGCGCCGAAGGTGGACGCGGTGCGGCATCTCGACGAGTTGACGCGGGGCCTGGACCTGGAGGCGTTCGTCGTCTATTCCTCGGCGTCGTCCGTGTTCATGGGAGCGGGCAGCAGCGGTTACGCGGCGGCGAACGCCTACCTGGACGGCCTGATGGCGCACCGGCGGGCCTCCGGCCTGCCCGGGACCTCCCTCGCCTGGGGCACGTGGGAGCACGCCACCAACATGACCACGCACCTCAGCTCCGCCGACCGGACGCGGATGAACCGGCGCGCCAACCGCACCGGCGTCGTGGGCATCAAGCCCGCCGAGGGCATGGAACTCTTCGACGCCGCCCTGGCGTCCGGGCGGTCGCTGCTCGTGCCGGTCAAACTGGACCTCCAGGGCGTGCGGGCCGGAGCGGCGGGCGGCGGCGGGGTGCCGCCCCTGCTGCGCGGCCTCGTACCGGCGGGCAGGCAGCAGGCGCGGGCGGCGGCCGCCGGCGACGGCGAGCTGGTGCGCCGCCTGGCCGGGCTCGCCGCGGCGGAGCAGGAGGCCCTGCTGCTCGACCTGGTGCGGACGCAGGCCGCGGTCGTGCTCGGACACAGCGGGCCGGGAGGCGTGCGGGCGGACACGGCGTTCAAGGACGTCGGGTTCGACTCGCTCACCTCCGTGGAGCTGCGCAACCGGCTGCGCGAGGCGACCGGCCTGAAGCTGCCCGCCACGCTCGTCTTCGACCAGCCGAACCCGCTGGTCCTCGCCCGGCACCTGCGCGACGGCCTCGGCGTGAGCGACGACGTGCTCGCCCGCGTGCACGCGAGGATCGAGGACGTCGAGGCGCTGATCGGTGCCCTGCCCCTCGACGCCGCCATGAAGTCCAGCGTCGCGCTTCGCCTGCAGGGCCTGGTGGCCAGGTGCAACGGCGTGGTCGGGCGGACGGACGCCGCCACGGTCGCGGAGCAGCTGGAATCCGCGTCGGCCGACGAAGTCCTCGACTTCATCGATGACGAACTGGGGCTCGTGTGAGACCGGCACGCGCCAGGACCCGTCCGGGACCGGCGCGAGACTCCGCGGTTCCACCCAACCTTCGTGAGGACTGAACCATGGCCACGGACGAAAAGCTCCTCCAGTACCTCAAGCGCGTCACGACCGAACTGCACCAACTGCGGAAACAGGGCTCCTCGCACGCGGGCGAGCCGGTGGCGATCGTGGGGATGGCCTGTCGGCTGCCGGGCGGGGTGACGGGGCCGGAGGAGCTGTGGCGCCTGGTGCGCGAGGGCCGGGACGCGGTGTCGGGATTCCCCGACGACCGGGGCTGGGAGCTGGACGGCCTCTTCGACCCGGACCCCGACAACCCCGGTACGTCCTACACCGACCAGGGCGGCTTCCTGCGCGGCGCGGGCCTCTTCGACGCGGGGCTCTTCGGCATCTCCCCGCGCGAGGCACTGGCCATGGACCCGCAGCAGCGGCTGCTCCTGGAGACCTCCTGGGAGGCCCTGGAGCAGGCGGGCATCGACCCGGTGTCGCTGAAGGGCAGCGACGTCGGGGTGTTCTCCGGCGTGTCCAGCCAGGGCTACGGAGCCGGTGCCGGGGCGATCGCCCCGGAGCTGGAGAGCTTCACCGGCACGGGCGTGGCGGGAAGCGTGGCCTCCGGCCGGGTGTCGTACGTCTTCGGCTTCGAGGGCCCGGCGGTCACCGTGGACACCGCGTGCTCGTCGTCGCTCGTGGCGATGCATCTGGCGGCGCAGGCGCTGCGGCAGGGCGAGTGCTCAATGGCCCTGGCCGGGGGCGCGATGGTGATGTCGACGCCCGGCACCTTCGTGGCGTTCTCGCGGCAGCGCGGCATGGCCTCCGACGGCCGGTGCAAGGCGTACGCGGACGGCGCCGACGGCATGGGCCTCGCCGAGGGCGCGGGCGTGGTGGTCCTGGAGCGCCTCTCGGTCGCCCGCGAGCGCGGCCACCAGGTCCTCGCCGTCATCCGCGGCAGCGCGGTCAACCAGGACGGCGCCTCCAACGGCCTCACCGCCCCCAACGGCCCCTCGCAGGAGCGCGTGATCCGCAAGGCCCTGGCCGGAGCCGGACTCGTCCCCGCGGACGTGGACGTCGTGGAGGGCCACGGCACCGGGACCGCCCTGGGCGACCCGATCGAGGCCCAGGCGCTCCTCGCGACGTACGGGCAGGGCCGTGACCCGCGACGGCCCCTGTGGCTCGGCTCGTTGAAGTCGAACATCGGGCACACGCAGGCCGCCGCAGGTGTCGCCAGTGTGATCAAGGTGGTGCAGGCGCTCCGGCACGGCGTCATGCCGCCCACGCTGCACGTCCAGGAGCCCACGGCCGAAGTGGACTGGTCGGCGGGCGCGGTCGAGCTCCTGACGGAGGCGCGGGAGTGGCCGCGCGACGACCGCCCGCGCCGGGCCGGAGTCTCCTCCTTCGGGATCAGCGGCACCAACGCGCACCTGATCCTGGAGGAAGCACCCCCGGAGGCGGGTGAGCCGCTCCCCGAGCGGGCGGAGCCCGGCGGCGCGGTGCCCCTGGTGGTCTCGGCGAGCGGCGCCGGAGCGCTGGCGGGCCAGGCCGCACGGCTGACGACGTACCTCCAGTCGTGGGAGCCCGGTGACTCCGGTGGCGTGGACCTCGCGGACGTCGCCGGTGCGCTCCTGTCCGGCCGGGCCCTGCTCGGCGAGCGCGCCGTGGTCGCCGCCCGCTCGGCCGAGGAGGCGCTGACCGGCCTCCGGGCGCTCGCGCGGGGCGAGAGCACCACCGGTGTCGTGTCCGGCCGGGTCACCGGGTCGGGCGACGTGGGCAAGGTCGTCTGGGTGTTCCCCGGGCAGGGCTCGCAGCGGGCGGGGGCGGGCCGGGAGCTGTACGAGCGGTACCCGGTGTTCGCGGAAGCCTTGGACGAGGCCTGCGAGGAGCTGGACGCGCGCCTCGCCGGATGGGTCGACCACCCCGTACGGGACGTGGTCCTGGGCACGGTCGCGGGCAGCGCCGACCTGCTCGACCAGACGGTGTTCACCCAGGCGGGCCTCTTCGCCGTGGAGAGCGCCCTGGCCCGCCTCGTGGAGTCCTGGGGCGTACGGCCGGACGCGGTGATCGGACACTCGATCGGTGAGGTCACCGCCGCGTACGTGGCGGGCGCCCTCACGCTGCCGGACGCGGCCCGCCTGGTCGCGGCCAGGGGGCGGCTCATGCAGGCGCTGCCGCCGGGCGGCGCCATGGTCGCGGTGGCCGCGCGCGAGGAGCAGGTCGCCGGGCTGCTGCGCGAGGGCGTGGAGGTCGCGGCGGTCAACGGCCCGGCCGCCCTGGTGCTCTCCGGCGACGAGGACGCCGTCCTCGCGGCGGCCGGTCCGCTGCGCGAGCGGGGGTACAAGACGAAGCGCCTCGCGGTGTCGCACGCGTTCCACTCCCCGCGGATGGAACCGATGCTGGCCGACTTCACCGCGGAGCTCGCCGACGTGGCGTGGCAGCGGCCCGCGATCCCGGTGGTCTCGAACGTGACCGGGCGGCTCGCCGGCCCCGACGAGCTGTCCGACCCCCACTACTGGGCCGCACACGTGCGCCGGCCGGTGCGGTTCGCCGAGGGCGTCGCGGCCGCCGCGGAGTTCGGCGGCACCCTGTTCGTGGAGCTGGGGCCCGGCGCGGCCCTCACCGGCCTGGTCGAGGAGACGGCCACCGCCACCACCGCCGAGGTGACGTGCGTCGCCGCCCTGCGCGAAGGCCGCCCGGAGGAGGTGACGCTGCTGGCCTCGATGGCCGAGCTGTTCGTCCGGGGCGTGGCCGTGGACTGGGCGCGCCTGTTGCCCGCCGGGGCCGCGTCCCGGCGCGTGGACCTGCCGACGTACGCCTTCGACCACCAGCAGTACTGGCTCAAGCCCGGCGCGTCGGCCACGGACGCCGCGTCGCTCGGGCAGACGGCGGCGGACCACCCCCTGCTCGGCGCGGTGGTGCGCCTTCCGCACTCCGACGGCCTGGTCTTCACCTCGCGCCTCTCGCTGCGCACGCACCCGTGGCTGGCCGATCACGCGGTCGGCGGCGTGGTGCTCCTGCCGGGGACCGGCCTCGTGGAGCTGGCGGTGCGGGCCGGTGACGAAGCCGGGTGCGGGAGCCTCGAAGAGCTGGTCGTCGAGGCCCCGTTGGCGGTGCCCGCGCGCGGTGCGGTGCGGGTGCAGGTCGCGGTGGGCGCCCCGGGCGAGACGGGCACGCGCACCGTGGAGGTGTACTCCCAGCGCGAGGACGACGGCGACGCGGACACCTGGACGCGCCATGCCGCGGGCCTCCTGTCGGCCACCGCCCGCCCCCGCGGCCGGGACGGCTTCGACTTCACCGCCTGGCCGCCGCCCGGCGCGCGACCGGTGGACGTGCACCCCGGCGACTTCTACGACGACCTGGCCGAACGCGGCTACGGCTACGGCCCGGCCTTCCGCGGTCTGCGGACGGTGTGGCGGCGCGGTGACGAACTCTTCGCCGAGGTCGCCCTGCCCGAGGAGCAGCGCGAGGAGGCCGACAGGTTCGGCATCCACCCCGCGCTCCTAGACGCGGCCCTGCACGCCGGGATGCTCGCCGCCACGGCGGACCCGGCGGGGGAGGAACCCGCGCGGCCGGTGCTGCCGTTCGCCTGGAACGGCCTCGTGCTGCACGCCGTCGGCGCCTCGGCGCTGCGGGTGCGCCTGACGCCCGGTGGCCCCGGCGCCGTGGCCCTCGCGGCGGCGGACGAGACCGGCGGCCCCGTCGTGACGATGGACTCGCTCGTGTCCCGGCCGGTGTCCGAGGGCCAGCTGGAGAGCGCGGCGGACACGGCGGCCGCCACCGCGCTGTTCGGCGTGGAGTGGACCGAGCTGCCCCCGCCGCAGGGGGAGCCACAGCAGTGGCTGCCGGTGGCCACCGCCGACGAGGTGGCGGCCCTGGCCGCGCGCGCCGACGTACCCCCGGTGGCCGTCCTGGAAGCCGTCGGCGGCGACGGCGAGGACGCGGTACTCGCCCTGACAGCACGGGTGTTGGAGGTCGTCCAGGCCTGGCTGACCGAAGCCTCCCTTGAGGAGTCGCGCCTCGCCGTCGTCACCCGGGGTGCGGTGCCCGCGGGCACGGGTGTGGTGAGCGATCCGGCGGGAGCGGCGGTGTGGGGCCTGGTGCGCGCGGCGCAGGCGGAGAACCCGGACCGGATCGTCCTGCTGGACACCGACCCCGCGGCGGGCGGCCCCCTGGACGCGGTGCTGGGAGCGGTGCTTGAGGCCGGTGAGCCCCAGGTCGCGGTGCGTGGAATGAGGTACTCCGCGCCCAGGCTCGCCCGTGTCACCGGTGAGGTGTCGGATGTGCCGAACAAGTTCGGCTCTGGAAAGAGCGTTCTACTCACTGGTGGAACTGGTTCTCTGGGTGGCCTGGTGGCTCGTCATCTGGTGGCCCGGCACGGTGTACGGCATCTGCTTCTTGCCAGCCGCCGGGGCGCGGAGGCCGAGGGTGCGGCGGAGCTGGTGGCGGAACTCGTCGGGCAGGGTGCGACGGTGTCGGTCGTGGCGTGCGACGTGTCCGACCGCGAGCAGGTGCGGGCGTTGCTGGCGTCCGTACCGGACGAACACCCGCTGGGCGCGGTCGTGCACACCGCGGGCGTGCTGGACGACGGGGTGATCGGCGCGCTGACGCCGGAGCGCCTCGCGGGGGTGTTCGCGCCGAAGGTGGACGCGGTGCGGCACCTCGACGAGCTGACCCGGGGCATCGACCTCGACGCGTTCATCGTCTACTCCTCCGCGGCGGGCGTGTTCGGGTCGGCGGGCCAGGGCAACTACGCGGCGGCCAACGCTTTCCTCGACGGGCTGATGGCCCAGCGGCGGGCGGCGGGTCTGCCGGGGCTCTCCCTCGCCTGGGGCCTGTGGGAGCAGGCCGCGGGCATGACCGCGCACCTCGACGACGTCGACCAGGCGCGCGCGAACCGCGGCGGCGTGCTGGCCATCACGGCTGCCGAAGGCATGGAGCTGTTCGACGCCGCGGCGGCGGCCGGGCAGCCGCTGCTGGTCCCGATCAAGCTGGACCTGCGGGGAGCCCGCGCCGGTGCGGCGTCCGGCGGCGCGGTCCCGCACCTGCTGCGCGGCCTCGTCCGGGCGGCCCGACAGCAGGCGCGGGCCGCCTCCGCCGGCGACGTCGAGCTGTCCCGGCGCCTGGCCGGGCTCACCGCGGCGGAACAGGAGGCCCTGCTGCTCGACCTGGTCCGCACCCAGGCCGCGGTCGTCCTCGGGCACACGGGGCCCGGCGGCGTACGGCCGGACACGGCCTTCAACGAAGCCGGGTTCGACTCCCTCACCTCGGTGGAACTGCGCAACCGACTGCGCGAGGCGACCGCTCTCAAGTTCCCCGCCACCCTCGTCTTCGACTACCCGACCCCCGTGGCGCTCGCCCGCTACCTGC
Source organism: Streptomyces sp. YIM 121038 (assembly GCF_006088715.1). NCBI lineage: Bacteria > Bacillati > Actinomycetota > Actinomycetes > Kitasatosporales > Streptomycetaceae > Streptomyces > Streptomyces sp. YIM 121038. Next base: position 8,240,429 of record NZ_CP030771.1, read on the forward strand.
GCGAGGAGCTGGCCGAGACGGCGGACGGTGCCGCTGTCCCGTCCGTGTCGTCCGTGGCCGTGGATCGGGACGAGCCGATCGCGATCGTCGGCATGGCGTGCCGTCTGCCCGGTGGGGTGGCGGACCCTGAAGGCTTGTGGCGGCTGGTGCGGGAGGGCCGCGAGGGCATGGCACCGTTCCCGGAGGACCGTGGCTGGGACCTGGAGGGGTTGTTCGACGCGGATCCTGACAACGCCGGTACGTCGTACGCCAGTCAGGGCGGCTTCCTCCAGGGCGCGGGCCTCTTCGACCCCGGGTTCTTCGGCATCTCCCCGCGCGAGGCGCAGGCGATGGACCCGCAGCAGCGGCTGCTCCTGGAAACGTCCTGGGAGGCCCTGGAGCAGGCGGGCATCGACCCGGTGGCGCTGAAGGGCACCGACGTCGGAGTGTTCTCCGGGGTGTCCACCCAGGGCTACGGGATGGGCGCGGACGCGCGGGACGTGGAGGGCTACACGGGCACCGGCTCGGCGCCGAGCGTGGCCTCGGGCCGGGTGGCGTACGCCTTCGGTTTCGAGGGCCCGGCGGTCACCGTGGACACCGCCTGCTCCTCGTCCCTGGTCGCCATGCACCTGGCGGCGCAGGCGCTGCGGCAGGGCGAGTGCTCGATGGCACTCGCCGGTGGCGTGGCCGTGATGGCGACGCCCGGGGCCTTCGTGGAGTTCTCCCGGCAGCGGGGCCTGGCCACCGACGGGCGCTGCAAGTCCTACGCGGCGGGCGCCGACGGCACCGGCTGGTCCGAGGGAGTCGGCCTGGTGGTCCTTGAGCGCCTGTCGGCGGCGCGCGAGCGCGGGCACCGCGTGCTGGCCGTGCTGCGCGGCAGCGCGGTCAACCAGGACGGCGCCTCCAACGGCCTCACCGCCCCCAACGGCCCCGCGCAGCAACGCGTGATCCGCAAGGCCCTGGCCCACGCGGGCCTCACCCCCTCCGAGGTGGATGTGGTGGAGGGCCACGGCACGGGCACGACCCTGGGCGACCCGATCGAGGCGCAGGCGCTCCTGGCGACGTACGGCCGGGACAGGGAGCCCGAACGGCCGCTGTGGCTGGGCTCGTTGAAGTCGAACATCGGGCATGCGCAGGCCGCCGCGGGTGCGGCCGGTGTGATCAAGATGGTGCAGGCGCTGCGCCACGCGGTCATGCCCCCCACCCTGCACGTGGACGCGCCCACGGCCGAGGTCGACTGGTCCCTGGGCGCGGTGGAGCTCCTCACCCAGGCACGGGACTGGCCGCGCGACGGGCGCCCGCGCCGGGCGGGGGTGTCCGCGTTCGGCATCAGCGGCACGAACGCCCACCTGATCCTGGAGGAGGCGCCCGAGGAGCCGGTCTCGGAGGGTTCAGCCCCTGTGGGTGTGGTGCCGTTGGTGGTGTCGGCGCGGAGCCGGGCTTCGCTGGCGGGGCAGGCCGGTCGCCTGGCGTCGTATGTGGAGTCGGGCGCTGGCGCGTTGTTGCCCGCCGTGGCCGGGGCGTTGGTGTCGGGGCGGGCTGTGCTGGGCGAGCGCGCGGTGGTGGTCGCGGGCTCGGGCGAGGAAGCCCTGGCCGGGTTGCGGGCGCTTGAGCGGGGTGAGAGCGGTCCGGGGCTGGTGTCGGGCAGCGGGGGTACGCCGGGGGATCTCGTGCTGGTGTTCCCGGGGCAGGGGTCGCAGTGGGCGGGTATGGGCCGTGAACTCCTGGACGCTTCCGCGGTGTTCGCGGAGCGGGTGGGGGAGTGCGCGGCGGCGTTGGAGCCGTGGGTGGACTGGTCGCTTGTCGATGTCCTACGGGGTGACGCTGATTCCGAGGTTCTTGAGCGGGTGGATGTGGTGCAGCCCGCGAGCTTCGCGGTGATGGTGGGTTTGGCTGCGGTGTGGGCGTCGGTAGGTGTGGTTCCGGATGCGGTGCTTGGTCACTCGCAGGGGGAGATCGCGGCCGCGTGTGTGGCGGGGACCCTCTCCCTTGAGGACGCGGCCCGTGTGGTGGCGTTGCGCAGTCAGGCCATCGCCACGGAGCTGGCCGGACGCGGTGGCATGGCCTCGGTCGCTCTGAGCGAGGCAGAGGTCACCGCACGCCTTGAGTCCTGGGCGGGCCGGGTGGAGGTCGCGGCTGTCAACGGGCCGTCGTCCGTGGTGATCGCAGGTGACGCCGAAGCCTTGGACGAGGTGCTGGAGGCCCTGTCCGGCGATGGTGTCCGTACGCGCCGGGTGGCGGTGGACTACGCATCGCACACTCGTCACGTCGAGGACATCCAGGCCACCCTTGCCGAAGTGCTGGTGGGGGTGGACGCGAAGGCCCCGGAGGTGCCGTTCTACTCCACCGTCACCGGCAGCTGGATCGAGGAAGCCGGAGTCCTGGACGCCGGGTACTGGTACCGCAACCTGCGCGGCCAGGTGCGGTTCGGCCCGGCCGCGGCCGACCTCCTGGGCCAGGGCTACGGCGTGTTCGTGGAGGTCAGCGCCCACCCCGTACTCGTACAGCCGATCACCGAGATCGTGGATGGCGCCGACAGCACGGCGCAGGTGACGGGCACACTGCGGCGCGAGGAGGGCGGACTGCGACGGCTGCTGAGCTCGATGGCCGAGCTGTTCGTCAAGGGAGTGCGCGTGGAATGGGCGGGTGTGCTGCCCGCCGGAGCCGGGCACGCGCGCGTGGAGTTGCCGACGTACGCCTTCGACCACCGGCACTACTGGCTCAAGCCCGCCGAGTCGGCGACCGGCGCGGCGGCACTCGGCCTCGCCGGGGCCGGTCACCCGTTGCTGGGCGCGGTGGTGCGGCTTCCGCAGACGGACGGGCTCGTGTTCACCTCGCGCCTCTCCCTGCGGACGCATCCGTGGCTGGCCGACCACGCGGTCGGCGGTGTCGTACTCGTCCCGGGCACGGGGCTGGTGGAGCTGGCGGTGCGGGCCGGTGACGAGGCCGGGTGCGGGATCCTGGAGGAGCTGGTGATCGAGGCGCCGCTCGTGGTGCCCCGGCGCGGCGGGGTGCGCGTGCAGGTCGCGGTGGGCGGACCGGGCGAGACCGGAGCGCGGACCGTGGAGGTGTACTCCCAGCGCGAGGACGACGGCGGCGCCGACACCTGGACGCGGCACGCCACCGGGCTCCTCGCGACCACCGCCCACCCCCGTGACCTGGGCGGCCACGACTTCACGTCCTGGCCGCCGCCCGGCGCGGAACCGGTGGACATCGGCGACGGCTACGGTCGCCTCGCCGGGGACGGCTACGGGTACGGCCCGGCGTTCCAGGGCGTGCGCGCGGTGTGGCGGCGCGGCGACGAGGTGTTCGCCGAGGTCGCCCTGCCCGAGGGGCAGCGGGAGGAAGCGGGCCGGTACGGCATCCACCCCGCCCTCCTCGACGCGGCCCTGCACTCGACCATGCTGAACGCCGTGGCGGCGGTCACGGCGGCCGCCGGTGACGGCGACGCGGACGGCCTTGAGCTGCGGCTGCCCTTCGCCTGGAACGGGCTCGCACTGCACGCGGCGGGCGCGTCGGCGCTGCGGGTCCGCGTGGCGAAGCCCGAGCGCGACGCCCTGTCGCTGGAGGCCGTGGACGAGGCCGGTGGCCTGGTCGTGACGTTGGACTCGCTGGTGGGCCGGGTGGTGTCCGCCGAGCAGTTGGAGACGGCGTCGGACACGGCGCGCGTCGACTCGCTGTTCCGGGTGGAGTGGACGGAGCCGCCCCCGGTGCGCGAGGCGCGGCCCTCGCCGTCGTGGGTGGCCGTGGCCACGGCGGAGGAGGTGGCGACGCTGGCCGACGACGTGGAGTCGGGCGCGGCGGCCCCGGCCCTGGCGGTCATGGACGCCGTCGGCGGCGACGAGGAGGGGGCCGCACTGTCCCTGGCCACCCGGGTCCTGGACGTCGTGCAGTGCTGGCTGGCCGGGACCGGGCTCGAAGAGTCGCGGCTGCTGGTGGTCACCCGGGGCGCGGTGCCCGCCGGTGGCGAGGCCACCGTGCGGGATCCGGCAGGGGCGGCCGTGTGGGGCCTGGTGCGCGCCGCACAGGCCGAACACCCGGACCGCATCGTCCTGCTGGACGTCGACGCGACCACGGGCGCGGAGCCCGTCCTGGGCGCGGTCCTCGCCGGCGGCGAGCCGCAGATCGCCGTGCGCGGCCCCGCCCTCCGCGTCCCTCGCCTCGCCCGCGTCAGCGGCCAAACCCCCGACGCGGCACCGGTGTTCGGGCCGGAAGGCACCGTCCTCATCTCGGGTGCCGGATCGCTGGGCGCCCTCGCGGCCCGGCACCTGGTCACCCGGTACGGCGTACGGCATCTGCTGCTCGCCAGCCGTCGGGGTCCGGACGCCGAAGGCGTGCCGGAGCTGGTGGCCGAGCTCCGCGAGCAGGGTGCGACGGTGACGGTCGTGGCGTGTGACGTGTCCGACCGCGACCAGGTGAAGGCCCTGCTGACGGGCGTACCGGACGAGCACCCGCTCACCGGCGTCGTGCACACCGCCGGTGTGACGGACGACGGAGTGATCGGGGCGCTGACGCCGGAGCGCCTTGAGCGGGTGTTCGCGCCGAAGGTGGACGCGGTGCGGCACTTGGACGGGCTGACGCGTGAACTGGGCCTGGAGTTGGACGCGTTCGTCGTCTACTCGTCCGTGTCGGGCGTCTTCATGGGCGCGGGCAGCGGCAGCTACGCCGCCGCGAACGCCTTCCTCGACGGGCTGATGGCCCAGCGGCGGGCGGCAGGCCTGCCCGGCGTCTCCCTGGCCTGGGGCCTGTGGGAGCAGACCAGCGGGATGGCCGCCCACACCGACGACCTCACCAAGAGCCGGATGAGCCGCCGGGGCGGGCTGCGGGGGATGACTCCGGCGGAGGGCATGGAACTGTTCGACGCGGCCGTGGGCTCCGGGCAGGCCCTGCTGGTTCCCGCCAAGCTGGACCTGCGGGGCGTACGCGCCGGGGCGACGGCCGGTGGCGGGGTGCCGCACCTGCTGCGCGGCCTCGTGCGCGCCGGACGGCAACTGGCGCACGCGGCGGGCGGCGACGAGCACCGGCAGCTGTCCGAGCGGCTCGCGGCACTGCCCGCGGCCGAGCAGGCGACGCTGCTGCTCGACCTGGTGCGGAGCCAGGTCGCGGCGGTCCTCGGCCACGGCACGACGTACCACATCGACGCCGACCAGGGGCTCTTCGAGATCGGCTTCGACTCCCTCACGGCCATCGAGCTGCGCAACCGGCTGCGCACCCTCACCGAGCGGAAGCTCGCCCCCGGCCTCGTCTTCGACCACCCGACGCCAGGAAGGCTCGCCGCGCACCTGCACGCGCTGATGTGCGGCGAACAGGCCACGACCCCGGTGGCGCTCTCCGTATGAACCCAGCGGCCCCCCTGCGAAAAAACCCATGGAAAGAGGCGACGACGTGTTCGACGTGAGCGACTACCTCCAGCGGATCGGCTGCGCCGGAGCGACCGGCGTGGACGCCGAGACGCTGCGCAGGCTGCACAAGAGCCACCTCATGGCGATTCCCTACAACGGCGCCGCCCAGGACCTCCGCGACGGGATCCGCCTCGTCGACCTCGACGAGGACGCCCTGTTCGAGACGAGCGTCGTCGACGGGCACGGCGGCACCTGCTTCCAGCTCGCCCGGCTCTTCCACCGGCTGCTCGGTGAACTCGGCTACGACGTCACCCTGATGGCGGCCAGCACCGCCGAGGGCCGCGAGAACTTCGGGCTCGACGTGGAACACATGTTCAGCCGCGTCGCCCTGGACGGCGAGGAGTGGCTCGTCGACGTCGGCTACCCGGGGCCCAACCACATCGAGCCGCTGCGGATCACCGGCACGGTGCAGACCCAGTACGGATGCCAGTACCGCCTGGTCGAGAACGCCTCCGGGTTCGCCCTCCAGCGCCGGGGGCGGGTCAGCCGGTGGAGCGTCGTCTACACCTTCACGACGAAGCCCCGGCAGTGGAGCGACTGGAAGGAACTGGAGGAGCACCTCAACCGGGAGTACGCGGCCACCGCCGCCACCGCGCCCGAAGCGTGCCCCATCGCGCGCGGAACGGACCGCATCTTCGGGGAGATCGAGGCGGCCACCGGGACGCACGACGGCCTGGACGTCCTGTGCGGGCGCGCCTTCGACGACGGCCAGATCGTCCTGAAGGGACGGCGCTGTCTCACGGTCCGCGGCGGCCGCGAGGAAGTCCGCACGATCAAGGACGACGACGAACACCGCGACCTGGTCTTCCGCATTCTGTCCGGTGAATTGAGCTGACCTCGCGCCGCGGGCACCGCCCGCGCGGCGCCCCGAAGGGGGACATGATGGCTTCCGTACCGCTGCGCCTCACCGACCACGCGTACGACGTGCGGATCGGCCCGGGGGTCCGCGCGTCGCTCCCCGACGTGGTCCGGCGCCTCGGCGCCGGGCGGGCCGTCGTCGTGTCGGCGCGCCCGCGGGAGTGGGTGCCCGACACCGGCGTCGAGACGCTGCTGCTGCCGGCCCGGGACGGCGAGCGGGACAAGACGCTCGCCACGGTGGAGGCGCTGTGCGGCGAGTTCGTACGGTTCGGACTCACCCGGTCCGACGTCGTCGTGTCCTGCGGCGGCGGGACGACCACCGACGTGGTCGGCCTCGCGGCCGCGCTGTACCACCGGGGCGTGCCGGTGGTGCACCTGCCCACCTCGCTGCTCGCCCAGGTCGACGCCAGCGTCGGCGGCAAGACGGCGGTGAACCTGCCCGCCGGGAAGAACCTCGTCGGGGCCTACTGGCAGCCCAGCGCCGTGCTGTGCGACACCGACTACCTCGCGACCCTGCCGCGCAGAGAACTCCGGAACGGTCTCGGGGAGATCGCCCGCTGCCACTTCATCGGCGCCGCCGACCTGCGCGGACTGCCGCTCGTGGAGCAGATCACCGCGAGCGTCACCCTCAAGGCCCGCATCGTGGAGGCCGACGAGCGGGACACCGGGGTGCGGCACATCCTCAACTACGGCCACACGCTGGGCCACGCCCTGGAGAAGGAGACCGGCTACGCCCTGCGCCACGGCGAGGCGGTGGCCGTCGGCACCGTCTTCGCGGGCCGCCTCGCCGGGGCCCTGGGCCGGATCGGCCCGGCCCGGGTGGCGGAACACCAGGACGTCGTCCAGTACTACGGGCTGCCCACCGCGCTGCCCGCCGAGGCCGACCCCGCCGCCCTGCTGCGGCTGATGCGGCACGACAAGAAGGCCCTCACCGGCCTCGCGTTCGCCCTGGACGGCCCCGCCGGGGCCGAGCTGGTGAGCGACGTGCCGCAGGAGGTCGTCGCCCGCGTGCTGGAAGGGATGCCCCGGGCGCCCCTCGCCGAGCTCGTCGGCGCCGCCGAGCCCGGGCTCCCCGCGACCGAAGCGGCCCGGACGTGAACCGCCCGCCCCGGCCCGAGGCGGGACCCGACGCCGCCGGACCCGCGCACCGCCTCCTGGCCGACCGGCTCGCCGCGGCCCTGGCCAGGCCGGTCGCGCAGCAGCCTGACTGGCCGGACCCGGAGCGGGCGAGGGCCGTGGTGGCGGCCCTGAGCCGGGCCGAGCCGCTCGTCACCCCCGCCGAGACCGCGCGCCTGGCGGAGCGGCTCGCCGCGGTCGCGCGCGGCGAGGCGTTCCTGCTCCAGGGCGGCGACTGCGCCGAAGCCTTCGCCGAGAACACCGAGGCCCACCAGCGGGCCAACCTGGGCCTGCTCACGGACATGGCCGCGGTGCTCGCCCGGCGCACGGGACTGCCCGTGGTCACGGTCGCCCGGATGGCCGGGCAGTACGCCAAACCGCGCTCCCGGCCCCTGGACGCACGGGGCCTTCCCGTCTACCGCGGCGACCTGGTCAACGCGATCCAGCCCACGCCCGCGGCCCGCACACCGGACCCCTCCCGGATGCTGCGGGCCCGCGCCGACGCCGCGGGCGCCATGGCCGTGGTCCGGGACTTCGAGGCCGGTCCGCGGGCGCTGCCCGACGGCGGCGGCCCCTACGTCAGCCACGAGGCGCTCGTGCTCGACTACGAGCGGACCTCGCTGCGGGCGGACCTCAGCGGACCCGAGCCCCGGTTCGCCAGCGGCCTCGGGCACTTCCTGTGGGTCGGCGAGCGCACCCGCGACCTCGACGGCGCGCACATCGCGTTCGCGGAGCTCCTGTCCAACCCGATCGGCCTCAAGCTCGGCCCCCGCACCACCCCCGAGCAGGCCCTCGACTACGTGCGCAGGCTCGACCCGCACGGCGAACCGGGACGCCTCACACTGATCAGCCGCATGGGGCACACCCGGGTCCGCGCCGTCCTGCCGGCGATCGTGGAGAAGGTCACCGCCTCCGGCCACCAGGTGGTCTGGCAATGCGACCCGATGCACGGCAACACGTACACGTCGGCAGGCGGCCACAAGACCCGCGCGGTCCGGCACATCGCCGACGAGATCTCCGGGTTCTTCGAGGTGCACCGGCGCCTCGGCACCCACCCCGGCGGCCTGCACGTCGAGCTGACCGGCGACGACGTCACGGAGTGCCTCGGCGGCCCCCGCGGCCTCACCGAGGCCGACCTGCCCGCCCGCTACCGCACGGCCTGCGACCCGCGCCTCAACGCGGAGCAGTCGATGGAACTCGCCACCGCCGTCGCGGAGCTGGCGGCGGCCGCCGCCACGGACAGAAAGGTGAGGCTGCGATGACCGGACCTCCTCCCGAGCAAGGACCTTCCCCCGCCACGGGGCACCCTCCCGCCCAAGGGCCGTCTCCCGGCACGGAACCCCCTCCCGCCACGCCCATCACGGGCACCACCCGGCTGTACGCCGTCCTGGGCGACCCCGTCGCCCAGGTCCAGTCGCCCGCCCTGATGAACCCGCTCTTCGCGCGCCTCGGCCGGGACGCGGTCCTCGTGCCGGTGCACGCCCGGCCGCCGCACCTCGAAGCCGTCGTACGCGGCCTGCGGCGGATCGACAACCTCGACGGCATGTTCGTCACCGTCCCGCACAAGGCGGCCGTACGCGCGCTCGCCGACCGGCGCGGCCCCACCGTGGACATCGTCGGCAGCGCCAACGTGCTGCGCCGGGAGGCCGACGGCGGCTGGCTCGCGGAGAACTTCGACGGCTCCGGCTTCGTGACGGGACTCGTCGCCGCCGGACACGAACCCAAGGGCGCCCACGTGGCGCTCGTCGGGACGGGCGGCGCGGGCAGCGCCATCGCCGCGGCCCTCCTCGCGGCGGGCGTCGACCGCCTCTCCGCGTACGACACGGACACCGCGCGGCTCGGCGCCCTCGTCGCCCGCCTCGACGCGCACTGGCCCGGCCGGGTCCGCGCGCTGACCGGACCGCACCCGCGGGGCGCCGACATCGCCGTGAACGCCACCCCGCTCGGACTGCGCCCCGACGACCCGCTGCCCTTCCCGCCGGACTCCCTGCGGCCGGGCGGCGTGGTGGCCGACATCGTCATGAAGCCCCGCGAGACGAGACTCCTGCGCGAGGCGGCCGCCCTCGGACACCCCGTCCATCACGGCATTCACATGCTGGAGGGCCAACTCGACGCCTATCAGGCCTTCTTCGGCCTCGCCTAGCGGCCGGTCCGACTACCTGACCGAGGGATGCGGGGGCGCCGCCGGGCCTCTACTTTGGACCTGTTGGTCAGCTTTTCTTCCGACACATGACGCCGCACGGGGCGGAGTGTGCGCGACGTCCGCGACCCCGACGGCGAGTGCCCTCGCGCGCCCGCGTCCCTCTCCGCGGCACGCGGCCCCGACCGCCCCGCAGCCCGCGTCGAGCCCATCCACGGTTGGAGAAACATGAACGTGCGACAGGCGCCGGAGTACCCCGCGTGGCCGCAGTACGACGTACAGGAGCGGGAAGGACTCGTCCGCGCCCTCGAACAGGGCCAGTGGTGGCGGATGGGCGGCAGCGAAGTCGACTCCTTCGAGCGGGAGTTCGCCGAGCACCACGGCGCCCCCCACGCCCTCGCGGTCACGAACGGCACGCACGCGCTCGAACTCGCCCTCCAGTGCATGGGCGTCGGCCCCGGCACCGAGGTCATCGTCCCGGCCTTCACCTTCATCTCCTCGTCCCAGGCGGCGCAGCGCCTCGGCGCGGTCGCCGTCCCGGTGGACGTCGACGAGGACACGTACTCCCTCGACGTGACGGCGACCGCCGCCGCCGTGACCCCCAGGACCCGGGTGATCATGCCCGTGCACATGGCGGGCTACATGGCGGACATGGACGCCCTCGCCAAGCTCTCCGCCGACACGGGCGTGCCGCTGCTCCAGGACGCCGCGCACGCCCACGGCGCCCGCTGGCGCGGCAAGCGCGTCGGCGAACTCGGCTCCGTCGCCGCGTTCAGCTTCCAGAACGGCAAGCTGATGACCGCCGGCGAGGGCGGCGCCGTCCTGTTCCCCGACACCGAGCTGTACGAGACCGCGTTCCTGCGGCACAGCTGCGGGCGGCCCCGCACCGACCGCAGGTACCTGCACGAGATCGCCGGATCCAATCTGCGGCTCAACGAGTTCTCCGCGGCGGTGCTCCGGGCCCAGCTCGGCCGCCTCGACCAGCAGGTGACCACCCGCCAGAAGCGCTGGGCGCTGCTGTCCGGACTCCTCGGCGCGATCGACGGAGTGACCCCGCAGCGCGGCGACGAGCGCACCGACTTCCCCTCCCACTACATGGCGATGTTCCGGGTCCCCGGCATCGGCGAGGAGGGGCGCAACGCCCTCGTCGACCGGCTCGTCGAGGCGGGCGTCCCGGCGTTCGCGGGCTTCCGCGCGATCTACCGCACCGCCGCCTTCTGGGAGTTCGGCGCGCCCGACGAGACCCCCGACGAGGTCGCCGAGCGCTGCCCCCGCACCGAGGCCATCAGCCAGGACTGCGTCTGGCTCCACCACCGGGTGCTGCTCGCCGACGAGCAGGCCCTGCACGAGACCGCCGCGATCGTCGCGGACGGTGTGGCCGCCATATGAGCGTCAGGACGGCCGTCGTCGGGCTCGGCTGGGCGGGCCGCGAGCTCTGGGTGCCCCGGCTGCGCGCGCACGCCGACTTCGACGTGGTGGCCGCCGTCGACTCCGGAGCCGCGGCACGCGCGGCGTTCGAGGCCCCGCCGGGCGTCCCCGTGCACCCGGCGGCGGACGCGCTCACCGCGGCGGACGTCGACCTCGCCGTCGTCGCCGTACCCAACCATCTGCACGCCGAGGTGGCGGGAGCCCTCCTCGGCAGGGGAGTCTCCGTCTTCCTGGAGAAGCCGGTGTGCCTGACCGCCGCCGAGGCCGACGCCCTGGCCGCCGCCGAACGCGCGGGCGGGGCCACGCTCCTCGCGGGCAGCGCTGCCCCCCACCGCGGCGACGTGGCGGCCCTCGCGGCCCTGGTGCCCGATCTGGGGCACGTCCGGCACGCCGAGCTGTCCTGGGTCAGGGCGCGCGGCGTCCCGAGGGCGGGCGGCTGGTTCACCCGGCGCGACGAGGCGGGCGGCGGGGTCCTCTTCGACCTCGGCTGGCACCTGTTCGACACGCTCGCCTCGCTGCTCGGCCCCGCCCCCTTCACCCAGGTCGTCGGCGTGACGTCGAGCGACTTCGTCAACGCCCCGGCCTGGGGCGCGGCCTGGCGGCGCGACCGGCCCGCCGCCGACGCCGTCGGCGACGTCGAGGACACCGCGCGGGGCTTCTTCGTCCGCGCCGACGGGATCTCCGTGGCGCTGCGCGCCGGGTGGGCGTCGCACGAGGCCCTGGACGTCACCCGGATCCAGCTCGCGGGCAGCGCGGGCACCGCCGAGCTACGCTGCACCTTCGGCTTCAGCCCCCACCGCGACCCCGAACCCGTCCTGACGCTGACCCGCGAAGGCACCACCACGCGGCTCCCGGTGCCGGACGAGCCGATCGGCGACGAGTACCGGCGGCAGCTGGACGGCCTCGCCGCCGTCCTGAAGGAACCGGGCAGCCGCGGCAGGGCCATCGCCGAGGCCCGTACGACGGTCCGCGTCATCGAGGACTTCTACGCCTCGGCCCGCTCCGCGCACCCGCGCGGCGGCGTGCCCGCGGGGCGGTGGACGGGGGAGAGCCAGTGACACCAGCGGCTTCGGGAGATCCGGCCGGCGCAGTGGACGGCATACGCGCGGCGGCCGGAGGGACGGGGCCGACGGCGACCGCGACGGACACGCTCGTCCCCGTCAGGCGCGCCGTGGTCTTCGACCTGGACGGCGTCATCGTCGACAGCTTCGCGGTGATGTACGAGGCGTTCGCCATCGCCTACAAGGAGGTCGTCGGCGAGGGCCCGGCCCCCTTCGACGAGTACCGGCGGCACCTGGGGCGCTACTTCCCGGACATCATGCGGATCATGGGCCTGCCCCTGGAGATGGAGGAGCCGTTCGTCCGCGAGAGCTATCGCCTCGCCCCCAAGGTGCCGGTCTTCGAGGGAGTCGTCGAGCTGCTCCTGACCCTGCGCGTCCGCGGGATCAAGCTCGCCGTGGCCACCGGCAAGAGCGGGCCGCGGGCGCGCTCCCTCCTCGAACAGCTGGGCCTGCTCCCGTTCTTCGCCCAGGTCCTCGGCTCGGACGAGGTGCCGAGGCCCAAGCCCGCGCCGGACATCGTGGAGCACGCCCTGCGCCTCTTGGGCGTGAGCGCCGAGGAGGCCGTCATGGTCGGTGACGCGCCGACCGACCTCGCCAGCGCCCAGGGCGCCGGAGTGACCTCGGTCGCCGCGCTGTGGGCCGTCGACGACCCGGACGAGCTGCTCGCAGCCCGGCCGGACGCCGTCCTGCACCGCCCGGCCGACCTGCTGGACCTGTGCCCGCCCGTGCCCGGCGCCTGAGGCGGGCGCACGGCATGGGCGACGGCACGGGCACGGGCATGGACACCGGTATGGACACCGGCATGGGCGACGGCGAGGCGGACGCCGCGTACCTGGGCGTCGACATCGGGGGCACCAAGGTCGCCCTCCGGGTGGAGACCGGCGACCGGTGCGTCCACGAGCGGGCGTTCTCCTGGCCCCCGCGCCACAGCGCGGCCCGCGACCTCGGCCGCCTCGCCGAGCAGGTCGCCGAGGTGCGGGCGGACCTCGGTGTCTCCTTCCGCGCGGTGGGCGTCGCGATGCCCGCCACGGTCGGCCCTGCCGAGCGCGTCACCGCCTGGCCGAGCCGCCCCGAGTGGACCGGCACGGACCTGGGCGCGGCCCTGCGCCCGCTGTTCCCCGGGGCGGCCGTCGCCTGGGCGGACGACGGCGACCTCGGCGCGCTCGCGGAGTCCCGGGCCTCGGGCTGCGCCGACCTGCTCTACCTCGGTGTCGGTACGGGCGTCGGCGGCGGCCTCGTCCTGGCGGGCGAGCCGTGCCCCGGCCTGGGCCGCGGCTCCTTCGAGGTCGGGCACATGGTCGTCGAGCTCGGCGGCCCGCGGTGCGACTGCGGCCGCCGGGGATGCCTCCAGGCCGTGGCCTCGGGTCCGGCGACGCTGCGCCGCGCGAGCCGACAGCGGGGGAGCACGGCCGCCTTCGACGACCTGGTCAAGGCCTGGGGCGACGGGCGGCCCTGGGCCGTCACCGCGCTGCGCAGGACCTGCCGGGCCCTGGCCGCCGCCGCGGTGGGCGTCCAGGAGCTGCTCCAGCCGCGCCTCGTCCGCGTCGGCGGCGGCTTCGCCGACGGCATCCCCGGATTCGCCGGGCTCGTCGCCGACCACGTCACGGAACTGGCCCGCCCCGGCAGGCCCCCGCTGCCCGTGGAGGAGGCCGCCCTCGGCGGCCTGTCCTCGCTGCACGGCGCGGTGTCCCTGGCCCGTCTGCTCGTGTGCCGTGAATTCCCTCTCCCATAAAACCGGGAAAGCGGCGGGGATTCCTTATCAGGTCGAGGGATGCTCAACCGGCCGTGACTGACCTAGGGTCCCCAAGAGCCGGACCGTATCGAGGCGTCGGCACGGAACGCGCCGCGGCGCGACGGCGTACGGGAGAAAAGAGGCCGTCGGACTTCACCGCCTCGCACGGCAATTGCCCGTCCCGTGTTCCTGTCTCACGGCGGTGGGTCGGTCGGTCCATTTTCCTTGACGCAGAAGGGGTAGACCCATGACAGCCACCACCGAGAACACGACCCAGCCGATCGACCTGCTCTCGCCGGACCTGACGGCCGACCCCTTCGCGAAGTACGCGCGGATGCGGGAACAGGCGCCGGTCCTCGCGGGCACGGTCCTGGGGTCACCGATGTGGCTCGTCACCGGCTACGACGACGTGCGCCTGGTCCTCACCGACCCGCGGTTCGTCACCGACCCGTCGTCCGTGCGCAGCGGCGACCCGGACGGCGAGCACGCGATCCTGAAGCAGCTCAACATCCCCTCCGACGTGGAGGACCTCATCGCCAAGGCGATGATGAACCTCGACGGCGCCCCGCACGCCCGGCTGCGCAAACTGGTCTCCCGCGCGTTCACCGCGCGGCGGGTGGCCGAGATGCGCCCGCGCATCGAGCAGCTCACCGCGCGGCTGCTCGACGACATGGCCGCCGCGGGCCGCGACGGCACGCCCGTCGACCTCGTGGAGTCGTTCTGCTACCCGGTGCCCATCGCCGTGATCTGCGAGCTGGTCGGCATCGACGAGGCGGACCGCCCGCAGTGGTCGGGCTGGGGGCGCGTGCTGTCCCTGATGCAGGTCGAGCACCTCCCGACCATCCTGCGCGAGTGCTCCGCACACGTCACGGACGTCATCGAGCGCCGCCGCGCCGAGCCGCGCGACGACCTGATCTCGGCGCTCGTCCAGGCCCAGGAGGACGACGGGGACCGGCTCTCCGACCGGGAGATGGTCACCCTCGTCTTCACCATGGTGACCGCCGGCCACGAGTCGACGACGTATCTGCTCGGCAACTCGGTGCTCGCCCTCCTGGAGAACCCGGACCAGCTCGCCCTGTTGCGCGAGGACCCCTCCCGCTGGCAGCCTGCGGTGCGCGAACTCATGCGCCTGGGCCCCTCCCAGTTCGCGCAGCCCCGGTACGCGGCGGAGGAGATCGAGCTGAGCGGCGTACGCATCCCGGCGGGCTCGGCGGTCACTCCGCTGCTCCTGGCCGCGAACACCGACCCGCGCAAGTACGCGGACCCCGAGCGCCTCGACGTGCACAGGGGCGCGGCGAGCCACGTCGGCTTCGGGATGGGCGCGCACCACTGCCTCGGCGCGCCGCTGGCGTACCTGGAGGCGGAGGTGGCGCTCCAGGCGCTGTTCGACCGGTTCCCCGACCTGTCCCTGGCGGTGCGGCGCGAGGAGATCCCGTGGGCCCTGAGGCCCGGCTTCACCCGGGTCGCGGAGCTTCCGCTGCGCCTGGCCTGAGCCGCCCGGCCGCGCCGGGGTCCGGCCCCGGCGCGGCGCTCGCGCGCCCGCGTGCTCCCGCGACGGCCCGTCAGCCCGCCCCGTGCGGTGCGGCGGTGGGGAGCGGGGCGTACAGCTGGTCCCGCAGGTCGTCGATCAGCTCGCGGACGCCGTCGGGGCCGCTCGCGGCGCCGAAGACGTGGTAGTCCGGGCGGACGAGCAGAGCCGTCGCCGCGCACCGGGCCAGATACGGCCGGTAGACGTCGTCGGTGTCCACCACCTCGACGGCGCCGGGCACGGTGACGTCCGGCGCGTGGCCCGCCCCGGCTCCCGGCGGCAGCAGCCGCACCACGCGGGCCGCCAGCTCATCGAGGAAGGCCAGCCGTTCCGCGTCGAGCACGGCCCCCGGCTCCTCGGTGGTCAGCAGGACGAAGCCGCGGCCCACCACGTCGTCGAACAGCCCGGCGGGGCCGCCCCGGCCCACGCGCCCCTGCGGGACGACCGCTCCCGCGGGCGCGGTCGCCGCGGGCCCCCGGTGCAGCAGCCCGCAGGGCAGCGGCTTCGCGGGCTCCGGCCCCGACGGGGCGCGGCCGCGCCGGTTGGCGAGGACCGTGGCGTCCCGCTCGGCGGCGGCCACGGGGTCGGTCACACAGATCAGCCGGCCCAGCTGGACCGAGGCCAGGATCGCCTCCTTGGCCTGCGCGCGGCGCTCCTGGGCATAGCTGTCCAGGAGGGACGCGGCCGCGCGGCCGCGCAGCGTCAGATCCAGCTTCCACGCCAGGTTGACGACGTCCCGGATGCCGGAGCACATGCCCTGCCCGGCGAAGGGCGGCATGAGATGGGCCGCGTCCCCGGCGAGCAGGACGTGCCCCACGCGCCACCGGTCGGCCCAACTGGCCTGGAAGATGTACGTGGTGCTGCGCAGCAGCGTCGCCGTGTCGGGGGTGACGCCGAACGGCGCGAGCAGCCGCCAGGCCGTCTCGTCCCTGCTGAGCTCGGCCGCGCTCTCGCCCGGCAGCCGCATGAACTCCCAGCGCCGCCGCCCCGGGCCGCTGCCCACCAGGGTGGTGGGCCTCGCCGGGTCGCAGACCTGCACGTTGGTGGGGGTGAACGCGCGCGGCTCGCGCAGCTCGACGTCGCAGAGCAGCCACTCGTAGGAGAACCCGAGGTCGGTGACGGACACGTCGAGGTGGTCGCGCACGAAGCTGTTGGCGCCGTCGCAGCCCACGACCCACCGCGCGGACAGGACGCGGGTGGAGCCGTCGCCGGTGGCGGCCGTCACCTCCACCCGCCGCTCGCCGTCGGCGATCCCCACGACCTCGTGGCCGCGCAGGACCGTGACCCCGTCGAGCGCCGCGGCCCTGGCCGCGATCAGCTCCTCCAGGGCGGGCTGGTGCATCGTGTTGGCGTCCGGCCAGCCGTAGGGGCCCGCCGTCGTGAAGGGGATGTCCAGGAGCGCCGCACCGGCGGCGGTCCGCCACTGGTAGCCGTTGGCCGGTTCGGTGATCCGGCCCAGGCCGGGGCCGATGCCGGTGGTGGCGAGGAGCCGGGCCGTCTCCCCGTCGAAGCTGGTCGCCCGGGGGAGCGGATACGGCCGCCGACGGCGCTCCAGCACGGTCACGCGCCAGCCGCGCTGGGCGAGCAGCACCGAGAGCGCGGCGCCGACCGGTCCGTTGCCCACGACGACGACGTCGGCGTCCGCGGGGTCCACAGGCACTTCGCTGGGCACTTCGCTGAACGGCGTCAAGGAAAACCTCGCACATGCGCGCTGTCGGAAGGGGTGACAATCCACCGCGCGGGAATCGACCACGGGGGAGAAATCGACCACGTGGGAACTCGGTCCCGTGGAAAACAACCGCACGGTAAATCAACCGCACGGTAAATCAACCACGCGGTAAATCGATCACGCGGAAAATCGAGGGAAATCGCTGGCACGCTATTCCACCGTGCGAAACGTGTCAAGAAGCGGAAAACCTTACCAGGTTGAGGGATGCTGCACCGGCTATTTCGGCCTTAGCCTGCCCAGGAGCCGTGCCAACGACCGTACGGCCGGACGTACTTCGTCACAGCGGATCCGCCGGTCTCCTTCAGGACCGGACGACGACACATGTCCTCGACGCCGAAGGGGAGCCCCATGACAGCCACCGCCGAGAACACGACCGAGCCGGTCGACCTGCTCTCGCCGGACCTGATCGCCGACCCGTTCGGCGCGTACGCGCGGATGCGCGAACAGGCGCCGACCCTGACCGGATCGATCATGGGCGGGCGCCCGATGTGGCTGGTCACCCGCTACGAGGACGTACGCCGGGTGCTGACCGACCCGAGGTTCCACAACAACCCGGCCTCGGTGCCGGACGCCCCGGACACCCGTACGACGATCATGCGTCAGCTCAACCTCCCCACCGACCTGGTCGACTACCTCGAAGACAAGCTGATGCAGATCGACGGCGCGGACCACCGCCGGCTGCGCGGCCTGGTCTCCAAGGCGTTCACGGCCCGGCGCGTGGCCCGGCTGCGCCCGCGGGTCGAGGAGATCACCACGGCGCTGCTCGACGGGATGGCCGACGCGGGGCGCGACGGCACCCCCGTCGACCTGTTGACCGCGTTCTGCTATCCGCTGCCGTTCACCGTGATCTGCGAGCTGGTCGGGATCGACGAGGCGGACCGCGCGCCCTGGTTCGAGTGGGGCCACTGCCTGTCCTCGCCCACGGAGCACCGCGAGCGCCTCCCGCAGGTGATGCGCGAGTGCGTCGACCACATGCTGGAGGCCATCGCGCGGCGCCGCGCCGAGCCGCGCGACGACCTGATCTCCGCGCTCATCCAGGCCCAGGAGGACGACGGCGACCGGCTCTCCGAACGGGAGATGGTCACCCTCGTCTTCACCCTGGTCATCACCGGGCACGAGACGACGACGCACCTGCTCGCCAACTCGGTGCTCGCCCTCCTGGAGAACCCGGACCAGCTGGCCCTCGTCCGGGCGGACCCGTCCCGCTGGCCGCAGGCGGTCAACGAACTCATGCGCCTGGGCCCCACCCAGTGGGGACTGCCCCGGCACCCCTCGGAGGACGTCGAGCTGGGCGGCGTGACGATCCCGGCGGGCGCCACGGTCATGCCGCTCATCCTGCCCGCCAACACCGACCCGCGCCGGTACGAGGAGCCCGAGCGCCTGGACGTCGGCCGCGGGGCCGGGCAGAGCCACCTCGGCTTCGGCCAGGGGGCGCACTACTGCCTCGGCGCGCCGCTGGCGCTCCAGGAGGCGGAGGTGGCGCTGCACGCGCTGTTCGACCGGTTCCCCGGTCTGTCCCTCGCGGTGCGGCGCGAGGAGATCCGGTGGACACTGCGGCCCGGCGTCACCCGCGTCGACACGCTGCCGCTGCGCCTGGTCTGAACGCCCGTACGCCGAACCCCCTCGCCCGGCCCGGTGCCACGGCGAGGGGGTTCGGCGTACGGACGCCCGGGGCGCGGTCAGGCGACCTTCGTCGCGCACAGGATGCCGTGGGCGATCAGCGACCCCGGCAGGGCGGTGAGGTCCTGGGCGACCGTCCTGGTGACCCGGAACCCGGCCTCCTCCAGCCACTTGCGGTACGTCGACAGCTTCTGCGGGCCGCCCTGGCCCATGGTGCAGCCGAGGAAGTAGGCGGGGAAGATGTCGACGCCGACGCTGCTGGGCTCCCTGATGTCCTCGGGGTAGACGGGCACGAGGATGTTGACCTTCCCGCCGACGTCCAGCGCCTCGCTGACGCGGCGGAGGATCGTCCGCACGTCGTCCTTGTCGAACATGTCGAGGAAGTGCTTGATCAGGACGACGTCGAACCCCTTGGGTACGCTCTCGAAGACGTCGCCGCCGATGAAGGAGCAGTGCTCCGCGACGCCCTGGGCCCGGAAGTTCGCCAGGCACTCGTCCTTCTTCTCGGGCAGGTCGAACGTGGTCACGCGCAGGCCGGGCGACGCCTTGAGGCGGTGGGCGAGGATCGCCCCGAGCCCGGTGTTCCCGGCCAGGTCGAGCACCCGCGAGCCCGGCGGGACGTGGATGTTACGGAAGAACCAGGGGTCCATGTGGGCGGTGACGTCGTCCATCATCGTCGCCCAGGACTCGCGCAGGTCCTTGTGCTCGGCCACGGCCTCGTAGAGGTTCCCCTCGAAGCCGTACAGCTTGTCCAGGCCGACGATGCTGCCCGTCCTGACGCTGTCGGTGAGGTAGAACATCTGCCGGAGCATGACGACCTTGATCATGTTCAGTACGGGGAGCACCCGCTGGAGGTCGGCCCCGGACACGCCCGCGAACGCGTCGAGGGAGTAGCCACCGGACGCCTTGTCGAAGGCGACGAAGCCCTCCTTGACCGGCAGGTGCAGGAGTTGCTCCACGGCGTCCGGCTTGGCGCCGACGGCCTCGCCGAGCTGGGCCGCGGTCATGCCGGGCCGCTCGCGCAGCGCGTCGACGAGGCCGAGTTCGAAACAGGACAGCAGGATCATGAACCGCGAGGGCCCCACCATGTACTCGCGCAGACGCGTGAACGTGGCCACTGCATTCATCGCACTCATTCCTTCGGGTCGGCTGGTCGGCTGCCACAACGTCCCGCTCCGGCACGGCTGCTCCCGTGCCCCGGACTCACTCCGGTCGCCGGGCGACGATCCTGGCGTGGTGGAGACCGGCCTTGCCCGCCGCGAAGGCGGCCAGGAGGACCTCGTCCACGAACTCGTCGACGCGCTCGCCCAGCGCGTCGGCCTGCGTGGCGAAGCCCATCAGCTTGTAGCGCCGGCGCATCTCGGCCAGCTCCGCGTCGGACGGCAACGCGCCGTTCCCGCCGAGCGCGTGCACGATCGCCGGGTCGTAGTCGGTCAGTTCGAGACCGGCGTCCCGGAGCACCCGCGCCACGTCGTCGGCCGGGTAGTCGCGCATCGCGGGTGGCGCCGAGGCCAGCAGGTCCTTCCACTTCGCGCTGCCCGAGACCTCACGGACGACCCCGAACATCCCCGCGCCGTCGCCGCGCGGCTGGGCGCCGGACCACTGGAGTACGAGGTGACCGCCCGGGCGCAGTGCGCGGGCCATCCGGCGCAGCGGCTCCTCGGCCTCGGCCAGCCAGTGCAGCACCCAGGAGGAGTGGATGAGGTCGAACTGCCCCTCGGGAAGCTGAAGTTGCTCGGCCGGGCAGACCTCGGCGCGCACGGGGAGCCCGGCGCACCGCTGCCGGGTCGCCGCCACCATGGACGGTGACGCGTCGCTGGCCCACACGTCGAAGCCCCGCTCCGCGACGGCCCGCGCGACCTCCCCGGTGCCGCAGCCGATCTCGGCGAAGGTGCCGCCCTTGTCCAGGGCGCCGCCCGCGCGTTCGAGGGCGGCGAGCGCCGTCTTGATGTGGGGCGCGTTCACCTGCGCGTAGTCCTCGGCCAGCCAGGCGTTGATCGCGGTCATCGACGAAGTCCTCTCTCAGCCGGGAAGACCGCGGCGGTCACCGCGCGAGCCGAGCGGCTCACCGCTCTCGCGCGACACCGCGGTCACGAGCGCCCGGGACACCGACGGGGGCGGAGCGCGCGGGCCCGTGGACGCGAGGCGGGCACACCAGGGGGCTCCGCCGTGCGGCGCCGGGTGGAAGGGGCGGGCTCGTTCCTCGAAGACTAGGGCGGCCCCGACCCGCTGGGCATCCCTCGGTCTGATAGGCCGCCGGGCGGCTCACTCGGTCAGGGAGAGGGCCTGGGCCGGGCAGTTGTCGACGGCCTCGCGGGCCCTGCGCACCAGGACCTCGCCCGCGGGCTCGGCGTCGAGCACGACGACCGTGCCCTCGTCCTCGCTCTGGTCGAACAGGTCCGGCTCGGTGAACACGCACTGGCCGGAGCCGACGCATTTGTCGGCATCCGCGATGATCTTCATGGTGGTTTGCCTCCGGGGCACGGTGAATTGCCTCGCGGAAGTGCCCCGTTGACCGCACGGCGCGCACGGGAGAAACTCCGTCCACGCCCCGCGCGAGACACTTCCTCTTTCCGGTGCGCCGCTCCGACCGCAGCCGGGTAACGTTACCACCGGACGTCGAACGACGGCGCCGGGTTTCAGTAATCGGCGCTCGAGATCCGGCTCCACGTGCGGGTGAGTTCGACGCGCGAGGCCACATTCATCTTGCGGAAGATCTTCTTGAGGTGGAATGCCACGGTGTGGCCGGAGATGAAGAGGCGCTCACCGACCTGGGAGTTCGTGAATCCCTGGCTCACCAGCTCGGCCACGGCCACTTCCGAATTGGTGAGAGAGCCGATCTTCACACTGTCGTGGGTGGCGTACTGCGGATAGCGGCCGCGCCGCACTCCCAGGGAACGGAGCCTGCTGACCACCCGGCGGGCATCGCGCGGGGCCGCGGACTTGGAATATCCGTCCACCGCCCGTTCGAGGATTTCCACGGCCCGGTCCCGTTCCTGACAGGTGTCCGCGAGGAGCTTTCCGGCGTCTTCCATGGCGGACGCCCCCGCCCATGCGTCCCGATGCGTTTCGGCCGCGGTGACGAGGATTTCGGGATTCTCCGCGAGGAGCCCCTCGGCATGTGTTCCCGCCGCCTCCACGGAACGGATTCCGGGGTTGCGCGCGGCGAGTTCGGACGCCTCGGCGGTCACCCGCTTGGCGAGCACCTCGTCACCCAGCTTCCGCGCCGCCCGGACGAGCCAGGCGGCGGCGGCCGGCTGCGCGGCCAGGAGCTCGAGGACGAGCTGGTCGTCCGTGATGATGCCGACGACGAGATGGGCGGCGCTCGTCGCACCGCCCTGCACCTCCAGGAGTTGGGCCGCCGCCCAGGCGCACTGGCTGGGGCGGTGGATCGTCTGCCCCAGCAGGGCGTCGTCCCGCAGCTGGTTGGCGAAGTCCGAGCTCACGCTCATGTCGCCCTGCCGGAGGGCGCTGAGCGCCATCACGGCGTGCGCCTCGGGCAGCAGACAGGTGAGGCCGAGCTGCTGGGCCTCGCGCACGCCCTTCTCCGCCAGGTCGACGGCGGTGTCGATGTCGCCCTGGGTGAAGGCGAGTTCCGCCGCGCACGTCAGGGAGGCCGCGACGAGCCCGCCGGTCTCCGCGGTGCTGACCGTCGTCTCCTCCACACCGGCGAGGACGCGCGCCCCGGCCGCGGGCTCCCGGATTCTCACCAGGAGTGCGGAGTGCCAGATCCTGGCGAGGCCGACGCAATTCCCCGAGCACCGCGGTTTTGTTTTTCCGGCTCTTTCCGCGAGGCGCAGTCCTTCTGTGAGATCGCCGCGCGACCAGGCGGAAAAGGAGAGTGTGGCCAGCTGAACGGTTTCGCAGGAGCTGTTGCGGCAGGCCCCCATGACGTAGAGGGAGGGCGGCAGCTGCAGGCGGAACGGTGAATCGAGCATCACATCTCCTGTCATTGGCCCAGCACTGGTCACTGGCTCATCACTGACGCCGCGTGGTCCGCGTGCCGCTCCGGCCGCGCCGACCACGGGAAAGGGTGCACAGGAACGCTTGCGGTTATGGCGAGCAGGCGCGCAAGGGGGCGCGCACCACCCCTATGTGACGCCTCGTCGACTACCGCGCGGCGCCGACTTCGCCGCCGCGATGCGGGCAGACATGCCGTAGGGACGGCACCGGTCGGTGCCGATGAGGAGGGGTCGGCCGGAAGGGGGAGGGGGCTCACGTTGCATCTGACATGTACCGATGATCCAACGTTAAGCCCCTGAAGTGCAGAAGCACTTCAGCGGAGATGAAGCATAATTTCAAAGCTGTGACAGGGACCCCGTGGTGTCGTCTGCGATTTGACCGGCTTTGCAGCGATCTTCCCGGGGTGCAGCTTTCCCGTGGCCCATTTCTTGCTGTGGCCAGATTCTTACCTTTGCGGCCGCGTGTGGACTTACGGGTGAGTAACCCCTGCATTCGCGCCCATCGCGCCCGGGGCGGTGTGTTGAGGGGCGGTCGGATCGCGCGAGGATAGGGGCTTTCGGGGTCTTTGCAGGATGATCTTGCTGTGGCACGGTGGGTGCCTGCGTGATCACGCCGGGGTATGCCGCCCGGGCGGGAGCGGGGTGGTGGGGCGCGCGGTGCGACCCGGCCGGGCGGGGGTGCCTCGGGTGGGGACCTCGCGGTGGCCGTGTGCGGAGTGACCGTCCAGGACGGGGTGGACCTTGTGCGTGAAGTGGCCCGCGGGGCGGCCGGGGGAGCGATGTGGCGAGCGGTGTCCTGCGGAGGCGCCAGGGGGTTCCGCGGCCGCCGGGGAGCGCGTCCGCCCCGCCGGCGGCGCGGACGGCGCGGACGGTCCCCGTGTCCGGGGCTCCTGCCGTGTCGTGGGCGCCAACTGCCCCATATATCCCGCCAGTTCACTCACGCAAAATCCAAGCCGGAAGAACAGCTACCGTTTCGGAGCAATAGCAGCCGGGTAGGTCTTCAGGTCGGATCAATAGGGGGCGGGTAGTCCAGAGCGCAGCAAGAGGAGTCGGACAGGCCAACGGTAATTCAGGAGGGAAGCGTTTTGGGAAAGCCATCCACACGCGTTCTGCTGGTCAGCAATGATGCGCGTCTGAGCACTGCCCTGCACCACCCACCGCTCCCCGCGAAGTACTTCGTCATCTCGGTGCCGACCGGCGCGCAGGCCCTGGAGAACTTCGGCGATTTCGATCTGCTGCTGCTCGACTCCTCCACCCCCGGCATGGACAGCCACGAGGTGTGCAAAAGAATCCGCAACCAGGCGTCCGTACCCATCATCATTGTCGGTGCCTGTGCCAACGAGATCGACCGCGTGCTCGCCCTGAACGCCGGAGCGGATTACTGCGTGGTGAAATCCGACTCGCTCCACGAGTTGCAGGCGAGCATGGACGCCGTCATGCGGCGCTCCTCTTCCTGTCCGGTCGGCCAGAATGCTCCGGGGCCGTCCGCCCCGGCGGGTGAGATGCTGGTCGCGGGGCCGCTGCGGCTGAATCCGCGCAATCGGGACGTGACCTTGGACGGACGGCCGGTCAGGCTGACCCCCAAGGAGTTCGACCTGCTCGCCATGCTGATGGAGGACCCCGATACCCTGCACACCCGCAAGGCCATCATCGCGCGGGTGTGGAACGAGCATTGGTTCGGCTCGACGCGGACACTGGACGTCCATATCGGGGCGCTGCGCCAGAAGCTCGGATCCTACGAATGGATCGAGACCAAACGCGGCATCGGATTCCGGCTCGGCTCCGTGCCGTCGGCCGGGGCGCGCGACTCGCCGTAACCGTCGCCTCCGCTAGGGCCTGACCCCGCCCACCTCGCCGTTCAGCCGCTGAGGGCTCCGCGGGGCGGCCGCGGTGAGATGCAGCAGGGCTTGGGCGGCCAGGCGGTAGCCGAAGGCCCCCAGGCCGACCACGACACCGCTCGCCAGCGGCGCGATCACCGATTCGTGGCGGAATCGCTCGCGGGCCCACACATTGCTGAGATGCACTTCGACCCACGGCGGCGCATAGCTCGCGAGGGCGTCACGCAGACTCCATCCCGCAATCATGAGGGCACCCGGATTGACAATGGCCCCGACCGTAGCCGGGCCGTGCCGGTGAATCGCCCCGACGAGATCGCCTTCCGAGTCGTGCTGGCGGGAGAGGACTTCCCAGCCCCGGCCGCTGACTTCTTCGGCGACCGCCGCCTCGATGTCCGCGAGCGTATCCGTGCCGTATATCTCGGGCTCGCGTCGGCCCAGCACGCCCAGATTGGGCCCGTTCAGGAGAAGGACGACACTCAAGGCGGCACCTCGCTATTTTCGGGACGCGGACGACCGGTGGACCGTGGGCCGCCTCCACCATCCCGAATCACCGTGCGGCACGCCATCATCAGAATTGATAGTTCCGAGGGCGCGCGGGGGCGCGTGCGCGCCCTACCCTGCACGAGGCGCGACGGGTCTACTAGCTTTGGTAGACCTGATACCGAGGCCAGATATGGACGCCGGTACCTATACCGCTGCCCGTACGCTCCGCGTACGCTGGGCGGCAGTTCCTGGAAGGAGCGGGGGTGGGGGATGGCTGTGGGGCAAGTGATCCGGAGTGACGGGCCGCGTGGGTACGCCTTCGCCGCACGGGAGTGCGGCGGGGAAGACGTCTTCCCGCAGGTGAATGATCTCCGTATTCCGGAGTCGTCCGCGCGCTCGCGACCGGCGGCCGAATTCGAGGCCAGAAATGGTGAACGCGGGCCGAATGCGCACGAGAGACCGCACGTCCGCGCCGCCGCCCCGCTGAGCTGACGGACCGGCGGATCGCGCTGGTGCACGACCGCTCCACGCGACCGTTCCCCACAGACCAGGGCCGGGTGCGCCCCCCGTCGTACCCGGCCCTCCACTGATCCCTTCGCGGCCGTCGCCGCCCCCGCGCGAGGCAGGTCACCGCGGGCCCCCGCGCAACCACAGTCCTGGAACCGCAAGTTCAGCGCGACAACCGGAACCGCTAGCCCGGAAGGTGAGGATGAGCATGGTCGACAAAGGCACTCCCAATGTTTTCCTGAGCGGCGGCTCTCGCTCGTTGATCACGGACGAGGACCGACTGCACTATCTGCCGGACCTCGGCGTGGACAAGGTCAAGGTGCTGTGCGGCAACCGCTACGAACACTTCGTGGCCAGCTCCGAGACGACCCGCGTCGACGACCGCGAGCTGCGCGTCTTCGTGTGGACCCAGCGCACGTACGTCGCGGAGTGAGGCGGCGGCCCCTCCCTTCCCGGCCCTCTTTCCGGACAGGGCCGGGGGGAGGGCCCGTCGCCTGCCGCGCGCTTGTCCGGGCGGTTGTCGGTGTGTCAGATTTCGGTGGCGCGTACGCGCGCATCCTGTGACCGACCTGTGCACATCAGACAGAGCGAAGGGACGTAATGAGCACCGAGACGCTGGAGTTCCAGGCAGAAGCGCGGCAGCTCCTCCAGTTGATGGTCCACTCGATCTATTCGAACAAGGACATCTTCCTGCGCGAGCTCATCTCCAACGCCTCCGACGCCCTCGACAAACGGCGTCTCGCGGGCCTGACCGACGAGGCGCTGCGGGCCGACGACCTGCACATCGAGATCGAGGCGGACAGCGAGGCCCGCACCCTGACCGTGCGGGACAACGGCATCGGCATGTCCCGCGAGGACGTGGTGGGGCTGATCGGCACCATCGCCAGGTCCGGCACGGCCGAGACCCTGCGCCGTCTCAAGGCGAACAAGGAGAACAGCGAGAACGCGGAGTCGGCCGAGCTGATCGGCCAGTTCGGCGTCGGCTTCTACTCCGTGTTCATGGTCGCGGACAAGGTCAGCCTGCTCACGCGCGCGGCCGGTGCGCAGGGCGGCGTCCGCTGGGAGTCGGACGGCGACGGCACGTACACCATCGAGACCGTCGAGGACGCGCCGGAAGGCACCGCGGTCACCGTCCACCTGCGTCCCGCCGACGAAGAGGACGCGCTGTACGACTACGCGGACGACCGGAAGATCCGGGAGATCGTCAAGCGGTACTCGGACTTCATCTCGTTCCCCATCCGGATGGGCGACGAGACCCTCAACTCGATGAAGGCGCTCTGGGCGCGGCCGCGCTCCGAGGTCAAGGACGAGGAGTACCGGGAGTTCTACCGGCACGTCAGCCACGACTGGGCGGACCCGCTCGACGTCATCCAGATGCGGGCGGAGGGCACCTTCGAGTACGAGGCCCTGCTCTTCATCCCGTCGCGCGCCCCGCACGACCTCTTCCAGCGCGACGCCCGGCACGGCGTCCAGCTGTACGTCAAGCGCGTGTTCATCATGGACGACACCCGCGAGCTGCTGCCCGACCACCTCCGCTTCGTCAAGGGAGTCGTGGACGCGGCCGACCTGTCCCTGAACATCTCCCGCGAGATCCTCCAGCAGGACCGGCACATCCAGCTGATCCGCCGCCGGCTGGCGAAGAAGGTCCTGTCCACCGTCAAGGACCTCATGAAGAACGACGCGGAGAAGTACCGCACGTTCTGGCGGGAGTTCGGCCCCGCCGTCAAGGAGGGCCTGCTCGACGGGTCCGAGGACCACAAGGCGATCCTCGACATCGCGTCCTTCTCCTCCACCGCGGGCGAGGAGCCCACCACCCTGGCCGACTACATCGCCCGGATGAAGGACGGCCAGGACAAGATCTACTTCATGACCGGCGAGAGCCGCGCACAGGTCGAGAACTCCCCGCACCTGGAGGCCTTCCGGGCCAAGGACTACGAGGTCCTGCTGCTCACCGACCCGGTGGACGAGATCTGGGTCGAGGGAGTGCGGGAGTACGACGGCAAGGAGTTCCAGTCCGTCACGCGGGGCGCGGTCGACCTGCCCGCCGACGAGGAGCTGTCGGAGGAGGAGTCCGGGACCTACGCGCCGCTGCTCGGCTGGCTCAAGGAGACCCTCGACGACGTGAAGGACGTCCGGCTGACCACCCGCCTCACCAGCTCGCCCGCGTGCCTGGTCAGTGACGCCGAGGGGCTCACGCCGACGCTGGAGAAGATGTACAAGGCGATGGGCCAGGAGATCCCGCCGGTCAAGCGCATCCTGGAGCTGAACCCCGAGCACCCGCTGGTCACCGGGCTCAGGGCCGCGCACGAGCAGCGTGCCGACGCCCCCGAGCTGACCGAGACGGCCGAGCTCCTCTACGGCACCGCCCTGCTCGCCGAAGGGGGCGACCTGGCGGACCCGGCGCGCTTCGCCAAGCTGCTCGCGGACCGCCTCGCCAGGACGGTGTGAGCCACCCCTAGGAGACGAGGGGTGCGGGCTTCACGTGGTGTTAACTGTACGTAGCTAGATCGTACTTGACCGTAATCGTCGGACGGTGATTGGCTGCTTGCTCCCCGTCATCGACGCGAGAGCAAGCCATGACCTCTGAGAGTTCAGACCTGCTCGCACCCCTCGATCTCGCCTTCTGGAGCATCGAGTCCGCCGAACACCCCATGCACCTGGGGGCCCTGGGCGTCTTCGCTGCCGACTCGCCGTCGGCCGCCGAGCACGCCGCCGAGCTGCTCGCCGCGCGCGCCGCCGCCGTACCGGGCCTGCGCCTGCGCATCCGGCAGGTGCTGCTGCCCCTCGGCGGCGCCGCGCGGCACCCCGCGCCCGGCTTCGACCCGCTGGACCACGTGCGGCTCGCCGCGCCCGTACGGGACTTCCACGCGGCGGCGGGCGCGCTGCTCCAGCGGCCCCTCGACCGGGACCGGCCGCCGTGGGAGGCGCATGTGCTGCCCGGCGCGGACGGCCGGGCCTTCGCCGTGCTCTTCAAGTTCCACCACGCGCTCGCGGACGGACTGCGGGCCCTCACGCTCGCGGCCGCGGTCATGGACCCGGCCGCGCGCGCCGAGCCCCCGGCCGCCCGTGCCCAGCCCCCGGCCGCGCCTGCCGGGCCCCCCGCCGAGCCCCCGGCCGCCCCCGCCGAGCGCCCCGCGCCGCGGCCGCCGTGGTGGCGCGCCCTCGATCCGCGCGCACTGCCCTGCCTGGCCGCCGCGGCGCCGGGCCTCGCGGCCGCCGTACCGGGCCGGGCCGCCGGGACCCTACGGGCCGGCGCCGGGTCCTTGCGCTCCGCCGCCGGTGACGTCGGCCGAGCCCTCGGCATCGGCGCGTCGGTCGCCCGCGCGACCTGGGGGACGCGCTCCTGCGCCGCCCTCACCTCCCGGCCCACCGGCACGCGCCGCACCGAGGGCGTCCTGCTCGACCTCGACGACGTACACCGCGTACGCAAGACCGCGGGCGGCACCGTCAACGACGTCCTGATCGCCGTCGTCGCCGGGGCCCTGCGGCGCTGGCTCGACGAGCGCGGCGACGGCAGCGCGGGCGTCGCGCCGCGCGCCCTCGTCCCCGTGTCGCGCCGGCGCCCGCGCACCGCCCATCCCCAGGGCAACCGCCTCTCCGGCTATCTGGTCCGGCTGCCCGTGGACGACCCCGCCCCGCTGGCGCGCCTGGCCGCCGTGCGCGCCGCCATGGACCGCAACAAGGACGCGGGGCCCCTGCGCGGGGCCGGTGCCGTCGCGCTGCTCGCCGACCACGTGCCCCCGCTCGGGCACCGCGTCGGCGGCCCGGCCGTCGCCCACGCCGCCCGGCTGCTCTTCGACGTCCTGGTCACCAGCGTGCCCCTGCCGAGCCTCGGCCTCGCCCTGGGCGGCTGCCCGCTCACCGAGGTCTACCCCTTCGCCCCGCTCGCGCGCGGCCAGGCCCTGGCCGTCGCGGTCTCCACCTACCGGGGTCACGTGCACTACGGCCTCGTCGCCGACGCGGCGGCCGTGCCGGACCTGGAGCGGCTCGCGGCCTGCGTCCGCGCGGAGCTCGCCGGGCTCGTGGCCGCCTGCGACGACCGAACGAGTTTGATACCGGGCCCCCGCGCTACGTAAAGTTCCGCTTTTGGAGCATCCGCGGTCGATCCCAGACGGGCCGCGGCACGAGCGCGATGAGGAACGACAGCGGCGATGACGGTCACAGACGAGAGCCAGCAGGAAGGCACCGGCGCCGTCGCCGGGGCCGACGCGTACGGTCCGGGCATCGACCCCGAGCGTCTCGCCGTCTGCCTCAGCGTGCTCGAGGAGCTCGACGAGCTGGAGGTCGACCACCCCGACGCGATCACCGTGCGCCGTGCCACGGCCGGGATCTACCGCACCGTGAAGCAGCGCCGCCGCCAGGAGCGCCGGGCCGCGAAGACCGCCCACGACAAGGCCGTCACGGAAGCCACCGCCACCGGCTCCGCACAGCGCATCGACGACGAGACCGAGGGCATCCTGCCGTCGTCGGTCACCGAGGCGGGCAAGATCGCGGGGATACTCCAGCGCCCCCGCTCCTGCTACACCTGCAAGGCGCGGTACGTCGAGGTCGACTACTTCTACCACCAGCTCTGTCCCGAGTGCGCCGCCCTGAACCGCGCCAAGCGCGACGCCAGTGCCGACCTCACGGGCAAGAGCGCGCTGCTCACCGGCGGCCGCGCCAAGATCGGCATGTACATCGCGCTGCGGCTGCTGCGTGACGGTGCCCACACCACGATCACCACGCGGTTCCCCAAGGACGCCATCCGCCGGTTCAAGGCCATGGAGGACTCGGCGGACTGGATCGACCGCCTGGAGGTCGTCGGCATCGACCTGCGCGACCCGGCCCAGGCCGTCGCCCTGGCCGAGCAGGTCGCCGAGCGGGGCCCGCTGGACATCCTGATCAACAACGCCACCCAGACCGTGCGCCGGCTGCCCTCCGCCTACGCCGCGCTCGTCGAGGGCGAGAGCGCCCCGCTGCCCGCCGGTGAGCTCCCCGCCCACCACGTGATCGGCGCCTTCAACTCCGGCGCGGTGGACGGCCTCGCCGCGCTGCCCGTCGGGGTCACGGGGCTCGACGCGCAGAAGGTCGCCGACCTCGCCCTGGTCGCGGGCAACGCCAGCGTCGAGCGGCACCGCGACGGCAGCGCCATCGACGCGGGCGGCCTGGTGCCGGACGTCGTGGACAGCAACACCTGGGTGCAGTCCATCGAGCAGATCTCTCCCGTGGAGCTCCTCGAGACGCAGCTGTGCAACTACACGGCGCCGTTCATCCTCATCAGCAAGCTGCGCGCGGTGATGGCCGAGGCCGCGCGCAAGGCGCCGAGCAAGCGCGCGTACGTCGTCAACGTCTCCGCGATGGAGGGCGTGTTCGGCCGCGGCTACAAGGGCGCGGGTCACCCCAACACCAACGCCGCGAAGGCCGCCATGAACATGGTGACGCGGACCAGCGCCCAGGAGATGTTCCAGAGCGACGGCATCCTCATGACCTCCGTCGACACCGGCTGGATCACCGACGAGCGCCCCCACTACGACAAGCTGCGCCTGGCCGAGGAGGGCTTCCACGCCCCGCTCGACCTGGTCGACGGCGCGGCCCGCGTCTACGACCCGGTCGTGCGCGGTGAGGCGGGCGACGACGTGTACGGCGTCTTCCTGAAGGACTACGCGCCCGGCAAGTGGTGACCACGCGCCACGCGCCACGTGTCACGCACCCCGTACCGCGCACCCCGTACCGCGCGTCCACCGCGTGACGCACCGCGCGCCCGCCCGCGAGTCAAGGGCGGCGCCGCCTCCTTCGGCTGCCGGGGCGTCTCCTCGCAGGGAGATGTCCGGAAGTCACCCCTTAGGTCTAGCGCTATCGAGCAGACTGCCGCTCATTTGGTTAATCTGGTGCGAACGGACGGCTGGAAGGCATCCACCACCGCCTCGCTGCCGTCCCGGGACAGGCTCGCCACCACGGCCGCGATCCCGCCCGAACCCGGCGCCACCGCGACCGCGAAGACAGCGAAAGCAATGAGGCATCGTTTGTCCGTTACGCGACACAGAGGAGTGCGCGGTGACACCAGATCTGACGAAGCAGGAGAAGCGGCAGGCCGAGACCGGCGGTGAGCGGGCGGGCCGCCCGAAGCAGCTCCGCAACCTGGAGGCCTGGGCGATGGCGGCCCCGATCCGTCTCGCCGGTTACGAGGACGACCTCGCCGAGCCGCACATCCTGCCGGGTATCGACTGACGGTATCCGCTCGCACGTCACACGCACCCCGCGCCCACCCCATGGCGCGGGGTGCGTGTCGTCGGACGCCGTGCGTTCCGGGCCTTCCCGCCTCCCTGGCCCTCCTGGCCCACCCCGCGTCCGCGCGGTGTCCGCACCCCTCAAGATTTCCCCAAAGAAATTCTGCAAAAACTCTTTTGGAAAGTGTGGGCGGCGGCCTAGCCTCCCTGTATGGCTGACGAACACCGGATCCTGGACCCCGAGCAGGACGCCGCCGCCCTCAAGGCCCTCACCCACCCCCTGCGCATCAGGCTGCTCGGCCTGCTCCGCGCGGACGGCCCCGCCACCGCGAGCGAGCTCGCCGTCAAGACCGGCGAGTCGTCCGCCTC
Source organism: Streptomyces sp. YIM 121038 (assembly GCF_006088715.1). NCBI lineage: Bacteria > Bacillati > Actinomycetota > Actinomycetes > Kitasatosporales > Streptomycetaceae > Streptomyces > Streptomyces sp. YIM 121038. Next base: position 8,272,387 of record NZ_CP030771.1, read on the forward strand.
CACCAGCTACCACCTGCGGGTCCTGGCGAAGTACGGATTCGTGGCCGAGGCCGAGCACCGCGACGGGCGCGAGCGGCGCTGGCAGTCGGTCCACGCCGTCACCAGCTGGAACAACGCGGACATGGACGCCTCGCCGGAGGGCCGCGCCTTCCGGAGCAGCATGGCCCGGCGCCAGATCGACCACCTGACCCGGTCCCTGGCCCGGCACGAGCGGGACCTGGACGCCGGACGCTTCGGGCCCGAGTGGCGCGAACACGCCGGGATCACCGACCTCATGCCCCGCCTGACCGCCGACTCCCTGGCCGAGCTGTGGCAGGCCTTCGAGGGCAAGCTCGCGGAACTGACCGCGCGGGACGCCGCGGACCCGGGTGCGGAGCAGGTCGTGGTCTTCGCCGCGACCCTGCCGGTGGCGACGCCGGCACCCGCCGCGGACGGCGAACCCGGCCCGACGGAGGACGGCGCCGCCGCCCCGGGCGCGCCCGACGCACCGGACGGCTCCGGCACGCACGCACCGGACGGCCCCCGGGCCGACGGGCCGGACGACCCCGGCGCCGACGGGCCGGACGCCCCCCGCGCCGACGCGCCGGACGACCCCGGCGGGCGGGACGGCTCCGGCACGCACCGGAACGTCAGCTGGGGCGTGTCGTGACGGTCCGGCAGCCCCTCGACCCCCGCGGCGCCCGGCGGAGATACGTGATCGCCTGTGGCCTCTTCTGGCTGCCGCTGGGCCTCGCCATCGCCCCGATGGTCCCGCTGATGACCGAGCGGGGCCTCGCCCTCGCGGCGGTCGCGGGCTGCGTCGCCGCGCACTCGCTGACCGCCGCGCTGCTCGAACTGCCCACCGGCGGACTCGCGGACGTCCTCGGCCGCAGGGCCGTGCTCGCCGCCGCGGGCGTGCTCGACGTGGTGGCGCTCACCCTGCACGCGCTCGGCACCACCGCCTGGGTGCTCGCCCTCGCCATGGCCTTCAAGGGAGCGGGCCGCGCCCTGTCCAGCGGCCCCGCCGAGGCCTGGTACGTCGACACCGTGCAGGCGAGCGCGGGGCCCGACGCCGAGCTGCGCACCGGCCTGGCGCGCGGCGCCACCGCGTCCTCCGCCGCCCTGGCGGCCGGCACCCTCGTCGGCGGCTCGCTGCCCTGGCTGCTGGGGCTCGGCCCCGACCTCGGCGCCCGCCTCGACGGGGCCACGTCGGGGCTCGTCCTGCCGCTGTCCGTACCGGCGCTGCTCGGCGTGGCCGTCGCCGTCGCCTTCATCGTGTACGTCCTGACCGCGCTGCCCGAGCCGCCCCGCCCCCGCGCCACCCTGCGCGGTGTGCTGCGCGGCGTCCCCGGCACCATCGCCGCCGGGATGCGCCTGGGCGGCAGCGACGCCCTGGTGCGCCGGGTCGTGCTCAGCGCGGGCGCGGCGGGCAGCGCCCTGGTCACCGTCGAACTGCTCACCCCGGGCCGCGCCGCGGACCTGACCGGCGCGGCGGAGTCGGGCGCGGTGGTGTTCGCGGGCCTCGCCTGCGCCGGATATCTGTGCTCGGCCCTCGGCAGCCAGCTCGCCCCGCCCGTCGCCCGCCTCGCCGGTGGCGGGGAACGCGCCGTCCTCCTGTGCCTGGGCGCGGCCGGGGGCGGTCTGCTGCTGCTCGCGGTCACGGCGACCGCCACCGGACCGGTCCCGGTGCTGCTCGCGGTGGGCGGATACGCGCTCGTGTACCTGGGCCTCGGCGCGGCGAACCCCAGTCAGAACGAGCTGCTGCACCGCCGCGTGCCGAGCGAGGGCCGGGCCACCGCCCTCTCCGTCCAGTCCCTCGCGCTGCAACTGGTCGGTGCCCTCACCGGGTTGATCGCCGGTTTCCTGCCGGCCGGGCCCGCGCGCTGGCTCCTCGGCGCCGTCATCCTGCTCGCGGGCGCCGCGCTGTGGGCGCGCCGCACGGAACCGGCGGCCGGTCCCGGCGCGCCCGCCGATCGGTTCCCGCTGGTCAACTCCGAGTCCGCGGCGAAACGTTGACGTGACGCCGTGGAACCGTGACGCCGCGCACCGCGTTTCCTGGGGGGTGAGGTGACGGACGGCGTGAGGGGGACGCGGTGCTGGGGCTGACCATGCTGGTGACGTGGGCCGGGTCGATGCGCGACCGGTTCGGCCCGCGGCCGCCGGAGGTGCCGGGGGCGGGCGGGGCGGAGCCGGGGCCGGTGACCGGCGACCGGGCGGCGGCCGAGGAGCGGCTGCGCGCCCTCGCGGCGCTCCCGCTCGCGGCCCGCCGGGACGAGGTCGCGCGACGCTCGGCCGACGCGACGACGAGCCTGCTCGCGGACCTCTTCGCGTACGGGGCGACCTGCGAGGACCCCCGGCGGGTGCGCGAGGACGCCGGGCTCCTGGCCGACGTACTCGAAGGGGTCGTCGCCGCGCTCTCGGTCGGCCAGGACCCCCGTCGCAACGACGTCCGGCGCGTCGCGCAGATGCTGGCCGCGCAGACCCACCTGGTGCGCGGCATCGCCGCCGACGCGGTCGGGCACCGGGCCGAGGCACACCGCCACTTCTCGCTCGCCGCGCACCCGGCCGCCGCCCGGGTCGACGGCGTCGCCTTCGCGCTCGGCACGGCCGGGGCCGCCCTCACCGACGAGGAGACCGACCGGGCCTCCCTCGCCGACGTCCCGGCACCCGCACGGGACGTGCTCGGCCCGCTGGAGGAGATGTGCGGCCGCGAACTCACCGGGCTCCGCAGGGCGTTGACGGTGCGCTGCGCGGCGTACGACGTGGTGGCGACGGTCGCCGGGGGCGGCGACCACGCGGAGGGAAGCCGGGAAGCCGCCCTGAAGCGCTGGCTGGAGCAGTGGGGCCCCGGCGCGGAGGTCGAGCTGTGGATCGCCTGGACGGGCGAGTTCGTCCGCAGGTCGGCCGCGGCCGAGTCCGCGGGCGGCGACGGGCACGGCGATGACGACGGTGACGGTGACGGGGGCGGGGGAGGGGGCGGTGACGGCGGTGGGGATGCGGGTCCAGGCCGGAGCGGGGAAGGCGACGAGGCGCTCCTGGAGTGGGCGGCGCTCGGCGACCGGGCGCTCGCGGACTGCCCGGAACCCCCGCGGTTCCGCTGGACACTGGCCCACCATCTGCGCGCCCAGGGCGCGACGGCCCGCGAGATCCGTGTCCTGACGGCCCTCGTGGACGACGATCCGGCGGACCTCCAGGCGGTCAGATCACTCGCCAACGCCTACGCCGGATCCGACCGCCTGGACGAGGCCGTCGCCCTGCTGCGCTCGCGGATCTCGGACCCGCCGGTGCCCGACGACGAGCCGTTCGTCGAGCTGATCGTGCTGCTCCTCGCCACCCGGCTGCGCCCGGAGGCGGCACAGTGGGACGAGGAGCTGGCCCGCATCACCGGCGGCCGCCGCATCACCGACGTCCTGCCCACGACGGGCAACGCCCCCGCACCCGCCGCGCGGCCGCCCGTGCACGCGGTGTTCCAGGACGGCAAACTGCTGATCGACCGCAACAGCGCCGACGTGCCGCCGGGCGAGGTCGCCGCCCAGTTCTGGGCGGCGATGATCGCGGGCAGCCCCGACGGCCCGGACCAGCTGAAGCGTCTCGGCGAGGACGAGCCGGGCCTCGCGGCCAAAGTGGCGAAGCTGCTCGGCGTCCCGCTCGTGACCCGCGCCCAGCGCGAGGCGTCCGAGCTCATCGGCCAGGGCGAGCACCACTTCCACCGCGGCGAGTACGCCGACGCCGCGACGTACTACCAACGCGCCCTGGACGCCGACCCGGAGAGCTCGCTCGCCCTGCTGATGCTCGGCGACGTGCACTTCGTACGCCGCGAGATGGGGCTCGCCCGGGTCTACTTCCAGGAGTCGCTCGCCGTCGAGGAGACGCCGATGGCCTGGCGCTTCCTCGGCGACACCTTCCGCGACGCGCTCGACGGCACGGAGGAGGCCCGGCGCTGCTACGAACGCGCGCTGGCCCTCGACCCCGGCTACGGCGGGGCCCGCCAGGCCCTCGAAGCGCTGCCGCCCCGGACCGAGGTGCCCGCCCCGGCACCGGCCACCGGCGAAGCCGCGGCGCAACCCCCGACGGCCGCCCCCTCGACCGCCCAAGCCGCGGAGCCCGAAGCCCGGGAGACCGACCCCTCGCAGGCGCCGCCCCGGGCCGCCGAACCCCACGCGCCCGCGCGCTTCGGCGCCCCCTACGGCGGCCCCATCGGCCTCCCCGTCTCCGGTCCCGCCGCCGGCACCGGCATCAAGGCCACGCTGCCCGCCGAGCTCGAAGCCGCCGTGCGGGACCGCGAGCCCGTGCTCGGCGAGCTGCTCGCCGCGGCCGGCGACGACGACCGCTTCGAGGCCTGGCTGCGCGCCGAAGGGGCGGACCACTGGGCGGACGCCCTCGACACCCTGCGGATGACGGTGTTCCAGTGGGCCGCCAAGGCGGGCGACTTCGAGCGCTCCCTGCTGCTGGCCCGGCGCGGCGTACAGATCGCCGAGCACCTCGACCGGCAGTGGCCCACCGGCGACCCCGAGGAGCCGGGCCGCGCGCGGCTCCTCGCGGACGCCTTGAAGCAGGCCGCGGGCGTCCTCGACGACATGGGGCGCTACAGCGAGGCGTACGACCTGCTGCGCCAGACCGAGCGGTGGCTGGTGACCGACGAGCACGAGCGGGAGCGCACGGGCCGCGACCCGTGGCTCGACTACGGACAGCTCAGCAGCCTCGACCACTGGAGCGAGCTGTACCGCGACCTCGCGCGCGTGGCGCGCCGCTGCGGCGACGCGGCCGCGGCGGAGGAGTACCAGGCGAGGCTCGACGAGATCACCGCCGACGTCCCGGACAGTGACCACGAGCGGATCGTGTCGCTCGTCGAACTCGCCGTGGCCTGGCACGAGCTGGGGGAGCGGGAGCGCGCCCTGAGCTGGTTCCACGAGGCCCTGCCGCTCGCCGAGCGGGAGGCGCTGCGCTCCCCGGTGCCGGTCGCGCTCGCCACCGTCCACCACTACCTGGGCGTCGTCCTCGGCGAACAGGGCTTCCCGCGCATGGCCCTGCACCACCTCGCCGAGGCCCGGGAGCGCAACTCCGGCAACGCCGACCGGCTCGCCCAGGACTGGCTCGCCACCGCCGCCGTGCTGCGCCGCTGGCCCGACCTCGGGCACGCCGTGCTCGCCTACGAACAGGTGCTGCACCTGTCGGGCGTGCCGGGGCGGCGGGGCGACCCGCTGTTCTGGGCACCCCGGGGCGAGCCCACCGCGACGCGCGGCCACCGCGTCCTGTCCGCCGAGCGCGCCTGGCCCGCGATCCTGCCCATGGCCCACGCCGCCTGGGAGTACGGCGAGCAGTACACGGCCACGGACGTCCTCGAACTCGGCGTGGAACTGGCCGACCTGGTGCGCGCGGCCGAGCCGAACCCCGAGCGGCGCGGCCACCTCCAGGACGGCCGGGCCGAGGCGTACGAACTGCTGACCCGCTACCGCCTCCAGCGGGCGGAGAGCGAGGCCCGGCGCGATGCGGAACCGTCCACGGACCGCTCTGCCCGCCCGGAGCCCCCGGGCCGCCCGCGGCAGGGTCCCGGCGACCACGTCGCGGCGGCCTTCACCGCGTCCGAGCGGCTGCGCGCCCGCTCCCTGCTCGACGCCATGAGCGCCGCCCAGCTCCGTGCGCCCGACGGCGTACCGCCCGCGCTTCTTGCCGACGAGGCCGCCCTCATCGCCGAGCGCGCGGCCGTCGCGGCGGCGCCCGCCGTGGACTGGAAGCGCCACTACGACGTCACCGCGCGCCTCGACGCCCTGTGGCGGCGGCTCGCCGGGTACGGCCCGCCCGCCGAGGAGTACGTCGGGGTCCGCCGCGCCACCGTCATGGACCCCGGCGCGGTCTCCCGCGAACTCGCCGGACAGCGCACGGTGGTGGCCTCCTACGCGCTGCTCGACACCGGTGAGATCGCCCTGTTCACCCTGGGCGGCGACGGCGCGGCGGGCCCGGTGCGCGTGACCCCGGTCGACGCCGACGGCGCGGCGGTGCTGCGCTTCGTCGGGGACAACCTGGGCACCGCGGGGCGCGTCCGCGAGATGGCCGAGGACATGCCCGGGCTCTTCCACCGCGTCCTCGATCCGCTGGTGGCGCCGCTGGCCGCGCTCACCCGCCCCGAGGACACCGTCGTCATCTGTCCCACCGGGGCCCTGCACCACGTACCCTTCCACGCGCTGAGCCCCGACGGCTCCGGGGCGCTGATCGACCGCAACGCCGTCGCGTATCTGCCGACCGTGTCGCTCCTGCGCACGCTCACCCACCGCGCCCCCGTCGCGGGCGGCGGCGCCGTCGTCCTCGGCGACCCCGGTGGCGACCTGCCGCACGCGCGCGACGAGGCGCTGGCCCTGGGCGCGCGCCTCGGCTGCGCCCCGCTGCTCGGCGCGGGGGCGACCCGGGAGCGGGTGCTGCGCGGCCTGCCCGGCGCGGAGGTGTTCCACGCCGCCTGCCACGCCTCCTTCGACGCCGCGGACCCGCTGTCCTCGGGACTCGTCCTCGCCGACGGCGTCCTGACGGCCCGTGACATCCTGCGGCAGGACTGGCACGGCGTCCGGCTCGCCGTCCTGTCCGCCTGCGAGACCGGCCTCGGCCGCACCAGCCGCACCGACGAGACCCTCGGCCTGAGCTGGTCCCTGCTCTACGCGGGCGTGCGGTCCCTGGTGATGAGCCTGTGGCGGGTGCCGGACGCCACCACGGCCGCCCTGATGGGCGACTTCCACGACCTGACCGCCGCGGGCGAGGCACCCGGCGCCGCCCTGCGCACCGCCCTGCTCGCCGCCCGCGACCGCCCGGGCGGCGGCCGCCTGGAGAGCTGGGCGGCCTTCTGTCTGCTCGGCGACTGGCGCGCCCCGCGCCCCGAGCCCCGTACCGCGAACCGAGGGAGCACCTCATGCTGACCGCCACCGGCCTGCCCGCGGGGTACGAGCTGATCGGCCTCGTCACCCCGGTCGTCGACGAGGACGAGCTCGACCGCGCCCCCGCTCCCGTCGGCGAGACCACGGTCACCCTGCTGCGGCGCGAGACCCGGATCGGGCTCGCCAGGGGCGCGGTGCGGCGCGTGCCCGGCACGGAGCCGGGCCGCACCGGCTACGACATCCCGCTGATCTGTGTGGTCCAGACGCACCCGGAGACCGATGTGCGCTGGTCGCGCCTGGTCATCGACCTGTCCCCGTCGCCCGGCGCGGTCGTGGCGGACATGTCGCCCACGCTCGTGGACGGCGAGAGCCCCGTCGAGCTGGAGACGACGCTGGGCGCGGGCCTCAGCTTCAGCGTGGCCGCCTCCGCGCTCGGCGCGCAGCTGTCCCCGCAGGTCACCCGGCGCACGACGGTGTACTGCCCGCGGATCACGTCCTCCGGCGTCGGATTCACCACCGCCTACTGGGACTTCAGGACGTCCGACCGCGCCTTCCTGCACGTCAACGAGGAACTGCGGCTGCTCGTCTCGGCCCCGGCGAACACCCCCGTCCAGGCCGCGGTGACCCTGCGCGCCCGCGTCGTCCCCAAGGGGCTCGGCCGGATGCTGCGGCTCACGGGCAAGCTGGGCGGCGTCGAGGCGCGCTGCCGCCTCGCGTGACCGCGCGGGCGGCTCACCGTGCCGCGCGCACCGCCCCCGTGCTCTCCCGCTCGATCAGCGTGGGCAGCGGCACCTGCACCGTCTCCGCGGGGCCGTCGTCGAGCAGGCCGAGGAGTTCGCGCGCGGCCGTCCGCCCGAACGACACCGTGTCCCGGGACAGGGCGGTCAGCCACGGGTGCACCATGCGGCACAGGGCCGAGTCCTCCCAGGCCACCACCGACACGTCGGCGGGCACGGCGAAGCCGAGGGACGCCGCGGCCGCCACCCCGGCGACGGCCATCACGTCGTTGTCGTAGACGAGCGCCGTCGGCGGGCTCGCCGCGCGCAGCACCCGGCGGGTCACGGCGGCGCCCTCCGCGTCCGAGTAGTCGGTGGTGACCGACCGCACCCCGCGCAGGCCCCGGCGCTCGGCCTCGGCACGCAGCGTGCGCACGCGGCGCTCGGTGTGCGCGAGGCCGGGGAGCCCGGCGATGTGCACGATGCGGCGGTGCCCGAGCGCGTGCAGATGGCCGACGACGGCCGCCATCGCGCCCGCGTCGTCGGCCCACACGGTCGAGAGCCCGGCGCGCGGCGGCCGTTCGGGGTCGGGCACGCCGCCGGTGACCACCGCGGGCAGCCCGAGCTCCTCCAGGAGCCCGGGCCGCGGGTCGTCGGTGCGCGGGTCCACGACGAGGACGCCGTCGACGCGGTGCTCGGCCCACCACCGCCGGTACGCCGCGCACTCCGCCTCGACGTCCTCCACCACCTGGAAGAGCAGCCCCAGCTGGCGCTCGGCCAGGACCTCCTGGATGCCCGAGATCAGCTGCAGGAAGAACGAGTCGACGCCGAGCGTGGCGGCGGGCCTGGCCACCACCAGGCCGACCGTGGCCGCGCCCTCGCCGGACAGGGCGCGCGCCGCCGTGCTGGGCCGCCAGCCCAGCTGTTCGGCGACCCTGCGCACCCGGTCGCGGGTCACCTCGGAGACCCCGGGTCTGTCGTTGAGCGCGAAGGAGACGGCGCTCTCGGAGACGCCTGCGCGCCGGGCGATGTCCTTCATGGTCGGCCGGCGTGCCGGTGACCGCTTGCCTTGCACCCGTTGCCCCTTTCCGCGTGCGGAGCGCCCGATGCGCTCCGGCCGCGCAGGTACTAATGCGCTTGAGCTAGCACACCCTAAAGCGCATTAGCTGTTGGTGACAAGGCTTTCAACCAACGGCTCTGACCTGCGAGTTAGTGGGAATCGACGGCCTCGGAGGAGACGAATCAGCACCAATCCATTGACTTTTCACCGGAACTCCATGCAGGGTCTGCCTCGGTGCGATTCCGCGATTCCAGGCGGGTCGCCACCGCTGCCGGTGGCCCGTGCCGCCATGCGCCGGGCCGAGCAAAGGAGCCGTTCACGTGCGTCATTCCCGGATATTCCGCAGCCCCCGCCGGGCGGTCCCCGCTGCCGCCGCCGTCGCCTCCCTGCTCGTCCTGAGCGCCTGCGGCGGCAATGACGACGGCGGCTCGACCGACGCCTCCGGCAAGGTCGAGGGCAAGATCACCTTCCAGACCTGGAACCTGAAGGCGAACTTCAAGTCCTACTTCGAGGGCCTGATCGACGACTTCGAGGACAAGTACCCGGGCACCGAGGTGAAGTGGGTCGACCAGCCCGGCGAGGGCTACGCCGACAAGATCAGCGCGGACGCCGCCGGGGGCACCCTGCCCGACGTCGTGAACGTCTCGCCGGACCTGGTGGCGCCGCTGGCCAAGGCGGGCATCGCCCTCGACCTCGACCAGGCGGCGGGCAAGTACGAGAAGGAGTACCTGCCGGGCGCCTGGAAGAGCCACCAGGTCCCCGGGGTGCAGGGCACGTACGCCTTCCCCTGGTACCTGAACACCGGCCCGCTGTTCTACAACAAGCGGCTCTTCAAGGAGGCGGGCCTGGACGCGGCCGAGCCGCCGAAGACCTACGACCAGCTCTTCGAGGACGCCCTGAAGATCGCGGACAAGAGCGACGGCGACATCGCCACGCTCGCCAACGTCCCCACCATCGAGGACTTCGGCCGCTACGGCGTCCCGCTGATGAACAAGGAAGGCACCGGCTTCACCTTCAACGACGCCAAGGGCGTCCAGCTCCTCACCAAGTACAAGAAGCTCTACGACGCCAAGGCCCTGGACGGCCAGGCCCTGACCGCGACGCCCGAGTCGACCGGCAAGAAGTTCCTCACCGAGGCCGTCGCGATGAACCCGGGCAGCGCGCTCGACCTGGAGAAGTTCAAGAAGGACGCCCCGGGCCTGTACAAGAACATCGGGATCACGCCGCAGATCAGCTCCACCGGCAAGGACAACATGTACGTGATGGGCGTGATGGTGAACAAGCGCACCAAGCAGACGCCCGCCGCCGTCGCCTTCGCGCACTTCGTCACCGACGCGCAGCGCCAGATGTCCTTCGCCAAGAAGGTCGCGATCTTCCCGAGCACCAAGGGCTCCCTGGACGACCCGTACTTCACCAAGGAGGACGGCACGGACGAGACGCGCGTGCGCGTCGCCGCCGCCAAGTCCCTGAAGACCGCGGTGAACTACACGCCCGTGCTGTTCAGCGAGCAGATGAAGGTCGCCCTCCGCAACTCCGTCGCCAAGGCGCTGCAGGGCAAGGAGAGCCCCGAAGAAGCGCTTGACAACGCTGTCAAGCAGTGTGACCGGCTGCTCCAGCAGAGCTGATCCGCCGACCAGGGAACCGCAGCCATGAAGAGTTCAAGCCCCGCCGCCTCCCCGGTGCGGCCCGCCGGAGCCGCCCCCTCGGCCGCCCGGCGGACCGCCGCCGGGGAGGCGGGCGCCCGCCGCCGCGTCCGGCGCCAACTGCCCACCAGCCCCTGGCTGTTCGCCGCCCCCGGCCTCGTGATCGTCGGGTGGTTCATCCTCTACCCCTTCGTCAGCACGGTGATCAACGCCTTCACCGACAAACGGCAGCTGGTCGAGGGCAAGTACGTGGGCCTCGCCAACTTCCGCGAGCTGCTGCACGACGAGATGTTCTGGATCGGCCTGCGCAACAGCACCCTGTACGTCCTCGTGGTCGTGCCCGCGCTCGTCATCCTGCCGCTGCTGCTCGCGATGCTCGTACAGAAGCAGATCCCCGGCATCACGTTCTTCCGGTCCGCCTTCTACACGCCGGTGGTCGCCTCCATCGTCGTCGTCGGTCTGATCTGGGTGTGGATGCTCGACGAGCGGGGCCTGGTGAACGCCGTCCTGGAGGCGGTGGGGGCGGGCAAGGTCGGCTTCCTCAGCGACCAGTGGCTGCTGTTGTTCTCCGCCATGGCCGTCACGGTCTGGAAGGGCCTCGGCTACTACATGATCATTTACCTGGCGGCGCTCGCGAACGTACCCCGCGAACTGCACGAGGCCGCCGCCGTCGACGGGGCCGGACCGATCCGCCGCTTCGTCAGCGTCACCGTGCCCGCCGTGCGCTCCACCATGGTCCTGGTCGCCGCGCTGTCCTCGGTCGCCGCGTTCAAGGTGTTCTCCGAGGTGTATCTGATGGCGGGGCCGACCGGCGGGCCCGCGGGCGAGGACACCACGCTCGTGATGCTCGTACAGCGCACCGGCACCGGTCTGACCGGCCGCGTCGGCTACGCCTCCGCGATCTCCGTCGTCATCTTCGTCGTCACCGTCGCGCTGATGCTGCTCGTGCTGCGCGCGGACCGGAAGGAGAACCGATGACGACCCCGGACACCGAAGCGGTCCGCGCGGCGCGCGCCGAGGCCCCCAGGCCGCGAAAGCGGCGGTTCACGGACGAGAACGGGCGCCGCATGCGGGTGTGGGAACTCGTCCTGCGCTACGCCCTGCTGCTCGCCGTCCTGGCCCTGATGATCGGCCCGTTCCTGTGGCAGCTGTCGACGTCCCTGAAGGGACCGCACGAGAACATCTTCAGCTCGCCGCCCAAGTTCCTGCCGTCCGACCCGACCCTGCACAACTACGAACGCGTCGCCGACACCATCCCCGTGTGGGACTACGCGTTCAACTCCCTGAAGGTCGCCGCGGCGAACGTCGTCACCAACTGCGTGGGCGCGGCCCTCGCCGGATACGCCCTGGCACGCCTGCGCTACCGCGGCCGCAAGGCGGCGACGCTCGTGTTCATCCTGGCCATGCTCGTGCCCGTCGAGGGCATCATCATCGCCCAGTTCACCACGATGCGGGACCTCGGCCTCAACAACACCCTCATCGGCGTCCTGCTGCCGGGCTGCGTCTCGGCACTCAACGTGCTGCTGATGCGCAACGCCTTCCTCAACGTCCCGTACGAGATCGAGGAGGCCGCGTTCGTCGACGGGGCGAACGTGTGGCAGCGGTTCTTCCGCATCGCGCTGCCCGCCGTGAAGGGCACCCTGGCCGTCGTCGCCATCTTCGCCTTCATGGGCGCCTGGGACGACTTCCTGTGGCCCCTGATCGTCCTGAGCGACCCCGACAAGTTCACCCTGACCATCGGCCTCAACTACCTGCACGGCACCTTCGCCAACGACGAACGCCTCGTCGCCGCGGGCACGGTGATCGCCGTGCTGCCGCTGATCGTGCTCTTCGCCTGCCTCCAGCGGTACTTCTTCCGCGGGGTCGGGGAGGGCGCCGTCAAGGGCTGAGACCCGCCCCGCCCGCCCGTCTCCTGCTGAGGCCCGCCCCACCCGTCCCTCTCCTTGAGAACCAGGATCCGCCTTGACGTCAGACGACCTGTCAGGACCGGCCGCCGCCCCCGCGGGGCCGCCCCGCTTCGGCGCCAACTACACCCCCAGCGAAGGGTGGTTCCACCACTGGCTCGACTTCGACCTGGACTCCGTACGCCGTGACCTCGACGCCATCGCCTCGCTCGGGCTCGACCACGTCCGGGTGTTCCCGATCTGGCCGTACTTCCAGCCCAACCGCACCCTGATCCGGCCGCGCGCCGTCGAGCAGCTCGTCGCGCTCGCCGACGCCGCCGCCGAGCGCGGGCTCGACGTCAACGTCGACGGCCTCCAGGGCCATCTGTCCAGCTTCGACTTCCTGCCCGCGTGGACGCAGACCTGGCACCGGCGCAACCTCTTCACCGACCCCGACGTGGTCTCCGGCCAGCGGGAGTATCTGCGCACCCTCGCCGCGGCCCTCGCCGACCGGCCCAACTTCATCGGCATGACCATCGGCAACGAGATCAACCAGTTCGCCGCCGGGCCGCACCCCGACCCCGACCGCATCACCCAGGAGCAGGCCGGGGCCTGGCTGGAGCAGGTCCTCGCCGCGTGCGAGGAGGGGGCACCGGGCCGCCTCCACCTGCACGCCGAGTACGACGCCGCCTGGTACCAGGACGACCAGCCCTTCACCCCCGCGCAGGCCGCGCGGCTCGGGTCCGTGACGGCCGTGCACTCGTGGGTGTTCAACGGCACCGCGCAGCGGCACGGGCGCGACGGGGTCGCGACCGGGCAGCACGCGGCCTACCTCATCGAGCTGTCCAAGGCCTGGGCCCTGGACCCGCGCCGGCCCGTGTGGCTCCAGGAGGTCGGCGCGCCCGCCCCGCTCATCCCCGCGGCGGACGCGGCCGCGTTCACCGAGACGACCGTGACCGCGGCGCTCGACTGCGCCGACGTGTGGGGCGTGACGTGGTGGTGCTCCCACGACGTGTCGCGCTCCCTCGCGGACTTCCCCGAGCTGGAGTACAGCCTGGGGCTGCTCACGAACGATGGCCGGGTCAAGCCCGCGGGGGCCGCCCTCGCCCGGCTCGCCAAGGAGTGGTGGGAGGTGCCCGCGGCGCGCGGCACGGCCGTCGTCGTCGACGTCGGGCCCGACGCGGGGCGCCGGGCCCGGTGCGGGCCCGGCGGGGACGTGTTCGAGGCCTTCGCGCGGCTGGCGGGGCAGGGGGTGCGGCCCGCGCTGGTTCTCGCCGAACGGGCGGCGGACGCGGGGTACCTCGCGGAGCGAGGCGTCACGGAGGTGGTCCTTCCGTCCGACGTCCTCTGACCGTTCCCGCCGCCCGCGCGGGGCGCCCCTGACCCGCCCCTTTCCGATCCGGGGGCTGCCGCCCCCGTGCCCCCGCTCTTTTCGGCGCTCCGCGCCTCGTCCTCAAACGCCGGACGGGCTGGATGGTGCCGCTTGCGGCTGTGTTTCAGCCCCTCCGGCGTTTGAGGAGCGGGGGTCTGGGGGCGGAGCCCCCGGCAGGGCCACCACCTCAGCCATGCACGTGCGACGACCTAGGGAGACCCCCTCATGCACGACGACCGCAAGCTCGTAGAAGGCCGGCTCAAGCGCGTTCTGGACGAGCGCATACGGCCCGCCGTCTACCCCGAGTCCGTCCCCCTGACGGTGGCCGTCTGGAACGCCCCGGGCGAACCGGTACCCGTGGCCGAAGGCCTCGCCGCCACCCCCGAGCCCATCGAGGCGGGGGCCCGCTGGGGCGCCCCCTGGGGCACCAGCTGGTTCCACGTCACCGGGACCGTCCCGGCCGCCTGGGCGGGCCGCACGGTGGAGGCGATCCTCGACCTCGGCTTCGACGAGAACATGCCCGGGTTCCAGTGCGAGGGCCTCGTCTACCGGCCCGACGGCACCCCGGTGAAGGGCCTCAACCCCCGCAACCAGTGGGTGCGGATCGCCTCCCCGGCCGAGGGCGGCGAGACCGTGGACCTGCGCGTCGAGGCCGCGTCCAACCCGGTCATCCTCGACTACCACCCCTTCCTGCCCACGCAGCTGGGCGACAAGGACACCGCGGGCAGCGAGCCGCAGTACCGCCTGGAGCGGATGGACCTCGCCGTGTTCGACGAGACGGTGTGGGGGCTCGTCATGGACCTGGAGGTCCTGGGCGAGCTGATGCAGGAGCTGCCCGAGGACTCGGGGCGCCGCCACGAGGTCCTGCGGGCGGTCGACCGCGCGCTCGACGCCGTGGACCTCCAGGAGGTGAACGGCACGGCCGCCGCCGCCCGCGCCCGCCTGGAGGGCGTCCTCGCCGCGCCCGCGCACGACTCCGCGCACCGCATCAGCGCCGTCGGCCACGCCCACATCGACTCGGCGTGGCTGTGGCCGCTGCGCGAGACCGTGCGGAAGGTGGCGCGGACCACCTCCAACATGACGGGTCTGCTGGAGGACGACCCGGACTTCGTCTTCTCCATGTCGCAGGCGCAGCAGTGGGCGTGGGTGAAGGAGCACCGGCCCGAGGTGTGGGCGCGGGTGAAGAAGGCGGTCGCCGACGGCCGGTTCGTACCGGCGGGCGGCATGTGGGTGGAGTCCGACACGAACATGCCGGGCTCGGAGGCGATGGCCCGGCAATTCGTGCACGGCAAGCGCTTCTTCATCGAGGAGTTCGGGGTCGAGAACGACGAGGCCTGGCTGCCGGACACCTTCGGCTTCGCCGCGGGCCTCCCGCAGATCATCAAGGCCGCCGGGTCGAAGTGGCTGCTCACCCAGAAGATCTCCTGGTCGCAGACCAACAAGTTCCCGCACCACACCTTCCAGTGGGAGGGCATCGACGGCACCCGGATCTTCACGCACTTCCCGCCCGTCGACACGTACAACTGCGCGGTCAAGGGCAGCGAGATCGCGCACGCCGCGCGGAACTTCAAGGACAAGGGCGTGGCCCGGCACTCCCTCGCCCCGGTCGGCTGGGGCGACGGGGGCGGCGGCACCACCCGCGAGATGATCGCGAAGGTGGCCCGGCTGCGGAACCTGGAGGGCTCGCCGACCGTGCGCTGGGCGACCCCGGCGGAGTTCTTCGAGAAGGCCGAGGCGGAGTACCCGAACGCGCCGGTGTGGGTCGGCGAGCTCTATCTGGAGCTGCACCGCGCGACGCTCACCAGCCAGGCGGGCACCAAGCAGGGCAACCGCCGCAGCGAGCACCTCCTGCGGGAGGCCGAGCTGTGGGCGGCGACGGCCGCGGTGCGCGCCGGATTCCCGTACCCGTACGAGGAGTTGGACCGCATCTGGAAGACGGTGCTGCTCCACCAGTTCCACGACATCCTGCCCGGCTCGTCGATCGCCTGGGTGCACCGCGAGGCCCGGGCGACGTACGCGGCCGTGGCGGACGACCTGAACGCGATCATCGACGCGGCGCAGCGGGCGCTCGCGGGCGAGGGCGGGCGCACCCTCGTGTTCAACTCCGCGCCGCACGCCCGCGCCGGCGTCCCCGCGGGCGGCGCCCACGCCCCGGTGGCCGACGGCCAGTCGGGGATCGCCGCCCGCGCCGACGGCGGCTACGTCCTGGACAACGGCCTGCTGCGGGTCGAGGTCGACGCGCGCGGGCTCGTGGTCTCCGCCTACGACCTGGTGTCGGGCCGGGAGGCGGTCGCGCCGGGGCAGGCCCTGAACCTGCCGCAGCTGCACGCCGACTTCCCGAACATGTGGGACGCGTGGGACGTCGACGAGTTCTACCGCCACACCGTCACCGACCTCACCGAGGCCGAGGCCGTCACCCCCGGCGACGGCGCGTCCGTGCGGGTCGAGCGCCGCTTCGGGGACTCGCGGATGACGCAGGTCCTGACCCTCGCCCCCGGGCAGCGGCGCCTCGACATCGACACCGAGGTGGACTGGCACGAGACGGAGAAGTTCCTCAAGCTGGCCTTCCCGCTGGACGTGCACGCCGAGCGGTACGCGTCCGAGACGCAGTTCGGGCACTTCCACCGGCCGACCCACACCAACACCAGCTGGGAGGCCGCGAAGTTCGAGGCCTGCAACCACCGCTTCGTGCACGTGGAGGAGCCCGGCTGGGGCGTCGCCCTCGTCAACGACTCCACGTACGGCCACGACGTGACCCGTACCGTGCGGGACGCCGACGCCGGGACGACCACCACGGTGCGGGTGTCGCTGCTGCGCGCCCCGCGCTTCCCCGACCCCGAGACCGACCAGGGCGTCCACCGCTTCCGGCACGCGCTCGCGCCGGGCGCGGGCATCGTCGACGCGGTGCGCGAGGGCTACCGGATCAACCTGCCGGAGCGGCGGGTCACCGGGGGCGCGGCGGACGTCGCGCCGCTGGTGGGCGTCGACGACGACGCCGTGGTCGTCACGGCCGTCAAGCTCGCCGACGACGGCAGCGGTGACGTCGTGATCCGCTTCCACGAGGCGCGGGGCGGCCGGGCCCGCACCACGCTGCGCCTCGGCTTCGACGCGGCGGCCGTGGACGTGACCGACCTCCTGGAGCGGCCCCTGGCCGGTGCGGACGCGCCGGAGCACGACGGAGGCGCGGTCGCGGTGTCGCTGCGGCCGTTCGAGCTGGTGACGCTGCGGGTGCGGCGGGCCTGACGGGCCCCGCGCCGCACCGCGTGTGCGGGCCGCCGCGCGCGCCCCGAACGGGGAGAAGGGGCGCGGGCGGCGGCGGTCAGCGCGCCGCCGCGAGGAAGTCGCGCAGCAGCTCGTCGAAGGCCTCCGGCCGCTCCATGTTCGGGTAGTGCGCGGTGTCCGCGATCGTCGCGGTGCGGCCGTGGCGCATGGAGCGGGCCAGGCGGTGGGCCATGGCGATGTTGTCGGAGGCGTCGAGGTCGCCGGTGACGGCCAGGAGCGGCAGTGACAGCTCCGCGGCCCGTGCCCAGGTGTCGGTGACGGGCACGAGCAGGGAGGCCTCGGCGCCGCTGTGCTTGGCGACGGTGTGCTCCGTCATCTCCCGCAGGCGGCGTACGACGTCCTGGTCGACGTCGTCGAGCGACCGGTGCGGGCCCGCCGCGAACAGCATGGTCGCGTCGGTGAAGGCCGCGGCGTCCCCGGCGGCCGCGGCGCGCGCCCACTCGGCCTGGATGGCCAGGACCCAGGGGTGGTGGAACTCCGGCTCGCTGGTGCCCGCGCCGCAGACCACGAGGGCGCTGACCAGGTCCGGGTGTTCGAGCGCGGTGTCGACCGCGATGCCCGCGCCCATCGACAGGCCGACGACGACCGCGGGGCCGACGCCGAGGTGGCGCAGGAGCGCGGCCAGGTCGTCGGTCTGGCGGAACGGCGCGGTCGCGTTCGCGGACCGGCCGTGGCCGCGCGCGTCCGGCGCGATGACCCGGTGGTGCCGGGCGAAGACGTCGATCTGGTCGGTCCACATGCGGTGGTCGAGGAAGCCCCCGTGGAGCAGGACCAGCGGGTCGCCGGAGCCGGTGTCGCGGTAGGCGAGCGTGCCGTCGTCGGTCGTGAACGCGTGCGGGCCGGAGCCGTCCGCCTCGTACGGAGCAGAAGCGTCAGTCATGACAACCAAGGTGTCATGTGGGCGGCGGGATGGCAACCAAGGTGTCATGATGCGGGGGTGAGTGATGAGCAGCGCAGCCCCGGTGAGCCCCTCGACCCCGACGCCCTCGCCGGTCGGCTCACCGAAGTGTTCGACCTGGTGGGCCCGTTGTACCGGCGTACGCAGCGCAAGGTGGAGCAGGCCGAGCCGATCGAGGGCCTGTCCGTCGGCGTGCGCGCGGTCCTGGACCTGCTGCACAGGAACGGCCCCATGACCGTGCCGCAGATGGGGCGCGCCCAGTCGCTGAGCCGTCAGTTCGTCCAGCGCACGGTGAACGACGCGGCCGCGCGCGGCCTGGTGGAGGTCACCGCGAACCCCGCGCACCGCAGGTCGTCCCTGATCCGGCTCACGGGAGAGGGGGAGGCGGCGATCGCGGCCGCGGTGACGCGCGAGCGCGCCGTGCTGCGGCAGGTGCGCGGCGACATCTCCGACGCCGACGTGACCGCGTGCCTGCACGTCCTCACGCGGATGCTGGAGCTGTTCGACGACGTCGACGTGGACTGAGGCCGCGCTCGCGGGCGCTCAACTCCCGGCCGCGGAAAGGCCGTTCGGCTATCCCTCGAACTGCCCCCGCAGCCAGGCCTCCACCTCTCCCACGTGTGCGGCCGCCGCCGCCCGTGCCGCCTCCGGGTCGCGGGCCACCAGGGCCCGGTGGATGCGGTCGTGCTCGCGCCGGGTGCGCTCGAAGGCGCCCTCCTCCTGGTAGCCGCGCCACACCCGGGCCCGGAAGGTGCGCGACGACAGGCCTTCGAGGATCGCGGCCATCGTGTCGTTGCCCGCCGCCAGGGCGATCGCGCGGTGGAAGGCCAGGTCGTGGGAGAGGATCTCCTCGGGGTCGTCGGTGGCGTTCATGGCCGCCAAGTGCTCCTCCACCTCGGCCAGCCGACCGGGTGTGATGCGCGCGGCCGCCAGGGCCGTGGCCGTGGACTCCAGGACGCGGCGCACTTCGAGGAGCTCCACCAGGCGCGGTCCGCGGGACAGGTCCGCGACCACGCCGAAGGTCTCCAGGAGGTCACCGGCCTCCAACTGCGTGACGTAGATGCCCGATCCGTGCCGCGCCTCCAGGACGCCGAGCACCGTCAGGGCCCGGATGGCCTCCCGCATGGAGCTGCGCGAGATGCCCAGCTGGGCGGCCAGGTCCCGCTCGGTGGGCAGGCGCTGGCCCGGCTCCAGGAGCCCCTCCGCGATCATCGCCTTGATCTGCTCGATGGCCCGCTGCGTCACGGTGCCCTTCTGCGCGGGCACGGCGCTCTGCGGGGCCTGGTTCACGTGACGCTCCTTCATCCACTGGCCGGGTGCCGCGCAGTGTAGCGAGCAATGTGGTCCGACCACTACGGCTGGATTACGGGAAACATTGGCGACGAGGGGTGTTGTGCCGCCCAAGTGGTCTGATAAGTATGTCGCCCATCCGCCGCTGAACCGCGGCCCGGTACCACTCGACCCCGCCCGATGAGGAGCCGTCAGATGGTCGGCAGCACAGTGCGGAACACCACCGGCAGGCCCCGGCGGTCGCGGGCGCTCGGCGCCACCGCGGCGGCCGCCTGCGCCGCCCTCGCCCTCGCGGCCTGCGGCAGCACCAAGGACACCGGGGGAGCGGGCGGCGGGGGAGAGGGCAAGGTGGGTGTCGTCCTGCCGCTGCTCACCTCGCCGTTCTGGCAGTCGTACAACGACTACGTACCGAAGATGGCGAAGTCCGAGGACGTCGACGCGCTCAAGACCGTGAACTCCAACAGCGACCCCTCCCAGCAGATCACCGACATCAACAACCAGCTCAACCAGGGCGTGAAGGGCCTCGTCGTGGCCCCGCTCGACAGCGCCGCGGTCTCCGCCGGGCTCGACCAGGCCGAGCGCAAGGGCGTGCCCGTCGTCGCCGTGGACGTGGCCCCGGAGAAGGGCAGGGTCGCGATGGTCGTCCGCGCCGACAACGTGGCGTACGGCCGCAAGGCCTGCGACTACCTGGGCCGGCGGATCCGCAGCGGCAAGGTCGCGCAGATCATGGGCGACCTCGCGTCCGTCAACGGACGCGACCGCTCCGAGGCGTTCCGCGGCTGCGTCAAGGAGAAGTACCCCCGGCTGAAGGTCCTGGAGATCCCCGCGAAGTGGGAGTCGGACACCGCCGCGTCCAAGCTGGACACCCTGCTGAACTCCCACCCCGACCTCAAGGGCGTCTACCTCCAGGCGGGCGGCGTCTACCTCGCGCCCACGCTCCAGACCCTCAAGTCCAAGGGGATGCTGAAGAAGGCGGGCGAGAAGGGGCACATCACCGTCGTGTCGAACGACGGGATCCCCCAGGAGTTCGACGCGATCCGCAAGGGGCAGATCGACGCCACCGTCTCGCAGCCCGCCGACGCGTACGCGAAGTACGGCATGTACTACATCAAGGCCGCGATGAACGGGAAGAAGTTCTCGCCGGGCCCCACCGACCACGGCTCGACCATCGTGAAGCTGCCCGGCGGCAATCTGGAGGACCAGCTGCCCGCGCCGCTCGTCACGCGGAAGAACGTCGACGACGCCGAGCTGTGGGGCAACGCGAGCCGATGAGCACACAGCACGCGCAGAACGCGCAGAACGCGCAGAGCGCACCGCGTCCGCGCGGCGCCGCGCCCCTCGTCGAGGCGCGCGGCGTCGTCAAGCGCTACGGCCCCACCGTGGCCCTCCAGGACGGCCGGCTCACCGTCCGGGCCGGGGAGTCCCACGCCCTCGTCGGCCGCAACGGCGCGGGCAAGTCCACCCTCGTCTCCCTCCTCACCGGCCTCCAGGCCCCGGACGCGGGCAGCGTCACCTTCGACGGCGAGTCCGCGCCGCCGCTCGCCGACCGCGACGCCTGGCGCCGCAAGGCCGCCTGCGTCTACCAGAAGCCCACCGTCGTCCCCGAACTGACCGTCGCCGAGAACCTCTTCATCAACCGGCAGCCGCGGGGCCGCGGCGGACTCATCAGCTGGCGCCGCCTGCGGGCCGAGGCCGCCGACGTGCTGGGCACCTGGGACGTGCGCGTCGACCCCGACACGCGCACCGCCGACCTGAAGGTCGAGGACCGGCAGCTGGTCGAGATCGCCCGCGCCCTGAGCTTCGGGGCGCGGTTCATCGTCCTCGACGAGCCGACCGCGCAGCTCGACAACCGCGAGATCGAGCGGCTCTTCACCCGCATGCGCGCGCTCCAGGAGGCGGGCGTCACCTTCCTGTTCATCTCGCACCACCTGCAAGAGGTGTACGAGGTGTGCCAGGCCGTCACCGTGCTGCGCGACGCCCGCTGGATCACCACCGCGCCCGTCGCCGACCTGCCGCGCGCCGCCCTCGTGGAAGCCATGGCGGGCGAGGCGCTCCCCGAGAGCGGGCACCGGGCCGCGCCCGGGGTCCCCGACGAGGCGCCCGTGCGGCTCGACGTGCGCGGCCTCACCAGCCCCTCGTACGCCGAGGTCGACCTCACCGTGCGCCGCGGCGAGGTCGTCGGGCTCGCCGGGTCCAGCGGCAGCGGGAAGATCAACCTGGCCGAGTCCTTCGCGGGCCTGCACACCCCGACCGGCGGCAGCGCCACCCTCGACGGCGCCCCGCTGCCCTTCGGCGACGTGCCCGCCGCGCTGCGCGCCGGGGTCGGCTGCGTGCCCCGCGACCGGCACGGCGAGGGCCTCGTCTTCTCCCTGTCGATCGGCGACAACGCCACCCTGAGCGTCCTCGGCCGCCTCGGCCGCCTCGGCTTCGTCTCCACCGACCGCAAGCGCGGCGTCGCCCGCGAGCTCATCGAGCGGCTCGACATCCACGCCGAGGGCCCCGACCAGCCCGTCTCCGACCTCTCCGGCGGCAACGCGCAGAAGGTCGTCATGGCCAGGGCCCTCGCCTCCGAGCCGCGGCTGCTCGTCCTCATCAACCCCACCGCGGGCGTCGACGTGAAGTCCAAGGAGTCCCTGCTCGCCCGCGTCGACCGGGCCCGCGACGACGGCACCGCCGTGCTCGTCGTCTCCGACGAACTCGACGACCTGCGCCGCTGCGACCGCGTCCTCGTCCTCTTCCACGGCCGCGTCGCGGCCGAGCACCCGGCGGGCTGGCACGACCACGAGCTGATCGCCTCCATCGAAGGAGTGGCCCGTGACCAACACGGCTGACACCCCCGTGACCAACACGGCCGACGCCCCCGTGACCGACGCGGCCGACGCCAAGGCGCCCGCGCTCGCTTCCCCGCGGGCCGCGCAGCCCCGCGCCGCCAAGGCCGCCCTGCTGCGCCGCGCCCGCGAACTCGCCCTGCTGCCCGCCCTGTTGCTGCTCATGGTGCTCGGCGCCTTCGTCAACGACTCGTTCCTGACCGAGCGGAACCTCATCTCCGTCCTCGGCGCCTCCGCGGCCCTCGCGATGGTCGTCCTCGCCGAGTCCCTCGTCCTCATCACGGGGAAGTTCGACCTCTCCCTGGAGTCGGTCGTCGGCATCGCGCCCGCCGTGGGCGCGCTGCTCGTGCTGCCCGCCGCCCAGGCCGGATTCGGCACCGAACTGCCCGCCGCCGTCGGGCTGCTCGCGATCGTCCTGGTGGGCGCGGTGATCGGCGCCTTCAACGGCATCCTCGTGGTGAAGCTGAAGCTCAACGCCTTCATCGTGACCCTGGCCATGCTGATCGTGCTGCGCGGCGTGCTCGTCGGCGCCACCGAGGGCAAGACGCTCTTCGGCCTGCCGGAGTCCTTCTTCACCCTCGCCACCTCCACCTTCCTGACCGTGCCGGTCTCCGTGTGGCTCGCGGCGGCCGCGTTCGGCGTCACCGGGCTCGTCCTGAAGTACCACCGGGTCGGCCGCGCCCTGTACGCGATCGGCGGCAACGCGGACGCGGCCCGCGCCGCGGGCATCCGCGTGGAGCGCGTCATGCTCGGCGTGTTCGTCGTCGCCGGGACGCTCGCCGCCGTCGGCGGCCTGATGCAGACCGGCTACGTCGGCGCCATCAACGCCAACCAGGGCCAGAACATGATCTTCACGGTGTTCGCCGCCGCGGTCATCGGCGGCATCGGCCTGGACGGCGGCAAGGGCACCATGTTCGGCGCGCTCACCGGCGTCCTGCTGCTCGGCGTCGTCCAGAACCTGCTGACGCTCGCCCAGGTCCCGTCCTTCTGGATCCAGGCCATCTACGGCGGGATCATCCTCGTCGCCCTGATGATCGCCCGCGTCACCACGGGCCGCGCACAGGACTGAGCCGCCGCCTCCCCGCCTCCCTTCCGGAAAGGCCTTCTGTGTCCCCGACTCCCCGCCGCGTCACGGCGGTCGACACGTACGACATACGGTTCCCCACCTCGCGGGAGCTCGACGGGTCCGACGCGATGAACCCGGACCCCGACTACTCGGCCGCCTACGTCGTCCTGCGCACCGACGCCGAGGACGGCCACGAAGGACACGGCTTCACCTTCACCATCGGGCGCGGCAACGACGTCCAGGTCGCCGCCGTCGACGCGCTGCGCGCCCATGTCGTCGGCCGCCCCCTGGACACGCTCTGCGCCGACCCGGGCACCCTCCACCGCGACCTGGTCGGGGACAGCCAACTGCGCTGGCTCGGCCCCGAGAAGGGCGTGATGCACATGGCCATCGGCGCCGTCGTCAACGCCGTCTGGGACCTGGCGGCCAAGCGCGCCGCCAAGCCGCTGTGGAAGCTGCTCGCCGACGCGGACCCGGCCTGGCTCGTCTCCCAGATCGACTTCCGCTACATCGCCGACGCGCTCACGCCCGAGGACGCCCTCGCGCTCCTGCGCACGGGCCGCGACGGCGCGCGGCGGCGCGAGGCCCGGCTGCGGGAGCACGGCTACCCCGGCTACACCACATCCCCCGGCTGGCTCGGCTACAGCGACGAGAAACTCACCCGGCTCGCCCGCCAGGCCGTCGCCGACGGCTTCACCCAGATCAAGCTCAAGGTCGGCGCCGACCTCGCCGACGACGTCCGCCGCTGCCGCGCCGCCCGCGCCGCCATCGGCCCCGGCATCCGCCTCGCCATCGACGCCAACCAGCGCTGGAACCGAGACGAGGCGGTGCGCTGGACCCGCGCCCTCGCCGAGTTCGACCCGTACTGGGTGGAGGAGCCCACCAGCCCCGACGACGTCCTCGCGCACGCCGCGATCCGCGACGCCGTCGCCCCCGTGAAGGTCGCCACCGGCGAACACGTGCAGAACCGCATCGTGTTCAAGCAGCTGCTCCAGGCGGGCGCCGTCGACGTCCTCCAGATCGACGCGGCCCGCGTCGGCGGCGTCAACGAGAACCTCGCCATCCTGCTGCTCGCCGCCCGCTTCGGCGTGCCGGTGTGCCCGCACGCGGGCGGCGTCGGCCTGTGCGAACTCGTCCAGCACCTGTCGATGTTCGACTACGTGGCCCTGTCCGGCACCACCGAGAACCGCGTCATCGAGTACGTCGACCACCTCCACGAGCACTTCACCGACCCCGTGGAGGTACGTGCCGGGCACTACGCGGCGCCCACCGCCCCCGGCTTCTCGGCGACGATGCGCGCCGAGTCCATCGCCCGCTACACCTACCCCGACGGAGCGTTCTGGGCCGCCGACCGCGCCCGGCGCGAGGGAGCAGCCGCATGACGGACTTCGAGGGCCTCAGCGCCCTGGTCACCGGGGGAGCCTCCGGCATCGGCCGGGCCACCGCCGACCTCCTCGCCGCGCGCGGCGCCCGCGTCGCCGTGCTCGACCGGGACCCGGACGGCGTGCCCGAGCCGCTGCGCGCGTACACCGCCGACGTCACCGACGACACGGCGGTACGGGCCGCCGTCGCGGCGGCCGCCGCCGACCTCGGCGGCCTGGACGTCCTCGTCAACAACGCGGGCATCGGCGCGCAGGGCACCGTGGCCGACCACGACGACGCGCAGTGGCACGCCGTCCTCGACGTCAACGTCCTCGGCCTGGTCCGCACGACCCGCGCCGCCCTGCCGCACCTGCGCCGCTCCGCGCACGCGGCGATCGTCAACACCTGCTCCATCGCCGCCACCGCGGGACTTCCGCAGCGCGCCCTGTACTCGGCGTCCAAGGGCGCCGTACTGTCCCTCACGCTCGCCATGGCCGCCGACCACGTCCGCGAGGGCATCCGCGTGAACTGCGTCAACCCCGGCACCGTCGACACCCCCTGGGTCGCCCGGCTCCTGGACGCCGCCCCCGCCCCGGCCGCCGAGCGCACCGCCCTGGCCGCGCGCCAGCCCACCGGCCGCCTGGTGCGCGCCGAGGAGGTCGCGGCGGCCATCGCCTACCTCGCGAGCCCCCTGTCCGGCGCCACCACCGGCACGGCGCTCGCCGTGGACGGCGGTATGCAGGGCCTGCGGCTCAGGCCGGCGGCCCCCCGGTGAACGGCATGCGCACCCGGCGCCTGGGCCGCGGCCCGGTCGCCGTCGGCGAACTGTCCCTCGGCGGCGCGGGCCTGGGCAACCTCTACGCGCCGGTCGGCGACGAGACCGCCGCCCAAGCCCTGGAAGTGGCCTGGGACGCGGGCCTGCGCACCTTCGACACGGCCCCGCACTACGGCCTCGGCCTGTCCGAACGGCGGCTCGGCGCGGCCCTGCGCGGGCGCCCCCGCGACGCGTACACCCTCTCCACCAAGGTGGGGCGGCTCCTGGAGCCGGTCACCGGCCCCGTCCACGGCGACGACCTGGCCGACGGCGGCTTCGCCGTGCCCGCCGCGCACCGCCGCCGCTGGGACTTCAGCGCGGACGGCGTGCGCCGCTCCCTGGAGTCGAGCCTGACCCGCCTCGGCCTCGACCGCGTGGACGTCGTCTACCTCCACGACCCCGACGACCACGGCGAACAGGCCTTCCGCGAGGGCTATCCGGCCCTGGAGCGGCTGCGCGCCGAAGGCGTCGTGGGCGCGATCGGCGTGGGCATGAACCAGGCCCGGATGCTCACGCGCTTCGTGTGCGACACCGACGTCGACGCCGTGCTGTGCGCGGGCCGCTACACCCTCCTGGACCACTCGGCGCTGCCCGCCCTGCTGCCCGCCGCGCACGCGCGCGGCGTGTCCGTCGTCATCGGCGGCGTCTTCAACTCCGGCCTCCTCGCCGACCCCCGGGACGGGGCCCGCTTCGACTACGCGCAGGCGCCGCCCGCGCTGCTCGACCGCGCCCGGCGGCTGCGCGAGGTCGCCGCACGGCACGGCGTCGGGCTGCGCGCCGCGGCCCTGGCCTTCCCGTTCGGGCACCCGGCCGTGACGAGCGTGCTCGTCGGCGTCCACGGCCCGGACCAGGTCCGCGACGCCGTGGCGCAGTTCGCCGTGGACGTGCCCGCCGCCTTCTGGGACCGCGCGCGGGCCGATGGCCTGCTGCCGCCGCACGTGCCCGTACCGGGGGAGGAGCTGCCGTGACGAGCCGGACCGAAGGGGCAACCACCGCTCCGGAGGCGGTCGTCGACGCCCATCACCACGTGTGGGACCTCGCCGTGCGCGACCAGGACTGGATCACCGGGCCCGCGCTGGCCCCGCTGCGGCGCGACTTCACGCTCGCGGACCTCGCGCCGCACGCCCGCGCGCACGGCGTCACCGCCACCGTCCTCGTGCAGACCGTCACCGTGCCCGAGGAGACCCCGGAGCTCCTGGCCCTCGCGGCGGACGGCGGCCTGGTCGCCGGGGTGGTCGGCTGGACCGACCTCACCCGGCCCGGCGTCGCCGACACCCTGGCCGCGCTCCGCGAACTCCCCGGCGGGCGCCGCCTGGTGGGCATCCGCCACCAGGTGCAGAGCGAACCCGACCCCGAGTGGCTGCTGCGCGCGGACACGCGGCGCGGCCTCGCCGCCGTGGCGGACGCGGGGCTCGCGTACGACCTCGTGGTGCGCCCGGACCAGCTGGCGCGGTGCGCCGAGGCGGCCGCACGCCTGCCCCACCTCACCTTCGTCCTCGACCACCTGGGCAAACCGCCCGTGGCCTCCGGCGCCCTCGAACCCTGGGCGGCGTCGCTGCGCGCCCTCGCGGCCCTGCCGAACACCGTGTGCAAGCTGTCCGGCCTGGTGACCGAAGCCGACTGGACGGCCTGGACGGTGGCCGACCTCAGGCCCTACGCGGACACCGTCCTGGACGCCTTCGGGCCCGGGCGCCTGATGTTCGGCTCGGACTGGCCGGTGTGCGGGCTCGCCGCCTCGTACGCCCAAGTCGTCGACGCCGCACGGGCGGTGACGGCGGACCTGAGCGCCGCCGAGCGCGCGCGGGTGTTCGCGGGCACGGCCCGGCGCGTGTACGGCCTGCCGGAGCCGGACCGGGCCGAGGCGGGCGGCCTCAGCCCTCCGGGTCCCGCTGCTCCGCAGGGACCGCCGGGGTGACCCCGGCAGGCCCCTCCGGCGGCAGGGCCTCCTCCTCGGGGTACTCCTCGGTCTTGGGGCCGTGCGTGCCGCGCGGCGGCCCCGCCCAGATCCCCAGGTCGTCGAGGTCGTCGAGGTCGTCGAGGTCGTCGAGGTCGTCGGGTACGTCGGGTGCGGCGGACACGCCGTCCGGGTCGGCGGTCGGAGCGTCAGGATCGGTCATCGGTGTCTCCTCGGGTCCGGCGGCGTGGTTCATAGATCTCCACGAGGTCCAGGTCGGTCGCTCGTACGTACAGGCCGCCCGTGCCGGGCAGCCGCGGCCCGAACGCGCCGTCGGCCTCCATGCGGTACTGGGATTCCAGGAAGAGGTCGCCGGGCTGGGGGTAGGCGGAGGCGCGCGAGCGCGTGCCGTACCAGCCTCCCGCCCAGCCGCCGTTCTTGAGCCGCACCCGCACGAAACACGCCCCCCGGTCCTGGAACAGGGCGTCCCAGGCCGTGGGGGTGCGCTCGTGCAGGGCCGCGCGCCGCCGCCGCGTCCAGCGGGCCTCCACCCAGGCCAGCAGGGCGGGCACGGCGACGGCGAGCAGCAGCAGGCACAGGCCGAACGCGCGCGGACGGTCCGCCACACCGGCGAGGGCCGTCCTCCCGCCGCCCCGCAGCAGCCGGACGAGCTGCGGCCCCGCGGCCATCAGATACACCGTGTCGAGCAGCACGCCCACACCCAGGGCGCGCAGGATCCGGTTGCCGCTCTCCTGCTCGGCCTCCCGGATGCCGAGGAAGCCCTCCCTGGCGAAGAGGTACGTGGTCCCGGGCAGCACGAGGAGCACCACGATCGCCAGCTGCTGGACCGTGCCGGGGGTCATTCACGTGCCTTTCGCCGGGTCCGGCGGCCGCGCCTGCCGCCCCCGCCACCGGACGTGTCGCCCCGTCGGGCCTCCCAGGCCACACCTTGCGCCAGTTTCCGCAGATCGTCCAGGTCGCCGAGGTGCGCGCGCAGCTTCACCCAGTCGCCCTGCGCGCGGCCGATCCGCGTCAGCTCCCGCCCGGCCCGGCCCAGCAGTTCGGCCGCGGCCGCCTCGTCGTCCCGGGCCCGGGAGAGGCGGCCGAGCACCAGCAGGAGGAAGGCGGCGAGCATGCGGTGCGGCTCCCGCGTGCGCCTCTCCAGGAGGAGCAGCGCACGCGAGAAGCAGGTCGCCGCGCGGTCGAGCCGGGCACGGCCCAGGCTCTCCACCCCGTCGACGACGAGGGCGCACACCTGGGACAGCACGCCGGGGCCGAGGGCCGGTGCGTCCGGCAGGCCGGCGAGCGTCCGGTCCGCCTCCTGAAGGAGCCGCACGGTCTCGCGCCGCTGCGGGCGGGCCCCGCCCATCGACTCGGTGAGGACCAGGACGTGGTCCAGTACGCCGACGGCGTCCGCCGCCCGCCCCCGGGCGAGGAGGGCCGCGCCGAGCAGCAGGCAGGCGCGCGCCGTCTGCGGCCGCAGCCCCGCCGCGGCGAAGACGGAGCGGCAGTCCTGGAGGAAGGCCAGCTCGCGCTCGCCCGTGGGCTGCCCGGACTCCAGGGCGAGCAGGGCGTTGCTCCCCGCCTTGACCAGCGTCTCGCGCGCGTCGGCCCGGCGGCAGTGCGTCCAGCTCTCCAGATACGAGGCGAGCCCGCGGGCGAGGTCACCGGAGCGGCTGTGGGCCACGCCCAGGTTGAGGCGCACGTGGCCGAGGAGGGCGTCGTCGGCCGCGGCCTGCTCGGTGGCGATCCGCAGGGCCCGCTCTCCGGTGCTGACCGCCTCGTCGTAGCGCTCCTCGTCCGCGTAGGCCAGACAGAGGCAGCCGAGCAGATAGCTCAGGGTGTCGGGGGCGGTGGTGCGCCGGAGCTGGGGCAGTTCGACGAGCTGGAGGTGCGCGATCCGCGCGTACGCGGGCATCCGCTCCAGCTCCGCGAAGTCCCGGGCGGGCGGGGGCGGCTTCACGTGCCCACCAGCGCGAAGGGCGCCCACAAGTAGGGGTGGGCGAAGGGCTGTTCAGGCACCCCTACGGACGAAAGGCGGTGCCGGACGCCGTCGGGAAGCCAGTCCAGGGCGAGCAGTGCGGACAGGGGCGCGGACCGCAGCCACAGCTGGGCCGCCCGCAGGGCCCGCGCGGGCGTGGGCGGTCCGGGCGGCGCCTGCCCGGGGCCCGGGTCGGCGTCGAGGCCGAGCAGCCGCCGGTAGCAGGCGAGCATCAGCAGGACGGCCGCGCTGTCGCGGGCCTCCCACTGCGTGCAGACGACCCCGGCCCCGCCCGCGAGCATGATGCCCGTGGGCAGGCCGATCGCCTCGTCGGGCAGCCGGGCGTCGACCAGACCCGACTCGCAGGCGGACAGCGTCACGAGCCGGGCGCGCTCCAGCGGCCGGGGCCGGGCGTCCAGCAGGTCGGCCAGGGTGACGCGGCCGCCGTCCAGGTCGAGCCCCGAGGCCAGCGGATCGCCGGGGTCGTAGGCGCCGTGGCAGGCCAGATGCACATGGGTGGCGCGGGACAGGCCGGTCAGCAGGTCCCGGGTCACGTGGTGGCCCTCGCCGACGGCGGCGAAGAGACGGGTGAGCGCCGCCGCCTCCTGCGCGGCCAGCAGGCCGCTGTCCGCGCCGGAGTCGGACGCCGCGACGAGGACCGGGACGGACGGCGCGGCCCCGGCCCGCCGCCGGGCCGCGCGCAGCAGCCGCACCGAGGGGGCGTAGGCCACGGAGTGCGTGGCGAGCAGCGGTTCGCCGGTCGCGGGCAGCGTCGCGGCGTGCAGCGGAAGGTGGGCCAGGGGGCCGCAGGCCACCACGGTCGCGCCCGCCGCCGCGGGGCCGAGGGCGGCGGCGAGCGGCGCGACCAGACGGCTGCCGAGCCGGGCCAGCAGGGGCCGCAGCCCGCGCCCGTCGGCGCGCGCCGCCCCGGCGATCCCCTGGGCCAGGCCGGTGGCCTCCGTGGCGGTGAGCGGCGACCACACGGCTTCGAGGCCGGGCCCGGTGTCACTCCCGTGCCGGACGATCAGCGACACGCTCCCGGCCTGTGCGCAGGCGACGTAGCACAGCGGCTCCCCGGGGCGGGCCGCGGCACGGACGTCGGCCCACGTCGTGTGCCGGAGGAAGGTCTCCATGCCGGGCAGTTCCTGGATCCGCGCGACGGCGGCCGCCAGCGCGGCACGGGCCTCCCCGAGGAGCTCGCCCACCTCGTACTCGGCGGCCTCGACCTGCCGCCCGTCGCCCGCGGCGGAACGCGGCCTGCCCAGCTCGCGGTTGCGGGACTCCAGGGCCTGCACGGCCTCGGCGGCCCGTGCGTAGGCGGCGTGCGCCTGCGGGTCCGTCCGGGACACCTCCTTGAGCTGGGCCCGGTCCGGCGAGAGCGCCAGGTTGAAGGTGCGCGTCCGGCCCCGCTCCAGGCACAGCACCGCGTCCTGGAGCCGCCCCGCACGGGCGAGCGCGTAGGCGGCCCGCTGGTGCAGGTCCCCCGCCGACCTGAGGTGCCGCTCCCGCGACGCGCTCACCAGGCAGGACCGGAACAGCTCGTCGTCGGCCGCCACGGCCTGCCCGTACGCGGCGCTCGCCCGGGGCCAGTCGTCCCGCCCGGCGACGGCGTTCCCGAGGCCCGTCGCCACCTCGCGCAGCACCTCGGGGCGGTCCTGCGCCCGGTCCACCGCCGCTTCGAGGGCCGACAGCTCAAGGGCCCGCAGCTCGCTCTCCCGGGCCGGGTCGAGGGCCCGGCAGCGCCGGGCGGCGTCCGCCACCTGGCCGTGCGCGAGGGCGAGTTCCACCCGGGTCGGCAGCCCCTCGTAGGCGTCGACGGCCTCCCGCACGTGGCGCAGGCCCTGCCGGGCCGTGGCCACCGGATCGTCGGCCGCGCCCCGCTCCGCCTGCCGGAGCAGGGCGAAGCCGAGCTTGGTGGTGGAGCGGGCCCACAGCTGCGGAGTGGTGTCCTTGGGGCGGTCCGCGAGGGCGGCCCGGTGCAGCCGCACCTCCTCGTCGTACGCGCCGAGGGCGTGGGCGATGAGGGCCAGCTTGTCGCGGGTGCTGGACGCCTCGGTGCGGTCCCCGACGCGTTCGTAGATCCGCAGTGCGCGCAGGGCGTGCTCACGGGCCCGGAGGTGGTTGTCCCGTCTGTCCCCGCGGACCCGCTTGCACAGCGACACCGCCAGCCTGGCCTGGGTGTTGGCCCACTGCTCGGGGTCGGTCTCCTCCGACTCGACCTCGTTGAGCCGTTCGTAGAGGCGGATCACCTGTTCCTGGTTCACGGCCGGGTCGCCCTGCTGCCGTACGTTGTAGGCCCCCGCGAGGAGGCTCTGGGCGTCGCACCACAGGTATTTGGCGGCGGCGGGGTCGAGCCGTTCGACGACCGGCCGCAGCAGGCCGATGGCCTCCTCGATCTCCTCGGGGCCCGACTGGGTGCCCCGTTCGACGAGCACGACCGCCAGTTCGGTGCGGGCCCGCGCCCACGTCTCCGCGGACGTCTCGGGCGTCACCGCCTCCAGGGCCGTGCGCAGATGGCGCATCGCGTACTCCTGGTTGGCGCGGAAGTCGCCGATGGCCCGCCGCCCGTAGGTGCGCCCCACTTCGAGGTGGGCGACGGCCCGGGCCGTGGCGTCCTCGTCGTCGGCGAGGCCGCGGGCCGTGCGGAGCAGCAGACCGATGCCGCGTTCGACGTCGATCACGTCGCCTTCGCGGCGCATGGCGCACAGGGCCTGGCCCAGGCACATCCGGAGGGTGGCCCGCAGGCCGGGGTGGGCGTCGCCGTCGCCGAGCAGGTCGAGACCCTGCTCGGCCAGGTGCACGAGCTCGTCGACGAGCGGCCCGTGGGTGACGGACCGGCCGAGGCCGGGCGGCCACTTCGCGGCGATCCCTTCGAGGATCTCCAGCACCCGCGCCGGTGGCGGCCCGTCCCCGGACTTGACGAGGAACGAGCCCGACTCCTCGGCCGGGAGGTCGTCCGACACGTAGGAGCGCAGGAAGACGGAGGCCGCCTCGAAGGGCAGACAGACGCTGCCGAACTCCTCCGCCTCCTCGGCGCTGACCGGGCCGAGCCGGTCCAGGAGGGCGTCCACATAGGTCTTCCGGTTCGCCTCGTCGGCCGTGGCCGAGGAGTCCGGCGGGCAGAAGAAGAACAGCTGCGGCACGGAGCGGCTGCCGTACACGAGCAGCGGAACGCCCCGGCGGGTCCTGGTCGCGCAGACCGGGCACGTGACCGCGGGGACCTCTCCGGCGATCACCTTCTCGACCAGGTCCGGCCGCGCGTCGGCGTCGACGGCCATGTACGTCTCGTCGTCCGCCGACGCGCCGCAGTCCTCGCAGTTCCAGCGGAACCGCAGGACGGACGAATAGTCCATCGTTCCCCCCGAGAGCGCCCGCCCCACCCCCTGGCGCGAGCCCGTCCCTTCCCCTGGGGAGGAACGGTAGAGCCGGGCGCCGAGCGTGTCCAAGGCATGCGACAGGACGGGCATGCCGGAGTACTATCCGCCCTCCCGTCGCCGCGCCGCGTCGAGCCGGGTCGGCGGCAGGAACTCCCGTACGTACGTGCGCTCCCAGCACGCGCCCGTCGCGCGCAGCTCGCGCCAGGTGGTGTAGCGGTAGCGGTACAGGCGGGCCCGCACGTACCGCGGCGGCCGGTCGGGGAAGGGGCAGTGGCGCAGCAGCCGCAGGGTGTCGCGGTCGCCCTCCAGGAGCCGCTCCACCAGCGGCCCGAACCAGGCGCGCGCGTACGCGGGGGAGAGCCCGGCGAACCACATCAGCCAGTCGAGCCGCAGATGGTACGGGGCGAACTGGCGCGGCCAGCGCCGCGGGTCGCCCGGCTTGCCCTTGAACGCGTACTCCCGCCACGCGGAGTCCCGCCGGGGCACCTCGTCCGCCGTGCCCTCGACGACCACCTCCTGGCGCACCCGGCTGACGCTGCCGAACGCCCCGTAGGCGTTGACCAGGTGCAGCGGGTCGAAGGAGGTGTTCATGATCTGCCGCCGCGACAGCATGTTGCGCGCCGGGCGGTGGCTCAGGGCGAGCAGCGCGACGGTGACGGCGATGACGAGGACCTCGTACCAGAGCGGGGGAGCGGCGAGGCGCGCCGGCGGGTCCGCCGCGTCGCCGGGGAAGAGGCGGAAGTCGACGGCGGACAGGGCGAGCGCGACCGTCAGCCAGTTCAGCCAGGAGAAGTTGCCGGAGAGCACCAGCCACAGCTGGGTGACGGCCATCAGACAGGCCGCGACCGTCGCCACCGGCTGCGGGGTGAAGAGCAGGAAGGGGACGACGAGTTGGGTGACGTGGTTGGCCGCGGCCTCCGCGCGGTGCAGCGGGCGCGGCAGGTGGTGGAAGAACCAGCTCAGCGGCCCCGGCATCGGCTGGGTCTCGTGGTGGAAGTACAGACAGGTGAGCCGGCGCCAGCAGGAGTCCCCGCGCATCTTGATCAGGCCCGCCCCGAACTCCACGCGGAACAGGACCCAGCGCAGCAGGAACAGGACGAGGACCGGCGGCCCGACGTCGTCCCCCGCCAGGAACACGGCGAGGAAGCCGACTTCGAGGAGCAGCGACTCCCAGCCGAAGGCGTACCAGGTCTGCCCCACGTTCACGACGGACAGGTACAGGACCCACGGCAGCAGCCAGAGCGCCATCGCGGCCCCGAGCGGCAGCCGTCCGTCCACGCCCGCGAGGAGCGCGGCGGAGACCGCGCAGCCCGCCCAGGCGCAGCCCGCGAAGAACCGGTCCGAGTAGTGCAGCTGGAACAGGCTCGGCGCGGCCCGGAACGGCACCCGCGCGACGTACCGGGGCACCGGCAGCATCCCGCGCTCGCCGATGAGGGCGCGGAACTGCAGCGCAGCGCCGAGGAAGGCGACGAGGTAGACCGCGGCGAGCGCCCGCTGGAAGACCAGCCGGCTCAGCCAGTACCCGTCAGCCGTGAACCACTCCACCTCACCATTGTGACGCTGAGTGAGCCACCGGTCCCGTCGGCCCGCGCCGCGCGCGGCGGCCCCTAGGGCGTCACGAGCCCGGCCTCGTACGCGATGATCACCAGCTGCACCCGGTCGCGCGCCCCCAGCTTGGCGAGCAGCCGGGTCACATACGTCTTCGCCGTGGCCACGCTGATGCACAGGCGCTCGGCCATCTCGGTGTTGGACAGGCCGCTGCCGACGAGCGTGAGCACCTCGCGCTCCCGCTCGGTGATGCCGGTGACCTCCCGGGCCGGGGCGGCCGCGGCCCGCGGGCGGACCGCGAACTCCTTGATGAGGCGGCCGGTGACGCTCGGCGCGAT
This sequence comes from Streptomyces sp. YIM 121038, assembly GCF_006088715.1. Classification (NCBI taxonomy): domain Bacteria; kingdom Bacillati; phylum Actinomycetota; class Actinomycetes; order Kitasatosporales; family Streptomycetaceae; genus Streptomyces; species Streptomyces sp. YIM 121038. The sequence goes on from NZ_CP030771.1 coordinate 8,306,578, forward strand.
CAGGCCGTCCCCGGCCGCGACGACCCGCACCGCGCCCAGGATGTCGTCGAGCGCCATGTCCTTGACCAGGAACCCCGACGCCCCGGCGCGCAGCGCCCCGTACACGTACTCGTCGTCGTCGAACGTCGTCAGGACGACGACCCTGGTGGCGCTCCCGGCCGCGGTGATCCGGCCGGTGGCCTCGATGCCGTCCACGCCGGGCATGCGGATGTCCATCACCACGACGTCGGGCGCGAGTTCCCCGGCGAGCCGGACGGCCTCGGCGCCGTCCCCGGCCTCGCCGACGACGTCGAGCCCCTCGGCCTCGGCGATGACCATGCTGAGGGCCGTGCGCACCAGGGGCTGGTCGTCGACGAGCAGCACGCGGACCGTCATCGCGCACCCGCCGGGACCGGAAGGCGCGCCGCGACCCGGAAGCCGCCGCCGGGGCAGGGCCGCGCGGAGAAGTCGCCGTGCAGCAGGCTCACCCGCTCCCGCATGCCGAGCAGCCCGTAGCCGGAGCCCTGGCCGTCCCCCGCGCCGGTGCCCTTGCCCTTGCCTTCGTCGACCACCTCGATCCGCAGCTCCTTGCGGTGGCGCTCCACGGTCACCCGGCAGGACGCGGTGCCCGCGTGCCGCACCACGTTGGTGACCGCCTCCTGGATGATCCGGTACGCCGACACGTCGACCTCCGGCGGCAGCGGCCGGGGCGACCCCAGCCAGCGCACGTCGACGCGGACCCCGGCCGCCGTCGTCCGCGCGGCGAGCCGGTTGACGTCCGCGAGCCCCGGGCTCGGGTCGAGCGGCGCCGCGTCGGCGGCCCCGCCCGGCTCGGCCTGCCGCAGCGCGCCGAGCATCCGGCGCAGGCCCGACAGCGTGTCGCGGCTCGCGGTCTCCACCGCGCCGAGGGCGCCCCGCGCGAGCTCGGGCCGGGTGTCGATGACGCGCCGGGCGGCACCGGCCTGGAGGGCGACGATGCCGATGGTGTGCGCGACCATGTCGTGCAGTTCGCGCGCGATGCGCAGCCGTTCGGCGGTGACCGCCTGCGCGGCCGCCTGGGCGCGCACCTGCTCGGCGTGCGCGCGGGACTCGTGCGTGGCCCGGCCGAGGAGCCAGGCGATGACGGCGGTGAGCGCGACGGTCAGCTCGGCGGAGGTGCCGACGACCCAGCCGCTCAGGAGCCGTACGGCGAGATAGGCGGCCAGGGTCCCGAGCGCCATGGCGAGGGCCACGGCCCCGGTCCTGCGCGGCCGGAACGCGGCGACGAAGTACAGGGCGACGTCGACCGCGAGGAACTGCAGCAGCGGGATCTCGCCCACGCTCAGCGGCATCGCCCCCAGGGCGGAACCGGCGAGCAGCAGCGTGAGGCCCCGCAGCGGGCGGCGTTCGACGCGGACGCAGCCCGCCAGGGTGACGGCGGTCGCGAGCGCGAGGGTCACCAGGCCGTCCCACCGGAAGAGCAGCACGCCCGGCCAGACGGACGGCTGCGACTCGCCGGGCAGCCGGAACCGGAAGAGGAAGGTGAGCGCCGAGCCCGCACACCAGGCGAGCGCCATCCAGGTGGCCGGGGAACGGCGCTTGAGCAGGGGCGGGGCCGATGTCGCGGACATGCCCGGCATCGTAACCAGATGATCGACAACGGGCATCGGACCAGGGGTGTACACCCACGGTCGACACCCGGGCCCCGCCAAGTGTCAGCCCCGGTCCGATGCCGAACGGCCCCCGGCGGCGGCACCGTTGTCCCCATGATCGAAGTCATGGAGCTGACGAAGCGGTACGGCCCCACCACGGCCGTCGACGACCTGACGTTCAGCGTGCGCCCCGGCCGTGTCACCGGGTTCCTCGGGCCGAACGGGGCGGGCAAGTCCACCACCCTGCGCATGATCCTCGGCCTGAACGACCCGACGTCGGGCTCCGTCACCGTCGGCGGCCGCGCCTTCCGCGAACGGCCGCGGGGCCTGCGCCACGTGGGCGCGCTGCTCGACGCGGGGGACGTGCACGGGGGCCGCACCGGCGCCGCGCACCTGGCGGTCCTCGCCCGCTCCAACCGCATTCCGCGCCGCCGCGTCGAGGAGGTCCTCGCCGACGTCGGCCTCACCGGGGCGGCCGGGCGCCGCATCGGCGGCTTCTCGCTCGGCATGAAGCAGCGCGTGGGCATCGCCGCCGCGCTGCTCGGCGACCCGCCGGTGCTGCTGTTCGACGAGCCGCTCAACGGTCTCGACCCGGAAGGCGTGCTGTGGGTGCGCGGCCTGTTCCGGCGCCTGGCCGACGAGGGCCGCACCGTCTTCGTCTCCAGCCATCTGATGTCCGAGATGGAGCACACCGCCGACGACCTCGTCGTCATCGGCCGCGGGCGGCTCATCGCGGCGGAGAGCCTGGAGCGGTTCGCGGCCCGCGGCAGCGGAGCGGGCGTGCGGGTGCGCACGCCCCGCGCGGCGGACCTCGCGCAGGTGCTGACCGCCCAGGGCGCGACCGTGCGGCGGGACGGCCCGCGCCTGACCGTGACCGGCCTGGACGCGGGCCGGGTCGGCGACCTGGCCTGCCGCCACGCCCTGCCGCTGCACGAACTGGTGGCCCACCAGGCCTCTTTGGAGGACGCCTTCATGGAACTCACCGCGGACAGCGCGGAATTCCGCACCGGCGACGCCCCGCCCCGCACTGGAGAAGCCCTGGCCCGCACCCGTGAAGCCCCAGCCCGTACCGACGGCCCCCTCGCCCACCCCGGAGAGACCCGATGACCGCGCACCTGACCCTGCCCCGTGACGCCGCCGCGACGGCGCCCGCCGAGCCCCGTGCCCGCTTCCGCGACCTGCTCGCCGCCGAGTGGCTCAAGCTGTGGTCGCTGCGCTCCACCCCGTGGACGTACGCGGTCGTCCTCCTCGCCGTCGTGGGCTTCAACACGGGTACGGCGTACGACACCTACCGCTACTGGACGGACCGCGACGCGCGGAGCCGGGCCGACTTCGTCCAGGACGGCATCGCGCTCCAGGAGGCCTTCACCGGCAACGCCGCCACCATCCTCGTGCTCGCGGCCGGAGCCGTCGGCGCCATCACCGTGACCGGTGAGTACGGCACCGGGCTCATCCGCACGACGTTCGCGGCCGTCCCGGCGCGCCGGTCCGTGATGGCGGCCAAGGCGGCCGTCCTCGCCGCGGTCACGACCGTGCTCGGCGCGCTGATCGCGGTGGCGTCCTTCGCCACCACCCAGGCGATCCTGTCCGGCCGCGGCCTCGGCGTCCCCTTCGGCCACCCCGGCGCCCTCCGCGTCATCACGGCCTCGGCGCTGCTGCTGCCCGTCGGCGCGCTCACGGGCATGGCGATCGGCACGCTGGTGCGGCACATGGGCACGACGATCGTCCTGAGCGTCGTCACGCTCCTCGTCCTGCCCGTGGTCTTCTCCTCCGACCGGTACTGGTCCGCGGTGGTGGCGCACGCGATGCCGCTGGAGGCCTGGCAGCGCCTGACGCAGCCGCACACCTTCGTGACCCCGTTCCCGTGGTCGACGGGCGGCGCATGGACGGTGTACGCGGCCTGGGCCGCGGCGGCGGTACTGATCACGGTGGTGGGGGTGCACCGCAGGGACCAGTGACCGGGGCCGGTGCCCTTGAGCCGTGAGCGGGAGCGGCGGCGCGGGGCGGTGCCCGCGGGGGCCCACCCCGGCCCGCGCTCCCAGCCCGCACATCCCGCCGGGCTCGGGGCCCGCTCGGCTCGGGGCCCGCCCGGCTCGGGCCCGCTCGGCTCGGGGCCCGCCCGTCCCGGGGCCCGCCCGTCCCGGGGCCCGCCCGTCCCGGGGCCCGCCCGGCTCGGGGTCCGCCCGTCCCGGGCCCGTGGCCCGTCCCGGGCCCCCGCTCCGCCCGCCCCGTCCGGGCACCTGCCGGTCGCGCGCGGGGCCCGGCCCCGCTGCTCGCCCGTCCTGCCGGGCGGGCCGGGGCCCCTGCCCGGCGCGCGCAAGGGGCCTGCTCGGGGCCCCGCCCCGTACTGCTGCCCCGTCCCGCCCCGGGACCCCGCTCCGCTTGCGGGCCGACCGGTCCCGGTCCAGACAATAGGGGGCAATCTGCCCGGCGACAGGCGGGAGACACCCGTGGGCGCGACGCTCCGCACGTACGCGACGGCCTTCGCGACAGCCGTGGCCCTGGCGGCCTCCGGCTGCTCCGGGGGCGACGGCGACACCACCACCAAGGACACCGCCGAGAGCGGGCGCGAGCTGTTCCTCCAGCCCGTCGCCGCCCAGGGGCCCGACCCCTTCACCGCGTCCACCGCCAGGGCCGCCGCGAGCCCCCCGCCCGTCACCCGTTCGCCGCAGCCCTCGCCCACCGGCTCCGCCTCGCCCACCGACCAGGGCCTGCGCTCCCTCGCGGGCGGCACGCCGGGCCTGTACGGCGGCACGCACCGGGTCGGCAGCTGCGACGTCGGCCGGCAGATCGACTTCCTCACCGCGGACCGGGCCAAGGCCGCCGCCTTCGCCGAGGCGTCGGGCATCGCGCGGAGCGGCATCCCCGCGTATCTGCGCGGCCTCACGCCGGTCGTGCTGCGCGCCGACACCCGGATCACCAACCACGGCTACCGCGACGGACACGCCAACAGCTTCCAGTCCGTGCTCCAGGCGGGCACCGCCGTCCTCGTCGACGACCGGGGCCTGCCCCGGGTGCGCTGCGCCTGCGGCAACCCCCTGAAGCCGCCCGTCGCCTTCCGCCAGGCCCCGCGCCACAGCGGCGAGCCCTGGAGCGGCTACCGGCCCACCCAGGTGATCATCGTGACCCCGGCGCCCCGCCCGATCACCCACATCACGATCATCAACATCGTCAACAACACCTGGATCGAGCGGCGGACCGGCGACGAGGACGGCGGCGACGACCGCCCCGTGCCGCCCCCGGACCCGACCCCCACAGGGCCCACCGACCCGACCTCGCCCGACGGGACGACTCCGGAGGAGACCTCGCCCGACGCGACCTCGCCCGACGAGAGCAGCGAGGAGCCCGATCCCACCGGTTCGGACGGCAGCCCGGAGCCCGACGGCACCGAGGAAGGCACCACCCCCGGCGAGGACACCACGTCCACGGACTGCCCCACGCCCGGCACCGGCACCCCCGAGGACGCCGTCCCGTCCCCGCTCCCGCCGGGCTGCCCCTCGCCCTCCGACCCGCTCCTGGAGCCGGACACCCCGACGCCGCCCGACGACACCGACGTGGTGCCGCCGCCCGGCCAGGACACCGGGCCCGGCGTCGGCGGGGAGACGGTGCCGGACGTCCCCGGCCTGCCGGACGGCCCCACCGGCCCCGACGCCTTCGCCGGATGACCCGCGACGACCGTCGCCAGCAGGGACGACGCCGTGCGCGTGCGGCCGTCCCCGCGGGCGCCTAGCGTTGGCCCATGGACGCGGGCACGGAAGGTGTCGAGGCGGCCGTGCGGCGCTGCTGCGACGGCTCCGCAGCCGCCGCCCCCCGCTGTTTCCTCGCCAGTTACGGGCCCGGACTCGGCATGGGCAGCTTCGACTGGGACCTGGGCAGCAGGCTGCTGTTCCTGGACGAGGAGGCCCTCGCCCTGTTCGACCTTCGCCCCGAGGAGTTCGACAACCGGCCCGAGAGCCTCGCCGGGCGGGTGCTGCCCGTCGAGGCCCACCGCCTCGACAGCCAGGTCTCGCAGGCCATGAAGGACGGCAGCCTCAACTACGGCGCGTACTTCCGCGTCCGCCGCCGCGACGGCACCCTGAACTGGACCCACACCCAGGGCCACATCCTGCGCGACGCCACCGGCCGCCCGCTGCGCATCGTCGGCATCGTGCGCGACGCCACCCGCGAGCTCAGCGAGCGGACGGCCCACCGCGAACGCGTCGAGGCCGAGGCGGACCGGCGCCGCCGTACGAGCATCGTGCGGAACACCACGGCGGCCCTCGCCCACGCCCGGACCGTCGCCGACGTCATCGACGTCCTCAAGGACCGGCACGGCCTGGCCAACCTCGGCGCGTCCAACATCGTCATGGGCCTCGTCGAGTCCGGGCGGATCCGCCTCGTCGCCGAGGGCCCGTCCGGCAGTTACGTGCCCGGCACCCGCGTCACCCGCGTCGACGAGCCGTACCCGATGAGCGAGACCGTGCGCACGCTCTCCCCGCGCTTCATCGAGTCGCCGGCCGACTTCGCGTCCTCGTACCCGATCCTGTGGCCGCACATCGAGCACCTGGGCATCACGGCCGCCGCCTATCTGCCGCTGATCGCGCAGGCCCGGCCCATCGGCGCGCTCGGCCTGCTCTACCAGGACAGGACCGGCTTCACCGACGAGGAGCGCAACGTCATCGTGGCGCTCGGCAGCAGCATCGCGCAGAGCCTGCAGCGGGCCATGTTCTACGAACAGGAGAAGGACCTCGCGCAGGGCCTCCAGCAGGCCATGCTGCCGCGCACCGTCCCCGGCGTGCCCGGCGCCGACATCGCCGTGCGCTACCGCAGCGCGGCGCTCGGCCGCGACGTCGGCGGCGACTGGTACGACGTCATCCCGCTGCCCGGCGGCCGCGTCGGCGCCGTCATCGGCGACGTCCAGGGCCACGACACGCACGCCGCCGCCGTCATGGGCCAACTGCGCATCGTGCTGCGCGCGTACGCCGCCGAGGGCCACACCCCCGCCACCGTCGTGGCCCGCGCCTCCGGCTTCCTGCACGAGCTGGACACCGACCGCTTCGCCACCTGTCTGTACGTCGAGGCCGACCTGTCCACCGGCGTGGTCCAGCTGGTGCGCGCCGGGCACATCGACCCGCTGCTCCAGCTGACCGACGGCACCTGCCGCCGGGTGCCCGTCGAGGGCGGACTGCCGCTCGGCCTCTCCGCCGAGTTCGGGCGGCTCGACTACCCCGTCACGACCCTCGAACTCGACCCCGGCCAGACCCTGTTGCTCTACACCGACGGCCTCGTCGAGGAGCCCGGCGCCGATCTCGACGACGGCACCCGGGCCCTGGCCGAGCTCGTCAGCACCGGCCCGCGCGACCTGGAACACCTCGCCGACCTGCTGTGCGGCAGCGTCGACGACGGCCGGGGCGACGACGACACGGCCCTGCTCCTGCTGCGCCGCGTCGCGGTGGACGCGCCGCGCTCCGGCGGACGGCTCCAGCAGCACGTCGCGCCCGGCGACCCCGACGGCCTCGCCGAGGCCCGGCACATGATCCGCGCGGCCGTCCGCGCCTGGGGCGCGCGGGGCCGGGCCGACGAGATCGAACTCGCCGCCGACGAGCTGATCACCAACGCCCTGATGCACACCGACGGGCCCGCCGTCGTCACCCTGCGCGTCGTCAGCGGCGCCGACCGGCGGCTCCGCGTCGACGTCGAGGACTCCTCCAGCGCGCTGCCGCGCCTGCGCGAGGCCTCCGACGACGGCGTCTCCGGACGCGGTCTGCTGCTCGTGGACCGGCTCGCGGACGTGTGGGGCGTGGACTCGCGGGGGAGCGGCAAGTGCGTGTGGTGCGAGTTCGTCGTCCCGGCGCGGGGCGCCGTCTGACCGGGGCGTGAAGGAGATCACAGCGCCCGGTCGTCACGCTTTCCCGGCGCGGCGTGTCTCGATGGGCGGCCGGGAAACGAGCCCGGTGGCCGGTCGAGCAGAGGAGCCGCATGACCGAGGACGCCTTCACCGCACACCGCCCGCTGCTGTTCACCATCGCCTACGAGATGCTCGGCAGTGCCGACGACGCCGAGGACGTGCTCCAGGAGAGCTATCTGCGCTGGAGCGCGGTCGACCCGGCGGACGTCGAGCACCCGCGCGCCTATCTGGTCCGCGTGGTGACCCGGCAGGCCCTCAACCACCTCCGCTCGGTCCGGGCGCGGCGCGAGGACTACGTCGGCCCCTGGCTGCCCGAGCCGATCCGCACCGCGCCCGAGGTCAGCGACGACGCGATCCTGGCCGAGTCGGTGTCGATGGCCATGATGCTGGTCCTGGAGACCCTGAACCCCACCGAGCGCGCGGTGTTCGTGCTGCACGAGGTCTTCGGCTACCCGCACGGCGAGGTCGCCGCGTCGATCGGCAGGTCCGAGGTCACCGTGCGGCAGATCGCCCACCGCGCCCGCCGCCACGTGCACGCGCGGCGCCGCCGCTTCGAGCCCGGCTCCGCCGCGACCCGCGACGTCGTACGGCGCTTCCTGCTCGCCACGGCGGGCGGCGAGGTCCAGCCGCTGATGGACCTCCTCGCGCCCGACGTCGTGGTGCTCTCCGACGGCGGCGGCAAGGCCGTCGCCGCCCGCCGCCCGATCACGGGCCGCGAGGACGCCGCCCGGTTCGCCCTCGGCGTGGCCCGCGCGGGCACCGACACGACCCGCTTCGAGCACGCCACCTACAACGGCATGCCCGCGGCCCGGTTCGTCGTCGACGGCGCGCTCGACTGGCTGCTCGCCTTCGAGATCCACGACGGCCGGATCACCGGCCTGTACGGCATGCGCAACCCCGACAAGCTGCGCCGCGCCGGGACGGTGCTCGCCCTCGACAGGGGGGAGCGGAACCGCCCCGCGGATGCGGCGCGCGCCCCACGGCGTGAGGATGCCGAAAGGGACACGCGGCGCGACGAGAGGTGAGCGATGCCGGAACTGCCGGAGGTCGAGGCGCTGCGGGAGTTCCTCGACGGCGAGCTGACCGGCCATGAGATCGTCCGCGTGCTGCCCGTCGCGGTGAGCGTCCTGAAGACGTACGACCCCCCGGTGACGGAGCTCGAAGGCCGGACGGTCACCGGGGTGGCCCGCCACGGCAAGTTCCTGGCCGTCGACGCGGACGGGCTGTGGCTCGTCACGCATCTGGCGCGGGCGGGCTGGCTGCGCTGGCAGGACCCGCTGCCGAGCGGCGCGCCCCGGCCGGGCCGGGGCCCGCTCGCGCTGCGCGTGGCCCTGGAGACCGGCGCGGGCTTCGACCTGACGGAGGCGGGGACGCAGAAGCGCCTCGCGGTGTACGTGACGGACGCGCCCACCGACCTGCCCGGCATCGCCCGCCTGGGCCCCGACCCGCTGGCCGCCGACTTCACCGAGGACCGCCTCGCGCACCTGCTGGCCGCCGAGCGGCGGCAGCTCAAGGGCGCGCTGCGCGACCAGAGCCTGATCGCGGGCATCGGCAACGCCTACAGCGACGAGATCCTGCACGCGGCCCGCATGTCCCCCTTCAAGCACGCGGACCGGCTCACCGCCGAGGAGACGAGCCGCCTGTACGCCGCCCTGCGCGCCACCCTCACCGCGGCCGTGGCGCGCGCCCACGGTCTGGCCGCCGCCCGCCTGAAGACGGAGAAGAAGTCGGGCCTGCGCGTGCACGGCCGCACCGGCGAGCCGTGCCCGGTCTGCGGCGACACCATCCGCGAGGTGTCCTTCGCGGACTCCTCCCTCCAGTACTGCCCGACGTGCCAGACGGGCGGCAAGCCCCTGGCCGACCGCCGCACCTCGCGGTTCCTGAAGTAGCCCGCGCGCGGTGGTCCGCGCCCGCCGCGGCCGGGCGGCGGAGAGGCAACCCCGGTCCCCTGTGCCGGGGTTGCCCCACGTCAGCGCGGGCGCAGGGTGAGCAGTCCGGCGCCGTCCGCGGCCCGTACCTCGAAGTGTTCGATGCGGTCGGGGCCGAGCCCCGTACCGCCGTGGATCGTCAGGGCCCGTCCCGGGCCCCGCCACGTCGTCACGGTCTCCTCGGTGCCGTCGCGCCCGACGGCGACGAGCGCGCAGACGCGCCGCCCCGCCGTGTCCCGCACCCTGAGGTCGACCGCGGTGCCCCCGGCGGAGGCGCGCGCGGTGAGCACGGCGGCCAGCTCACCGCCCGCGTCGGTCGCCGCGGCGCGCAGCGGAGCGGGGCCGTCCGGGGTGCGCACGGCCGCCGCGGGGACGGCGACGGCGAGCGCCAGACCGGCCGCGAGGGGCCCGAGCCACCGCCTGCGCCGGACCCGGCGGCAGCGCGCGGCCTCGCGGACGAGACGGTCGAGCAGCAGCGGGCCGGGCACGGGCGGCAGCTCGCGGCCGTGGGCGCGCAACATCCGGGCGGGCAGGGCGATGTCGTCGACGCCTGCCCGGCAGCGCGGGCAGTCCTCGAGGTGGTCCTCGAAGCGGAAGGCGTCCGCCGGGTCGAGGACGCCGAGCGCGTAGGCTCCGGCGTCGCGGTGCCGCTCCAGGGACCTCATGGCGTTCCTTGTCGGTGGGGGTGCTCCGTGCTGCCCTTGGGTACGGAATCGGCCACCGCATCGCTCAACGGGCCCGCCTGCCCACCGCTCGCCCGCGTGCGGCACGGCACCGGGGCGGCCGCGCACGGCCCCGCCGGTGCCCGCCGCGGGGCGGTCAGAACAGCTGGATCGCCAGGTGGCAGAGCGGCAGGCCCAGCTGCCACGCCGGGGTCCACACCTTCGGCACGTCGTCCTCGCCGGGCCCGGGGCCGCCGCCGGGCACGGCGTCCAGGTCCGGCGCGAGGAGTTCGGTCTCCTCCAGCCAGCGCCACGCGGCCTCGGCGAGCACGAGGTCGGGGGCGGGCCCGCGCGCGGCCAGCGCGTCGGCGGTGACCCCGTCCATGCGCTCGCGCACCCACTCCTGCCACGCCGTGTCGTGGGCCGTCAGGGACAGCCAGGTCTCCAGCTGCGAGACCACGCGGATGCCGGACAGCTCGCCGCGCGTGTCCGACAGGAAGATGGTGAGGGCGAGCGCGTCGCGCCCCGCCCTGTACTCGAACGACGTGGGCGGCATCAGGTCGCCGGTGCGCAGCAGTTCGTCCGCGATGTACTCGGCGTACAGCCACGCCATCGGCACCGTCAGCTCGTCTCCGCTGGGGCCTCCGGTGCCGCCCGTGCTCTCGTGCAGCATCACGCTCCGCCTTCCTAGCTTTCGAGGCTCCGTGTGTGCGTCACCGGCTGCTGGCCCCCCAACCCGGAACACGGATGAGCCAAGACGATTACCCAACGGGGGTGCTGAGCAAGGCGCTTTACCGAGCCTTGACCATGCGTGCGGTTTCGTCGCAGGTCGGCGGCTCTGTGTTTTTCCCCTCAGATCACGCTGTGTTGAGGTCCGTTTCAGTGATATGGGCGGCATCGGTCCTTGACCGAAGCCTTCCTCCCGCTCTGTGTCTGTTTATCTGATTTCCCCTCATATGTTCCTCTCCCAGGGAAGACAGGCCGATGACACAGCGCACCCGGGCCGCCGCCCCCTCTCCGCGGCCCGCTCACCGGGCCCTGGCCCTCCTCGCGGCCGCGGTGGCCGCCGCCACCACGGCCTGCGGCGCCTCCGCGGCGCCGGACCACGACGAGCGGCGGGCCTCCCGGCGGCCGCCCGCGCCCGCCCTGTCCGCGGCGGGCGGCAGCACGGGCGGGGCCCGCCCCTTCACGCTCGTCGCCTCCGGCGACGTCCTGCCGCACTCCTCGGTCATCCGCACGGCCCGGGCGGACGCGGGCGGCGAGGGCTACGACTTCGCACCGATGCTCGCGGGCGCCCGGCCCGTCGTCTCCCGCGCGGACCTGGCGATCTGTCACATGGAGACGGTGTACGGCGCGAACGGCGACTACACCGGCTACCCCACCTTCAAGTCCCCGCCCCAGGTGGCCACCGGCCTCAAGGCGACCGGCTACGACGCCTGCTCCACCGCCTCCAACCACACCCTGGACGCCGGGACCCCCGGCATCCACCGCACCCTCGCGGCGCTCGACAAGGCCGGGATCAAACACGCCGGGTCGGGCCGCACCGCCGCCGAGGGCCGCTCGCCCGCCTGGCTGCGCGCGGGCGGCGCGAAGGTCGCCCAGCTGTCCTACACGTACGGCACCAACGACATCCCGCTGCCCAAGGGCAGGCCCTGGTCGGTGAACCTCATCGACCGCGCGCGCATCCTCGCCGACGCGCGCGCCGCCCGGACGGCGGGCGCCGACGTGGTCGTCGTCTCGCTGCACTGGGGCACCGAGTGGCAGGACGCCCCCGACCGCCAACAGCTGCGCCTGAGCCGCCAGTTGACGGCCTCACGCACGGCGGGCCGCCCCGACGTCGACCTGATCCTCGGCACCCACGCCCACGTCCCGCAGGCGTACCAGAAGGTCAACGGCACCTGGGTGATCTACGGCATGGGCGACCAGATCGCGGGTGACATGATCAACCACGAGGGCGCCCACGACCCGCGCGGCAACCAGGGCACCGTCGGCCGCTTCACCTTCGCCCCGCCCACCGCGCCCGGCGGCCGCTGGGAGGTGACGAAGGCCGAGTTCGTCCCGCACTGGTTCGACACGGGAGCCGGACGCGTCGTCAACCTCAACGCCGCCCTGGACCGGGGCGCCGACGTACGGGACGTGCGCGACCGCATCCGCCGCGTCGTGCTCAGCCGGGGCGCCGCCGCGGACGGCCTGGTGATGGGGAAGTGAGGGCCGCCCCCTGAGGCCGCCGGGGCGCGGGCCTCGACCACGCGTCCCACGATTCCGGCCTCGGGGTGGCTTTTCCCCGTCAATCACGGGTAAAGCGACCACCTCGGCGCCCGGCGGTGGCTATCCAGGAAGGGTGGGGGGACGTCCGGCGCCGCGCCGGGGCCACACCTGACGGGAGGCCTGCCGGGTGAGCATGTCGATCAACGTGGCGTTCCTGCTGGCCGTCGTCATCGTGCTGCGCCTGCGCGGCCACGCGCTGACCGGCGGCCGGCCGGGGGACCTGCTGATGGCGGGCGTGGTGCTGCTGTTCGTCGTCCTCGTCGTCCCGACCGACCTCGGACAGTGGGTGATGGACTTCGTGAGCACCGTCGTCGGGGGGCTCGCGGGCGCCGTCGCGGACCTGCTCACCCCCTGACGGCGCTCACGCCACCGGACCGGACCCCCGCGGCTCGCCCCGCTCGCTCCTGGCCAGCTCCGACCTGCGGTACGAGTACCCGAAGTACACCCCGAGGCCCACCACGAACCACACCGCGAAACGGACCCAGGTCTGCCACTCCAGGAACGTGATGAGCCAGATCGAGAAGACCACGCCGATCGCGGGCACCACCGGCATGCCGGGGCAGCGGAACGTGCGCGGCAGGTCGGGCTGCTTGTAGCGCAGCACGATCACCGCGACGCACACCACGACGAAGGCCAGCAGGATGCCGATGTTGGTCAGCTCCGCCGCCTCGCCGATCGGCAGGAAACCGGCGATCGCGGCCGAGGCGAACCCGACGATCCACGTCACGCGCGTGGGCACGTGCCGCGTCGGGTGCGTCTTGGCGAACCACTTCGGAAGGAGCCCGTCGCGGCTCATCGAGAACCACACGCGCGTGCAGCCCAGCATGAACGTGAACATCACCGTGAGGATGCCGATGATCGCGCCCACCGCGATCACGTCCGCGAGCCCGCTCAGGCCCACCGCCTTGAACGCCGAGGAGAAGCCGCTCTCGGGGGCGATGTCCTTGTAGTCCTGCATGCCCGTCAGGACCAGGCAGGCCAGGACGTACAGGACCATCGAGATCGCCAGCGAGTACAGGATGGCCTTCGGCATGTGGCGCTGCGCGTCCTTGGACTCCTCGGCGGCCGTGCTCATCGCGTCGTACCCGAAGACCGCGAAGAACACCGTGGCCGCGCCCGTGAACGCGCCGCTGACGCCGAACGGGAAGAACGGCGAGTAGTTGCCGGTCTCGACGTGGAAGAAGCCGACGCCGATGACGAGCAGGACCACGAGCACCTTCAGGACCACGACGATCATCTCGAAGCGCGCCGCGTTCTTGATCCCGAGGGTGAGCATGTACGCGATGAACAGGCACAGGACCGCGGCGAACAGGTCGACCTTGTGGCCGCCGCCGGTGCCGGGCGCGCCCAGCATCCAGTCGGGCAGGTCCGCGCCCATCTCGTTCAGCAGGAAGTTGAAGTACCCGGAGATGCCGATCGCGACCACCGCCACGATCGCCGTGTACTCCAGGAGCAGGTCCCAGCCGATGAACCAGCCGGTGATCTCGCCGAGCACCGCGTACCCGTAGGTGTAGGCCGAGCCCGCCTTGGGGATCAGGCCCGCGAACTCCGCGTAGGAGAACGCCGCGGCGGCGCTGGCGACGCCCGCGACGAGGAACGAGATGAGGACCGCGGGCCCGGCCTTCTCGTTGGCGACGGTGCCGGCGAGCGTGAAGATCCCGGCGCCGATGATGCCGCCCACGCCGATCGCGGTGAGCTGCCACAGGCCGAGGGAGCGGGTGAGCTGGGTGCCCCCGCCGCCCGCCTCGGTTTCCTCGATGTGCTCGATGGGCTTGCGCCGCAGGACGCCCTGCCCCATCCGTAGTCCGGCCATGAGCCTCACCTCTTCGCTGGCGGCGGTCGGCTGCTGGCGGATCATCCTGGCTCAGGCGCACCCGACGCGGAAGACACCACGCACCACGCGTCGGCGCGCCCCCTTCGCCCGGGCGAGGTTCCCCCGGTCGGCCCTACGGCACCACGGTGACCGGCCAGCGCCCCGCCTTCACCAGGCGCACCGCGACCGAGCCGACGATGCGGTGGCCCGCCTGCTCGGACGCGCCGACCACGACGGCGTCGGCCTTGAGCTCGTCCGCGGCCGTGACCAGGCCGTTGTACGGGTCGCCGCGGAAGGTGTGGAACTCCCAGCGCACGTCGAATATGCCCTTCACGCGCTCCGTGGCGTCCCGGATCTCGGCGATCAGGCCCTCGGCGATCTCGTCGGTGGTCTCGGCGACCGGCGCCCCCAGGGCCGCGCCCGCCGCGAGCACCGGCTGGACGTACACCACGGCGAGCAGCGCCCGCTGCCGCCGGGCCAGGCCACCGGCATATGCCGCGGCACGGAGCGAGGAATCCGATCCGTCGACCCCGACGACGATCACCTTGGGGCCGTCGGTGCCCCGCTCGAACTGCTGGGACGGTTGCTGCGCGGGCTCTTCGGTCACGCTTCCGAGGCTATCGGAGGACCCGGTTCCGGGGATCGGCGGCCTCTCCGGACTCCGGCGGCCCCGCCGTCCCCGGGCGTTCGACGGGCGCCGCGCCCCGCCCTTTCCTACAGTCGTGACCATGAGTGCCACCGTCCAGGAGCCGGGCCCCGAGGGCGGCACGCGCCCCGGCGGCTTCCGCGTCAGCGGCCTCAACCGCGTGCCCGAGGTGTTCGCGGCCTTCTTCGGCACCCTCGGCCTGTGCTGCGCGGTGCTCGCCGTGATCGCGCCGCTGCGGCGCCTGCTGCGGCCTGTGATCCGCTTCCTCGACCAGCTCACCGTGCCGGTCAGCCCGAACCTCGCCTACGCCGTCTTCCTCTTCCTGCTCGCCGCGGCCATCGCGGCCCGCAAGAAGGTCGCGTGGTGGCTCGTGGTGGTCTATCTGGGCCTCCTCGTCGCCTTCGACGTCCTCGGCTTCGCCCTCGGCTACTGGGGTGAGTCGCTGCCGTCCTTCGTCGTCTGCGGCGTGGCCCTCGTCGTGCTGATCCTGGCGCGCGCCGAGTTCTCCGCCGACTCGCGCCGGGGCGCCCTGTGGCGGGCCGTCGCCGTGCTCGCCGCCGGGCTCGGCCTCGCGGTGCTCGTCGGCTGGGGCCTCGTCGAGCTCTTCCCCGGCACGCTGCCGCGCGGCGAGCGGCTGCTGTGGGCGGCCAACCGCGTCTGCGGCGGCCTCCTCCAGGGCCACGACTACTTCGACGGCTCACCGCCGCGCCCGCTGTACTTCTTCCTCGGCCTCTTCGGCGCCCTCGCGCTGCTCAACGCCGCCGCGACCCTGTTCCGCTCCCAGCGCATGGAAGCCGCCCTGCACGGCGACGAGGAGCCCCGCATCCGCGCCCTCCTCGGCGTCTACGGAGACCAGGACTCGCTCGGCTACTTCGCCACCCGGCGCGACAAGGCCGTCGTCTTCTCGCCCAGCGGCAAGGCCGCCGTGACCTACCGCGTCGAGGCGGGCGTCTGCCTGGCGAGCGGCGACCCCGTCGGCGACCGCGAGGCCTGGCCGCACGCCATCGGCGCCTGGCTCGACGTGGCCCGGCGGTACGCCTGGGCGCCCGCCGTGATGGGCGCCTCCGAGGACGGCGCGACGGCCTTCGCCCGCGCCGGGCTCGGCGCCCTCCAGCTCGGCGACGAGGCCATCCTGCACGTGGCGGACTTCGACCTGGACGGCCGCGACATGCGCGTCACGCGCCAGGCCGTGAACCGGGTCCGGCGCACCGGAGCCACCGCCCGCGTCCGCCGCCACGCCACCCTCAGCGACGAGGAGATGGAGGCGATCATCGACAGGGCGGACGCCTGGCGGGACACCGAGACCGAGCGCGGCTTCTCCATGGCCCTCGACCGGCTCGGCGACCCCGAGGACGGCGACTGCCTGCTCGTCGAGGCCCTCGACCCCGACGGCAAGCTGCTCGCCCTGCTGTCCTTCGTGCCCTGGGGCAGGGACGGCATCTCGCTCGACGTGATGCGCCGCGACCGCAGCGCGCCCAACGGCGTCATGGAGTTCATGGTCGCCGAGCTGTGCGCCGTGGCGCCGAAGCTCGGCGTGCGGCGGATCTCGCTGAACTTCGCGGTGTTCCGCTCCGTCTTCGAGGAGGGCGCCCGCATCGGCGCGGGCCCCGTCCTGCGCCTGTGGCGCAAGCTGCTGCTGTTCTTCTCCAAGTGGTGGCAGCTGGAGGCCCTCTACCGCTCCAACGCCAAGTACCACCCCGAGTGGTACCCGCGCTTCCTCTGCTACGGCGACGCGGGCTCCCTCGCCCGCATCGGCCTGGCCTCCGGCATCGCCGAGGGCTTCGTCTCCGTGCCCTCGCTGCGCCAGCTGTGGGGCAAGGGCCACCGGACCCGGGGCGTCACCAAGCCCGCCACCACCGAGGGCCTGCCGTCCATCGCCGCACTCGGCCTCGGCGGCGGCGCCGACGCCGGGCTCGACCCCGTCGAGGCGCTGCCCGAGCAGATCCGCATCCGCCACCGGGCCCTGGAGCGGCTGCGCGCCGAAGGCGTCGACCCCTACCCGGTGGGCATCCCGCCGCGCACCCACGAACTGGCCGCGGTCCGCCCGGACGCGGCGGGCGAAGAGGTCACCGTCGCGGGCCGCCTGATGCTGCTGCGCGACTTCGGCGGCGTCGTCTTCGCCGTGCTCCGCGACTGGTCGGGCGACCTCCAGCTCGCCCTCACCCGCGACCGCTCGGGCTCCGGCGTCCTGGACGCCTTCACGCGCCGCACCGACATCGGCGACCACGTCACCGCCACCGGCGAGGTCGGCCACAGCGACCGGGGCGAGCTGACCGTCTTCGTCACCTCCTGGCAGCTCACCGGCAAGTGCCTGCGCCCGCTGCCCGACAAGCGCCGCGGCCTCGCCGACCCCGAGGCCAAGGTGCGCCGCCGCTATCTCGACCTGGTGGCGAGCCCCGCCGCCCGCGACGTCGTCCGGGCCCGCTCCACCGCCGTCCAGGCGCTGCGCCAGGGCCTGCTCGACCGCGGCTACCTGGAGGTCGAGACGCCGATGCTCCAGCAGATCCACGGCGGCGCCAACGCCCGGCCCTTCACCACCCACATCAACGCCTACGACCTCGACCTGTATCTGCGCATCGCCCCCGAGCTGTACCTCAAACGGCTGTGCGTGGGCGGCCTGGAGAAGGTCTTCGAGATGGGCCGCACCTTCCGCAACGAAGGCGTCTCGTACAAGCACAACCCCGAGTTCACGATGCTGGAGGCCTACCAGGCCTTCGCCGACTACGACGTGATGCTCGACCTCACCCGCGAGCTCATCCAGGGCGCCGCCACCGCCGCCTTCGGCACGCCCGTCGCCCGCAAGGACGGCCGGGAGTACGACATCTCCGGGCCCTGGCCCGTCAAGACCGTGTACGGCGCGCTGTCCGAGGCCCTCGGCGAGGAGATCGACGCCGACACGCCGCCGGAGCGCCTGCACCGCCTGTGCGACCGCGCCCACGTGCCGTACACCGCCGACGACGGGCGCGGCGACGTGGTCCTGGAGATGTACGAGCGGCTCGTCGAGGAGCGGACCGAGCTGCCCACCTTCTACAAGGACTTCCCGACCGAGGTCTCCCCGCTGACCCGCCAGCACCGCACGGACCCGCGCCTGGCCGAGCGCTGGGACCTCGTCGCCTTCGGCACCGAACTGGGCACCGCCTACTCGGAGTTGACCGACCCCGTCGAGCAGCGCCGCCGCCTCAGCGCGCAGTCGCTGCTCGCCGCCGGGGGAGACCCGGAGGCGATGGAGCTGGACGAGGACTTCCTCGACGCCCTGGAGTACGCGATGCCGCCCACCGGCGGTCTCGGCATCGGCGTCGACCGGCTCGTCATGTTCCTCACCGGCCTGACCATCCGCGAGACGCTCCCCTTCCCGCTGGTCCGCCGCCGGTGATGCTGGCGCTGGCCTCGGCGTGTGGGTCGTCGTTCGTCTGGCGGTGCGTTGTGGCCGGTCGCGCAGTTCCCCGCGCCCCTTCGGGGCGCTGCCCCTGGTGCCCTTGCGTCGCTTGGAGCCCATGCTGCTCCGAGGGGCTGATCGGGTGCTTTCGGGCGCCGCGTCAGTGTTGCTGAGAGCCCGCGGCCTTCGGCCATGCGAGGCATTAGTCATGAAAGACGATCAGCTGCCTCCGGGGCGCCGGGCGCTGCTGCGCGGCGCCGCCGTCCTCGGCCTCGCCGCCGCCACCGGCTGCTCCGCCGACGGGCGCGCACCCGCCCCGGGGCGGACCGCCGCCTCCGGCGCCCCCGCCGCGGGCCCGCAGGCCCCGCGCGCCCGCAAGCCCTCCGCGTACCGGCTGCGGCCCATGACCGGACACGGGCCGCAGCGCGCCGCGCCCGCCCGCCCCGCCGTGCGCCGCGCGCCCATCCTGCGCCTTCCGGGCCGTACCCGCGCCATGGCCCTGACCTTCGACGACGGACCCGACCCGCGCTACACCCCGGCCATCCTGCGCACCCTGCGGCGGTACGGCGTCCGCGCGATGTTCTTCGTGTGCGGCGAGATGGCGGCGGACAACGGGGACCTGCTGCGGCAGATGGCCGACGACGGGCACGTGATCGGCAACCACACCTGGAGCCACCCCCTGCTTCCGGCCCTCGCGCGGTCCGCGATCCACGAGCAGATGGAGCGCACCTGCGAGGTGGTGGAGCGCACCGTGGGCACGCCGCCCCTGTGGTTCCGCGCCCCCTACGGCGCCTGGAACCGCGCGGCCTTCGAGCTCGGCGCCGAACTCGGCATGGAGCCCCTCGCCTGGACCGTCGACACCCTCGACTGGCGCACCCCCGGCACCGGCACCATCGTCCAGCGCGTCCTGAGCGGCGCGGGCCCCGGTGTCGTCGTCCTGTCGCACGACGCCGGCGGCGACCGCACCCAGAGCGTGCACGCCCTGGACGCCTATCTGCCCGAGCTCCTGGACGCCGGATTCCACCTCACGGTGCCGAGCCGCTACCGCGTGTGAGCCCCGCGCCCCCGCCCGCCGCGGGGGCGCGGACACGACGGGCCACGCGGGGCGCGCACGCCCTGGCCGCGCGTCAGCGCACGCCGACCAGGCGGGCGAAGACCACCACGTTCCCGTCGTAGCCGCTCTGCTTCGAGAAGCCGCCGCCGCAGGTGATGACCCGCAGCTCGGGCGTGCCCGTGTCGCCGTACACGCGCCGGCCGGGGAAGTCGCTCTTGGCGAACACCTCGATGCCGTAGATCTCGAAGACGGCCGTGCGCCGGTCCTGGCGCAGGACCTCGACGCGGTTGCCCTTCTTGAGCGAGCCGAGGCCGTAGAAGACCGCGGGCCCCTGCTGGTTGTCCACGTGCCCGACCAGGACGGACGTGCCCTTCTCGCCCGGCGACACCGCGCCCGTGAACCAGCCCGCGAGATTCGGGTCGTCCGGCGGCGGCGCGTCCACCCAGCCCTCCGCGTCCAGGCCCACCGCCATCACGGGAGCGTCCACGCGGATCGCCTCGATGCGCACGCGGTCGGCGGCCGAGAACGTCAGGGGCGCGGGGGCGCCGGGCTTGGCGGGCGCGCGGTCCGCCGCCGCGGCCGACGCGGGCTGCGGCGGACCCACGTCGAACTCGCCGGAGCCGTTGCGGATCAGCGCGAGCCCGGTGAGCAGCACCAGCGCCATCGCGCCCCACGGCGCGCGCTTGCGCGGCCGCTCCTCCTCGCACTCCTCGAACGCGGCGGCGTCGGAAGGCTGCTTCGCGGGCTCGAACGGCTGGGACGAAGACATTCCCTATCCCCTCTCGACACGGTGTTTCCCGCCGTGTCCGTGGCGCGTACGAAAACGCTAAGTGCAGCGCGCGCGGCGTGCGAAAGGGTGGGCGCGAACGGGTGGCGGGAGAGCGCGGCCTGCGCCATCCGAGTCGCCGCCCGCAGGTTTTTTCTGACGGTCCGTGACCTGCGGTGATGACCGCGCCCGCGGACGCCTCCCGGCGTGTCCCCTCACCAGGACGGGCGATCCCCGAAATGCGGCTGTACGCACGCCGTCTGAGGGTCTGTCTGAGGGCGCTCTCGCCGAACGACCGGGGAATGGTTTCCCCGGGGTGCCTCTCGCGGAGGAATTCCATGCGTAACTCTCGAGCACTGGCGGCCGTCGTCGCCGCAGGTGCCGTCGTCGGCCTCGCCGCGCCGACGGCGGCCGCCTGGGCGGGCCCCAGCAACATCGTCGCCATGCCCAGCGTGATCGCGCGGGGCGGTCAGCTCACGGTCACCGTCGACGGCTGCGACCACCCCGGCAGCGTCGAGTCGCCCGCCTTCCCGAAGACGGACCTCAAGCAGATCCCGGGCGGCACCACCTCCAGTGCGACCGTCACCGTGCACCACCACGCCGAGCCCGGCGCCTACGACATCACCGCGCTCTGCCACGGCAAGCAGCCGCTCACCCGCCCGCACGCCTTCACCGTCATCCACGGCGCCGCCCGCGGCGGCCTCGGCGGCAGCTCGACGTCCGGGGCGACCAGCACCGACATCGCGATCGGCGGGGCCCTGGTGGCCGCCGCGGTGGTCGGCGGCGGCGTGTTCTGGATGCGGCGCCGGGCCGAGAACAGGGCGTGACCAGACACGACCGGCCCGGCGCGTCCCCTTCCGCGCCGGGCCGGTCGGCCGTGTGTGCCCGTCCGTGCCCCGGAGCTCCGGGGCCGGTGTGACCCGAGGGGTCAGGAGTGATCGGCGTCCGTACGGCGGCGCGTCCAGTAGTACGCCGTGCCGAGCACGCCCGCGATCAGCGCGCCGCCCAGGGCCAGCTGGCCCCCGTCGAACCCGCCGACGCTCCCGCCGACGCCCGCGCGGACGCCCCTGCTGTGGTGCGTGCCGGGGCTGGAGTGGCCGCCGCCGGTGGCGATGGTGAGGTCGGTCCTGCCCGACTCCTGGCCGCAGGTGAACGTCACCTCGTACAGGGCGCCGGGCTTGGCGTCCCAGAAGACGTGCGCGGTGGCCGACGACTGGCCCTTGGGGATGGTGACGTCGTCGAACACGCCGGAGGTCACCTTGGTGGTGTTGTCGCAGCCGTCGACGGTCAGCGTGACCTGCCCGCCCGCGGCGATCGTGGAGGGCGTGACGCGGAAGCCGAACGAGGTGACGTTCTCGTCGCCCGCCACGGCCGCGCCCGCCGCGGGGGCGGTGAGGGCCAGGGCGGCGGTGGTGAACAGGGCGGCCGAGGCGACGCGTATGGCGCGCATGGCGAATCCTCCGGGTCCCCGAGGAGCGGCCGCGGACCTTCTTCCGCCGGCGCCTGATGCGCACCTCGATGCGTCGAACGCTAGGGAGGACGGGGGTGCGCCGCGATCGCTGTCGTGCGAACGGGGCATTCCTGTGGGCCGTACAGGGGAACGGGCGCGTGTCGCGCTGTGCCCGGACAGCGGAAACCGCCCGGCGCCGGGCCCCCGTGGGAGAGCCGCGGCCGCCGGGCGGCACGTCGTTCAGCGGATCGGAATCAGCGGAACAGGAGCATCAGCGGGGCGGTGCGCCCTACTGGGTGACGACCTGGCCCTCCGGGCTCAGCGCGTCGAAGGTGACCGGGAGCGCGGCCGCGGCCTTCTGGGCGACCTCGTCCGTGCTGAGGCCCTGGATGGCGGCTATGCGGGCGATGCTGTCGCCGAGGGCCTTGGACAGCTCGTCGGCGGTGAGGGGCTGGTTCTCACCCGTGCTGATCCACGAGTCGACCTTGTCGCCGAGGCCGGCCGCGCGCAGCTCCTCCACCGCCGGGGCGATGTGGCCGCCGTCGAAGAGGGTGGTGATGAGGAACAGCTCCAGGGGGGTGGCGGGGGCGTCGATGGCAGCCATGTCTATCTCCTTGCAAGAAGCGATAACCGAATCGGTGGTGCTGAGGCGCGGCGGCGGATTCACCGCCTCCGCGTTGCCCTCGTGGGACCAGACGTGGCGTGGGTGTTCGAGGGTTGCCCGCTGAAGTGAAGGCATGCTGAACGCGCCACGGACCAGGGCGATTTGACCCACCGGGCACCGCTTTTCCAGCCCCTTTTCCGTCAGGCGGGAAACCGGGCGGGACCCGGGCGCGTGCGCGGACGGGGCGCAGGCGGGAGCGCGGCCGCGCACGGTCACGGCGTCAGGCCCGTCCGGGAGGCGAGCCAGCCCAGGTGCTCGCGGAGCCCCGGGCGCCACACCTGCCAGCTGTGGCCGCCGGGCAGCTCGACCAGCTCGGCCTTCATGCCCGCCTTCTTCGCGGCCGCGTACGCCTTGAGCGCCTGCGGCCGGTACGTGGAGTCGTCCTTCCCGGCGACGAACACGGCCGAGGTGTCCGGGAAGCGCTCGCGCGCGAGCACGTCCAGCGGGTTGACCTTCTCGAACGCCGCCTCGTCACCGCCGAAGGCCGCGTCGACGGTCTTCTTGCGGCTGCCGAGCGTCGGCTCGTCCTGCCCGGAGATGTCGACGAAGGAGCCGAAGCGGCCGGGCGCGTTCACCGCCAGCTGGAGCGAGCAGGTCCCGCCGTTGGACAGCCCGGACACCGCCCAGTGCGCGCGTCCGGAGGCGACCTGGAGGTGCTCGGCCGCCCAGCGCGGCACGTCCTCGACGAGATACGTCTGGACGTCGCCGAGCCGGGAGTTCATGCACAGCGGGTTGTCGAACGAGCCGCCGAGGGGGTCCACGACGAGCACGACGGGCGCGAGGCCCGCGTGAGCGGCGGCGAACTCGTCCATCATGTCCGGCAGTTGGCCCGAGGTGATCCAGTCCTCCGGCGCGCCGGGCTGCCCCGCCATCAGGACGAGCACGGGCAGCGGCGGCCGCGGGGACGCCTGGTAGGCGGGCGGCAGATAGACGTACGCGTCCCGGGCGGCGAAGTGCGACCGCTTCCCCGGCACCGGGGTCTTCGACACCGTGCCCTTGGCGGGCAGCCCGGCGGGGGCCCGCCAGACCTCGGACACCGCCCTGCCCGGCTCCACCTCGACGAGCGGCTCCTCGCCGCCCGCGGCCTCCCGGAGGCCGACGGTGTCCTGCGGGCCGAGCATGGTGCGCGGGGTCGGGTAGTTGTCGTAGTGGATGTTGACCTCGCAGAGGCCGAACAGCACCACGAACACCCCGGCGACCACCGCCCCGGCCCGGCCGCGCGGGCGCAGCGTCGGCATCCGGAAGAGGGCGAGGCACACGCCGAGGAGCGCCACGCCGATCCACACCACCACGTCGGTCGGCAGCGTGTCGGGGAACGGCTGCCACCAGTCGTCCACCACCACCGGCACCAGGAACGCGAGCAGCGCGGCGAGGACGAGCGCGGCGGGCAGCAGCCGCGTCCACCATCGGCGCTGCCGCGACCACAGCAGCACCGCAAGCCCCAGCGCGCCGAGCACCCGCAGCAGGACCGGCACGGTTCCGGCCACCAGCGACCAGTCCAGCGGCCCCGCGGCCGTCACCACCCGCTCCACACGCGCTCGCTTCCTGCCCGCCGCCCCGCTCCAGGGCCTGCTTCCCCCCAGGGTGCGCTGGTCAGGGCCGGGTCGCAGCGCGGGTGCGGCGGGGGCGTGAAGAGGGAGCGCGGGCCAGGGCGTGCGGCGGGCGCGCGGGCGGGGCGCGCCCGGCGGCGCCGCCCCGGTCACACGCCGTGTGCTCGCCGCACCCGAACTGGCGCGGCGCACACACTCCCCGGACGGCCCCGCGAGGGGGTTTCATGACGCATATGCCGCGCGGATGGGGCACGACGGGGGACGGCGGGGGCATCCGTGCGGCGGGGCCACCGGTACTTCCCTGCGACGCGCCGGTGGCCCGCCGGGCGGCCGGGCAGGACCGGCGTTCACGCCTCCCGAACGGACGGTCCCGGCCCGGCGCGCCCACCCCCGCGACGGCCGCCCCGGGACGCCGACATGGCTGATTCGCCCTCGTTGATCTTCGGCGCGAAGGCGCCGAGGCTTGGCCGCGGGGCCCGCGAAGGGGCCCCGGGCGGACCGGCGAGAGGTGGCAAGCGGCTATGGGCAGTGACGTGACCGCATCGGGCACGGGCGAGGACGCGACGCGCCGTTACTACGAGACCAGTGACGTCGACGCGTTCTACGACATCGTGTGGGGCGGCGAGGACATCCACACGGGCATCTACGCCCACGAGCGGGAGCCCATCGCGGACGCCTCCCGGCGTACCGTCCAGGAGCTCGCGGACCGGCTCCAGGGCACCCTCGGCCCGGAGCGGACCGTCCTCGACCTCGGTTCCGGCTACGGCGGGACCGCCCGCTACCTGGCCGACCGCTTCGGCTGCCGGGTCGTCGCGCTCAACCTCAGCGAGGCCCAGAACGAGCGGCACCGCGCGGCCAACGCCTCGCGCGGCCTCGGCGACCTCATCGAGGTCGTCACCGGCTCCTTCCACGACGTGCCCTACGCGGACGGCCACTTCGACGCGGTGTGCTCCCTGGAGGCCTTCTGCCACAGCGGCGACCGGAACCGCGTCCTGAGCGAGGCGGTCCGGGTGCTCACCCCCGGCGGGGCCCTGGCCTTCACCGATCTGATGGCCGACGAGGAGGTGCCCGCCGAGGTGCTGCACACGGCCGTGTCCCGCCTCGGCGTGGACGCGCTCGCCACGCCCACCTTCTATCTGCGCCTCCTCGGCGAACTCGGCCTGGGCTCGGTCGACTTCGCCGACCACAGCGACCAGGTGGAGCGCCACTACGTCCGCCTCACCGACGAGACGCGCGCCAAGGAGGCCGACCTGCGGGCCGTCATCAGCCCCGGCTACGTCGACGGGCTGCTCGCCAATCTGCCGCTGTGGGTGGACGCGGCCGGCGCGGGGCGCCTGCGCTGGGGCGTCTTCAGCGGCCGCCGCCCCGGGGCGTAGGGCCGGGGGCGGTCCGCGTGGCCCGTGTCCGGGCCGCGCGGATTCGTGGCGACGGGGCCCCGTGCGCGTCCCGTCAGCCGCCGATCCCGGGGAAGAGCGCCGTGAAGGGCTCCGCCGTGGCCGCGATGCCGCGGCTGTAGGGGGCGTCGAAGTCCCAGATCAGGAAGAGCAGGAAGGCGATCAGGGCGGAGAAGAGACCGGCGAGGACGAGTTCGCGGCCGGTGCGGCGGATCTGGAAGGCGAAGATGAGGCCGACGGTCACGAGCCCGCCGGTGATCAGGCCGAACCAGACGACCCCGGGCATGGTGGCCTCGGCGCTGTCGCCGCGGGCGCCGCGCGCGTCGTCGGCCAGGGCGACCTGGTCGACGAGGGGCTGGTAGGCCTGCGCCTCGAAGTCGGACTTGGGTTCGTAGTCGGTGACGTCGTGGCGGAGCGTGGCGAGCAGGGCGGTGCCGCGCTGGCTGAGTTCGCCGTTGTCGGCCATCTGGTCCCACTCCTTCGTCACCACGTGGCCGACATACGCCCTTACGTCGCTGCGGATGCGGTCACGGACCTCGGCGGGGTAGACACGGACCCGCTCGTGCACCTCGTGCAGCGCCTGGGCCTCGTTGCGGACGTGGTCCTGGGCGGCGCTGCGGGCCTCCCAGACGCCCGCGATGGCCAGACCGAGGACGATCGCGTAGACCACGCCGATCATCATCGTCATGTACTCCATGACGTCCGGAGTCTCCGATACGTCGGCGTCCGCGGAGTTTCGCCAGTGCCGCAGCACGACGATGAGGAGCACGACGGCGCACGCGGCAGCCATCGCGAGGGTGAGAACAAGCCATTCCGTCAAGGAGTCCTCCGGCGGTCAGCGCGGCCGCAGCGCGGCGACGGCGAGCACCGCGGGTGCGGTGATGAGCAGGGTGAGTTGGACGAGGGAGGCCCCGTCGCGCGGCGGGCTCTTGCGCGGGGGCGCGTGGTACGCGGGGTAGTGCACGGGC
Source organism: Streptomyces sp. YIM 121038 (assembly GCF_006088715.1). Classification (NCBI taxonomy): domain Bacteria; kingdom Bacillati; phylum Actinomycetota; class Actinomycetes; order Kitasatosporales; family Streptomycetaceae; genus Streptomyces; species Streptomyces sp. YIM 121038. Next base: position 8,332,614 of record NZ_CP030771.1, read on the forward strand.
TCCGGCGCGCGCTGGGAGTGCCGGGGCGAGGGCGTGGGCCGGGGCGCGGGGGGCTTGGGCTTGGGCGGTGGCGGCGGCTCGACCGAGGGCGCGGGCGGCGCCGGGGCGATCCGGGGCGAGGGCGGCGGGGGAGGCGGCGCGGGCTTCGGCGGCGGCACCGGCCGCGGCGGCGCGGGCGGGGTCGGCTTCGGCGGCGTCGGTTTCGGAGGCGTGGGTTTCGGGGGTGTCGGCTTGGGCGGAGTGGGCTTCGGCGGCGTGGGCGTGGGTTTGGGAGGCGTGGGCTTGGGGGGCGTGGGTGTGGGCTTCGGCGGGGTGGGCGTGGGTTTCGGGGGAGTGGGTTTCGGCGGCGTCGGCTTGGGTGGCTTCGTGGGCGGCGGCGGGCACTTTCCGCTGCCCGCGTACGCCGTGGCCGTTCCGCCCGGGCCGGTCGAGGCGTACGCGCAGGCGTCGGCCACGACGACGGCAGAGCCCGCCGGGAGGCCCACGAGAAGGGCCAGCGCGAGCAGCACGAACACACGTGTGACGGGAGCGAGGAAGCCCCTGGAAGATCCGGGCACGTCGCAGATGATGAGGGGCGTGCGCCCCGCTCGCGCGCGATGTTGGGATGAATCGACCAAAAGAGGGAGCGGTCGTACGCGAGTTCGCGCTGTCATGTCACACGGGAGCGCCGCTCGGCGCGGAGGCGCCGCTCCGCGCGCCGTGCGGGTCCCGCGGCCACCGGCCGCGTCATCGGCCGTGTCACCGGCTGCGTCACCGGCCCCGCAAAGAATCTTGAACCACTCTTGAACGCTCTCCCCCGCCCCACCCGTACCTAGGGCCATGTGTGACGCGAGCGGTCGTCGCACCACCCGAGCGAACAGCGGGAGTGAGTGAGAGATGAAGACCTGGCGGAGCGCCTCGCTCGTAGCGACAGCTGCGGCCGTGCTGGCGCTGACGACGGCGTGCGGTCAGGACAAGGGGGAGCAGTCCCCGAAGGGTCAGAACGTGGGCAACGAAGCGCCCGCGGACGACGGCTACGGCTCGGACGACGGCTACGGCTCGGACTCCGGCAGCGCCGCGGGCGCCAAGGGCGGGGCGAAGGCCGCCGGGCAGCTGGCCGTCTGGGACAGCAAGAAGCTCGGCAAGGTCGTCACGGACAGCGCGGGCTTCACGCTGTACCGCTTCGACAAGGACTCCGCCGAGCCGCCCGAGTCGAACTGCGACGGGGCCTGCGCGAAGGCCTGGCCCGTGGTGCCCGCGAAGGGCGCGAAGGCCCCGCCCGGCGTCGACGCGTCCCTGATCGGCGAGGTCGCCCGGTCCGACGGCGGCAAACAGCTGACCATCGACGGCTGGCCGATGTACCGGTTCGCCAAGGACGCCGAGCCCGGCGACGTCAAGGGGCAGGGCGTGGGCGGCACCTGGTTCGCGGCGGCTCCCGACGGCAAGAAGGCGAAGCCCGCGGCCCCCGGCGGCGGGGCGGGCGCCGCGCGGCCCGCCGACCCGGCCGGGCTCTCCACCCGGGAGGACCCCGAGCTCGGCGAGATCGTCGTCGACAAGAACGGCATGACGGTCTACCGCTTCACCAAGGACTCCGCCTGGCCCATGAAGTCCGCCTGCACCGGCGCCTGCCTCAAGAAGTGGCCGGTGGTGGAGCCCGTGGCCAAGAACGACACCAAGGGCGTCCTGAAGAAGGGGTTCGTCACCTTCAACCGCCCCGACGGCCTCAAGCAGCAGACGCTCGACTGCTGGCCGCTGTACACCTTCGCCGGGGACGCCAAGCCCGGCGACACCAACGGTCAGGGCGTGGGCGGCACCTGGTTCGCCGCGGCCCCGGACGGCAAGCCGGTGCGCGCCGCGCGGTAGGTCCCTGCCGCCGCTGCGGCGCCCGGCCCGTCCGGCGCCCCACCCCGTAGCCCGGACAGGCCCCGCCGCGCCCGGCCGACCGGCCCGTTCCTTCCGTACCGAGACGGAGGGAATGGGCCGGTTCTTCGGCGTTTCTCAGGATGCGTACGGCATGTGCCACCGGCAGTGCCCCAGGCAGTGACCGAGAACGGACGGCCAATTTCCGGTTTGACTCGCTCCCTTGGCTGGCGATCAGTAGCCTCACCTTCGAACACCGGCTCGCCTCAGCCTGATGCCTATGCCTTGGAGTGTTGATGGAGCGTCCCGCCTGGGCCCCGCCCGGCATCGACATCGCGATGCCGAGCGCGGCCCGGATCAACGACTGCTACCTGGGCGGCTCGTACAACTTCGAGGCGGACCGGGACGCCGCCCGCCGGGCCATGGAGTTCCTGCCCGGCTTCCCCAAGATCGCGCAGGCGAATCGTGCCTTCACCCGCCGTGCCGTGCGCTTCGCCGCCGAGGCGGGCATCGACCAGTTCCTCGACATCGGCTGCGGCATCCCCTCCTTCGGCGCGGTCCACGAGACGGTCCGGGCCGCGGCCCCGGGGGCGCGCGTGGTGTACGTGGATCACGACCCGGTCGCCGTCGCGCACGCCCGGGCGGTCGTGGACGGCGAGCCCCAGGTCGACGCGGTCTTCGCCGATCTGCGCAAACCCCGTGACATCCTGGGCAGTTGCGAGGTCAGGGCACTGATCGACTTGGACAAGCCGACTGCGCTTCTCCTGGCGGCCATACTCCACTTCGTCGAGGACGCGTACGATCCCTACGCGGCGGTCGGAGAACTGCGGGACGCGACGGCGTCCGGCAGCCTCCTTGCCGTCACCCACATTTCGTACGAAGGGATACCGGTTCCGCAGGAGCAGGCCGCCGGCGCCGTCGGCGTGTACAAGGACATCCGCAATCCATTGATCATGCGATCGCGTGCCGAGATCGCGCGGTTCTTCGAGGGATACGACATGGTGGAACCCGGCCTCGTGCCGATGCCGCAGTGGCGGGCCGACACGGAACTCGGCGAGTACGACGAGTGCGAGGCCGAGGACCCCTGGGCCTTCTCCGGGTTCGCCGGCGTGGGACGCAAGCGTTGAGCGCGGAGCCGGACGGGCCGGAGGACAGACTGCGCAGATTCGCCACGATCTGGAGTCGCGCGCTCTTCCCGGTGACCGCCACCTCGCTGACCCGGCCCGAGTTCGAGCAGCAACTGCGGCCGCTCGCCCGGTGGTTGCGCGACGCCCTGGAGGAGCGGCCGTTCCGCGCCGCCACCGGTGAGGCGGTCGGCGCGGCCCTGGTCGAGGCGCACTGCACCGAGCCCGAGGCGCTCAGCCGCACGCTGAACGTGGTGGACGCCTATCTGGTCCTGTACTGCGGCGCCGAGGGCGAGCGCGAGGAGCTGCGGGCCCGCTGCGCCCGCATCCAGCACGCGGTCGCCGCGGGCTTCGCGCGGGCCCTGCGCGCCCGCACCCTCGCCGAGCAGGAGGCCATATCCCGGGCGGCGCTCGACGCGCGGGGCACCGTCGCCGAGGCCCTGCACGCGAGCGAGGCCCGCTTCCGCGCGGTGTTCCACGGCGCCGCGGTCGGCATCGGCATCGCCGACCTCGAAGGCACCGTCCTGGAGGTCAACGACGCCCTGGTGCGGATGTTCGGCGGCCTGGAGCACCAGCTGCGCGGGCGCAACGTGGGCAGCTGGACGCACCCCGACGACTCCCCGCACGTCTGGAAGCTGTACGAGGAGCTGGTGCACGGCGAGCGCGAGCACTACCGCGTCGAGAAGGCCTTCTACCGCCCCGACGGCACCGTCCTGTGGACCAATCTGACGGTCTCTCTGCTCCGCGACGCCGACGGGGTGCCGCAGTACCAGCTGGCGCTCGTCGAGGACACCACCGAGCGCCGCCTGCTGAATCTGCGCCTGCGCTACGAGGCGACGCACGACGCGCTCACCGGACTCCCCAACCGCACGCTGTTCTTCGAACGCCTGGAGAAGGCGCTCGCGGCCGGCGAGCGCGCCCGCTTCGGGCTCTGCTACCTGGACCTCGACGGCTTCAAGACGGTGAACGACAGCCTGGGGCACGCGGCGGGCGACCGGCTGCTCGTCGAGGTCGCCGACCGCCTCCAGGCCTGCGCGACCGCGCCCGGCGAGATGGTGGCCCGCCTCGGCGGCGACGAGTTCGTGGCGCTGACCACGGGGCCCGACACCGAGCGGGAGGTCGACGAGCTGGCCGGGCGCATCATGAACGCGCTCGCGACGCCGATCAGCGTCGACGGCCGCGAGCTGACCGTGCGCGGCTCGATCGGCATCGTCGAGGGCCCGGCCGCCGAGCGCGGCGCGGCCGAGGTGCTGCGCAGCGCCGACATCACGATGTACCGCGCGAAGCACGCGGGCGGCAACCGCTACGAGCTGGCCGACCCCGAGGCCGACGCCCGTGCCATCACCCGGCACGGCCTGACGACGGCGCTGCCGGTGGCCCTGGAGCGCGGCGAGTTCTTCATCGAGTACCAGCCGCTCGTGCACCTGGAGGACGGCAGCGTGCGGGGCGCCGAGGCGCTGGTGCGCTGGCTGCACCCGCAGCACGGCGTCATCGGCCCGGACCGCTTCATTCCGCTCGCCGAGCACACCGGGCTCATCGTGCCGCTCGGCCGCTGGGTCCTGGAGGAGTCCGTGCGCCAGGCGCGCACCTGGGAGGCCCGGCACGAGAACTCGGGCCCGCTGCGCGTGAACGTGAACCTCTCGCCGTGCCAGCTCACCCACCCCGGCCTCGTCTCCGACACCGTGGAGATCCTGGAGCGGACGGGGCTCGCGCCGGGCGCGCTGTGCCTGGAGGTCACCGAGTCCGCGCTGATCGGTGCCGACGAGGACCTGCTCAAGCCGCTGCGGCGGCTCGCCGAGATGGGCGTCGACATCGCGCTCGACGACTTCGGCACGGGGTACTCGAACCTGGCGAACCTCCGGCGCCTGCCGGTCAGCGTCCTCAAGCTCGACCGGGCCTTCACCCAGGGCATGCAGCACTACCCCGTCGACCCGGTCGACCTGAAGATCGTCGAGGGCATCGTGTCGCTCGCGCACAGCCTGGACCTGGCCGTGACCGTCGAGGGCGTCGAGACGGGGGCGCAGGCCGACCAGCTCCGGGAGCTGGGGTGCGACACCGCGCAGGGCTGGTACTACGCCCGGCCCGGCCCGCCGGACCGGCTGCACGAGCTGGCGCTCGCGGACGTGCCCTGACGGGGGCGCCCCGCGTCAGGGCCCTTCGGGCGGCGCCGTCGTGGTGGAGTGGGACGGGCTGGGGGTCTCCACCGGGGCCGTGACGTTGTTCGCCCAGGTCGTCGCAAGGACGGTGGCCACCGCGGCCACGGCCGCCACCAGAACCGCGCTCACCGGGGTGGCCAGGGACGACAGACGGCGGAAGTTGCGGATGTGGCCCCACAGGAGGTCGGCCCTGCGGACCAGGCGCATCTCCCAGTACAGCGCCAGGCCCAGGGCCATGACGGTGCTCTGCGCCAGGATCAGGAAGACCGAGAGCGCGGTCGGCCCCTGGGGCACGCGCAGGCGCGGGACGAGCAGCAGGAGCTGGACCGCCGACATCACCGCCCACAGCCAGCCCGCCTTGCCGACGGGCGTGTTGCCGCGCAGCCACGGATACAGATAGCCGTACGTGAAGCCGTGCGCCAGCCAGACGCAGGTGGGCGCGCCCGCCACGGTCACCGACTCCGGCAGGCCGCTGTAGCCCTCGGCCTGCCACGCGGTCCACGCCGTCCACGGCAGCGTGAGCAGGGCGGTGGCCGCCGCGGCGGCGACGCCGTTCGACCAGGCGGTGCGGCCCGCCGAGCCGCCGAGCGCGACGGCCTTGAGCTTCGCCGTCTCCCGGGCCGCGTCCGCGGCGGTGGGCTGCCGCAGGCTCTGCCACTTCTCCTCCCAGCTGTCGGCGGGCAGGGAGGTGTCGGCGAGGGTGCCTCGTGACGACGTCAGGAAGCGGTGCCGCCCCTCGGCGAAGAGCAGGGCGCGGGCCAGGGAGTTGAGCAGCCGGGCGTGCGCGGCGCCGGACAGCGCGTGCAGCTGCCCGGCGCGCTCCGCACGGGCGGACGGCAGCAGGAGGTGGGCGCCCGCCCAGGCGACGAGGAGCGCGGCGGCGGTCGTCCAGTACGGCAGCCAGCTGTCCGGGGCGCCGACGACGGTCGCCGCGGCGGCGAGCAGCAGCAGGGCGAGGCAGTTCCGGCGTGCTCCGGAGCCCCAGCGGCCCTTCCGCCCACCGGTGGCGTAGAGCTGGGCCAACAGGACGGCGACGGCCGCGCACCACATCACCTGTACGCCGGGCGCGATGGTGCGGACGCCGTAGACGAGGCTGTCGCCCGGCCACTCCCCGGCGAGCTGGGCGAACAGGTCGCTGGTCGCGGGGCGGTCGGTGGAGTTCATGGTGGTCCACCACGGGAGCAGCGCCGGGACGAGCACGGCCACGAGCGCCAGGCGCCCCTTCCAGCCGGTCCGGGCCGCGGGCGGCAGGAGCGGCACGACGATGAGCAGCAGCGCGGTCACCCAGGGCGTGAGCAGGGTGAACAGGAGCGGCCAGGAGGCCCCGGCGCTCCGCCCGGTGAAGAGCCACTGCCCGGTGAACGGCGTCGCCAGCTCGAACTCCCAGGGCAGCACCTGGAGGACGACGCAGGAGATCGCCGCGGTCCAGGTGGCCAGGGCGAGCGGCACCGCCCACGGGCGCGCCGCGCCGCCGCACAGCCGCAGGCGGAGGGCCGCGTACACGACGACGGCCGCGAGCGAGGCGGTGACGAGGCAGGTGACGACGGACCGCGTCCACGTGCCGCCGCCCATGAGCCAGGCCAGCAGGACGAGGGCGGCGGTGGGCGCGGCGAGGACACCCGCCTCCACCACGGCGGGGCAGGGGGCGCCGCGACGCCGGTGGGTGACGACGACGGTCAGCACCGGAAGGACGAACAGGACGGTGCCGAGCAGCACGCCCTGGGTGCGCGACTCCATGGGCAGCGGCTCCGCGACCAGGCCGTCATGGCCGTACAGGACGGCTCCCCACAGCCAGGAAAGGACCTTCCAGTTGGTGGAGTAGGAGTCGAGCAGGAGCGCGCCGACGGCGACGGCGAGGCCCGCGACGGCGAGCGGCACGAGGGACGCCGGGCGCGGGGCGCCACCCGCCGCCGTGCGGTAGCCGGCCAGCGCGGCACAGACCACGACGGCCAGGACGGCGAGGGACAGCAGGGCCTCGGGGCTGCTGCCCGGCGGGTCCTTGGGGACGGGGGAGTCCGGCGCGGGGAAGGCCGTCTCCTGGGCGGTCAGGAGGCTCGCCGTCACCGTGCTGGTGGTGTTCTCCTTGCCGGTGCCGCCGAGCATGAACTCGACCGTGCGGGCCCGCTGCCGGGTCGGCGTGCCGGTGACCGCGAGGCCCCAGCCGCGCGGCACCTCGATGCTCCAGGCCCAGTGGCCGGGCAGGCGGACGCGGGGGACCAGCTCGCCCTTCTCGTCCTTGAACGAGGAGGTGATGGAGTACGTGAGGTCGCTCGTGGTCGTCGCGGTGGTCAGGGTGACGCGGTGCTCGGCGGTGACCGTCACGCTGTCGCGCGCCGACGCCTGGCTGACCGTGCACCAACGGGGGTAGCCCGGCTGCCGCGCGCCGCCGTGCAGGGCGACGCTGGTGGCGTACCCGCCGGGCAGCCTGCTGGAGACCTTGGCGAACCGCTCCGGCTCCGCTCTGAGCCGGTTCGCCAGGGGGTCCGCAGCGCGCAGCCGCAGCCGGTAGCGGACCAGGGCCCGCCAGGTCTTCTTGGGCGTGCGCTCGATGCGCACCGCGATCTCGCCGCTGCTGCCCCGGCTCGGGCTGTCCAGCACCGAGCCCGCCGGAATGTGGCCGGACTCCGGCCTCGCGCCCTCGTCCCACCACGGCCTCGGCGGCCGCGGCTTGTTGAGCTCGGCCCGCTGCGCCAGGACCTGGCCGCGGGCGGTGTCTCCCCACTCGTCCGACGCCCACGTCACACACGCCGCGACCAGGCCGCACAGCAGCAGCGCGGCCGTCGCCCGAGCAGCCCTGGCGACCCCGCGCCGCACGCCCCGCGCAGCCCCCATGCGCGCCCCCTCCCGCGTTCGAAGGGCCAGGGTAGGGCCGGGTGCAAGGTGGCCGGGAGGCTTCGGATGGCGGGAAATCTCCTACGCACATGCCGTTCTGACAGGCGTACGGGAGCGCAGGGGGGCGCGCCCTTCTTGCGTGTGGCGAGGCGTGCGCCGCCTATCGCGCCGCCTCGCGCTCTGCCTCGCGCTCCGCCTCACCGGGCGAGGAGCATCCGCTGCAACTCCCGGGCCGCCCGCGGCGGTGCCACGTCGCTGCGGTGGGCCAGCGCGATCGTGCGGCGGAGGCGGGGCCGGGCGAGCGGCGTCATCCGCAGGTCGCCGCCCGCGCGTTCGGCGACCATGCGGGGGACGACGGCGACGCCGAGGCCCGCGCGCACGAAGCCGAGCACCGCGTCCATCTCGCCGCCCTCGACGGCGAACTCGGGCTCGAAGCCCTCGGCCCGGCAGGCCGCGACCGTCAGCTCCCGCAGGTCGTAGCCGTGCCGGAACATCACAAGGCGCTCGCCCTGGAGATCGGCGACGCGGGCCGTGGCGCCGAGGCCGGGCGCGTCCGGCGACGACACCACGACCAGGTCCTCGCGCAGCAGCTCCACCGTGGTCAGGGCGGGCGAGGGGCTCGGCAGGGGCAGCACCACGAGCGCCAGGTCGAGGGCGCCGCGCGCGAGGTGGCGGACGAGGTCGTGGCTGCCGCCCTCCTCGATGAGGAGCTGGATGCCGGGGTGCCGGTCGTGGAAGTCGCGCAGGACCTGCGGAAGCAGACCGGTGCAGACGCTCGGGGTCGCGCCGAGGCGCACCCGGCCGCGGCGCAGCTGCGCCAGCTCCTGGACCTCGATGCGGGCGGTGTCGGTGTCGGCGAGGATGCGCCGGGCCAGCGGAAGCAGCGCCTCGCCCGCGTCGGTGAGCGTGATGTTGCCGCGCGCCCGGCTGAACAGCTCAGCGCCCAGCTCCTTCTCCAGGGCGCGCACCTGCTGCGAGAGCGATGGCTGGGAGACGTGCACCCGCTCGGCGGCCCGGGTGAAGTGCCGGGTCTCGGCGACGGCGACGAAGTACAGCAGCTGCTGGAATTGCATGCTCACACCCTAGACTTTCCATAGTCTCCCGCTATGGAGATGAGCGCCATCATCTCTTGGACTGATCGGGACCTTCGCCCGTAGCGTGGATGACATGGCTCTGGCAACGCGGACGGACCGACGGCCGTCACTTCCGCGATCGGTGTGGGACTCCACCGTCGGCAAGAAGACCGTGATGGCGGTGAGCGGTCTGATCATGCTGCTCTACCTGGTCGCCCACATGATCGGGAACCTGAAGATCTTCTTCGGTCCCGGCGACTTCAACCACTACGCGCACTGGCTGCGCACGCTCGGCGGGCCCGTGATGCGGTGGGAGTGGACCCTGTGGGTCATCCGCGTCGTGCTCGTCGTCTCCGTCGTCGCGCACGCCGTGTCCGCGTACCAGCTGAGCAAGCGCGACATCAAGGCGCGTCCCACCAAGTACGTGCACAAGAAGCCGCGCAGCAGTTACGCGACGCGCACCATGCGCTGGGGCGGCGTCATCGTCGGCCTGTTCATCGTCTGGCACATCCTGGACCTGACGACGGGCACCGCGCACCCCGGCGAGTACCAGCACCTGCACCCGTACCAGAACGTCATCGACACCTTCTCGACCTGGTACGGCAACGTCGTCTACATCGTCGCCGTGGTCGCCGTCGGCTTCCACGTGCGGCACGGCTTCTGGAGCGCCGCACAGACCCTCGGCGTGGGCAGCGCGACCCGCGACCGCGCCCTGAAGACCCTGGCCAACGGTCTGGCGCTGCTGCTGACCGCCGGCTTCGTCTCCGTACCCGTCGGCGTCATGACCGGAGTGGTGAGCTGACCGATGAATTCCTTTGCCGAGTACGTCACCGGAGAGCCGGTCGTCGACACCAAGGCGCCGCGGGGGCCGGTCAACGAGCGCTGGGACACCCGCCGCTTCGAGGCCAAGCTGGTCAACCCCGCCAACCGCCGCAAGCACACCGTGATCGTGGTGGGCACCGGGCTCGCGGGCGGCTCCGCCGGGGCCACGCTCGCCGAACAGGGTTACCACGTCGTGCAGTTCTGCTACCAGGACTCGCCGCGCCGCGCCCACTCGATCGCCGCGCAGGGCGGCATCAACGCCGCCAAGAACTACCGCAACGACGGCGACTCCGTGCACCGCCTGTTCTACGACACCGTCAAGGGCGGCGACTTCCGCGCCCGCGAGTCCAACGTGCACCGGCTCGCACAGATCTCGGTGGAGATCATCGACCAGTGCGTGGCCCAGGGCGTGCCCTTCGCACGCGAGTACGGCGGACTGCTCGACACCCGCTCCTTCGGCGGCGTGCAGGTGTCCCGCACGTTCTACGCCCGCGGCCAGACGGGCCAGCAGCTCCTGCTCGGCGCGTACCAGGCGCTCAGCCGCCAGATCGCGGCCGGAAACGTGGAGATGCATCCGCGCACCGAGATGCTCGACGTGATCGTCGTGGACGGCCGGGCGCGCGGCATCGTCGCCCGCGACCTGGTCACCGGCAAGATCGACACCTACTTCGCGGACGCCGTCGTCCTCGCCTCCGGCGGCTACGGCAACGTCTTCTACCTGTCGACCAACGCCATGAACTCCAACGCCACCGCCGTGTGGCGGGCCCACCGGCGCGGCGCCTACTTCGGCAACCCGTGCTTCACCCAGATCCACCCCACCTGCATCCCGCGCACCGGCGACCACCAGTCGAAGCTGACGCTGATGAGCGAGTCGCTGCGCAACGACGGCCGCATCTGGGTGCCGAAGGCCAAGGGCGACACGCGCCCGGCGAACGAGATCCCCGAGGACGAGCGCGACTACTACCTGGAGCGCATCTACCCCTCCTTCGGCAACCTCGTCCCGCGCGACATCGCCTCGCGCGCCGCGAAGAACGTCTGCGACGAGGGCAGGGGAGTGGGCCCCGGCGGCCAGGGCGTCTACCTGGACTTCGCCGACGCCATCGCGCGCATGGGCCGGGGCGCCGTCGAGGCCAAGTACGGCAACCTCTTCGACATGTACCAGCGGATCACCGACGAGGACCCGTACCGGGTGCCGATGCGGATCTACCCCGCCGTGCACTACACGATGGGCGGCCTGTGGGTCGACTACGACCTCCAGACCACCGTCCCCGGCCTGTTCGCCATCGGCGAGGCCAACTTCTCCGACCACGGCGCGAACCGGCTCGGCGCCTCCGCCCTGATGCAGGGCCTGGCCGACGGCTACTTCGTCCTGCCGTCCACCATCAACGACTACCTCGCGCGGAACCCGCACCAGGAGGAGGTCACCGACCGGCACCCCGCGGTGCGCGAGGTGATCACCGAGACCGAGGAGCGGATCGCGCGCCTGCTGGCCGTCGACGGCGACCGCACGCCCGACTCCTTCCACCGCGAGCTGGGCGAACTCATGTGGGAGTTCTGCGGCATGGCCCGCACCGAGACGGGCCTGCGCAAGGCCCTGGAGCGCATCCCGCAGATCCGCGAGGAGTTCTGGCGGCGCCTCAAGGTGCCCGGCACCGGCGAGGAGTTCAACCAGTCCCTGGAGAAGGCCAACCGCATCGTCGACTACCTGGAGCTCGCCGAGCTGATGTGCCTCGACGCGCTGCACCGCGCCGAGTCCTGCGGCGGCCACTTCCGCGAGGAGTCCCAGACCCCCGAGGGCGAGGCCGCCCGCAGGGACGAGGAGTTCTCCTACGCGGCCGCCTGGGAGTTCACCGCCACCGGCACCGCCCCCGTCCTGCACAAGGAAGACCTCGTCTTCGAGTACGTCCACCCCACTCAGCGGAGCTACGCATGAAGCTCACCCTGCGCGTCTGGCGCCAGCAGAACGCCGACGCCGAAGGCGCCATGTCCACGTACGACGTGGACGGGATCTCGCCGGACATGTCCTTCCTGGAGATGCTCGACACCCTCAACGAAGAGCTCATCGTCAAGGGCGAGGAGCCGGTCGCCTTCGACCACGACTGCCGCGAGGGCATCTGCGGCGCCTGTTCGCTCGTCATCAACGGCGACGCGCACGGGCCCGAGCGCACCACCACCTGCCAGCTGCACATGCGGTCCTTCGCGGACGGCGACACCATCGACGTCGAGCCGTGGCGCGCGGCCGCCTTCCCGGTCATCAAGGACCTGGTCGTCGACCGCTCCGCCTTCGACCGCATCATCCAGGCGGGCGGCTACATCAGCGTCCCGACGGGCTCCGCGCCCGAGGCACACGCCACACCCGTGCCGAAGCCGGACGCCGACTACGCCTTCGAGCACGCCGAGTGCATCGGCTGCGGCGCCTGCGTGGCCGCCTGCCCCAACGGCTCGGCGATGCTGTTCACCTCGGCCAAGGTCAACCATCTGAGCGTCCTGCCGCAGGGCGCGCCCGAGCGCGAGACCCGCGTCCTCGACATGGTCACGCAGATGGACTCCGAGGGTTTCGGCGGCTGCACCCTGACCGGCGAGTGCGCCACGGCCTGCCCGAAGGGCATCCCGCTGCCGTCCATCGCGGCGATGAACAAGGAGTGGCTGCGGGCCACCCGCAAGGCGCCCCGCTAGGCGCCCCGCGCCCTCTCGGGACGCTGGCGCAGGGGCCGCAGGTCGGCTCCGTACACCGTCCTGTAGTCCGGCACCACGTACCGGGCATCGGGGCTGACCGCACGGGCCTGGGCGAGGAAGTCGTCCAGGCCCGTGCCGTCCTTGCGGGGCGGCAGGCTCAGGGGCCTCTCGAAGTCGTCCCAGTGCACCGGTACGACCACGCCGGGGCGGCCGAGGGCGTCGAGCAGCCGCGGCACATAGCGGTGCGTCGACGCGCTCGACGCCACCGCGACCATCGCGATGTCCGGCTCCAGGCCCCGGAAGGAGCGCTCGTCGAAGTCGCTCGCCCCCATGAAGAGCGCCGAGGGCGCGCCGTCCGGCGTCACCTTGAACGCCAGCGTGTCGCCCTCCGGCAGGTCGGCGACCGTCCGGGGCGCGGCCGCGGGCGGGGCGTGCAGGGTGCCGGGCGCGAAGTAGGAGTACGAGCCGCCTCGGCTGTGCCGGGAGCTCGCCACCTCGATCACGTACCCGTCGAAGTCGAGCACCTCGCCGCCCTTCACCACGGAGATCCGCCCCGCGTCCACGCCGAAGGAGCGCAGCACGTGGTACGTCGTCTCGGTGCCGATGACCCGGGCCCCCGTCGAACGGGCCAGATGGGGAACGTCGTTGAGATGGTCCCAGTGGGTGTGCGTGACGCAGATGACCTCGGGGGTGCCCGCGTGCTCGCGCACCAGCGCCTCGTCGGTGCGCAGCCGCGTGCCGGGGTCGAAGGAGCCGCTGAACAGGCCGGTGTCGAAGCGGGTGACGTACGGATCGACGAGGACGGTCCTGTTCCTCTGCTTCTTCTGCCGCAGGTCGATCCGCCAGCCCGAGGTGCCGAGCCAGCGGTACGAGACGGGCGCGGAGGAACGGCCGCGGGCCGGGGCGCGCCCCTCGGCGGACGCGGTGGCGGGGAGCAGCGGGACGGCCGCGCCGAGGGCGGCACCGCGCAGGAGGGTGCGACGGCCGGGGCCGAGATGGCGTGCGTGGGTGTTCATGGCGGCAGCAGATCAGGAGGCGGCGGCCGCCGTCCAAGATCAGAAACCCGCGAGCTGGATATCCGATCCGCTATGACACCAGGTCAGAGCGGTGGCCGCGGGCGGTCGGCCCGGTTGCGCAAACTGTCGACGGCGATCCTGGCGGCGGTGCCGATCGCGGCGTCCACCCGGGTGAGGTCGGCGGCCATCGCGTGACTCCTGGCGAACACGGCCACCGCGTACGTGTCGCCCTCCGGCCAGCGCACCACGCCCGCCTCGATGTGCAGCCCCGGCAGCGTGCCGGTCTTCGCGGCGATCCGTACGTCGTCGGGGAACCCCGAGGTGAGGCGATGGCGGAACACCTGGCGTCCCATCAGCGCCCGCACCCGCGCACACGCCTCGGGCGGCCCCGCCGCGTCCCGCCAGATCAGGTCGAGCAGGCGGGTGACCTCACGGGGCGTACTGGCGTTGGCCCGCCCCGGGTCGAGGACGCTCAGGCGCCGCTTCCCCTCGTCCGGCAGGGCCCGGTACAGCGAGGCGAACTCCTCGGCCGTGCGCGCTCCGACGTCGCTCAGCATCGACGCGAGGGCCTCGCGCGGCCCGCCCACGATCCGGGTCCGGGCGAGACCCAGCTCCCGCGCCAGCATGCCCACCGTGTCGAGGCCGACGCGGGAGAGCAGGACGTCGGCCGCGGAGTTGTCACTCACGGTCAGCGCGAAGTACGCGAGGTCGCGCAGCGAGACCTCCACGTCGTCCTCACACCCGGCGATCCCCCAGCCCCCCAGCCGCTGCCCGTCCGTCACCAGGACCCGCTCCCGCGGATCGAGCTGCCCCGCGGCGACCTGGCGCGCGAACTCCAGGACGAGCAGCACCTTGAAGACGGAGGAGACGGGGACGGGGGTGTCGGCGGCGAGCGAGACGCCGTGGCTCATGCTGCGGGGGCGAGCGGCCGCTGGTCCCGGGCCGTCGGGCGGGGCGGCCGCTGGTCTCGGGTCGTCGGGTGGGGCGGCTGCATGTCCCCGGTGGTCGGGTGAGGCGGCCGACAGTCGCGGGCTGTCGGGTGGGGCGGTTGCCGGTCGCGGGTGGTCGGGCGGGGCGGTCGCCGGACCGGCTGCTCCGGTGGTGTCGACGCGCATCGCGTGCAGCGCGCCCTCCGCGCCCGCCCGGGCGAAGACCTCCCGTATGCGTTCCTCGACCCGCATCCCGCCCCTCACTTCCTCTCGCCTACGCTCGTCGCGTGGATCTCTTGCGGCACCTGCGTATTTTCCTCGTCACCGCGGAGGAGCTGCACTTCAGCCGGGCCGCCGAGCTGCTCGGCATGGCGCAGCCGCCGCTCAGCCAGGCCGTACGCCGCCTGGAGAAGGAGCTCGGCGCCGAACTCTTCGACCGGAGCAACCGGCAGGTCCGGCTCACCGCCGCCGGGTCCGTCCTGTACGACGAGGCCCGCGAGCTCCTCGTGCGGGAGGAGCGGCTGCGCTCCCTGGTGCGACGCGCCGTCGACGGCGACGTCGGCACGCTGCGCGCGGGCGTGCCCGAGGACACCGCCGCGCCCGTGCTGCACGCGCTCCTGGCCGCCTGCGCGGAGCACGCGCCGGGCCTGCGCGTCGACCTCCAGGAGGTGTCCACGCGGGAGCAGCTGCGCCTGCTCGCGTCCGGCGGCCTCGACGTCGGCCTGCTGCATCTGCCGGTGGACGCCACCGGCCTCGTCCTCGGCCCCGAAGTCGCCGTCGAGCTGGGCGTGGTGCTGCCCCGCACGTCCCCGCTGGCCCGGCTCGCGGAGGTCACCCTCGCGGATCTGTCCGGGCACGACCTGGTCATCGGCCCGCGGGACGCCGCGCCGGGGTGGTACGACGCCACGCTCGACGCCTGCCGCGGGGGCGGCTTCGTGCCCGGCCGCGTCCGGCACGCCCGCAACCCCGAGTTCCTGCTCGGCCTCGTGGCGGCGGGGCAGGGCGTGGCCTTCGAACGGGGCACCGCCGCGCGCAAGGAGCCGAGGGTGGTCTGGCGCCCGCTCGCCGGACGGCCCCTCGCGCAACGGGTCGCCGGGGCGTGGCCCGGGCAGGGGGCACACGCCGGGGCCCGCCGGTTCGCGGGCCTGGCGACGGAGGTGCTTGCCAGCAGCGGCACAGCGACACCGAGGCTCCCCTCCGCGCCGGGCCCGGCCCCCCGCCCCTGGTCAGTGGTCTACGCCCCACCGTGAGCCCTGCCCCCACCCACCCGCCCCCCGTCGCGCCGCGCGCTCGTCCTCAATCGCCGGACGGGCTCTAAATCTCACCTGCTCCCTCTCAAGGCGGCGGACGACCGACAACCCGCGAGCCGCCAGGTCGGGGCCGACGCCGGTCGCTGGGGCAGGTACGGGAGGGCGGGCGGGTGGGCGAGGGGTCAGGCCGGGGAGGGCAGGGCCGCGGCCAAGTAGGGGGCCGTCCGGCTGAGGGGGGTGAGGGAGACCTGCCGCGGCGGGCCGCAGGCCACCACGCGGCCCCCGTCCGCCCCGCCCCCGGGCCCGAGGTCCACCACCCAGTCCGCCCCGGCCACCACGGCCATGTCGTGCTCGGCGACCACCACGGAGTGCCCCGCGTCGACGAGCTCGTGCAGCCGCCCCACGAGGAGCTCCACATCGGCGGGGTGCAGCCCGGTGGTGGGCTCGTCCAGGAGGTAGAGGGTGTGTCCGCGCCGCGCCCGCTGCAGCTCGCTGGCGAGCTTGATGCGCTGCGCCTCGCCCCCGGACAGCTCCGTGGCGGGCTGGCCGAGGCGCAGATAGCCGAGGCCCACGTCGATGAGGGTGCCCAGGCTGCGCCGCACGGCGGGCGTGTCGGCGAAGAAGCCGGCGGCGGCCTCGACGGTGAGGTCGAGGACCTCGGCGATGGTGCGGCCGTTGTGGGTGACCTGGAGGGTCTCGGGGTTGTAGCGGGCGCCTCCGCAGTCGGGGCAGGGCGCGTACGTACTGGGCAGGAAGAGGAGCTCCACGCTCACGAAGCCCTCGCCCTGGCAGGTCTCGCACCGCCCGCCCGCCACGTTGAAGGAGAACCGCCCGACGCCGTACCCGCGCTCCCGCGCCGCGTCCGTGGCCGCGAAGACCTTGCGCACGACGTCGAAGAGGCCGGTGTAGGTGGCCAGGTTGGAGCGGGGGGTGCGGCCGATGGGCTTCTGGTCGACGCGGACCAGGCGCCCGACGCCGTCGAGTTCCTCGGTGAGCTCGCCGAGGAGCGTGGACTTGCCGGAGCCGGAGACGCCGGTGACCGCGGTGAACGCGCCGAGGGGGAACTCCACCGTCACGTCCCGCAGGTTGTGCCGGGTCACCGGGCCCACCTTCAGCCGGCCGCGGGGCTCGCGGACCTCCCGTACGGGAGCCGGCGCGCGGCCGAAGAGGTAGCGGGCCGTCGCGGACCCGGGAACGTCGGCGAGCTCCGCCACGGGCCCGCTGTGCAGGATCTCGCCGCCGTGCTCGCCCGCGCGCGGGCCCACGTCCACGAGCCAGTCGGCGTGGCGCATCACGTCGAGGTGGTGCTCCACGACGAACACCGAGTTGCCCGCCGCCTTGAGCCGGTCGAGCACCGTGAGGAGGGACTCGGTGTCGGCCGGGTGCAGCCCGGCCGACGGCTCGTCCAGGACGTACACGACGCCGAAGAGCCCGGAGCGCAGCTGGGTCGCCAGGCGCAGGCGCTGGAGTTCGCCGGGGGAGAGCGTCGGCGTGGCGCGGTCGGGGGAGAGGTAGCCGAGGCCCAGCTCGGTGATGGTGTCGATGCGGGAGAGGAGGTCGGCGGTGAGGACGCGGGCCGTCTCCGAGCCGCCGGTGTCCCGCAGGCACGCGGCGAGGTCGCTCAGCGGCAGCGCGGCGAGCTCCGCGATCGTACGGCCCGCGAACGTCACCGCGAGCGCCTCGGGCCGCAGCCTGCTGCCGCCGCACGCCGGGCACGGCTCGCTGGTCAGGAAGCGCTCGGCCTTGGCGCGCAGGGTCGGGCTCTTGGAGTCGGCGAACGTCTTCATGACGTAGCGCCGGGCGCTCATGTACGTGCCCTGGTAGGGGCGTTGGATGCGGCCCGCCTCGCGGACGGGGTGGACCGTCACCACCGGCTGCTCGTCGGTGAACAGGATCCAGTCCCGCTCGCCCTGCGGCAGCTCGCGCCAGGGCCGGTCCACGTCGTGGCCGAGCGTGTCCAGGACGTCGCGGAGGTTCTTGCCCTGCCAGGCGCCGGGCCAGGCCGCGACGGCGCCGTCGCGGATGGACAGGGACGGGTCGGGGACCAGGAGTTCCTCGGTGGTGCGGTGCACCCGGCCGAGGCCGTGGCACGCGGGGCACGCCCCGGCGGCCGTGTTCGGCGAGAACGCGTCCGAATCGAGCCGCTCGGCGCCCTCGGGATACGTACCGGCGCGCGAGAACAGCATCCGCAGCGAGTTGGACAGCGTCGTGACGGTCCCCACCGAGGAGCGGGAGGTGGGCGCGGCCCTGCGCTGCTGGAGCGAGACGGCGGGCGGCAGGCCCGTGATCTCACCGACCTCGGGCGCCCCGACCTGGTGGATGAGGCGGCGCGCGTACGGGGCGACCGACTCGAAGTAGCGCCGCTGGGCCTCCGCGTAGATCGTCCCGAAGGCCAGCGAGGACTTCCCGGAGCCGGAGACGCCGGTGAACACGGCGATCACGTCGCGCGGGACGTCCACGTCGACGCCGCGCAGATTGTGCTCGCGGGCGCCCCGGACGCGGACGAACGGGTCGTGGTCGTGGGCGCGGGGGCTGGGCATGGGGCGGGCTCCGAACGCGGCGATGGGGCAAACCCCACGATTCTAGGCCGGGGCCGTTCGCGCACCTCGGGCGGTCACGCGCCGGCGGCCTCCGGGGCCCCGGGGAGGCCCGCGACGCGCGCCAGGCGCCGGTAGGAGTCGAGCAGGCCGACGCGGTCGTGCGTACTGGTGGTCACCAGGACCTCCTGGGCGCCGCTGTCCTTGAGCAGCGCCTCCAGGGCGTCGGCGACCTGCTCCTCGGTGCCGTGGACGTGGCCCCGGAGCCCGGACTCGTACAGCTCGCGCTCCTTGTCGGTCATGCCGCCCGTCGCCGCGAGCTCCTCGACGCGCCCGGCGGGCGGCAGCGGCGGGAACGTGCCGTGCGTGCGGGAGTACGCCATCGACCAGGCCTCCGGCACGAGCAGACGGCGGGCCGCCTCCTCGGTCTCCGCGACGGCGACCGAGCCCGAGACGATCACGTACGGCTCCCGTGCCCACTCCGAGGGCGTGAAGGCCGCGCGGTAGCCGTCGACGGCGCGCAGCATCCGGTCGCGGCCCCGCAGGTCGCCGATGACCAGGGGCAGGCCCGCGGCCGCCGCGATGGCGGCGCCCTCGCCGGTGGCCAGGACGTACGCCGGGACCCGCACGCCGTCGGCGGGGTAGGCGCGCACACCGGTGTCCGAGGCGCCGCGGAACCAGTCGAGCAGCTCGGTGAGCTGTGCCGCGAAGTCCCCGGCGGCGTGCTTGTCGCGGCCGAGCGCCTTGCGCACGCCGTCCGTGAACCCGACCGAGCGGCCGAGCCCCATGTCGATCCGGCCCGGGAACAGCGCCTCCAGGACCCCGAACTGCTCGGCGACCACGAGCGGCTGATGGTTCGGCAGCATCACGCCGCCCGTCCCGACCCGGATCGTACGGGTGGCTCCGGCGACGGCCGCGGCGAGCACCGTCGGCGCGGAACCGGCGACTCCGGGCACGCCGTGGTGCTCGGACACCCAGAAGCGGTGGTACCCGAGCGCCTCCAGGTCCTGCGCGAGGCGGACCGTGTCACGCAGCGCCTCGGGCCCCGCGTGCCCCTCGCGGACGCGCGAGCGGTCGAGGACGGAGAAGCGGGTGGAATGGATCACTGTGCTCACAGACGTGTTCAACGCTCGTCGCCGCTGAGGATTCCCGCTCCCGCCACGGCGTCGCGCACTTCATGAGGTGCGTCGCGTTCCGTGCGCCGCTGCCGTGTCCTTACGCTGATCACGTGACGGACGACACCAGACCCCTGGCCGTGTTCGACCTCGACGGCACGCTCGCCGACACCGCGCACCGCCAGCGGTTCCTGGAGCGCAGGCCGCGGGACTGGGACGCGTTCTTCGCGGCGGCGCCGTACGATCCGCCGCTGCCGCGCGGCGTCGCGCTCGCGCGGGAGAGCGCGGGGGAGTGCGAGGTCGTGTATCTGACGGGGCGGCCGGAGCGCTGCCGTGCCGACACCGAGGCGTGGCTCGCCGCGCAGGGGCTGCCCGAGGGGCGGATCTGGATGCGGCGCGACCACGACCGGCGGCCCGCGCGCCGCACCAAGCTGGAGGTCCTGCGGCGGCTCGCGCAGGGCCGCGAGGTGCGCGTGCTCGTGGACGACGACGAGCTGGTGTGCGACGACGCGGAGCGGGCCGGGTTCGCGGTGGTGCGGGCGCGCTGGGCGCGGACGTCGGCGGCGCTCAAGGACGGGCAGGAGCGCGAGGGGCGCACCTGAAGCCGTGAGGCCGCGAGGCCGTGCTTGAGGGTGCGAGGTGTGCCTGCGGCGGCGGAGGCCGTGCTTGAGGGCGCGAGGGGGGTGCCTGCGGCGGCGGCGGACGTGCCTGCGGCCGCGCGGGGCGTACGTACGGCGGTGGAGGACGGGCCTGCGGCGGCGCGGGACGCGGCTGCGGCGGCGCGGGACGCGGCTGCGGCCGTGGGGGGTGGTCAGTCCGCTTCCTCCAGGCGGAAGCCGAGCTTCAGGCCCACTTGGTAGTGCCGGATCTCCCCGTCCTCGATATGGCCGCGCACCTGCGTGACCTCGAACCAGTCCAGGCCGCGCAGCGTCCGCGAGGCGCGGCTGACGCCGTTGCGGATGGCCTGGTCGATGCCTTCGTGGGAGGTACCGACGATCTCGGTGACCCGGTAGGTGTGCTCGGACATGGGGTCCTTCTCCTCTCCGCGGCGGTGCGGCTGTCCTCCACGGTAGTGCCGGGCGGTGGCGCGGGCCTGTCGGCGGCGGTGCGGGGGTGGACCGATGTGATCGATTGATGGAGGTGCCGTGAGAGACCGATGGGCCCGCGCCCCTTGACCCGATGTTGAGGTCCGTACCAAAATCCCACACACCCGTTCGAGCACCGCTCTTCCCCACGTCGGGCCCCTCCCCCCGTGCTGTCCCCCGCAGAAAGTGACCGACGTGAACGCGCGCCACAGACGCATCTCGCTCTCCCTCACCCTGACCTTCGCCGCCACCGCCCTGTTGCCCGGCTGCGGCGTCCTGACCGGTTCGGATGACGACAAGAGCTCCGTCACGGTCTGGCTGATGCGGGGCAGCGCGTCGGACGGGTTCGTCAAGCGGTTCACCGAGGACTTCGAGAAGCAGCACGACGACATCGACCTGGACGTCCGCATCCACGAATGGACCGGCATCGGCCCCAAGGTGCAGAAGGCCCTCAAGAAGGACGACGGGCCCGACGTCATCGAGGTCGGCAACACCCAGGTCTCCCAGTACGTCGACGGGGGCGGCCTGGAGGACCTCACCCTGGAGTCCGCGCGCGACCTCGGCATGGACGACTGGCTGCCCGGCCTCGCCGAGCCCGGCCGCTACCGGGGCGCCCAGTACGGCGTGCCGTGGTACGCCGCCAACCGCGTCGTCCTCTACAACAAGGACCTGTTCGCCCGGGCCGGGATCAAGCAGCCGCCCAAGACCCGGCAGCAGTGGCTGGACGCGACGGCGCGCCTCGACTCCGGCGCAGACCAGGGGATCTACCTCGCCGGACAGGACTGGTACACGCTGGCCGGGTTCATCTGGGACGAGGGCGGCGACCTCGCCAAGGAGAAGGGCGGCATCTGGAAGGGCACCCTGAACTCCCCGGCCGCGCTGCGCGGCATGGACTTCTACAAGCAGCTCCAGGCGCTCGGCGACGGCCCCCAGGACGCGGACGAGGAACACCCGCCGCAGGCCGGGGTGTTCGCCAAGGGCGACGTCGCGCAGATCATCGCGGTGCCCGGCAGCGCCCGCGCCATCGAGGCGAAGAACCCCGCCCTGAAGGGGAAGATCGGCTACTTCCCGATCCCCGGCAAGACCGCGGGCAAGCCCGGCGCCGTCTTCACCGGGGGCTCCGACCTCGTGGTGCGCGAGGGCACGAAGGAGCGCAAGGCGGCCGTCGAGGTCGTCAAGGCGCTCGCGGGCGAGAAGTGGCAGAAGGAGCTCGCCCGCACCATGGACTACGTACCGAACAAGACGACGCTCGCCCCCACCGTGTCGGGCGACGCCGGGGTGGCCGCGATGGCGGCCGGGGCCGCGCGCGGGCGGGCGACGCCCAACTCGCCGCGCTGGGCCCTGGTCGAGGCCAAGAACCCGATCAAGACGTACATGTCGAAGGTCCTCGCGGGCGGCGACGCGGCCGCCGAGGCCAAGGCGGCCTCCGGCCGGATCACCGAGGCCCTGGAGGACAACGCGCACTGAGCCCGGCCCGTGGGGCCCGCCGCCGGACGGCGCCGGGCCCCGGGCCCCGGCCTCAGGACGCCGTGCTCAGGGACAGCGCGAAGCGGCGCCGCTCGTCCGTCCACCAGTGCGTCAGCTCCAGGCCCGCCGCGGCCAGTTCGGACCGGACGCCGTCCTCGCGGAACTTCGCGGAGACCTCGGTGCGCAGGTCCTCACCCCGCTCGAAGTCGACCGCCAGGTCCAGGGCGGGGATCTTCACCGTCTGCGTCAGCCGGGACCGCAGCCGCATCTCGATCCACTCCCGGTCGCGGTCCCACACGGCCACGTGGCTGAACGCCTCGGGGTCGAAGTCCGCGCCCAGCTCGCGGTTCACGACGTGCAGCACGTTCTTGTTGAACGCGGCGGTCACGCCCGCCCCGTCGTCGTACGCCGACACCAGGACCGACTCGTCCTTGACCAGGTCCGTGCCGAGGAGCAGCGCGTCTCCGGGGGACAGCAGGCCGCGCACCGAGGCGAGGAACGCGGCGCGCTCGGCGGGCAGCAGATTGCCGACGGTGCCCCCGAGGAACGCCACCAGGCGCGGCCCCGGCGTGCCGGGCAGCGCGAGGCCCTGGGTGAAGTCGGCCACGAGCGCGTGCACGCTCAGGGAGGGCCGCTCCGCGAGGAGCGTGTTCGCCGCGCCGGTGAGCGCGGACTCGCTGACGTCGACGGGCACGTACGTGTCCAGGTCCGTCAGGGCGTCGATGAGGTGCCGGGTCTTGTCGGAGGACCCCGAGCCGAGCTCTATCAGCGTGCGGGCCCCGGTGACCTCGGCGATCCGTGCCGACCTCGCGACCAGGATCTCGCGCTCGGCACGCGTCGGGTAGTACTCGGGCAGGGTGGTGATCTCGTCGAACAGGACGCTGCCGCGCGCGTCGTAGAACCACTTGGGCGGCAGGGTCTTCGGGGTGCGCGACAGGCCGTGCAGGACGTCGGCGCGCAGGGCCGCGTCGGTGGCGTCCTCGGGCAGGGTGCGGGTCAGCAGGAACGGGCTCACGCAGGTGGCTCCTTGAGCGGGGTGAGAAGGACGTCGGTGCGGCTCGCGTGGAGCAGCGTGTGGTCGGGGACCTCGCGCCAGCGCGGGTCGTCGTCGTACGGCTCGGACGCGGCGACGGTGCCGCGCCCGGGCACGGCCAGGTACCAGAGGGTGTCGCCCCAGGCCGTCGCGGCAATCGTCGCGCCGTCGGTGACCAGCAGGTTCAGCCGTGAACCCGGGGCCGCTTCCGCGACCTCCACGACCGTGTCCGCGAGGGCCTGCGGCAGCGGCTCGCCGCGCCGCAGCCGGGCCTGGACGAGCGCCCAGACCAGCGCCGAGTCGCAGCGCGCCTCCAGGGACAGGAGATCGGCGGCCGGGAGTCCGGCGGCCAGCGGCGCGAGCGAGCCGGGCCAGCCGGACACCGCGCCGTTGTGGCTGAACAGCCAGGTCTCCGCGGCGAAGGGCGCCGCGGCGGCCTCCCCGTCCGCCCCGGCCACGGTGGCGTCGCGCACGGCGGCGAGCACCGCCCCGGAGCGCACCACGCGCGCGAGGTCCGCGAACGACTGGTCGCCCCAGATCGGCCCGGCCCGCCGGTAGCGCGCGGGCACCGGGTCACCGTCGGCGTACCAGCCCACGCCGAAGCCGTCGGCGTTGACCGTGCCGTGCCGCTGGAGCCGGGGCGCCCAGGACTGCCGGAAGAGGCCGTGCTCCGGCGCCACGAGCAGCGCGTCCAGGTGCTCGGGCGCGCCGACGTAGGCGAGGTGACGGCACATCAGCCGAGCTCCGCGGCCAGCTCGGCGGCCGTGGCGTCGCGGGCCGTGCGGAAGCCGGAGAAGATCTGCCGCCGCACCGGGTGGTCCCAGTTGCGGAAGGTGCCCCGGCAGGCCACGGCGTCCACGGAGAAGGCGCCGCCGCGCAGGACCTTGTAGTCGCCGCCGAAGAACACCTCCGAGTACTCGCGGTAGGGGAAGGCGACGAAGCCCGGGTAGGGCAGGAAGTCGCTCGCCGTCCACTCCCACACGTCGCCCATCAACTGCCGTATGCCGAGCGGCGACTCGCCCGCCGGATAGCTGCCGGCGGGCGCCGGGCGCAGATGGCGCTGGCCCAGGTTCGCGTGCCGGGGCGCGGGGTCCTCGTCCCCCCACGGGTAGCGCGCCGAGCGGTCCTCCTCGGGCCGGTGGCGGGCCGCCTTCTCCCACTCGGCCTCGGTGGGCAGGCGCCGCCCCGCCCAGCGCGCGTACGCGTCCGCCTCGTACCAGCTGACGTGGACCACCGGCTCGTCGGCGGGCACCGGCTCCACGCGGCCGAAGCGGCGCCGCAGCCACTGGCCGCCCTCGCGGCGCCAGAACAGCGGCGCCGTGAGGCCGTTCTTGCGGACCGCCTCCCAGCCGCGCTCGTGCCACCAGCGCGGCTCCTCGTACCCGCCGTCGTCGATGAAGCGCTGGTACGCGGCGTTCGTCACCGGCGTGGTGTCGAGGCAGAAGGGCGGCACGAGCCGCTGGTGGGCGGGGCGTTCGTTGTCGAGCGCCCAGGGCTCGGTGGAGGTGCCCATGGTGAACGTGCCGCCGGGCACGAGGACTTCGTCCGGGCCGCCGAAGGCCGGAGCGGGCTCCGGGTCGGGGGCGGTGAGCGCCGGGGCGCCCGCGCGCAGCTGATGGGTGATCAGCATGGTCTCGTCGTGCTGCTGTTCGTGCTGCGCGATCATGCCGAAGGCGAAGCCCGCGTCGGTGAGGCCGTGCACCGCCTGCGCGCCGCCCGTGGCGGGCGGGGCGTCCGGCGCGAACGGGGTGCCTTCCGTGAACGGGGTGCTCTCCAGGACGTCGAGCGCCCGGCCGCGCACGTCGGCGGCGTAGCGGCGGGCCTCGTCGGGCGCGAGCAGCGGCAGCGAGGGACGGGCGGCGCGCGGGTGCTCGAACGCGTCGTACAGGGAGTCGATCTCGGGCCGCAGGGCGTCGCGGCCGCCGACCGCGCGCAGCAGCCACTGCTCCTCCTGGTTGCCTATGTGGGCGAGGTCCCACACCAGCGGCGACATCAACGGCGAGTGCTGCGCGGTCAGTTCGGCGTCCTCGACGCAGGAGGTGAGCAGCGCGGTCCGCTCCCGCGCGGCCCGGAGCGCGCCCAGCGCCCGCTCCCGCAGCTCCTCGGGGCCGACGGGCACGCCGTGCGGGGCTCCGGTCGTGGAACCGGTCATCGCGGTACGTCCTTCCCGGGCGCGAGCGCCCCTTGTGCGTCGAGTTCGTCGAGCAGGTCGTCCGCGGGGCAGCGGCCCCGGGCGACGTACCGGTCGGCGTACGCCGCGACGGCGGCGAGCACTTCGGCTCCGGCGCCGAGCCGGGGCAGCGCCTCCAGGGCCGCGGCGAAGCAGGCCGTGGCGGCCTCGCGCAGCTCCGGGTCCGCCAGGCCGTCGCGCGCCGCGTCCAGCCACAGCGGGCTGTGCGGCGCGGGCGTCACCCCGGCCCGCTCGGCCAGCGGCTTCACGGTGCGGTAGGCCGTCTCGGCGGCCTGCGCGTCGTCGAAGAGCGCCATGGTCACGGCGAGCGGCACCACCCAGCCGTCCGCGCCCGGCTGCGCGTCGACCATGCGCAGCTCCAGGTGCCCACGCGGTCTGACCGGCGGGAACAGCGTGGTGAGGTGGTAGTCGAGGTCCCCGCGCGTGGGCGGCCGCGGCAGCCCCGAGCGCACCCAGGACCGGAAGCTCAGGCCCTGGGGGACCAGCCACGGCGTCCCGTCCGCGGCCCCGGAGCACCCGGCGTCCGCCGTATCCGCGGTGTCCGCCGTGCTCACCGCGTCTGCCGTACGCACGCACATCACCGGCGCGTCCAGGGCGTGCCGCGCCCAGGCCGCCCGCGGCTCCTCGTCGAGCGCGGGCGCGCCCGACCGACCGGGGTCGATGCCCGCCCACACGGCCTGCCGCGTGGACCGCCAGCCCGTGGCCCGGCCGTCCTGCACCGGCGAGTTGGCGAACGCCGCCACCAGGACCGGGCCGAGCAGATGCGCGAGCCGCCAGCGCCGGGCGAAGCCGAGCGGCCCCGGCTCCGCGTACCCGGCGTCCAGGCAGATCTGCACGGACGCCGTGGAGCACATCATGCGGCGGCCCGCCTCGCCCGCGCGGTCGAGCCAGCACTCCATGGCGTCGTAGCGCGGCTCCCGCAGCAGCCGCGTCGGGGCGCGCCACGGGTCGGCGCCGAGGCCGGTGAGGGTGAGGTCCAGGGGGCGGAGCGTGTCACGGACGACGGTGAGATCGGCCGCCACGGCCGATACGCACTCCATGAGCGAGGCGGCGGGCAGCGAGCTGAGCTCCAGCTGACCGCCGGGTTCCACGGTGACCGCCGAGTGCAGGGATTCGGTCCGCAGGGCCGCGCGGGCGGTCTCGACGCGGGCGGACGTGACGGGAAGGCGCGGTGAGCGCCGGTCGTGGACGAGCCATTCCAGCTCGACGCCGACGGTGGCGGGCGGTCCGTTCTTGAAGCAGATGCCGCGCACCAGCGCCTCGACCTCCGCCTCGGTCACGGCGTCCCGAGGACGCACGCGACGGTTCGTACAGTCTCCCTCTGGCATGCCGGGGGTCCTCCTGTTCCGGGCGGCCCGGACGTCGCGTCCGGGCAGCGCTCGTAACACCCAAGACCTTGAAGCTATTTCGCACAAGACGGCCCCGGGTGGCCGGGAAGTGCCGTTGTGGTGAACGACGGCCGCGCCACGCCGTCCGTTCACGCACCACACGGGGGGTTCCTTCCAATAGACCACGCGTGTGCCGTTCCCGCGCGGGATGGCCGAAACGGCACGTCCGCCCCTGGAGGAGCGCCGGTCAGTCGCGGGGCGCGGGGTGCTCGACGCGGTACTGCTCCGCGAGCTCGTCGAAGACGTCGCTGGTCGGCCCGCCCAGGACGGCCGGGTGGGCGCCGCCCACGAAGGACCGCACCCGGTCCGTCACCTCCGCCGCCTTCGCGGCGCTCGCGTAGATGCCGAGCACCAGGGAGCCCTCACCCGCGGTGAAGCCCCAGGGCACCTCGCAGGGCCCGGTGTGGTCCTCGACGGGACACAGCAGGCGGGCGAGGGGTTCCTGGAGCGCGAGCGCCGCCTCTGTGTCGGCGAAACCGTGGATGTGGATCTCGTAGAGCTGCACGGGCCAGACGGTAGACGGCGCATTCACGAGGCGCACGGCATTTTCGAGCGCCGCCCAAGGCTTCCATGCCCCTCGTCGTCGCCGATTCGCCCGGGGGAGACCCCGGGACGCCGCCCGCTCAGGGCGCCGCTCGCTCAGGGCGCCGCCCGCGTGTCCGCCGGTTCCGGCCAATGAGCGTGCCAGCGCCGGTCCGCCTCCAGCTGGGCCGCCAGGGAGATGAGCAGCGGCTCGCTGCCCGCGGGGCCGAGGAGCTGGGCGCCCACCGGAAGGCCGCCCGCGACCCGGCCCGCGGGCACGTTCACCCCCGGCCAGCCGAGCACGTTCCACGGCCACGCGTACGGGCACGCCGCGATCATCGCCTGGTCCGTGCGCAGGGCGCTGAGCCCCGCGAGGGCCCCGACGGGCGGCGGCGGGGTGGCCGTCGTGGGCGCGAGGACCACGTCGTACGTGGCGAAGACGGCGCCGACCCGGCGCTGCAGGGTCGCCTCCGCCCGCCGGGAGAGCCGCAGCGGCGCCCCGCCGAGCAGCCGCCCGAGCCGGGCTGCCTCCTTGGTGCGCGGGTCGAGCAGGGTGGGGTCGGGCACCTCGCGCACCCAGTCGGCGACGCCCGCCG
Organism: Streptomyces sp. YIM 121038; assembly: GCF_006088715.1. Taxonomy (NCBI): domain Bacteria; kingdom Bacillati; phylum Actinomycetota; class Actinomycetes; order Kitasatosporales; family Streptomycetaceae; genus Streptomyces; species Streptomyces sp. YIM 121038. Next base: position 8,360,265 of record NZ_CP030771.1, read on the forward strand.
TGGCCCTGGGCACGAAGGCGAGGCCGATCTGGCCGTAGCGCGGGTCGGCCTCCTCCACGTCGTGCCCGAGCGCGGCCAGGCGGTCGGCGAGCTCCACGACCTTGGCGCGCACGAGGGGGTGCAGCCGCTTGGGCGTGGCCGTGAACGGGGTGCGCAGGGAGAGCGCGACGCGCAGCCTGCCCGGTTCGCGCGTGGCGGCCTCGGCGGCGCGGATCGCGGACGGCTGGTGCGGGTCGTCCTGGTGGTTGCCGCTCGCCGCGTCCAGGAGCAGCGCGGCATCGGCCACGGTGCGCGCGAGCGGGCCGTTGACGGTGATCCCGTTGAACGCCTCGGGCCACGGCCACGTCGAGATGCGTCCGCGCTGCGGCTTGACCCCCACGAGATGGGTCCACGCGGCCGGGATCCGCACCGAGCCCGCGCCGTCCGAGCCGAGCGCCACCGGGACCAGGCCCGCCGCGACCGCCGCCGCGGAGCCGCCCGACGAACCGCCCGGCGTGTGACCGGTGTTCCACGGATTGCGGGTGGCGCCGAAGGCGGGCCCCTCCGTGAACGGCCACTGGCCCAGTTCGCACGTGTTGGTCTTGCCGACGATGACCGCGCCCGCGGCCCGCAGCCTGCGCACCGCCTCCGCGTCCCGCGCCTTGGGCGGGAAGTCGCCGGGGCAGCCGAACGCCGTCGGCTCGCCCGCCACGTCCGTGTCGTCCTTCACCGCGAGCGGCACCCCGAGCAGCGGGGCACGGACGCCGCTCGCCAACTGCCGGTCGGCGGCGTCCGCTTCGGCGAGCGCGGCCTCGGCGCGCACCACGCGGAAGGCGTTCAGCGTGGGCTGTGTCGCCAGGATCCGGTTCAGCGTCCGCTCGGTGAGTTCGCGCGCGGACACCTCGCCCGAGCTGAGCGCGCGGACGGTCTCCGCGAGGCCTTCGGAACGGTCGCTGCTCATCTGGGGGCACCTTCGGTCGGGCGGCGCGGCCGCGGTTGCTTACCGCACGGTAGCTTCCGGCGGGCCAACGCGGTATCGGGGCGGCGGAGTTCACTCCCGTCCGCCGCGCGCGCTCCGCGGGGCCGCGGCGCGCGTGAGCGGCGTGTGCCGCCCCGGCCGAGCCGCGTGTGCGCGGTCAGCGGCGTGTGTGACCTCCCGCGCTACCAGCCACGATGGCGTGCGCGCCCGTGCCCCGTCGACTGCCCGGCAGCGCCCCCGCGCCCGCCTGGGTGCGCCCCGGGGCCGTCTGGAAGGATTGCCTTCGTCATGGTGCAGATACCGAAGCAGCAGGCCGCGCCGGATCCGGCGCCGACCGCGCCGAGCCCGCCACCCGACCCCGAGCCGCAGGACGCCGACCAGCGCGTGCCGCACTCCGTTCCGACCAGCGCCGACGTCGCACGCCTCGCGGGCGTCTCGCGCGCCACCGTGAGCTACGTCCTGAACAACACCAGTGCCGTGCGCATCAGCGAGCCCACCCGCCGCCGCGTCCGCGAGGCCGCCAAGGAACTCGGATACGTCCCGCACGCCGCCGCCCGCAGCCTGCGCGCCGGGCACACCCGCATGGTCCTCATGCCCACGCCCCAGATCCCCGTGGGCCCGCTCTTCAACCAGTTCTTCAGCGAACTCCAGTGGGCGCTCAGCCGGTTCGACTACACCGTGGTGCAGTACGGCAGCCTCGGCCTCACCGGCGAGGAGGCCGCCCGCGCCTGGGCCGAGCTGCGCCCGGTCGCGGTGCTCGCCCCCGACGCCACCGCGCTCGGCGCCCGCGGCGTCTCCGTCCTCAAGCGCTCGGGCGCCAAGGCGGTGTTCACGCTCGGCCCGCAGCGCGCCGAGGGGGCGCACGCGCTGCTCATGGACCAGCGTCTGGTCGGCCGCAGCGCCGCCGAGCACCTGCTCGCCCGCGGCCGCCGCCGCATAGGCGTCGTGGTCCCCGAGGAACCCGGGCTCGAACCCTTCTCGCGGCCGCGCCTCGACGGGGTGCGGGCCGCCGTGCGCGGCGCGGGCGACGGCGGGGTGACCGAGCTGCCGCTGGGATACGGCGAGGACTCCGCGGCCCGGCTCGCGGGCCGCTGGCGCGGGCTCGGCCTCGACGCCGTCTTCGCGTACAACGACGAGTACGCGATGCTCCTCATGCGCGCCCTCCAGGACGAGGGCGTACGCGTCCCGGACGACGCGGCCGTCGTCGGCGCCGACGACCTGATGCTCGGGCGGCTCCTCCGCCCGCGCCTGAGCAGCGTCCGCATCGAGCTGCCGTCGGGCCGCGGCCTGGCCGAGCTCGTCGACCGGGTGGTGCGGGAGCCCGGGGCGCGGCCGGAGGTCCACGACGTCCTCGGTGCGAGCGTGGTGCACCGCGAGTCGAGCTGAGCCCCGGCCCGGCGCCCCGGAGCGGGTGCTACGCCTCCTGCTCCTTGGCCTGCTGCTCCGCGACCGACTTGCGGACCTCGTCCATGTCGAGCCCGCGGGCCTGCCCGATCACGTCCTCCAGGGCGGACTCCGGCAGCGCGCCCGGCTGCGCGAACACCGCGACCTGGTCCCGGACGATCATCAGCGTGGGGATCGACTGGATGCCGAAGGCGGCGGCGAGCTCCGGCTGCGCCTCCGTGTCGACCTTGCCGAAGACCAGGTCCGGGTTGGCCTCCGCGGCCTTCTCGTAGACCGGCGCGAACTGGCGGCAGGGCCCGCACCAGGACGCCCAGAAGTCGATCAGGACGAAGTCGTTCTCCGTCATCGTCTGGTCGAAGTTTTCCTTCGTGAGCTCCACGGTCGTGCTCATGATGAGTCTCTCTTCCTGGTGGGGGCGAAGCCGTCGTGCACAACGGCCGCGGCGGCGGCCGTATTCCGCGCGCGTACCCGTGTGGCCACGCCGCACACCTGGCACCAGACTGGCCCCATGACGCAATCCACGGACGCCACGGGCGAAGCAGCGGACAACACGTACGACGTAGTGGTCATCGGGGCCGGACCAGTGGGGGAGAACGTCGCCGACCGGGCGCGCGCGGCGGGCCTCAGCGCGGCGGTCGTGGAGAGCGAGCTGGTCGGCGGCGAGTGCTCGTACTGGGCCTGCATGCCCAGCAAGGCGCTGCTGCGGCCCGTCGTGGCCCGCGCGGACGCGCGCCGCGTGCCGGGCCTGCGCCACCTCGTCGAGGGCGACCTCGACGCGTCCGCCGTCCTCGCCCACCGGGACGCGTACGCCTCCCACTGGAAGGACGACGGCCAGGTCGGCTGGCTCGACTCGATCGGCGTGGACCTGTTCCGCGGCCACGGCCGGCTCGCGGGCGCGCGCCGGGTGAGCGTGACCGCCGCCGACGGGACCGTCACGCACCTGGCGGCCCGGCACGCCGTCGCGGTGTGCACCGGCAGCCGGGCCGTGGTCCCCGACCTGCCCGGCGCCGCCGACGCCAAGCCGTGGACCAGCCGCGAGGCGACCAGCGCCGACCACGTGCCCGGCCGCCTGGTGGTGGTCGGCGGCGGCGTGGTCGGCGTGGAGATGGCCACGGTCTGGCAGGCGCTCGGCTCCCGCGTGACCCTGCTGGTGCGCGGCGACGGCCTGCTGCCCAAGATGGAGCCGTTCGCCGGGGAGCTCGTCGCCGACGCGCTGCGCGAGGCGGGCGCGGAGGTGCGGACGGACACCTCGGTGAAGGCGGTGCGCCGGGACGGCGCCACGGTCACCGTCGAGCTCGACGGCGGCGACCGGATCGAGGCCGACGAGGTCCTCTTCGCCACCGGCCGCGCCCCGCGCACCGACGACCTCGGCCTGGACACGGTCGGCCTGGAGCCCGGCACGTGGCTGTCCGTCGACGACAGCTGCCAGGTCGCGGGCAGCGACTGGCTGTACGCCGTGGGTGATGTGAACCACCGGGCGCTGCTGACCCACCAGGGCAAGTACCAGGCCCGGATCGCGGGCGCGGCGATCGCCGCCCGCGCCCGGCGGGTGCCGATCCTGGAGACCGACCGGTGGGGCGCCCACAGCGCGACCGCCGACCACGACGCCGTCCCGCAGGTCGTCTTCACCGACCCGGAGGCGGCGTCGGCGGGCCTCACCCTCGCCGCCGCCGAGGAGGCGGGCCACCGCGTGCGCGCCGTCGACTACGACCTCGCGTCCGTCGCCGGGTCGGGCCTGTACGCCGACGGGTACCGGGGCCGCGCCCGCATGGTCGTCGACCTGGACCGCGAGGTCGTCCTCGGCGTCACCTTCGTCGGCCCCGGCGTCGGCGAGCTCATCCACTCCGCCACGGTCGCCATCGCGGGCGAGGTGCCCGTCGACCGCCTGTGGCACGCGGTCCCGGCGTACCCGACGATCAGCGAGGTGTGGCTGCGGCTCCTGGAGACGTACCGGGGCTGACAGGGGCCCGCGGCGGGGGCTGACCGGGAGCCGCCCCGTCAGTGGGGCACGGCCGGACGGCGGCCGTGCCCTACACCCGCCTCCGCGCGGCCCGGGAGGGGCGCAGCGCCGCGAGCTCGTCCTCGCCCTTGCCGCCCCACACCCCCGACGTCTGGCCGGAGCTCAGCGCGTACGCGAGGCACTCACGCGCCACCGTGCAGTGCGCGCAGATGCGTTTGGCCTCCTTCTGTTCCTGCTCGGCGGGTCCGGAGGTGCCGACGGGGAAGAACAGCTCAGGGTCCTCATCAGCACACGCGGCCCGGTGGATCCAGTCCTGTCGCAGGGGCACCGTTTCCATGCGGCGGCGGGTTCCCGGGAGCGAAGGGGACGAAACGGCGTCGTCCGGTCAGTCGTCCGGTCAGCCGTCCGCGAGGATCGCCTCCAGATGCCGGAGCGCCGTCGTCACACGCGCCGGGTCCTGCTGGAAGAACGGGTCGTCGGGGACCGGCAGCGACCCGGCGAGCGCGATGCCCCGCCCGCGCGCCCACGTCGCGTCGTCGGCGCCGACCGCCGCCCGGAACGTGGCACGGGCCTTCGCGGGCAGGAACATCCACGCCGGGATCAGGTCGCACGCCGGGTCGCCCACGGCCAGCGTCCCGAAGTCGATGACCGCGCTGAGCCGCCCCTCGACCGCCAGCAGGTTGCCGGTCGCCAGGTCGCCGTGCAGCCACACCGGCGGACCGTCCCAGGCGGGCGCGGCGAGGGCCTGCTCCCACACCGCCGTGACCGCGTCGGTGTCGACCGCTCCGTCCAGCTTCGCGATCTTCGCCCGCACCGTGGAGTCGGCGGCCAGCTGCGGGCACTCGGTGCCCACGCGCGTGCCCCGGAAGGCATTGCTCCACTGCGGCGGCGGCCCGTCCGTCGCGTCGATCCGCTGCAACGCCCGGATGAACCCGGCCAGTTGCACCGCGGCTTCCTGCGGATCCGCCAGGCCGTCCGTCGTCGCGGGCTCGCCCGGAAGCCAGCGGCAGACCGACCACGGGAACGGGTACCCCTCGCCCGGCTCGCCCTGCGCCAGCGGCTGCGAGACCGCGAGCGGCAGCTGCGGAGCCAGCCACGGAAGCCAGCGCTGCTCCCGCTCGACCTGGCCGGTCCAGCGGGCGTAGCGGGGCAGCCGCAGCGCCATGTCGTCGCCGAGGCGGAAGGTCGCGTTGTCCATGCCGGAGCGCGGTACCGGGGTCACGGGCAGGTGGGCCCAGCGCGGGAACTGCGCCGCGAGGAGGCGCCGTACCAGCGGCTCGTCGATGGTGACCACGACCTCGTCGTCGTCCAGGGCGTCCGGAACGTCCTGCTCGTCGACGTCCTGCTCGTCGATGCCCTGTTCGTTGACGCCCTGTTCGTCGGCGTCCTGCTTGTCGTACGTCTCGTCGGTACCGCTCGATGACACGGGAACTCCTCGGCCGGGCTGTGTTCCCGGCGCCTGCGTCGACCTGGTGGAAGGTGCCCCATCCCACCCGTCGGCCGGATCCGCTGTCCACCGAGTTTCCGGGCGCCCCGCGCGGCCCGCCGGCCCCGCAGCGCCGAGGACGCCTCGGCGGCCCACCGCCACGGCGCCGCCCGGCTGCCTCAGTCGGTGCTCGCGGTGACCGGTGTCCGGGCCTCGCGCGGCGCCCGGTCCGGCCCCGCGGGGCCTTCCGCGGACGGCGCGGGGAGCGCGGTACCGCCCCCACCCGGCCCCCGCAGCCGCCGCAGCGCGCGCCGCGCCCGCGCGGGCAGGATCCGCCGCCAGGCCCGCCTGCGGCGGGTGGAGCGCAGCTCGGCGAAGAGGAGTTCGTGCCGGGCGGCGATCGGCTCGGGGTCGTATCTGCGGGCGCTCTCCAGGGCGGCGGCGCCCATCGCGCGCCGCCGCGGCGCGTCCTCGATGAGTTCGAGCAGCGCCTTGGCGAGCGCGGCCTCGTCACCCGTCGGCACCAGGCGGCCGTCGTGGCCGTCGCTGATGATCTCGGCGGGGCCGAGCGGGCAGTCGGTGCTCACCACCGGCACGCCGCACCGCATGGCCTCCACCAGCGTCATGCCGAACGACTCGGCGTCGGAGGCGGACGCGACCACGGAGGCCTGCGCGAACTCCGGCTCGATCGGCGAGCGCACCCCCATCAGCTCCACCTGCCCGCCGAGGCCCAGCTCCTCGACCGCGCGCTCCAGCGGCTCCTTCTGCTGGCCGCCGCCGTAGATCCGCAGCCGCCAGTCGGGGTGCCGCTCCGCGACCGTGGCGAACGCCGACACCAGCAGGTCGAACCGCTTGCCGGGCACGAGCCGCCCCGCCGCGGCGACGACCTTGGCGGTGCCGTCCGAGGGCAGGACCTGCGGCCTGGGCACCATGTTCGGGATGCTCAGGATCCGCACCCCCGGCAGCGGCATCCGCCTGCGGTAGACGTCCGCGTCGGCCTCCGTGGTCGTCACCAGGGCGTCGAGACGGCGGTAGTGGCGCGCGAGTTGGGCGCGCAGCCGCTTGCTGTGCGCGTCGTGCCGCAGGTGCTCCTGGCCGACGAGCAGCGCGCGGCGCGGGCCGAACCGCGCGAGGTACACATTGATCCCCGGCCGCGTACCGATGATCACGTCCGCGTCGCAGCGCCGCAGATACGCCGCGACGCGCGCGTCGTGCAGGCGCGTGTACTGGTGGTGGCGCCGCTCCGCCGACGGGAACGCCTCGGCGGGCTCGGCGAACAGCGCGGCGAGCGTGTCCGCGCTCCCCGCCCGGACGTCCACCAGCGGTACGAGCCGCACCCGCGGGTCGACCTCGAAGCGCGGCCGCTCGCGGTGGCGCATCAGCGAGACGATGGTGACGTCGTGGCGCTCGGACAACGCGGACGCGAGGTTGAGGGTGGTGCGGATGGTGCCCCCCACCCCGTACGCGTTGTGCAGCAGGAACACGACCTTCAGAGCCTTCATGCGGAGCTTTCCCCTCGGCGGTGCTCGACAGATCCGCGCGTGGGTCGGGACGCGCGGCGAAATGACGCGGCGGAAACGCAGGCCACTTTCCCGCGCCCGGGTAAGCCGGGATTCCGGCCACGGTGAGAGGACGGTAAGAACGCGGCCGCGCGCCGGTGGAACAGGGGCGGTTGGCAGACTAACGGGATGCCGCACACCGAGCCGTTCAGCAACACGCCGACGCCCGGCGGTCCACCGCACACCGTGCTGCTCGCCGAGGACGACCGCGCCATCCGCAACGCCCTGGAGCGCGCCCTGACCCTGGAGGGCTACCGCGTCACGGCCGTCGCCGACGGCGTCCAGGCGCTCGCGGCCGTGCACCGGCAACCGCCGGACCTGCTCGTCCTGGACGTGATGATGCCCGGCATCGACGGCCTCCAGGTGTGCCGGGTGCTGCGCGCCGAAGGCAGCAGGACACCCGTCCTGATGCTCACCGCCCGGGTGGAGACCGCCGACCGCGTGGCCGGGCTCGACGCGGGCGCCGACGACTACGTGGCCAAGCCCTTCGAGGTCGACGAGGTCTTCGCCCGGCTGCGCGCGCTGCTGCGCCGGGCGGACACGGCGGCCCTGCCCGGCACGGGCGCGGGCGAGGAGCCGGACGGCGTCGTCACGGCGGGCGACCTGCGCATCGACCCCGGGGCCCGCCGCGCCTGGCGCGGCCCGCGCGAAGTCGGGCTCACCCGCACCGAGTTCGACCTCCTGCACCTGCTGGCCCGCAACGAGGGTCTCGTACTGGACCACGCCACGATCTACGACCGCATCTGGGGCTACGACTTCGGGCCGAGCTCCAAGAACCTCGCCGTGTACGTGGGCTATCTGCGCCGCAAGCTCGACGTGCCCGGGGCGCCGCCGCTCATCCACACCCTGCGGGGCGTCGGCTACGTCCTGCGGGCGTCGTGAGCAGCGGCGACCACGGCACACCGGGCGCCGCCGAAGGGGGCCGCCGGGCGCGCGCCCGGATCGGGGTCAGCCTCGGCACGAGGTTCGCCGCCTCCTTCGCCGCGGTCGCCGTCGTCGTGACCCTCCTGGTGGGCTTCCTCAGCTACGACGCCGCGGCCCGCCTCATCCGCCGCGACCAGCACGCCGCCTTCAACGAGCTCGTCGAGGACCTGCGCCAGCAGGTGCGCAGACACCGTACGGGCATCACCGTCGTCTCCGACCTCGACGGCGACGGCATACGCGACGACCTGCTCCGGCCCACCCGCTCCGACGCCCAGGTCCTCGGCCCGCGCGGCGGGGTCACCGAGCGCGGCCGACGCCGTCTGCCGGTGGGCGACGAGGAACGCGCGACGGCCGCCGAGGAGCGGGCGGGCGTGGTGACGCGCCGCGACGTCGAACTCGCCCGCGGGGACTACTGGCTCGTGACCGTCTCCCTGGGCGAAGGCCAGGGCGCCGTCCAGGTGGCGCGGCAGTTCAGCGACACCGAGGACCTGCTGCACAGCCTCCAGCGGCGCACGCTGCTGCTCGCCACGCTCGTGGTGCTCGCCGCCGCCGTGGCGGGGTGGTGGCTGGCCCGGCGGATCACCCGGCGACTGGTGCGGCTCGCCCACGCGGCCGAGGACGTGGCGCAGACCGGCCGCGTCGACCGGCAGGTGCCGGTGGCGGGCAGCGACGAGGTGGGGCGGCTCGGCCGCTCCTTCGACCGCATGCTGGGCCGTCTCGCGCAGGCCGAGGACGACCAGCGGCGGCTCGTCCAGGACGCGGGGCACGAGCTGCGCACGCCGCTCACCTCGCTGCGGACGAACATCGCGCTGCTGCGCCGCATCGACGAACTGCCGCCGCCCGTGCGGGCGGAGCTGGTCGTCGACCTGGCCGACGAGTCGCGTGAACTCACCGACCTCGTCAACGAACTCGTCGCCATCGCGGCGGGCCGCCACGACGACGAACCGCCCGTCGACGTCGTCCTGGCCGAGGTCGCCGAAGAGGCCGCGGCCGTGGCACGCCGCCGCACCGGCCGTGAGATAGCGGTCCACGCCCGGGACGAGGAGCCCGTCCGGGCCCGCCCCGCCGCGGTCAAGGGCGCCATCACCAACCTCTTGGAGAACGCCGCCAAGTTCGACCGCGACGGCACCGCCCCCATCGACCTGTTGGTCTCCACCGGCCGCGTCGAGGTCCACGACCGGGGCCCCGGCATCGCGGCCACCGACCTCGCCCGCGTCTTCGACCGCTTCTACCGCGCCCCGGCCGCACGCAGCCTCCCCGGCTCGGGCCTCGGTCTGTCCATCGTCCGCGACGTGGCGGTGTCCCACGGCGGCACGGTGTTCGCCGGGGCGAGGCCCGGGGGAGGGGCGGTGGTGGGCTTCACCCTGGGCGAGCCGTGAGGCCGGGGCGGCCCCGGCCTCCCGGCTACAGGACCGGCTCGCCGTCCAGCGCGGCGGCCATCCGCAGGTGCGGTACGGCTTCCGCGTCCCGGCCCTGCCGTTCGAGGGTGCGGCCCAGCATCAGCCGGGCGTAGCTCTCGACGGGGTCGAGCTCCAGGACCGCGCGCAGCTCCGTCTCGGCGCGGCGCAGCTGGGCCGAGTGGTAGTAGGCGCGGGCGAGCAGCAGCCGCGGCGCGACCTGCTCGGGCACCTCGTCGGCCAGCGGGGCGAGGATGCGCGCCGCCGTCGCGTACTCCTTGGCGTCGAAGAACTGCCCCGCCCGCTCCCAGCGCTCGGCGGCGGTGCCGTGGTCGTAGTAGGTGATGTTCACTGTTTGCCTCCTCGACGGCACACAACAGCACGAGGTAATTGAATATTCCACTACGTGGGGGCGGGGGACGGCGGAGGGTGGCGGGGGGGGTGACGGTACGGGGGCGGGGCCCGCCCCGGTGCCGGACGGCACGAAAGCGGATGCTGACGCTCCGGGCCCGTCGGGGCTAGGTTGGGCGGCATGAGCAATCTTGATCGCGAGGCGGTGCCGGCCCAGTGCGGCGGCCGCGGGTTCGTCGTCGCGGAACCGGTGCGGGAACTCCTCAGTCCTCGACGCGTACAGCTCGGCGAGTCCACCGAGGTGCGCCGGCTCCTGCCGAACCTGGGGCGGCGCATGGTGGGCGCCTGGTGCTTCGTCGATCACTACGGCCCCGACGACATCGCCGACGAGCCCGGCATGCAGGTGCCGCCGCACCCCCACATGGGTCTGCAGACCGTGTCCTGGCTGCACGAGGGCGAGGTCCTGCACCGCGACAGCACCGGCAGCCTGCAGACGGTCCGCCCCCGCGAACTGGGCCTGATGACGTCGGGCCGGGCCATCTCCCACTCCGAGGAGAGCCCCAAGGCCCACGCGCGCCTCCTGCACGGCGCGCAGCTCTGGGTGGCGCTGCCGGACGCCCACCGCCACACCGAGCCGCACTTCGAGCACCACCCCGACCTGCCGGTCGTCACCGCGCCGGGCCTGAGCGCGAAGCTCCTGCTCGGCTCCCTCGACGGCACCACGTCGCCCGGTACGACGTACACCCCCATCGTCGGTGCGGACCTGACCCTCACCCAGGGCGCCGACCTGCGCCTCCCCCTCGAAACCGACTTCGAGTACGCCGTCCTGTCCATGTCCGGCGAGGCCCACGTGGACGGCGTCCCGCTGCTCCCCGGCTCCATGCTCTACCTGGGCTGCGGCCGCACCGAACTCCCCGTACGCGCCGCGTCCGACACCAGCCTCATGCTCCTCGGCGGCGAGCCGTTCGAGGAGGAGCTCATCATGTGGTGGAACTTCATCGGCCGCACCCAGGCCGACATCGAACAGGCCCGCACCGACTGGATGACGGGCACGCGCTTCGGCGAGGTGAAGGGCTACGACGGCGCACCGCTCCCGGCCCCGGAGCTGCCGCCGGTGGCGTTGAAGCCGCGGGGGCGCGTGCGCTGACCTGGGCAGACGTGGTGGGACCACCGATGGGGGCGGTGCGCAAAGGTGGTCCCGCGGGGCGAAGTCGCTACTTGGCGGAGGCTGCCCCTCCTTGGCCGCTGGCGGTCATGGGCTACACCTCACTGATCCACCTGGAGCAGGCCGCCCGCGAACACCAGGTCACGGTCAGCGGCCCGCTCACGGTCAACCCCACCCGCCAGCACCGCCAGGGCGACGGGTTCGGCCGGGACGACTTCCACATCGACGCTCCGCGAGCTGCAGATCCGCGTCCGCGCCGAGCAGTAGACACCCGAGTGGAAAACCCGTACGCAGTCCGCTCCGGCATCGAGGGCACCGTCAACGAGGTCGCCCACGGATACGGCATGCGCCGCTACCGCGGCCAGCCAAAGGCCCACCTGCAACATGTCCTCACAGCCATCGCTGTGAACATCGAACGTCTCAGCAGCCAACCAGCAGCTGATTGCCTCCTACCGAGAACGCCGACCGCTTTCCAGACCTCCCTCGACCAGCATCAGATCCCCCGGCCCAGGTCCTGGCGGACCCTCGGAACGTGACCTCGCTCATCAAGATCCCCGACAGAGTCAAGCCAGTGCGGGACACCGAGCGTGAGGCGATGCATGAACACCAGGGCCCCTGTGCTCGGATGTTGATGAGTGAGATCACCCGCCAGGCGAAGAGGGGCCCTGCCGCTCAAGATTCCTCTCGCGCCGATTCCGTCATCACTTCCAGCCCCCAGGCTGAGAAGGGTTCAGTGACTTGTAGGCGGCTCGTAGGAGCTTCTGACCACGAGGGTCGGTGAGGCCGAGGTGGGTCATCTGGTTCATCACATAGGCGATGGTCATGCGCGCGTTGAGGTCGTTGACGACCAGCGATCCTCCTCTTCCGCCCCAGTAACAGGTGTGGAGGTTGGCTGTGCGGACCGGCGCGTCGTCTGAGCCAAGGGCGTAGCCGATACCAAAGCGTAGGGGGATACCGAGCACAAGATCGATGCCGTGGTTCTGCTCGTCGAAAACTGCGCGGCGAGTGGCTTCGGAGAGAATGGACGATTGGGGGGTATGGCCGCTGGAGGTGAGTACTGATTGGACGGCGGCCACAGATCGTGCGTTGCCGTACCCTGCGGCGGCCGGGATCTCGGCGCGGTGCCACTGAGTGCTCCAGGTGTCCTGAGCCGTCACGTATGCCCCGACAGGGATGGTTACCCGTGGGTTGGGTGCAGGCGCGGGCCCGGGTGCGGGGATGACCTCGGAGACACGGTGATCGTCTTCAGACGCGAGGCCGATGTGGAAATCGGCGTCCAACGGGGCAGCGAGGTGCTCGGCGAAGAACGTGCCGATTGACTGCTGGCAGATACGGCGAATCACCTCGCCGAGCAGGAATCCATGAGTGAAGCGATGGTAGCCGGATGCTGAGCCTGGTTCCCAACGGGGCGATTGGCGTGCCAGCAAGGTGGTGGATTTCTCCCAATCACACAGGTCGTCAAGTGTCATCGGCTGGTCCCAGTCGGGGAGCCCGGCAGTGTGACTGAGCAGGTGCCGAATCTCGATTCGGTTCTTTCCTGCGGCGCCGAACTCGGGCCAGTACTTCGTGACTGGTGCGCACAGATCGAGTTCGTTACGGTCGGCGAGAACGAGAGCGCACAGTGCAGTCATTGTCTTTGTGGTGGACCACACGTTAGTGAGGGTGTCGCGCTGCCATGGTTTGGTGCGCTCTCGGTCGGCGCACCCACCCCAGAGATCGACGACAGGTTCGCCGTCGAGGTAGATCGCCACGGAGGCGCCGACGTCCGATCCGCTGCGCAGAGAGTCCGCGAAGGTCTCCCGCACCGCGCTGAACTGGTCGCTGCAGTTGCCGTGTATTTCCATGTCGGACGAGGTCTCCGGTCTCAGTGTTTCTCTATCGACTGGCTCAGGTGAGCGGCGATTCGGCGGATCTGGGGTGAAGTATCCGCCTTGGCTACTTTGCGTAGGAACTCGATTTCGCCGGGCAAGTCCGCACCCCCGAGGACCGGTGCGGTCAGGTCGCCGCGCAGTGGCGGCGTGCCTCCTGCCTTGATGCTTCGGGCTATGCGTAACCAACAGGCGGTCACACGGGCGTCCTCCTCGGCGGGGGGCGCGCCTTCGCGTTCCAGGCGGACCCGGACCTCGGTCAGTACCGCATGGGGGATGTGGGCACGTAGATCGAGAATCGCGTCACGAATCTCGATCACTATCCGGTAGAGGCGCAGGTCCAGCGGGCCGGAACGCTGCAGCAATGCAAGGCCGCGTTGGCGGGTCTGCGTCAAGCTGACGGCGGGCACCGCGTTGACCAAGTCGCGCCATAGCGGCCACAGTTGCCACACAATCCGCATCCGCCTGAGCGCGACGGCCACCGCAGCCCCGAGAGGTACGAAGATCGCGCTCGCTCTTGAGAAGGCATAACAACCCAGCAGAAGCGGACTGATGGGCGGAATCCATGAGTATCGAACCCCGACGTATACGGCACTGAGTAGCCAGTAGAGGCCGGCAAAGGCTGCGCCGAGCCCGAAGAGCCGCAGTCCGACGCGTAAGGAGAGATCTCGGCTCGCACGGCTATACCGCCAGCAGGCAACCACACACACCACGTTTGTGCTGAGATTGACAGCGATGAGAACTGCCCAGTATGAGGTCGATGGCGTGGGATGGGAGGCATGGGGGATCGCATGGTGCAAGTGCGGCTCGGCGGCTGCGTCTAACCAGACAAGTGGGACCATAAAGAGCCCAGCCAAACCGTACAGTGCGTAGGTGTGACAGCCGCGAACTGCGAGGAGCACGAAGTCCAGCACAGCGGCAGAGGTGAGAACGCCGAACAGGTTCCGGGCCAACGCGGTCAGATGCGTGGGCCCAGTGGCTTGGTGCAGGAGGTCGATGAACCATGGTAGATGGAGCGTGAGTGCAGCTGCGGCGCCTAAGACCGCCAGCCATAGAGGGCGTTGCTGGCTCGACCGCATAACGGCCGGAGCTCGTAGTCCCAGCGAGACCCACATGCAGGCGACGCCTGCCGTCTCCAACTCTGTCCCGAAACTGTGGAGTTGACTGACCGTCATAGCCGACTGGGTGTCTGAGTGATTCCCAAGGCCCCGCCCAGCGCCCTTTGCTCGGAGGGGAGGCGGGGAGTGGTGCAGTCGATCCGCATGGCGTTGATCAGACTCGCCGTCATCTCGGCTTCTTGTTCCTGGATTTCGGAATATTCCGTACGCGCCAGCATGTCTCGAACAAGCGCAGGATCTAGGTCGGGGAACACCAATTGAGCGGTGGCGTCATCCAGGGAGGAGTCGCTGCGGTGGCCGCAGATGATGTGAGCTAGCTCATGCGCGATGATGTGTTCCTGGTGAGGCCGTGTGGTCTTGGCTTCGAAAATGATGAAGTCGACTGTGCTCGAGGCTATCCAAAGACCGCACGGTTGTGCGGCCCGCATGGCGATCGGGGCCAAATGGAGTGGACGGCCACGCCGCTCGCTCAGCAGAGCACATAACTCGGCAATGTCGTATGACGCGGGAAGTGCCAATGCGGCCAGACGGGCTTCACAACTGCGGCGCAGGCGTGCAAGGTTGCGATGTTGACTGCGTCTCCTCATCAGCGACACCGGACACGCCTCCTCAGGGAAGGAAGACCAGGGGCTATGGGTGGAGGCGGCATGCTCTCTACCGGCACGGAGAAATCCCGTATTCGGAAACCTCGCCTTTGGCTCCGGGGACGGACTCTGCGGTACTGGTTCAGCATTCTTCCCCCCGTTTCTCTTGTTCTGATCAAGTTGTGGCCGCACAGGCGTCTGGAGCAACAAGTTGCTGCGAGATTCGTAACGTTGCTTTCTCGTGCCTGGGTACGTGGCTTGGCTGTGCTGATGGAGCTGCCGGGCCGGTTCCGTCGGCTCGGAGGAGGCGGCGAGTCAACCCCGGTCTGTGTGCCGGCTCATGGACGACCTGGTCGGCTTCGTCCGTCCGCGCGGCACGCATGCCGCAGGGGCGTGAACCACTTGCCGTGAGCGAGGCGATGGGGATGTTCGCGTTCTCGACTGCGATCCTCGTGGAGGAGCTCGTAGCCAGGCCGTCCAGCGGACCCGTGGGAGGGCCTTTCCGCTGTGCCACCGTAGGAGCTTGAGAGCGCTCTTGCGGGGCTGCCGGTGCGGCTCTGGCATCGTCATTCCTCCACGGCGGGCAGTCCCTGCAGCTTTCTCACCTGATCGAGCATGGCCGTGATCGCCTCAAGGCTGTCCCGTTGCAGGCCCACCGCTCGTAGGGCGACTCCGCGGACGCCTGCTTGGCCCAGCATCTCCAACCCCGCGAGCTGGGCGTTGACTCGTTCCGCGTGGTCGGGGTCTACGAAGTAGGCTGGTGAGACGCCGAAGAACTCCGCGAGCGCTGACAGGAGTTCCTGTGAGGGCCGTGTGCGAGAGCCGTTTCGCAGCGCTGACAGATAGCCACCGCTGACGCGTATGTGAGGGTGCCTCTCCTTGATTGCGTCGGCAACCTCGTTGTTGGTCCACCGCCTCCCCTGGGGGCGGCTCCTGGAAAACAAGCTGTCCAGGCGTGCGGCAAGCGTCGACTGCTCTGACGCCCCAGTCATGCTGCCCTCCTGCGGCTGCTGTACGTGCCCTGCCCCATGCGCCCCCGTGCTACGGACAGTCGAAGCCTACTACGGCTTCTCGTCTGGTAGTTGACGAGCCTTTGCTGGCGTGAAAGTATGCTGCGGAATCGACCACTAGACGAACTGCAACCCAAACTTCAACTGCTGGTGGACTGCCTGGTGGGGGCTGGACGGTTCTTCGGTCACTGCGTGATCCGGACCTCATGGCTCCTTTGTGCATCAAGTGCCCTGAGCGAGGTGATTGCGCTGGTTGCGTTCCATGATCCGGTAGCGGGTGTCGGGCAGCTGTCGTTCCAGTGCCCGCCGAGCCCGTGCATGTGTTCTGCGTCCTGTGGCTTTGTGTGGGCAGCCCTCTCACCCCCGCCCGACACGGATCTGGCAGACGGCGGTGATGTGCGGCGCCGAGTTCGGTGCCTGTGCCGCCGTCCTCCCAGGAGTCGTGTCTCCCGGGCCCGACTTCGCCCTGGTGACCCGTTTCGCTATCCCGCACGGCTGGCGCATCGGCCTGCGGGCCTTCGCGGGGGTCGCTCTTGGTGTGGGGGTCGACAGCACTGCGGCGATCGCGGGTGTGGGGATCGTGGTCGTCGCGCTGTCGTGGCCCTTTCGTGCGGTCTCCTGTGTCGACTCCTGCTAACTGATCTGCCTGGGTGCGCGCGGACTGCTGGTCAGGGAAGGCACGGTCACGTCGGCTCCGGCTACCACCGGCCCCTCCCGCAGCGAGGGCGTCGGATGTGCCGTCAACGCCGCTTCTTGGCAAGGGCTGTTGGCCTTCATTCTCAATCCCGCATTCATGGTCTTCCTGATGGTCCGGGTGGGCAGTTCGACTTCCGCCTTCTGCCGCCGGTGCGGGATGACTCATCTGGTGCCCAGGTGGCTGCCTTCGGCGATCATCATCAGCTTTCCGGCGGTGGCCTTGGCACCGGATTGTTCCTGGCCTTGGGCGTCGTGGCGGTGGCTGGGCAGCGGACGGCTGAGCGTCACAGCCAGACAGGTGTCAGCGTCGGTGACCACCTGGTGGGCTGCGGGGTAGCGGTAGTTCTTGGGCTGCATGGCGATCGTGTGGTCATGCGTGGGCGAGAGAGCCGCCGATGATGGGCGCGATGTCTTTGTGGGATCGGTGGCCGCCGGAGAGTGGGACGCCGTCGGCCGCCTGGGAGACCGTGGAGGACACTCGTCGCACGGCCGTGGCCAACGCGGACGGGACCGTGGCGTCCGACTGCCGAGGCCGAACAGTTGGGTGGTGCGGGAAATCCCACAACACCAGTATCAGAAGGAAAACCTTGAGGTCAGGGAACCTTCCGATGGGTTCCTGAATGGGGCTTGTGAAGGTGTGCTCGGTTTTCCTTAGCGGAGAAAATTCTGAGACCGCATCATCGACACGATCAGGTGAATAGTGGCAACCAGTGAGTTCTGTAGTGCACCGCAACGTTGACGAAGAAGAAGAGACTCGAACGGGAGAGTTCAGGTGGATCCGACGAGCGTTGACATCGTTGCTCCCTCTGTTGTCGAAATCGAGTTGTCCCGGCTGTCTTCGGGATTCTCGCCTCGAACCTCAGGTGAGGATTCGGAGCACGTCGAAACACTGTTATCGACAGAGGGAGAGCTTCCGCCCATTCTCGTTCACCGACCAACGATGCGGGTGGTTGACGGTCTGCACCGATTGAAGGCAGCGCGGCTCAGAGGCGATACGAAAATCTTGGCAAGGTTCGTCGATGGCACCGAATCGGACGCCTTCGTCCTGGCGGTCGAGGCGAACATACGGCATGGTTTGCCGCTCTCGCTCGCTGATCGCAAGCGTGCGGCCGCGCACATCGTCGGGACGCATCCACAGTGGTCCGATCGGCGGGTGGCCTCGGCGACCGGCCTCTCTGCCGGCACGGTGGCCGACCTGCGCAGGCGCGCCGGAGACAGCGGAGTCGAGGCAAGGGTCGGTCGGGACGGGCGCATCCGTCCGGCCGACGGTTCGGGGCGGAGGAGACTCGCTGCCGAACTCATCCGCAGTGATCCATGCCTTTCGCTCCGCCAGGTCGCCAAGCAGGTCGGCATCTCCCCGGAGACGGTCCGGGATGTGCGAGGCCGGCTGGAGCGTGGTGAGAGTCCGGTCCGGGACGGGAGCATGAAGTTACGGGCCGAGTCGCAGCCACTACCTCGCACGGAAACGGACTTCGGCCGCGCTGTGGGTCGAGATCGTCTCGCGATGCTGGAGCGTCTCAAGGCCGATCCGGCATTGCGGCTGAGCGAGACCGGCCGAATCCTGTTGCGAATGCTCATCATGCACTCCATCGACGGGCGGGAGTGGGAAAGGATCTTGCATCGCATCCCGCCGCATCTGTACAGCGTGGTCGCCGAGTTCGCCAGAGAGCACGCCCGGGTCTGGACTGGGTTCGCCGATCGCCTGGAGAACTGGGTGACCACTGTGGCCACAGAATGATCGCGTTCGGCGGCGTTCTGCCGCAGGCCACGCCCCCCCAACATGCGGCCAGCTCACGCGTGGGTGCCCAGCCCGTACTCGCTGCAAGTCCTGACGAACACCACGTCTCCCGGCGCGGTCAGCTCGGTGGGCCACCCTGACCGCCTCGGCCATGTCCTCGACAATGTGTAGCGCGCCCTCCGCGTTGGACGCCTCCTGTGCCGTGGCCCGTGGACCCGCTTCGCCGACTGTGATCAGCACGTTGATGCCGAATTCGCCCACCAGTCGGCTGAGTTGCTCGTGCCGGTCCCACGACGTGGGCCTGCTGCCCGTCCCGTGAGGGTGCGGTGGGAACTGGCCGGAGCTCTGCACGCGTGCAGCTCAGCGCGCATGGATTCGGGGTTTGCGTTGCAGGCGTTGGTGGTGACGAGCCGGCCCTGCTTGCCCAGGGAGGCCTCCTCGGCCCCACTGGTGTCCGGTGACCGGCAGTACAGCGCGGTCCGGGCCCTGGTGCGCTCCGCCATGCCTATGACGTACGGGTCGTCGGCGTTGAGTAGTGCACAGCGTTGAGCGCCAGAGCCTCCGCCAGTTCCCCTGGTCGACTACGCGACTGTCGCAGACCTCATCTTCGCCGGCCGGTGGGCCGGGCAGGCAAGCTGCTCGCCGGCGCGGGCGTCAGCCTGGGGCCATGCGGGCCATGAGGGCCGAACTGCTTATCGCCGACGCCGCGGGCGGCGAGGTCAGCGCTAGGGGTGTGCGTAAGGTCGGCCACCACCTGGTGATCTTCGAGGAGTCGATACGCGGGGTGCTGCAGCCGATCCTGGCCGACTGAGCACTCAGTCCGCCCCGCGGAGTTCGCGGCGCCAGAGGTCGTCGGAGATGCGTTCGACACCGGCGTTCAGGTGACGGCGGTAGGTACTCAAGGACAGGCCGAGGTGCTCGGCGGCGGCTTCCTGGGTGGGGGCGCCACGCAGGAAGGTGACGTCGAGGGCGCGGTGCGGTTTGCCCGCCCACGGATCCCGACCCAGGTTGCGGATGTTGTCTTCGAGCAGCTCGCGCAGCGCCCGGGCAGGGGTGGGCTGGCCGGCGAGCAGCCTGGTGCGGGTGAGGGGGTTGGCGGCCAGCTCCCCGTGCGTCGGCAGGTGACGCAGAGCCTGGCGGATGGCGTCTCTGAACTCCTCTTGTGACAGCACCACCAGCTCCGGCTCGTGCGGGGCCGGGGCCTCCTGCGCGCCGGTCGCCAACAGCCGGTCGAGCCAGACTTGCGCCGGCACGGCCCGCCAGTCGTGCGCGGCCAGGACATACTCAGCGTCCTTCTCCTGCGCGTGATGTCCGAGATCGTGCATGTCGTAGTACTCGTAGCAACCGCTCGAACGGTCGTCACTGCGCATGGCGATGAACGACCAGGCCAAGTGTGGCGAGCGCAGGAACCAGGCCACGGCCCGCCACTGGATCAGATTCATCATTGGCGGGAAGCCCCGGTGGCACTCGCGCACCCAGCTTCGGTAGACGGCCACGTGCTCGCCGGGCCGCAGTGGAGCGTTGGCCCGGGCAGTGGCCCAGGCCGTGGCCGCGACCGGGTCCGCCTGCGCCTGTTCCTCCGCCTCCAGGCGGAGCCAGGCGCTGGCGCCTGCCAGCTCGCCGTCCGCAGCGCACCGGTAGAGACGGAACGCCTGCGGCTGCCGGGACATCCAATGGGAGACAGCGGCGACGGTACCTGCGTCCTGCTCGGCGGCCAGGCGCAGCAGGTCCTCGGCGTCCTCGGGACGGAAGACGTCCTCGTACACCTCGCCTGCGCCGCGCCACACATGTGGCTCTGCTCTTTGGCCTTCGCCGCGGTGCAGGTAGAACAGCGAGCCGACGGCCCCGAGCGCGTCCGGGTCCTCGGCGGCACGGATCCGCTCAGTGAGGCAGGCCTTGATACACCGGTGCATGTCGGCGTAGCCCTGCGGGTCGCGCCAGCGCAGGTCGGCTTCGAGGATTTCACGGACGACGTCGTGAGGGTACAACCCGTACGGGCCCGGCTCGACGAAGGGCAGCCGCCGCAGCCAGGAGAACAGCGCCGCCGCGTCCTCGCCGGGCAGCGCCGCGCGCAACACGTCCTGCGTGGACATGTACGTGTGCGCGCAGACCTCCAGGGCATGCAGGTGCGCCGGACTGGGCACTTCACCGACGATCTGGTCGAGCAGGGTGGCCACCACATCATGGGGAGGCCTCCAGCGCGAGTCGGCGGCGCTGCCATGGACCGCCACCGCGGCGCTGATGGCGGCACCTTCCCCAGCAGTCGCCGCGGCACCGAGAGACAGGGCAAGCGGGTGCCCGCCGGCGAAGGTGATCAGCGGTTCGTGCAACTCACCTGCCACACCGCGGGAGTCCAGCAGCGCCGCGGCATCCACGCGTCCCAGCCCACCCAGCTCGACGATCCGCACCATGTCGGCCCAGCCGGGCTCTGCCTGCCACATCATGTCCGGGGGTATGCGACCAGCTATCACCACCACCGCACCGGTCGGCAGCAAGGGCAGGAACTGCTCGCGCAGCCAGCTCTCCAGGCCCTGCATCCGCTCGAAGGCGTCGATCAGCAGCACCGCGCGCTCGTCGGCGAGCACCACACCGGCCCCGGCCATGAAGGCTGCGGGAGACTCCTCGAGAATCCGCCCGTCCAGTATCAGTACGTGGCGATCCGCTTCTGCGGCCCGCTGGGCGAAGCGTCCCAGCAGCGCCGACTTGCCGACACCGCCGGGGCCATGAACGAACAGCACCCGGGCCCCGGTGCACAGCGCCTCCTCGAAGACGGCGAGCTCTTCCTTTCGTCCGACGAAGGTACGTTGCCTCGCGGCCTGGAGGCGCTCTTCCAGGCGCCCGGCATGCTGCCCCTCGTCAACGAGCTTGCAGAGCATTGCGGATCTCCTGGGTCGTTGGTGACAAGTCGGCGGCCGGTCGGTACTCGAAGTGCCACCACTCGTTGTCGTAGATGCGGTAGAGGTCGTAGCGGGCACCGTGTTCCTCGAGCCAGCGAGCACCTTCGAACGGGCGCACATCCAGCGCGGTGCCCTTGACGTGCCTGGATTCCGCCGGTGGCAGCACAAGTGTCCGGGCTGCGGCCGGCGAGCCGACGCGGCGTACCTCGTCGTCGAACAACCGCTGCTGGACGAGGGGATCGCGGTACCCCGAGGTGAGGCCGATGAGCTGCCCGTGACGCCAGAGCGCCTCAGCGCGTGCGGCGGAGAACGCCGCCCTGGCACCGTCGGCGAGCCCGGTGAGATCCTCGGCGGGAAAGCGGATCCCCAACGCCCAGCCACAGGCCAGTTCACGGGCGCGGCCGGGATCGCGGACGAACGCCACGGGGAGCAGGAGTACGGCGAGCACCACCGCAAGTACGGCGAACAGTCGGTCACGGGGCCGAGGTGGGATAACGTGTTGCTCGTTCATGTCTTCAGTCAAGAGGGCGTGATGTTGCCAGCCCGTATCTGGTTTTCCATATACCGACGATATGCACCGGCTCGTAGCATCAGACTATGCGTGTATTAGTCGTCGAAGACGAGCCCTACATGGCACAGGCCATCCGCGATGGGCTGCGCCTGGAAGCGATCGCGGCTGACATCGCCGGGGACGGTGATACCGCTCTGGAGATGCTGAGCACCAACGCTTACGACATCGCCGTCCTGGACCGGGACATCCCCGGACCCACCGGTGACGAAATCGCCAAACACATCGTCGCCTCCGGTAGCGGCATGCCGATCCTCATGCTGACCGCTGCCGACCGGCTCGACGACAAGGCCACTGGCTTCGAAATCGGCGCCGACGACTACCTCACCAAGCCCTTCGAACTTCGCGAACTCGTGCTCAGGCTCAGAGCACTCAACCGCAGGCGAGCCCACAACAGACCACCGGTGCGGGAGATCGCGGGCTTGCGTGTGGATCCGTTCCGCCGCGAGGTCTACCGCGAGGGCCGCTACATCGCGCTGACCAGGAAGCAGTTCGCTGTACTTGAGGTCCTCGTCGCTGCGGAAGGCGGTGCAGTCAGCGCGGAGGAGTTGCTGGAGCGAGCGTGGGACGAGAACGCCAATCCGTTCACCAACGCCGTGCGCATCACGGTCTCGGCCCTGCGCAAACGCCTCGGCGAGCCCTGGCTGATCACCACCGTGCCCGGGGTCGGTTACCGCATCGACGCAGGACCGGACGCCGATGACCGAGGAGCGGTGCGTGGATAGGCGTCAAGGGTTGAGCGTCCGCCTCAAGTTCACCCTCAGCTACGCCGGGTTCCTCGTGATCGCGGGCGCCTTGCTGCTCACCGCCGCCTGGGTATTCCTTCTGCGGGGCAGGTCGAACAGCCTGGACGTCCCCGATCGGTCCGACTTCCTACGCGTCTTCGACCCGAGCAATTTCGGCCCAGTCGTCTTCGTCCCGGCGGGAATCCTGGCGCTGGCGTTCCTGCTGGTGTTCGGTCTCGTGGGCGGGTGGATTCTGGCCGGCCGGATGCTCGCCCCGCTGATACGCATCACCGAGGCCACACGCAGGGTGGCGAACGGACCGCTCTCCTACCGGATTCGCCTGGCAGGCCGCCGAGACGAGTTCCGCGAACTCGCCGACTCCTTCGACACCATGCTCGCGCAGCTTGAAGCCCACGTCGCCGAACAGCAGCGATTCGCGGCCAATGCCTCTCACGAACTGCGCACCCCGCTGGCGGTCACGCAGGCGCTTCTCGACGTGGCCCACAACGATCCGAACTACGACACCTGCGAGCTTGTCGAACGCCTCCGCGTGGTCAACACCCGAGCCATCGACCTCACTGAGGCATTGCTCCTGCTCAGCCGCGCCAACCAGCAGTCCTTCACCAGGGAACCCGTCGACCTGTCCCTCCTGGCGGAAGAAGCCACTGAAACGCTCCTCCCCTTGGCGGAAAAGCAGGGCGTCACCATCGAAACCTCCGGCGACATGGGCACCACCATCGGCTCATCTGCGCTCCTGCTGCAGATGACCACGAACCTTCTGCACAACGCGATCGGCCACAACCTGCCCGAAAAGGGCGTCGTATGGGTGAATACCAGCAACCGCCCCCACACGGTTGTGCTCACTGTCGAGAACACCGGCGAGAAGCTCACCTCACAGCTGGTCTCGACCCTTACCGAGCCGTTCCAGCGCGGCACCGAACGCATACACAGCAGCCACGCGGGTGTCGGTCTCGGCCTGGCAATCGTCAAGACCATCACCCAGGCACACGGCGGAACCCTCACCCTCACCCCCCGCCCCGCTGGCGGCCTCCGCGTCACGGTGCAACTGCCCGCCGCGTCAGCGCACACACGGAGGGATGGCGATCGGGCCTGACGAACCTCCCTCTCGACCGTGGTGGAGGCGCCGTAGCTGTACCAGGCGTGTCCTCCGACCCGGCCCAGACGGTGGCGGCAACGAGATCCCCTCCACTCACTGTTCACCGACGCCCAGGCTGGATCGCAGGGAACTACCGCGGGTGGGGCCCGGACATGAGCGCGGCGGCGACCTCGTCGAGTCGCGCCCCGCGAGAGGCCTTGAGGAGCACCACATCGCCGGCGGTGATCCGGCCGCGCAGCCACTCGACGGCCGCGGCGTTGTCGGCCAGCGCCACCGCCCGCTCCCCGGCACCGTCGGCGAGCGGCCGGGCGCCGACCGCGAGCACCACGTCGGCACGGAAGGCGGCGTACTCCCCGATGGCGTGGTGCTGGGCCTCGCTGTCGTCGCCGAGTTCGAGCATCTCGCCGAGGACGGCGATGCGGCGCTTGCCCTCGATCGCCGCCAGCGTGTCCAGGGCGGCACGGGTCGAGTCGGGATCGGCGTTGAAGGAGTCGTCGAGCAGGGTTGCGCCGCCGGCGAGATCGCGTAGCTCCAAGCGCCACTTCGACAGCGCGACCGTGGGCAGCGCCGCCGCGGCCACATCGAGGGAGACGTCGGCCGCCAGCCCCGCCGCCGCGGCAGCCGACGCGTTGAGCGCCTGGTGAGTGCCCACGAGCGGCAGCGTGACCGGCGCCCAGGCGTCGGCGGTCCGCAGGGTGAAGGACGGCCGGGCGAGCCGGTCAAGGACCACGTCGAGTACGCGAACGTCGGCGCGTTCCGTCTGGCCGAACGTCAGCACCGGGCGGTCGGTGAGCGAGCGCATCGCGGCCACCCGCGGATCGTCGGCGTTCAGGACCGCGGTGCCGCCGGGCGCCAGACCCTGCACCAGCTCACCCTTGGCCTGGGCGATCGCCTCGCGCGACCCGAGATGGCTGAGGTGGGCCTGGCCGACGTTGAGGACGACACCGACGTCGGGCGCTACCAGGCCGGTGAGTTTGGAGATGTCGCCGATGCGGCGGACGCCCATCTCAAGGACGAGGAACCGGGTGGCCTCGTTGGAACGCAGCATGGTGAGCGGCATGCCGAGTTCGTTGTTGAGCGAGCCGATGGTGGCGATCGTCGGCGCGGAGCTCGACAGGACGGCCGTCAGCAGGTCCTTGGTGCTGGTCTTGCCGCGGGAGCCGGTCACTCCGACGACGGTCAGCCGGTCGCGCAGCTGTGCCACGACGTGGGCGGCGAGCGCCTGCAACGCGGCCTTGGTGTCCTCGACCACGACGGTCGGCAGCGCCGTGGGCCGGGAGCCGAGCACGGCCACCGCGCCGGCCCGGCCGGCCTGGACGGCGTAGTCGTGGCCGTCGACGTGTTCTCCGGCGAAGGCGACGAAGAGGCCGCCCGGTTCGGCTTGCCGGCCGTCGAGCACGGCCGGTGCGGTCACCGTCACGGCGCCGTCGCCCTCGACCGTCCCACCGACAACTGTGGCGATCTCACCGAGGCTGAGCGGGATCATGCCTGGACCGCGCAAGGATCGGTGAGGTGAGTCAACAACCGTCGGGTCACTGTGACGGCGATCGGGGGCGGGCTGGCGAGGTAATGGATGCAAGAGGCTGGTTCGCTGGAATTCATGCCTTCCAGCCAAGGGAGCGTGGTGTTGTCAGCGCGTATGCAGTTTTCGATACGCGGACGATATGTTGCCGACCAACACCCCGCGAGAGCACGGCCGCGGCTGGGCGGCCGTGCCGACTCGCCCGCGGGATCGACCGGACCCCCGACAGTGTGAGCACCAGGTCCGACAACAGCGCTGCTGGCCTGCGCATTCGCCTCGTCGGCATCCGCTACGTGCTGGGGACTCGCCCTTGCAGATCGAGTCGAGCATCGACCTGAGCTTGCAGTGGTCGGCAACATATCGTCGGCATATCAAAAAACGCATACGCGCTGGCAACACCAGGTCCTCTTGACTGTTAGGCATGAGTTCCAGCGGACCGACACGAGCGACGACGTGCCGCACCCGAGCGCCGGTGGCGACCTCACGGACTGTCTCGACAACGGGAATCACAGTCTATGGGTGCGATCAGGATGAGGCCCTTCTCTTCCGAGAAATAGCGCCTCGCTTCGGCGTGGTGCCAACCATCACGAAGGCAGCGGTATCTGAGGCCAATATCGACCTGGCAGTCGGGAACCGATGCATCAGCATCGGCCACAAGACGCGAGTCACGCGTGCCACGCTCAGCGCACTGAGCCGCGCCGGTGTGGAGTATCTCTCCACACGAAGCGTCGGATACAACCACATCGACGTGCGCCATGCGGAAAGCGTGGGTATCTCCGTCGGGAACGTGGCTTATTCTCCCGACAGTGTTGCCGACTACACGCTCATGCTGATGCTCATGGCCGTGCGTCACGCGAAGGCCACCATCCGTCGCACCGATGCTCATGACTACCGACTGAGTGAGATACGTGGCAAAGAGCTGCGCGACTTGACTGTCGGAGTGGTCGGCACAGGGCGTATCGGCACAGCGGTCATCGACCGGCTGCGCGGCTTCGGCTGCCACGTGTTGGCCTACGACAATCGCCCCAAGGCCTCCGCCGATTACGTGCCGATCGACGAGCTGCTTCGGCACAGCGACATCGTCACGCTCCACACCCCGCTCACCGCGGATACCCGCCATCTCATCGATCGCCGACGTATCGGGAAGATGAAACTCGGCGCGTTCATCGTCAACACGGGACGCGGGCCACTCATCGATACCGAAGCTCTTCTTTGGGCATTGGAGGGCGGCAGGCTCGGCGGCGCGGCGTTGGACGTCCTCGACGGTGAGGAAGGAATCTTCTACACCGACTGCCGGAACAAGTCCATCGGGAATCGCTCGCTGTTGCGCCTGCAGGAGCTGCCGAACGTGCTGATCAGCCCGCACACGGCGTATTACACCGACCACGCACTGAGCGACACCATCAGGAACAGTCTCATCAACTGCCTCGACTTTGAAAGCAGGAAAGCATGAACAAGCTGAGGATCGGAATCATCTTCGGGGGCTCTTCCGAAGAACACCCCGTCTCCGTCAAGTCCGCCCAAGAGGTCGCAAAGAACCTCGACGCCGACAAATACGAACCGTACTGGATCGGCATAACGGAGACCGGTGCCTGGCAGCTCTGTGACTCCCCTGGCGCAGACTGGGAGAACGCAGACGCTCGTCCGGTCATGCTGTCCCCCGACCCGAGCGTCCACGGATTGCTCGTCCTGGAACAGGAACGTTTCGAAGTGATCCGCCTGGACCTCGTGCTGCCCGTTCTGCACGGCACACTCGGCGAAGACGGTGCGATCCAGGGCCTGTTGGAACTCTCTGGCGTTCCCTATGTCGGCTGCGATATCCAGAGCTCTGCCATCTGCATGGACAAATCCCTGACCTACACCGTCGCCAAGAGCGCAGGCATCGCCACGCCGAACTTCTGGGTGGTCACGGAGAACGAGAAGGTCGACGCCGACCAGCTTCCTTACCCCGTCTTCGTGAAGCCGGCCCGTTCGGGCTCGTCTTTCGGCGTCAGCAAGGTTGCCGGCGCGGAGGACCTGCCAGGCGCGCTGGACGCCGCACGACAGTACGACTCGAAGGTCCTGATCGAAGAGGCTGTGACCGGCAGCGAGATCGGCTGCGCGATCCTGGGGGACCCCTCC
The DNA here is from genome assembly GCF_006088715.1 of Streptomyces sp. YIM 121038. Classification (NCBI taxonomy): domain Bacteria; kingdom Bacillati; phylum Actinomycetota; class Actinomycetes; order Kitasatosporales; family Streptomycetaceae; genus Streptomyces; species Streptomyces sp. YIM 121038. Next base: position 8,387,373 of record NZ_CP030771.1, read on the forward strand.
GCCCTGATCGCGGGCGAGGTGGACCGTGTAGCTCTCTCGCACGGATTCTTCAGGATCCACCAGGAGGCCTCACCCGAGACCGGTTCGGACAACTCGACGTTCATCGTTCCCGCCGACATCTCCGAAGAAGCGCGTCAACTCGTCCAAGAGAGCGCCAAGAACATCTACCGCACACTCGGCTGCCAAGGGCTTGCCCGCGTGGACATGTTCCTCCAGGACGACGGCCAGGTGGTACTCAACGAAGTCAACACCTTTCCCGGCATGACCTCCTACAGCCGCTACCCCCGGATGATGGCTGCCGCGGGGATGCCGCTCTCCGACGTCCTCGATCGACTCGTGTCACTGACACTGGACCGGAAAAGGCGATGAACGGTGACTTCGTGTACCTGGACGAGCTGGTGCCCGGCATCCGCTGGGACGCCAAGTACGCCACCCGGGACAACTTCACCGGGCAGCCGGTAGACGGATACCTGGTGAATCGGATAGTCGGCACCAAAGCCTTGTGCGCAGCCCTGGGGCGAGCGCAGGAAAAAGCCGCGTCCCGTGGCTTCGGCTTGCTTGTCTGGGACGGATACCGTCCGCAACGCGCCGTCGACTGCTTCCGGCGCTGGTCAGAACAGCCGGAGGACGGTCGGACAAAGCAGCGCCACTACCCCAACATTGAGAGGTCCGAGCTTTTCGACAAGGGATATGTGGCCGCCAAGTCGGGCCACAGCCGCGGCAGTTCCGTCGACTTGACGCTCTACAACCTTGCCACCGGAGAACATGCCTGCATGGGCGGTGGACACGACCTCATGGACTCGATCTCGCATCATGGAGCAGAGGACATAGAGCCCATCGAAGCGGAAAACCGCGAGTACCTCTGCTCCATCATGGAGGACTGCGGATTTGCTCGCTACGACAGCGAGTGGTGGCACTACACGCTGGAAAGCGAGCCGTATGCAGATGTCTATTTCGACTTTCCCATCACATGACAGAAGCCTCCCTTACGTATCTCAGTGGGGAAGCCTGGACCGGAACGACGAGGTCGTCATCCAGCGTGCCGCGCCATCGGGTGTCGACGTCTTTTTGAGGCGCACCGATCCGTCGCAACTGCACGACTGGGCCTCCGACGGATACCACTCGCGCGAGGAGTACCTGTTCTGGTCCCGCAAAATCTGTGGCTTGGCCTGCCTGCAGTCCTTGCTCCATGGCTGGACGGATGTCCGACTGCCGATGCGCGAACTCCTCGCGCAGGCCCTCGACCGGGGTTGCTACGTGGTGGAACCCCAGGGCAAGGTCCAAGGGCTGATATACCGACCATTTATGACCTGGGTCAGCTCACAATTCGGCTTCACATGCCAACTGGTCGAGCGGACACCGCTTCAAGCGTCCGCCCGAACGGTGCACCCCGGGCAGGTCCTGATCGCTTCGGTGTCTCCTGAGATTCGCGACCCGAGAACCCACGAACCGCGCCGGGGAGGGCACCTCGTGCTGATTCATGCGGTCCGCGGCGGGATCGTACGGTTCCATAACCCGTCGGGCTACTCGCACAACGCGGAATCCGCGTCGCTGCCCATGCGCGTCTTCGAGCGGTTCTACGCAGGACGAGGAATCCTGGTCAGCGCGGGAGCGTGAGGCCAGGCGAACCGGCCCCGCGCGCGTCGCCACCGGCGGCCACTCGGCGGGGTGCACACAGCCCACGATGAACCTTCCCGACGCGTTGCGTCGGGAAGGAATCCTCGACGGAGACCACCGCCTTCGACGCGGTCCGCGGCCTGGACCACATGCTCAGTCCAGCCCGCGGCTTCGGCGTGAACCCATCCCGTTACCGCGTCACGGCCGTCGCCGAGGCGTGCGATCACGATCACCGAGCGGCGGGCAGTCGCCGCGTACCGCGGCAGGCAGTCGCCGCACGACGTAGAGCCCGCTCACAGGCCCCCGGGCTGCGGGCGAGAGCTCCGTCGTGTGCCCGGTGACGCTCTTGACGATCGCTCGGCCAAGGCCCACCCTCACCTGGGCGGGTCGTAGACGCGCGGCGCCCGGCTGAAACGGCTCGGCGAGCCGACGGCCAGTGCCCGCGGGCCCTTCCATCCGGATGCGGACCTTCCGGCCCGGATTCCGGTGTACCTCGCGCCGCCCGCGGCCCCAGAGACGATCGAGCAAGAATCCCGGGGCTGCTCCTTGCCCTCTGCGCCATGCGGCGGCAAGCCGACGAGGCCCAGCTCGGGAGGGTGACCGTGGCGGTCAGCCGTGCCGCGGCAGCCGCGCGGCGCAGACGCCGGCAGATGCGTCCAAGTGACAGAAGTGTTCAGTTGGACTCACTCGTGGACATCGATGCGATTCAGCACGATTGGGCTCCGCTGGCTTCGTGAGTCGTGTGAGAGGGGCACCTGCGTGGAAATGGTGTTGCGCTACCAGGGGGTGAGGAAGAGCGATGACGATCCCGATCCCTGGCAGACCACGGTCCACCCGGGGGCGGTGCGCCGCGTGCTCGCCTACTTCCGCCCGCACATCCGCACAGTGGCGCTCTTCGGTGTAGTCGCCACGATGGAGGCGCTTACCGTCGCCGCGACTCCCTTGCTGCTGAGGGAGCTGGTCGACAACGGCATCGTCAAGAACGACCGCGGGGTCGTGATCTTGATGGCATGCCTGGCCGCCGGCCTCGCCGTCCTTGGCGCGGGGTTGTCGCTGGTGTCCGCCTACATCTCCGGGCGGATCGGACAGGTGATCACCTACGACCTCCGGGTCCAGGCGCTCGACCACGTCCGGCGGCTGCCGCTCGCGTTCTTCACGCGCACCCAGACGGGGGTGCTGGTCGGTCGGCTGCACACCGAACTGATCATGGCTCAGCAGCAGTTCAGCGGCCTGCTGATGGCAGCCACCAGTGCGGTCGTGGTCGTGGTGGTGCTGGCCGAGCTGTTCTACCTGTCGTGGCTCGTCGGGCTCATCACGCTGGCGCTGGTTCCGATGTTCATCGTGCCCTGGGTCCACGTGGGGCGAGTGATACAGCGGCGCACCGGACAGCAGATGGACGAGAACACCGGCCTCGGCGGACGGCTTCAGGAGCGGTTCAACGTGCAGGGGGCGATGCTCTCCAAGCTCTTCGGCCGTCCGGACGAGGAGATGGCCGAACTCACGGATCGTGCCGACAGGATCCGCAAGATCGGTGTGAACCTGTCCGTCTGGGGCCGGATGGCCTTCGTGATGATGACGCTGATGGCCTCGCTCGCCACGGCGATCGTCTACGGGATCGGTGGCGGACTCGTACTCGACGAGGCCTTCCAGCTCGGCACGCTGATCGCCATCGCCACCCTGCTTCAGCGGCTGTTCGGGCCGATCACCCAGCTGTCCGGGATGCAGCAGGTCGCGCAGACCGTCGTGGTGAGCTTCTCCCGGGTCTTCGAACTGCTCGATCTGAAGCCGCTGATCCAGGAACGCCCCGACGCGGTCGCGCTCACGAAGAACGTGACGCCGGACGTCCAGTTCGAGAACGTGTCGTTCCGCTATCCCACCGCGGACGAGGTCTCACTGGCCTCTCTGGAGCATCTGCGGTCCGATCACGAGCGCGGGAAGGTGACGCCGGACGTCCTGCGCGACGTGAGCTTTCACGTGCGGGCCGGCACCCTCACCGCGCTCGTCGGCCCGTCCGGCGCGGGGAAGAGCACCATCACCCACCTGGTGTCCCGGCTGTACGACTCGAACTCAGGGACGGTCCGCGTCGGCGGACACGACCTGCGGGACCTCACCTTCGACTCGCTCCGCGAAACGGTAGGGGTGGTCAGCCAGGACACCTACCTCTTCCACGACACGATCCGGGAGAACCTTCTCTACGCTCGCCCGGACGCCACCGAGGACGAGCTGATCGAGGCGTGCAAAGGGGCCCAGATCTGGGATCTGATCGAGTCCCTCCCCAGTGGGCTCGACACCGTCTCGGGCGACCGCGGCTACCGCATGTCGGGCGGGGAGAAGCAACGACTGGCCATCGCCCGGCTGCTGTTGAAGGCGCCCTCGGTCGTCGTCCTTGACGAAGCCACCGCGCATCTGGACTCCGAGTCGGAGGCCGCCGTCCAGCGGGCACTCAAGACCGCCCTGCGCAGCCGTACCTCGCTGGTGATCGCCCACCGGCTGTCCACGATCCGCGAGGCCGACCAGATTCTCGTGATCGACGGCGGACGGGTCCGCGAGCGCGGGACGCACGAGGAGTTGCTGGCCGAGGGCGGCCTCTACGCCGAGCTCTATCACACGCAGTTCGTCAAGCCGGGAGACAACGGCACCGAGCCCGCCGACATCGGCACCGGGCTCGGGCCGGACATGGCACTCCGGTCGGTGCATCAGGTGGTCCGTGAAGGAGAACGATGAATTCCACAGCGCAAGCCACACCGACGGTGTTGGAGCTGTTCGCCTCGCATGTCGACCGGACGCCCGACGCGGTGGCCGTCGTAGCCGGTGACCAGGTTCTGACGTATCGGCAACTCGATGAGCGAGCGGGTCGGCTGGCCGGGCGCCTGATCACTTGGGGCGTCCGCCGCGGCGACCGCGTCGCGGTCATGATGGACCGCTCGCCCGACCTGCTCGTGGCGACGCTCGCCCTATGGAAGGCGGGGGCCGTGTACGTCCCGGTGGACGCCGCCTACCCAGCGAGGCGGGTGGCGTTCATGGTGGCGGATGCCAAGGTGTCCTTGATGGTGTGTTCGGCCGCGGCGCGCGGCGGCGTACCGGACGGGGTCGAGTCGATCGAGGTGGACGCCGCCACGGACGAAGGCGCGTGCGACGCGGCGGCGATCACGGTGCACCCGGGCGACCTGGCCTACGTGATGTACACCTCCGGCTCGACGGGCGCCCCGAAGGGGGTGGCCGTCCCGCACCGGAGCCTGGTGGAGCTGGTGGAGAGCCCCGGCTGGGCGATGGAGCCCGCCGACGCGGTCCTCATGCACGCGCCGTACGCGTTCGACGCGTCCATGTTCGAGATCTGGGTGCCGCTGGCGTGGGGCGCCCGTGTGGTGATCGCGGGGCCGGGGCCGGTGGACGCCCAGCGCCTGCGGGAGTTGGTCGCGGCCGGGTTGACGCGGGCGTATCTGACCGCCGGGAACTTCCGCGCAGTGGCGGAGGAGTCGCCGGAGTCCTTCGCGGGGCTCCGTGAGGTGCAGACCGGTGGTGACCTGGTGCCCGCGCACGCGGTGCACAGGGTGCGGGAGGCCTGCCCCCGAGCGCGGATCCGGCACCTGTACGGCCCGACCGAAGCGACTGTGTGGGCGACGTGGCACGTGCTCGAGCCAGGTGACGAGATGGGCCCGACGCTGCCGATCGGGCGGTCCCTGCCGGGCCGCAGGGCTCACGTGCTCGACGAGTCGCTGCGGCCCGTGGGCCCGGGTGTGGTCGGTGAGCTGTACCTCTCCGGTGCCGGTCTGGCGGACGGCTATCTGAACCGGCCGGGTCTGACGGCGGAGCGGTTCGTGGCGGATCCGTACGCGCCCGACAGCGCCTCCGAGGACGGTGGCGGTCGGGTGACGGGCGGACGGATGTACCGGACCGGGGACCTCGCCCAGTGGACCGCGGACGGTGAGCTGCTGTTCGCGGGCCGGGTCGACCACCAGGTGAAGATCCGCGGGTACCGGATCGAGCCCGGTGAGATCGAGGCCGCGCTGACGGCTCAGCCGGGCGTCGACGACGCCGTGCTGGTGGCGATCGACGGGCGCCCGATCGGCTATGTGGTGGCGGACAGGGACGCGGATCCCGATCTCATCCGCGAGCGTCTCGGGGCCGAACTGCCGGAGTACATGATTCCGGCCGCTGTCATCGTGCTGGACGCACTCCCCCTGACCGCCAACGGCAAGGTGGACCGAGCGGCTTTGCCCGCGCCCGAGTTCGCGGCGAACGCAACGGGCCGCGAACCGGTGACCGAGCCAGAGCGTGTTCTGTGCGATCTCTTCGCCGAGCTGCTCGGCCTGGAACGAGTCGGGGTCGACGACGGCTTGATCCAGTTGGGCGGAGACTCGATCGTCGCGATGCGCATGGCGGCACGCGCGGTCAAAGCGGGCCTGCTGCTGACACCCGCCCAGATCCTGGAGGAGCAGACGCCCGCACGCCTGGCGGCCGTCGCGCGTGCCGTATCCGCTGATCGCCCCGCCGACCAGCCGCTGATCGCCCTGACCGCGGAAGACGAGGCGGACCTGGCGACCACCCATGCGGAGGCGGAGGAGGTCTGGCCGCTGGCACCGCTTCAGGAGGGGTTGCTCTTCCAGTCGACCCTCGACGATCAGGGCCCCGGTGACCAGGGTCGCGACATCTACCAGGTGCACTGGCTCGTGGAGCTGAGCGGACCGCTGGACGTACCCCGGCTGCGGGCCACGTGGGAAGCGATTTTCGCCCGGCACCCCCAGCTTCGGCCCAGCTTCCATCGGCTCCCGTCGGGCAAGGCGGTGCAGGTCGTCCACCGGCACGTCACCTTGCCGTGGCAGGAGGTGGATCTGACGGGTGCCAGCGATGTCGACGCGGCCGTCGACGCCCTGGTCGTACGGGAACAGAAGAATCGGTTCGATCTCGCCGAGGCCCCCCTGGCCCGGCTGGTGCTGATGCGCATCGAGGAGGACCGGCACCGCCTGCTGGTCGTCATCCACCACACGCTGATCGACGGCTGGTCGGTGGCGGTCATCCTCAACGAGGCGGCCGAGGCGTACGCGGCCGGCGGGCAGCTCCCGGAACGGGCGGGCCCGGCCTCCTACCGGGACTACCTGGCCTGGCTTGACCGGCAGGACAAGGACGCGGCACGCGCGGCCTGGCGGGCGGAGCTGTCCGGTCTGGGCGAGCCGGCGCTGGTCGCGACAGCGGCCCCCGTGGCGGACTACGACCACCACGTCGTCCACCTGCCCACGGATCTCCACACCCGGCTGACGCGGCTGGCCCGCGACCACGGCCTGACGCTGAACACGGTGGTACAGGGTGCCTGGGCGATGGTTCTGGCGCGGCTTCTGCGCCGGACCGACGTGGTCTTCGGCGCCACGGTCGCCTGCCGTCCCGCGCAGCTCCCGGGTGTGGAGTCGATGCCGGGCCTCATGATGAACACGGTGCCGGTCCGGGTGCCTCTTGACGGCGGGCAATCAGCCATCGACATGCTCACCGAGGTGCAGCGCCGACAGGCGGCCCTGATCCCGCACCAGCACCTGGGGCTGCCGGAGATCCAGAAGTCGGCCGGCGCCGGCGCGACCTTCGACACGTTGCTGGTGTTCGAGAACTATCCGCGCGATTTCGCGGGCCAATTCACGTATCTGGGCACGGTCGAGGGGACCCACTATCCGCTGACTCTCGGCATCATCCCGGGAGATCACTTCCGGATCCAGCTCAGCTACTGGCGCGGGCAGATCCGGGAGAGCGTCGCGGAGTCGGCTCTCCAGTGGTTCGTCGACGCGCTCGCCGCGCTGGTCGCTGACCCGTCCGGATTGGTGGGGCGGATCAGCATGGCCGAGGGCCAGGCGCATGAACCGGCCCCGGCGTTGGTGGCGGGGGAGTCCTTGCCGGCCTTGGTCAGGCGGGTGGTGAGGGAACGGCCGAATGACGTGGCGGTGGTGGACGCCGAAGGTGAGCTGTCGTTCGAGCAGTTGTGGGACCGGGCGGTGGGATTGGCCGCGGTGCTGCGGAACCGTGGGGTCGGGCCGGAGCACCGGGTGGGCGTGGTGGTGGACCGGTCATCGTGGTGGCTGGTCGGGATACTGGGCGTGTCCTTGGCGGGCGGCGCGTTCGTTCCGGTGGACCCGGCCTATCCGGCCGAACGCGTGAAGTGGATTCTGGACGATGCCGATCCGGTGTCGGTGGTGTGCGTCGGAACGACACGGCCGGCCGTGCCCGAGGAGTTCGCGGATCGACTGGTAGTGATCGGCGAGGCCGATCCGACGGAGCGCTCGGACGCGGAATTGCCGCAGGCGGGCCCGGGCGACGCGGCGTACGTGATGTACACGTCGGGGTCGACAGGCGCTCCGAAGGGGGTCGTCGTCTCCCACGCGGGGCTCGGCAACCTCGCGGCGGCGCAGATCGATCGGTTCGGCGTGGCGCCGTCCTCACGGGTCCTGCAGTTCGCGGCGCTGGGCTTCGACGCCATGGTGTCCGAGGTGCTGATGGCGTTGCTGTCGGGGGCGACGCTCGTCATGGCGCCGACGCGGGATCTGCCGCCGCAGGTGTCGTTGACCGAGGCGCTGGAACGGTGGCAGGTCACGCACGTGACGGTTCCGCCGTCGGTGCTGGGCACGGTCGACGTCTTGCCGGACGAGTTGCAGACGGTGGTGGTGGCGGGAGAGGCCTGTCCGCCGAGCCTGGTGGACCGCTGGTCGGAGGGGCTGCGGCTGATCGACGCCTACGGGCCGGCCGAGGCCACGGTGTGCGCGGCGATGAGTTCGCCGTTGGCGGCGGGCCGGGACGTGGTCCCGATCGGGACGCCGATCGCGGGGGGCCGCTGCTATGTGCTCGACGCGTTCCTGCTGCCGTTGCCGCCGGGGATCGTCGGTGAGCTGTACGTGGCCGGAATCGGGTTGGCCCGCGGCTACCTGGGTCGCGCGGGGCTGACGGCGGAACGGTTCGTGGCTGATCCGCTCGCCCCTGGCGAGCGGATGTACCGGACAGGGGATCTGGCGTACTGGACGAGCCAGGGCGAGCTGGTGTTCGCTGGACGGGCCGACGACCAGGTCAAGGTCCGGGGGTTCCGGATCGAACCCGGTGAGATCGAGTCCGCTCTGGCCGACCACCCAGGGGTCTCCCAAGCCGCGGTGACCGTCCGCGCGGACCGACTGCTGGCCTACGTTTCACCCAGCGACATCGATCCGCACGCGGTGCGCGAGGGGCTCGCTTCCCGGCTGCCTCAGCACATGGTGCCTGCGGCGGTGATAGCGCTGGACGCGCTGCCGGTGACGGCGAACGGGAAGATCGACCGGGGCGCGCTGCCTGACCCCGACTTCGCCGCCGCGACCGCGGGACGGGAGCCGGTCACGGAGGCCGAGCGGGTGGTGTGCGGCCTCTTCGCCGAGGTGCTCGGTCTCGACCGGGTCGGTGCGGACGACAGCTTCTTCGAACTGGGCGGGGACTCGATCCTCTCGATGCAGCTGGCGTCGCGGGCGCGGCATGCCGGTTTGACGTTCACCTCGCGGGATGTCTTCGAGTGCAGGACGCCGGAGCGGCTCGCGCAGCTGACGGCCCGATCGCCGCTGCCGCACAGTGACCATGCCTCCGCGGCCGACGGTGTGGGTGGCGTCGCGTGGACGCCGGTCATGCGGATGCTGGGGGACGGGGTCGTGGGCCCGGGGTTCGCCCAGTGGGCGGTGGTGGGCGCGCCGCCGGACTTGGCGGAGGACGTGCTGGCGGCCGGTCTCGCGGCGCTGGTGGATTCCCATGACATGTTGCGAGTGCGGGCGGAGCCGGGGCGGCTGGTGGTGGGTGAGCCCGGGTCGGTGGATCCGGCCGGGTTGGTCACACGCGTGGAGGCCGCCGGACGTTCGCTGGATGAGGTCGTGGAGAACGCCGCACGGGAGGCGGTGGCGCGGCTTGACCCCGCTGCGGGTGTGGTGGTGCAGGCGGTATGGGTGGACAGGGGCCCGGACCGGCTGGGCCGGGTGGTGCTGGTGGTGCATCACCTGGCCGTCGACGGGGTGTCCTGGAGGGTCCTGCTGCCGGATCTCCAGGCCGCATGCGAGGCGGTGGCCGCCGGGCGGGACCCGGTGGTGGAACCCGCAGGGGTGTCGTTCAGGCGGTGGGCAGGCCTGCTGGAGGAGTGGGCGGTCTCCGAGGGGCGGGTCGGCGAGTTGCCGGCGTGGAAGGCCATCGTCGGCCAGGAGGATCAACCGGTCGCTGCGCCCGAGCTGACCACAGGCCGGGACGCGGTCGGTGTGGTGCGCTCGCGGTCCTGGGTCGCGCCGAAGGCGGACACGTCCGTGCTGGTGGGGCGGGCACCTGGGGTGTTCCACTGCGGGGTGCATGAGGTCCTGCTGGCCGGGCTGGCCGGTGCGGTCGCCCGGTGGCACGGCGTGGACGCGCTGTCGGTGGATGTGGAAAGCCATGGCCGTCATCCCGTCGGCGGGATGGATGTGTCCAGGACAGTGGGCTGGTTCACCAGCGTGCACCCGGTGCGGCTGGATGTGGCGGGGATCGACCTCGCCGATGTGCTCACCGGTGGTGCGGCGGCCGGGCGCCTGCTGAAGGCGGTCAAGGAGCAGGCGCGGGCGGTGCCCGGCGATGGGCTCGGCTACGGGTTGCTGCGCTATCTCAACGGTGAGACCGGACCGGTTCTCGCGGCGTTGCCGTCGCCTCAGATCGGGTTCAACTACCTGGGCCGGTTCGCTGTCGGGGACCAGAACGACGGGCGGGCGTGGCAGCTGGCCGGGGACATCGGCAGTTCGATGGACGCGAGCACGGACTTGCCGCACGCGGTGGACGCCAACGCGATCGTCCAGGACCTGCCGGACGGCCCGCAGCTGACGCTCACGCTGGAATGGCCGGACGATCTGCTCGACGAGGCCGAGATCGAACGACTGGGCCAGGAATGGCTGGACATGCTGTCCGGGCTGGCCCGCCAGGCGGCTGACCCTGCCGCGGGCGGACACACCGCGTCCGACTTCGCTCTCGTCGACCTGGAGCAGCACGAGATCGAGGCCCTCGATGCCGAACACTCGGGTGCCGGTGGCCTGGCCGAGGTGTTGCCGCTCTCCCCGTTGCAGCACGGCCTGGCCTTCCACGCCGGCTTCGTAGGCGAGGGCGTCGACGTCTACACCGCACAGGCGGTGCTGGACCTGACCGGCCCGCTGGACATGCCGCTGCTGCGGAAGTCGGTGCGCGGGCTGCTGGACCGGCACGCCAATCTCCGTGCCGGCTTCCGGCACAGCGCCGCCGGGGTCCCCTACCAGGTGATCGCCGGCACCGTGGAGGTGCCGCTGACCCAGGTGGACGTGACGGAATCAGCAGACCCGCAGGCCGAAGCGGCGATGGTGGTCGCGGCCGAACGGGCGAAGCCGTTCGAGCTCGCCCGGCCCCCGCTGCTGCGGTTCATGGTGATCGTGGTGGGGCCGGACCAGTACCAACTGGTGCTGACCTCTCATCACATCCTGCTCGACGGCTGGTCGATACACCTGCTGCTGGATGAATTGTTCAAGCTGTACGACAACGGAGCGGATCCGCTCGCGCTGGCGCCGGTGACACCGTACGGGCAGTACCTGGCCTGGTTGAGCAGAACCGATCGAGACGCTGCGAGCACCGCATGGCGCGAGGCCCTGGCCGGCTTGCCGGAGCCGACTCTGTTCGCGGCGGACCGGCCGGTGCCGGTCCAGATGTCCGAACAGATATGGGGCGCGCTGGACGAGGCGTCCTTCGAGGCTGTGGTGGCGAGGGCCCGCGAGTTCGGCGTCACGGTCAGCACACTGCTACAGGCGGTGTGGGGAGTGGTCCTCGCGGCGATAACCGGTCGCGACGACGTGGTGTTCGGGTCGGTGGTGTCCGGGCGTTCGGCCGAGCTTTCCGGGATCGAGACCATGGTCGGACTCTTCATCAACACCGTCCCGGTCCGGGTACGGATGGAGCCGCGGCACACCTTCACCGAGCTGGTGCGGCGACTGCAGAGCGAGCAGACGGCGCTGCTGGCTCATCACCACCTCGGGCTCGCCGACATCCAGCAGGCCGTCGGGCTTGGGCAGCTGTTCGACACCCTCTTCGTCTACGAGAACTACCCCAAGCCCGCTGCGACCGATGACGCGGTCGCCGGCGCGGAACCGGATCGGCTGCGTGTGCGGGGTGTGACGGATGCCGACTCCACCCACTATCCCCTGGCACTGACGGCCATCCCGGGCGACGGCCTGCAACTGCGCCTTGAACGCCAGCCGGAGCTGGTCACCGCCGCGCAGGCCGACGCCGTACTGGATCGGTTCACGCAGGTGCTCGAAGCCCTCGTCGCCGCTCCGCGGGTACCGCTGTCCGTGGTGCCGATCCTGACCGATGCCGAGCGGCGACAGCTGCGGGCGTGCAATGACACCGCGGTGGAGGTGCCGGCCCAGACGCTGCCGGAGATGTTCGCCGCGAGGGTCGCCGCCACCCCTGAGGCGACCGCGGCGGTCTTCGAGAACCAGACGCTGACCTACGCCCAGCTCGACGCCCGCGCCAACCAGTTCGCCCACTGGCTCATCGACCAGGGCGTCGGAACCGAGGACCGGGTCGCGATCATGTTGCCCCGCTGCCTGGAACTGGTGGTCGCCGTCCTCGGTGTCACCAAAGCCGGGGCCGCCTGGCTGCCCATCGACGCGAACTACCCCCAGGCGCGCATCGACTACATCCTCGCCGACGCGCGACCGGCGGTCGTGGTGGACGAGTCGGTGGTGGGTGCGGTCAGCGGATACCCCACCGATCCGGTGCGGTCGCGGGCAGTGCCCGAAAATGCGGCTTACCTCATCTACACCTCCGGCTCCACCGGAAAACCCAAGGGCGTTGTGGTCACCCACACCGGTTTGGCCAGTCTGGCCAGCAGCCTGGTCGAGCGGCTGGATCTGACCACCCGGAGCCGGGTCCTGGCCTTGGCGTCGCCGAGTTTCGACGTCTCGGTGCTGGAACTGCTCATGGCCGTCGGTGGCGGTGCGGCACTGGTGGTTCCGCCCGAGGGTGTGGTGGCCGGTGGAGAGCTGGCCGAGGTGCTGGCGAGCCGGGAGATCAGCCATGCGCTGATCCCGCCCCCCGTGCTGGCCACCGTTCCCGCATCACCCGACTGGGTACTGCCGTGCCTGGTACTGGGCGTGGCGGCGTGTCCTCCTGAACTCGTGCACCGGTGGTCGCCCGGGCGCCGGATGATCAACACCTATGGGCCGACCGAGGCCACGATCGCCATGACGATCGGCCGGGACATTCCGGACGGTGATGAGATTCCGCCGATCGGCTATCCGACCGCGAACACCCGGGCGCTCGTCCTGGATGCGTGGATGCGGTTGGTGCCACCGGGTGCGGTGGGCGAGTTGTACATAGCCGGTGTGGGTGTGGCGCGGGGGTATCTGGGCCGAGCGGGGTTGACCGCGGCTCGATTCGTAGCCGATCCGTTCGGCTCGGGTGAGCGGATGTATCGGACCGGGGACCTGGTCTGGTGGAACCCGGAAGGGGAGTTGGTCTTCGTCGGTCGCGTCGACGACCAGGTGAAGGTGCGCGGCTTCCGCATTGAGCCGGGTGAAGTCGAGGCGGCGCTGCTGGCGCAGGAGTCGGTGGGGCAGGCGGTGGCGGTGGTCCGCGCCAGTCATGCCGGCGAACGGCTGGTGGGGTACGTGACCCCTGCCGGGGAGGCCGCGGTGGACGCCGTCGCGGTGCGCGAGGGCGTGGCGGCCCGGTTGCCGGAATACATGGTGCCGGCGGCGGTGGTGGTGCTCGACGCGCTGCCCGTGACAGCGAACGGGAAGGTCGACCGCAAGGCGCTGCCGGAGCCTGACTTCAGCGGACGCGTCTCCGACAGGGAGCCGGTCACCGAGGTCGAACGGATGCTGTGTGATCTGTTCGCCGAGGTGCTCGGGCTGCCGCGGGTCGGTGCGGACGACAGCTTCTTCGAGCTGGGCGGGGATTCGCTTCTCTCGATGCAGCTAGCCGCGCGGGCCCATCGTGACGGCATGGTCTTCGGCCCGCGGGAGGTGTTCGAGCACCGGACGCCGGCGGGCATCGCGACGATCGTGGAGCTGGGCACGGATGACCCTGGTGCGGGCGCGGAGATCCCGTCCAGCGTCGACCTCCTCGACCTGGACCAGGAGGAGATCGACGCATTCGAGGCCGAGTTCGACCACCAGTGAGACCTGCCCTACTCATCTGACGAGACGCTGTGCGCGGCTCTCATCCACGTACGGGTGAGCGGCCGCGCCCGGCGGGCGCTACCACCCCGCTTCGGCGGAGGTCCGATCTCTGCGGGGTGTCGGCCACTGTCCGGCCGTTCGCGCGTTGCCGCCCACCGTCCAGGGCCCCGATCGACGGGCGGCCGGGCCCGGACCATTGCTCATACTGATCAACCGAAGGAATGGATGTGGCCGTGATGCACTCCGCGCTGGTGATCGGCACAGGTCTGATGGGTACGTCGGTGGCGCTGGCGCTGCGGGCGCGCGGCCTGACCGTGTATCTCAGGGACGTCGACTCGGCGGCTGCCCGGACGGCCGCGTCGCTGGGCGCCGGTACGGTGCAGCCGCCCACGGAAACCGTCGACCTGGCGATCGTCGCGGTGCCGCCGCCGCTCGTCGGCAAGGTGCTGGCGGACGCACAGGGGGCGCACCTGGCGCGGCACTACACGGACGTGGCGAGCGTGAAGGCGGAGATGCAGCACGACGTCATCGCGCTCGACTGCGACACCTCGTGCTACGTGGGCGGGCACCCCATGGCGGGTGCGTCGCGCAGCGGTCCGCTGAAGGCTCGGGGCGACCTCTTCGAGGGCCGCACCTGGGCGCTGACGCCGACGGCGGACACCGATACCGAAACGCTCAACACGGCACTGGAGCTGGTGACGCTGTGCGGCGCTGTTCCCGTCCTGATGGAGGCGGCGGCACACGACCGCGCGGTGGCGCTGGTGTCCCACGCGCCCCACGTGGTGGCGAGCCTGGTCGCGATGCGCCTGGAAAGCGCCGAGGAGCGTGAGGTGAGCCTGGCGGGTCCGGGGCTGCGGGACCTGACCCGGATCGCGGAAGCCGACCCCCAACTCTGGCTGGACATACTGGGCGGCAACGCCGCGGTCGTGGCGGACCTCCTGGACGAACTGGGCGCCGACCTGGGCGAGATGGTCGCCGGGCTGCGCGCCATGGCGGCGACGGACGAGGCCAAGCGCAGCAGCGGCATGAAGACGGTCGGGACCATGCTGCGCAGGGGGGTGTCGGGCCGCAGCCGCATCTCCGGTAAGCACGGGCCGCAGCCTGAGCGGTTCGAATCGGTGACCGTGATGATCGGCGACCAGCAGGGCGAACTGGCACGTCTGCTGACGGATGCGGGCCGCGCCGACGTCAACATCGAGGACATCCGCATCGAGCACGCCACCGGCCGGCAGGCAGGCCTGGTCCATGTCAGCGTCGCTCCCGGCATGTCGGCACCGCTGCGGGAAGCCCTGCGGGCCGGCGGCTGGCACGAGCGCTGAACGCCGGCCACGGCCCGATGTGTGGCTCGCCCCGCAGGCGGCCCGTGTTCCGCCGGCGCACGATCCGCTGAGCGGGTCCGCAGGGTCTCGACGCCCTCGGCCTGGTAGCAGCGGTACAAGGCGTTGTACGCCTGCCGAATGCTCCCGAAGCACCGGCGGGACACAGCCACGGTGCCGGTGACCTCTTCGACGTGGCGTATGACGGCCAGGCGTCGCTTGGCGCGCGTGTATGGGACGACTGCGATCAATCGATTGCGTCTGGTGTGACTGGACATGTTGTCTGGGATTGCCCGTCAGGCGGATGATTCTTCCGTGCGGCACGTTCCGCATTCGACGTCGACCTCCTCGACCTGGTGCAGGGCGAGTTTGAGGAATTCACGGTTTAGTTCGACGACCAACGTCAAGCCCATAGCTGATTAAGGGAGACATTGATGGCCCAGTCGCGGATCGAAGACATTTGGCCGCTGTCGCCACTACAGGCTGGGTTGCTCTTCCACGCGGTGTACGACGGAGAAGGGCCCGACGTCTACATAGGCCATTGGATCCTGGAACTGGACGGGCCAGTGGACGCGGCCAGGCTGCGCGCGGCATGGGAGGCGCTGCTGACCCGGCACGCTCCCCTTCGGGCCTGCTTCCGGCAGCGCAAATCGGGTGAGACGGTGCAGATCATCGTCAAGGAGGTGGAACTGCCGTGGCGGGAGGTCGACCTTTCCCACCTCGATGACCCCACCGAGGCCGTGCGGGAGCTGGCCGAGGAGGATCGGACGAAACGATTCGACCTCGCACAGGCGCCGTTGCTGCGGCTGACCTTGATCCGCCTCGACGACCGTACGCACCGACTGGTGATGACCTGCCATCACACGATCATGGACGGCTGGTCGTTGCCGGTCGTGGTCAACGAGCTGTCCAAGCTGTACCCGGCGGGCGGCGACCCGCTGGCCCTCCCCGCGGTGACCTCGTATCGGGACTACCTCGCGTGGCTGAGCAGGCAGGACAGGGAGAGGGCACTGGCGGCATGGGTGGCGCGGCTGCGTGGTGCCGAGGAGCCGACGCTGGTGGCGCCCGCCGACCCGGGGCGAGCCCCCGGCGTGCCGGACAGCGTCGAGGTCGAGCTGTCCGAGACCCTCACGCGCTCGCTGGACGAGCTGTCCCGTTGCCATGGGCTGACGCTGAACACCGTGGTGCAAGGCGCGTGGGCGATGGTCCTGTCACGCCTTGCGGGCCGGACGGACGTGGTGTTCGGGGCGGCGGTGTCGGCGCGCCCGCCGGACCTGCCCGGCGTCGAGGAGATGGCGGGGCTGTTCCTCAACACCGTTCCGGTACGCGTGCAACTCCGCGGCTCGACGCCGGTCATGGAGCTGCTGGCAGAATTGCAGAGGCGGCAGTCGGCGCTCATACCTGACCAGTTCGTGGGGCTGGTGGACATACAGCAGGCGGTCGGCCCCGGCGCGGTCTTCGATACTTTGATCGTCTTCGAAAAGTTCCCCAACAAGCCCGCCGAATCGGACTCCGAGGGAAATTTTGGCATCCGAATACATCAAGGCCGGGTAGCCGCCCACTATCCGCTGACGCTGGTCTGCGTCCCCGGCGCGTCGATGCTCTTCAAACTCGACTATCTGACGGAAATCTTCGACCGGGCCACAGCATTTACCATCGTCGAGCGATTGAAGGAGGTCCTGCGTCAGCTGGCGGATGCGGGCGACCTGACGGTGGCCGAAGTCGATGTGACCAGTGCGGCCGAGCGCGATGTGGTGGTCAACCAGTGGGGTGCGACAGCCGCCATGATGCCGGGCCGACCGGCCCCGGAGCTGTTCGACCGCCAGGTGGAGCGCCGCCGCGACGAGGCAGCGCTCGTCGACGGCGATCGGGCGATGTCGTACGGGGAACTGGCCGAGCACGCGGAGCGTCTCGCCGGCTATCTGCGCAGCAGGGGAGTTCAGCGCGGGGACCGAGTGGCCGTGGTGATGGGCCGGTCACCCGAGCTGATCGCGACGTTGCTCGCGGTGTGGAAGGCAGGAGCGGCGTACGTCCCCGTGGACCCCGCCTATCCGGCGGATCGCTTGAAGTTCATGCTCGCGGATGCGGAGCCGGCGGCAGTGGTGTGCGCGGAAGCGTACCGAGGTGTCGTGCTGGACGGAGGGCTCGACCCGATCGTCCTGGACGAGGTCCGGACGCGGCGAGCGGTCGCGGAGAGCACCCGTCTGTCCGTGGGCGTAGACGCTGACGACCTCGCATACGTGATGTACACGTCGGGGTCGACGGGAACACCGAAGGGCGTCGCCGTGTCGCACGGCAACGTCGCGGCGCTGGCCGGGAACCCGGGATGGGCGATCGGCCCTGATGACGCCGTGCTGATGCACGCCTCGCACGCCTTCGACATATCCCTGTTCGAGCTGTGGGTGCCGCTGCTGTCGGGCGCCAGGGTGGTGCTGGCCGGACCGGGCGCGGTGGACGGCGAGGCTCTGGCCGGATATGTGGCCGACGGTGTCACGGTCGCCCATCTGACCGCGGGGACCTTCCGGGTGGTGGCCGAGGAGCCACCGGAGTCACTCACCGGTCTGCGCGAGGTGCTGACCGGCGGGGACGCCGTGCCGTCCGCGGCGGTGGAGCGGGTGCGGCGCAGCAGTCCTGACGTGCGGGTGCGGCATCTCTACGGCCCGACGGAGGCCACGCTCTGTGCCACGTGGTGGCTGCTCGAACCCGGCGAAGCGACGGGATCAGTGCTGCCGATCGGACGACCGCTTTCGGGCCGGCGAACCTACGTCCTCGACGCGTTCCTGCGACCGGTGCCTCCGGGCGTGGTGGGCGAGCTGTACGTCGCTGGAGCCGGTGTGGCGCAGGGCTACCTCGGTCGCGCGGCCTTGACGGCGGAGCGGTTCGTCGCTGATCCGTTCGCTCCCCGCGACGCCTCCGCGGGGGACGGTGGCCAGGTGACGGGTGAGCGCATGTACCGGACGGGGGACCTGGCGTACTGGACGGACCAGGGCGCACTCGCCTTCGCCGGACGTGCCGATGACCAGGTCAAGATCCGCGGGTATCGAGTGGAGCCCGGCGAGATCGAGGTGGTCCTCGCCGGCCTGCCCGGTGTCGCCCAGGCCGTCGTGTCCGTACGCGACGAGCAGCATCTGATCGGTTACGCGGTCGCCGAAGCGGGGCACGACATCGACCCGGTGCGGCTGCGTGAGCAGCTCGCGGAGACGCTGCCCGAATTCATGGTTCCGGCCGCGGTCCTGGTGCTGGACCAACTGCCGTTGACAGTCAACGGAAAGGTGGACCGGCAGGCCCTGCCCGAACCGGACTTCGCCGCGAAGGCGGTCAGCCGGGAGCCGGAGACGGAGGCCGAGCGCATCCTGTGCGGAGTGTTCGCCGAAGTCCTCGGCCTGGAACGGGTCGGGGTCGAGGGCAGCTTCTTCGAGCTGGGCGGGGACTCGATCTCGTCCATGCAGGTGGCCGCCCGTGCACGACGCGAGGGGGTCTTCCTCACCCCGCGGCAGATATTCGAGCACCGGACCCCCGAGCGACTCGCGGCACTGGCACAAGAGGCCCTGACGACACGGACACGGGACCGCTCCGAGGCGGTCACAGGCGTGGGAGAGATCCCCTGGACGCCGGTGATGCGTGCCCTCGGGGATGCCGCGGCGCGCCCTGACTTCGTGCAGGCGAAAGTCGTCGTCACCCCGGCGGACCTGAGTCCGGACGGCCTGGTGAGTGCCCTGCAAGCGGTGCTGGACGTGCACGATCTGCTGCGGGCACGGGTGACACCTGACGGACGGCTGTTCGTGGCCGAGCGCGGCGCGGTGGACGTGGCCGACCTGGTCACGCGAGTACCGGCCGGAACTGCGGACCTCGATGAACTCGCCGAGCACGAAGCCAGGACGGCGGCCGGCACGCTGAACCCGTCGGCGGGAATCATGGTCCGGGCCGTATGGGTCGACGCCGGAAGCGACCGGCCGGGCCGGTTGGCTCTGGTGGTCCATCATCTGTCGGTCGACGCGGTCTCGTGGGGAATCCTGCTGCCGGATCTGCGGTCGGCGTACGACGCGGTGACCTCCGGCGAGCTTCCTGCCCTCGAACCTGCGACGACTTCGTATCGGCGCTGGGCGCGGCGGCTGGCCGAGCAGGCGTCGAGCGAGAGCACGATCGCTGAAGTCGACCACTGGGTCGCCGTGCTGGATGGTGCGGACGCGTCCGCCGTGCTGGACAGCGCGGATTCGCCTCTCGAAACGCAGCCCGGACAGTCACACTCGTGGTCATCGACACTGACCGGAGTCACGGCGCGCAGTCTGGTGGCCCGGCTGCCGCAGGTTTTCCACTGCGGGATCAACGAGGTCCTGCTGGCGGGCCTCGGGGGCGCGGTGGCGCGCCGACGCGGCGCCGGCGCCGGGATTCTGGTGGACGTGGAAGGCCATGGCCGCCATGCCGCCGATGGTGAGGATCTGTTGCGGACCGTGGGCTGGTTCACCAGCGTCCACCCCGTCCGGCTCGACATCTCCGATGTCGACCTTTCCGCCGCGGCCGCGGGGAACGCTGCGGCCGGGCAGCTGCTGAAGACCGTGAAGGAACAGGTCCGCGCCGTCCCCGGCGACGGCCTCGGCTACGGGCTGTTGCGCCATCTCAACCCCGATACCGGGGCCGTGCTGGCCGCGTTGCCGTCCCCGCAGATCGGCTTCAATTACTTCGGCCGGTCCAGCCTCGCCGCCGAGGTCACCCCGTGGCAGGGGTGCGAAGAGTCGCTCGGCGGCGGTCCCGAAATGTTCGCGGCCCACCCGGTGGAGTTCTCCGCGGACGTTCAGGACACACCCGCCGGACCCCGGCTGAGGCTGGCCGTCCAGGGCAGGGACCTCGACCCCGCCACGGTGGAGCGGCTCGGCGAGGCATGGCTGGAGATGCTGACCGGCTTCGCGGCGCTGGCCGAGGACCCCGACGCCGGCGGGCACACCCCGTCCGACTTCGACCTCGTCGAGCTGACGCGGCGGGACGTGGCGGAGCTGGAGGCCGCGGCACCAGGGTTGACGGACGTCTGGCCCCTGTCACCGCTCCAGGAGGGCATGCTCTTCGAGCGGGCCGTCGACGAGGACGGTGTCGACGTCTACCAGAGCCAGCGGATCCTGGACCTCGACGGACCGGTCGACGCACAACGGCTGCGTGCGGCGTGGCAACGGCTGGTCGCCCGGCACGAGTCGCTCCGGACGAGCTTCCACCAGCTCGGATCCGGCGAGACGGTGCAGGTCGTGGAGGGCGAGGTCGATGTCCCATGGCGTGAGGCCGATCTGTCGCACCTTGAGGGGGCGGCCGCGGCGGCGGAGGTCGACCGCCTGCTCAGGCGGGATCAGGCAGAGCGGTTCGACGTGACCAAGGCACCGCTGCTCCGGCTGTCGCTGATCCGTCTTGGCCAGAGTACGCACCGGCTCGTCGTGACGTCGCATCACGTCGTCCTGGACGGCTGGTCCACACCGATCGTCCTGGGCGAGATGTCGACGGGCTACGCGGGCGGGCAGGGCTCGTCGACGCCACCGTCCTACCGGGACTACCTGGCGTGGCTCCGCCGCCAGGACGAGGAGGCGTCACGAGCGGCGTGGCAGTCCGAGCTGGCCGGGTCGGACGAACCGACCAGGATGGACGCGGACGCGGACAAGTCGATGGTCATGCCGGACGGGCATGCCGAATGGCTGCTCGAGGAGGCGACGAGGGCGCTCACCGGCTTCGCACGTGGCCATGGACTGACGTTGAGCACGATCGTGCAGGGCGCGTGGGCGCTGGTGCTGGCACGCCTTGCGGGCCGGACGGACGTGGTGTTCGGGTCCGTGGTGTCGGGACGCCCCGCGGACGTTCCGGATGTCGAGCGGATGGTGGGGATGTTCATCAACACCGTCCCGGTACGCGTGCGACTCGAAGGCAGCCGGCCGGTACTCGACGTGTTGCATGACTTGCAGAGCCGCCAAGCCGCGTTGACGGAGCACCAGTACCTGGGGCTGTCGGAAATCCAGCGCCGTGCGGGAACGGGCGCGATCTTCGACACCCTCGTGATGGTCGTGAACTACCCCGACGACGCTCCTGGCCCTGAGGGCGACGGTGGTTTCGCCATCAACTCCATCCGCACCCGGACCGGTACCAGCTATCCGCTGACGATGAGCGTCTCTCCCGGGAACCGCTTGCGGATCGACGTGGCCTACCGCCCCGATCGGATTGACCGGGAAACGGCCACTGAGGTCACCAGGCAGGTCGTACGGGTCATTGAACAGATGGTGGCGGAGCCCTCGCTTCCGGTGGGTCGCCTGGCCGTGACGGACGAATCGACGCGTGCGTCGCTGGTGGAGCGCGGAAGCTCGATCGGCGAAGCGGCCGACAGGCGGTCTGTCCTTGAGCTGTTCCGCGAGCAGGCCGAAAGGACCCCGGACGCCGTGGCGGTCCTGGACGGCGGTCGCACCCTGTCGTACGCCGACCTCGACCGGCGATCGGACGGGTTGGCAGGGCACCTGGCCGGGACGGGCGTGCGGCGCGGCGACCGTGTCGGCGTGGTGATGGAACGCGGCGCGGACCTGTTCGTCGCCCTGCTCGCGGTCTGGAAGGCGGGGGCCGCGCAGGTGCCGGTGAACGTGGACCACCCCGCGGAACGGATCGCCGGGATGCTGGCCGATGCCGGCGCGCGGGTGGCGCTCTGCGTGGGAGCGACTCGCGACGCGGTGCCGGACGGGGTCGAGCCGATGGTCATGGACGCCCCGGCGATCGCGGAAGTGCCGCACGAGGCGCCGCCCCTCACGGTCGGGGCGCACGACGTGGCCTACGTGATGTACACCTCGGGATCGACCGGGGTCCCGAAGGGCGTCGCGGTGCCGCACGGAAGCGTGGCGGCGCTCGCGAGCGACCCGGGCTGGTCGCAGGGCCCGGACGACTGCGTGCTGCTGCACGCACCCCATGCGTTCGACGCGTCCTTGGTGGAGATCTGGGTGCCCCTGGTCAGCGGGGCCCGCGTGCGTGTCGCGGAACCGGGCGCGGTCGACGCGCAGCGGCTGCGCGAGGCGATCGAACAGGGCGTCACCACCGCCCACCTGACGGCCGGAAGCTTCCGCGTGGTGGCCGAGGAAGCACCGGAGTCCTTCCGCGGGCTGCGCGAGATCCTGACGGGCGGTGACGCGGTCCCCCTCGCGTCCGTCGCGCAGGTGCGCCGGGCGTGCCCGGAGGTTCGGGTCCGGCAGCTCTACGGCCCCACCGAGGCCACCCTCTGCGCCACGCGGCACCTCCTCGAACCAGGGGACGAGACGGGCGACACCTTGCCGATCGGCCGACCGCTGGCCGGACGGCGGGCTTACGTGCTCGACGCGTTCCTCCAGCCGGTGGCGCCCCACGTGACCGGCGAGCTGTACCTCGCCGGCGCCGGCCTCGCGCACGGCTATCCGGGCGCGAGCGGGCCGACCTCGGAACGGTTCGTCGCTGATCCGTTCGCCCCCCGCCACACGGCGGCGCGAAGCGCCTCCGAGCCGACGGACGGGCGGATGTACCGCACAGGCGACCTGGCGCGCTGGACGGACCAGGGTGAGCTGCTGTTCGTCGGACGGGCCGACTCCCAGGTGAAGATCCGGGGCTACCGCGTGGAGCCCGGGGAGATCGAGGCTGCCCTGGCCGACGTTCCGCGGGTCGCGCAGGCGATCGTGGTGGTGCGGGAGGACCAGCCCGGCGAGAAGCGGCTGATCGCGTATGTGACCCCGGAGGGGGATCCGGGACCGGATTCCGACACGGTCCGCGAGTATCTCGCGGCGCGGCTGCCGGAGTTCATGGTGCCCGCGGTGGTGGTGCTGGACGGCTTCCCGCTGACCCTCAACGGAAAGATCGACCGTGCGGCCCTGCCGGCCCCGGAGTACACCGCGAGAGCGGCAGGCCGCGAGCCGCGTACCGAGGCCGAGCGCGTGTTGTGCGACCTGTTCGCCGAGATACTCGGGCTGGACCGGGTCGGCGCCGACGACGGCTTCTTCGAGCTGGGCGGCGACTCGATCCTGTCGATGCGACTGGCCGCCCGCGCACGTCGCGAGGGTTTCGTCTTCGGGGCGAAGCAGGTCTTCGAGCAGAAGACGCCCGCGGGGATCGCGGCGGTCGCCGAGCGTGGCGGACCGGCGCGGGCCGACGCCGCCGACGGCGTCGGCGAGGTCCCGTGGACGCCGGTGGTGCGGGCGCTGCTCGAACGCGATGCCCGTGCGATGACCCGACGAGTACCGGCGCAGTGGGTGACCGTGGGCGCGCCCGACGACCTGTCCGTGGACGTGCTGGCGGCCGGACTGGCCGCGGTGATCGACACCCATGACATGCTGCGCGGCCGGATCGTCGAGACCGACGGGGAGCAGCCCCGGCTGGTCGTGGCCGACCGCGTAGCGGTAGCCGCGGCGACGCTGGTCGAGCGGGTCGAGGCCGGCGCCGGTGACCTGGACGAGATCGCGGAGCGCTGCGCCGAGGAGACAGCCGCCCGCCTCGACCCCGCCGCCGGCGTGATGATCAGGGCGGTGTGGGTGGACGCGGGATCCGGCCGCCTCGGACGGCTCGTGGTGGTGGCGCATCACCTCCTGGCCGACGTCGTGTCGTGGCGCGTCCTGCTGCCGGACCTGCAGACGGCCTGCGCGGCCGTGTCCGCGGGCCGGGAACCGGCGCTCGACCCGGTCGACGTCTCGTACCGGCGTTGGGCGCGCACACTCGTCGAGCAGGCGACGACCCGGACCGCGGAGCTGGAGACGTGGACGGCGATCCTCGACGGAGCGCAGTCGCTGCCAGGCGAGTTCGATCCCACGCGCGACACCATGTCGACCGCGGGACGCAGGACTTGGAGGTTGCCGCAGGACAAGGCCGGCGTGCTCGTGGCGAAGGCGACCTCGGCCTTCCACTGTGGTGTTCACGAGGTGCTGCTGGCCACCCTGGCGGGGGCGGTGGCCCGATGGCGCGGCGACACGGCCGTCGTGGTCGACGTCGAGGGCCACGGCCGCCAGCCCCTTGGTGACCTGGACCTGTCCCGGACGGTCGGCTGGTTCACCGACATACACCCGCTGCGCCTTGACGTGGCCGGGATCGACACGGCCGAAGCCGTCTCGGGTGGCGACGCGGCAGGCCTGCTCCTGAAGAGCGTCAAGGAGAACGTGCGAGGCGTGCCCGACGGCGGGCTCGGCTACGGCATGCTGCGCTACCTCAACGCCGAGACCGGCCCGGCCCTGGCGGCGCTGCCGAAGCCGGACATCGGGTTCAACTACCTCGGCCGCTTCTCTTCCCGGCCCGACGGTGCCGCGGAGCCCTGGCAGATGGTGGGGACCATCGGCGGTACGACGGACCGGGACGCGGCATTGCGGCACGTCCTGGAGATCGACGCGGTCGTCATTGACGCCCCCGACGGGCCCGCACTGGAGCTGTCCCTGACCTGGGCCGGGCGTCTGCTCGGCGAGGCCGAGGCGGAGTCGCTCGGACAGGGCTGGCTGGACATGCTGACCGGCCTCGCCGCCCACGTCGACGCCGGCGACGCCGGGGGGCACACGCCGTCCGACTTCCCGCTCACCGTGCTGACGCAGCGGGACGTGGCGGAGATCGAGGCCGCCGTACCAGGCCTGATCGACATCTGGCCGCTGTCTCCGCTCCAGGAGGGCCTGCTGTTCCACGCCGCCGACGAGCGCGGCCCGGACGTGTACGCGAGTATGCGCACCCTCGTCATCGAGGGACCGCTGGACGTCGCCCGCTTCCGCAGGTCGTGGCAGGTGCTGCTGGACCGGCACCCCGCCCTGCGGGCGAGTTTCCATCAGCTCGGGTCCAGTGCGACGGTGCAGGCGGTCGCCGGCGAGGTGGCGCTGCCCTGGCAGGAGACCGATCTGTCCCATCTGCCCGAGGACGAGGCGCTGGCGGAAGTCGACCGTCTCGCGGCACAGCTGCATGCCGAGCGGTTCGACCTGGCCCAGGCACCGCAGCTGCGGCTGCACCTGCTGCGCCTCGGTGACCGCCGGCACCGGCTCGTCTTCACGTCGCATCACATCGCGGCGGACGGATGGTCCCTGCCGCTCATCACCGGTGAGGTGCTGGCGGCGTACTACGCCGGCGGGACGGGGCGGGCGTTGCCGACCCCGACGTCGTACCGCGACTACCTCGCCTGGGCCGTTCAGCAGGACAAGACAGCCGCCCGGGAGGCGTGGCGGACCGAACTCGCGGGGCTCGACGAGGCGACCCACGTCGTGCCACCGGAGACGATCATCACGCCCGTCGAGCCCGACCGGGTCGGGTTCGCACTCGACGACGATCTGAGCCGGCGCCTGAGGGAGTTCACCCGCCACCACGGTGTGACGGCGAACACGCTCTTCCAAGGGGTCTGGGCACTGCTGCTTGCCCGGCTGACCGGTCGTGACGACGTGGTCTTCGGCGCCGCGGTGGCCGGTCGTCCGCCCGAGATCCCCGGTGTCGAGTCCGCGGTCGGCCTGTTCATGAACATGCTGCCCGTCCGGGCCCACCTGGCCGGCGCTGAACCATTCCTCGACATGCTGGCGGACCTGCAGCAACGGCAGGTCGCGCTGATACCGCACCAGCACGTCGGGCTGACCGAGATCAATCAGCACGCCGGGCCCGGCGCGGCGTTCGACACGATCGTGGTGTTCGAGAACTACCCGCCCCCGCCGCCCGTCTCCGAAGAACCCGACGCACTCGTCATGCGTCCCGCGGGAATTCCGAACGACACCGGGCACTACCCCCTGTCCATGCGCGCGTCCGTGGCGGGCCCCGTCCACGGCGAAGTCATCTTCCGCCCGGACGCGTTCGAGAGGACCCAGGTCGAGGACCTTCTCGCGTCGCTCCTCCGGGCCCTTGAGCAGGTCGTGGCCGATCCGCGAACGCCGGTGGGACGGGTCGGCCTGATCGGACCTGAGCAGCGCCGCCTGGTGGTGGACGAGTGGAACAGGACCGACAAGCCGCTTGCGCCGGAGACACTGCCGGCGCTGTTCCGCCGGCAGGCCGAGCGGACCCCGGACGCGCCGGCGGTGCAGGACGCGGCCCGGACCCTGTCGTACAGCCAGTTGCTCGGCGAGGTCGAAGCGCTGGCGCGGCTCCTCGTGGGCCTGGGCGTACGGCGTGAGGCCCGGGTGGGAGTACTGGTCGAGCGCTCGGCTGAACTGGCGGTGACCCTCATGGGGGTGACGTTCGCCGGCGGGGCGTTCGTGCCGGTCGATCCGGACTACCCCCGTGAGCGCGTCGAGTTCATGCTGGCGCACTCGGCGCCCGAGGTGCTGGTGTGCACGAGGACGACGCGAGCGGTCGTGCCCGCGGAGTTCACGGGCACGGTGCTGGTGCTGGAAGACCTGCCCGCCGCCGATCCGGGTGTGGAGCTGCCGCGCGTGGCAGCGGACGACGCGGCGTACGTGATCTACACCTCGGGGTCGACGGGGGTGCCCAAGGGCGTCCTGGTCGCCCATTCCGGACTCGTCAACCTGGGCTACGCGCACATCGAGCGGATGGCCGTGATGTCGTCCTCACGGGTCCTCCAGTTGTCCGCGATCGGGTTCGACGCCATCGTCTCCGAGCTGTACATGACTCTGCTGGCCGGCGCGACCCTGGTCCTGCCGGACGCGACGAGCATGCCGCCCCGGGTGACACTGGGCGACGCGATCCGCAAGGCGGGCATCACTCACCTGACCGTGTCGCCGAGCGTGCTGGCGAGCGAGGACGATCTGCCGGACACCCTCCGGACAGTGCTGACGGGCGGCGAGGCACTGCCGGCCGCGCTGGTGGACCGCTGGTCGCCCGGCCGTCGGGTGATCCAGGCCTACGGGCCGACCGAGACGACCATCTGCTCGACGATGAGCGCCCCGCTGGCTCCAGGACACGACGCGGTCCCGCTCGGCGGCCCGATCCACAACGTGCGGCACTACGTGCTCGACGCCTTCCTCCAGCCGGTACCGCCGGGGGTGGTCGGCGAGCTGTACATCACGGGCGTCGGACTGGCTCGTGGATACCTCGGACGCCCCGGCCTGACCGCGGAGCGGTTCGTCGCGAGTCCGTTCGCCCCCGGTGAGCGGATGTACCGCTCCGGCGACCGGTTCCGCTGGACCCCGGAGGGGCAGCTGCTCTTCGCGGGCCGGGTCGACGCGCAGGTCAAGGTGCGCGGATACCGGGTCGAGCCGGCGGAGATCGAGGCCGTGCTCGCGGAGCATCCAGGCGTCGGCCAGGTGGCGATCGCGGTCCGCAGGGACGGCCCCGGCGACAAGCAGCTGGTGGCGTATGTCGTGCCGTCGGCCGACGCCTCCGGCGAGAACGGCACGCTGACCTCCGCGCTGCGCGAGCTGGCGGCCGAACGCCTGCCCGAGTACATGATGCCCGCGGCGTTCGTGTCGCTGGAGCACATGCCACTCACCCCGAACGGCAAACTCGACCACCGGGCGCTCCAGACCCTCGACTTCGTGGGCATGTCATCGAAGCGGGACCCGCGTACGGCGATGGAGGCGAGGCTGTGCGCACTGTTCGCGGAGGTACTCGGCCTTGAGCGGGTCGGTGCCGAGGACAGCTTCTTCGAACTCGGCGGTGACTCGATCATCTCGATGCAGCTCTCGGCCCGCGCCCGCAGGCAAGGGCTGGAACTGACCCCGTGGCAGGTGTTCGAGGAAAGGACGCCGGAACGACTGGCGTTGCTCGTCACGGAACTCCCCGCCGACGGCGATGCCACCGCGGCACCGGAGTCGTCGGAGGGCCCCCTCGTCGCTCTCTCATCCGACCAGATGGATCAACTCGAGGCCGGACTGGCCGGCGAACAAGCGCTGTAAGGAGCAAGATTGTGACCGTTGACGGCACTCGTCCAAAGCCCCGTTCCAGCGTGGAGGACGTCTGGCCCCTTTCGCCGCTGCAGGAAGGGATGCTGTATCACACCGCACTTGACCACGACGGTCCTGACACCTACACCGTGCAGACCGTGTACGGCATCGACGGCCCGCTGGACGCTGCCCGGCTGAGGGCGTCGTGGCAGGCCGTCGTGGACCGGCACGCCGCGCTGCGAGCCTGTTTCCGCTATGTCAGCGGCGCACAGATGGTGCAGGTCATCGCACGGGACGCCGAGATCCCCTGGCGCGAGACGGATCTTTCCGGGCTGCCGCACGACATCGCCGACAGCGAGGTGGACCGCCTTGCCGCCGACGAGGTGTCCCAGCGGCTGCACATCGAGACGGCGCCGCTGATGAAACTGCACCTGATCCGGCTCGGCCCGGAGCGCCACCGGCTCGTGCACACCCTTCACCACGTGCTGGTGGACGGCTGGTCGATGCCCGTCATCCACCGCGAACTGGCCGCGATCTACGCGGCGAACGGGGACGCGTCCGCACTCCCGCCCACCGTGCCCTACCGGGACTACCTCGCCTGGCTGGGCCGACAGGACAAGGAGGCGGCCAAGGCGGCCTGGCGGGAGGAGTTCGCAGGCCTCGACACGCCCACCACGGTCGCCCCGGCCGACCCCACCCGCGTGCCGGACATCGACACGGCGATGATCGAGCTGTCCCCGCAACTGACAGAAGAGCTGGCCGGGCTGGCACGCGGACACGGCCTCACCCTGAACAGCATCGTGCAAGGCGCGTGGGCCGTCGTGCTGGCGCAACTGGCCGGCCGTACCGACGTGGTGTTCGGCGCCACCGCCTCCGGGCGCCCCGGCGACCTCGCCGGTGTGGAGTCGATGGTCGGCCAGCTGCTCAACACCCTGCCGGTGCGGGTCCGGCTCGACGGCGGGCGGCGGGCCATCGAGTTGTTTGCCGAGCTGCAGCGCGACCAGTCGGCACTCATGGCCCACCACCACATCGGCCTGCAAGACGTGCAGGCCGTCGCCGGACCCGGAGCGGTCTTCGACACGCTCATCATCTACGAGAACTTCCCTCGCAAGGGACTCGGCCAGGTGCCCGACGAGGGTCTGACCCTGCGCCCGCTGAAGCGAGGGCGCAACTCCTCGCACTACCCGTTCACCCTGATCACAGGACCCGGCGAGCGGATGCCGCTCATCCTCGACTACGACCGGGGCCTGTTCGACCGCGCGGTCGCCGAATCGGTCGTGGGCGCGCTGGCCCGCGTGCTGGAACGGCTGGCCGCCGAGCCCGATGTGCTCGTCGGCCGTCTGCCACTGCTGAGCGAGACCGAGCGCGCCCTGGTGGTGGACGAATGGAACGCGACCGCGGGCCCGGTGCCCGGCGAATCCGTGGTCGAGATGTTCGCGCGGCGAGTGGCCGCGGCCCCGGACGCGGTGGCGCTCACCGACGCGGGCGGCGCGGATCTGAGCTACGCCGAGGTCGACCGGGCTTCGAACCGGCTGGCCCGCTACCTCGCCGGTCATGGCATCGGCCGCGGCGACCGGATCGGCGTGGCCATGGACAGGTCACCGGACCTGCTGATCGCGTTCCTGGCGATCTGGAAGACAGGCGCGGCGTACGTCCCGGTGGACATCGAGTACCCGGCCGAGCGGATCGCGTTCATTCTCGACGACTCCGCCGTCTCCACCGTCCTGTGCACAGAGTCGACCAGCGGAGTCGTGCCGGAAGGCGCGATCGTCCTCGACGCGCCCGGGACACGGGCAGCCGTCGACGGCTGTGCCGCCACGGCGCCGCAGACCCGGCCGAGCGCCGACGACCTGGCGTACGTGATGTACACCTCCGGATCCACCGGCCTCCCCAAGGGCGTGGGCATCCCCCACGGGGCCGTGGCCGGCCTGGCCGGAGACGAGGGCTGGCAGATCGGTCCGGACGACGGCGTGCTGATGCACGCGACGCACGTCTTCGACCCCTCGCTCTACGCGATGTGGGTGCCGCTCGCCATGGGCGGCCGCGTCCTGCTCACCGAGCCGGGAGTGCTGGACGCGGCCGGGGTACGCCGAGCCGTCGAACGCGGCGCGACCGCCGTCCACCTCACCGCCGGCAGCTTCCGCGCCCTGGCGGAGACGTCCCCGGAGTGCTTCGCGGGTCTGGTCGAAATCGGGACCGGCGGGGACGTGGTCCCCGCCCAGTCGGTGCAGAACCTGCGGCGGGCCCAGCCCGGCCTGCGGGTGCGGAACACCTACGGGCCGACCGAGACCACCCTGTGCGCGACGTGGAAGCCGATCGAGCCCGGCGAGGAACTCGGGTCGGAGCTGCCGATCGGCCGCCCCATGACCAACCGCAAGATCTACGTCCTCGATGCCTTCCTGCGCCCGGTCGCGCCGGGAGTAACCGGCGAGCTGTACATCGCCGGCACCGGGCTGGCCCGCGGATACCTCACCAGCGCGGGCCTGACCGCCGAGCGGTTCGTGGCGTGCCCCTTCCTCGCCGGGGAACCGATGTACCGCACCGGCGACCTGGCGCGCTGGAACCAGCACGGCGAGGTGGTGTTCCTCGGCCGCGCCGACGACCAGGTGAAGATCCGCGGCTACCGGGTGGAGCTGGGCGAGGTGGAGGCCGTCCTCGCGGCCCAGCCCGGGGTGGTCGAGGCCGTCGTCGTGGCGCGGGAGGACCAGCCGGGCGAGAAGCGCCTGGTGGGCTACTTCGTCTCCGACGGCAGCGATGCGGGGGCAGCACAGATCCGGCGGCACATGGCCCAGGTCCTGCCCGCGTACATGGTGCCGATGGCGGTCGTCGCCCTGCCCGGCCTGCCGGTCACCGCCCACGGCAAGGTGGACCGCCGGGCCCTGCCCGCCCCGGACCTCGCGGGACACGCCGCGGAGAAGGCGCCGGAGAGCGAGACCGAGAAGGTGCTGTGCGCCCTGTTCTCCGAGATCCTCGGCGTCGACCACGTGGGGGGCGACGACACCTTCCACGACCTCGGCGGGAGTTCGGCGCTCGCCATGCGGCTCATCGCGCGGATCCGTGAGGAACTCGGCGCGGATCTGCCCATCCGGCAGCTGTTCTCCTCGCCGACACCCGCGGGCCTGGCGAGGATGCTCGCCGCGAAGTCACGCCCCGCGCTGGAAGCCGCCCAGCGGCCGGACCGGGTGCCGCTCACCACCCGACAGCTGCGCGCCTGGCTGCTGGCCGACCCCGGGAAGGACACGGCCGGCCTGCACACGTCGGTCACACTGCGCCTGCGCGGCCGGCTGGACGTGCCCGCGCTCGCGGCGGCGCTCGGCGACGTCGCGGCCCGGCACGAGATCTTCCGTACGACCTTCCCCGGCGACGCACAGAGCGTCCACCAGCACATTCAAGACGGTCTTACGGTCGAGCTGACTCCCGTCCCGGCCACCGAAGAAGACCTTCCCGGGCTGCTCGCCGAGCGGCGCGAGTCGGCGTTCGACCTCACCAAGGACGTGCCGTGGCGATGTGAGCTGTTCGCACTCGCGGAGCGGGAACACGTGCTGCACCTGCGGGTGCACCGGATTCTCGCCGACGACGACTCGCTGGACGTGTTCTTCCGCGACCTGGCGGCCGCATACAGGGCGCGGCGCGAGGGGCGGGTCCCGGAGCGCGCGCCCCTGGCTGTGCAGTTCGCCGACTACGCGATCTGGGAGCAGCGACTGCTCGCGGACGAGAACGAGCCGGGCAGCCTGCCCCACGAGCAGGTCGCCTTCTGGCGGGACAACCTGGCCGGCATCGACGGGGAGACGGTGCTGCCGTTCGACCGCCCGCGGCCGGCCGTCGCGTCGCGCCGGGCCGGTACGGTCGAGCTGCGCCTTGACGCGAGCCCGTACGCCCGGTTGATGGACGCGGCGGAGTCGGCCGGCGCGGACGCCTTCCAGGTGGTGCACGCCGCGCTCGCCATGCTGCTGACGAAACTGGGCGCGGGCCACGACCTGGTGATCGGCACGACGCTGCCCCGTGACGAGGACCTCATCGACCTCGAGCCGATGATCGGGCCGTTCACCCGGCCGGTCGCCCTGCGCACGGAAGTCTCGGGCGACCCGACCTTCCTCGAAGTCGTCACCCGCGCGCAGGAAGCGCTCCGGGCCGCGCAGGAGCACCTGGACGTGCCCTTCGAGCGGCTCGCCGAACTCCTCGACCTGCCCGCCTCGCTCTCCCGCCACCCCGTGTTCCAGGTGGGACTCGAGGTGCTGGAAGAAGGGCTCGGCACCTGGGACGCGAGGGAACTGCCGGGCCTGCGCACCGATGTCGAACCCGGCGGGGCCGAGGCCATGGAGCTGGATCTCGCGTTCAAGCTCACCGAGCGCCTCGACGACGAGGAGTGCATCGAAGGCCTCCTCCGCTACGCCACCGACCTGTTCGAGCGGGACACGGCCGAGTCGGTGGCCCGGCGCCTTGTCCGCGTCCTGGAACAGGTGGCGGAGGATCCCCGGCGGCGGATCAGCGACCTGGACATCTGCCTGGACGACGTCGAACGCGGCCGTCCGGTCATCGCACCGGCGCGGTGGTCGGGGGCCGCGCCCCCGGCGCTCGCCGACCTGGCCGAGGACGGCCCGCTCGGCGCGCTCCTGCTCGACGACCAGCTGAGCCCGGTCGCGCCGGGGGCCGTGGGCGATCTGTACGTCACCGGGCCGACGGTGGACGCGGGCAAGGACGGTCGGTCCACCCTGCCCTGCCCGTTCGGAACTCCGGGACATCAGATGCTGCGCACGGGTCTGCTCGCCCGGAAGACCTCCTCCAAAACCCTGGTCGTCCTGGGCGAGCGGCGGCGCTCGACCCGTTCGGTGAAGACGGGTGACTACGAGGTCCTGCTGCCGCTGCAAGCCGCCGGTGACCGCCCGCCCCTGTTCTGCCTCCACGCGAGCGGCGGCCTGAGCTGGAACTATCAGCCGTTGCTGCGGCACCTTCCGGTGAATCAGCCGGTCTACGGAGTGCAGGCACGCGGCTTGGCGCGTACCGAACCCCTGCCCGACAGCGTCGAGGAGATGGCGGCCGATTACCTGACACACATCCGGGCTGTGCAGCCGACCGGGCCGTACCACCTCCTCGGCTGGTCGCTCGGCGGGCGGATCGCACAGGCGATGGCCGCGCTGCTCGAGGCGGAAGGGGAGGAGGTCGGCCTGCTGGCCCTGCTCGACGCCTATCCCGTCTACATGGGACGGAACGCGACCGGCACGGTCAGCGAAGAAGCCATGCGCGACGAGGAGGCCGTGCAAAAGCGCAAGGAGCAGGACCTGGAACTTGCGGGTGGACTGGTCCAGGGGCCCGGCGTCAGGGAGCGCCTCGAGGCGGTGATGCGCAACCTGTGGGAGGTCGGGCCGCGGCACACCGCCTCGCCCTTCGCCGGCGACATCTTGCTCTTCGTCGCCACGGAGGAGCGGCCGGCGCATCTGCCCGTAACGGAGGCCATAGCGAGCTGGAGGGACTTCACCAGCGGAAGCATCGAGCCCCACGAGATCCCGTCCAACCACTACGACTTGGTGCAACCCGCGGCGCTGGCCCAGATTGGAGCCATCGTCTCCGAGAAGCTCCGTTCTCGACACAAGAGCGAAAGGACACAACGATGAGCAACCCGTTCGACGACGACGAGGGTTCCTTCTTCGTGCTGGTCAACCACGAGGGCCAGCACTCCCTCTGGCCGACCTTCGCGGAAGTGCCTGCCGGCTGGTCCCGTGTCCACGGTGAGGCCCCCCGTCAGGAGTGCCTCGATTACGTCGAGGAGAACTGGAAGGACCTCAGGCCGAAGAGCCTCATCCAGGAAGCCGGCGCCTGAGTGAAAGGTGTCCAACCGCTCAATGCGGACGGTTGGACGGGCTTGACGCCCGTCCAGCCGGCTCGTGACAACCATTCCGCGTCCGAGGGCGGGACGAGGCGAAAGGACCTGTGCAGTGCTCGAGGAGAACAACGTTGTCCGGGGCACGTTCGAAGAGATCAACGTTGACCTGGGCTTGGACATACACCGACGGGACCGGTTCGATCCGGTGCCAGAGCTACGCGCCTTGATGGCCGAGGGCCCCATGGCCGTACTGGGCGTCGAGGACGCCCCCGAAGGGCGGACCGCGTGGCTTGCCGCCGGGTACGACGAGATCCGGCAGGTTCTCGGCTCGGAAAAATTCAGCTCCAAACTGCTCTACCACGGCACCGCGGCCGGTTTCATCTTCCCCGGCTTCCTCACTCAGTACGATCCACCGGAGCACACGCGTCTGCGCCGGATGGTGACAGGCCCCTTCGCCATCCGGCGGATACAGGGGTTCCAGCCGCAGGTCGAGAAGATCGTCGAGGCCACTCTCGACGACATCGAGTCCACCGGTGGCCCCGTGGACTTCGTCCCGCGTTTCGGGTGGCCCATCGCGACGACGGTGACCTGCGACTTCGTCGGCATTTCACGTGATGACCAGGCGGAGCTGTCCCGTGCCCTGCACGCCAGCCGGGCCGAACGGTCGGGTAAGCGGCGCCTGGCGGCGGGAAACAAGTTCTGGGCGTACATGAACCAGGTCGTGACGCGTACCCGCCGCGATCCCGGTGACGACCTGTTCGGCGTCGTGGTGCGCGAGCACGGCGACGAGATCACCGACGCGGAGCTGATCGGGGTGGCCGCGTTCGTCATGGGCGCGGGCGGGGACCAGGTGGCGCGCTTCCTCGCGGCGGCCGCGTGGCTGATGGTCGAGGAGCCCGAGCAGTTCGCCGTGCTGCGGGACAGGCCGGAGACCGTGCCGGACTGGCTGGACGAGGTGGTCCGCTACATCACCAGCGACGAGAAGACCACTCCGCGCATCGCGTTGGAGGACGTGCGCATCAGCGGTTGTCCCATCAAGGCAGGCGACACCGTCACGCCCTCGTTCCTTGCCGCGAACCGCCGGAACTTCCCAGGCCCGGACGACCGGTTCGACATCACCCGGGACAAGCCCGCGCATGTCGCGTTCGGACACGGCATCCACCACTGCCTTGGCCGGTCGCTGGCCGAGATGGTGTTCCGGGTGGCGATCCCGGCTCTGGCGCATCGCTTTCCGACGCTGCGGCTCGCCGAACCGGATCGCGAGATCAAGTTGGGGCAGCCGCCGCTCAACGTGGAAGCCCTGTGGCTCGACTGGTAGCGCCGGATCGCAGGAGGAGAACCGATGGCAGGGAAGGAGCTTCCCGTTGACTGGTGACGACGAGCGCCCCGTCCACATTCGCAGACAGGGCCTCGATCCGGCGGACGAACTGCTCGCCGCGGGACCGCTGACGAGGGTCACTGCGGGATCCGGAGCGGACGCCGAGACCCGCTGGATGGCGACCACGCACGCTGTCGTCCGACAGGTGATGGGCGATCACAAGAGGTTCAGCACACGGCGCCGCTGGGACCGGCGGGACGAGGTCGGTGGGGAGGGCATCTTCCGGCCGCGCGAGCTGGTCGGCAACCTGATGGACTACGACCCGCCGGAGCACACCCGGATGCGGCAGAAGCTGACTCCCGGCTTCACGCTGCGCAAGATGCAGCGTCTACAGCCCTCCATCGAACAGATCGTGACCGAGCGCCTCGATGCCATGGAGCAGGCGGGGTCCCCCGCGGATCTGATCGAGTTCGTCGCCGAGGAGGTGCCCGGGGCCGTGCTGTGCGAGCTCATCGGCGTGCCCAAGGACGACCGGGTGATGTTCCTGCGGCTGTGTCACGCTCATCTCGACGCCTCGCGAAGCCAGAAGAGGCGGGCGGCGGCCGGCGAGGCGTTCTCCCGCTACCTGTTGGCGATGATCGCCAGGGAACGGAAGGATCCGGGCGAGGGGTTGATCGGAGCGGTCGTCGCCGAACACGGCGACGCGGCCACGGACGAGGAGCTGAGGGGCTTCTGCGTCCAGGTGATGCTGGCAGGCGACGACAACATCTCCGGAATGATCGGCCTTGGAGTGCTGGCGCTGCTGCGCCACCCCGAGCAGATCGCAGCGTTCCGAGGCGACGAACGGTCGGCGCGACGGGCGGTCGACGAGCTGATCCGCTACCTGACGGTCACTTACTCCCCGACGCCCCGCATCGCCATGGAGGACGTCATCATCGGGGACCAGGTGATCAAGAAGGGGGAGAGCGTCATCTGCTCGCTTCCGGCGGCCAACCGTGACCCCGACCTGACACCGGATCCGGACCGTCTCGATGTCACGCGCGAGCCCGCCCCGCACGTCGCGTTCGGGCACGGCGTCCACCATTGTCTGGGAGCTGCTCTGGCCCGCCTCGAATTGCAGACGGTCTATACCGCTCTGTGGCGGCGATTTCCCGGGCTGCGGCTCGCGGATCCCGCCCAGGAGAACATGTTTCGCTTGACCACCCCCGCGTATGGACTGACGGAGCTGATGGTCGCCTGGTGACCGCCCGCGGCAGCCGCATTTGTCCACGTGAGGCGCTGGACGTCCCGCTCGATTATAGATGAAACTGAGGCGGCAGCGTGGGCGGGGTGAACTCGCCGGGAATCCCGGTCAGTGAAGGAGATCCCACTCGGCATGAGTCCAGATATCGATGAGGTCGCGCCACTCTTACGAGAGCCCGCGAACTTCAAGATGCGAACGCATTGTGATCCACATGCAGACAATTTCGATCTCAGAGCGCATGGCCCGCTTTTCCGTATTGTCGGTGAGGCGTCCGAGCAGTTGGGCAGAGAATATGTGTGGCAGGCCTTCGGGTACGACGTCGTGCGCAGGATACTGGGCGATCACGAGAATTTCACGACCCGACCCCGGTTCATCCAGGGCGAAACAGCGGAACGCATAGAGCCCCAGTTCGTCGGACAGATATCGACGTACGATCCGCCCGAGCACACGCGCCTGCGGAAGATGCTGACACCGGAGTTCACGGTCCGACGTATCCGCAAGATGGAGCCCAACATACAAGGCCTCATCGACGATCGGCTCGAGATGATGGAAGCCGCGGGACCACCCGCGGACGTCCAGCGGGACTTCGCCGATCCGATCGGCGCGGGCGTTCTGTGCGAGCTGCTCGGCATCCCGCGCGATGACCGGCACGAGTTCGTCCGGCGGCTCAGGCGGAACGTCGATCTGAGTCGCGGGCTCAAGGCGAGGGCCGCCGACAGCGCGGCGTTCAACCGGTACCTGGACAACCTGATCACCCGGCAGCGGAAGGAGCCCGGCGACGGGCTCCTCGGCATGGTCGTGCAAGCGCACGGGGACAACATCACGGACGAGGAGTTGAAGGGCCTGTGCATGGCGCTGATCCTCGGTGGTGTCGAGACCGTCGCGGGAATGATCGGATTCGGGGTCGTCGCGCTCCTGGACAATCCCGGCCAGATACCGTTGCTTTTCGCGGGCCGCGAGAAGGCCGATCGCTTGGTCACCGAACTGGTGCGTTATCTGTCGCCCGTGCAGGGGCCGAATCCCCGCCTGGCCCTCAAGGACGTGGTCATCGACGGGCAGTTGATCAAGGCCGGGGATTATGTGCTGTGTTCGGTTCTCATGGCCAATCGGGACGAGGCGCTGACGCCGAATCCCAACGCCGTCGACGCGGGCCGTGAACCGGTCTCGGACGTCGGATTCGGACACGGCATCCATTACTGCGTAGGCGCGGCGTTGGCAAGGGCGATGCTGCGAATTTCCTATCAGAGCCTCTGGCGACGGTTCCCGGAGCTGCGCCTTGCAGTGCCCATCGGGGAAGTGAAGTATCGAAACGCTTTCGTCGACTGTCCGGATCAGGTGCCCGTGACTTGGTAGCGGTCGAGGGCAGCGAGCGAGGGTGGCGATCGAGCGGCGCACGCTCATGGAACTAGCCGTAATAAATTGGCCCGCAACAGAGGGAATGGTGGCGAGATGTCGGTCGACGAATTCGATGTAGTGGTGGCTGGTGGTGGGCCGGGCGGTTCGACCGTGGCCACACTCGTGGCTATGCAGGGTCATCGGGTGCTGCTCCTCGAGAAGGAGAACTTTCCCCGGTACCAGATCGGCGAGTCGTTGTTGCCTGCCACGGTGCACGGCGTGTGCCGGCTGCTCGGCGTCACGGACGAACTGGCCGGTGCCGGGTTCCCGATGAAGCGCGGTGGCACGTTCCGCTGGGGTGCTCGCCCGGAGCCGTGGACGTTCCACTTCGGCATCTCCGCCCGGATGGCCGGCTCGACGTCATACGCCTATCAGGTCGAGCGGGCGCGATTCGACGAGATCTTGTTGAACAACGCCAAACGCAAGGGTGTCGTCGTACGGGAGGGGTGCGCGGTCACCGATGTGACGGAAGACGGCGACCGTGTCACCGGTCTGCGCTACACCGACCCCGATGGCAGTGAGCGTGCGGTGTCGGCGCGCTTCGTGGTGGACGCGTCGGGCAACAAGAGCCGGCTGTACGGCAACGTCGGCGGCACGCGGAACTATTCGGAGTTCTTCCGCAGCCTGGCGCTGTTCGGCTACTTCGAGGGCGGTAAGCGGCTGCCCGAGCCGGCCTCGGGCAACATCCTGAGCGTGGCCTTCGACAGCGGCTGGTTCTGGTACATCCCGCTGAGTGACACGCTGACCAGCGTTGGCGCGGTCGTGCGCAGGGAGGACGCCGAGAAGGTCCAAGGAGATCGGGAGAAGGCCCTCAACGCCTTGATCGCCGAGTGCCCGATGATTTCGGACTACCTGTCGGACGCGACCCGGGTAACGACCGGAAAATACGGGGAACTGCGGATCCGCAAGGACTACTCCTACCAGCAGACGAACTTCTGGCGGCCAGGGATGGTCCTGGTCGGCGACGCAGCCTGCTTCGTGGACCCGGTGTTCTCTTCCGGCGTGCATCTGGCGACCTACAGCGCGCTGCTCGCTGCCCGGTCGATCAACAGCGTCCTCGCGGGCGAGCTGGACGAGAAGACGGTACTGACCGAGTTCGAGGCGCGGTATCGCCGCGAGTACCAGGTGTTCTACGAGTTTCTCATGTCGTTCTACCAGATGAACGTGAACGAGGACTCGTACTTCTGGCAGGCCAAGAAGGTCACGAACAGCCGGAGCGCCACCGACAGTGAGTCGTTCGTGGAGCTGATCGGTGGGGTGTCGTCCGGTGAGACGGCACTGACGGCGGCGGACAGGATAGCTGAGCGCAGCGCTGAGTTCGCCGCGGCCGTGGATCAGATGGCAGGCGGCGACCAGGAAGACATGGTGCCGATGTTCAAGTCACAGGTGGTCAGGCAGGCGATGCAGGAGGCCGGCCAGGTGCAGATGAAGGCGCTGCTCGGCGAGGACGCCGAGCCCGAGCTGCCGCTCTTCCCCGGCGGCCTCGTGTCCTCACCCGATGGCATGAAATGGCAGCCCTACCAGCAGGCGTGAGGGCTCCGCACTTCCTCGATTCGCCGACGGCCGACCGCGGCGTTCGTCGATCGCGCGTTGAGCAGAGCTGATCCGATCGGTATTCGTCGTTACGTGAGAGAGTGGGTTCACGATGGGCAATTGGAAGATTCTGGCCCTTGAGTTCGATCAGCTCGGGCGGGACCTCCGGCCTGACGAAGAAATCGCGGAAGGTATTGCCCAACAATCTCCGCTCTGGCTGAGGATCTCGAACCTCTTCCAGCGCCACCTGTCGGTGCTGCGGCACCTGCCGCCTGGGCAGTTGATTCTTTGGAAGCTGGAGCACTGGGGGGACAGCACTCCGTTCGATCGGATCCCGATGTCCCCCGACGCGCACCCGGCAACTTATACCAAGGAGCTGCTGAACCTTGGGCATCTGGTGCATCCGTATACGTTCACGCAACGGAATCGGGAGCTGCTTCATCATGACATTCCATTGCTTCGCGAGCTGGATTTCAGCATCGTCCCGATAGCCCAGAAAGTACCTGTCGAAGGTGCCTCGCACGAAGCCCTGCGGGTCAGCTTGAATCTTGATGCAGGCGACACGCTGCTGGGTGCCGGAGGAATGCTGCATCCGGCGAAGGGCATCGACGAGATCGCTGTGTGGTTCCTCCGCAACATCCAGGATCCGAAAACCCATCTCCTGTGCTGTGTCATACCGGACGAGCCTGGTGTGACGGAGGAACTCGTCCGCCGCCGCTGGGAACAGGCGGCCGGCGTGGACTCGTCCCACCGGATTCATGTGCACATGGGCGCGTATCGCCAGTGGGAGTGGATGTGCTCCTTCTATCGGGCAGTCGACGTCATGCTGGTGAACTCGGTCAGCGACTCGTGGGGGCGCATGCTTTCGGAAGCCGTCGGACTCGGCGTGCCGACGCTGGCTCGACGAGCCGAGTGCGCTACGAACGACATCTTTCCTGGTCTTGTCCTCGTGTCTGACTTCGAGAGTCTCTCGCGCGAGGAATTCCGAGCCCTTGCCGACACTGCGCGCGAGCGTGCTCCAGGACTTGCCCGCTACGCCAACACGCACTACGCGGCGCCTGTGGTGGAGAAGCAGTATCTGGAAATGCTGCGCGCGTGGACGCCGGCGGATCGGCTGGCCGACTTCGACCAGCTGGCACAGCAGCCGCATTCGCGTCGCCTCGTCCGAGAAATGATCGACCGCTGAACTGTACGAAGTGATGGTTCCACTGCCGCACCGGGCTGCCCGGCCGCGGTGACCGCGACGTCGTCAACAACCCACTCGTCCCCGAGATGGATGCCTACCAGGAGGTCGGCCGTATGAGTAATCAGCTGGAGCATGGACCGGTCCGGACCACGCGCGCGGACGCTTTGCTGGCCTCTGTAGGGGAGAGAGGCGTTCTGCGCAGTTTCTACGACGAGGACCTAGGGGTCGACCTGATGCTGGAGGCGGACGGCGCCTCGGAGGTACGGGAGATGGCCGCCCACATTCCTCCTGCGTCCGGGTCGGTGCTGGAACTCGCTGCCGGAACGGGTCGGCTGACATTCCCTTTCCTGAAGCTCGGCTTCGAGGTCACCGCACTTGAGCTGTCGACCACGATGATCGCCACACTCCGGAAGGAGTTGGCAGCCGCGCCGGCGGACCTTCGGGACCGGTGCACTGTGGTGCAGGGAGACATGGGCGCCTTCACGCTGGGTAAGCGCTTTGGTGCCGTGGTCATCAGCTACGGCTCGATCAGCCTCCTGGACGACACCCAAAGGCCTGGCTTGTACGCGTCGGTTCGTGCGCACCTCGAGCCCGGAGGGAAATTCCTGGTCAGCATGGCCGATAACGGCATGTGGAAGTCGCAGGAGCGCCAGCAAGAGCTGTCGGGCCGAAGCGGCCGACGGTATGTGTTGCACGCACGGCGGTCACCGGCAGAGAAGATCCAGGACATCACGATCTACCCTGCCGATGACACGTTGGACCCCTTCGTCATCTGCACGAGCCGCTTGAGGCTCCTCGACGCGGATCAGGTGGTACAGGAACTCGAAGAGGCCGGATTCGACGTGGTGGCGCCGACTTCGTTCAGGTCCGACGAGGAGCGTGGCGGCCCTGGCGCGCTGCTACTGGAGGCGTCACTGCGGAGCGATTCCGCATGACTCGCTGAGCCTGGCTCAGGGGAGGCGCGCGGTGATGAGCGCGGCGAGCCGGGAGACGGCCTCCTCGATGAGTTCCGGCGTGAGCAGGCTGATTGAGAGCCGGAGTTGGTTGAACCCGCCCTTGCCGCCGTAGAAGTGGTGCATCGGGGTGAACAGGACGCCGTAGTCGCCGGCGGCGTGCTTCAGCAGCTCGTCGTCGACGACGAAGGGCACGGTGACCGTGACGAAGAACCCGCCCTTCGGCGAGTTCCAGCTGACCCCGGGGCAGCCGCCGAGCCTGCGGGAGAGCTGGCCCAGCGTGTGCTGGAGGTTGCGTTGGTAGATGGCGATTTCCCTGGCGTTGGCCTTGAGCAGACTGAAGTCGTTGAGCAGGAGCTTCCCGGCGATCACCGCTTGCGCGATGGGCGAGGTGTTCACCGTGAGCATGCCCTTGAGCTTCGAGAGCTGATCGGCGAGCAGACCGCCCCCGGTCACGTGCTGATCCGCCACGACGTAGCCGACCCGGGCGCCGGGCATGCCGGTCTTGGCGAAGGAGCCGATGTAGACCACGGCCCCCGACCGGTCGAGCGCCTTCAGCGTGGGCAAGCGCTCGGATCCGTAGACCCCGTACGCGTTGTCCTCCAGGAGCAGGATGCCGCTCGCCTCGGCGACCTCGAGGAGCCGGCGCCGGGCGGGCACGTCCATGCTGGTGCCCGTGGGGTTGGCGAAGTCAGGCGTCACGTAGCAGGCCCGGACTCGCTTGCCCTGCTCTTCGGCATGTTGGAGCTGGAGGACGAGGTCCTGGGGGTCGATGCCGTTCTCGGTGGACCGGACCGGCCAGACCGGGGTGTCGGTCAGCAGCGCGGCCCCGGTCAGGCCGACGTAGGTGGGGGCGGGGGCAAGCAGCACGTCCCGCTCGTCAGCCCGTAGCGCGCGGAAGACCAGGAACATGGCCTCCTGCGCGCCCACGGTGACCACCACGGACTCGGGGTCGGCGCCGATGTCCTCGTCCTCGGCGAGGTGGCGGGCGATGAGATCGGTGATGACGCCCTTCGTGGTGCCGTACTGGAAGAGCGTGCGGGTGACCTCAGCCTCGTCCAGCCCCCGGTCGTTCCGGAGGTGGTCGCAGTAGGCGTCGATGTACTCGTGGATGAGGCGGATGTCGAAGAACTCTTCGTACGGGCGGCCCGCCGCCATGGAAATGGCCACGGGATATTCGCCGATCAGCTCATTCAGCAAGTTCATCGACGAGATGGCCGGATCGGCGAGCGAGCTGTGCAGAGTTTCCATGCTCAAGCGAGTAGAAAGACCGTATGAATCCATGAATGCAAGGGTTTTCCATACCCGGTCGAGATGTCAAGCGCCGGCCGTGGACGCGAATTGATGGCGATTTTCGCTGATGTGTGCCGAGCGTGCCGGAAGTGGTGGATGTCTATGGCTGCTCTTTCAGATGCTCGATATCCGAAGGTACGGTCGCACGCATGCCACAGCATCTGGCGATGACACAACCGTTGCGGGAAACGAGAAATCCGCCGCGCAGTGGACGTGCGGCGAGCGGGGGAGGACCGGCATGTTGATGACAACGGAGAACGGGATTCGGTTGTCATACCACGACCAAGGCGACGCTTCGCCCGTCCTGTTATTGACCGGCACCGGGGCGCCGAGTTCAGTGTGGAACCTGCACCAGGTGCCCGCGTTCCGCGCTGCCGGGTTTCGCGTGATCACCATGGACAACCGCGGGATTCCGCCCAGCGACGCCGGCACGGACGGGTTCACCATCGAGGACCTCGTCGCGGACGTGGCCGCCCTGATCGAGCACCTGGGCGCGGCGCCGTGCCGCGTGGTCGGCACCTCGATGGGCTCGTACATCGCGCAGGAGCTGGCGCTTGCCCGCCCCGAGCTGCTGGACACGGTCGTGCTGATGGCGGCCTGCGGCAGGAGCAGTCTCGTCCAGCGGGTGCTGGCGGAGGCCGAGGCGGAACTGATCGAACGAGTCACCGAGCTGCCGCGGGGGTACCTCGCCGCCGTTCGAGCCCTGCTCAACCTGGGGCCCGCGACGCTCACCGACGACGACCTCACCGCCGACTGGCTCGACCTGCTCGAGGCGTCAGGCATGGAGGGACCGGGAGTCCGCGCTCAGCTGCTCCTGAGCGCGTTGCCCGACCGCCTCCAGGCCTACCGCGGGATCCAGGTCCCCTGCCACGTCGTCTCGTTCGAGCGGGACCTCGTGGCGCCGCCGGC
Source organism: Streptomyces sp. YIM 121038 (assembly GCF_006088715.1). Classification (NCBI taxonomy): domain Bacteria; kingdom Bacillati; phylum Actinomycetota; class Actinomycetes; order Kitasatosporales; family Streptomycetaceae; genus Streptomyces; species Streptomyces sp. YIM 121038. The sequence continues at coordinate 8,430,852 of NZ_CP030771.1, forward strand.
GGCCGGACGGGAACTGGCCGCCGCGATTCCCGGCGCAACGCACCGCACGATTCCCGGGTGCGGGCACTTCGGTTACCTGGAGAACCCGGAAGCGGTGAACCGCGAGCTGATCCGGCTCCTCCGCACCGAGTCCCGCGCGCGATGGGAGAAGACCGCATGACACCCCTTGAGTCAGCCCGCGCCAGTCACCCGGGTCGTGCCAGGCACCCCGTCGACACGAGCGCGGATGCCCGTGGAGCCGCGGAGGGACAAGCATGACCGGCGTGAACCAGCTGCCGTCCACGGCGCCCGCGCTGTTCGAGGCAACCGCCGCGGCGATGCCGGACCGGCCGGCGGCTGCGATGGGTGACACCACACTGACCTACGCCGAGCTGAACGGGGAGGCCAACCGGCTCGCGCGCCGGCTCGTCGAGCACGGCGTCGGCCCGGAACGGCTGGTGGCCACGGTGATGCCGCGGTCGATCGAGTTCGTCATCGCGGTCCTGGCCGTGCTCAAGGCCGGTGCCGCGTACGTGCCCGTCAACCCCGACTATCCGGAGGAACGCAGGCGGCAGATGCTGGACGACGCGTCAGTGCATTGCGTGTTGTCCCTGCCGGGGCAGGATGTGGCCGGCGCTCCCGCGGTCTTGCGCGTGGAACGGGAGCCGTCCCGGAGCGAGCCGAACCTGGACGACCACGACCGGCTCAGCCCCTTGCTCCCCGACCACCCCGCGTACGTCATCTACACCTCGGGCTCGACCGGACGACCGAAAGGCGTGCTGGTCACGCACCGCGGGATCCCGAACCTGGCCGCCGATTACGTGCGCCGCCAGCGGCAACTGCCGGACAGCAGGTTGTTGGCGTTCGCGTCACCCAGCTTCGACGCCTCCGTCGCCGAGTTCTGGCCGATCTGGCTGGCCGGCGGCTGTCTGGTGCTGGCTCCCGCGTCGGACCTGGTCCCGGGCGAGCCGCTCGCCCGGCTCGTGCGTGACCAGGGCATCACCCACATCACCCTGCCACCGACCGCGCTGACGCCGCTGGAGGAGGCCGGCGGCTTACCCGCAGGGCTGACCCTCCTGGTCGCGGGTGAGGCGTGCCCGGCACCGGTCGCGAAACGCTGGGCCACCGACCGCGTGATGATCAACGCGTACGGCCCGACCGAGGCCACCGTCGCGGTGACCGCGAGCGAGCCGCTGACCGGTGAGGGAACGCCGCCGATCGGCAGGCCGATCACCGGCGTCCGTACGTACGTTCTGGATGACCGGATGAGGGTCGTCCCGGACGGGGACGTGGGTGAGCTGTACATGACCGGCCCCGGCCTCGCCCGCGGATACCTGCACCGACCGGCGGCGACCGCGCAGCGGTTCCTGCCGGACCCGTTCGGCGGTCCGGGCGCCCGCATGTACCGCACCGGCGACCGGGTGCGGGCGCGATCGGACGGCCAGCTCGTCTTCGTCGGCCGCGCCGACGACCAGCTGAAGGTCCGTGGTCACCGGATCGAGCCGGGCGAGGTCGAGGCTGCCCTGTTCGACGTGGACGGGGTGGCCCAGGCGGTGGTGATCGAGCACGAGAACAGGCTGGTCGCGTATGTGGTCGCCACGGCGGGCGCGCCGGTGGCCGTCGAACACCTCCTGGCCCGGCTGCGCCGGCGGTTGCCCTCCTACCTGGTACCCGACGTGGTCGTCGACCTGCCGCGGCTGCCGACGTCGCCGAACGGCAAGGTCGACCGAGCCGCCCTGCCCGAGCCCGAGAGCGCCCCACGCGCCACAGCGGGGCGAGCGCCGAACACGCCCACGGAGACCCTCCTGGCCACGTTGTTCGCCGAAGTGCTCGGCGTCAGCAGCGTCGGCGTCGAGGACAGCTTCTTCGAGGTCGGCGGCCACTCGCTGCTCGCGACTCGGCTGGTGGCCCGCATCCGCGAGAGCTTCAACGTGCGGCTGCGAGTGCAGGCCTTCTTCAACGCGCCGACCGTGGCACAACTCGCCAAGGTGCTCGACGGCGCACCGACGTGACCTGGAGACCATCCATGCGGATGACGAAAGCCGCCGAAGAGGTTGATCTCGGCAACCCCGATCTGTACACGACGCTCGACCGGCACACCCGCTGGCGCGCGCTCGCGGCGGACGACGCGATGGTGTGGAGCGAACCGGGCAGTTCGCCGGGCGGGTTCTGGTCCGTGTTCTCGCACCGGGCATGTGCCGCGGTCCTCGCGCCCACCGCGCCGTTCACCTCCGAGTACGGAATGATGATCGGGTTCGACCGTGACCATCCGGACACCTCGGGCGGCCGGATGATGGTCGTCTCCGAACAGCAGCAGCACCGCAGGCTGCGCAGGCTGGTAGGACCGCTGCTCTCCAGAGCGGCTGCGCAGGGGCTCGCGGAGCGAGTGCGGACCGAGGTGGACAGCGTGCTCGACCAGGCGCTCGACGGCGGGGTGTGCGACGTGGCCCCGGCGATCGGCTCACGCGTCCCCGCCGCGGTCGTGTGCGACATCCTCGGCGTACCGGCCGAGGACCAGGACTTGCTCATCGAGCTGACCAATCACGCGTTCGGTGGTGCGGACGAATGGTTCGACGGGATGACGCCGCGTCAGGCACACACCGAGATCCTCGTCTACTTCCACGAGTTGATCGCCGGACGCCGCGAGCGCCCCGGCGCCGACCTCGTCAGCACGCTGGTGGCAGATGACAGCCTCACCACCGACGACGCTCTGCTCAACTGCGACAACGTACTGATCGGGGGCAACGAGACCACCCGGCACGCGATCACCGGTGCGGTGCACGCGCTCGCCACGGTGCCCGGCCTGCTGACCGACCTGCGCGACGGGGGCGCGGACGTCGACACCGTCGTGGAGGAGGTGTTGCGCTGGACCTCGCCGGCGATGCACGTGCTCCGGGTGACGACCGGCGAGGTCACGGTCAACGGCCATCACCTGCTGCCCGGCACGCCGGTGGTCGCGTGGCTGCCCGCCGCGAACAGGGATCCCGCCGTGTTCGACGACCCCGACGCGTTCCGCCCCGGGCGAAGGCCCAATCGGCACATCACGTTCGGCCACGGGGTGCACCACTGCCTCGGTTCCGCACTCGCCCGGATCGAGCTGTCGGTCGTGTTGCGCGTGCTGGCCGAGCGGGTGTCACGGGTGGAACTGGTGCGGGAGCCCACCTGGTTGCGCGCGATCGCCGTGCAGGGGTACCGGGAACTCCCGGTGCGATTCACGGGGCGTTGAGCGGGGGGGGTCCGCCGGATCGTTCCGTGCGAAGCGAAGTGCGTTCCGGGACCGCGCGCCGTCGGCGCGCCGACGTCAAACGGACACCGTTGAAGCGAATGTAACTCGCAGTCATGCTGTGAATGGGCAGCTATCCGTTCCATTTCATGGAGGAAGTCTTGAGCGCTGTGCAGAATTTCGAGATCGACTACGTGGAAATGTATTGCGGGAATCTCGAGGAGGCCGCTCTCGGTTGGGTGGACAAATATGATTTCGCCGTCACCGGTACGAGCCGCTCCGCGGATCACCGGAGCGTCACGCTGTGCCAGGGGTCGATAAAGCTGGTCCTCACCGAACCGACGTCGGATCGTCATCCGGCGACGATCTACCTCCAGGCGCACGGCGACGGTGTGGCCGATATCGCGCTGCGTACTCCGGACGCGGCCGCCGCTTTCGAGGCTGCCGTGCAGGGCGGGGCCGTCGCTGTGCGAGAGCCGGCGCGGCTCAACGAAGCGGAGCCGGACGGACCGGCCGTCACGGCCGCCATCGTCGCCTATGGCGATATGGTCCACACCCTGGTCCAGAGTGATGACACCACTGCCTCGCCGCACGCGAACGGCCATCGCGGGGGAGACGTGGACCTGCTCGGAATCGATCACTTCGCGGTCTGCCTGGGCGAGGGTGACCTCGGCCCCACCGTGGAGTTCTACGAGCGGGCACTGGGGTTCCGGCAGATCTTCGAGGAACACATCGTGGTCGGTGATCAGGCGATGAACTCCATCGTCGTGCAGAGTGCGTCGGGAGCGGTCACCCTCACGTTGATCGAGCCTGATGGGAGTGCCGACCCGGGCCAGATCGACGACTTCCTCAAGGAGCACCACGGGGCTGGTGTTCAGCACATCGCATTCACCAGCGACGACGCGGTCCGCTCGGTCCGGGCGCTGTCCCAGCGCGGGGTGGAGTTCCTGAAGACGCCGGCTGCCTACTACGACATGCTCGGTGAGCGGATCGCGCTGGAGACGCACAAACTGGACGATCTGCGGGCTACGAACGTGCTCGCCGACGAGGATCACGGCGGCCAGATGTTCCAGATCTTCACTGCTTCCATTCATCCGCGGCGGACGCTCTTCTTCGAGATCATCGAGAGGCAGGGGGCGGAGACCTTTGGCAGCGCCAACATCAAGGCCCTGTACGAAGCCGTGGAACTGGGACGGACCGGCCAGAGCGAGCCTGGTGCCGTCCGCCGATGACATACGTTCGCCTCGCCGATTTCGAACGTGCCGCCCGGGATGCCCTCCCCGGCCAGGTCTGGGACTTCCTCGCCGGGGGAAGCGGCACCGAGGCCTCTCTGGTGGCCAACCGCACCGCACTCCAGCGGACCTTCGTGGTGCCCCGGGTGCTGCGTGACCTGACCGAGAGCGGCACCCGGGCCGACGTCCTCGGCAAGCGTGCCGCATTGCCGATGGGGGTCGCGCCGATCGCGTACCAGCGGCTGTTCCATCCCGATGGCGAGCTGGCGGCGGCTCGCGCGGCCCGGGACGCCGGAGTGCCGTACACCATCTGCACCATGAGCAGCGTCCCGCTGGAGGAGATCGCTGCCGTCGGTGGTCGGCCGTGGTTCCAGTTGTACTGGCTGCGGGACCAGAAAAGGTCTCTGGAGTTGGTACGCAGGGCGGAGGACTCAGGCTGTGAGGCGATCGTGTTCACCGTCGATGTGCCGTGGATGGGGCGGCGGTTGCGTGATATGCGCAACGGCTTCGCGCTGCCGGAGTGGGTGACGGCTGCCAACTTCGAAGCATCCGCGGCCGCGCACCGCCGAGCCCGAGGGGTCTCGGCCGTGGCCGACCACACCGCACGCGAGTTCGCGCCGGCCAACTGGGACTCTGTGGCGGCGGTGTGCGCGCGCACGAATCTGCCGGTGGTGCTCAAAGGGATTCTCGCTGTCGAGGACGCACGCCGTGCCGTCGAGGCGGGTGTCAGCGGCATCGTGGTGTCCAATCACGGGGGCCGTCAGTTGGACGGTGCCGTGCCCGGAGTCGAGGTACTGGGCGAGATCGCCGCCGCGATCGGCGGCGGCTGTCAGGTGCTGATGGACGGGGGAATCCGGAGTGGCGGAGACATCCTCAAGGCCATCGCCCTTGGCGCGTCGGCCGTGCTGGTCGGACGCCCCGTCATGTGGGGGCTGGCCACGGCGGGTCAGGACGGCGTTCGACAGGTGCTCGAACTGCTCGCCGCCGAACTCCGGGACGCGATGGGCCTGGCGGGCTGCGAGTCGGTGGACGCGGCCGGCCGGCTGAGCACGAGGGGGCCCCGGTATGTCTGATGCTCCGCGAGAGGTGCTGGCGTCCGGCATCTGATGCCTCGGGAATGCCCGCCCCCGCCAACACGAGGCGGCCAAGCCGCGTTCACAGTGTCCATTTGAACCTGCGAAAGGTGAGATTGATGACCGCGTCACAGATAAGGCCAGTACGCCGTAGCAAGCTCAGGACATGGGGCTGGATGTATCGATGACTATCAGTATTGCTCCGGCTGCGGATCTTTCCGCTCTCACCGGACTCACCGAGATCACCAGGCTCGCAGGGGTCGGGACCGCGGTGTCCGACACCTCGTACTCTCAATCCGAGCTGCTCGAAATCCTCGACATCGAGGATCCGAGAATCCGATCGGTCTTCCTCAACAGCGCGATTGATCGGCGCTTTCTCACGCTTCCGCCGGAGGGCCCTGGCGGAGTGCGCGTACCCGAACCCCAGGGTGATCTGCTGGACAAACACAAGAAGATCGCTGTCGAAATGGGGTGCAGTGCGCTTGAGGCTTGCCTGAAGTCGGCGGGATCGAGTCTTCAGGACCTGCGTCACCTGTGCTGCGTCACCTCGACCGGCTATCTGACTCCCGGCCTGAGCGCACTGATCATCCGTGAACTCGGTATAGACCCGCACTGCAGCCGTTCGGACATCGTGGGCATGGGATGCAACGCGGGTCTGAACGCGCTCAACGTGGTCGCGGGCTGGTCCGCGGCACACCCGGGTGAACTCGGTGTCGTCCTGTGCAGCGAGGCGTGCTCCGCCGCGTATGCCCTGGACGGCACGATGCGGACCGCGGTGGTCAACAGTCTGTTCGGCGAAGGAGCCGCCGCCCTCGCCGTCACCTCCGGTGACGCGAGGGTGCCCGGCCCACGCGTGCTGAAGTTCGCGAGCTACATCATCACCGACGCGATCGACGCGATGCGCTACGAATGGGACCGGGCACAGGACCGGTTCAGCTTCTTCCTCGACCCGCAGATTCCCTACGTGGTCGGCGCGCACGCTGAGATCGTCGTCGACCGCCTGCTGTCCGGAACGGGGCTGCGCCGCAGCGACATCAGCCAGTGGCTGGTGCACTCCGGCGGCAAGAAGGTGATCGACGCCGTCGTGGTCAACCTCGGCCTGAGTCGGCACGACGCTCGGCACACCACCGGTGTGCTTCGCGACTACGGCAATCTCTCCAGCGGCTCCTTCATCTTCTCCTACGAGCGACTCGCCGAAGAGGACGTCGCTCGGCCCGGTGACTACGGCGTGCTGATGACCATGGGGCCCGGCTCCTCGATCGAGACGGCGCTGATCCAATGGTGATGCGCGGGGAAACGGATGGCGAACTGATGCTGCGTCTGGACGGCACTCGGCCGTTGTCGGCCCAGTCCATCGAGGAGATGGGCGATCTCTGCGACCGCGCCGAGGACCATCGGGAATCCGGCCCGGTCACGATCCACGTCACGGGTGTCCCACCAGCCGGTTGGGCGACGGAGCTGACAGTCGGCGTGGTCTCCAAATGGGAACGGGTGGTGCGCCGGTTCGAACGGCTCGGCCGGCTCACGGTCGCGGTGGCGTCAGGCGACTGCGCCGGAACGGCGCTGGATGTCCTCCTCGCCGCCGACGTCCGGATCGCAGCCCCTGACACCCGGTTGCTGCCCTCCTGGGCAGGCGGTGCCACCTGGCCGGGGATGACCGTGCACCGGCTCACCCAGCAGGCCGGCTCGGCAGGCATCCGGCGGGCCGTGCTGCTCGGGGCTCCGATCGAGGCGGACCGCGCGCTCGCGCTCAACCTGGTCGACGAGGTGACCGACGATCCGGCGACGACGCTGGCTGCCCTGGCCGAGGCGGCCGGTGCCGTGGACGGCACGGAGACGGCGATTCGCAGGCAGCTGATTTTCGAAGCCGGCTCGACCACCTTCGAGGACGCGCTCGGCAGGCACCTCGCTGCCTGCGACCGCACCCTGCGCCGAACGGGACCGTCCGCATGACGATCGCGCACACCCTTCCGAGCGGTCTCGCCGCCGCCGGGGAGACGCTGCACAAGGCGGCCGGGCGGGTCGACGACCTGCTCGCCGCCCTGCCCGAGCCCACTCGACGGACCCCCGGCCAGCGGGCCGAGGCCGCCGCCGCCCAGGACGAGGTGCGCCGACTGCGCGAGCGGTTCCTGGCCGAGCACGTAGAGGAGGTCTACGCCCGGCTCACCGACGGCCGCGACTTGCGGATCGAAGCCCTGGTCACGGAGGCCGCCGAGGTCTTCCCCGGCCTGGTCCCGACAGCGGCACAGCTCGCGGACGAGCGGTCGCGGGTCCAGGCGGACAAGGAAGGCCGAGAGATCGACCAGGGCATCTTCCTGCGAGCGGTGCTCGGCTCGCCCGTCACGGGCCCGCACCTGGTCGACACGATGCTCCGACCGACCGCGCGGGCGCTCGCACTGCTCCCGGAGTTCCAGCGGACCGGCCTCCTGGAGACCGAGGCCGTCCGCCTTGAGCGGCGCGACGGCGTCGCCCACCTGACGATGTGCCGCGACGACCGCCTCAACGCCGAGGACGAGCAGCAGGTCGAGGACATGGAGACCGCGGTCGACCTGGCGCTCCTTGACGAGGGCGTCAAGGTCGGGTTCGTGCGCGGCGGCGAGATGAGCCATCCGCGCTACCGAGGCAGGCGCGTGTTCAGTGCCGGAATCAATCTCAAGTACCTGTCGTCGGGCGACATCCCGCTCGTCGGGTTCCTGCTCCGCCGCGAACTCGGCTACATCAACAAGATCGTTCGCGGGCTCCGCCTGGACGACGGCGATTGGCGGCCGCCGTACGCGGCCAAGCCGTGGGCGGCCGCCGTCGACGCGTTCGCGATCGGCGGCGGCGCCCAGCTGCTGCTCGTCTTCGACCACGTGCTGGCCGCGTCCGACGCCTTCCTCAGCCTGCCCGCGGCCAAGGAGGGCATCATCCCGGGTGTCGCGAACTTCCGCCTCACCCGGTCGCTCGGCCCGCGCGCTGCCCGGCAGGTGATCCTCGGTGGCCGACGGCTGTGGGCGAGCGAGCCGGACGCCCGCCTGATCGTCGATGAGGTCGCCGAACCTGCCGACCTGGACGCTGCCATCGAGCGGACCTTGGAACGGCTGGGCGGGGAAGCGGTGCTCGCCAACCGCCGGATGCTGAATCTGTCCGACGAGCCGCCCGAGGAGTTCCGCCGCTACATGGCAGAGTTCGCGCTCCAGCAGGCGCTGCGGCTGTACGGCGCCGATGTCATCGACAAGGTGGGCGGGTTCGCCGCGAGGCGGACATGACTGGATCCGTCATCCGGTACGTCAGGCCGGTAGCCGGTAGCCGGTAGCCGGTAGCCGGTAGCCGGTAACCGGTATGCCAAGAAGGTCCGTGTCGCCCGTGTCACCCTTGACCGGCCCGAGGCGCTGAACGCCCTCGACCGGCCCCGCACGTCGGCCTCGGCGAGATCTGGAGCAGCGCCGAGGCCAACCCGGACGTGCGGGTAGCGGTGCCGACCGGTGCGGGCGAGCGGGCCTTCTCGGTGACGTGGACATCAAGGAGCGGGCCGCCCTGAGACGGCGGAGACCCAACGGTGCTGCCTCCGCTCCCTGTTGCACGTGCGGCAGCCGCCCAGGCCGCGCACAGCGGCCCTCGACCTGATGTGGCGTGCGACCAGGGCAGACGCCGATCCCTCGCTGTTCTCTGTCCGGTCCGTCACTGACGACAGCCTTTGGCATCCGACTCAGGGGGACTCCATTCCCATGCAGGACCACATGTCCTTGGCCGTGCGCGACAGCAACCTCGAACTGGCGCTCGACGTGCTTCCCGCACTGGCGGTCATCTTGCTCGCGGCGGCCGTGATCGGCAGGCTCGCGGTCGTGCTCGGACAGCCGCGGGTGCTCGGCGAAATCGTGGCCGGCATCCTGCTGGGCCCGACCCTGTTCGGCTGGCTGGCGCCCGACCTCCAGGCGGATGTCTTCCCGGCGGAGGCACGGTCGGTGCTGTACGTCCTGAGCACCATCGGGCTGACCCTCTACATGTTCCTCGTCGGCGCCGGTCTCGACCACGGCCGGCAGGAGTCCGATCGCAAGCACCACCCGGCGGTCCTTGCCGTCTCGGGGTTCCTGCCCTCCCTCGTCCTCGGCGGTCTCGTCGGCCTGCTGATGTGGGACGACGTCTCGCGCGAGGACGTCAGCCGGTGGGAGTTCGCCCTCTTCGTAGGCGGTGCGCTGTCCCTCACAGCGCTCCCCATGCTGGCCCGCATGCTGTACGAGCGGGGTCTGCAGAACTCCCGCCTGGGGCGGCTGTCCTTGGTCGCCGCCTCGATCGACGACGCGGCGGCCTGGTGCTTCCTGGCCACGCTGACGGCTGTGCACACCGGCTCCGGGGCCGCCGACGCTCTGCCCATGATCGGCTACAGCATTCTGTTCACCGTCGTGATGCTGCTCGGGGTGTCCCGGCTGCTGCGGCCGCTGGCGCGGCACGTCGGCCGACAGGGCACGCTGAGTCCCGGCGTGATGTACGTCGTCGTCATCGTCCCGATCGTCTGCGGATACCTCACCGACCTGATCGGGATCTACTCGGTCTTCGGCGGTTTCATCGCCGGCCTGGCCATGCCCCGCGACCCGCAGTTCCGCCAAGCGCTGCACAGCCGGATGATGGACACCGTCTCCACGCTGCTGCTGCCCATCTTCTTCGCCCTGTCCGGCCTCACCACCGACCTGCGGAGCCTCTCGGCCGCCACCCTGCTGTTCGGCGTCGCCGCGCTGCTGGCGGGATTCGCGGGCAAGTACCTCGGCAGCGCCCTGGCCATGAAGAAACTCCGCTTCAGCTGGCGCGAGGCCTTCGCGGTGGGAGGGCTGATGAACGCCCGCGGCATGATGATCATCGTCTTCATCAACATCGGCTTGGCGCAGGGCCTGATCACCAAGCCGGTGTTCTCTGTTCTCGTCATGGTCGCCGTCATCACGAGCGCTGCGGTCCTGCCACTGTACCGCCGGGCGCTCCCGCGACACCTGGAGTTGCACCTCGGCAGCGAAGCGCCCCCTCCGGCGCCGGCACCACGCCCCCTGACGACAACCGACGTGCACTGATGTGCGCGTACCCGCCGGAGGCACGTGGCCGGGGCGGCTTCGGCCGGCCAATGAGGCGGCGCGGATCGACCGAATTCCGCTCCCCGCCGTGGAGCCACCGGCCGGGGGCGGCCGGAACCAGCTCCTGAGCCGCCGGGTGGTGACATATCGTCGGCATATTGAGAATCGCATACACCCCGGCAACACCCCACTACATTGACTGATGACATGTCCTTCAACCTCCCCAGCGAAGCAATGCGACCTACAGCCGTGAAACCGGTGGTCATGCCGATCACCGCCGCCGAGCACATGGCCTTCGTACGGGCCCAGAGGTCGGTCAGCTTTCTGCAGACCCCGGCATGGGGCGGCGTCAAGACCGAGTGGCGCAGCGAGTCCCTCGGCTGGTTCGAGGGGCGGCGTCTGGTCGGTGCTGGGCTCGTCCTGCACCGCCCCGTGCCGAGGCTCGACCGCTTCACGCTGGCGTATCTGCCCGAGGGCCCGGTCATCGACTGGAGCGGCGACATCGGTGCTTGGCTCGATCCACTGGCGGCCCACCTCAAGGCCCACGGCGCGTTCGCGATCCGGCTCGGCCCGCCGGTGCGCACACACACCTGGAGCGCAGCCCAGGTCAAGGAGGGCATCGCCGACCCGGGCAGCAAACGGCTCACCGAAATCTCCGGCCACTGGACCGACCCGGTCGGTGCCCGCGTGGCCAGCAGGCTCCGGGGCGCCGGCTGGCTGCCGCAGAGCCCGGAGGACGGGTTCGGGGTCGGGCACCCACAGTTCAAGTACGAGATCCCGCTGGTAGGCAGGACCGAGGACGAACTGCTCAGGGGCATGAACCAGCAGTGGCGCCGCAACATCAAGAAGTCGGCCAAGGAGGGAGTCGAGGTCACGGTCGGCGACAGGGGTCCGGAGGACCTCAAGGCATTCCACGACCTCTACGTCCACACCGCCGAGCGCGACCGCTTCACACCCCGGCCGCTGCGCTACTTCGAGACCATGTTCGCGGCGCTGAGTGCCGAGGACCCCGAGCGGATCAAGCTCTACCTGGCCCGCCACCAGGGCGACTTGGCCGCCGCCACGGTCCTGGTCCGCGTCGGCGCCCACGCTGTGTATGCCTATGGCGCCTCCTCCACCGCGAAGCGCGAGGTGCGTGCCTCCAACGCCTGCCAGTGGGCGATGATCCGCGACTCGCTCGCTGCCGGCTGCGACGTCTACGACCTGCGTGGCATCACCCCCACCCTCGACGCCGACGACCCGCACGTCGGCCTTGTCCAGTTCAAAGTCGGCACCGGCGGTCAGGCGACGCGGTACGTCGGCGAGTGGGACCTGCCGCTGCGGCCGATGGTCTACCGGGCCTTCGACCTCTATATGAGGCGGCGCGGCCGCTGAACCACACAGCCGCGGCTTCGTCGGGACGCGCCCGAGGGGAGCCTCGACCTGTCACATCGCCTGCGGCAAGGCGGCCGCGTATCCACCGGACCCGCCGCCGCCCGCTCTCCCGCGCTGTCGCCGCCGGGTTCGAGCATTTCGCCGAGGACGGTGATGCGGCGCCCGATTGCCTGGTGTACGCCCAGGAGCGGCAGCCCGAGGTGAGCCGAGATGGCGGGGGTCCGCCACACCGGCACCATCACACTCATCGGTGACGAGCCAGGGCACCGACGATCACGACTCGATCGGGCGTGGCGGTTACGACGACTCCCCGACCTGGATCGCTGCCCCAGGGCACATCATGGCCGACTCGCGTACGGCGTCGTGGAGTTCGGAGGGCGGAGTGTCATCGAGGAGTGCGACCGTGCCGTCCTCGTCCCGCTGGTCGAAGACCTCGGGGGCGAGCATCACGCACTGCCCCGAGGCAACACAGCTGGGAACGTCGACCTTAACGCGCATCGTGGTCCTTACCTGTTTCTCTGCGTGGGGTCCGTCACCACATGATGGCGGACTTCGTCGCAGGGCGTTGGAGCACAGCGGCACTACTCCGCCACAGCCGGGGCGGGTCGAGGCGCGCAGCTTCCCGGTCTCGTCGTCGTTGGAGGTCAGGTGCGCCATGGCTGCTCCTGCGCTCGGCTGCAGAGCCGGTGCTAGCGCAGCGGGCCCGCGCGGCGGCACCCGTTCGGCAGACTCCACGGGTGTGAGGGCGGGGGAGGACGCGGTGAAGGTGCCCCTCGCCTCCCGCAGCTGCGTGTGCTCGACCCGTGTGTGCTCGGTCCTTGTGCGCTCGACTCGTGTGCGCTCGCGTCCGACGGTTAGCGCGGCCTTTCGGTCCGCGCTGAATCGGCCCTCGTCGTCCCGGCCGCCGCGAGGTCTTCTCAACGAGGTCCTGGCGGGGTGACGCTGGTGCCGTCCTTGCCGCAGGGGGAAGGAGACATGCCGGTGTCCAGCCCAACGGTCATGGTCCCGGGGCTGCAGGATCCCGAGGAGATCCCGCAGCCCGCCGAACTTCAGCTGCCCTCGCCAGGCGGCCACCAGGACGACGACCAGTCGCCGCCCGCCGATCCCGGGACCGGCGACCAAGCGTGAGCACGTCCACAGCCGCCGTCGACTTCCCGGTGCTGCGCGCCGACTGTGCACAGCTCTTGGACCAGCAGGGCTACTTCGCCGGCGCCGCGTGGCTGCGCATGCTGTTCCAGGCCGTGCCGCGCGAGGCCTTCGTACCGGATGGCGTGTGGTTGGAGGAGACTGATGCGCGGCAGCGCTGGGCCTTCCTCGACCGGGGCCAGGACGCTCGGGGGTGGGCGAGCGCGGTCTACGCCCCGCACCGGCCGCTGATCACCCAGCTCGACGACGGCCGCATCCCGCCCACCGGCCCCGCGGCGGGCGACTTCACCTCCTCGGTGTCCGCGCCGTCCGTGGCCATGCGGATGCTGCGCGAACTCAACCCCCCACCCGGGCTGCGAGGTCCTGGAGATCGGCACCGGCAGCGGCTACAACACGGCCCTGCTCGCCGCCTGCTGCGGCCCCGCCCATGTCACCTCGGTGGGGATCGCCCCCCAGCTCGCCGACCGGGCCCGGGCGCGCCTGGCCCAGGCTGGATGCCACCCGGCCGTGGTGGCCGGGGACGGCGAAGGGGGCGATCCGCCCGGCGCGCCCTACGACGCGATCATCTCCACCGCCTGCGTCTACCGCATCCCGCCCGCCTGGCTCCAACAGCTGCGCCCCCAGGGCCTGCTCATCACGCCGCTTTCCACCCCCTTCGGCACCGACGCGCTGCTGAAACTGACCGCGGACGGTCGCGGGGGAGGGGCCGGGCGGCTGGTCTGCGCCCTGCGGTTCATGCGCGTGCGCGGACAGCGCCGCCCCCAGCCCTGGAGCACCTACGGCTGGCCGAGCCTGCCCGGCATCGCCGCCGACGGCGAACGGCAGACGATCGCCCTGGCCCCCAGCTGAGTACTCGCGCGCTACTTCCCGCCTGTCACGTAGCCCAGGGTGAACCCACTGCCTGACTGCGCGACCGTGATCTCTACGGAGTTGTGGATGCTCTCCGAAGGTCTGAGGGTTTTGCCCTGTGTCGGGTACTCCCGTCTCATCCACCTGCGGACCGCCGAAGACCACGAGTCGACCTCGAGCCGGTGCGGACGCTGCAGCCATGGCGAGCGCGGCGCTCGGAGTTCCTCCAGGCAATGCCCGCCGTCGAACCAATGCTTCTGGTCCCGTGCGATGCTGCCCCTTTCGAGGCTGGTGCTGACCTTTTGCTGACACTCTTTTTGCTGACCCTCTTAGGGTTGAAATGGCTCTGAACTGCGAAAATCTTCCTGTAGTTGGGTGTGTGGTGGTACTTCATCGGCCGCACCCAGGCCGACATCGAACAGGCCCGCACCGACTGGATGACGGGCACGCGCTTCGGCGAGGTGAAGGGCTACGACGGCGCACCGCTCCCGGCCCCGGAGCTGCCGCCGGTGGCGTTGAAGCCGCGAGGTCGCGTGCGCTGACCTGCGAGAATGTGGGTGCTCGGCGGCTCGGGGTGGGGGGTGAGGGCACCCGGCAGGGCGGATGCCCTCACCCCTGAGGAAGCGGCCTCCCTTCGCCCGCCGGTGGCCTCGGCGGCGTCGCGCATGACTCCAGCGTCGACGGGCGCCGGACATCGTGGCCGCCATCGCCACGCGACTGCCCGACCACGTGCAGGCGGTCGCCTTCCGCCCGGAGACCGGCCAGTTGGACCTGTGCCCTGCCTCCCCGGCCTACGCCCCCCAACTGCGGCTGATCGCCGCCTGCATCGTCGCTGCGGCCAACGAAGTGGTCGGTACTGATGCGGTGTGCGCCGTGCGGGTCCTGCGCGTCGGCGCCGCGGCCGCGCCCCGGACCGCACCGGGGGCCCGGCCCCGCCACGGGATGCCCCGCAGGTGCCGGTGAGGACCCGCGAGATGGGTTCGCCGGGTTTCCACCGGGCGCTCGCCGCGCACCAGGCCGTGGCGCCTCCGAGCAGTGTTGGCCCCTCGGTGGAGGTAGTGGTGGAACGGTCTGTGAGCGGCTGAAATCTGTGTGTCATGAAGGGAGATGGGTGGGCAGGATGCCCGTGGCGCCGAGCTGATCGGTGTCGTGAGGCTGAGGTGAGGAAGGCAGGGAAGGCCGTGGAGATCAGTGTTGCGGGCGGCGGGCGGGCTGCATCAGAAGGCGTACGGGGAGGCGGTGCCGCGCTGGGGAACGCGGCGGGGGCGTCGGCCCGGCAGAGGCGGCGGGTCCGGGGGCGGCTGCTGACCGGGCTCGCCCTGGTGGTGACTGCTGTGGTCGCGCCGGTGGCCCTGGCCGTGCCCGCCTCGGCGGCTCCGACCGAGACCTGTACCAAAGTCGGCCAACTGATTACCGACGACAGCGATCCCGCTGTCTTCTACGAGTGCGACGCCTTGCTTCAGCCCGAGCGGTTTGAGTGCCCTGAGGGTCTGGTCTTCAACATCCACACCTACCAGTGCGACTGGCCCGACAACGTCGGCTCGCGCCGCACCTGAGCGGTCCCGGGGGCTCCTGCCCCAGCGCGTCGGCTCGAATCACCGCAGGTATGGAGGAGGAAGTTCGTGTCCATGGGGAAGTCCGAGAGCGCCAAGGCGCACGTGTATGTCGGCACGATCGGTGACACCGGCCACGGGAAGACGACGCTCACGGCCGCACTTGCCGCGGTGCTGGCCAAGACGTACGGCGGGGAAGTGCGCGCCGTCGACGAGGCCGGCAGCGCCCCGCAGGAGCCCACCCGCGGGATCACCCTCAACACCAGCTACGTCGAATACAACACCCCGGTACGGCACTACTTACACATCGACTTCCCCGACCACGCCCACTACGCCCAGAACATGCTCACCGGCGTGGACCACCTGGACGCCGCGATCCTGGTCGTCTCCGCGGCCGACGGCCCGATGTCCCAGGCCCGCGAGCAGATCCGGCTCGCCCACCTCGTCGGCGTACGCGCCCTTGTGGTCTTCCTGAACAAGTGCGACCTGGCCGAGGACGAGAAGCGGCTCGAGCGGGCCGAGACGGCAGTCCGTGACCTGCTCCACGAGTTCGGCTTCCCGGCTGAGGACACCCCCGTGGTCCGCGGCTCCGCGCTCAAGGCGCTGGAGGGGGACGTGGAGGCGGAGGCGAAGGTCATCGAACTGGCGCAGGCGCTCGATACTCACATTCCCGACCCCGGGCGTGCGGTCGACGGGCCGTTCCTGCTGCCCATCGAGGACGTCTTTGCCGTGCCCGGGCGCGGCACCGTGGTCACCGGCCGGTGTGAGCGCGGCACCATCAAGGCCGGTGACGAGGTCGAGCTCGTCGGTTTCAGGGATGCCCGCAAGAGCACCTGCGCGGGCGTCGAGGCCTCCCGCAGGCACCGCGACGAGGGCCGGGCCGGTGAGAACATCGGTGTGCTCCTGCGCGCCATCACACGTGAGGAGATCGACCGCGGCCAAGTCCTCGCCACGCCCGGCACGGTCACCGCGCACACCAGGTTCGAGGCCGAGGTCTACGTCCTGAGCCAGGACGAGGGCGGGCGGACCACTCCCTTCTCCACGGACTACCGCCCCCAGTTCTACTTCCGCACCACCGACGTCACCGGCGCCATCGAACTGCCCGACGGCGTCGAGACGGTCCTGCCCGGTGAGACCGTCCAGATGACCGTCACCCTGGTCCACCCCATCGCGATGGAGGATGGCCTGCGCTTCACGATGCGCGAGGGAGGCAGGACGATCGGCTCCGGGATCGTGGCCAGGACTCTCGCCTGACGCAGGCGGGCAGCGAGAGCGGGCGGGGGCCCTGCCGGCCGGGCGCCCACCCGCCACTGCCGGTGCGAATCCGGTCCACGGCCAGGGCCGTGTGGACACCACCACTCCGACCCCGGCCGCGCGGCCGGGATGCCTGGCTGAGCAGGTCAGGGGAGGGTGATGCCGGGGGCGCCGTCGATGGTGGTGATGTCGCCGGTGAGGGTTCCGTCGTTGCCCAGACCCGCGTCGCCGCCGGGGCGTCCCGGGCCGCCGTTGCCGCCCCGGACCGTGCCTGCGGGCAGGGCGGGGCCGGTGACGAGGAGGTGGTCGTCGTTGCCGTCGCCTCCGTGGCCGCCTTCCGAGCCCTGGTGTCCGGCCCTGCCGCCGTTGCCGCCGCGGATGTCCACGGTTCCGGCGACCTCGGTGGTTCCGTCGTTGCCATGGCCTCCGTCGCCGCCTTCACCGGCGGCGGTGGCGTGCCCGCCGGGGCCGCCGGTGAGCACTGCCCGGTTGCCCGGGTGGCCGAGCAGGTGGATGTCGCTGTTGTTGCCGTCGCCGCCCGCGCCCCCGTCGGCGTCCGGGTTGTTGGGCACCGTTCCGTTGCCGCCGCGGCCGCCGGTGGCGGTCACGGTGCCCTGGGCGGTGATGGTGCCGTCGTTGCCGTGACCGCCGACGCCGCCGTCCCCCACACGGAGCCCGCCGTGGCCGCCATTGCCGCCGGTGACGGTGATGGTGTCGATGCCGCCTCCGCCGAGGATGGTCCGGTTGTTGCCGTCCCCACCGTTTCCGCCGTCGTCGCGCACGGCGCCGTCGTCGCCTCGGCCGCCGGTGACGGAGATGATGTCATTGCCGGGGCCGCCGTCGATGGTTCCGTCGTTGCCTATCTGCCCGTTGGCACCCAAAGTGCCCGAGGGAGACTCCCCCCGCACGGTGATGGTGTCATCGCCCGCGCCGGCGTCGATGGAAGTACCGAGGACGACGCCTTCCCAACAGAGGATCCTGTCGTCGCCGCTGGTACCGGAGATCACCGGCCCCGACACCTCCACGGAGTTGACGGTGCAGGTGATCGACGCAGCCGACGCCTGGCCCGGCAGAGCGATCACCATGGCACATCCCGCCACCAGAGCAGAGGCGGCCGAGAGCGTGGCTCGCCACGAAACAGAGCGGACGGACAGACGGTGCACGGACATGCGAATCCTCCCCAAGACGGCAACCCAGCAGGCAGGAGCACCAAGAGAACCCGCCCGCGCGACCGAGTTCACCCCAGTCACGCGATCATCCCTGCCCCCGCGAGCACCCGACTAAGGCCTGTCCGATAGGTCTGCTCCCTTCGATGCCGGGTGGTGAATCAACCGGGCTGCCGGGACGCGAACTGGAGCGTGGCCTCGCGGGCTTTCTCCCGGAAGGCCGGTGAAGCCTTGCGGCGGCTTCCTGACCACAAGGTCGCGTTCCTTCGGCAGCCGCTGCTCGGCTTTAGCGCTCATGGGCTCGCTCCATGCGGCTTGACCTTGGACGAGGTCACCGTACGACTCGTGCTCCCTGCCGGGACGCCTGGACCGCGAGGTAGTCCGAACATCGCCCCTGGCTCCAAGACTGGAAACCCATCGGACAGGCCCTGGTCCAGGGACGTCCCGGCCGCAGCGGCCCTGACCGCCCGTCGCCTCACGGGCCCTTGGCGGAGATGATCAATCCTCTGGAGACCACACCTTCCGGCGGCCGCGTGGTGGCCGCGGCGTCTTCGCACTCATCCCCCAGGCCGGCTACCGCCACCGCGCCGGACCGCGCCACGGCCACGCTCGAAGGACGCTCCCCACCAGCTGGCGGTTTCGCCTGGGACGCCGGGCGGCGTGAGGCCTACGCCAACGACCAGGGCTCCCCGGACACGCTGATCGCGGTGTCGGCCGCCTCCAACCGGTCCAAGGCCGACAAGGACCCGGCCGAGTGGATGCCCTCCGACGGCTCGTACCACTGCACGTACACCGCGACCTGGGTGGCCACCAAGCCGTGCTGGAGCCTGGCCGCGGGCGATCGCGAAGGCTCAGCGCGAGTTCATGGCGATGGTGGAGCCGGGCGAGCTGGACGCGGACCCGGCCCGGCGCGGCATCCGTGCTCGCCCTCGCCGCGCTCGCGGGTCCCGGCCCGGTGCCGCGCCGGTAGAAGTCGCGCGGCGAGCGCGGCGGGCTCACCCAGCTGGGCGGCCGCCGTCCGCCACGCGCGGGTCACCGTGGTCCGGGCACGCACCGTCCGTACGGCACGCTGGGCACGTACCTGCCCCTGGTGCTTCGCGCCGCCAGGTCCCAGGTCCTGAAGGCTCGTTGAGGTCGTGTTTCCTGATGGTCGCTCACCTCGTCGACGGCGTGCGGTCGTTCGGTGTCGAGCTCGGCGTGCCAGCGGTCGGGTTCGCCGCGGCCTGGTCGTAGGAGAGGCCGACGTCGTCCGCGAACATCGCCAGGGTTTCGCGGACCCCGGGCCCCTCTCCGGCGTCCGCTTGGGAACTGCCGTGCCGTGCGGCGGCGTCGGCTCTCCCTGTCGGTGGCGGGCCCCGTTTCCAGGTGGCCCGCCCTCACCGATGCTCGCGGTCCGGTCCGGGCTCGACTGTCGTCCCTCGTAGCCGTGGAGCGTCTCTCCCTGTCATAAGTCTACAGCTGTATACGTACGTGCCGGACACCTCGCAGCACCACGGAGCGGGGCCCCGCAAGCGGGCCTCTGAGAGGGAACACGAGATGAACCTCAACCTCACCGGCAAGCGCGCGCTCGTCACAGGTTCGAGCGCGGGTCTTGGCATGGAGACCGCGAAGCTGCTGGCGGCCGAAGGGGCCGCCGTCGTGGTCCACGGCCGGGACGAGGACCGGACGGAGAAGGTCGCGCGGCAGATCCAAGAGACCGGCGGGACGGCCGTCGCCGTGGTCGGTGACCTCGCTGACGACCGCGCCGCCGCCGACGTGGCCCGCGCCGCCACCGCGGACGGGCCCGTCGACGTCCTCGTCAACAACGCCGGTTTCTACCGCCACTTGTCCTGGGCCGAAGCCACCCCCGAGGAGTGGCGCGACACCTACAACGTCAACGTCGTCTCGGGCGTCCGGATGATCCAGCACCTGGTCCCCGCCATGCGTGAACGCGGCTGGGGACGTGTCGTCACCATCGGCGGCGGGCTCGCCTCACAGCCGATGAACACCCACCCCCAGTACAACGCCACCCTGGCCGCGCGGCACAACCTCGCCGTCTCCCTCGCCCGCGAACTCAAGGGCACCGGCGTCACGTCCAACGTCGTCTCTCCCGGAGCGATCCTCGTCGAGGCCACCAGGGACCTCGTCACCGGCATCGGGCCCGCCCGCGGCTGGGGCCGGACCTGGGACGAGATCCAGCCCAACGCCGTCCAGGCCCTCATCCCCAACGACCAGGAACGCTTCGGCGAACCCGAGGAGGTCGCCGCAGCCGTCGCCTACCTCTGCAGCGACTACGCCCAGTACATCAGCGGAGCCACGATCCGCGTCGACGGCGGACTCGTCCGCTCCGCCTTCTGAGCACGCACCCCGCCACTCCGCCTGCCGACGACGGACGGCTAGCCGTCGGCGCCGTCGGGGCCGGGCCCGGACACCGATGTGCCGTCCGCCTCCTGGACCACCGGTTCGAGCATGCCGGTGAGGAGGGCCGTGAGGCGGTCGTCCTCATCGGCCGTGACGAGCGCGGTGGTACCGACAACGCTGCGCAGCAGCCACGTTCCGGCGACCAGCGCCAGGGCGAGCTGTGCGCGTACCTCGGCGTCCGAGCCGTCGAGCAGCGCTGCCAGCCTGGCGCCCACGTTGTCCTCCACGCCCTGCCGGACGATGCCCGCCGCCTCCGGATCCGGCGCCGAACGCAACAACAGCAGGAACGGATCGAGTTGCTCCGCGCCGGAGGCGGTGCGCTCGGTGAGCGTGTGGGCGATCGCGCCCGCCAAGCCGGTGCGTTCGTCGCCGACGACGGTCGGAGGTGCGAAGGAACGAGCGACGGCCTGAGCGAACAGGCCCTCCTTCGAGCCGAAGTAGCGGTTGATCATCATCGCCGTCACACCCG
Source organism: Streptomyces sp. YIM 121038 (assembly GCF_006088715.1). Taxonomy (NCBI): domain Bacteria; kingdom Bacillati; phylum Actinomycetota; class Actinomycetes; order Kitasatosporales; family Streptomycetaceae; genus Streptomyces; species Streptomyces sp. YIM 121038. The sequence goes on from NZ_CP030771.1 coordinate 8,451,609, forward strand.
CCCGCTCGGCGATCCGGCGCACCCCGGCCCCGGCGTACCCGTGCTCGGTGAACTCCACGACCGCGGCGGCGAGGATCGCCTCGCGCGTCGCGGCGGCGTCACGCCTACGGGCGGGAGGTGCGGTGCTCATGGTCAGGAGCATACGGGGCGCCCACGCACGGCCCGCGACGGTGGCGCTGCTCGGGCGTGCGGCGCCGCGCCGCGATGTCCAGGGCCCGCTCGACGCACTCGGCCGCGCCCTCAGCGACGGCCGCGATGCGCCGCTCCTCCCACTCCGGCAGCGCCGTGAACGGGCCCGCGGCGCGCGTGACCCGGGCGAGGAGCCACAGCGCGGCGTACGGCGCCGTCCTGCACCCGGTGTACCGCCACCGCCGCAGGTCGAGGGCGTCCGCACGCGCGAGCTGGTCGCGACGGGCCCGGTCTGCGGCCGGCCACGAGCGCGGTGCGTACGCCCTCGGCGAGCGCTGCACGACGGCTGCGGTCTGGTCGGCGCAGCCCACGAGGGCGTCCTCGACGGCGCGCATGGTGTCGAGGACGGCGAGGCGGACGGGGGCGGGGTGTTCACCGGCCTGGTCGGGGCCGCGTTCCAGGGTGCGGAGGTGGGCGGCCTGGTGGCGCGCGTACTCCAGCTCCAGCCGTTCGGGATCGAGTTGGTCGAGGCGGGCGAGGTGGCCGCGGGAGCCGACGTCGAGCGTCGCGGCGGTCGCGGGGGCGCCGACGGCTTCGTCGAGGTCGGCCCACCGCAGGGCGATGGTGCGGAGGTGGGTGACGGTCGTGGTCATCGTCGGTGCTCCTGTGGTGCGCGGGACGGTGCGGGGACTGGCCTGGTGGGCGCGGTGGCCGGGCGCTCCATCGCGGCGGTGTGCGGCGCCGGTGTGTCCGTCGGCGGTGAGACGTCCGCCGACTTCCGCGGCGGTGCTGCGGCGGCTCATGGACGGTGCCTCCTGCGCGCGGGCCCGTACGGGGATGGCCAGGCGGGTCGGTCCGGGCGGCGGCGGGCCCGGAACGCCCGGCCCGCTCGGCCCAGGGCTGAGCGGACGGCCTTCGCGGAGGCGGCCATGACCGCGGTCATGGCGTCGTGGACTGTGCGGATCCGTTCTGCCACGGCACGGGCGAGCGCTGGCTTCCCGTGGAACCCGGAGTTCGTGCTGCTGTGGAGGGGCCGCCATTGGCCGTCGTCGTCCAGGAACTCGATGCGGATGGGTTTCACGGCTGCTCCTTGGCCGGGGCAGTGGGCCGAGTGAGGGTGTCGTCGGCCTGGCGGCCCGTGTGCCCGGCGATCGGGCCGCACTGCTCGGTGCCGAGCGCGTTGGGGGTGTTGCTCCCCGCATCACACGGCGTACCGGCGAGGGCGACACGGATGCGTTGCCGCCAGCCGAGGGCGCCTGGGTTGCGGAGGGCGGCCCGAACGCGCTCGATCACGGCGCGCTGCTCGGTGTGGGACTCGATGAGGAGGGCGCGCTGCCGGACGAGTTCCGCGTTCTCGGCGAGCAGCTCGTCGACGCGGGCGAGGGCCGCTGTGTACCTGCGGGCGCTCTCCTCGTGGAGGTTCTCCAGGTGCTGCACGCGGGTGCGCGTGCTGAGGAGTCCGCCGTGCGGGAGGACGACGTCGAGGACGGCTGTGGTGAGGGCGTCGCGGACGTGCTCGTGCTCGTCGATGCGGTGGTGCTCGGGGTGCTCGTGGAAGATCGAGCCGATGGCTGCCTCGAGTTGAGGGCGGAGCCGGGGCCCAGGTTCCGGGGCTCGGAGCGTGGTCGTGAGGTCGGCGGCCAGGGCGCGGGCGAGCGGGCCGGGTGCCTCGCCCCAGACGTCGCGGAGCGTCCCCACGCGGGCGACGGCGTCCTCGGCGGCGATGAGGCGCTCGCGCAGCCTGTCGAGGGCGTCGTCGGTGAGGTCGTCGAGGCGGATGCGCTCGGTCATGCGGCCTGGTCCTTCTTCGTGCAGTGCGTGGTGTCGTGTTCGGCGCCGCGGGATTCCCATGACCGAAGGCAGCAGGCGGTGTTGAGGTCGGCCCAGCCGCGGTCGGTGTCGGTGGCATGGGCGCGGCCGGGGGCGCAGGCGACGCCGTGGTCGCTGCTGTCGGCCAGGGGCCGGAGGAGGCGGCAGGGGGTGAGCGGGGGCGGCGGCGCGGGCCGCGCGGCGAGGCGTTCGCGCTGTGCGTCGACGCGGCCTCGGCGGTCGGCGACGGCCTCGCAGCGGGCGCACCAGGCGAGGGCCAGGGCTCCGCCCGTCGTGCCCAACGCGGCGGGCCAGTACGGGCTGGTGGCGGCGGCCGCGGTCATGCCGAGGAGGGCGCAGGCGCCGGCGCGGAAGGCGAGGGCGTGATGGCGGTGGGGCATGTGGGGGGCCTCGTCAGTGTGGGGGGCGCCGGGCTGAACCAGGCGGTGGGGGGGTGTTGCCAGGCGGGCCTGGCGTGTGGCGTCGGGTGGCTCCTGGAGGCTCTGGTGAGGGTGCTTCCCACGCGTGGCCGGTCTGTTCCACGGCTCGCTCGGCGCCCCTGCCGCCGGGAGGACTGGGGGTTTCGCTCTGTGGGGGGCGTGAGCGGTGGCGAGATGTGCGGCAGCGTCGACGTGGCCCGCCTCGCGCTGCGGACACCATGGGGGGATCTGCTTGCGGTGGGGTGCGTTCGGACGGGGCTTCGCCTGGGCATGGGGCATTGCGCAGGAGGGATATCCGTGGCGGTACCTGGGTGGATTCGCGGGGGCATGAGTGACACGACGATGAAGGTTGACTCCGCGACCGGGGATCGGTTCGCAGCGATCGCTGCGGCGGGTGGGGGGAGCGTGCGTGCCTACCTGGCGCGGCTGGCCCTCGAGGGGGAGAACCAGCTCGAGCTGAACCGGGCCGCGCCGGTGCTCCGCGAGGTCACTGGGAAGCCTGGCATCACCGAGGCGTTCGATGCGGCGTTCCCCGAGGACGCGCCGACCTCCCGGGACTCCGCGGGGCGGACGCCGGGTACAGGCAGGTGGTGCTGCGCGTGCTGGACGCGGCCGCCTCCGTCACCCTGTCGGGGGCGGACCCCGACGGGTGTTTGCGCGCGGTCGACCTCCAAGACCAGCGGATGTCCAAGACCTGCAGATGCCCAGGACCAGCAGACGTCCAAGACCAGCGGACGGGCACCCGACGGCACGACGCTGTGCCCTTACGACGCACTAACCCTGGTGGGCGTGTCCGGCGGTGGGAGTGCTCACGACGATGCCGGGCTCCTCGCTGTAGCGGCACAGAAGTGCCCGGAGGAGGTGGGGAGGGTCATGTAGCGCGCGGCCCCGGCAGCGCGGCTCGGTCCCGGCGGCTTCGGGTGGAGTTCCAGACGAACACGAGGCACTCCGTCTTCCCGCCGCTCTTTCCGGCGTCGGTCCAGACCGGAGGGAGGTCCCGAACGGACGGCCGGATCGCGTACCTCCCCTCGTTGTTGAGGACGACCTTGTAGATGGGCGCGGGTCCGGTTGCGGTCGGCACAGTGGGCTCCTGTCGTGAGCGTATGGGCATCAGATGCGGGGAGGCCGAACCGGACGGCCAAGGAACCGACCATCGCGGACTCCTGGACTCCTCACCCGCGCCAGCCGCCGTGCTGCCCTGGGTGATTGTCCCTGCCGGGCGGGTTGCTGCCTCGGCCTCCGGCCGCTCCTCGCTGACGGCGGTTTGCGGTAGGGGCGCGGCTCCCTCTCAGCGGCATGCAAAACGCTTCCCCCGAGGGCCTCTTGACGGCTTGACGATTGATGCTTGAATGTTTTGATCTTTCCTAGATCCAGGCCTGAGCGGCTGCGGCCGAAAGTCCCTCCCCTGGGGACCTTGGTCCCTAATCACCGCGTACGGGTGTGTGCCCTCCGGTACGCAAGCCCTCTGCGGCGCCGTGTCGGGCATCGGGGCCCGGCCGGCCGGGAGAGGAACGGGTGTGTGCTCAGGCTGCGAGGGAGACGCTGGCCCCCGCCCCGGTCTCCCTTCGCCCGCGCGGTCGTTGGCCTGTTCCGCGAGCTCGCCACGATCGGCAAGGCGGCCGCCCTGACGCACTGCGGGGCAGCCCTCATGCTGCTGTTCCTGATTCTGCTGGAGCTGGTCGTCGCCCTCGTCGGCCCGAATGACGAGCGCTGCCCAGAACGCTCTCGTACTCGACGAAGTCCCTTCAGGCCTTGAGGAACTGACTAGCCGTCATGTGTGAGGCCAGCTCATGTACACGTTCCGCTGAATCAACGAGGGTCACCCTCCCTTACGATCTCGCCGGGTCGCACTCCGGCGTGCCGCAGGGTGCGCATCAGTGGGGAGTCGGGACGGAGGGCCCGGCAGGCGGTTGCGGCGCCGATGAAGCGGGCTGCGCGGGCGTCGTCGGGCAGCTGGAAGGCGCCGTCGGGCAGGCCCGAGCCGGTGTCGTCGCCACCCTCGGGCGGTTCGGTGACGGTGGCGGGGATGTCGGCGATCGCCCAGCGCCAGAACCCGGACCCGGTGGGGGCGTCGGGGTCGTAGACGGTCACGGCGTAGCCCCTGGCGCCTTTCCGGGGCGCCGCTCCAGGACAGTTGCCCCGCGACGCCGACACCGGGGCCGAGGCGCTGGCCCGACACCTCACCCAGACCGCGGCCGGACTGACCGGCCACCCTCACCACGAACCCGCGAAGGACCGCGAAGGACGCCTGACGCGCCTCGGGCGTAGAGCTTGTTGACGTACGGGGCCCGGGGCCGGTGGCGTCATGCTCTCCCAGGGCACGCCGCCCGCGAGAGACGTGAGGTCCATCAAGAGCCCGAGGGTGCCTCCCCGTAGGTGGCCACCCACTCGCGGGGGCCGCGCAGGATGCGTACCTGGGGGTCGGTGAGCTTCACGGCCGCGCCTTCGCGGCCTGGGCGCGGGCCTGTTCCTTGAGCGCGACGCGGGCTGCGGGGGTGCCGTACGGGGTCTGCCAGTAGGGGTGGGCTGCGATCAGGCGGGACAGCTGCAGCAGTCGGCGCCGGTGCGCGGCCGCGCCGCTCGTCGGCACGTCGGCCAGGTGCTGGTAGGTGACGTACCAGGCTTCCTGGGCCTTCAGGAGGTCAGTGGGAAAGGGGTGCCGGTCCATGGATACGATTAGATCGCATGTTCGAATGTGGATGCAAAGGCTGCGCCGGGCTCACCGACCACACCTGTGGTGGCTGTATCTGTTCAGCGAGCACGGGGGGATGTCCCGGGTGTGATCCACTCGGCCGCCCACGTGGCCGACGCGAAGGCGGCCACCGCCCGCCCCTGGACCTCGACGAACGCCACCCCCTGCGCTGCGCCGTCCTCCAGGCGCGCGCAGGATCTCGGCGGCGTCGGGGACCGGCGCGGCCGGGGACGTCAGGGCCATGGGGCGGTGATCGTCTGCCGGGCCGGCGCGGTCGGCCCGGGCGCCGGGAAGCGCGCCCTGCGTCCAGCCCGCGCGGCGGAGCCTGGACGCCTTCCCGCGAGGCGTAGACGCCGTGCCCGCGCTCAGGGAAGCGGAGGAAGGCGACGCGACCGGCGGGCGGGGTGAGGTCACGCGGGGGTGTGGAGCGGTGGGTGCTCGAGCACGCGGGGCTTGTACTCGACGAGCTGGATGCGGCCGTCGAAGGTGCGGTGCTCGGTCATCTCCAGGGCGACGTCCGGGTAGCCGTCGTAGATGCGTTCTTCGCCCGTGGCCCCGGTGATCACCGGGAACATCACGACCCGGAAGCGGTCGACGAGTCCGGCCCGCAGCAGGGACCGGCACAGGCTGAGGCTGCCGATCGTGCTGAGGAGCCCCGAGCCGCCCGACTTCATGGCGCGGACCGCCTCGACGGCGTCGCCGCGCACGAGCGTGGAGTTGGCCCACGTCAGCGGCTCCTCGATGGAGGAGGAGAACACCACCTTGGACGCTTGCGTGAGCTCGTCCACGGACGCCTCTTCCTCGGGCCTGAACTCGTCCTGGCCGCTGGGGACCTCGCCCGCGGCGAAGCCCGACATCAGGCGGTAGGTGTTCGCTCCCATCAGATAGGTGACCTCGGGCTGCTTCCCGAGCCATGCGAGGTACTCCGGGCCCTCCAGGCCCCAGAACCCGGGCCATCCCTCTCCCGATGCGTGACCGTCGAGGGAAGTGATGAAGTCGACGAGAAGCTCCGACATGGCAGTGTCCTTTCCTGAGGTGTCACGAGCTTGGACCGGCCGGAAGCCGCAAACTCATCGGCCACGCGCTGTGGAGTTCGGGAAGTCGCCGAAAACGGCAGCAGCGGGCCGAGCCGCTTGGTCCATCGCCCCGGGCCGGCCTTCGGAGGGCGTGCGGGTGCCCTTTCCGCGCGCGGAGAGGGCAAGGGCGGCTCGCCTCCGCGTACGGATGGTGCCAGGGCCGAGTCCGTACGACCCGGACGAGGCCCGTGTCGCCGGATACCCGGCGGGCTGGGCGAAGCGCCTCCTCCAGCGCGGCCTGAGCGGCGAGATCGTCTTCGACTCCTGCCGGCCGAGACCGGGCGGTTCGGCACCGGCGCTGCCTACCGCTGCCGAGGAGCTGTTCGTCGCCGACTCCGCGGCTGTCCTCGTGCAGCTGGACTTCGACAAGGGGAGCCGGGCAGCGGGCATACGCTGGCTGCTCGATCACCCCGCATGCGCGGCGATCACGGCCGCGCAGGAGCGTGATGTACGTCGCCAGACACACCGCCTCGCCGAGGGCGGGGCGCTACCCGCGCTGCCGGGCGGAGTGGATGCAGTTGCTGAGTGGGCCCGGCAGCGGCCCGTCGAAGGCATCGAAGGATACGTATTCCAGTTCTGGCCATGGCACAGGACCGCGGAGCCGGGAGCGCGAGCCATGTTTTTCCCGTTGCGCTTCCAGTCCGAGAAGTCGTCGTACGCGCAGTATGTTTCTTCTCCCCGCACGTAGGGGTGGCAGAGCGATGAACCCTGGCCAGAGGGAGCCGTCTTCGAGACCTTTCTGAAACGGTCAAGGAGGTGACGGGGCGATGAAAGGTTGACCCTCTCGCTGTATCGGAATTTCCGTGTGGACCTTGGATTGGGAATTCGCCTAGGCTCCGATGGTGACGGGACGTCTTCGATCAGGGGCCCGTCAGTTGATCCGGAAGAAGGGTTAAATCGGGTGCAGCTCAACCGGAGGATCGCAATTTCTTGTGTCGCTGCCATAGGGGCAGTCAGTATTTCGCTGAGCATGCCGTCAGCCAATGCGCAGATCCACACGCCCGATGGCGCCGTGCCAGCTACGAAGGCGAAGACTGAGCCGTGCAAGGGGAAGCAGCCCAGCAGCAAAATTGCTTACACGTTCCATCGCGGGCCCTCCAAGGTCCCGCTGCGCTGTGGAAACAGCAAGTGGGGGTTCCGGCACATAGCCGCCCACGGCAGGTGGAGCAAGTCTTTCAAGAGCAAGATAAGCAGTACGCTCTGGAACGGCTACGAGGTAGGCCCTGGCGTCGTCCTTCGATACAAGCCCGGTGTGGGTTGCACCACGAAGCCAAGGAAAAACTTCAAGGTGGTATACAATAATGGCCCCCTTGGAGGGAAGCCGGGCGGAATCACTCCGCAGGGGATCATCACGGCTTCTGTGCACTACACGGCAAGCGTCGCTAAGGGGCCATGCTAGAAGGGTTGCCTATGGCCACTTCTGAACAAGTGGAAGAAATGCTGGGCAGGGAGATCCTGGGAATTCAGCAGGAATATCCTGGCTCCGCCATCGAAGTTCTGGAACTGCGGGTGCGTGACGTATGCCCGCGCCTTTCGGTGCAACTCAAGATTCGGGCCCAAGGGGAACTGTGGGAAGTGTCCTTTGAATACAAGGGGCCTGAAGCGAGCCTGGTCAGTGGCGACCTCGACCCTGATCGCGTGGAGTACCTCGGGTTCTTGATGCGCACTCATCTTTTTGAGTGGTGGGACACGAAGGACACTGAGAAGGCGTCCGAACGAATGGGTAAGAGGCTCAACTGAGTGACGGGCGCGTTCCCTTGGGGCCCGCGCCGCCGCGCGGACCCCAAGGGTCTCGACGCCGAACACGACCATGCCCCTACGACCAGACCGGCTGCGGGGGCACGGTCGCCGCTCACTCCGGCCGCCTGTGCTGCCGCCGGTCGTACTCCGCCCAGTCCTCCGGCGGATACGTCGCCTGCGGCGCCGCCAACGCCACATCGACCTGGATCCCGAGGTCCTCCTCGAAGGCCCACCCCGTCAAGTTCGCGGAGCCTCCCGGGACACGCACGACGTCCTCGCCCGGCGGACGCGCCCGCCGACTCCGGCCGTGCAGGCTTGACACGCCCCGGAACACACAAGAAGCTAACACCGTTAGATTTTCTAACGGTGTTAGGGGTTCGTGGTGGGGAAGCGGCAAGAGGTACGTCAGCGGACGTTCGCCGAGATCCTGGAGGCGGCGGGTCGGATGGCCGAGGCCGAGGGGTGGCAGGCGGTGACCGTCCGACGGATCGCTGCCGAGATCGGCTACAGCGCGCCGGTGATCTACCAGCACTTTCCGAGCAAGGACGCCGTACTGCGCACGCTCCTTGAGCGGGTCAACGGCGAGCTGGCGCAGCGAATGCGGACCGCGGTGGCCGGTGAACCGGCGTCACGGGGCCCGCACTTGGCGGCGGCCGCCTACCTGGAGTTCGCCCGGTCGCGGCCCGGCCTGTACCAGCTCATGTCGGGCGCACCCGGCACGGACGTCGATGCCTCCACCCGCCGCACCGCCGCCGACGACGTGATCGCCTTCACCCGGCAGCTGATCGAAGCCTGGGCGGCCGAGACCGCAGCCGATCTTCCCAGCGTCGAGGACGCCTGCGACCTGCTGTGGGGCACGCTGCACGGCCTCGCGAGCATCGGGTTGATCGAGGACGTCGGCTTCGACCGCGCCCTGCGCCTGGCCGACCAGGCGGTGACGGCGCTGCTTGGCCATTGGTCGTCTTCGACCGCGCACCCCGAGGGCCGCCCGCAGACCGGCGAGGGAGAGAAATGATCTATCACCACAACCGCTTCACCTTCAAGACGACCGCCACCGCCCCACAGCGCGAGGAGGCCCTCGCCAGCCTGCGCAACCAGGGCGAGTCGATCGACGCGGTCGTACGGTACGTCGTCGGCAGGGACATCGGCGGCGAGTTCGAGTACGGCGCCGTCTTCGTCCTGGAGGGCCTCGACGGCTACTGGGAGTACCTGATGGCACCCTCACACGCCCACACCGACCGGATCGGCCTGCCGCTGCTGGAGTCCTTCGTCTCCTACGACACCACCGACAGCGACGACCCCGACATCGCCCACAAGATCGCCGACCTGCACGCGCGACGCTACGCCGGTGACCCGGCCCTCACCAAGCTGGTGGCCGACCTCCCCTCCTACACCGGCAGCAGCGCGCCGACCCCCACCAGCCGTACCAGTCCTCCCCGCCCTACCAGTGCAGACCGACCCGCCGTCGGACCGAAGGCCGTCCACGACTCCGACTGACACAGCGGACGGCCCGGGCCAGGGGCGCGACTGCCGGTGACAGTCACGGCCCATCGCGTCCCCGATGCGCGACGGCGGATGTGACCCCTCATGGTTGCGCGTCGACCACCTCGGCGTCGGCGGAGAGCCGCAGCCACCGCGAATCGACGTCAGCATGGGCCTCGTCGAACGCGTGATGCTCGCGGGTGTACAGCCGGACCGCCAGCCCGTCGGGGTCACGGAACACCAGAACCCAACCGATGATCCCTCGCAGCTCGCCGGAGTTCTCGACACCGAGAGCGTCGAGGTGTCCGACCCATGCCCGCAGGTCGGCCCGTGTCGGGACCGCGTACGTGACCGGATCGTGACCGCTGATGGCTTTCGCGGTACGGGGCGCGTATCTGAGCTCCAGAAGACCCAGCTTCGGTACGTAGAGGACGTAGGCGTAGAGCACGCCCGCGGATGACCTGTGGTCGAACTGCGCTTGCCGTTCCGCGCCGAAGACCCGTGCGTACCATCGCAGGCTCTCGCCGAGGTCGGACACGGGCACCTTGTAGTGGTGGACTCCGTCGAGCCGGGGCCGGTTCATCGCGTTCCCTTCCTGCCAGGGACCTCGCCGATACCGGGGGGGCACCGCCCTCGACGCCGGGCCGGATGTCAGCGGCGTGGCTCGATCTTCAGGTCACCACTGTTCGGCCTGCGGCCCCTGTGCCGTCACGCCCGGGTTCCGGAGTGGACGCTGTCGCCGCGCGTGGGTGCGGCCTCCGGCGAGCGGCGGCCGCACCCACGCGGGTGGATCAGTAGCGGGTCCACACCTGGGTCGCGGCACCCGTGCAGACCGTCTGGCGCACCTCGCGGCGGCTGCCGGAGGGCGCCGCGCCGTCGTCGAGGCACAGGCCGCTCGCGACGTTCTTGATGGTGACCTTGTTGTTGCCCAGTTCGATGAACTCCCAGCGCTGTCCGGAGACGTTGTCGCAGGGACGCTGGAGGACGTTGGTTCCGGGCGTGGTGCTGAACACCTGCATGCACTTGTTGGAGTGGGCGGCTCTCATCAGGGACGTGGGGTTGTCCACCTCGAAGTTCAGCGAGAACCGCTGGTGGGCCTTGCCGTTACAGCTGAACTGCTGGAGGACGGTGTTGTCCGCCGACGAACCGGCCTGCACGTCGAGGCACTTGCCGGTGCCCGCGTTCTGGAACGAGTACTGGCCGGAGACCCCGGCGTGGGCCGGGCCCGCGAGCACGGCGGTCGCCGCGAGGGCGGCGCTCGCGGCGATCCCGGCACGGACGGTGAACGAGCTGCTGAGCTTCATGCGAGGTCATCTCCCTGACATCAGGTGCGGATGCTGGCCCGGGGGCATCCGGCACCGCGCTGCGGGCCGGGGAGCTTCCCCGTTCGCGGCCGAGTCTCGCGGTGGTCCCACGCGCTCCTCAAAGCCCTTCGAGGCGCATCGAAACCAGACATCGAAACCAGACATCGAGACGGCCGCGAGCAGCCTGGGAGCGGGCCCGGAGGGTTACTTCTTCCAGCCCACCGTCTCCGGCAGCGGGCTGTAGAACATGGTCGCGCCCACGTTCGCCAGGTCCTTCTTGACGCTGTACGTCGACGGGCCGCTGAACAGCGGGAGCAGGGCGTAGTTCCGGAGGGCCTTCCGCTCGACCTTGTTCGCGGCGGCTCCCTGTTCGTCCAGGCCAGGGACGTCCGCCGTGGCGCGGATCTCCTTGTCCAGGGCCGGGGATCCGGCCCCGGTGAGGTTGGACTCGCGGTCCGAGCAGTAGAGCTCGCACAGGGAGCGAGCCCCGAACGGGTCCATGGAGCGGTTGCCCGAGACGATCAGGTCGAACTTCCGCTCGTTGACGACGCCGGCGAAGTCCGATTCGGCGGCCTTCTTGATGACGAGGCGTACGCCGACCGGCTTCAGCATCGCGGTGAGGGCGCCGGCGGTGGCCTTGCCCAGCGCCTCGTCGCCCAGGAGCGTGTAGCCGAGCTCGAGCTTCTTGCCGCCCTTCTCCCGGACCCCGTCGCTGCCGGGCTTCCAGCCCGCCGCGTCGAGTTCCTTCTTCGCCTGGTCGGGGCTGTGCTTGAGGACGGCCGAGACGTTGTCCTCGTAGCCCTTCTGGAAGCTGTAGAACAAGACCGAGCCGGGCAGCGGTTCCTTGTAGTCCAGGCCCTGGAACTGGATCTTCGCGATCTGAGCGCGGTCGACGCTCTCCTGGATCGCCTTGCGCACCGTCTTGTCCCCGAGGACCGACGACTTGGTGTTGAAGCGGAGCGAGTACACGAACGGGCTGCCGCCGCTGCGGATCTCGGTGCCCTTGAGCCCCTTCAGCTGCTTCAGGCTCTCGGCGTCGCTCGCGGAGACGTAGTCGAGCTGACCGTTCTTGAAGGCGTTGACCGCCGCGGCCGACTCCAGGTTCACGTAGGTGCGCTTGTCGAGCTTGCCCTTCTTGCCCCACCACTTCGCGTTGCGGACGAAGGTGACGTTGCCCGAGTGGGTGTCCCACTTGCCGACGGTGTACGGGCCCGCGCCCCACTCGGGGTGCGCCTTCTTCACGTACGCCTTGTTGAAGTTGTCGACCTTCGCCGCCTTCGGGTGGAGGAACGTGGAGAAGAGGGCCGGCCAGGAGGCGTAGACGCCCTTGAAGGCGATGACGGCCTGCTTGTCGTCCTTGCCGCGCGTGACCTTGGTGATCTGTTCGTAGCCCTCCGTCGTCGCGGCCGCGTAGGCCTTGTCGGAACCGTTGTTGGCCTTCCACGTGGCCTTGATGGCGGTCCAGTCGATCGGTGTGCCGTCGTTGAAGGTGGCCTTCTTGTTGATGGTGAGTGTGACCCTCTGGTCGCCGCCCTTGACGGACACCTTCACATCGCTGAAGTAGTCCGGGTTGTACTGCACGTCACCGGTCGGCGAGAACGTGATCGCGTTCGCGTTGTACCAGCTCCACACCCGGGTCGCCGCCAGCGTGGAATTGACGTTGAAGGGGTTGCCCTGGTCGTCGAACGTGCCCGCCGTCGTATAGGTCCCGCCGTCCCTGAGCTTGTCGTACGCCGTCGGGTTGTAGTCGGCGGCACCCGAGGCGGCGGAGGGGGTGTTCCTCGCGTCCGAGTCGGCGGCGCCGTCACCGGCCGAGGACTGGCACGCGGTGGCGGTGACCGAGAGGGCGGCTATCAGGGCGAGGGGCAGGGCCAGTTTGGCACGCATGGGGGTGGTTCCTTGAGGTGGAGGTGTGACGTGGAGGTGGGACGTGGAGTGAAGGTGGGGCGTCGGCCCGTCAGAGGGCCGAAGAGGGGGCGCCTTACGCGGCGTGGCAGGCGTACGCGTGGCCCGGCTGCCCCGGCACCGGCCGGGCGGCGGGCCGCTCCGTGCGGCAGCGCTCCTGGACGTCGTCGCCTGCGAGGCGGTACACGGGGCAGCGGTCGATGAACGCACAGCCGCGCGGCAGGTCCGTCGCGCTCGGCTGCTCGCCCCTCAGGACGATCCGTTCGCGGGTGCGTTCGCGCTGCGGGTCGGGAACGGGGGCCGCCGAGAGGAGCGCCCGGGTGTAGGGGTGCTTGGGGTCGGCGAAGAGGGTCTCCGTATCGCCGGTCTCGACGATGTGGCCCAGGTACATGACCGCGATGCGGTCGCAGACGTAGCGGACCACGGCGAGGTCGTGCGCGACCATGAGGTAGGCGAGTCCCAGCTCGCGCTTGAGCCGGTTCAGCAGGTTGATGACACCCGCCTGTACCGATACGTCGAGGGCGGAGAGCGGCTCGTCGAGGGCGAGCAGCTTCGGGTCCGTGGCCAGGGCGCGGGCGATGCCGACGCGCTGGCGCTGGCCTCCCGACAGCGCGGCCGGGAAGCGGTCGCCCACCGAGGTGTCGAGGCCGACGAGCGCCAGCAGTTCGTGGACGCGGGAGCGGATCGCGGCGCGGTCGCGGCCGACGGCCCGCAGGGGTTCGGCGAGCAGCTGGTAGACGGGCAGGCGCGGGTCAAGGGCGCCCAGCGGATCCTGCATGACGATCTGCACGTCGTGCCGCAGGGTGCGCCCGCGCCCGCCGGAACCGGCTGGTGTGCCGCGCCCGCCGGACTCGGCTGGTGTGCCGCGCCCGCCGGAACCGGCCGGAGGGCCGTGGGCGCCGGAATCGGCCGGAGTGCGGTGGGCGCTGGTGTCGGCCGAGGTACCGGCACGGGTGCCGTGGGCGCTGGTAGCGGCACGGGTGCCCGCCGTCGCCCCGACCTCCCTCCCCGCGATCTCGATGCGGCCGCCCTCCGGCCGTCTGAGCCGCAGGATCTCCATCAGCGTGGTCGTCTTGCCGCTGCCCGACTCCCCGACCAGGCCCAGCGTTTCGCCGGTACGCAGCTCGAAACTGACCTGGTTGACCGCGTGCAGCGTGCCCACCCGGCGTTTGACGAACGCGCCCTTGGTGACGGGAAAGGTCTTGACGAGGTCCTCGACGCGCAGCACCACGTCGCCGCTCCCGTCGCCGCTCCCTGCGGCGCGCCCGGTGTCCACCGGCTGGTCCACGGAGCCGGCACCCCCGGTGGGGTCCAGCGTGCCCCCGGCTATCTCTGCCGCGCGCAGACAGGCCACGTCCCCGTGCCCCGTGACGGGGCGCAGCTCCGGCTCCTCGGAGCCGCACGCGTCGAGCGCGACCGCGCACCGGCTCGCGAAGGGGCAGCCGTCCGGCAGGCCCGACAGGACGGGTGGCTCTCCGCCGATCGGGACCAAGGGCCGGCGGACCCCGCTGTCGACGGTCGGCACCGCGGCCAGGAGCCGTGCGGTGTAGGGCATCGTCGGCCGGCGGAACAGCGCGTGCACGTCCGTCTTCTCCACGAGGCGGCCCGCGTACATGACGGCGACGTCGTCCGCGTGACCGGCCACGACGCCGAGGTCATGGGTGATCAGGACGAGTCCGGCGCCGGTCTCCCGCTGCGCGAGGCGCAGGACGTCGAGGATCTGCGCCTGCACGGTGACGTCGAGCGCGGTGGTGGGTTCGTCGGCCACGAGCACGCTCGGCCGGTTGGCGATCGCCAGGGCGATGACCACGCGCTGGCGCATGCCGCCGGAGAACTCGTGGGGGAAGGCCGCGGCCCGCCCGCGGGGGTCGGGAATGCCGACGAGGTCGAGCAGCTCCACGGCCTGCTCCCAGGCCGCCTTCTTGGACAGGTCCTGGTGGACCCGCAGCGCGTCGGAGAGCAGCCTGCCCACGGAGAAGATGGGGGTGAGCGCGGACAGGGGGTCCTGGAAGACCATGCCGATGGAGTTGCCCCGCACCCGTGACAGCGCCCGGTCGTCGAGGCCGATCAGGTCCTGACCGCCGAGCAGGACCTGGCCGCGCAGGTCGGCGGTGGGCGGCAGCAGGCCCATGATGCCCATCGCGGTGGCCGACTTGCCCGAGCCGGACTCGCCGACGATGCCGAGGGTCCGGCCCGGCAGCAGATCGAAGCTGACGCCGCGCACCGCTTCGACGCGCCCGGCCTCGGAGGGGAAGGAGACCCGCAGGTCCCGTACGGAGAGCACGGGGGTGGCGCCGGTGGCGGAGACCCCGTCGCGCAGGGGGGTGGTGAGGGTCATCGTCGGCCTCCCGCCGCACCGGTCACGGACGTGGGGTCGAGGGCGTCGCGAAGGCCGTCGCCGATGAAGGTCATCGAGACGGTGAGCAGGACGACGAGGCCCGCGGGAAAGGCGAAGAGCCAGGGGGCGCTGGTGAGGGTGGCCGCCCCGTCGGCGAGCATCGTGCCGAGGGAGACGTCCGGGGTCTGGACGCCGAAGCCGAGGAACGACAGCGCGGTCTCGCTGAGCACGGTCGACACGACGCCGAGCGTCAGATTGACGATGAGCAGGGAGCCGAGGTTGGGGATGATGTGGCGCAGGATGACGCGCGGCGCACTCACGCCCATGAACTCCGCCGCCGTCACGTAGTCCCGTTCGCGCAGCGAGGTCGAGACGGACCAGATGACCCGGGCGGTGGACATCCAGCCGAAGACGGTGAGCACGACGATGAGGACGCGCCAGTCACCGGCCAGCCGGTGGGACACCAGGGCGAGGATGAGGAACGAGGGGACGATCAGCAGGAAGTGGATGGCGCCGAGCGTCAGCCGCTCCACCCGGCCGCCGAAGTACGCGGCGCTCGCACCGATGACCGCGGCGACGGCGATCGTCAGGACGGACACGCTCACGGCGATCACCAGTGAGCGCCGCAGTCCGTGCACCGCGCAGGCGTAGATGTCGTTGCCGCCCTGGTTGGTGCCGAACCAGTGCAGGTCGCTCGGCGGCTGGGTGAGGGCGGTGAAGTCGGCGTCCGTGTGGGCGTAGGACGTGAACAGGTCGCCGAAGGCGCTGAACAGCACGAGCAGCGCGAAGATCACGACGCCGGCGACGGCGAGGCGGTTGCGCAGGAAGCGCCGCAGATAGAGCCGGCCGCGGCCGAGGTCGCCGCGCGGCTCGGCGATGGTGGTGTCGGTTGCTGTCGCCATGTCAGTTCACCCGGACCCTGGGGTCGAGGAAGACCGTGGCGATGTCCGCGAGGATCGCGCCGACCGCGGTCAGCACCGCGGCGAACGCGGCCGTCGCGACGGTGCCGTGTACGTCGTTCTTGCTGAGGGTCTCGATGAGGTAGCGGCCCATGCCGTTCCAGCCGAAGACCGTCTCGGTGATGACGGCTCCGGTGAAGACGGCGGGCACGCTGAACGCCACGGAGGCCGCCGTCGGGATCAGCGAGGCCCGCAGCGCGTGCCTGCGGACGGCCTGGGCGCGGGTGAGGCCGGTGGCCTGGGCCGTGCGCACGAAGTCGGCGTTGATCGTGTCGAGCAGCAGCGAACGCTGCGTCAGGTGGTGGCCCACGTAGCCCATCAGCGTCAGGGTGAGCGTCGGCAGGATCAGATGCAGGAGGCGGTCACCGATCGTCGGCAGCAGTCCCTCGACGTCGGGTGAGCTCTCCCCGGCGACGTAGAGGAAGTCGAGCCCCGCGTGCTGGTTGAGCCAGATGGCGACGAAGACGACGGCGAGTGCGGCCACGGACGTCGGGACGTTGAACACCGCGATGGACAGGGCCTGCGAGATCCGGTCGGCCGCACCGTACTGGCGGGCGGCGGTGTAGACGGCCAGCGCGACGCCGATCACGACGGACAGGACGGTCGCGGTGATGACCAACTCGGCGCTGACGAGGGCGCGGTAGCCCACCTCGCCGTTGACGGATACGCCGGTGGGTGACGTGCCCCAGTCGAAGTCGAGGACCACCGAGGTGAGCCAGTTCCACCACCGCTGCACCAGCGGCGTTCCGGGGTCGAGGTTGTACGGGGCGAGGGCCCGGGAGAGCTGGCCCTCGCTGGGGGCGGGGCGGACGTCCTTGTAGTTCGATCGCGGGTCGAGGAACCAACTGGCCAGGAAGTACGTGGCGTTGGTCGCGACCACGATCATCAAGAGCCAGCCGCCCGCCTTGCGCATCACATAGCGCACGGTGCGGACCGCCCCCTCACCACACGCGTGGGACGCGCCGGGACGGCGCCGGGGAGACAGGTCGAGTACATGTGCGGTGGAGCTTTCTCTGGGCGTGCAGGTGACGTGCCACCAAAGGGGGCGGATGTCAGCTTGATGCGCCGTGGGCGGGCTCCGCCAGGTTTTGGCGGGTTTCGCCATGAGGCCGCAATGCTGCCGTACGGAATGCAATGTCGCTGTAGCAAAACGATCACGCGTAAGACGCGAGGCGCACTGAAGGAAAGCCGCAGGGATTCCGCTGCGGCCGGAGTCCGCGCTGACATGCGGCTCGGGGTGATAAAGGAATTCCCGACGGGGTGATCGGGGGACCCTCTCGCCCCTCCATCGGCTGGTGGATTGGGCGGCTTATGATGAGCGCCGGAGGTAGTTCGCCATGCGCATGGAACAGTTGGAGTACCTGGCAGCAGTCACACGGCTGGGTTCTTTACGCCGTGCCGCGGAGGAACTGCACTTGTCGCAGCCGGCGCTGAGCGAGACACTCCGCAACCTGGAGCGGGAATTGGGAGTGGAGCTCCTGGAACGCAGGCGTTCCGGGGCGAGGATCAGCGACGAAGGGCGCGAACTGCTGCCGCACATCACCGAAGTGCTCCACGCGGTCGACCGGCTGCGCCAGGCGGCCGACAGCCAGCACCAGGTCAGCCGCAGACTGCGCCTTGGCACGGTCAGCGCGGCCACGGCCACGCTCCTCGCGCCGGCCATCCGTGAGTTCGGCGCCACCCATCCCTCGACCCAGGTGGAAGTGATCGCGGATCGGCAGGACGGCATCCAGCAACACCTCACGGAGGGCAGTTTCGACCTCGGGGTGATCAGCTACCTCCGGGACGACGACCCGCCACCCGGCCTGCACACCACCGAGCTGCTGCGCGGACGCCCGGTCGTCTGCGTCCGCCGGGACAGCCCGCTGGCGGCGCTCAACGCGGTCACCGTCGCCGACCTCCTGGCCCAGCCGTTGATCGTGATGCGGTCCGGCTACGCCATGCACCGCTACGTCCACCGGCTCCTCGGGGGCAGCGCCCCCTCCCTGTCGTACGCGACCGACGGCGCCGAGATGTGCAAGCTGATGGTGGCCGAGGGACTCGGAGCCACCGTGCTGCCCGACTACAGCGTGCTTGGCGACCCGCTGGAACGCGGCGGCACGATCACGTGCCGTCCGCTGGCGGACGACTCCACCGAGCTCCGCGTCATGATCCACCGACGCCGCGCACGCTCGGTGCCCACGGCGGAACGAGACCTGCACGCCATCCTCGTCCGTCGCGCCGCGGAACAGCGCGGGAGCCGACCCGTCGGTTGAGCCGCGGGGGAATGCGCGACCGGCTCTTCGGGCGCTCGCCTCCCATCGCCGCCCCATGTCTGCCGATTCGGGACCAAGGTCCTCGGAAGGAGGGACGTACGGCGACAGTTGAGCACGCTGGATTCGGGCAGGAGCGGATTGGTTAACGTTCAAGAGCCATGGCGCCAAAGGGCTCTGGGAGCGCTATGGGGCGGCACTGGGAGGTTGTTATGCCTTTACGGGAACCCGAAGCCAGCGAGAAACAGCCGGAATTCGGGAGAGGAAACCGCCCGGAGGAGAGGACCGGGGAAACCGGAAAGACTGCCGGTGCGGGTGACGAGGCCCCGGCGAACGGCGAGTTCGTCGTGCGGAAGTACCACGAAACGATCCCGATGGACCTCCTCTTCCGGGACGCCGAACCGGCGAAGAGGCCACCGCCGAGGCCCAGGCACGCCGGGGCCCCCGCACCGGCCGACACCGCCAGGACCCGGAGGCGCGTGCCTCCTCCCCGGCTCGACAAGGACCTCTTCGAGCGGCGCGGGTTCGCTTGCTCCGGGTGGTGGGCGGTGCTCGTCGCGCTCCTCGCGGTGGCCGGGGCGGCCGTGCTGGTCTGGTCCGGCGGGCTCGTGCCCGTACGGCTGACCGAGCTGCTGCGGCTGCCCGAGCGGTCCCCGGACGGGCTCGGCGTCTGGCAGTGGGGCGCCGTCGGCGGCTGCGGAGTCGTCGCGCTGTGCGCCCTCGGCGGGCTCACCCGGGGCCGGGTCGGCTCCGCCCGGGTGCTGTCGCTGTTCGGCCGCTACCGGGGCACTGTCCGGCGCACCGGCCTGGTGTGGGTCAGCCCGCTGGTGCCGCGCCGCCGCGTGGATGTACGGCTGCGGCACTGGCGCAGCGAACCGATGGCGGCGGTCGACGCGCGGGGGGTGGAGCTGCGGGTCGTGGTGTTCGTGGTGTGGCGGGTCACGGACACCGCGCGGGCGCTGTTCGCCGTCGACGACCACGTGGCGTACCTGCGCGAGCAGGTCGAGGCGGTGACCGCGCGGGTCGTCTCGCAGCTGCCCGCCGATGCGTTCGGCGACCTCGGCGACGACACCGACGCGTGGGGCGGGCTCCACGACGCCGCCGAGACCCTGCGGGACGCCGAGGCGGTCGGTGAGTCGCTCAGCCGGATCCTGGCGGCCGAGTGCCGGGCGGTCGGCATCGAGGTGTTCTCCGCACGGCCGACGCGGATCGAGTACGCGCCCGAGATCGCGGCCGCCATGCGGCGCCGGCAGATCGCCGCGATCGACGCCCAGCACCGCGACAGCGTGATCACGTCGGTGCTCGACGCCGTCGACGACACCGTCAGCCGACTCACCCGGCGGGGCCTGGTCGCGCTCGACGACTACGAACGCAAGGCCCTGGTCAAGGACTTGACGGTGGCCTTCTACACGGCGCGCGGCAACGCCGTGGACCCTCACTGAAAGGAATCCTCCGTGCGGACACCCGAATTCACCGAGGAGACGCCCGTCGACTGCGCCTGCGCGGCCTGCGCGGCCGGCGGGGAAACGTCCTCGCTCACGCGCGCCGACCAGCGCTGCACCGTGCGCGGAGCCGTCGTGGCCGCCGTCGGCGCGGCCGTCCTGGCCGGCGCCGCCACCGGCACCGCATCGGCCGAGCCCGCCCCGAGCCACGCGGGCCGGGACGGCTCCAGGTACTGGTACAAGGACGCCACGGGCTGGTGGCGCTGGACGTCCCACTACGACACGTACGCCAAGCACGT
Organism: Streptomyces sp. YIM 121038; assembly: GCF_006088715.1. Classification (NCBI taxonomy): domain Bacteria; kingdom Bacillati; phylum Actinomycetota; class Actinomycetes; order Kitasatosporales; family Streptomycetaceae; genus Streptomyces; species Streptomyces sp. YIM 121038. The sequence continues at coordinate 8,471,476 of NZ_CP030771.1, forward strand.
CGCGAACTCCACCAGCCCCGGTAACACCCCTAAGACAGCGGGGAGTTCACGGTCCGGCCGGACCTCCTCCTCCTTCTCCGAGCCCACGTTCCGCGGCCGCGCGGGCTGGGACGCCGCCGACCGCGTGTACTGGTACCAGCGCGACGGCGGCTGGTGGTGGACCAGCCACAAGAGCAAGTACCAGCGGTACGCGGGCACCTCGGGCGGCGCTCCCTCCGGCGCTTCCCCCGGCTCCGGCACCCCCCGTCGGCACGGCACCGAGGCCGCCATCGGCTTCGCCGTGTCCCACCTCGGCGACCCCTACGTCTGGGGCGGCAACGGCCCGCACGGCTGGGACTGCTCCGGCCTGGTGATGGCCGCCTACCGCGCCGCCGGGATCTCCCTGCCCCGGGTGGCCGACGCCCAGTACCGCGCCACCACCCCGGTCTCGCGCGGCGACCTGCGCCGTGGCGACCTCGTGTTCTGGAGCAGCGACGGCAGCTCGACCGGCATCCACCACGTGGCCGTCTACCTGGGCGACGGCCGGTACCTGGAGGCCCCGCGCCCCGGCAAACAGGTCCGGATCTCGTCCTTCGACCGGTACCACCCGACCATGTACGGCCGGGTGCGTTAGGCCGTCTCCCGCGGATCGTCTGACCGCGGGGTGACGGGGGGAGCGGGCCGGCCCCGCCCCGGGCGGAGTTCCACACCGGGGCGAGGCCTCGGCTCTGCCAGCCGTCGCGGACCACGTAGCGGATCTTGAGGCCACGAGCAGCCCGTGGCAGGCTCATGCCGCATGATCGATGAGTTCGCGAAGGACAACCTGCACGGGAGACTGCGGCGGGACCGCGAGGCGCTGCTGTGGAAGCTCGACGGCTTGTCCGAATACGACGTCCGCCGGCCTTTGACGGCGACCGGGACCAACCTCCTCGGCCTGGTCAAACACGTGGCCAGCGTCGAGGCCCGGTACTTCGGCGAGGTCTTCGGGCGCCCTTCCCCGGAAGCGCTGGTGCCGTGGCAGGAGCACGACGGCAGCGATCAGTGGGCGGCCGAGGACGAGACCCGCGAACAGATCACCGGGTTCTACCGGCGCGCGTGGGCACACTCAGACGCGACGATCGACGCGCTTCCCCTTGACGCCCCCGGCCATGTGCCGTGGTGGTCGGAGCCCTGCCCCAACACGAACCTGTTCGCCGTCATGGTCCATGTCCTCGGCGAGACCAACCGGCACGCCGGGCACGCCGACATCCTGCGCGAGGGCCTCGACGGCCGGACCGGGATGCGCCCCGAACACGAGACGCGGATCGATGAGGAAGCCCGTGCGGCCCACTACGCGAAGGTCGAGCGGGCCGCCAGGTCGGCCGCGCCCGGCAGGGCTGCGAGGGCGCCTCATGTGACCTGATGTATCGGGGGCGTATCAAGAAACGCGTACGCCCCCGCAACAGGCCCGCGTCTTCAGTGGAGCCCTGAGGGTGGCCCCCATCAGGCAAGGCCGGACGATCCGGCCGGGGCTGTTGCGGCCGTCCGTTGGGACAGGGGCCCCACGACGAGCGCGATCGCGAAGAGGAGCAGGCATGGCTGAGGGCGGGACATGGGACCGGCGTGCGCTGTTACGGGGAGCCGCCGTCCTGACCGGTGCCGCCGCGGCCGCGCCGCTGCTGGACCGGGCGGCCACGGCGCTGGCAGGCGGCGGTGACGCCGACGCGCTGTTCAAGGCCGGGAGGTTCGAGCAGGCCGGTCGCGCGTACGAAGAGATCCTGGGAGCAGACCCGGAGAACCTGCACGCGGCCCGCCGTCGCGGCTATGTCGCGCTGCTGGCCAACCGGTTCCCCGACGCCGAGAAGTACCTCAAGGCGGCCGTCCGGTTGGCGCCCGACGACAAGGACGCCCACCTCTTCCTGGCCGACTGCTACCTCCGGCAGGACGAACTCGCCCTGTCCGCACCCCACTGGAAAGCGGGCGGCGAAGAGGCCTACGCCACGTGGTTCGCGGCGATCCGCGGCGAGCCGTATCAGGTCCACGGCGACACCGCGCGGCTGACCTGGAAGCAGATGGACCCGAACCCGCTGGTGGAGGCCTCGGTCAACGGTGGACCGCCGAAGCCCTTCGCGTTCTACACCGGTGCCTCGAATCTGAGTCTGACCTCGACGGTGGCCAAGGAGGCCGGGCTGAGCCCCCTCGCCAGCCAGAAGATCGACTTCGAGGGCCGTTCCCTCTGGGCGCACTACGGAGTACTGGATTCCTTCCGGCTGGGCGACATCGAACTGCGGAACGTCCCCGTGGGCTGGTCGGCGACGGAGTCGGGCGGTGACGTCGACCCCCACACCGACGGGGGCGCCGGCATGATCGGCACATGGGTCTTCGCCCACCTGCTGACCACCTTCGACTACGCGGGCCGCCAGCTGATCCTGCGCCGTCGCACCCCCGAAGCGGCCAGGAAGGCACGCGCCGCCGCCGCGCGAGCGGGCGCCGAGCCCCAGCCGCTGTGGCTGGCCGAGCAGTATCTGCACACCCGGGGCGGCGTCGCAGGCGCCGACGGCTCCCGCGCGGGCGTGGTGGGCGTGAACTTCGGCGGAAGCGGGGGCGAGAGCGCCGCGGTCGTGTTCGGGGACACGGCCGAGCAGTTGAAGATCCGCGCCGACTACGAGCGCCCGATCGGGACGTTCGCCCACAGCCACCCGGCCGTGACCTACCCCTGCTACCCGAGGGAGGTCCGCCTGGGCGACGCCACCGCCGAGGACATCTACTGCGAGACGCACCCCCAGGCCGCGCTCGCCCCCTATGGGTTCGACGTGCGAGCGGCTTTCTTCCACAGCTTCCACAAGCCGTACCGCATGACCCTCGACTTCACGGACATGAAGCTCTACGTCGTGCGGGGCAAGGCCACTTGACCATGGCGGCCGTACGGGTCCGGGGCGCCGTCCTCGCCATCACGCGTCGGCTGAAGTCAGTTGGAAATATGGACGGGCTGGCGTAGGTTGCCCTGGGGGACATTGACCACACGCGTGCGTCGGCTCCGGTCCACTCGGCCGGGCGGCGTCGCCTACTCAACGGGAGGCCTGATGCTCTTCATGGTGTCGACTTTGGTGGTACTCGCGGCAGCGATCGGGGCGTGCCTCGTCGTCCTCCGGCGTCGAGGGGGCTCCGGAGAACCCGGTGCGCTGGAGCGCGGGGCCCAGAGCCAGGGACTCGCGGGGGCGCTCGGCACGTCGAACGCCACGCGTCAGAACTCGGCCACTCCCTGAGTCCGACCGCCACCCGCACCGTCACACCGGCGACGGCCGAGCCCCACCACCTCGCGTAGGTCACCCGTAGGAACGTGCGCCATGGGCACACCTCTAGGTGAAGGATCACTGGGAGAGGGAGGGCCACGCATGACAGAGCAGACGACCGGCCTACGCACCGGACGGCCGGTGTACGGGTGCATGGGGCTCGGCGGTACCTGGGACGGCGTGCCGTACACCGCCGCGGACATCGCGCACGCCGAAGCCGCCGTCGAGGCCGCGCTCGACGCCGGCATGACGGTGTTCGACCACGCCGACATCTACCGGCGCGGCAAGGCCGAGGCGGTCTTCGGCGAGTTGCTCGACAGGGCGTCCGGGCTGCGGGAACGCATCGTCCTGCAGACCAAGTGCGGCATCCGGCAGGCGGACGGCCGGCACCCCGGCATGTACGACCTGCGGAGCGCGCACATCCTCCGGAGCGTCGAGGAGAGCCTCACCCGGCTGCGCACCGACGTGATCGACGTCCTGCTGCTGCACCGGCCCGATCCGCTGGCCGACCCGCAGGACATCGCGAAGGCCTTCGCCTCCCTGCACGGACAGGGCCTGGTACGTCACTTCGGCGTGTCGAACATGAGCGCCGCGCAGATCACCCACCTCCAGAGCCACCTCGATGTCCCGCTGGTCGCCAACCAGTTGGAGATGAGCCTGGGCAGCCGGGACTGGGTCGAGGCGGGCGTCCTCGTGAACACCCCGGCCGCGGCCGGGAACGGCTTCCCGCACGGGACCGTCGAGTACTGCCAGGCCCGCGAGATCCAGCTCCAGGCCTGGGGCGCCCTCGCCCAGGGCCGCTACACCGGCGGCAGTGACTCACCCACCGCGCAGCTCGTCTCCGACCTGGCCGCACGCAAACGGACGACACCGGAGACGATCCTGTTGTGGTGGCTGCAACGCCACCCGGCCCGCATCGCCCCGGTCATCGGCACCAGCCGACCCGAACGCATCCGCGCCTGCCGCGACGCCGTCAGCCGCGAGCCCGAACTCACCCACGAGGAGTGGTACGACCTGTGGGTCACCGCCCGTGGCGGCCCCTTGCCCTGAGCCTGAAGCTGGACGCTCGCCCGCCGCCCGGCCGGGGAGCGGCTTCGTGAACTGCTAATTCTTCGGGGCTTCTTCGCGGCGCCCGGGGAAGGCGGGACCGCGGCCCGCCGCGGGGAGGCGCCGCGCCACCAAGGCGATGGCCTCTTCTGCTGTGGCCGTCGGTCCCGCCTGTCCGTGTTCGGAGGGGGCCGAGGGCCTCCCTCGTCCCGGACGACAGGTTTCGGACCCATCGGGTGGCCTGCCGCACCACGTCGGCGGCACGAATCCTCAACCGGCCCGCCCCCGCCGACCGCGTCGGCCCCCTGGAACCGGCAGGACTGCCCCGGCTCCGCCCCAACTCACCAACGTGGCTTGATTTGTTCGGTCTTCTGTGTGACCACAGAAATACATGGACGCTTCATTGATTGAAAGGCGTCCCATCGGGCACAGTTGTCTAGACCACATCGCCGTCATCTGAGATGGGAATCCGCATGCCCACAAGAGACCGGCTCCACCGAATCCTGCTGCCCGCAGGGATCGCCCTCATCGTCGGCGCCACGATCGGCGCCACCCCCTCCACCGGCGCGACGGCCGGGACGAAGGCCAGCACCCCCGAGGCGTACGACCTCGTCATCCGGGGCGGCCACGTCATCGATCCGAAGAGCAACCTCGATGCCGTGCGCGACGTCGCCGTGAAGGACGGCAAGATCGCCAAGGTGGCCGCGAACATAGACGCCTCGGCCGCGAAGCAGACCGTCGACGCGGGCGGCAACTTCGTCACGCCGGGCCTGATCGACCTGCACGCCCACCTCTTCAACGGTCCGGAGGACGCGTACGCCAACGGCAAGAACGGCGTCGCCCCCGACGGGTTCACCTTCCGCTCCGGCGTCACCACCGCGGTGGACGCGGGATCCGCCGGCGCCTCCAACTTCGACCTCTTCAAGAAGAACACCATCGACCGGTCCAAGACCCGTGTGCTCGCCTTCCTGAACATCGTCGGCAAGGGCATGGCGGGCAACCCCGCCGAGCAGGACCTCAGCGACATGAAGCCCGGTCCGGCCGCCGAGAAGGCCCGCCAGTACCCGGGGACCATCGTCGGCATCAAGACGGCGCACTACGAGGGACCGGAGTGGACGCCCGTCGACAACTCCATCCAGGCGGGCAAGGACGCAGGCGTCCCGGTCCTCGTCGACTTCGGTGAGCCCCGCCCCGAGCGCCCCCTGAAGACGCTGCTCACCGAGAAGCTGCGCCCGGGCGACATCTACTCGCACGCCTACTCCGGAAACCGCGGCGAGCTGGGCCCGGACGGCAAGCTCAACCCGGCGATGCAGCAGGGCCGCGACCGCGGCGTCCTCTACGACGTCGGCCACGGCGGCGGCAGCTTCGGCTGGCGGGTCGCGGTCCCGGCGCTGAAGGAGGGGTTCACCCCCGACGCCATCTCCACCGACCTGCACATCACCAGCATGAACTCGGGCATGAAGGACATGACCAACGTGATGTCCAAGTTCCTCGCCCTCAACATGCCGCTGAAGGACGTCATCAGCGCTTCGACGTGGAAGCCCGCCCAGTCGATCAAGCGCCCCGACCTGGGGAACCTCTCGGTGGGCGCGCCCGCCGACATCGCGGTGTTCGCCCGCGAGCAGGGCAACTTCGGGTACGTGGACAGCTTCGGCTTCCGCGTGGACGGCACCCAGAAGCTGTCCACGGAGCTCACCGTCCGCGGCGGCCAGGTGGTCTGGGACCTCAACGGCAAGACCGCGAAGAAGTGGACGCCGAGCGCGAAGCCGGCGGACGGGCCGATCGGCCACTGAGCGGCTTCCGTTCCGCACCGCCGCCCGGCGCCGGACACCGCCCCGACGGGGTGTTCGGCACCGGGGGAGCGGGGGCGCCGCGCCGAGGTCCTTACCAGGGCTTCGGCGTCGGCGTCACCGCGTTTACGAGCCAACGTGTGACACCCTTCCCCGCACCTGGTGCCGCATTGACCCCACAGCGCCATCGCGCTGAGAAGCTTGTGGTCCTCCGCGCTCACGGCGGCGCTGCCCGCAGCAGCCTCGGCCGAGTCCGTGGCCGGACCGGCGCCACCGCGGCCGACCCGGTCGAGGGCCCGTCCGGGGCGGCGACCCTCGTCCAGCTCGGCGACAACGGCAGCAAGGTCGTCTACCCGGACGTACCTTCCGCTGAGAGCCCGGCCCGGCCCGGCCTCCTGCGCTCCCGCTCGGGAGGCCCGGCCGGGTGCCACGTGCTAGCGTTGAGCGTTTGCAGCGTCGCTGTGTCGGAGCTCCGCTCGGTGCCCCGTGCCGGTGGCCGCGTCCCCGCCGCGCCTTCCTCGGTACGGTCCCTTCGGAGGAAGGCTCTCAGTGAGCGCATCAGCACGTACCGACGCCCGGCAGCAGGACGAGGCACCGGAGGCCCCCGCGGCGGCCTCCTTCGCGGAGCTGGGGCTGCCCGCCGCGGTGCTGCGGGTGCTCGACGAGCACGGTGTGACGGTGCCCTTCCCCGTCCAGGCGGCCACCCTGCCGAACGCGCTCGCGGGACGGGACGTCCTGGGCCGGGGCCGCACGGGGTCCGGCAAGACGCTCGCCTTCGGCCTGGGGATGCTCGCCCGCACGGCCGGGCGGCGCGCGCAGCCCAAGGAGCCGCTGGCCCTCGTCCTGGTGCCCACCAGGGAGCTGGCGCAGCAGGTCGGTGAGGCGCTCGCCCCGTACGCCGAGGCGCTGCGGCTGCGGCTCGCGACCGTGGTGGGCGGCGTGTCCATCGGGCGGCAGGCCGCCGCGCTGCGGGACGGCGCCGAGATCGTCGTCGCCACCCCCGGTCGGCTGCACGACCTCATCGCGCGCAAGGGCTGCCGCCTCGGGCGGGTGCGCATCGCGGTCCTGGACGAGGCCGACCAGATGTGTGACATGGGGTTCCTGCCCCAGGTCACCGAGATCCTGGACCAGGTGCGTCCCGACGGGCAGCGGATGCTGTTCTCCGCCACCCTCGACCGCGACGTCGACCAGCTGGTGCAGAGCTACCTGCGCGACCCCGCCGTCCACTCCGTGGACCCCCCGTCCGGCGCGGTCCCCACGATCGAGCACCACGTCCTCGTCGTCCACGGCCCCGACCGGTACGCCGTGACCACGGAGATCGCCGCCCGGGACGGCCGCGTCCTGCTGTTCCTCGACACCAAGCACGGCGTCGACCAGCTCACCCGGCATCTGCGGGCCAACGGCGTGGCCGCCGCCGCCCTGCACAGCGGGAAGGCGCAGCCGCAGCGCACCCGGACCCTGGCCCAGTTCAAGAACGGGGAGGTCACCGCGCTGGTGGCGACGAACGTCGCCGCCCGCGGCCTGCACGTCGACGACCTCGACCTCGTGGTCAACGTCGACCCGGCCACCGACCCCAAGGACTATCTGCACCGCGCGGGCCGCACGGCCCGGGCCGGCCGCTCCGGCACCGTCGTGACGCTCGTCCTGTCGGGGCAGCGCCGCGAGACGAACCAGGTCATGACGGACGCCGACGTCACCCCCAAGGTCACCAAGGTGCGCTCCGGCGAGGCGGAGCTGAGCCGGATCACCGGCGCCCGGGCCCCCTCCGGCAAGCCCCTCGACGCCGGGTCCGCGGCCTCGCGCCCCAAGAACCACAACGCCCCCTTCCGCGGCCTGGGCAGCACCAAGGACGCGAAGGGCGGCTCGGGCTCCGGCACCAGGGCGTCCCGCAAGACCAGCGAGGCCCGCAAGCTCGCGGAGGCCCGCCAGGCGGCCCGGGTGCGGCGCGGCGGCTGAGCCCGGCTTCCCGGACCGCCCGGCGGCGCCTCCTCCCGGCCGCGCGGGGCGGGGGCGTACCGCCGGCGGAAACAGTCGAAGCGACGACCACGAGGGTTGTGCACAAGTCTGTCGGCCGTTACCCGGGGCGTGCAGAATCGGCCGCATGACGATCACCGCGGGCGCGCCGCCCACGCACCACACGCCCGCAGGACTCGCCCGGGGCTTCCTGACGGGCGGTGTGATCGGGGCGTCGCTCACCGCCTTCATCAGCGGGTGCGTCGTCGAGAAGGTGACGCTGGTCGTCACGGGACTGGCGCTGCCCGCGGTCTACGGTCTGGTCTTCTCCCTCCTCACCCTGCCGCGCCGCGCCCGTGAGGCCGCCGTCGCACCGCGCACGGCGCTCGCGATGATCGAGAGCCTGGAGGCCGTAGGGGGCGAGACCAGCGACGTACCGGTGCGGTTCGACCTGACCGTCGCACCGGACGACGCGCCTGCCTACCGCGTCGAGATCCGGCAGGACGTCAACCTCGTCGAGCTGTCCGACTACCGGCCCCGCGGCGTCGTGGTGGTCGCCTACCCGCCGGACAGGCCGTGGAAGGCGCGGATCGTGAAACGGCCCACGCCGGAGTGGGAGGAGCGGGCGGCCACGGAGCTCTTGGACTCGGCGCCCGGCCCCGCCATGAAGAGCGAGGCCCCGGAGGGACTCGCCGGCGGTCTCCTCACGCTCCTCGGCCTGCTGCTCGGCACGGCCGCCGTGCTCCTGCTGTTCCGCGCCGACCTGTTCGGCTCCGACGGGAACGGAGCGTCGCGGGGGCCGTCCGTCTCCTCCTCGTCGTCGACGACCACCGTGACGTCGGCGACCGGTACGGTCACCCTCGGCCCCGGGCAGTCGATGCTCGACCGGGGCGAACTGCGCAGGTCCGTCGAGTCGTTGACGCGGGGCGAGGGGCGGCGCCGAGCGCTCACCGTCGTCGTGCAGGACCGCATGCTGACGGTCGCGTTCTCTCCCACCGGTGTGAAGGGCGCCGGGTTCGACCCGCGTTCCCTGCCCTACGATCGTGTGCCCGCGCTGGTCGAGAAGGCCCGGGCCACCCTCGGCGCCGACTCGCCGCGGAGCTGGCAGCTGACCGCCGACGGCGTCAGCGGCTCGCTCACCCTCAGGGTCGTGGTGACCGGTGAGGGGGGCACGGGGACGCTGGAGGCGGACGGGCGGGGCAAAGTGCTGCGGCGCGGCGGCAGTTGACCGGGTCGGCGGGAGGAGGGGCGCATGGGGTGGGACGAGTTCCTGGTGCTGTGGTGTGCGGTGTGGGGCGCGGCGGCGGTGGTCGGGTACGGCATGTCCCTGGCCGGGGTGACCAAGGCGCAGCGGACGGTCCGGCTCACGGGGCGGATCGAGCGGGTGCGCGAGCCCCGTCACGGCGGGTCCCGGGTGGGCGGGATATCGGTGGTGGTCTCGTACCGCGATCCGGCCTCCGGGCAGGAGGTGACGGTGACGAACGACGGTGAGCGCGGCGAGGTGATCACCGCGGCGTGGGAGGGCCGGGAGGTCGGGGTCAGCCACCCGCGGGGCAGACCGCACGCCTACCGGTTCTCCACGGACCCCGAGCAGGCCAGTAGGGGGCTCGGCGGGCCGAATTGCGCGCTCTTCCTCGTCTACGCCGGGCTGGTGGCCCTCGCGGCGGTCGACTGGGGGTGGCCGTGGGCGTTGATCGGCTCCGGTGGGCCGTTGGCGGTCTACGCGGCCGTCCACCTGCCCGGGACGGTACGTGCCAAGCGCGACCGCATCGGCAGGCTGGCCGCGATGGAGGCCGCGCGGGGGCGGATCGTCGCGGTCCTGAAGGACGTCACCGTCGACCAGGACGACGGCCACACCTCGACCACCATCACCCCGGTCGTCTCGTTCACCACCCGCGAGGGTACGGCCGTCACCGCCCACTGCACGGCACACCTGCCTGACCCCGCCCGCGCCTACGGCCGTGACGTCACCGTCCACCACACGCCCGCCGATCCGTCCGACTTCACGCTGGACCGGGCGGCCGAGCAGCGCTCGCAGAACCTGGACGTGGTGGTCACCGCCCTGGCGATCGTGGTGCTCGCGGCGACGGCTGTGGTGGGAGCGGCACTGCTCTGAGGCCCGGCCGTCCGGGGCGCGGCCCCACGAGCAAGGTCTCGGATCCGTCGTGGCCCGGCGCCTTCCCGGGCCGTCGCGCCGGTCACAGACCGAGGATGCTGAGTGTTCCGGGCCGGTGGTCGGTGTCCTCGTCGGTCTCGGCCTCCGTGGTGGCCGCTTCCGTCGTGACGAGGCTGATGACGGTGCCGCTCTCCTCGAACAGGACCTTGCGGTCGGCCAGTTCGGCCAGCCGTGCCCGCACCTGGTCGATCGGGATGCCCAGGTCGGACGCGAGCTTGGCGGGGCGGGCGGGGGACGTGAGCCGTCGCAGCATCGCCTCGGTCCCGGGTTCGACCGGGATCCACCGGCGCGTGCCGAACCGGGTGTCGAGCACGCCGGGGTCTCCGGTGCCGTCGGCCGTGAGCACCAGGCGGGGCGGGGTGTCCCGCTGCCAGGCGGCGTGCCAGGCGTCGGTCAGCTCGCGCAGCTTCGTGATCCACTCGATGGACTGGAGCTGATACGGCGCCAGGTTCTCGTCGACGAAGAAGTAGGCGAGGTCGTGGAGCTGCTCGTCCGGCACCACGGGATAGGCGAGCCGGTAGAACTCCAGGGGTTGCAGGGCGAGTTCGTACTCGTCCCGCTTGGTGAAGTACGGGCTGTACCGGTCGAAGCGGACCAGGAAGGTCCCGTCGGGCGGCGGCAGGTGGACCAGGTTCGGCAGGTCCGTCGCGTACTTCCGGTAGACGTCCTCCTCCTCGCCGGGGAAGCCGATGAGCAGGTTCCACACCGGAGCGATGTCGTACCGCAGGCACTTCTGGAGGAACTGGAGGTTGAGGAACGACGTGGTGCCCTTGGCCATGAGCTTCAGGGTCGAGGTCGCGAGGGCCTCGATGCCGGGCTGCACCTCGCGCACCCCGGCCTGCGCCATGGTGCGGAAATCGCGGTCCGAGATGGGCACCTTGACCTCGTAGAAGAGGCGCGCTCCGGGCGGTGTCTTGAGGTGCGGGAAGACGTCACGCAGGTAGTTGCGCGGCATGATGTTGTCGGTGCCGTGAAACGCGGTGCACCAGGGGTGGTATTCGAAGAGCCAGTGGAGCTGCGCCAGCGCCTTCTCGGGGGCCATGGCGCGATATCCCATGCCCAAGCCGTTGAGCCCGCAGAACGTGCAGTGCGAGCGCTCTCCCCACCAGCAGCCGCGTGACGTCTCGAAGTAGAGCGTGGGTTCGTCCGCGCCGCCGCTCGCGCGCAGGGCTTCCTGCGAATCCTTGAACTTGTCGACGAAGCTCTGGTACTCCGGCTGTACGTAGTCGTCGATGTCGCAGTCCCGGCCGATGGCGCGACGGAATCGGTCGACGCTCACATTGTGCCTGGTCATCACTCCGGGGATGGCCTCGGCCCGTTCGGGCTCGCCGTCGAGCAGGCGCCGGACGAACTCGGGAAAGGTGTGCAGGGCGGGCCCGGAGAAAATGAAGTCGAGGGCGGGGATCCGCTCGGCGAGGACCGCGCCCATGGGGGCTTCGCAGTTGGCTCCGCCCATGATCGTGGTGACCTCGGGATTCCGCTGCTTGATCAGCTGCGCAAGGGCGATGCTGGGGATGCTCTGGGAGAACATGGAGGTGAACCCGACGATGTCGGCCGTCGCGAGGCCGTAGTCGTCGATGACGCCTTCGCAGAAGTCGCCCAGGCGGTTTCGTATGCGCAGCAGATGGGACCGGAAATCGCCCGACCGTTCATCGGCGAAGTAGCGCTGGAAGTAGTCGGACGTGTTGTCGTCGGAGTCCGGGAAGGCCAGGTTGCGAAAGAGCCACTCGCCGATTCCGGTGGTCAGGTTGCCGTATTCGTTGGCGAGCCGGTTGTATTCACCGGCGCCGAACGAGAGCGCGAAGTCGATGTTGACGTAGCAGATGTCGGTCCGCACCGAATCGCCGAACTCGCGCTCGGTGTGCGCGGCGAGCTGACTCAACGCCACCGATGGGCGGTACCAGTCGGCGAACGGCATGTTGACCAGGGCGATCCGCATGGTGCTCTCCTTCTCCGTGCTGGGTCGGAGCGTCCTGCCGGGCGCTCGGGCCGTCACGCCCGTGTCGCGGGGCGCCTCGCCGAAGACCGCTCCCTCCGGACGGAGGCGCGGCGATTCGATCGGGGGCGACGGGCGACAGGGGAAGGGCGAACGACGCGGCCGGATCATGGGACAGCAGGTGGCCATGCGAGGCTCGCAGATGCCCTATCCGGGTGCAAGGAGTGCGCAGGGATGGGCGGGGAATGCCTGGCTGACGCGTTCTCGCGGTATGCCTTCGCCCTGCCGCGCGCCGTAATCCGGTCTTTTGGCGCGGAGGGAATCGACGGGCCGGAAACTGGGGCGCGGGTCAGTGTTCGCGGGGTGCGATCACGGTGCCCGTCCGCTCGTCCCGTACGAGGATTGCCTCTACCGGACAACTCTCGCTCGCTTCGAGTACGAGATCGTTCTGCGCGACGCGGGGGTGGGTCGGCTGTGCGCGGTTGTCGACCAGCTGGAAATAGTCGGGTGCGATGCCCTCGCACATGCCGGAACCCATGCAGAGGGAGGTGTCGACTTTTACGCACCATGATTCCTTGCGCGGTGCTGTCATGTGGGCCCTCCTCCGGTTCGTGGCACCCTGTGCCGCCGGTGCCGTGGGAGCTGTTTCACCGTCATGACGGCCTTACCCGGGCATCGTCCGCATTACGTGAATGCCAGCATGACGAGCCGTCCAGCATAGAGATGTCCTGGTGCCAGGACATTAATCGGAACGTGGTGGGGAGTTCGGCCCAGGTACGGCGCTTGACCTCATAGTGCCGAGGTTGGACAGTGGGATGCCTGAGGGCCGGGCCACCGGATGAACGGCTGCCGCCCTTATCGACTCCGGAAGGCTTCGGCTGCCGGAGATTTTCTTTGCGGACGGCCCCGGACAGGGGTGCCTTTTCGGTTCGGCGAGACCGCGTTCGGCCGTGCCTCGATATGACTCATTCTCTGGTGCGTTTCCTGTGGTGGGGTGATGGACGTGCGAGAACCGGTGGGCCTGGAGCGGTCGCCGAGCAGGGCCGTCGAGCCGACCGCACCCGACCTGGACGTGACGGCCCCGGCCCTGGTCGACCGCTGGGCCGCACACACCCCCGAGGCCGTGGCCGTGGCGTGCGGTGACGTCCGCCTGACCTACCGGGACCTCGTCGACCGGGCGGGCCGGCTCGCGCGGGCGCTGGCCGGGCGCGGCGTGGGGCCGGAGTCGGTCGTGGCCGTGGTGCTGCCCGCGTCGGCCGACCTGATGGTGGTCCTGCTGGGCGTGCTGAAGGCCGGTGCCGCGTACCTGCCGATCGACCCGGACTATCCCGCTGAGCGCGTCGCGTTCATGCTCGGCGACGCGCGGCCGGTCCTGGTGGTGACCACGGAACAAGCGTCGGCCCGGCTGCCGCGAACCTGCCCCCGTGTGACGCTCGACGGCCTCGATGACGTGGCCGACCTCCATGACCACGACGACGACGCGGCCGGCCTCGCCGACCCGGCCGCCGCGGACCAGGCCGACCCCGCCTCGTCCGCGAATCCCTCTTGCGGGGCGGCGGTCTGCCACCCCGATCAACTCGTCTACGTCATCTACACGTCCGGGTCGAGCGGTGTGCCCAAGGGAGTCGCCGTCACCCACCGGGCCCTGGTGGCCTTCGCGAGCGACCGCGTCTGGCGCACGGGCACCCAGGAACGCGTGCTCCTGCACTTGCCCTTGGCCTTTGACGCCTCGGTGTATCCCTTGTGGGTGCCGCTGCTCAACGGAGGCCGGCTCGTGGTCAGTACCGCGCGGGAGCTGACGCCTGCCACGCTGGCGGCGATGGTGGCCGACCACGGAGTCACCGCGGCCATGGTGATCAGCTCGGTGTTCAACCTGCTGGTCGAGGAGGACGCGCGCTGCCTCGCGGGCCTCCGTGAGGTGGTCATCGGCGGGGAGCGCGTCTCGCCGCCCTTCGTCCGGCGTGCCCGGGCCGCCTGCCCGGACACCGTCTTCGCGAACCTGTACGGACCGACCGAGACGACGGTGTTCGCCACCGCCCACGTGGTGGCGCCCGCGGCGCGCTCGGGCACACCGGTGGATACGGGCATATCGGCTAAAGCGGGCATACGGTCTGAAGTGGGCGCGTCGGCCGATGCGGAGTCCGCCGTCGAGATCACCGGGGACCTCCCCGTCGAGATCACCGGGGACCTCCCCGTCGAGATCGCCGGGGAGGTCCCCGTCGGGCACCCCTTCGAGCGCATGCGTGCCCTGGTGCTCGACGAGCGGCTGCGGCCGACACCTCCGGGGACGCCCGGCGAGATCTACCTCGCGGGCGTCCAACTGGCGCGCGGCTACCTGAACCGGGCCGGGCTCACCGCCGAGCGGTTCGTCGCCTGCCCGTACGGGCCCGCCGGGGCACGCATGTACCGCACGGGCGACCTGGGGTTCAGCACGCCGGACGGCACGCTGGTCTGCCAAGGCCGGGCCGACGACCAGGTGAAGGTGCGGGGCTTCCGCATCGAGCTGGGCGAGATCGAGACGACCCTCCTCGCCCACCCGGCGGTGGCACACGCGGCGGCGGCCGTCCACGGCGACGACGGCCTGGGCAAGCACCTGGTGGGTTACGTGGTGCCCGCCGACGAGCCGACCGCGCCGGGCGGTGCCGAGGCGGAGCGGCTCAGGGAGTTCCTCGCGCGGCGCCTTCCGGGATACATGGTGCCCTCGGTGTTCGTGACCCTGGACCGGCTGCCGCTCACCCCGAACGGAAAGCTGGACCGGGCCGCCCTGCCCGCACCGGAGTTCGGCACCGGCGCCTATCGCGCGCCCGACACCGCGCACGCGCAGGTCGTCGCGGAGGTGTTCGCCGAGGTGCTCGGTCTGGAGCGGGTGGGCGCCGACGACGACTTCGTCGCCCTGGGCGGCGACAGCATCCAGTCGATCCAGGTGGCGGCCCGCGCCCGCGCCCGGGGCCTCACGCTCGACGTACGGGAGATCCTCCAGCGGCGCACGGTCACCACCCTGGCGACGGCGGCGCACACCGCCGGGCGCGGCGAGGCCGACAGGAAGCTGGAGGAGCTCGAAGGCGGCGGAGTGGGGTGGATGCCGCTGCTGCCCGCGGCACGGTGGATCAAGGACAGGGGCGCCGGGTTCGAGCGGCTGGCGCAGGCCGTCGTCCTGGAACTTCCCGAGGGAATCGACCGGGACGGTCTCGTCGCCACGGTGGCCGCCGTCGTCGACCGGCACGACCTGCTGCGGGCCCGCCTCGTACCGGACGGAGTGGTCGTCGAGCCGCCGGGCCGGATGGACGTCGGCCGCCTGGTCCGGCGGGTCGCGTGCGACGGGCGCTGGGACGAGGAGAGCTGGCACCCCCTGCTCGCGTCCCGGCTCGACGCGGCAGCGGGCGAGATGGACCCCGCCCGGGGCCTGCTGGCCGCCTGCGTGTGGTTCGACCCCCCGGCGGGGCCGGGCCGCCTGCTGATGGTGGTGCACCACCTGGCCGCCGACGGGGTGACCTGGCGGATCCTGATGCCGGACTTCGCCGCGGCCTGGAAGCGGATACGGGCGGGGGAGCGGCCCGCGCTGCCGCCGGTGGCCACCTCGGCGCGACGCTGGGCGCACGCGCTGGCGGACGCCGCGTACGCCGACGCGCGCGTGGCCGAACTGCCCTACTGGCGCTCCGTCCTGGAGGGGCCGGACCCGGAGTTGGGAGCGCGGCGCCTCGACCCGGCCGTCGACACCACGGACACCGTGCGGCAGGTGCGGGTCTCGCTGCCGCCCCACGTCACGCGGACGCTGCTGACCGCCGTGCCCTCGGCCTTCCACGGCAACGTCCAGGACGGCCTGCTGACCGGGCTCGCCCTGGCCCTCGCGCACTGGCGCCGACGACGCGGCACGGACGAGCGGTCCCTGCTGCTCCGCCTCGAAGGCCACGGGCGGGAGGAGGAGATCGCACCGGGCGCGGACCTGTCCCGCACCGCGGGCTGGCTCTCCAGCGTCTTCCCCGTCCGCCTCGACCTGGACGGGACCGACGTGGCGGAGGCCTTCGCCGGGGGGCCGGCCGCGGGCACGGCCCTCAAGCTGGTCAAGGAGCAGTCGCGAGCCGTCCCGGGCAAGGGCATGGGGTACGGGCTGCTGCGCTACCTGAACGGCCGGACCGCCCCGGCGCTCGCTCCCTACCCGCTCGGCCAGGTCGGGTTCAACTACCTGGGCCGCTTCTCCGCCGCCGACCTCCCCGACGAGCTGCGCGGCCTCGGCTGGACCCGCACCGGTGACCGCGCCGAGCTGGAGACCCTCGCGGCGCTCGACGCCGGGCACAACCCCCTCATGCCCGCGCCCTGCGAGCTGGCCGTCAACGCCACGGTGGCCGACGAAGCCGACGGGCCGCGCCTCGCGGCCACGTTCGCCGCGCCGCGGGGCGTGCTCTCCCGTGCCGAGGTGCGCGAGCTGGCCGACCTGTGGTGCGCCGCCCTGGAGGGCCTGGCCCGGCACGCGCGCGCACCGGGCGCCGGCGGCCTGACGCCCTCGGACGTGCCGTTGGTCGCCGTGGCGCAGAGCGAACTCGACGCGTGGGGCAAGGAACACCCGGGCCTCGCGGACGTATGGCCGCTGACGCCCCTGCAAGCCGGGATGGTGCACCACACGACGCTCGCGGACACGGACCCCGGTACCTACCACGTACAGCTCGTGATCGGGATCCGCGGCACGGTCGACGCCCCGCGGATGCGCGCGGCGGCCCGCTCCCTGATCGACCGGCACGCGGCGCTGCGCACCGCGTTCGCGACGACGGACGCGGGGGCCTGGGTCCAGCTGGTCGTCGCGCGCGCCGAGGCCCCGTGGCGCGAGGTCACGCTGCCCGACGACACCGCGTTCGAGGCCTTCCTGACGAAGGAGCGCGGCGAGCCCTTCGACCTGGCGGGCCCGCCACTGCTGCGGTGGACCCTCGCCCGCGTCGGCCCGAGCCGCGCCGAGCTGGTCCTCACCGCCCACCACGCCCTGTTCGACGGCTGGTCGGAACCGATCCTGGCGCGCGACCTGCTGCGCGCGTACGGCGGGGACAGCGCCGTCGCGGACCCCCGTCCCTTCAAGGACTTCCTGGGCTGGCTCGCGCGGCGGGACCGGGAGCGGTCGGCGCGGGCGCACGCGCGGGCGCTCGCCGGGCTGAGCGGGCCCACGCTGGTGGCCCCCACCCCCGCCCCCGCCCGAGCCCCCGCCCGCGCACCCGGCCCGGCCACCGCGCCTCCCGCGACCACCGACTCCACCGGCCCCGGCGAACTCGACGTACCCCTGAGCGACCGTGACGCGGACGCGCTCGCCCGGCGCGCCGTCGAACTCGGCTGCACCCTCAACAACGTCGTGCAGGCGGCCTGGGGGATCGTGCTCGGCCGGCTCACCGCGAGCACCGACGTGGTGTTCGGCGGCGCGGTGTCCGCCCGGCCCCCGGAGGTGGACGGCGTCGAGTCGATGGTGGGGCTGTTCCTCAACACCGTGCCGGTGCGGGCGAGGTGCGGGCCCTGGCAGACGCTCGCCGAGGTGGCGGCGGGGGTGCGCGCCACCCAGAACGGCCTGCTCGACCACCACCACTGCGCCCTCCTCGACGTGCACGAGGCCGTGGGTCTCGACGTCCTCTTCGACACCCTCGTCGCCTTCCAGTCCCATCCGCCCCGGCACCCGGAGATCGCCGCGGCGGGCGCCACGGGAGGCCTTGACGTCACGGCGTGCCGGTCCGTCGGCGCCTCGCACTATCCGCTGGTCGTGTACGCGGACCAGGACCACCGGCTGCGGCTGCGGCTCCAGTACCGGCGCGGCGCCTTCGACCGGACCGCGGCCACGCGGGTCGCGGACGCGTTCGGGCGCGTGCTGCGCGCGTTCGCTGACGATCCCGGCCGCTCGGTCGCCTCCGTGGCCGTGACGGAGCCCGGCGTGCCGGTCCCGGACGCCCCAGGCCCGGCACGGCCGACCGCCCGGACGCGCCGGGTCTCGGCTGCGGACCTCTGCGCCCGGCGCGCCGCCACGGACCCCGAGGCGGAAGCCCTGATCGCCGACGGCTCCGCGCCGACCTGGCGGGACCTGAACGACAGGGCGGACCGCCTCGCGCGGCGGCTGCGCCGACGCGGCCTGGGACCCGAAGCCGTGGTGGCCGCCTGCTGCTCCGACCCGGCGGACCGGGCCGTGGCGCTGCTCGCCGTGGTGAAGAGCGGCGCCTGCCTGCTGCCGATCGACCCCGGTGACCCACGGGCGTGGACCGCCGCCGTCCTGGCGGACGCCCGCCCGCACGCGCTCGTCGCGGACCCGGCAGCCGCCGCCCTGACCTGGCCCGGCCTGACGCCGATACCGGTCGACGCCCCCGGCGACGAGGGCACGGACCCCGCGCCTCCGCCGGGCGACCCGACCCCGCCACCGGCCCCGACCCCGCCACCGGCCCCGGCCGCGACCCGTCCCGTGAGGCCGGAGCACCTCGCCTACCTCCGCTACGGCCCGGACGCGGCAGCGCGGCCGTACGCCGTGGCCCTCACCCACGCCGCCCTGGCCGACGGCGCGCCCGCGACCGGCCCCGGGGCGAGCGTCTGGGACCCGCTGCTCGCCCTCTGCCTCGGCCGCGCCGTCGACGTGCGGCGCGACGCACCGCCGCCGGACGCCCTCCGCGCGGCGCCCCCGGAGCCCGCGCGCGTCCGGCTGCTCGGCCCCACCCTCGCCCCGGCCGGGCCGGGCGCCGTGGGCGAGCTGTACCTCGCCGGGGAGTTCGCCCGCGGCCTGCACCGGCGTCCCGGGCTCAGCGCCGGGCACTTCGTCGCCGACCCCTACGGGCCGCCCGGCGCCCGCATGCTCCGTACCGGAGTACGCGCCCGGCGCGGCGCCGACCACCGGATCGAGCCCGTGGGCGACCGGTCGCGCACCGAGGCCACGGCGGTGGAGACCGTGCTGCTGTCCCACCCCGAGGTGGCCGAGGCGCTCGTGGTCACCGACGGACACGGGACGACGGGGCCCACCGCGTACGTCGTCACGGTCGACGGACGCCCCGTGTCCACGCACGAGGTGCTCGACCTCGTCGTCCAGCGGCTGCCCGCCCGGGTGGTGCCCCTCGCCGTGACGCGGGTCGAACGGCTGCCGTCCGGCGGCGCGGCCGGGGCCGCCCGCCGCCCGCCGCGGAGCGCGACCGGCCGCAGAGCGCCGCGCGACGAGCGGGAGACCACGCTGGTCAAGCTGTTCACCGAGGCGCTCGGGCACGACGGAATCGGCATCGACGACGACTTCTTCGCCTGCGGCGGCAATTCCCTGCGGGCGACCAGGCTGATCAACCGCATGCGCGCCGAGCTGGGAGCGCAGGTGTCGATCCGGACCGTCTTCGCGTACCCGACCGTCGCCGAGCTGGCCGCGCGGTGGACGACCGTCGCCACGGTCGGCCGCCCCGGCCTTCGCCGGGTCACCGAGATCCCTGAGGAGTAGCCGCGCATGAGTGTCGACATCGAGGAGCTGGTCCCGGAGAGCCCCTACGTCTGGCGGGCGCGCAGGCCGGGGCACCGGCGGCGGCTGATCTGCTTCCCGCACGCGGGCGCGGGCGCCGCCGCCTACACGGCCTGGGCCGAGCGGCTTCCCGCGGACGTCGAACTGGTCGCGGTGCAGCTGCCCGGCCGTCAGAACCGGATCACCGAGGAGCCCTTCACCGAGGTCGGCCCGTTGGTCCGGGTCCTGGTCCACGCCCTGCGCGCCGTCCTGGACGGCCCGGTCGCCTTCTTCGGCCACTCCTGCGGGGCCGCGCTGGCCTACGAACTCGCCCGGGCGCTGCGCGCGCGGGGCCACCGGGGCCCCGAGCAGCTCTTCCTCTCCGCGCAACCGGCGCCGGGGCGAACGGGCGTCCGTCAGCTCCACGAACTGCCGGACGACGCGTTCCGCGCCGAGATCATCCGGCTCGGCGGGATCGAGGCCGAGATCCTCGCCGACGAGGACGTGATGGGCTCCCTCCTGACCGTCCTGCGCGCGGACTTCGCGCTGTGGGAACGACACCGCCTGACCGCGGGGCCGCCGCTGGAGTGCCCCGTCACCGTGCTCGCGGGCACCGCCGACCCCCGGTCCCCCGTGGACACCCTGAGCGCGTGGTCGGCGTGCACCACCAAGGACGTCACCACCCGGCTGTACGAGGGCGGCCACTTCTACTTCCTGGACCAGCTGGCCGACGTGGTCGCGTTCATCGGCGAGCGGACACTGGCCCCGGCGACGGATGGGGGAACGAGATGACGCACGTCGACGGGCCCGGCCGGCGCGACCGGGCCGACCGGCTTTCCCCGTCCGACCGGTTCAGCCCGTTCGGCGCGTCCGGGCAGCTCGACCAGGAGGCCCTCGACCGCGTCGCCGACGCGGCCCGGCGGCTCCCCGGCGTCGCCGACGCGGCCGCGGTCGCCCGCAGGACGGCCGGCCCCGCCGCGCCGCCCGCGTCCGCCGCCCCCGCCCCGCCGCCCGCGGCCGGCGCCGACGGCCCGCTCGCCGACCTCGACGGCGGGCCCCTGACCGTTCCCGACGGCGCGCCCGCCACGCTGCAAGCGGCCCTCCGCACGGCGGCCGCGTACGCCCCCGACCGCGGCACGCTCTTCATCAGGCGCGACCACGACGACGACGTCCAGACGTACCCGGAGCTGCTCGCCGAGGCCGAGCGCGCCCTCGGCGGTCTGCGCGCGGCGGGACTGCGCCCCGGCGACTCCGCCCTCTTCGTGTTCGCCGACAACCGCGCCTACCTCACGGCCTTCTGGGCGTGCGTGCTCGGCGGGTTCGTACCGGCGCCCGTCGCCGTCGCCCCGACGTACCGGACGCCCAACGAACCCAACCGCAAGCTGCACAACGCCTGGGAACTGCTCGGCCGGCCGGTGCTGCTCACCGACACGGCCACCGCCGGGACGCTGGCCGGGGTGCGCGCGCTGTGGGGCGAGCCCGACGTGCGCGTCCTCACCACCCACGACCTCCTCCAGGCGCCACCGGACCACGACTGGTTCCCCGCGACGCCCGATGACCCCGTGCTCGACCTGCTCACCTCCGGCAGCACCGGCGTGCCCAAGTGCGTACGGCACACCCACGCCTCAGTGGCGGCCCGTACGTACGCGGTCGCCGCGCACTGCGGACTGACCGAGCACGACGTCAGCCTCATCTGGATGCCGCTGGACCACGTGACCGTCGCGATGTACAACGTGCGCGACGTGTTCGTCAGGTGCTGGCACGTCAACGCGCGGACCGACCACTTCCTCGTCGACCCCCTGCTCTGGCTCGACTGGATGGACCGGTACCGGGTGACCAACACCTGGGCGCCCAACTTCGCCTTCTCCATGGTCAACGAGCGGGAAGCGGAGATCCGCCGGCGGTCCTGGGACCTGTCCCGCGTCCGCGAGCTGGTCAACGCGGGGGAGCCCGTCGTCGCCTCGACCAGCCACCGTTTCCTCGACCTGCTCGCGCCGCACGGGCTGCGCGCCGACGCGATGGTGCCGTGCTGGGGCATGTCGGAGACGTGCTCGGGGGTCACCTACACCCGGCAGAGCCGCGCCGAGCCCGCCGCTGGCACCGTCGCGGTGGACCCCGCGTCCCTGAGCGGCGCCGTCCGCCGGCTGCCGCCCGGCGACCGGCGCGCGGCGGTGCTCTCCACCGTGGGACGGCCGATCCCCGGGGTCCGGCTGCGCGTCACGGCCGACGACGGGGCCGTCCGGCCGGAGCACAGGGTGGGCGAACTCCGCGTCCAGGGCGCCACGATGATGCGCGGCTACTTCCGCAACGAGGAGGCCGAGCGCGCCGCGTACGACGAGCACCACTGGTTCCGCACGGGTGACCTCGCCTTCGTCAGCGACGGCGAGGTCGTCATCGCCGGGCGCGCCAAGGACCAGATCATCGTGCGCGGCATCAACTACCTGGCGCACGAACTGGAGAGCGTCGTCGAGCGGGTCGACGGCGTACGTCCCACGTTCGTGGCCGCGGCGGGGGTGCGCGAACCGGCCGCCACGTCCGACCGCCTCGCCGTCTTCTTCGTGCCCGAGGACCCGCCCGGGCACGACGGGGCCACGGCGCTCACCCGGATCGCCGAGGACACGCGCCTGGCCCTGGGGCGGGAGGCCGGGCTCGCCCCGGACCTCCTCGTGCCCCTGAGGGAGGCCGAGTTCCCCAAGACCAGCAGCGGGAAGATCCAGCGGTCCGCGCTGGTCGACCGGCTGCGCGCCGGAGCGTTCGACGACCGCCTCATCACGGCCACCGGGGAGACGGAACGACGCGCAGTCGCCCGGCGCCAGTGGGTGCCCCTGCCCGGGCCCACCCCCCGGAGCGACGACGGCGTGCGGCTGCTGCTCGCCGACAAGGAGGTGCTCAGGCGGCTGCGCCCCGACGGCCCGCTGGTCGTCGCGGCCCGGGGCGAGGGGTTCGTCGAGGAGGTACCGGACCGGTACCGCGTACGGCCGGACGACCGGGCGCGGATACGGGACCTGCTGCGGTCGGTGACCGGCCGGCACGGCGCGATCTCCACCGTCGTGTTCGCTCTCCCGCTGTCGTGCGACGGCGACCCCCTGACGAAGCTGACCGCGACGACGGCCGAACTGACCGCGCTGATCGGCGCGCTCGCCGAGGAGGAGTTCGGCAGCCCCCTCGTGCTCGTCCTCACCGCGGGAGCGCTGCACGTCCGCGACGGCGACCGGGTCGACCTCGGCACCTGCGCGGTGCCCGGCCTGGTCAGGACCGCGGTCGGCGAGTCCACCACACCGCGGATCCGGCACCTCGACCTGCCCGCCGACCACCGGCGGTGGGAGCAGGCGCTGCGCACGGAACTGACCGACCGGGACCGCACCGGCGTCGTCGCCGCACGGGACCAGCACCGCTGGCGGCCGGTCCTGGTACCCGTCCCCGAGGACAGCGGCACGGACGGCGCCGCACCGCCGGTGATCACGGGCGGCCGGTACCTGATCACCGGTGGCCTCGGTGGCATCGCCCTGGACATCGCCGGACACCTGCTGGCCGCGTACGGGGCCAGGCTGCTGCTCGTGGGGCGCTCGCCCGCCGAGGGGGAGAAGGCCGCCCGCCTCGCCGACCTTGCCGAGCTGGGCGACGTCCGACACCACCGGGCCGACGTCGCCGACGCCTTCGCCCTCGAAGCCGCGCTCGCCTCGGCCGAGGAGGCCTGGGGCGCGCCCGTGGACGGGGTGCTGCACCTGGCCGCCGCCGACCCGACCGGGCAGTGGGCGGCCCTCGAACGGCACACCCTCGCCCGGGAGACCGCGGCGACCTTCGCCGAGCAGTACCACGCCAAGGTGGCCGGAACGCTCGCCGTGGCGCGGGTGCTCCACCGCCGCCCGGACGCCACGCTCGTCCTCTTCGGCTCCGTGAACGGCGAGTTCGGCGGCCATTCGTTCGGCGCCTACTCCGCGGCGAACGCCTTCCTCGTGGGCTTCGCCGACCACTGGCGGCACGAACGCGGCCGTTCCGTACGGTGCTTGGCCTGGAGCATGTGGACCGGCGTCGGCATGAACCGGGACCGGCCGAGCGAGCCCGCGCGGCGCCGCGGGTTCCTGGCCGTCGACCCCGACGAGGGCCTGAAGCTGCTCCTGGGCGCCCTGACCTCCCCCCACCACTACCTGCTCCTCGGCCTCGACCTCGCCCATCCGCGGATCGTCGAGGAACTGGCCCCGCAAGGGCTGCGCGTCAGCGAACTCGTGGTCGCCTACACCAGGCGGGACACGCCCTCCACCCCGCGGGCCCCCGCCGCGGACGCCCACCCCGAGGCCGTGCGCGCCGCCCTGGAGTCCCATGTCCGCGCCTGCCCGGTGCCGGTGCGCCTCGTGGAGCTGCCGCGCATCCCCCGGCACGCCGACGGCACCGTCGACGCGCCCCGGCTCCTGCTCGACGCGGCCCCGCGCCGGGCCGCCCGCGCCCACACCCCGCCGGCCACCGCACTCGAACGGCGCCTGGCCCGCATCTGGTCCGACGCCCTCGACCGCCCGCGGGTGGGCAGGGACGACTCGTTCTTCGAACTCGGCGGCGACTCCCTGCGCGCCGCCCGGCTGCTCGGCCTGGTCGACGACCGGATCGCGGTCCGCATGACCACCCAGGAGTTCTACGAGGACCCCACGGTCGCGGGCATGGCCGCGACCGTCGAACGACTCCGCACGCCCCCGGCAGAAGCCACCCCCCTCGCACCCCCCTCCGAATCCCCCCTTCCGAGGCCTCCCTTCTGAAGAGCGTGCGCTGTCTACCGGCCCTGGCTCGCGTGGCAAGAACGATCGAGGAGCGGACGTAGTGATCCCTATCTCCTTCGCACAACGGCGGCTGTGGTTCATCGACCGGCTCGAAGGGCCCTCGGCGGTCTACAACGTGCCCTTCGAGGTGACTCTCCACGGCGAGCTGGACGTCTCCGCGCTGCGCGCGGCCCTGCGGGACGTCGTCGTCCGCCACGAGTCCCTGCGCACGGTGTTCATCGAGGACGAGGACGGCGTGCCCACGCAGAAGATCGTCCCCGTGGACCGCCTCGTGCTGCCCGTGCCGGTGACGGTCGTCCCGCCCGACGACCTGGAGGCCGCGGTGGCACAGGAGGCGGCCCACCGCTTCGACCTGTCCACCGACATCCCCTTACGGGCGTGTCTGCTGCGGTCCGGGCCGGACCGGCACGCGCTGGTCCTGGTGGTCCACCACGTCGCCGTCGACGGGGAGTCGACGGAACTGCTCGCCCGCGACCTGACCACCGCCTACCGGGCCCGCGTCACCGGGCAGGAGCCGAAGTGGCCGGACCTGCCGGTGCAGTACCGGGACTACGCCGTGTGGCAGCGGGAGATCCTGGGGGACGAGCACGACCCCGACAGCCTGCTCGCCACCCAGCTCAGGTACTGGAAGGCCGAACTGGCCGGCGCCCCCGCACAGTTGCGGCTGCCCACCGACCGGCCGCGGCCCCCGCGGCCGAGCCGCCGCGGCGACCTCGTGACCGTCGCGATCGAGCCCGGCCTGGTGGCCGCCGTCGAGGACCTGGCGGCGGCCAGGGGCGTCACCACGGCCATGGTGCTGCAGTCCGCCCTCGCCGTCCTGCTGCACCACTTGGGCGCGGGCGAGGACATCACGATGGGCGCCACCGTCGCGGGCCGCAACGACGACGCCATGGCCGACCTCATCGGGTTCTTCGTCAACAGCTGGGTGCTGCGGGCCGACCTCAGCGGCAACCCGTCGCTCGGGACGGTGCTCGACCGAGTCCGGGACAAGGCCCTGAGCGCGTACGACAACCAGGACGCCCCCTTCGAGCGGCTCGTCGAGGCCCTCAACCCCGAGCGCTCCACCGCCTACCACCCGCTGTTCCAGGTGATGTTCAGCTGGCAGAACAACCAGCGCATGGACCTGGACCTGCCCGGCCTGCGGGCGTCGATGCGGACCGTGCCGACACCGACGGCCAAGTTCGACCTCGAATTCAACTTCGCCGACGCCGCCCCGGGGATGGTGTGCCACCTGGAGTACGCCACCGACCTGTTCGACCGGGACACCGTCGTGCGCGTCGGGGAACGCCTGGTACGGGTGTTGCGCCGGCTCACCGCGGACGTCGACGCGCCGATCAGCGCGGTGGACGTGCTGACCCCGGCCGAGCACGCGCTGCTGACGCGGTGGAACGACACCGCGGCCCCGACACCGCGGGCGACCGTCCCCGAACTCTTCGAGCGCCAGGCCGGGGCGACGCCCGACGCGGTGGCGCTGGTCCACGACGGGCGCGAGCTGACCTACCGGGAGGTGGACGAGCGCGCGACCCGTGTCGCCCGCGCCCTGGTCCGCGAGGGCGCGGCCCCCGAGACGCTGGTCGCCCTCGCGCTGCCGCGGTCGGCGGACCTGGTGGTCGCCCTGCTGGCGATCCTGAAGTCCGGCGCCGCGTACCTGCCCGTCGACCCCCGCTATCCGAGCACCCGCCTGGAGCACGTCCTTGCCGAGGCCCGCCCGGTGTTCGTGCTCACCGAGGCGGGCACGGCCGGCGCGCTGCCGACGGGGGACCTCCCCGTCGTGTGCCTGGAGGACCTGACGGCCCAGGACACGGGCCCGGACGTCACGGTGGCCGCGCCGCACCCGGACGGCCTGGCCTACGTCCTGTACACCTCCGGCTCCACGGGCACGCCCAAGGGCGCCGCGATCACCCACCGCGGCGTGGTCAACGGCGTGACCCGGCTCGCGGCCACGCTCGGACTGCGGCCGGGCGCCCGCATGCTGGCGGGCACGTCGATCGGCTTCGACGTGTCCGTCTTCGAGATCGTCACCACGCTGGCCACCGGCGGCACCGTCGAGGTCGTGCGGGACGTGCTGGAACTGGGGGAGCGGGGCGGCTGGTCCGGCAGCGTGATCAGCTCCGTGCCCTCGGTCTTCGCCGAACTCGTCGACCAGATCGCCCCGCACACCCGCGTCGACAGCCTGGTCTTCGCCGGTGAGGCGCTGCCCACGTCACTGGTGCGCCAGGTGCAGCGGGCGTTCCCCGGGGTCCGCGTGGTCAACGGGTACGGCCAGAGCGAGAGCTTCTACGCGACCGCCCACGTCATCCAGGACCCGCCCCCGCCGGACGCGTCGAGCAGCTCGCCCATCGGCACCCCCCTCGGCAACATGCGCACCTACGTCCTTGGCCCGGGGCTCGCTCCCGTGGCCCCGGGAGTCGTCGGGGAGCTGTACGTCGCCGGCGAGGTGGGCCGCGGCTACCACGGCCGTGCCGCCCTGACCGCCGAACGCTTCGTGGCCGACCCCTTCGGGCCCCCCGGGCAGCGCATGTACCGCACCGGTGACCTCGTCCGCCAGGACACCGATGGCCGACTGGAGTTCGTCGGGCGCGACGACAGCCAGATGAAGGTCCGCGGCTTCCGGATCGAACCCGCCGAGATCGAGGCCGCGCTGACCGCACACCCCGGGGTGACCCACGCCGTGGTGACCACGCACGACCTGCCCACCGGCCGCCACCTCGTGGGCTACGTGGTCCCGACCGGGCGCACCGCGCGCGACACCGGCAGCGGCGGGCGCCACCAGAACGTCGACCTGTCCGCCGGGCTCTCGATCGCCGAACTGCGCGCCTTCGTCGTGAAGCGCCTGCCGGAGTTCATGGTGCCGGCCGCCTTCGTGGTCCTCGACCAGCTGCCGCTGACCCCGACCGGCAAGCTGGACCGCGCGGCGCTGCCCGCCCCCGAGTTCACCGGCGGCACGTACCGCGCCCCGAGCACCCCCGAGGAGGAGATCCTCGTCGCGGTGTACGCCGGAGTCCTCGGCGTGGACCGGGTCGGCGTCGACGACGACTTCTTCACCCGGGGCGGCGACAGCATCCGCTCGATCCAGGTCGTCGCCCGGGCCCGGGCCCACGGCATCGAGCTGACCTCCCGCGAGGTCTTCCAGTGCCGCACGGTGGCGCGCCTCGCGGAGCTGGCCCGCTCGCGCTCGGGCACCGACGAACACCTGGCGGAGCTGGCCGGAGGCGGCGTGGGGTTCGTGCCGCTGCCGCCCGTGGCCCGGTTCATGCGGGAGCTGGGCGGCGGGTACGACCGCTTCTCCATGTCCATGGTGCTCGACCTGCCCGAGGGCATCGACGAGGCCGGTCTCGTGGCGACCCTGACCGCCGTACTCGACCGGCACGACGTGCTCCGGTCCCGCCTCGACGCCGACGGCCTGCGGATCCTGCCGCCCGGCTCGGTGGACGCCCGCGCCCTGCTGCGCCGCGTGCCGTGGGACGGGTCGTGGGAGGACCTGGCCCGCGCGGAACTGGACGCGGCCACCGGCCGCCTCGACCCCGCGGCCGGAGTCATGGCGCAGTACGTGTGGTGCGACCCGGGGCGGCTCCTGATGGTCCTGCACCACCTCGTGGTGGACGCCGTCTCCTGGCGGATCCTGCTCCCGGACCTCGCGGCGGCGTGGGAGCGGGTGCGCGAGAACCGGACCCCGACCCTCCCCGACGTGGGCACCTCGCTGCGCCGCTGGACGCACGCGCTGGCGGAGGAGGCGCCGCGCCGGGCCGCCGAGCTGCCCCTGTGGCGCTCCGTGCTCCAGGGCCCGGACCCGGTGCTCGGCACCCGCCTCCCGGACCCCGCCGTGGACGTCATGTCCACCGTCGAGCACCTGTGGGTGCGGGTGCCCGCCCAGGTCACCGAGGCGGTGCTGACGGACGTGCCCCGGACGTTCCACGGCGGCGTCAACGACGGCCTGCTGGCCGCCCTGGCCCTCGCGGTCCGGCGGTGGCGGCGGGCACGGGGCGTCGACGAGAGTTCGCTGCTCGTCCGCCTGGAGGGCCACGGCCGCGAGGAGGACGTGGTGCCGGGCGCGGACCTGTCCCGCACGGTGGGCTGGTTCACCAGCATGTTCCCCGTACGCCTGGACGTCGCCGACGCAGATGACGTCGCCGACGCGGACGACGGCGCCGCACCGGACGACGGCACGCCGGACGGCGCCTTCGCCTCGGGCCCGGCCGTGGGCCGCGCCGTCAAGGCGGTCAAGGAGCAACTGCTCCGCATCCCGGACAAGGGGCTCGGCTACGGCCTGCTGCGCTACCTGAACGAGGACACCGAGGCCGAGCTGGCGGGGCTGCCCTCCGGCCAGCTCGCGTTCAACTACGTCGGCCGCTACTCCGAGGCCGACATGCCGGAGAACCTGCGCGGGCTCGGCTGGAACCGCGCCCCCGGCACCGCCGAACTCCTCGCCGACCTCGACCCCGACATGCCCGCCCTGTCCGCGCTCGACGTCAACGCGCTGGTCACCGACACCGAGGAGGGGCCCGTGCTCTCGGCCAGGTTCAGCTTCCCCCGCGGGGTGCTGACCGCGCCGGAGGTGCGCGAGCTGGCCGACCTGTGGTGCGCCGCGCTGACGGCCCTCGCGCGGCACGTCGCCGAGCCGGGCGCCGGGGGTCTGACGCCCTCGGACGTGCCGCTGGTGACGGTGCGCCAGGCCCAGATCGAGGAGTGGGAGCGCCGCTACCCGGCGGTGGCCGACATCTGGCCGCTGACCCCCTTGCAGTCCGGGCTGCTGTTCCACGCGATGCTGGCGGGCTCGGGCTTCGACCCCTACCACGTACAGCTCGTCCTGCACCTGTCCGGCCGGGTCGACCCGGACCGGATGCGAGCGGCCGGACAGAGCCTGCTCGATCGCCACGCGAACCTGCGCGCCGCCTTCGTACCGAACGGCGACGGCGATCACGTACAGGTCATATCGGACCGGATCGAGCTGCCCTGGCGGCACCTCGACCTCAGCGGCCGGGAGGGCCACGCCGAGCAGGGCGCGGACCTTGAGCGGTTCCTGGAGGACGACCGCAGCACCCACTTCAACCTGGCGTCGCCGCCGCTGCTGCGCCTGTCCCTGGTGACCACGGGCGCGGACACCGCGGAGCTGGTCTTCACCGCCCACCACGTCCTGTTCGACGGATGGTCGGTTCCGCTGCTGCTGCGGGACCTGCTGAAGCTGTACGGCACGGGCGGCGACGCCTCGGCGCTGCCCCGCGCGCGCGGCTACCGGGAGTTCCTCCAGTGGCGCGCGGAACAGGACCACGAGGCGGCCGCGCGCGCCTGGGCGGCGGAGCTGGACGAGGTGGCAGGGCCCACCCTGCTGGCCCCGGGCGCCTCCGCGGTCGGCGCCGCCGACGTGGGCCAGGTCGCCGTCCCGCTGCCCCCCGCCCTGGCCCGCGACCTGTCCCGGCGCGCGGCCGAGCTGGGCATCACCCTCAACACGCTGGTCCAGGGCACCTGGGCGATCCTCCTCGGCCGGCTGACCGGCCGCTCGGACGTCGTGTTCGGCGCCACCGTCTCGGGCCGCCCGCCCGCCGTCCCCGACGTGGACTCCATGGTGGGCGTGTTCATCAACACGCTGCCCGTGCGGGTGAGCTGCCCCGCCGACGACACCCTCGCCGAGCTGCTGACCCGCCAGCAGGACCGCCAGGCGGCGCTGCTCGACCACCATCACCGCGGCCTGGCCGACATCCAGCGGGCCGCGGGCCTGAACCCGCTGTTCGACACCTTCGTGGTCTTCGAGTCGTACCCCATCGACCACGTCGGCCTCAGCGAGGCCTACGCGGGCACCGGGGTGACCGTCACGGGCCTGACGCCCTACGGCGGTTCCCACTACCCGCTCGCGGTCGTGGCGGACGCCGACCCGCAGCTGCGGCTCGTCCTCCAGTACCAGCGGCACGTCTTCGACCACGAGGTGGTCACCGGCATCGCCGACCGCTTCCAGTGGATCCTGCGGCAGTTCGCCGAGGACCCGCGGACACCGGTCGGCCGCGTCACCCTGCTCGACCCGGCCGAGCGCGAGCTGGTGGTCACCCGGTGGAACGACACCGCCCACGCGGTGCCCTCCGTCACCCTCACCGAACTGATCGAGGAACAGCTCGCCCGGACACCGGCGGCCATCGCGGTGCGGTACGAGGACGAGGCCGTCACCTGCGCCGAACTCACGGAGCGCGCCGACCGGCTCGCGCGCCGCCTCGCGGCCCGCGGCGCGGGGCCGGAGACCGTGGTGGCGGTGATGCTGCCCCGCTCGGTGGAGATGGTCGTCGCCCTCCTGGCGACCCTGAAGACCGGCGCCGCCTACGTGCCGGTCGACCCGGACCACCCCGCCGACCGGATCGCCCACGTCCACGCCGACGCCCGGCCGGTGCTCACCCTCACCACGCCGGACGCGCCGCTCCCGAGCGGGGCCACCCGCGTCACCGTCGACGAGCCGGACCGCCCTGTCGACACCGACGCAGACGCCGACCCAGACGCCGGTACCGACGCCGACGCTGGCGCTGTGGCCGCTCCCGCGAGCGCCGGGCGCGGCACCCGCGCGACCCCCGCGAACCTGGCGTACGTCCTGCACACCTCGGGCTCGACCGGCCGGCCGAAGGGCGTGGCGGTCGAACACGCCGCCATCGTGAACCGGCTGCTGTGGATGCGCGACCACTACGCGGTGACCGCCCAGGACCGCGTCCTGCACAAGACGCCCCTGACCTTCGACGTCTCGGTGTGGGAGCTGTTCCTGCCCCTGATGTCCGGCGCCACGCTGGTGGTGGCGAGGCCGGACGGACACCGGGACGCGGCGTACCTCGCCGCGCTGATCCAGCGGGCCCAGGTCACGCTCGTCCACTTCGTCCCCTCGATGCTCCAGGACTTCGTCCAGGACCCCGCGGCGGCCGGGTGCACCAGCCTGCGCGAGGTCATCTGCAGCGGCGAGGCGCTGCCCCCGGCCCTGCGGGACCAGTACCACACCGTCCTCGGTGCCCGCCTGAACAACCTCTACGGACCCACCGAGGCCGCGGTCGACGTCACCGCCGCGCCGTGCCCGGCGGGGCCGGGCCCGGTCACCCTCGGCCGGCCCGTGTGGAACACCCGGCTCTACGTCCTGGACGAGCGCCTGGCCCCCGTCGCCCCCGGCATGGCGGGGGAGCTCTACCTCGCGGGCGACCAGCTCGCCCGCGGCTACGTCCACCGGCCGGGGCTGACGGCCGACCGGTTCGTCGCCGACCCCTTCGGCGCGCCGGGCACGCGCATGTACCGCACGGGCGACCTGGTCCGCTGGGACGGCCAGGGACAGGTCACCTACCTCGGCAGGACCGACGACCAGGTCAAGATCCGGGGCTGGCGCGTCGAACCCGGCGAGATCGAGAGCGTGCTCACCGCTCACCCCGGCGTCGAGCGGGCCGTCGTCCTCGCCCGCGAGAGCGGCTCCGGGCCGCTGCTGGTGGGATACGTGGTGCCGGACCAGGGCACGGCGTCGGCCGTGGCCAACCTGTGCCGCCTGCGCCGCGAGGGACGGCTCGACGGAAAGGAGCTGCACGAGCTGCCCAACGGCATGACCGTGCACGCCCGCAACCCCTCCAGCACCGCGTTCCTGTACGACGAGATCTTCGCGCACAACGCCTATCTCCAGGCCGGGATCACCCTGCCGCCGGGCGCCCGGGTGGTCGATGTCGGCGGCCACGTCGGCCTGTTCTCGCTGTTCGTCAGCCGGCAGTGGCCCGACGCCCGGATCCACGCGTTCGAACCGATGCCCGAACTCGCCCGGATGTTCCAGCTCAACGCCGAACTGCACGGCATCGACGCCGTGGTGACCAACTGCGGCATCGGCAGCGCGCCCGGCACCGCCGAGTTCACCTACTACCCCGACCTGTCCCTGCTCTCCGGGCGCTTCGCCGACGAGGGCGAGGAGCGCCGCATGCTGGAGCTGGTCGTCGGCGACGACGGCGAGCGGGCCGGGCTCGACGAGGCGGAACTCGCCGAACTGCTGACGGAGCGGCTGCACAGCGAGCGGCTCGACATCGAGATGCGCACGCTCTCGCAGGTGATACGCGACCACGACCTCCCGGTGATCGACCTGCTGAAGATCGACGCGGAGAAGAGCGAGCTGGACGTCCTGCGGGGCATCGAGGCCGAGCACTGGTCGCTCATCCGCCAGCTGGCCGTCGAGGTCCACGACATCGAAGGACGCCTCGCCCACATCTGCGGCCTCCTGCGCGAGCACGGCTTCGACGTCACCGTGCGGCAGGAGGACCAACTGGCCGGCACGGACATGCACTCCGTCTACGCCGTCCGCCCCGGGGCCGCGATCCCGCCGGCCGCCCCCGCACCCGCTGAGCAGCGCTGGTTCACCCCCCGCCGGCTCGGCGAGGACCTGCGCGCCCACGCGGCGAAACACCTGCCCGCCCACCTGGTGCCCACGACCGTCGTGGCCCTCGACGCCTGGCCGCTGACCAGCAGCGGCAAGCTGGACAGGACCGCGCTGCCCGCCCCCGACCTCGGCGCGGGCGCGGGGCGCGGCCGGGCTCCCCGCACCCGGCGCGAAGAGCTGCTGTGCCTGCTCTTCGCCGAGGTCCTCGGCCTGGAGAAGGTCGGCATCGACGACGACTTCTCGGCCCTTGGCGGCCACTCGCTGCTCGCCACCCGGCTGGTCAGCCGGATCCGGGTGGCCCTGGGCGTGGACGTGCCCATCCGCGCCGTCTTCGACGCGCCCACCGTCGCCGCGCTGGTCGAGCACCTGCCCACCGGGCCGTCGGAACGCCCCGTGCTGCGCCGCGCCGAGCCGCGGCCCGACCACGTGCCGCTGTCACCCGCCCAGCACCGCGTCTGGTTCGCCCACCGCTTCGACGGGGCGTCCGCGACCTACAACGTCCCCATCGTGCTGCGCCTGGACGGCGCCCTGGACGTCGCCGCGCTGCGCGGGGCGCTGCGGGACGTGGTGGCGCGCCACGAGAGCCTGCGCACGCTGGTGGCGCAGGACGACGACGCCGTGCCCTTCCAGCGGATCCTGCCGATCGGCCAGGTGTCCCTGGACGTCCCCGTCGTCCAGGTCGACCCCGCGGCCCTCGACGACGCCGTCGCCGAGGCCGCGGTCCACCTCATCGACCTGGCGACCGAACCCCCGGTGTGCGGCCGCCTCTTCCGGTGCGGCCCCCAGGAGCACGTACTGCTGCTGCTCATCCACCACATCGCGGGCGACGGCGAGTCGATCGCCCCCCTGATGCGCGACCTGAGCACGGCGTACGCCGCCCGGCTGCGCGGCGCCGCGCCGGAGTGGCGGGAACTGCCCGTGCAGTACGTCGACTACACCCTGTGGCAGCGGCAACTGCTGGGCGACGAGGACGACCCCGCGAGCGTGCTCGCCACCCAGGCCGACTACTGGCGGGCCGAACTCGACGGCGTCCCCCAGCCGTTGCGCCTGCCGACCGACCGCCGCCGGCCCGCCGTCATGAGCCACCGCGGCGACCTCGTCACCTTCCCCCTGGACCCCGGCCTGATGACCGCCGTGGAGGAACTGGCCACCGCCCGCGGCGCGACGACGTCCATGGTCCTCCAGGCGGCCCTGGCGGCGCTCCTGCGCGACCTGGGCTGCGGCGACGACCTCACCATCGGGTCCCCGATCGCGGGCCGCACCGAGGAGGCGCTGACGGACCTGGTCGGGTTCTTCGTCAACACCTGGGTGCTGCGCGTCCGGACACCGCGCAACCCCACGTTCGCCGAGATCCTCGACGAGGTGCGGCACCGCGCCCTGGCCGCCTACGACCACCAGGACGTCCCCTTCGAAAGGCTGGTGGAGCTGCTCAACCCGGAACGGTCCACCGCCTACCACCCGCTGTTCCAGGTCATGTTCTCCTGGCAGAACGTCACCGACGGCGACTTCGAGCTGAGCGGGCTCCGGACGGCCATGGACACCGTCGACACCGCCACGGCCAAGCTCGAACTGTCCTTCATCATGGTCGACGTCCCCGGACGCGGCGTGACGGGCTACGTCGAGTACGCGACCGACCTGTTCGACCGCGCCACCGTCGAGGACCTGGCGCACCGGTTCGTCGAGCTGCTGCGCGGCGCCGTGGCCGACCCCCGCGCCCCGCTCGGCGTGGTCGACGCCCCGGCCCCGGCCGCCGCGAGGCGGACCGCGCCCACCGTCGCGTACCAGGCGCCGCGCACGGCGACGGAAGCGGCGCTCGCCGCCGTCGTCGTCGACGTCCTCGGCATCGAGAGGGTCGGCGTCCACGACGACTACTTCCTGGCCGGGGGCGACAGCATCCGCTCCATCCAGGTGGTCTCGCGGGCCAAGGCGCGCGGTGTCGAGATCACTCCGCGGGAGATGTTCGAGCTGCGGACGGTGGCCGAGCTCGCGGCGCGGGCCGACGAACGGGCCGCCCCCGCGCACACCCCGGTGGAGCCGGGCGACAGCGGCCTCGGCGCCCTGCCGCTGCCGCCCATGGGGGCGTACCTGCTGGAGCACGGGACGATCGACCGCTTCGCCATGGCCACCGTGCTCGACCTGCCGGCTGGCATCGACGAGGCGGGGCTCACCGCCACGCTGACCGCGGTCGTCGACCACCACGACATGCTGCGCTCCCGCCTCGTGGACGGCGCGCTGCGGGTCGAGCCGCCGGGCTCGGTGGACGTCCGCACCCTCGTCACCCGGGTCGAGCGGGGCGACGACGACGGCACGGCCGGCCTCCAGCGCGCGCTGGACGCCGCCCTCGGCCTGCTCGACCCGGCGGCAGGCGTGATGGCGCGCTTCGTGTGGGCCGACCCGGGGCTGCTCGTCGTCGCCCTGCACCACCTGGTCGTGGACGCGGTGTCCTGGCGCGTCCTGCTGCCCGACCTCGCTGCCGCGTGGGACCGCGTCAGGGCCGGTGACACGCCGCGGCTCCCGGCGGTCGGCACCTCCTTCCGGCACTGGGCGCGCACGCTCGCCCACCTGGCGTCGACGGACGAGCTGACGGCGGAGCTGCCGCTGTGGCGGTCCGTCCTGGACGGCCCCGACCCGCTCCTCGGCGACCGGGCCCTCGACCCGGCCGTCGACGTCCAGGCCACGGCGGACAGCCTGGACGTGGAGGTGCCGCCCGACCTGACGACGGCACTGCTCACGACGGTGCCCGCCGCCTTCCGCTGCGGGCCGAGCGAGGGGCTCCTCGCCGCGCTCGCGCTCGCCCTCGGCCGGTGGCGCCGGGCGCGCGGCGTGACCGAGCCCTCGACGCTGCTGCGCGTGGAAGGCCACGGCCGGGAGGAGACCATCGCCTCAGGGGCCGACCTGTCCCGCACGGTGGGCTGGTTCACCAGCCTCTACCCGCTCCGCGTCGAGCTGCCGGGGACGGCGCTGCGACCGGCCGCCGACGACGCCGATCCGGCCCTCGTGGACGCGGCCGTCGGCGACGTGGTCAAGGCCGTCCGCACCCAACTGCTCCGGATGCCGCACAAGGGCCTCGGCCACGGGATGCTGCGCCACCTGAACGAGGAGACCGCCGCCGAGCTGGCGCGGTACCCCTCCGGCCAGGTGACCTTCAACTACCTCGGGCGCTTCGCGGCGACGGACCTGCCCGAGCACCTGCGCTCCCTGGGCTGGACCGAGGCCCCCTGCGCCGCCGACCTGACCGTGCGGTGCGACCCGGACATGTCCCTGATGTCCACGCTGGACGTGAACGCGTACGTCACCGACACCGCGGACGGGCCCCGCCTCACCGCCCGGTTCGGCTTCGCGGGCCGGGTGCTGACCCGGGACGAGGTGAGCGACCTCGCCGAGCTGTGGCGCACCGCCCTCGCCCAACTGGCGCGCCACGCCACGCGGCCCGGCGCGGGCGGGCCCGTCCCCGCCGACCTGCCACTGGTGGCGGTGCGGCAGGCGCAGCTCGACACCTGGCGGCAGCGCCACCCCGCGCTCTCGGACGTCTGGCCGCTCACGGCCCTGCAGTCCGGCCTGCTCTTCCAGTCCCTGCTCTCCGGCACCGGCTACGACCCCTACCACGTACAACTGGTGCACGACCTGGCCGGGACGGTGGATCCGGCCCGCCTGCGCGGCGCGGGGCAGGCCCTGCTTGACCGGCACCCCAACCTGCGTGTCGCCTTCGCGGGTGACGTCGCGGGCGAGTGGGTCCAACTGGTCCTGGACGGCGTCACGTTGCCCTGGCGGGAAGCGGACCTGCGCGACCTCGCCGAGCCGGAGCGGGACCGGGCGCTGCGGCGGCTCCTCGCCGACGACGCGGCCACCCGGTTCGACCCGGCGGTGCCGCCGCTGATCCGGCTCACCCTGGTCCTGACGGGAGCCGAGTCGGCCGTCCTGGTGCTCACCGCCCACCACGTCCTGCTCGACGGGTGGTCGGTGCCGCTGCTCATGCGCGAACTGCTGCGGCTGTACGCGGCCGGCGGCGACGCCTCGGCGCTGCCGCCGCCGCCCGCCTACCGGGACTTCCTCACCTGGCTGGGCGGACAGGACCGGGAGGCGTCCGCCCGCGCCTGGGCGCGGGAGCTGGACGGCGTCGAGGAACCCACCCTGCTGGCCCCCTCCCGGCAACCGCGGCCGACGGCGCCCGAGAGCACCGCCCGGCGCCTGGAGGTCCCGCTGCCCGAGGACGCCGCGGCCCAACTGCCGCGCCGAGCCGCCGAGATGGGCGTCACCCTCAGCACCCTGGTGCACGGAGTGTGGGGGATCGTCCTCGCGGGCCTGACCGGACGGCAGGACGTGCTGTTCGGCACCACGGTCTCGGGACGTCCCCCCGCCGTGGCGGACGTGGAGTCGATGGTCGGCCTGTTCATCAACACCGTCCCGGTCCGGCTCACCTGCACGCCCTGGACCACCCTCCAGGACGTCCTGACCGACCTCCAGCGGCGGCAGACCGCGCTGCTCGACCACCACCACCATCCGCTGACCGACATCCGGCGGCAGACGGGCCTGCCCGACCTCTTCGACACCGTCGCCGTCTTCGAGGCCGCTCCCTCCAGGGCCCTCGACCCCTCCCGTCCGCTCCCGGACGACGAGCCGAAGGACACCGGCGGCATCACGATCACCGGAGTCACCTCACCCAACGGCACGCACTACCCCCTCGGCGTCGCGGCGTCCGCCGACCCCGCCCTGCGCGTCGTCGTCGAGTACCAACAAGCCCTGTTCGCGCCCGAGACCGCCGCGGAGATCGTCAACCGGCTGGCCGCGGCCCTGCGCACCCTGGCCGAGGCCCCGGACACGCCGATCGGCGCGATCGCCACCGAGACCGCCCCCGCGCGCCGGCTGACGCCCGAGCCGGTCCCCGGCACGCTCACGGAACTCTTCGCCTCCCAGGTCACCGCGAGCCCCGACGCGACCGCCGTGGCGCACGGGCCGCACGCGCTGACCTACAAGGACCTCGACGCCCGCTCCGACCGGGTCGCCGGTGCGCTGCTCCAGCACGGGGTGGGCCCGGAGTCGGTGGTGGCGGTCTCCTCCCGGCGCTCGCCCGAGCTGATCGTGGCGCTCCTTGCCGTGGCCAAGGCGGGCGGCGCCTACCTCCCCGTCGACGCCGGCTACCCGGACCGGCGCATCGCCTACATGATGGCCGACTCGGGGGCGTGCCTGACCCTGGCGGACGCCACCACCGCCGAGGCGCTGTCACGGTTCCCCGTACCGGTGCTGCGCCTCGACCACCCGCTGCCCGAGGGCGAGGAGGTGACCGTCCCCGGCACCACCGACCCCGACGGCCTCGCGTACGTGCTGTACACCTCGGGGTCCACGGGGCGGCCCAAGAGCGTCGCGGTCTCGCACCGGGGCATCGCCGCCCTCGTCGCGGCGCACGCCGAGAGGCTGGAGGTGACGTCCGGCAGCCGCATGCTCCAGTTGCTGTCGCCGAGCTTCGATGTCTCGCTGTGCGAGATCTACACGACGCTGCTGTCGGGGGCGACCCTCGTGGTGGCCGACGAGGCCGAGCTGACGGCCGGGCCGGTGCTCGCCGCCACCGTCGCGAAGAACCGCGTGACGCACCTGATGTGCCCGATCGGGGCGCTCGCGCAGCTGCCGCCGGGAGCCCTGTCCACCGTCACCTCGCTCGCGACCGGCGGCGAGCTGATCCCGCCCGACCTGGTGAGCAGGTGGGCACCGGGGCGGCGCATGGTCAACATCTACGGCCTCACCGAGACCACCGCGGCCAGCCTCATGACCGCCCCGCTCACCGGGGACGAGGGCATCCCACCGATCGGCCGCCCCATCCCCGGCACCCAGGTGTACGTGCTCGACGCCGCGCTGCGGCCGCTTCCCGCCGGGGTCCCGGGGGAGCTGTACATCGCCGGTGCCGGAGTGGCGCGGGGATATCTCGGCCGCCGGGCGCTCACCGCACAGCGCTTCGTGGCCTGCCCGTTCGGGCCCGCGGGCGAGCGGATGTACCGCACCGGTGACGTCGTCGCGTGGACCGCGGACGGCGAACTGACCTTCCGCGGACGCGAGGACGACCAGATCAAACTCCGCGGACTGCGCATCGAGCTGGGCGAGGTCGAGGCGGCCCTCCTCGAGCACCCGGCGGTCGACCGGGCCGTGGTCGTCGTCGACGCGCCCGGCGGCGACGAGCGCCTGGTCGGATACGTCACGCTCACCGACCGGGCCGGCGCGACGGCACAGGAGGCCGAGCTGAGGGCCCACCTGCGGGAGCGCCTGCCGGAGCACGCCGTACCCGCCGTCGTCATGGTCGTCGACGAGATCCCGCTGACGGGGAGCGCCAAGCCGGACAAGCGCGCCCTGCCTGCCCCGGACTACGCCCGGTCCGCGACCGGCAGGCCCCCGCGCACCCTGCGGGAACGCCTGCTGTGCGACCTGTTCGCCGAGACGCTGGGACTTGACCGGGTCGGCCTCGACGACGGCTTCTTCGCCCTGGGCGGGCACTCCCTCTCGGCGGCGCGCCTGGTCAACCGGATCCGCGTCGTGATCGGCGCCGACGTACCGCTCGCCACCGTGTTCCAGCACCCGACCGTCGCCGAACTCGCCGAGGCCGTGGCGGCGGACGACGCCCCGGCCGGGCCCACGGACCCGCTGGCCCCCGTCCTGCCCCTCAGGACCCGCGGGGACCGCGAACCCCTGTGGTGGATCCACCCCGGCGGCGGGATCTGCTGGCCCTATCTGGGGCTCGCCGCGCTGCTTCCGCGGGACCGGCCGGCGTACGGGATCCAGGCCAAGGGGCTCGACGGGTCGGCCGCGCTGCCCCGGTCCGTCGAGGAGATGGTGGCGGACTACGCCGACGAGATCCTGGCCGTCCAGCCGCGGGGCCCGTTCCACGTGCTGGGCCACTCGGTCGGCGGGACGCTCGCCCACGCGGTGGCCGCGGAACTACAGCGCCGCGGCCACGAGGTGGGCCTTCTCGCCCTGCTCGACAGCGCGCCCGGTGAGCACCTGGCAGCCCACGCACCGCCCACCGAGGCCGCCGTGCGGGACTACTTCGCCGCACACCTCACCGGCGGGGCCGACGCGTCGTTCGTGGACACCGCGGTCGCCGCGATCGTCAACTACACCGGTCTGATGGGGGACTTCGCCTCACCCGTGTACCGGGGCGACGCCCTGCTCTTCAACGCGGTGCCGCGGCCCGGGGGCGGCTTCGCCGGGCACTGGCGCCCGTACGTCCACGGCTCCCTGCACCAGTACGACGTGCCCGGCGCACACGAGGACCTGTATCTGCCCGGCCCCGCCACCGAGATCTGCCAGGTCATCGCCCGTCATCTCGCCGGAGAACGACGGTGAACGAGGGCGCGCGCCGGTGGACGCCGGTGGGCGACGACGGCGGCCGCCGGCCGATGCCGGTGGAAGAAGACGAAGGGACTTCCCCGTGGACGTGAAAGGACCGGACACCTACGACGTCGTGGGCATCGGCTTCGGACCCGCCAACCTCTCGCTCGCCATCGCGCTGGAGGAGCACCCCGAGCCGTTCACCTCCGCGTTCTTCGAACAGCGGGCCTCGCTGAGCTGGCACCGCGGCATGCTGCTGCCGTCGGCGAAGATGCAGGTCTCGTTCCTCAAGGACCTGGCCACCTTCCGCAACCCCACCTCGCCCTACAGCTTCGTCGCCTATCTGCACGCGTCGGGCCGCCTCGCGAGGTTCGTCAACAACCAGGACTTCTATCCGACCCGCAAGGAGTTCCACGACTACCTGGAGTGGGCGGAGGCCAGGCTGCGCCCGCGCGTCCGCTACGGCTCGCGGGTCACCGCCCTGCGCACACCGGCCGGGGCCCGCACGCCGCTGGACCACGCCCTGCTCACGGTGTGCGACACGGCCCCCGGCGGCGCCACCCGCCTGGTGAAGGCGCGCAACGTCGTCATCGCCACCGGGCTCGTGCCGAGGATGCCGGCCGGGGTGGAGGCCGACGCGTCCGTGTGGCACAGCTCGGAGTTCCTCGACCGGTTCCGGCACCACCACCGCCCGCTGCGGCGCGTGGCCGTCGCCGGGGCGGGGCAGAGCGCCGCCGAGATCGTCGGGTTCCTCCACGACGCCCTGCCGGACGCGGAGATCTACGCGATCGTCCCGGCGTACGGCTACTCGATCGCGGACAACACGCCGTTCGCCAACCAGGTCTTCGACCCGACCGCGATCGACGACTACTTCCACGGGACGCGGCGCTCGCGCGACGCCTTCTGGCACTACCACAAGAACACCAACTACTCGGTGGTCGACAGCGAGGTCATCAAGGACCTCTACCGGCGGGCCTACGACGACGAGCTCGCGGGCA
The DNA here is from genome assembly GCF_006088715.1 of Streptomyces sp. YIM 121038. Classification (NCBI taxonomy): domain Bacteria; kingdom Bacillati; phylum Actinomycetota; class Actinomycetes; order Kitasatosporales; family Streptomycetaceae; genus Streptomyces; species Streptomyces sp. YIM 121038. Next base: position 8,512,492 of record NZ_CP030771.1, read on the forward strand.
CGGAGCGGCTGCGCTTCCTCAACCTGACGCGGGTGGCGGGCGTGAAGTCCGTCCAGAACGACGTCCGCGTCACGCTGCACTCGACGGCCCGCGAGGAGTCCTACGACGTGGACCTCGACGTGCTGGTCTGCGCCACCGGGTACGAGCCCATGGACCCCGCGGCGGTCCTGGGCGACCTCGCCCCCTGGTGCCTGCGCGACGCCGAGGGACGGCTCCACGTCGACCGGGACTTCCGGCTCGTCACCGCGCCCGGCCTGCACTGCGGGATCTATCTGCAGGGCGGCACCGAGCACACCCACGGACTGTCCTCGTCGCTGCTGTCGAACCTGGCCACGCGCAGCGGCGAGATCACCGTGTCGATCGCGAACAGGCTGGCCGGTGCGAGCGCCGGCGGAGACAAGGGAGTCCGTCCATGAGCGCCAACCCCTTCGACACGGCGGACGGGGACTTCCTCGTCCTGGTCAACGACGAGGACCAGCACACGCTGTGGCCGTCGTTCGCTCCGGTTCCCCGGGGCTGGCGCGTGGTCTTCGGCGTCGCGCGGCGGGACGCGTGCCTGGCGTACGTCGAGGAGCACTGGACCGATCTGCGGCCCCGGAGCCTGCGTGCGGCCATGGCCGCACCGGCCGACGGGCCGACGGCGGGTGCGCAACGATGACCTCCCTCGCCGAACGGTGGGGCATCCACCCCGATCAGTTCTGGCTGTACGGCCGCCCGCCGACGCGGCCCGTGCGGTACGACGAGGCCATGGACGCCTGGAACGTCTACGGTCACGCGGAGGTGCTCGAGGCCCTCGGCCTGCCCGGGGCCTTCTCGTCGGCGGAGACGGCGCGGCTCATGCCCGACAACGCCGGGGACTCCTTCACCGAGGGCGATCTGCTCCAGATGGACCCGCCCGACCACCGCTGGCTGCGCGACGTGGTGCGGCACGCCTTCACGCCGAAGGTCGTGGCCGAGCTGGAGCCCCAGATCACCCGGCTCGCCCGCCAACTCCTCGACGCCGTCCGGGACGAGGACGAGTTCGACCTGATGACGTCGGTCGCCTACCCCCTGCCGGTGACGGTGGTGGCCGAGCTGCTCGGCATCCCGGCCGGGGACCGCCATCTGTTCGAGGCGTGGATGACCGGAGTGGTCGGCGAGATGGGCGACACGTCTCTCGCCGACAGCGCCGAGGAACAGGAACGCGCCTTCGGGGCCGCGATGGAGTACATGCGCGCGATGCTCGGCTACTTGCGGGAGCACATCGCGCGGTGCCGCCGCAGCCCCCGGGACGACCTGCTGGGCGGGCTGCTCGCGGCCGAGCTGAACGGGCGGCGGCTCGGCGACGAGCACATCGTCGGCTTCGCCAAGATGCTGCTCATCGCCGGGTACCTGTCGACCACGATGCTGCTCGGCAACACGGTGCTGTGCCTGGATCACTTCCCCGGCCAGCAGGCGCGCGTCCGGGCGGACCGCACGCTCGTGCCGGGTCTGATCGAGGAGTCCCTGCGCTATCTGAGCCCCGTCGCGGCGACCTACCGGGCCACGGCCACCGACGTGGAGCTGGCCGGGCAGCGGCTGCCCGCCGGGAAGATGGTCCTGCTGTGGTTCGGCGCGGCGAACCGCGACGAGCGGGTCTTCGCCGACCCGATGGCGTTCGACCCGGGCCGCACGCCCAACCCGCAGCTCGGCTTCGGCCGGGGCATCCACTTCTGTCTGGGCGCCTCCCTGGCGCGGATGGAGGGCCGGGTCACGTTGAACATGCTCCTTGACCGCTACGCGGAGCTGCGCACCGATCCTGACAAGCCCCCCACCTTCATGCAGGCGCCCGACACCATGGGCGTCTCGTCGCTGCCGATCCGCGTCCGCGCCGGCTGAGCCGCGCGGGAGTCACGGGCGAGCGGGGCACGAGCCACGCGGAAAGGCCCGGCGCCGTCCCGCGACCCACGGGGTCGGGGGCGGCACCGGGCCGCGGGGCGTACGCCGTCATTCCACGGCGACGGCCGCTTCGTCGAGCACTTTGGCCATCCAGTCCTGGAGCGGCATGCCGACCGTGTCCGCGGCGTGCGTCCACAGGTCCTTTCGGCCGGCGTCCAGGCTCATGACGAACTTTATGGATTTCTCTGTCAGCGCTTCGTCCGCGGTTCCCTGGGTCTGGCGCAGTTCCTTACGCAGTCGCCGGGTCGACCATTTCTCTCTTTCCGCCTGTTTCAGCCAGCGGTCCTGGTCCGCTTTCGGTAGGGCGGCCACCTCGGCGTGGTGCTGGAGGCTCAGCGCGTCGCGCCGCCGGGAGGGCGGGAACCTCCGGGCCACCCAGGCGTAATTCCGCAGGGTCTTGTAGTCGAGCGTTGTCTCGTCGAGAACGACGCGATATCGCTCGGGGAACCTGTTCTCCCCGTACACCAGCCAGTCGCCGAGCCACCAACCGGAAGAGTTGGAGATCATGGTCAGGTTGCATCCGATGTGCCGCCAGGATTCGAAGGTCAGGCCCGCGGGGATGCGAAGCTCGGCACGGCGCGTCTGGATGCCGACATCGTTGCCGAGGCCTGCCGTGACGAACATCCTGTCCCTGTTCCCCGCCGCCGTGGGTCGCGTCGTATGCGAGCCACGCGTGCCACCGGACCGGTTTCCGGCCCTCGGTTCGGTCAGTGCCAGGTCCATGTTTCTCTCCACTGGTTGGAACCCGGATAAATGAGTAATCGTCCCTCCGTTTTGTGGTGCGCGCATATGAACGTGCGTAGGGGAATTGCGACTGGGCACAGTATGCACGAGTCAATCGCGTATACGCCATTGCGAACTTCATGCGTTGGTCGTGAAATTCTCATGGGAAAAGCGTGAATCGGTCCCGGTGTGCGGACGATGACCGTCCAGTCCCGGCGGGGTCGCGGTCGGGTCGCGGCCCGTGGTCCGCCCCCCCCCCGCTGAGCAACCCGACTTGACAAGCTTCGGTAGTCAACCTAGGTTGCTTGCATGGCGAGTGTGAGTGAGAGGGCCGTGTCACAGGACCCCGCCGAGCAGCTGGCGGCGGTGGTGGCGCTGCGGCGACTGGCCGATCAGATGGAGGACTCCGCCGTGGAGAAGGCCATGCGGACGGGCTGGAGCTGGATGGAAGTCGCCGAGGCGCTCGGCGTGACACGCCAAGCGGTCCACAAGAAGCATGCCCGGCGTCTGATCGATGTCGGGGTCGAGTTGAAGAGGAGGATGAAGTGAAGCGACAGCTCTTCGACGACTACGCCGGAGCCATCATGGAAGCCGGCGCGCGCGAGGCCCAGCAGGCGGGCTCCGTGACCATCGAAGCGGAGCATCTGCTCCTGTCGATCGCCGCCGAGCGCGAGAGCGCGGCGGGGCGGGCGCTCGGCTCGGCCGGGCTCGACCCCGGGACGATCCGCGAGGCGCTGCGGCAGGAGTTCCGGGCGAGCCTGGAGGTGGCGGGCGTGTCGATCGCCGAGCGCGACCTGCCCGCGCCGCGGGCGTCCACCGCGCCGCCCTCGAAGATGGGGCAGTCCGCCAAGCTGGCCCTGGAGCGCGGCGTGACGGCCGTCCAGAACAAGAAGGACCTGCGGCCCGGGCACCTGCTCCTCGGCATCCTGCGGCTGGAGCACGGCACGGTCCCGCGCGCCCTGTCCGTCGCGGGAGTCGACCGCGGCGCCCTGAGGCAGCGCGTCGAGCAGTCGCTGCGCGACGACCAGGCCTAGACGAGCGGTCCGGGGCGGCCCGGCCGAGACGTACCCGCAGGACGGTCGGCGTTCCTGCCCCCTCAGCGGCTTCGGCGCCGAACGGCTGCGCCTGTCCGGCGAATCGAGCACGAGCCGGCTCCGGCGCCGGCCCTGGCGCCGACCGCCGCCACCGTGCTCGCGGCGGCCTTCCCCGCCGCCCGGCGGCACCGCGTACCACGCGAGGCGACGCCGCACCTCACCGCCGGTCGACCCGCGGCGGCACATCCCTGAAGCCCGCGTTCCTCGCGGACCCTCCTCGCTTCGCTCTCCCCGAGAGCGTCGTCACGTCACGCCGCGACACGCCGACGGCTCGCGGCCGCGCGCCCTCTCCGCCCCGACGGAGGCCGCCCGCCCCGTACACCCCGTACGCCCCACCCATGTTCCGGTCGAGCGGCGACGACATCGGCCACCGATACGAAACACCTCCTCAAGGGACGGCCCCGATGGACGACTTACACCACGACACGAGAGGCAAGCCGATGAAACCGAGCGACGAAGTCGCCCTGAAGGTGGACGGGCTGCGCATGCGCTACGGCACCAACGACGTCCTCAAAGGCGTGGACTTCCAGGCGCGCAAGGGCGAGGTGCTGGTGATGCTGGGCCCCAACGGAGCCGGCAAGACCACCACCATCGAGATTCTGGAAGGCTTCCGGAAGCGGTCGGCCGGGCAGGTCGACGTCCTCGGCGTCGACCCGGAGCACGGCGACGAGGCCTGGTGGGCCCGCGTGGGCATCGTCCTGCAGTCCTGGCGGGACCACGCGAAGTGGCGGGTGCGCGAACTCCTCGCCCACATGGGCACCTACTACGCCGCCTACGCCACCCCGGACACCCAACGCCCGTGGGACACGACGGAGTTGATCGACCACGTCGGCCTGACGGAGCACGCCGACAAACAGGTCAGGATGCTCTCCGGCGGACAGCGCCGACGCCTCGACGTGGCGATCGGCCTGGTCGGCCGCCCCGAGGTCCTGTTCCTCGACGAGCCCACCGCCGGCTTCGACCCGGAGGCGCGGCGCACGTTCCACGACCTCATCCTCGACGTCGTCGCGACGCAGGAGACCACGATCATGCTCACCACGCACGATCTGGCCGAGGCGGAGAAGCTCGCCGACCGCATCATCATCCTCAACGAGGGCCGGATCGTCGCCGACGGCACGGCCGGTGAACTCGCCGAGCAGTTCGTCGGCGAGGACGAGGTGCGCTGGTCCATCGAGGGCCAGCGGTACGTGCGGTCGGTGAGCGACTCCACGCGGTTCGTCCGCGAGCTGTTCGAGCGGCACGGCGGGGCCGTCGCCCATCTCGAAGTCCACCGGTCCTCCCTGGAGGACACCTATCTGTTCCTGGTGCGCCGGGCCGAATCCGGCCGATCCGAGACCCGCGCCGACGAGGTGAAGGTGCCGACGCCATGAATCCCGCCACCACACCGATGCGCTCCGGGCTCTCCCGCGGCCTGATCGAGCTGCGCCAGGCGTTCGACCGCTCCGAGCTGATCAACCAGCTGCTGTGGCCCGTGCTGACCCTCACCGCCGTCTTCTTCCTGCGCAACAAGGAGTTCCAGGACAGCGGATTCGAGCTGGGCACCCTCGTGATGCCGGGCGTCCTCGGCATGTTCATCGCCCTGGGAATGCTCCTCATGATCCAGTACCTCACCGTGGAGCGTGAGGACGGCACGCTGCTGCGCGCCAAGGCGCTGCCGCACGGCATCCGCGCCTACTTCCTGGGCAAACTCGTGACCACGTCCGGGTCGATCGTGGTGTACCTCGCGATCCTGCTGATCCCCGGGACGTTCATCGTCGACGGGCTGCGGCTCGACGCGGTGAGCGCCTGGCTCACCCTGGCCTGGGTGCTTGCTCTGGGACTCGTGGCCACGCAGTCCATCGGGGCCGTGCTCGGTGCCCTGGTGTCCAACCCGCGGGCGGCGGGCGCCATGTCGGTCCCGGTCATGGGCCTGATCGGCATCTCCGGGATCTTCTACCCGATCACCTCGATGCCGGACTGGCTCCAGTGGGTCGCCCAGGTCTTCCCGGTGTACTGGCTGGGCCTGGGCATGCGGTCCGCGCTGCTGCCCGAGGACATGGTCGTGGTCGAGATCAACGACTCCTGGCGGCACCTGGAGACCCTCGGCGTCCTCAGCGCGTGGGCGGCCCTCGGGCTGATCCTCGCTCCGCTCGTCCTGGGCCGGATGGCGCGGCGCCAGTCGGGGGCCCGCGTCGCGGAGTACCGCGAGAAGGCCCTGCAGCGCACCGGCTAGGACCGGGCGAAGGCGACCGCTCACCACGGTCGGGGCGGCCGGGACACCGGCCGCCCCGACCGTGGTGCGTCCGGCCCGCGCGGGCCGTGGCCGGAACGGACCCGGCGGCGCGCGGCGGGAGAAACATGAGTCGTGAACGAAATTGTGGGGCCGCTGATACGGCGTCACCGGGCGGCAATGAGCCACATGCCGCACCAGAATTCCCGGGGGGCATCGCGCTTCCCCGAAGACATCGGCCGTGGCATGATGGGCAGTCACCTGGAGCCCTTTCACGGTACATCGAGGTACGGGTAGTGAAACCTCGACCGCCGAGGGGCTCCATGCTCGTTCCCGGTCCGGTGTCGCGCTCGTGTGACCGGCGCCCGCTGCTCACTCCGGGCATGACGTCCCGCTCGTTCGGATCACGTTCGCTGATATCGCCCCGGCACGGAGATTCTGAGAAGAGGGGAGTTGCACACATAGTGATCAGCCTGTCTGCCGCTCGCACCGGCATCGGCCGCGGTGGAGCCGCTGCGAGGATCCCGTGCACGCCGACCACTCGGATTTCCGTCCCACGGCGATCGGTCCGTCCCGCGACCAGTTCGAGGGCCACGGCTTTCGGACGCCTTTTTGATCACACGGGGAAAACCTGATGACGACACCGAACCGAGTCGTGATCCTCTCTGTCGAAAGAGCCGCCGACGCATATCGGGACAGCGCCTCTTCCTCACGCCGCACCGCCTCTCGCCGGACACGTCGACCAGCGTGGTCCGGTTGACGTACGCACCGATCAAGCGGCAGAGCGTTCAACAGTGGGCCTGCGGAGGTCCACCAGACACCCACGGCCCGTCCCGCTCCGGCAGGATTTCCTGACTGCGGTGGCCGTTCCCGGTATGTCCTGTTGAGGCAAGAGGTGAACCATGCGGGTGCTGAAAGTGCTGGTCGCCGACGAGCAACACATGGTTCGTGGGGCGCTGGTGAATTTACTGGAGACGGAACGTGACCTTCAAGTGGTGGCCAGCATCGGCCGTGGCGAACTCGTCATTCCGGCCGCCCTGGAATGCCATCCCGATGTCGCGGTCATCGACCTCGACATCGCCCGGCTCGACGGCCTGACCCTGGCGGAGACGATGCACGAGGCCCTGCCCACCTGCCGGACGGTGATTCTCTCCGGCCTCGCGCGACCGGGCGTGCTGCTGCGGGCGCGCACGGCCCACGTGGCCGGCCTGCTGCTCAAGACGGCCCCGTCCGAACGGCTCGCGGAGGCCGTGCGCGAGGTGGCGTCCGGCCACCGCCTCGTCGATCCCCAACTGGCCACGCTCATGTGGGACGTCGGGGAGAATCCGCTGTCGGAACGGGAGGCCGAGGTGCTGCGGTATGTCGCGCAGGGGGCCGAACCCATAGAGATCGCCACCGCCCTTCAGTTGTCGGTCGGCACGATTCGCAATTACCTGACGGCGGTGGTTGCGAAACTGAATGCGCGCAACAGGGTGGACGCGGTCCGCATCGCGACGGAGACCGGCTGGCTACCTTGACCGGCGCCCCCGCATCCGTCCGCGAAATGATCCTGGTAATGGCGCGCATTCGTCTGTACGGTAACCACGCTCAGGCCCCGTGGAACAGATCCGGGCGCCCCGGGAGACCGGCAGGCAAAGACCGTGATCTCCGCACCCGATTCGGGGCCATTCGACGGAGCGGCCCCCGATGTCCCGGCAGCAGGACATCGCCCGGTCTCACCTCACCTGAAGCCCGATCGACCCGGCTGCGGGAGACCGACTCGGCAGCGAGAGCGGAAGGAGCGTCCCGTGTTCGTTCCTCGTGTCTACCGCGAGCCCGAGGAGTCCTGGAAAATAGATCTTGTGCGTGGGAACCCCCTGGGCCAATTGGTGAGCAATGGAGCGGAAGGAGAGGCCCCGTGGGTGACTCATGTGCCGATCATCATTGACCCCCGGGTGACCGAGCCGGTGACCTCGCTGTCCGGCACCACCTTGTGGGGACACATGAACATTGGGAATCCCCATTGGCGTGCCCTGGGACCGGCCACACCCGTGGCCGTGACGTTCAGCGGCCCGCACGCCTATGTGTCGCCGACGGTGTACGAGACCCGGCCCGCGGCACCCACCTGGAACTTCACGGCTGTTCATATCGCGGGCGTACTGCGTAAGGTTGATTCCACCGACGAGACGCTGGCGACGGTGCAGGAGACGGTCCGGGCATACGAGCGTGAATTCGGGGCCGACTGGTCCATGACGGAATCCATCGAATACTTTCGCCGGATTCTGCCCGGCGTGGGAGCCTTCCGGATCGCCATCTCCCTCGCGGACGGCATGTTCAAGCTCAGCCAGGAGCAACCCCCGCACGTGCGCGAGCGCGTCCGGGCCTCATTCGCGTGCGAAGCGTCCACCGCCCATCGTGAGGTCGCGGCGTTGATGGGCCGACTCGGCACGGAGGACCGCGAAACCGTCTCGGCACGACCGGCCGCGGCACCACCACCGTCCATGGGTACGCCTTAGCGAGGAATCATGACTGCAGTGTCCTTCCCGCTGGTCTGCCTCCCCTTCGCCGGGAGCGGCGCGGGCTTCTACCGCGCCTGGAGCAAGAGACAGGACCACGGCGTCACGGTGCTGCCCGTGCAACTGCCGGGCCGCGAGGAGCTGTTCTGCGAGGAGCCGTTCACCGACGTCGTCGAGGCCGCCGCCGCGCTCGCCCCGCAGGTGGCCGAACTCGTCTCCGACGTACCCCGGTTCGGCCTCTTCGGACACAGCCTCGGCGCCGTGCTCTCGTACGAGATCGCCCGCGAACTCGGCAGACTCGGCAGAGCCGGCCTCGCCCACCTCTACGTCAGCGGCTCTCCCGGGCCCTGGACCGGACGCGACGACCGGGCCACGGGCCTGGACGACGACCAGTTCCTCGCCCGTGTCCAGGACTTCGCCGGATACCGGCACGCGGCGTTCGACGACCCGGACCTGCGGGACCTGCTGCTGCCCCCGCTCCGCGCCGACGTGGCCATGCACGAGAACTACAAGCCCTCGTCGAACGAACCGCTCGACGTGCCGGTGACCGCGCTGCGCGGCGCCGAGGACGCACTCGTCACGGGGGAGCACGCGCGGCAGTGGCGCGAGGTCACCAGGGGCCCGTTCAGCTATCGCGAATTCCCGGGCGGGCACATGTACTTGACCGACGGGCCCGACGCCCTGCTGCGGGCCCTCGGCCGCGACTGAACCGGGCGCGGGCATGGGCAGGTCACTCGAAGGCAAGGTCGTCGTGATCACGGGGGCCGCCCGCGGCATCGGCCGCGCGTGCGCCGTCCGGTTCGCCCGCGAGGGCGCCGACCTGGCGCTCCTCGACATCGCCGCGGACCTGCCGGGCGTCGGCTACCCCCTCGGCGGCCCCGAGCAGCTCGGCCACACCGCGACCCTGTGCGAGCGGGAAGGCGGCGCGGTCCTCACCGCGGCGGTCGACGTGCGTGATCCGCGGGCCGTCCAGGCGGCGGTCGCCGGGGCCCTCGACCGGTTCGGCTCGCTCGACGGGCTGGTCAACAACGCGGGCATCGCGGCACCGGCAGGCGTTCCGGTCCATGAGATCGCCGAGTCCGACTGGGCGCTCATGCTCGACGTCAACCTCTCCGGCGCCTGGCGCATGATCAAAGCCGTCGCCCCGGCCATGGTGGAGCGGGGGGCCGGCAGCATCGTCAACGTCTCCTCGACCGCGGGCCTCGTCGGCTACCGCGACTTCGGCGGATACGTCACCGCCAAGCACGGCCTCGTCGGCCTGACCAAGGCGGCGGCCCTCGACTACGCGCCCCACCGGGTACGGGTCAACGCGCTGTGCCCCGGGTCCGTACGCGACGATCCGCTGGTCGAGGGGCGGATGCTCCGGGAGATCGGGCACGCGCTGCGGCTGCCCGACGACGAGCACGAACAGCTCTTCCTGCGGGACCAGCCGATGAACGCCCTCGTCGAGCCCGCCGACGTCGCCGCCGCCGCGCTGTGGCTGACCGGGGACGCATCCCCCCGGGTGACGGGCACCGTGCTCACCGTCGACGCGGGTTTCACCAGCAGGTGAGCGGCCGAGACCACTCCGACACGGCAGGGGGCCGGGCATGGCGACGACGACCGGGACACCGCCGCGCGCGGCCGGGGGAGCGAGGCCCTCGGCCGCACTCCACGACCTGCCGCCCTTCCGGCACGCCCGGCCCGAACAGGGCCGCGCCTGCCACGCGGTGATCGTACGGCTGCCCCGTGCGGTCCGGCCGGCACAGGTCCACCAGCGGTGGGACGCGGCCCTGCGGCACTGGCCCGCGCTGCACGACTCGCGGCTGTGGGAGACCGCCGTTCCGGCGCCGCCCGAGGCGCCCTGTGCCCGCGAGCGGACGCGCCGCGAGGCGCTCCGCCCGGTGCGCGAGGCCGCACCGCCCCTGCGCGCGGTCCTGCTGCGGTACGCCGACGACAGTGCCGACCTCGTGCTCGCGGCCCGGCGCTCCCGCGTCCCCCACGCCGTACTCGACCAGCTCGCCGACCTCCTGGTCACCGGCTCGGCACCCGGCCCGCCCCCGGCACTGCCGGACGGGGCGGAGCCCCCGCCGCCGCGGTGCGCCGGCCTCCCCTGGGGGCTGCCCGACCCTGGACGCGCCGGTACCGTCCAGGTGCGCCCGCTGGCCCTGCCCGAGCCCGCCGCAGGAGGCGGCGGACGGCTGGTCATCGGTGCCGTGGCGCTCGCCCTGGCGCGCTACTCCGGCGCCACGACGGCCGAGGTGGGCCGGCTCGACCCGGGCCCCGGCGCGGGCCCCGGCGCGGCCGTCACCGTGGAAGGGATCGACGAGGACCGGAGCCTGGCCGACTACCTCACCCAGGTCGACGCCGCGCTCGGCGCCGCCCCCGACGCGACGGCACGCACCGAACGGCCCGGCGTGGGCATCGTGTTCTCCCCGGGGCGGGACGACCCGGGGCGGGACGACCGGATCCATCTGCCGTTCCAGGCGCCCCCCTTCCCCTGCACCCTCCAGGTCGTGGAGCGGGCCGACGGCTCGGTGGAGTCGTCCTGCTGGTTCGACGAAGGGGCGCTCTGTCCCTCCGTCGCGGCCGCGTTCTGCGCCAGCGTCGAGCGGTTGGCCGGATGCCTCGCCAAGGGCGCGGGGGAGGGCGAGGCCGCGGGCCCGGGAGCCGTGCCGCTGTCGGCGCTTCCCCTCCTGGACGCGGATGAGACGGCCCACGTCCTGCGGCTCGGCGGTGGCGGCCGCCCGCGCCCCGGCGCCGTCGACGTGCGGATCGAGCAGCGCTTCGAGGAGGTGGCACGGGCACGGCCGGACGCGGTGGCCGTCACGGGCGACGGCTCGGAGCTGACCTACCGCCAGCTCGACGAGCGCGCCGACGCCGTCGCCGCGGGCCTGCGCGCCCTGGACCTGCCCCCGGCCGGCAAGGTCGGCGTCTGCCTGGACCGCGACGCGCCCCTCGTGATCGCCCTGCTCGGCGTCCTCAAAGCGGGATACGCCTACGTGCCCATGGACCGCGGCTACCCGCCGGAGCGGCTGCGGTACATCGCCGAGAACGCCCGGGTCCCCGTGGTCATCACCGACCACGCCTCGTTCCCGGTGAGCGCCGGCGTGCGCACGGTCGGGCTCGACGACCTGGCCACGGCTACGCCCACGGCCACCGCCACGGCTACGCCCACGGCCACGGATCGCGGTCATCGGGCGCCGCCGCCGACCCGCTCCGCCGACGACCCCGCGTACGTCATCTACACCTCCGGATCGACGGGCCGCCCCAAAGGAGTGGTCGTCCCCCACCACAATGTCCTCTCCCTCCTCTTCGCTACCGCCCCGGAATTCTCACTCGGCCCCGAAGACGTCTGGACGCTTTTCCATTCCGCCGCGTTCGACTTCTCGGTCTGGGAGATCTGGGGCTGCCTGCTGACCGGCGGACGGCTCGTCGTCGTGCCCTATTGGACGGCACGCGACGCCGATGGATTCCGCGCGCTTCTGCTGGCGCAACGCGTCACCGTGCTGAATCAGACACCCTCGGCGTTCTCCGCACTGGCCCAGGCGGACCGCGGGGCGCGGGGCGACCTTCTCGTACGGCTCCTGATATTCGGGGGCGAGCCGCTCGACGTGCGGCTGCTCGCCCCCTGGTTCGCCCGCTATTCCCCCGCGCGCTGCCGCGTGGTGAACATGTTCGGAATCACGGAGACCACCGTCCACGTCACCGCGCATTCCGTCACTTTGGCCGATGTGACCGGAGAATCCCGTTCGGTCGGCCGCCCCCTGCCGGGCTGGTCGGTCTCCGTACGCGATCCCCGCGGCCGGGTGCTCCCCCCGGGAGCGGCGGGGGAGATCCACGTCGGCGGCGCGGGCGTCGCCCACGGCTATCTGGGCAACCCCGAGCTGACGCGGCAGCGCTTCGTCCTGGACGACGTCTCGGACGAACGGCTCTATCGCAGCGGCGACAAGGGCAGACTGCGCCCCGACGGGCGACTCGACCACCTGGGCCGCCTCGACGACCAGGTCAAGATCCGCGGTCACCGCATCGAACCGGGCGAGATCCGGTCCGTCCTGACGGCCGACCCCCGGGTGGGCGCGGCCGTCGTCACGGTCACCCAGGCCTCCGCGGCCGACAGCGCGAGCAGCCGGATCGACGGCTACGTGGTGCTCGTCGAGCCGTGCGACCCCCGGCAGATCCTCGCCGACGCCCGCCGGGTCCTGCCGGACTACATGACCCCGACGACCCTCACCGCCATCCCCTCGATCCCGCTCACCACGAACGGCAAGCCGGACCTGGCCCGGCTCCCTGCGCCCGCCGGCCGCGCCGCACCGCACTCCGGCACGGTACGGGACCCCGGCCCCGACGACGTGGCGGGGCGGGTCCTCGCCATCTGGAGCCACTGCCTGGACACCGAAGCGACCGCCGACGACAACTTCTTCGAACTCGGCGGCAACTCGCTGTTGATCCTGCGCGTCATCACCGCCATGCGGGAAAGGGGACTTCCTCGGGTGGCCCCCCGCGACTTCTACGTCAACTCGACCGCGAGCCGATTCATCAAGCTGGTGGAAGAGCGCTGCGCCGACGAGAGTTGAAGCGATTCCTTGACAGCCGCAAGCCCATCTTGAACGATGGGCTGGCCTGCATTTTCAGAGACTCCCCGGAAGGACGTGTTCGGAAATGCACGTTGACGAATGGGACGTCCACCCGAAGCATTTATGGCTGCATGGCCGCCGTCCGGGAAAGATCGTGGATTACGACGAGACCCTGAAAATGTGGAACGTCTACGGCTATCCGGAGGCCGTCGAAATCCTCACCCGGCCCTCGGTATTCTCGAACAACTGCGGACGTCTTGACGTCGGCGAGCTGCCCGAGGACATCTGCGCGGGCGACTTCTCCCAGATGGACCCGCCCGAGCACCGCACGGTGCGCGGCCTGGTCGAGTTCGCCTTCACGCCGAAGCTGGTGGCCGACCTGGAGACCCGCGTCGAGGCCCTCGTCCACGAGATGCTGGACGACCAGACGGGCAAGGACGGCTTCGACCTGGTGGCCGACCTGGCGACACCGCTGCCGCTGACCGTGATCTGCGAACTCCTCGGAGTGCCGCGCGAGGACCGCGCCCGGATCCACCACTGGTCCCAGAAGATGGTCGACGACTCCGGGGACTTCGAGTCGCCCGAGGCCGCGCAGGAGGACGTGCACGCGCTCCAGCGCGCCTTCGACCTGCTCCGCGAGATGCGCGAGTACTGGACCGGCCTCGCCGAGGTGCGGCGGCGCGAGCCGAGCGAGGACCTGCTCAGCCACCTCGTGCACGCGGAGGTCGAGGGCGAGAAGCTGAGCGAGACCGAGGTGTTCAACATCGCCAACCGCCTGGTGATCAACGGCCACCACAGCACGTCGATGCTCCTCAGCAACACCATGCTGATCCTGGACGCCTTCCCCGACCAGGCGGCCCGGGTCCGCGCGGACCGCTCCCTCGTGCCCACCACGGTCGAGGAGTCGCTGCGGTACATCTCGCCCATCTCGGCGGTCGGCAAGGCCACCAACACCGACGTCGTGGTGGCCGGGACCCGCATCCCCAAGGACCAGGTGGTCATGGTGTGGACGGGCGCCGCCAACCGCGACGAGCGCGTCTTCACCGACCCGCACACCTTCGACCCGGCGCGCACCCCCAACCCCCATCTGGGCTTCGGCCGCGGCGTCCACTTCTGCGTGGGCAGGCGCCTGGGACGCATGGTCGCCAAGACCGCGGTGAACGTGCTCCTGGACCGGTGCCCGGCCCTGCGCACCGACCCGGACCGTCCCCCCTCGTTCATCCAGATCGCCGACGCCGGAGGCATGGACAGCCTGCCCGTCCTGGTCAACTGACCCACCCAGCGCAGGGAGAGCCCACCATGACCACGGTCGTCGACCGGTGGAACATCCACCCCGAGCACCGCTGGCTGCGCGGCGAACGAGCCGACCCGGCCATCCAGTTCGACGAGACCCAGAACCTGTGGAACGTCTACGGACACGCCGCGTGCCGGGAGATGCTCAGCGACTACCGGACCTTCTCCTCCGGCACGGCCCGCCTGCTGCCCGTCAGCGTGGACGCCTCCCTCATGGAGGGCGACCTCTCCCAGATGGACCCGCCGGACCACCGCAAGTACCGCAAACTGCTCACCCCGGCCTTCGCGCCCAGCCGCATCGCCGCGATGGAGCCGCGGATCGCCGCGATCACCGACGAGCTGCTCGACGCCGTCACGGGCAAGCCCGACATCGACCTGGTCGCCGACCTGGCCTATCCGCTGCCGGTCATCGTCGTCGCCGAACTCCTCGGGGTCCCGGCGAGCGACCGCGCCCTGTTCAAGGGCTGGGCGGACAACGTCATCGAGAGCTTCAGCGGGTTCACCTCCCTGGACACCGAACAGGGGCCCGAGGACATCCGCGAGGGCACGCGGCAGCTGCAACCGCTCCTGGAGTACCTGGGCGGGCACATCGCCGAACGCCGCCGCCGGCCCCGCGAGGACCTGATGACCGTGCTCGCCACCGCCGAGATCGACGGCGAACGCCTCACCGACAACGAGGCGGTCAACATCGCCAACATCATGCTGATCACCGGGCACATCACCACCTCGATGGTGCTCGGCAACACCGTGCTCTGCCTGGACGCCTACCCCGAGCAGGGCCGGCGCGTCCGCGCGGAACGGTCCCTGGTCCCCGGCGCCATCGAGGACGCGCTGCGGCTGCTGCCGCCCGCGACCGTGCTCACCCGCGCCACCGAGACCGAGGCCGAGATCTGCGGCCTGCGCGTCCCGAAGGACCAGTTGATGTTCCTGTGGCTGGGCGCGGGCAACCGCGACCCCCTGGAGTTCCAGGACCCCGACCGCTTCGACCCCACCAGGGACCCCAACCCGCACTTCGGGTTCGGCGGGGGCATCCACTTCTGCATCGGCGCCGGACTGGCCCGCCTCGAAGGGCGCATCGCGCTGAACGCGCTCCTCGACCGCTTCCCCGTGCTGCGCACCGACCCGGACACCCCGCCCAGCTTCTTCGACACGCCCGACATGATCGGGGTCAACAAGCTTCCCCTCCACACCGTCTGACGAGGGAGCCACCACGATGCAGTCCCCCCTTCCCGCCATGGTGTCGGGCTACGTGTCCTCGCAGATCGTCCACGCGACGGCGGAACTGGGCCTCGCCGACGCACTCGCGGACACCCCGCGCGGATACACCGACCTTGCCGAGCGCACCGGGACCGACCCGGCCGCCCTGCGCCGCCTGCTGCGCGCCCTGGTCGGCCTCGGCCTCGTGGAACAGCTCGACGCCGACCGGTTCGCCCTCACCCCGCTCGGCGGCCAGCTGCGCACCGGGACGCCGGACTCGCTCCGCGACGACGTCCTGCTGTCCGTCACGCCGGAGCTGTGGCAGGCGTGGGGCGCGCTCACCCAGGCCGTCCGCACCGGCGAGCCCTGGCGGCACGCCAGTACCCGGCTCACGGCCCACGAGTCGGCGCTGCGCGACCCGCGGACGGCGGCGCTGTACCGCGAGGCCAAGGCGCGCGGCTCGCAGGAGTTCACACCCGGCCTCGCCGAGGTGTACGACTTCTCCCGCTTCCGTACGGTCGTCGACTTCGGCGGCGACGACGGCGCCCTCATGGCCGCGGTCCTGTCGTCCGCCCCCGAACTGCACGGCGTCCTGTACGACCTGCCCACCGCGCTCGACGGCGTCAGGGCCACCCTCGACGCGGCGGGCGTCGGCAAGCGCTGCGACGTCGTCGAGGGCGACGTCACGGGCCGGATCCGCACGGACGCCGACGCCTACCTGCTCAACCACCTGGTCCGGGACGTCGGCGACGACGCGGCGGTCGCCCTGCTCGCCCGGTGCCGGGCCGCCATGACCCCCACCGCCCGACTGCTCCTGTTCGAGACCGTGATGCCGCCGCTGCTCACCTCCGCCGACTCCGCGAGCTTCGGGCTCACCGACCTCAACAACCTCATCTACACGGGTGGCCGCGAACGCACGGCGGAGGAGTACCGGGCACTCCTGGAAGCGGCGGGATGCACCTTCGTCGCGGCCACCGCGGTACCGGCCGCCGACGGGCTGCCCGACTACCACGTCATCGAAGCCGCGCCCACGCCCGCCGAAGGCGCCACGACAGGGCCGGGGGAGAGGTGAGCGATGCGCTACGAGAGTCCAGGACCCGCCTCAGGAGTGCGGCCAGACGCTGTAGCGGCGCAGCCCGTACAGCAGCGGACGGCAGCGCGAACCGTTGGTCACCCCGTAGACCTCGCCGAACACGATGACGTGATCGCCGACGGGCTGCGGCGTACGGGTCCAGCAGTCGGCGACCGCGTGCGCGTCCTGCCGCAGGTGCGGACCGGCGCAGTCGCCGTCGAGGTGCCAGGGCACGCGGTCGAACCGGTCCTGGGCGCCCGAAGCGAACAGCTCGGCGGTCGTCTGCGCCTCGGCGTGCAGCAGATTCACCGCGAATTCCCCCCGGTCCACCACGGCCGCCAGCGTCGGGCTCTTCCCGCGCAGGCACACCAGCAGGGTCGGCGGATCGAGCGTGACACTGCATAACGACGAGCAGGTCATCCCCCACGGACGGTCGTCGAGATCGAGCGCGGTGACCACGGCCACTCCCGTCGGGAAACCACGCATCATCGCGCGGAATCCCTCGCCCCTTGTTGCCGCCCTGTCCCTGTGTTCGATCGACTCTGTCATTCCTGCCCTCTTTCTGCCGGCATCGAGCCAACGGTCGCATGCCACACCCATGAAGGAATCATCAACGGACGTGACGCGGGAGGATTTCGACTGACGGGAACGGAGCATCGCGAAGGGGCCAAGCGGTGGCCCGGACGGATCACCGTGGCGCAGTGCCCCGGGCACTGAAGCACAGCGAACGTATCACTGGCCGCCCGGCTCCGAAACCTTCGGATTCCAGCGAGTTCTCTCACACCGCGACCACGACAAGGAGTGCCCCATGGACGACAACCGCATACGGAACCTCGTAATTCTGGGCGGTGGTACCGCGGGATGGATGTCGGCGTGCTATCTCGGCAAGGCTCTCGGCCCCCAGGTGAACATCACGCTCCTGGAAGCGCCCGCGATCCCGAGAATCGGCGTGGGCGAAGCGACCATCCCGAACCTGCACAAAGTCTTCTTCGACTTCCTCGGTCTCGCCGAAGAGGAGTGGATGCGCGAGTGCAACGCCAGTTTCAAAGCGGGGATCAGGTTCATCAACTGGCGCACGCCCGGCGCGGGCGAGAGCGCGGCGCGGCCCGCGGCCGACGGCCGCGGGGACCACTTCGACCACCTCTTCGGGCTGCTCCCCGACCACGAGAACCTGCCGCTGTCGCACTACTGGACGCACCGCAGGGCGTCCGGCGCGACCGACGAGTCCTTCGACCGCGCCTGCTACGTACAGCCCCCGGTCCTCGACCACAACCTCGCGCCGCGCCACCTCGACGGCACCAGGTGGACGAACTACGCCTGGCACTTCGACGCGAACCTGGTCGCCGACTACCTGCGCCGCTTCGCCACCGGGAAGCTGGGCGTGGCCCACGTCAAGGACCGCTACACACACGCCGAGATGGACCACCGCGGGTTCGTCACGGCCATCAACACCGAGACCGGCAACCGGCTGGAGGCCGACCTCTTCGTGGACTGCTCCGGTTTCCGCAGCCTGCTGATGAACCAGGTGATGCGCGAGCCGTTCCTGGACATGAGCGACTACCTGCTCAACGACAGCGCGGTCGCCACCGCGGTCCCGAACGACGACGAGAAGGACGGCATCGAGCCCTACACCTCCGCCATCGCGATGTCCTCCGGCTGGACCTGGAAGATTCCCATGCTCGGCAGGTTCGGCACCGGCTACGTCTACTCCAGCCGCTTCCAGTCCGTGGATTCGGCGACGGCTGAATTCTGCCGGATGTGGAACCTCGACCCGGAGACGCAGCCGCTCAACCAGATCAAATTCCGGGTGGGCCGCAACCGGCGGGCCTGGGTGCGCAACTGCGTCGGCATCGGCCTCTCCTCCTGCTTCGTCGAACCACTGGAGTCCACCGGCATCTACTTCATCTACGCTTCCCTCTACCAGCTGGTGAAGCACTTCCCGGACAAAAACTTCGAGCCGATCCTGGTGAAGCGGTTCAACACCGAAGTGGAGAAGATGTTCGACGACACCCGGGACTTCATCCAAGGGCACTTCGGCTTCGCGCCCCGCAATGACACACCGTTCTGGCGGGCCTGCAAGGAACTCGAATTCTCCGACGACTTCGTCGAGAAGGTGAACATGTACAAGGCGGGCCTCTCCGTGGAGACGCCGGTCGTCGACGAGAGCAACTACTACGGCAACTTCGAGGCGGAGTTCCGCAACTTCTGGAACAACTCCAGCTACTACTGCATCTTCACGGGGCTCGGCATGCTCCCGGACCACCCGCTGCCGTCGCTGTCCCTGCGGCGGGAGGCCGTGGAGGCGTCGGGCGCCGTCTTCGCCGACATCAAACGCCGACAGGCCGAACTCGTCGACACGCTGCCGTCGACCTACGAGTACCTGCGCAGGCTGCACCACGGGCAGTAGCGTTCCGCCGGACCGCGAACGGAGAGCCGGACAGTGAGTACACACGTCGTCGCGGCCGGGTCCTCCTCCGCGACCACGGCGAGCCTGCTGAGCGCGCTGGCCCTCGTGCTCGCCGCCGCCTTCCTCTTCGCCAGGCTCGCCAAGGGCGCCCGGCAGCCCGCGGTCGTCGGCGAGATCGTCGCCGGCATCGCCCTGGGGCCCAGCGTGCTGGGCCTGCTGCCGGGCGATCCGGTCGAGACGCTGTTCCCCGCGGACATCAGGCCCCTGCTCCAGGCCCTGTCCCAACTCGGGCTCGTCCTCTTCATGTTCGGCGTCGGCTATCAGTTCCACGTCTCGCACCTGCGGCGACACGGCCGCCGCATCACGGCCGTGTCGCTCAGCTCCGTCGCCCTGCCGTTCGCCCTGGGGGTCGGGCTCGCCGCGGCCCTGGCCCCTTGGTTCGAGCGGTCGGACATGAAGACGGACGGCCTGCTGGTGCCGGCGCTGTTCCTCGGGGCCGCGATGTCCATCACCGCGTTCCCGGTACTCGCCCGCATCATCAGTGAACGCGGCCTCCAGAAGGACCCCATGGGGGCCGTCGCCATCGCGTGCGCGGCCGTCCAGGACGTCCTCGCCTGGATCATTCTCGCGCTGGTCGTCGCGCTCGCGGAGAGCTCCGGCCCCTGGCCGCTCGCCCGGATGGGGCTCGCCTCGGCCGCGCTGCTCGCCGGCCTGGTCTGGCTCGTCCGGCCCGCGCTGACCTGGGCGCTGGCCCCGGCACGCCCGTGGTCCGGCGCCCTGGTCACCCACGCCGTCCTCGTCGTGGGGCTGCTCCTGAGCGCCTGGGCGACCGAGGTCATCGGGCTGCACGCGGTGTTCGGGGCCTTCGCCTTCGGGGCCGTCGCGCCCCGGGCCGAGATCGACGCGAGCGCTCCCGAGATCCCGGAGCGCATCGAGCAGACCAGCCTGCTCCTGCTGCCGGTCTTCTTCGTCGTCACGGGCCTCGCGGTCGACCTCGGCGGACTCGGCGGAAAGGGCGCGGTGATCCTGCTGGCCGTGCTCGTGGTGGCGTGCGCCGGGAAGTTCCTCGGCGCCGCGGGCGCGGCACGGCTCACGGGGGCGACCGGGCGGGAGGCGGCCGTCCTCGGCACGCTGATGAACGCGCGCGGCCTGACGGAACTCATCATCCTCAACGTCGGCCTCGGCATCGGGGCCCTGGACGGCCAGATGTTCACCGCGATGGTGATGATGGCCGTCGTGACCACCGTCATCACCGGCCCGCTGCTGGACCACTTCCAGCGCCCGACGAGCCGGCGCGGCACACCCGGAGGCGCGAGCAGGACCGCCCTGCGCCTCCCGGCCGCCTCGCCGGACGAGGCTCGCTGACCAGTGGCGGACGGCGGCCTCGCCCGGCAGGCCCGGCCCGACCTGCGGCGCCGTCGTCGGTCGCCCTCGGTCGTCGCCGGGTCGTCGTCAGGACATCGTCAGGCCGTCGGCTCCCCGGCGGTGGTGCCCGGTGCGGCGATCGCCTGTTCCGCGGCGCGGCTGACGTCCTCCCACGCCGCCCAGGTGTCCATGCGGGTGCGCGTCAGGTCGAACGCGAGGTCGTAGACCATGCTGCCCAGAAGGAGCCGCAGCGGGGGCCTTTCGCTGTCCACGAGCTTGAGGAGGGCCTGCGCGGCGAGCCGCGGGTCGCTGTCGACGGAGCCCTCCGCGAACTGCTTCTCCAGCTCCGCCCGCAGCGGGGCGTACGCCTCCTGGGGCTCCGTGCTGCCCATGCGCGTGTAGAGGTCGGTCCAGTAGCCGCCCGGCTGGACGATGCTCACCTTGATCCCGAAGTCGGCCACCTCCATGGCGAGGGACTCGCTGAGGCCTTCGAGGGCGAACTTGCTGGCGCTGTAGAGGCCGCTGCTCGGGAAGCCGCCCAGGGCGCCGATGCTGGAGATCTGCACGAGGTGCCCGGAGCCCTGCGCGCGCAGGGTGGGCAGCACGGCCTGGCTCACCCAGAGCGCGCCGAAGAAGTTGAGGTCCATCAGGGCCCGGGCCTCGGCCTCGGTGAACTCCTCGACCATCCCCATCGACAGCGCACCCGCGTTGTTGACGACGACGTCCAGGCGGCCGAAGTGCCCCACCGCCTCGGTGACGGCCGCGAACACGGCGTCCCGGTCGGTCACGTCGACGCCCAGCGCCAGGACGCGCCCGGGATGGGCCGCCGCCAGCTCCTCCAGCGGCCCGGTGGTGCGTGCGGCGGCGGCCACGCGGTCGCCCGCCGCCAGCGCCGCTTCGGCGAAGGCGCGGCCGAGTCCGCGGCTGGCGCCGGTGATGAACCAGACGCGGTCGGTGCCGCGTGCTGTGGTCGACATGGGTCGTGCCCCCTGGTGATGGATGAACAGACGAGACGATACGCATCGTCGTGATCAATATCCCTCATGCGCCGCCGCCACGGTAGGGGCTCCCCCCCCCCGGGCCCCCCGGGCCTCCCCCCGGGCCTCCGACCGGGTTTCTGACCGGGCGTCGGGCCGGGGCTCTGGCCAGGCGTCGGACCGGGTCGGACCGGGTCTCTGACCAGGTGTCGGACCCCTCCGCTAGCCTCCCCGCATGCCTTTCACCGTTGATCAGCCGACCGGATACAGGGAGAGCCCCATGACCGGACCGGCCACCGGGACGCTCCACCACGTCGAGATCTGGGTGCCCGACCTCGCCCGCGCCGTCACCTCCTTCGGCTGGCTCCTCGAGG
Source organism: Streptomyces sp. YIM 121038 (assembly GCF_006088715.1). Lineage (NCBI taxonomy): Bacteria > Bacillati > Actinomycetota > Actinomycetes > Kitasatosporales > Streptomycetaceae > Streptomyces > Streptomyces sp. YIM 121038. The sequence goes on from NZ_CP030771.1 coordinate 8,534,171, forward strand.
CCCTCGGCCACACGGAGTTCCAGCGCTGGCACACGGGGCGCAGCTGGCGGCTCGGAGCGACGTATCTGGTCCTGGAGGAGTCCCCCGCCCTCACCTCGGCCCGGCACGACCGGTGTCGGCCCGGCCTGAACCACCTGGCGTTCCACGTCCGGGACGCCCACGCCGTGGAGGCGCTGGCCGCCGAGGCACCCCGGCACGGCTGGACCCTGATGTTCCCCGACCGCCACCCGCACGCCGGGGGCGAACAGACCTACGCCGCCTACTTGGAGAACACCGACGGCTTCGAGGTCGAACTCGTCGCCGCCGACCCCACACCGGCGGCCGCCGCGCCCCGCGCTTGAGCGGCCGTACCCGGGGATCACCCGAATCCGCGTGCATGGAACAGCGAACGGCGGGCAGACGCACGTCACATCCCCCTCGGGGGAGGGGAGAGCCAGTGACGTCGAGAGAAGGGTGGAAGGTGTGGCTGCCGCGACAGGTGCAGTGTCCGAGGTCCAGGTGCCCGCAACGCACAGCGGCGCGGACGGTGAACTGCCACTGATCGAAGCGCCGCTGTCCGTCGAACCGCGCGACGCCCGGGTGTTGTCCAAGCAGTTCTTCGCCCGCCTCGCCGTGCTGGAGGAGGGCACCCATGAATACCAGTACGTCCGCAACACGCTGATCGAGCTGAACCTCTCCCTCGTCCGCTACGCGGCCACCCGCTACCGCAACCGCGGCGACGAGCGGGAAGACATCGTGCAGGTCGGCACGATCGGTCTGATCAAGGCCATCGACCGCTTCGACCTCACGCGCGAAGTGGAGTTCACCACGTTCGCCGTCCCCTACATCGTCGGCGAGATCAAACGCTTCTTCCGCGACACCAGTTGGGCCGTGCACGTGCCGCGCCGCCTCCAGGAGGCGCGCATCGAGCTGGTCAAGGCGACCGAGGAGCTGTCCAGCCGCCTCGACCGCGACCCCACCACCGCCGAGCTGGCCGAGCTGATGTCCCTGCCCGAGGAGGAGGTCGTCGAGGCCCGCAAGGCGGCCAACGCCTATACGTCCTCGTCCCTCGACACCACGCTGCTCACCGGCGCCGGAGGGGACGAGAGCGAGGCCGTCCTCGCCGACTTCATCGGCGCGGAGGACGCCGGATACGAACTCGTGGAGGACCTGAACAGCCTGGCGCCCCTGATCGGCGAACTGTCCGAGCGGGACCGGGAGATCGTCCACATGCGGTTCGTGGAGGAGCTGACGCAGGCGGAGATCGGCGAGCGGATCGGGGTGTCGCAGATGCAGGTGTCCCGCCTGCTGAACCGCATCCTCGGCCGGCTGCGCGCGGGCCTGCTGCCCGAAGGCGCCTGAGCCTCACCGGTCACGGGCCGCGGGCCGACCGGACAACTGCACGCGATGCGCGGCGTTCCCACGCCGCCGCACGACAGGAACGTGGCGGGGCCGGCATGCGGCCCCGCCACGTTCGTCTCGGTCCCTCCCTCCGTGCCCGCTCATGTGTTCCCGGGTCACCCGTAAGTGCCATGGTTCGTACGGGACAGAGGGGTACACGGAGTCGGACGAGTACGACGACCCCCGCTCCGCCGCCGCGCGGAACCCGCCGGTAGCGGCGGGAACGGGGTCGATAACATGTGCCGGGCAGCGGGCGACAACCGGCCGGGTGAGCCGCACCCCGCCCAACCCCCGGTCAGCAGCAAGAGGATGACGCCCCGTCGGGCGGCTCCGGAAGGTGAGAGGTTGGGCTGTGACTGGCAGCGACACCGCCGTACGTGAACGCGTCACCGAGGTCCTGCGCGCGAACGCCGACGACATCGCGGACCGCTGGGTGCGGCTCCAGCGCGAACAGGCCGTGCTCGGCAGCGACGTGACCGAGGGCGAACTGCACGAGGAGGCCGACGCCCTGGTGGCCGCCCTGACCGGGGCCCTCACGGGCCCGGGGCACGCGCACGGCCTCGTCCACACCCACGATGACCTCAACAGGAGCGTCACCGACCTCGCCCTGCGCCGGGCCCGCGCCGGTGCGTCGCCGACCGTGGCCTCGCTCGCCGTGCAGGCCCTCAAACAGGCCCTCCTCGAAGCCGTGCGCCGCGACACGCACGAGAGCGACGAGATGCTCGCGGCCGCGCTGCTCATCAACCAGCTTCTGGACAGCGCCGGGGCCCTGTCGTTCGAGGTCTACGTCGAGGGCCGCGAGGAGATCATCCGCCGCCAGAGCCGCCAGCTCCTGGAGATGTCCACACCCGTCGTACGCCTGTGGCGCCAGGTCCTCGCGGTGCCGCTGATCGGCACCCTGGACACCGCCCGCACCCAGATCGTCATGGAGAACCTGCTCCAGGCCATCCAGGACGACCAGGCGCTGGTCGCCATCATCGACATCACGGGTGTGCCCACCGTCGACACCGCCGTCGCCCAGCACCTCATGCAGACCGTCAAGGCGGTACGGCTCATGGGCGCCGACTGCGTCATCAGCGGGATCCGGCCGCCGATCGCCCAGACCATCGCCCAGCTCGGCATCGACCTGTCGACCATCCTGACCCGCGCCACGCTCGCGGACGCGCTCGCCGCCGCCATCAAGCTCGCCGACACCCCCGGCCCCGACGGGACGGACGGCCGGTGACCGAGCGCCCCACCGCGGGAGTGCCCATCCTGCGCCTCGGTGACGTCCTGGTCAGCGGGCTCCTCAACGAGCTCGACGACAAGTCGGCCCTGGCCTTCACCGAGGAACTCACCGAGACGATCGTGGCCGGCGGCGCGCGCGGCGTCCTCATCGACATCTCCCGCCTGGAGCTCGTCGACTCCTTCGTCGCCCGCATGCTGATGGACCTCAGCACCATGGCGCGGCTGCTCGGGGCCCGCGTCATCGTGGCCGGGATGCGCCCGCCGGTCGCCATCACCCTCGTCGAGCTCGGCATCGAGCTGGCGGGCGTCGAGACGGCGCTCAGCGCCGAACAGGGCCTGACCGCCCTGGGCTGGCGGAAGGGCACGCCGCCGCGGGAGAGGGCGGAGCCATGACGCGAGCCGACGCGGGCACCGCCGCCGCGCCCCGCACCGAGGGGGCGCCCGGCCGGGTCCGCCCGCAGGAGTCCACCACCCACACCGTGTACAGCGAGGAGGACCTGCTGCACGTCCGGCACGCCGTGCGGGCCGCCACCGTGCTCGCGGGCTTCGGCATCGTCGACCAGACCCGGGTGGTCACCGCCGCCAGCGAACTGGCCCGGAACGCCTACGTGCACGGTGGTGGCGGCACCCTCACCGTCGAGATCGTGCGCAGGCTCGGCACCACGGGCCTGCGGCTGACCGTCAAGGACGACGGGCCGGGCATCGCCGACGTGGAGGCCGCCCTCACCGACGGCTTCACCACCGGCGCGGGCCTCGGCCACGGCCTCGGCGGCGCCCGCCGGCTCATGGACGACTTCACGCTGCGCACCGAGGCCGGGCGGGGCACGGTCGTCACGGCCGTGCGGTGGCACAAGAGGCGCGCGTGACCCCTGGCCCCGGCGGTGGACCCGGCGCCGCGCGGCCCGTCCTCGCGGAGCCCACCCGCGCCGTCCCCATCGACCACTTCAGCGCCGTGCACCTGGCCGCGGCCACCGCCCGCACCCTGGCCCGGCGGTGCGGGCTGCCCGGCGCCCTGCCCGACCGCGCGGCCGTCGTCGCCTCGGAGCTGGCCAGCAACATCGCCAAGCACGCCAGCGGCGGCAGCGTCTACCTCCAGCGCCTCGCGCACGGCGAGGGCCTGGAGATCATCGTCGCCGACCGCGGGCCCGGCATGCGCGAGCTGGAGCGCTGTCTGACCGACGGCTACACCACCACCAACACCCTCGGCGCGGGGCTCGGCGCGATCCGCCGCATCGCCACCACCCTGACCATCCGCACCCGGGCGGGCACCGGCACCCTGGTCTGCGCCCGCCTCGCGCACCCGGGGCGCACCACGGACGCCGAGCGGCCCGTGGGGTCCCTGTGCCTGCCCGCCGAGGGGGAGCGGCACTGCGGCGACGCCGCGGCCGTGGCCTTCACCGACCGCGGCCCGACCGCCCTCGCCGTCGACGGGCTCGGCCACGGGGCGGAGGCGGAGGAGGCCGCCCGCGCCGCCGTGCGCTGCTTCCACCGGCTGCCCGACGCCGACCTGCCCGACCTGTTCGCCGCGGCGCACCGCGCCCTGCGCCACTCCCGCGGCGCCGCCATCGGCGTACTGCGCCTGCGGGACGACACCGTCGACTACTGCGGCGTCGGCAACGTACGCGTCGCGCTCCTGTCTCCCGACGACGTCGTCCGCAGGCTCAGCGGACAACCCGGCGTCGTCGGCTGGAACATGCCGCCACCGCAGGTCCGCCGCCTCAGCGTGCCCGCGGGCACGACGGCCGTGCTCCACACCGACGGCGTCGACCAGCGGTGGGCCCGGGACCCGGAGCCGTTCCTGCTGCGCCTGCCGCCGCCGCTGCTCGCCACCGCCCTCGTCCACGGCTTCCGCCACAGCCGCGACGACGCGACCGCCGTCGCCGTCAAGACCCCTCAGCCCCAGCCGTCCCAGCCCAAGACCCCTCGGATCGAGACCCCTCAGAGGCCCCGATGACCGCCACCGACCTGCGTTCCCTGCCGGCGCTCAGGCACGCCGTCCGCTCGCTCGCCGACACCCACCGCCTCGGCGTGGAGGCACGCGCCCGCCTCGCGCTCGCCGTCACCCGCGTGGCCGCGCCGGTCGTGGAGGCGGACCACCCGGTCACCCTGACCGCCACCCGGCAGGGCACCGGCGAGGACGGGGCGCAGCTGCTCGCCGTGACCCTCGACCACGGCGCGTGCCGCGTCGACGTACCCGACGACGAGCTGCCCCTCGCCGCGCACAGCACCACGGGGTCCACCGTGACCTGGCACATCGCCCTCGACACCGCCGGGGCCACGACGGAGCCGCGGGGCGCGGGCGAACTGCCGCACGGCGAGACCGAGGTGCTCCTCAAGGAACTCGGCGCGGCCCTGGCCCAGGTCGACGCCCTCAAGGCCGAACACCGCCTCCTCAAGCACGAACTGGCCGAGACCAACAGCGGTGTGCTCGCCCTGTACGTCCAGCTCGACGAGCGCGACCAGCAGGTGCGCCGCGCCCACGGCCGCGTCCTGCGCGAACTGGAGGACGCCCTGCGCCCGCCCGTCCTGGACGTGCCCGGCCTCGAACTGGGCGTGCACTACGCCCCGGCCGACTCCGAGGCGCCCACGGGAGGCGACCTCTACGACTGGTTCGTGCTGCCGGACGGCACCGTGCACATCACGGTCGTGGACGCGCTCGGCCACGGTGTCCGCTCCACCCGCACGGCCCTGAACGTCACGCACGCCGTCCGCACCCTGGCCCTCGAAGGCCACCCCTTGCAGTCGATCGTGGCCCGCACGAACGAGGTGCTCGCGCCCTTCGACCCCGCGCTGATGGCGACCGTCCTGCTGGCCCGGCTGCGCCCGGAGACCGGCGAGCTCCACCTCGCGGGCGGCAGCCATCCGCCCGCGCTGCTCATGCGCCGGGACGGCGGCACCGAGTACCTCGAAACCCCCGGCCGGGGCATCGGCTTCCCGCTGCCCGGCAGCGAGGAGGTCCGCCGCACCCGGATGCGCCCCGGCGACCTGCTGCTGCTCTACACCGACGGCCTCACCGAGAGCCGCAGGGACCCCGAGGAGGGCGAGGCGCGCCTCGCCCGCGCGGTCCGCGACCACGCCCACCGCCCCACCGCGCACCTCCCCAGGGCGCTCGCCAAGGAGATGCACGCGGTGATACTCCACGCAGACGACACCCTCGCCCTCGCGGTGCGCCTCGGCGCGGGGCCGACGGGGCCGGGGCGGGAGCCGGGGCGGCGGGAGTAGGGCGGGGTCAGGGGCGCGGCGCCGACGCGTCGCCCACGGGGTCCAGCGCGGCGGCGGGGCCCACCGCATCCTCCACGGTGTCTTCCACGCGGTCCTCCACGACGTGGAACACCCGCTCCGTGTGCGTCAGGCGCAGCAGATGACGGACGCTGGCGGACGGCCGCGCGAGCTGCAGCCGGGCGCCCGATTCCGCCGCCCGCTGCCGCAGGTTCAGCAGGGTGTTGAGCCCGCTGGAGTCGCAGAACGTCACGCCGTGGCAGTCCAGGACGAGGGTCCGCGACCCGACCGCGAGCAGCGGTCCCGCGGCTTCGGCGAGTGCCGGGGCGCCCTCCAGATCCAGCTCGCCACAGAGCCGCAACACGGCCCGTACTTCCGTGCGTTCGCCCTCGTGGCCGATCGCTTCCCCGTCCTCGCGGCCGAGCCAGAAGCGGTTGTCCATGGCTGCGCACCTCTCCCGGGCCGTCACCGCCCGACTCGCTGCTGACGTGCGTTCGTGGAGCTGACCTGTACCCCAACTCCACGCCCTTACCTGCGCGTCGGTGATCGGAACACGTGTCGCCTTGCTCACACGCGGCACGCGCGGCACGCCTGTGGTCGGTGAACTGGCCCGCGGGATCGCGGCAGTTCACCGCAGCGGCACGGTGGCGCGCACTCTCTTGCCGCCCGGACACCACTCGACGTCGAGGCGCCCCGCGAGGTCCCGCACCAGGTGGAGCCCGAAGCCCCCTGGTCGCGACGGGTCGAGGGGCAGGGTGCGCGGCGGCTCGTCGGCGGCGTCGTACACGGACACGGTCAGGCCCCGGTCGCTGTGGCCGAGCCGGAGGGCGGTCACGCCGCGGGCGTGCCGCAACGCGTTCGTCACCAGCTCCGACACGACCAGAAGCACCGCCTCCGCCTGCCGCTCGTCGTCGTATCCCACCGACGCCATGAAGTCACGCGCCGCCGCGCGTGCCTCGGCCGCCGACACCGCCCCGTTACGCTCCCACTCGCGCACCACTCGCTGCTCCTTCGGAGGGTGCATCACGACAACCTCCCGTCGTTCCGCGGTTCACACCGATCGCTTGCCCCGATCCCCGCGGACTACGCGGTGGTTCTGGAGCGGTACGCGGACACGGTGGACGCGGTGGCCGGACGGGCGGGGAGCCGGGGGCGGGAGCAGGCCGCGGGTGTCGATCCCGTCGGCGGGCCCACCGGCGCGCCGCCTTGCTTTCCCGGTGTCCTCGGGGGAGTGCGCGCGGAGGAAACAGACCCACTGGAATGGAAAGGGCGGCGGTCGGCTCGAATGCGGACGGGCGGCCGATGTTAACTCGCCGGTATAACTTACGAGTAGTTTATGGGGCGCGTCGGCGCCAAGGGCGCGAGCGGGCAGCGCAAAGCCCGCACATTCCCGTAGAAGTGGTGTAGACCATACTCCTGGCGCGGCACCCAGTCAACGTCTTGTCTTTCCATTCGGGGCGCGGGTAGATTCCCCGGCCAAGCACCGCCTGGAATTAGCCGCCGTTGCACATGGTGAAATCCTCGGCGTTGCACATGTTGAAATGGTCTCAGATGGCAGGACAAGGATGGTGGAACCGGAGCTTCCTGTGCTTCTCTGAGCCCGAGCCGACCGACATCCGAGGGCACCGTACGGACCACCCCGTGCGCGCTTCCGTTTTCCTTTTCTTTTCTTGGCGGGGAGGGTCAGTGATCGCTGTGCACACGCATGGGCGGCGCCCGTATGTCACCCGCTCCTCCCGTGCGGCCTGCACCCGGTGTCGGAGGCCCGTGGTGAAACGGGACGCCCAGCGGCGCGACGAGCGGCTGCTGCGGACGGCCTTCATCATTTCCAGCACCGGGGACTGGGTATTCCGCTTCGCCTTGCCCGTGCTCGTGCTCCAGCTGACCGGTTCGGCGGTCTCGACGGCGCTCACCTACGCGATCGAATTCGTGCCCTTCGTGGTCATCGGACTCTTCAGCGGAGTCGTCGCCGACCGGGCCGACCGACGGCAATTGATGATTGCCTGCGACGTCGTCTCCGCGGCGATCGTCGCCGGGATCGGCGTGCTCTGTCTGATCGATCCGCCAACGGTCCTGGTGATGGCGGCGGCCTTTCTGCTGGGGTGCGTACGGCCGTTCTCGTTCCCGGCCTTCCAGGGGTTCATCACCGAGCGGGTCGCCGAACACCGGCGGGCCTCGATGAACGCCTGGGTCCAGGGGGCGGACGGCACCCTCGGCATGCTGGGCCCGGTCGCGGGCGTCGCGGTGGTCACGCTGCTCGGCCCGACCGCGGCGAGCTTCGTGAACGCGGCGTCGTTCGCCGTCTCCGCCCTGCTGATCGCGGCCACCGCCGTCGTCACGGTGGGGCGGCGGCTGCGGGCCTCGTTCGGGGCGGCGTGCCGCTCGCTCGTGCCGGACGCCCTCGCGGCGCTGCGCATGGTGATGACGCAGAGCGCCCTCCTGTGGGCCACGGTCCTGCTGACCCTGGCGAACTTCACCTTCCCCGCCGCGGCGGCCAACCTCGTCTACATCGTGGCCGGGCCGAGCGGGGACGTCCCCGCCTCCCTCGCGGTGATCGCCGCGGCCCAGGGGCTCGGGGCCGTCCTGGGCGCCGCCGCGTCCCCCGTGCTCCTTCGGAGGTTCTCCGCGGGCGCGCTCATGGCGGCCGCCATGGCGGTGAAGGTCCTCGCCCTGACGCTGCCCGCGCTCTGGCCCGGCATCGGCGCGCTGACCGTGTGCTGGTTCGTCGTCGGCACGACGACCTCCACGTTCATCGTGCCGTGGCGGACCTATCGGCAGGGCGCGGTCGACCCGGAATTCCTCGGCAGGGTGGTGGGGCTGCAGCGGGCCATTCCGTTCGCGGCCGTTCCGGTCAGTTCGCTGCTCGGCAGCTGGCTGGTCGTCGAGTTCGGGGTGGCCACGTTGTTCACCGCCATCGCGGTCATTCAGTTCTTCGTCTGGCTCGGTACTCGTTTCTCGCCATTGGGGAGATCCGGCTCGTCGAGTGTCGAAGTGGCCGGTCCGTCCGTAATTCCGGTGGCACGGCCGAGTCGCACCGGCGGGAATTGAGCCGACAACGGTTGTTCGAGCCGGTCGCACTGATAACATCCACAATTCACTGCGTCATTCCTGGTCACAGAAAGGTGTGGGGTAGATGCCATTATCCTTTGAAGGCAGTGAGACGCTGTCGGCGCAGCGGGAGCACTTCGCGGACTCGGGCTATCTGGTCCTGCCCGGCCTGCTGCCGGCGGCGCTGCGGGACCGGCTCGTACCGGAAGTGGACCGCTGGGTCGACGAGGGGCTGCGCTCCCGCTCGATAGCCGCCTGCCTCGACCCGGGGCCCGACGACGATCCACCGCCCGTGATGGAGCTGGAACTCTCCGCGCACGGGGAACTCCTCACCTACGATCCGCTGCTGCGGATCATCGCGGACCTCCTGGGCGCGCCGTTCGTCTTCCACCATCTGCACAGCGACCGGCACAATCCGGGAGCGCCCGGCAAGTCGTGGCACCACGACCACGAACCCAACGACCTGGGCAACCGCGACCTGGTGATGGTGCACGCGCTGCACTACCTCGGCGGGCTCGACGGCACGGTCGGCACCCTGACCGTGGTGCCCGGCTCCCACCGCGACCCCTGGAGCAAGTCCGCGCTCGCCCACCTCGGCACCACCGAACTGCCCGACGAAGTGGTCATCGACGACCTGCCGCCCGGCTCGACCGTGCTCATCAACTCGGCGCTGCTGCACGCCCGCAGGCCCGCGCCCAGTCCGCCGGGCACCCTACCCCGTTACTTCGTCGACGCCTCATACTGCCAGACCGGGGCGCGCTGGCGGCCCGTGAAGCCGTACTGGCGACACATGCTGGCCACGGCCCGCGCCCGCGACCTCGACGGCGGGCGCTGGCCGGAGCTGTTCGCGGAACGGCACTTCACCGAGTACGCCCGGTCGGCGTGAGAAGGGAACAGCACGGATGCACATCATCGGCCCCATCACCTTCGACGAGGTGCGCGCCCGCTTCCACCGGGACCATCCCGTCGGCCGCGCCCACGAGGTCAACACCAACGAGGACGCGGACAGCGCGCTGCGCCTGGCCGACGCGACCTTCGGCACCTGGTCGACGATCAGGCTGTCCCGCGCCGACGTCCGGTCGGTGCTGCTGCCCTGGCACCTCAGCTGCGGCGGCGGCCGCGAACTGGTGCCGCGCACCGGCCTCACCGTCGGCCAGGCGGCGGACCTGCTGCGCGCGCACGAGGCGGAGTTCACGGCGGCCAACCCCGTCTGCACCGGCAAGATCGCCCTGTTCCGCGACTCCGCCTTCAGCTCCATCTACCTCACCACCCGGCCGATCCCGCACGACCACTACGCGGACCTGCCCACCGACGACGGCCTGGTCCACCTCGACGGCCTGCACCGCCTGCTCGCCTGGGAGCTGGCCGAACGCCTCTCGCCGAGCGAGGAGTTGACCGCGTACATCGCCGGTGACCTCACCCCGCTCGCCCCGGCCGCCGGCGGCGCGGACGCACCGAACGCCACCACCGGAGGTCTGCGCCCATGACGCGAGCGATGCGACCCCCCGCCTCGCTGCCCGACGCCACGCTGCCCGGCCTGCTCGAACTCAACGCCCGGACCCACCCGGACCGCCCCGCCCTCAGCGACGGGGCCCGCACCCTCGACCACCGGCAACTCGACACCGCCGCCGGGCACATAGCCGCCCGCCTCACCGGCCTCGGCACCGACCGCGGCGACCGCGTCGCCCTGTTCGGCCCCCGGGACGCCCGCATGTGCGCGCTGCTGTACGGCGTCCTGCGCGCGGGCGCCGCCGCCGTCCTGGTCGACCCGGGGTGGAGCCCGCGCGACGTGCACCGGCGCCTCGACGCGGTCAAGGTGCGCCACGCCCTGACCACCGCGCCCGAGCTGCGCGCGCCCGAGCCGTACCGCACCGAGGTCGTCGACGTCGACGCGCTCGCCGCGAGCGCGCCCGCCACCCCCGCCGCGCCGCCCTGCGCGCCGGACGACCTGGCGTACCTGTCCTTCACCTCCGGGTCCAGCGGGGAGCCGAAGGCCGTCGCGGTCACCCACGCCAACGCGGCCCACTACGCGCTCGCCCTGCGCGACCGGCTCGGCCTCACCGACGCCGACGCGCCCCGCGTCGCCCACGTCACCACCCTGGCCGCCGACCTCGGGCACACCTCCTGGCTGCTCGCCCTCGCGACCGCGGGGTCGGTGCACGTCGTGCCCGACACGGCCGCGCGGGACCCCGAGGCGTTCTGGGCCGCGATGCGCGAGGCCGGGGTCTCGGTCCTCAAGACGACGCCGTCCCATCTGACGGCGCTGCTCGCCGGGCGGCCGTCCGACGCGCCCGCCCTGGACACCGTCCTGCTCGGCGGCGAGGCCCTGCCCCGGTCGCTCGCCGCGCGCCTGCTCGACGAGGGGATCGCCGCACGGGTCGCCAACCACTACGGCCCGACCGAGACCACCGTCGGCGCCACCTGCTTCCTCGCCGCCGCCGCGGCCGACCTGCCCGCCGACGAACCCACCGTGCCCATCGGCACCGCCATCGGCGAGGCCGAACTGCGGCTCGTGCCCGACACCCGCGCGCCCGAGACGCCGGAGCCCACCGGAGCGGAGGGCGAGCTGTACATCGGGGGGCGCGGCGTGAGCGCCGGATACTTCGGACGCCCCTACGAGACGGCACGCCGCTTCATCGCCCACGAGGGCCTGCGCATGTACCGGACGGGCGACGTCTGCCGCCGCAGGCCGGACGGCAACCTCGTCTTCGTCGGCCGCTCGGACCGCCAGGTCAAGGTCCGCGGCTTCCGCGTCGACCCCGCCGAGATCGAGCGGGCCATGGAGGAGTTCCCCGGCGTCGGCCAGGGCGCGGTGATCGTGCGCGCCACCCCGGCGGGCAACCAACTCCTGGCCGCCGTACGCCTCACCGCCGGGCGCGACGAGGCCGAGACCCTCGCCGCGCTCCGCTCCCACCTGCACGACCGGCTGCCCGGCTACTCCGTGCCGCAGCCGATCCTCGCCCTCGCGGAGTTCCCCTTCGGCGCCAACGGCAAGCTCGACCGCGCCCGCCTCGGCGACACCGTGTCCGGCCTCATCGAGTCCCGGGCCCGGACCGCGCGGCCCGAGCCGACCGCCGCCGGGCGGCCCGCCGACCGCTCCGCCGCCTCGCTCGCGCACGCCCTGTGCGAGCTGTGGGCGGACGCGCTCGGCCTGCCCGTGGTCGACCCGCACGCGGACGTGCTCGGCCTGGGCGGCGACTCGATCCTCGCCATGCGCACCATCGCCTTCCTGCGCCGCCGCGGCCACCGCGTCGCGTTCGAGGACTTCTACGACCACCCGACGCCCACCCGGCTCGCGGCGGTCGCCGCCTCCTCCCGGCCGCGCCCCCAGCCGCGCGCCGAGAGTCTGGCCGCCGAGCCGCGCCAGCTGGCCCCCGCCCAGCGGTGGCTGTTCCGCCAGCCCGTCGACGAGCCCCGGCACTGGAACCAGTCCGTGCTGCTGCGCTGCCGGGAGCGCGTGGACCCCGCGGCCCTGGCGGGGGCCGTCGAGGCCGTGCTGCACCGGCACTCGGCGCTGCGCAGGCCGGTCGGCCCCGGCGGCCTCGGCCCGCTGCGCCCCGCGGGCGACCTGGACGCGGTGAGCCACTCACGGCTGCGGCCCGGGGACCCGCTGTCCGAGACGGTCGGCGCGCTCTGTACCGAGCTGCACCGCAGCCTCGACCCGGAGGCCGGACGCTTACTGAGGGTGCATCTGTTCTCCGGCGGCCAGGGCGTCGACGACCGGCTCGCGCTGATCGCGCACCACCTCGTCGTCGACGGGCTCTCCTGGCGCATCCTGCTCGACGACCTCGCCGCCGCCTACCGGGCCGCCCGGTCCGGGCAGCCGGCCGAGCTGTCGCCGACGGCCGACTTCTACGCCTGGGCCGCCACCACGCCCCGCACCGCGCCCGCGCACCCGGCGGTCGCGCCCCGGCTCCCGGTGGACGACGCCACGTCCAGCACCGAACCCGCGACCCTCGTGTGGAGCCTCGACGAGGAGGCGACCGGCCGGCTCCTGGAGCGCCACGGGGGCGCCCAGCGCCTGGAGGCGGTGCTGCTCGCGGCGTTCGCCGACGCCACGCTGGCGTGGAGCGGGCAGCGGAGCCTCGGTGTGGAGGTGGAGACCCACGGCCGGGGGACCGACGGCGACGACGGCCAGTACCTGGACACCGTGGGCTGGTTCACCGCCGTCAAGTGGCTGGCCGTCAAGGCCGCGGAGGGGGCGGAGGGGGCCGCGCGCACGGCAGAGGTCGAGGACCTCGTGCGCGGCGCGCCCCAGCTGCCGATGGACGTCGAAGGAGCGCGCCCCGAGGCCGCGTTCAACTTCCTCGGCACCTTCCGGCTGCCCGACGAGCCGTCCCTGGACTGGACGGTGGCGGAGGAGCAGGCCGGGGCGGCCCGCTGCGCCACCGGGGACTCCCTGTACCGGCTGCGGCTCACCGCCCGGATCGTCGAGGGACGCCTGGTGACCGACCTGGTCTACGCCTGGCCGCGGCTGTCGCACGAGAGCGCGGAGCGGATCGTCGCCTCGTTCTCGTCCGCGGTGGCCGCCGCCGCGGACGCCGCCCCGCCCGCGTACGTGAAGACAGCGGTCTCCACGTCCGGCCAGCTGGTGCACACCGCCCTCGCGCCCGCGCGCGGGCACTGGACGGTGGTGCGCGAGCCGGTGCCCGTGCTCCTCACCGGGGCGACCGGCTATCTCGGCGGGCACGTGCTCACCGAACTGGCCGCCCGCGGCGCCCGCGTGACCTGCCTGGTACGCGGCGACAACGATGCCGAGGCGGCCCGGCGGCTCGGCGGCGCGGACGCGATCGCCGGTGACATCACCGCGGACGGCCTCGGTCTGACCCCGGCCGGACTCGCCCGCGCCCGCGCGGCCCGGGTCGTCGTCCACGCGGCGGCGGACGTCCGTCTGGTCGCCTCGCCCGCCGACCTTGAGCGGACCAACCACACCGCGGTGCGGCGGCTGCTCCACTGGATCGACGCCCACACCCCCGGGGCCCGCTTCCACCACGTCTCCACGCTGGCCGTCTCGGGCGAGGTGGAGGGGCCCGCACGCCGCTTCAGCGAGGCCGACCTGCGCATCGGGCAGACCTTCCGCACCCCGTACGAGAAGGTGAAGTTCCACGCCGAGGAGACCGTGCGCGCCTGGGCGGCCACCGGCCGCCAGGCCTACGTCCACCGCAGCGGCCACATCGCGGCGCACAGCAGGACGGGGGCGTTCCAGCGCAACGTCGCGGACAACCGCATCTACCAGACCGTGCGCGGCTACGTCCTGGCCGGGGCGGCGCCGCGCAGGCCCTCGACGACGTTCGAGTTCTCCCACGTGGACACGGTGGCGGCGGGCATCGCGGCGCTCGCGGTCCATCCGCACGCGGCACCGGGCGTCTACCACGAGGAGTCGCCGCACACCGTCGCCCACGACACGCTCGTGGCGTGGATGGTCCGGCACGGCTATCCGATCCGGCTCACGGACGACGCCACGTTCGCCGCGGCGCTCGCCCGCGCCGAGCAGCACCATCCGACCATGGCCCGGCTCGCCTCGACCTGGTCCCAGCTGGGCGACCGCAACGTCGTCGTGGACAGCGCGTGGACCCAGTCCGTGCTCGACCGGCTCGGCGTGCGGTTCGCCGAGCCGACCGCGCAGTGGTGGTCGGCCGCGCTGTCCTGGGCGGCCGACGTCGGCTTCCTGCCGCACCGCTCGCCGGTCCCGGCCGACCCGGGCCGCTGACCCCCACCCCATGCGGCCCACCCGGCCGAGCTCCCCTGGTCCCGCCCGCCGGGCGGGCCACCGAACCCCTAGGAAGTGACGCGATGCCCCAGCTCTCCCCGGTGCTCCAGCAGGCCACGCCCGTGGTCGCCACCCGCGGCGAGGGGATGTACCTGTACGACGCCGACGACCGTCGCTACCTCGACTTCACCGCCGGCGTCGGCGTGACCAACACCGGCCACTGCCACCCCCGGGTGGTCGAGGCCGTGCGCGAGCAGGCGGGCCGGCTCATCCACGGCCAGTACACGACCGTGCTGCACGACCAGCTGCTCACCCTGACCGAGCGCCTGGGCGACGTCCTGCCCGAAGGCCTGGACGCGCTGTTCTACCTGAACTCCGGCAGCGAGGCCGTGGAGGCCGCGCTGCGGCTCGCCCGGCAGGCCACCGGGCGGCAGAACGTGATCGTGTTCGACGGCTCCTTCCACGGACGCACCATGGGCGCCGCGGCGATGAGCACCGCGGGCACCCGGTTCCGCGCCGCGAGCGGCCCGCTGATGCCCGGCGTCGCGGTGGCGCCCTTCCCGCACGCCTTCCGGCTCGGCCTGAGCGAGGAGGAGGCCGTCGCGCAGGCGCTGCGCGGCCTCGACCACGTCCTGGCCACCGTGAGCGCGCCCGAGGAGACCGCCGCGATCTTCGTCGAACCCGTCCTGGGCGAGGGCGGTTACGTGCCCGCGCCCGCGGCCTTCCTCGCGGGCCTGCGGGAACGCGCGGACCGGCACGGCATCCTGCTGGTCCTCGACGAGATCCAGACCGGCTTCGGCCGCACCGGGCGGTTCTGGGCCCACCAGCACGCCGCCGGTGTCGCACCGGACGTGCTGATCACCGCCAAGGGCCTGGCCAGCGGCTTCCCGCTGTCGGCCATCGCCGCGTCCGTGGAGCTGATGGGCAAGGCCCGGCCGGGCTCGCAGGGCGGCACCTACGGCGGCAACGCCGTGGCCTGCGCCGCCGCGCTCGCCACCCTCGACGTCATCCGCGACGAGGGCCTGGTCGCCAACGCCGCCGTGCAGGGCCGCCGCCTCGCGGACGGGCTGCGCAAGGTGGCCGCCCAGGTCCCCGCGATCGCCGACGTGCGCGGCACGGGCCTGATGCTGGCCAGTGAGTTCCAGGGCCCCGACGGATCCCCCGACACGGCCCTGGCCCGCCGTGTGCAGCAGGCCGCCGCCGAGCGGGGCCTGCTGCTGCTGACCTGCGGGGTGCACGGCAACGTCGTACGGATGATCCCGGCGCTCGTCGTCACCGCCGAGCAGATCGACGAGGCGCTGACGCTGTGGTCCGACGCCGTCGCCGCGGCCGTGCGGTGACCGCCCGCCGCCGCACCGGCACCCCGCCCGTACGCCTTCGAAAGGACTGATGACGCCATGACCGGAACCACCATCGACGACATCGGCTGGACCAGCGACTATCTGGAGTCGGCGCGCGACGTGTGGTCGCTGTCGGTCTCCGACGAGGACCGGCGGCTGCTGTGGCCGGACGCCCTCACCGGGCGCTGGGGCGCGGGCGAGGCCGCGTACACCGCCGTGCGCTCCTTCATCGGCAGCAGCCTGGACGCCGTCGGCTTCGTGAACGTGCGCAACGTGATGTCCCCGGACGCGTCCGACGCCGACCTCATCACCGGTCTGTCCCGCGTCCTCGACGAGATCGGCGGGGCCATTCCGCAGAACGCCCAGGGCGACCTGTGGACCATCCTGCGCGACCGCGACGGCGACGGCGCCACCGAGCTCGGCTTCCACTGCGACACCTGCGACCTGCTCGTGCTGCTCTGTCTGCAGCCCGCGGCGGACGGCGGCGGCACCACCAAACTGGCCAGCGCCCGCCACGTGTACGACATCATCGAGCGCGAACGCCCCGACGTGCTGGCCCTGTTGCAGCAGGAGTGGCGCTTCGACCGCAGCGGCCGCGCGGGCCAGCAGATCGTCGTCACGCCGATCCTGTTCACCCAGGACGACGGGACGATCGGCTGCTACTACCAGACCCGTACGGTCCGGGCGTCCGCGGAGCTCGACGCGCGGCGCCTGGAGGCCCTCGACTACCTGGACGAGGTGCTGTACCGCCCGGAGATCGCCTTCGGCCTCCAGCTCGGCGCGGGCGACCTGCTGATGATCCGCAACAGCCGGGTGCTGCACGGCCGTTCCCCGTACGTGGACGCCCCGGGCCCGCAGGCCCGCCGGATCCTGCGCGCCTGGATGAACGAGCGATGAGCGGACACGGCAGGATCGGTGTCGTCACCGGCGGCGGCAGCGGCCTCGGCCGCGCCGCCGCGCTCGCCCTGCTCGACCAGGGCTGGTCCCTCGCGCTCGCGGGGCGGCGCAAGGAGACCCTGGAGGAGACCGCGGCCCTGTCGGGCGCCGGTGCGGACCGGGTGCTCGCGGTGCCCGCCGACATCAGCGACCCGGGCCAGGTCACGGCGCTGTTCCGCACGGTCGTCGACCACTTCGGCCGCCTGGACCTGCTGTTCAACAACGCGGGCGCGGTGGTGCCGCGCAAGCCGGTCGGGGAGGTGACCGTCGACGACTGGAACACGATCATGGCCACCACGGTCACCGGCACCTTCCTCTGCTCCCAGGAGGCGTTCCGCGTGATGCGCGACCAGTCCCCGCAGGGCGGCCGCATCATCAACAACGGCGCGCCGTCCGCCTACGCGCCGCGCCCCCACGCCATCGCCTACACCACGGCCAAGCACGCGGTGCTCGGCATCACCCGGGGCCTGTCCCTGGACGGCCGTCCCTACCGCATCGCCTGCGGGCAGATCGACGTGGGCAACGTGACGCCGGTGGACGGCAGGCCCCAGCCGCCCTCCATGCAGGGCGACGGCACGATGGCCGTCGAGGCGACGATCCCGGTGGAGCGCTTCACCGAGGCCCTGGTGCTGATGGCGTCGATGCCGCTGGACACCAACGTGCAGTCCCTGACGGTGCTGCCCACGACGATGCCCTACATCGGCAGGGGGTGACGCGATGCTGGTCAGTGCCCGCTCCCTGGACGAGTACCGGGCGATGTTCGCGCTCACGGACGACGACCTCGGCCTGCGGATCCTCGACTGCCCCGGCGGCGCCGCGAGTTTCGTGGCCGAGGCCGGGGCCCGGGGCACCGACGCGGTCGCCGTCGATCCGCAGTACGGCCAGGGCCGCGATCTCCTCGGCACGCTCGCGCTGCGCGAGATCGAGCACAAGCACACGGACGTGGCCGCGCACGCGGAGCGTTACGTGTGGGACTGGTTCGGCGGCCCCGAGCGCTACACCCGCCTCAGGGCGGAGTCGGCGCGTGCCTTCGGCGCCGATCTGGCGGCCCGCCCGGACCGCTACGTCGCGGGCTCGCTGCCGCACCTGCCCTTCGAGGACCGCTCCTTCGACCTCGTGCTCAGCTCGCACCTGCTGTTCTCCTACGGGGCGCAGCTGAGCGAGGAGTTCCATCTGAGCGCGCTGATCGAGCTGGTGCGGGTGGCGCGCCGCGAAGTGCGGCTCTTCCCGGTGGTCCTGCACACCAGCGACCGCCGGTACGAGGCCCTGGAACGGCTGCGCGCCGCCCTGGACGCCCTGGGCGTGCCGTCCCGCCTCGACCGGGTCGACTACGCGTTCCAGCCGGGCGGCGACGAGGCCCTCGTGCTCGACGCCAGGTCCCACGGTCCGCTGCCCACCGACAGGCCCGGCGCGGACGACCACGACCCGGTGCGCTGGCGGCACTTGGGGACGGAGGACCCCGTCGTCCTGGGGTCGGTCCGGGCGTGAGCGGTCCGGGGGCCGCGCCCGCGCGTTGACGGGGCCGGTGGCGATGTGCCGCCACCGGCCCCGTCAAGGGGAAGGCACCACAGGGGCTCTCGTGCGCACGCCCTGGAGGGGAGGGCGTGCTCAGTCGGTGCGGACCGGGTTCTTCGTGCCGGGCCCGAAGCCGCACATCGAGGGTGCCATCACGTGCTGCGGGCTGGTCCAGCCCGCGCACTGGTATCCGGAGTGGTTGTACCAGTCGTGCCCGAACTCGTGCGCGGCCAGCAGCGTCTGGTCCCGGACGCCGCCCATGTAGAGGGCGATGCGCTGCCCGCGGCCCCAGTTGCAGCCGACGATCCTGCCGCCTCCTCCGCAGTCGGTGATGTAGCTGTTGCGGCACTCCACCGGGGTGTCGCGGTTCGTGGTCTCGTCCAGGTTCGCCCACGCGGCCGCGCCCTGCCGGATGGTCGCGGCGTACTGCTGGCAGGAGGGTGTGAGGCGGTAGCTGCGGTCGGAGGGGACCGGCCAGCCGCCCGGCGGGGGCTGGAGCGTTCCCGGGCCCGCCGTCGCCGGCGCCGTCAGCTCGTCGGCGGTGATGCCGTGGCCCTTCGCCGGGGTGTCCGTCGCCGCGGCGGGCCGCCCTTGGGGGGAGGGCGCGGCCTGGGCCCCGGAGCCCAGCAGGCCGATGGCCGCCGTGACCACGACCGCGACGACGGATCTCAGGAGCAGGGTCCTTCGCATGGTTCTCCTCCTGCTGTGGGGGGCGTGCGTTGTGGAGGGAGTTCCGTGGGGGGAGGCTTTCCGTGTGGGGGGAGGGTGTGGGGGGTGGCGCCTGGGGGGGCGGGGGTGTCTTGTCGGTGCGGGGGAGCGCCGACGAGGGTTCGCCGACCGGTACGCCGTTTGGTCTGGGCCAACGGCGGTGTGCAGTCCCAGAGTTGGCGGAAGTCCTGGTGAGAACAATCCGGGTATCGATAGGTAGGGGTACGCAGAAAACCGGGGCGCGTCGCGTGGTCCAGACCTCTTGACCGGATTGGTACATGCCAATAGCCTCCGAGCGAGCCACTGCGGTGCCGCGGCCAACGGGCTCATGAGCGACGGGCGGCAGTGTCCGGACGCGCCGTCCGAACCACCCATCCGGAACCGACACTCGAGGGAGACCCCTTGAGATCCCCCACACGCAGACGCTTTCCCCGACGGGTCACCACGGCGCTCGTCAGCCTGGTCGTCCCGTTCGCCGCCCTGGCCGCTCCGGCGCGGGCGGCCGACGCCCCCGCCGCGGACGCGGGGCGCGCGCCCTTCGTCCAGGCCGCGCCCTACCTCTACCTGGGCTGGGGCAACCCGCCCAGCGCCACCGACGTCATGCGGGCCACCGGCATCAAGTGGTACACCATGGCCTTCATCCTCGCCCGGGGCGGCTGCAACCCCGCCTGGGACAGTCAGCGCCCCCTCACCGGCGGCGTGGACGAGACCACCATCAAGTCGATCCGCGCGGCCGGCGGGGACGTCGTCCCCTCCATCGGCGGCTGGAGCGGCAACAAGCTCGGCCCCAACTGCTCCACCCCGCAGGCCCTGGCGGGCGCGTACCAGAAGGTCATCGACGCCTACCGGCTCAAGGCGGTCGACGTCGACATCGAGAACACCGACGAATTCGAGAGCCCGGCGGTCCAGGACCGGATCCTGGGCGCCCTGAAGATCGTCAAGCAGAACAACCCGGGCCTCAGGACGATCCTCACCTTCCCGACGCTCAACACCGGGCCCAACTCCTGGGGCAACCGCCTCATCGAGCGGTCCAAGGCCCTGCAGGCGGACATCGACAACTTCACGATCATGCCGTTCAACTTCGGCGGCCAGGCCGACATGTACGGCAACACCGTCAAGGCCACCGAAGGTCTCAAGACCAAGCTCAAGGCCGTGTACGGCTGGTCCGACGCGGAGGCCTACGCCCACATCGGCATCTCGGGCATGAACGGCAGCAGCGACACGGGCGAGGTCACCACGCCCCAGATCTGGACCCAGATCCGCGACTGGTCCAACGCCCACCACATCGGCCGGTTCGCCTTCTGGGCGGTCAACCGCGACCGACCCTCGTGGCAGTTCACCTCCATCACCGCGGGCTTCACCGGCTGACCACCGGCCCCGCCCCGACGGCGCGTCGGTTCTCCCGGACCGGTCCGGGAGAACCGACGCGCCCGTCAGGGCGCGAGCGCGCGCCCCTGCCGGTGGACCTCGGCCCGTGAGCTGACACCCAGCTTGCGCAGCACCTTCGCGACGTGCTGCTCGACGGTGCGCGGGGAGAGGAACAGCACGTCGGCGATCTCCCGGTTGGTGTGCCCGAGCGCGACGAGCCGGGCGACCTCCCGCTCCCGGGGCGAGAGCTCGTCGCCGTAGCCCCGGCGGCCGCGCCGGGACGGCAGCGGCACGTTGTGGCCGCGCAGCACCCGGCGGCAGCGGGCCGCGTCCCGGGTGGCACCGAGGCCGGTGAACCGCTCGGCCATCGCCGCCAGTTGGTCCGCGGCCTCCCGGTCGCCCGCGGCCAGACGGCAGCGCGCCGCCGCCTCGCCCGCGCGGGCCGCCGCATAGGGCAGGGGCAGGACGGCGTACGCGGTCCGGGCCCGGTCGAAGGCCGCCGCGGCCTCGTCGAGGCGGCCCCGGCCGAGAGCCAGGGTGCCGCGACAGGCAAGCAGCGCGGCGGCGGCCAGGGGCGCGTCCCGGTCCGCGATGCCGTCGGCCAGCTCGGCGGTGACCCGCTCCGCGTCCGCGAGGCGGCCGCCGCGCACCAGCGCCGCCACGGCCATCGGCGCCAGGTCGCCCGCCCAGGACCAGATGCCCTTGCGGCGGATCCTGGCGATCCCGCGCTCGGCCTCGATCCGCGCCTCCGCGCCGTCGCCACGGGCCTGGAGCAGCCGGGCCATCGCGCCGGACGCGGTGGCGAGGACCGGCCCCGGGGCGTTGTGCGGGGCGCCGAGCCCGGCGGCCCCCAGCTCCGCCGCGGCCTCGTCCCACTCGCCGCGCGCGGAGGCCAGCAGGCCGAGGACGAGGTGGGCGTCGGCCGCGATGCCCGACACGCCCGGCATCACGTCCAGGACGTGCCGGGCCCGTTCGGCGAGGCCCTGCCAGCGGCCCTCGTACCAGTCGAGGCGCAGCGCGGTGCCCTCCACGATGCCCGAAAGGAACGCGGCACCGCACTCGGCGGCCAGGCGCCGCCCCAGCCTGCGGAAGCGGTGGGCCGCGCGGAAGTGGCCCAGACAGGTCGCGGCGTCCGCGAAGTTGCCGCAGGCGCGGGCGACCTGGCGGCGGTCGCCCCCGGGCCCCGCCGCGTCGATGAGGCGCTCCGCGTGCTCCCAGACCGCCGGGTCGCCCACGTACATGGCGAGGGCGAGCCGGTTGGCCCGCACGGCGGTGGACGCCGCGGGGCCCGGCTCCCGGGCCGCGAGGTGCTCGGCCTGCTCGATCCAGCGCTCGTAGACGTGGTACGGGTGGTCGCCCCAGGCCGGCATGGCCAGGGCGGCCATGCCGCGCGCCGCGAGGGCGGGACGGCGGCGCAGCTCCCTGATCGCCCACTCGGTGTTGATCCGGCCCTCCTCGTGCCGCCCCGCCTGGTTGTAGAGCAACAGGCCCAGATGGAGCCGGATCTCGCCGCGCAGACTCTCGGGCAGGTGCTGGTCGCGCACGATGCGGCACAGCAGCGCCGTCGCCCTGCGGTGGGTGAGCCCGACCACCGCGTCCCGGCTGAGGTCCACCGCGATGCGGGCGCACGCCATCCGGCCCAGGCGGCCGTCGGACAGCAGCTCCTCCAGGAGCTCCACGGCCAGGGCCAGGTCGCCCATCTCGCGCGCCGAGGCCGCCGCGGCCTCGCCGTAGTGCTGCCAGTGCGCGAGCTCCCCGGCCCTGCGGGCGTGGTACGCGAGCTGGACCAGGGGCTGCGGGTCCTGCGCCGCCAGGGCGCGCACCGCCTGCCGGTGCAGCCGGTGCCGGTCGGGCCCCGGCAGGCTCGCGTAGACGGCCTGCTGGGCGAGGGCGTGCCGCAGCCCGTACTGGTCGTCGCCCCACTCGTGGAGCACCCCGGCGAGCAGCGCCTCCCGTACGCCCGCCGCGTCCTCGGCCGAGGCGGGCAGCCCGGCCGTGCCGCGCACGACGTTCGCGATCAGCGCCTCGCCCGCGGGGACGCGCAGCACACAGGCGGCGTGCACGGCGGCACTCGCCCCGGGGGAGAGCACGCTCATCCGGTCGGCGATGGCCTCTTGCAGCGGCGTGGGCACCGTCAGCCCGTCCAGCGCCTCACGCCCCGCGCGCGGCGCGTGCCGCACGGTCTCCGGCAGTGCGCGCACGACCTCCTCCACCACGAACGGGATGCCCGCGGTCCGCCGGTGCAGTTCGGCGGCCAGGGCCGCGGAGGCGTCCTCGGTGCCGGTGAGGGCCGCGCACATGGCGCGCACGGCGGCCACGTCCAGGGGCCGCAGCGGCACGACGACCGCCGTGGTGCCCGGCGGGTGGCGATAGGCGCGCCCCAACGGCAGCCGCGCGCCCGGCAGTTCCTCGCGGCGGTAGCTGAGGACCACCGACAGGGCGTCCGGCGGGTCGTCCACCAGGAACCGCAGCAGCTCCCGGGTGCCGTCGTCGGCCCAGTGCAGGTCCTCCACGACCAGGACGGCAGGGCCGAGCGCGGCCAGCAGCGCCCGCACGGCCCTGAAGAGCCGGTGCCGGTGGGCCCGCGGCTCGGGCAGCGGCTCGGGGGCGGGCGGCAGCCGCCCGGCGAGTTCCGGCAGGTACGGGCGGAGCGCGCCGCAGACCGGGTCGAGCGCGGCGGGCAGCCCGCCGTCGGCCAGCGGCCGCAGCAGGTCGAAGACCGGCCCGTACGGGAAGGGCTCGCGCAGCGGGCGGCAACTGCCCGTCAGGACGCGGCGCCCGCGCCCGTCGCGCCGGCGCAGGGCCTCGCGGATCAGCCGGGTCTTGCCGATCCCGGCCTCCCCCTCGACCAGGGCCACCGACGGCGCGCGCGCCATCGCACCCGTCAGCGCGCGCAGCTCCGCCGCCCGGCCGACCAGAACGGGCGCTTCCGGGGTGCGCAGGAGGGAGGCGGTCATGGGGCGGCTCCGGCCTGTGGGGACCGTGGCGCACACGAGGGCGACGGGCGCGACACCACGGTGACAGCGTGAAGTTATGCCGGGAGGCGTGCGCCTAGCAAGAGCGCGCTCACGAGCGGAGGCAGGTCCGTGACGTGTGGTGCCGGGGCGGCGTGGTGAGCCGGGTACCCCAGGAGGCGGCGCTGCGGCACGCGGCGGAGGCCATCGAGGGAGCGGCCCGGTGCGCCGAGGAACTGATCACTGCCCGCGCCCACCGGGCGATGGGCGAGGCCCTTGCGGTGAGCGGCTCCTTTCACCGGGCCCGCGCACCCCTCACTCTCGTGGCCACCGGCTACCGCCACCCGGGGCTGTGGCCGTTCGTCGCGCACAGGTCGGGCGGCGGGCCGTGTCCGGCGGCTCGCGACCGGCTCCGCGACGCGGTGCGACGTGAGGGGCCGGAGGTAGAGCCGGTACGGATTCGGGGTAGACCCGGCGCGTTCAGCCTGTGGGCATGACTGAGACCGCCTCGCGTCCCCTGCACCTGCCCGACACCGGTGGCACCGCCTCGCGTCCGGCACACCTGCCCGGCCCCGGTGACACCGCGGACGCGGAACGAGCCGACGACCGCGCGCAGCGGACCGTCATCACCGCCGCGATGACCGGCAACGCCGGGTACGGCCTGTTGTCCACCATCACCGTCCTGTACTTCAGTACGTTCCTCCACCTTTCGGCCTCCCGGATCGGACTTGCGCTCACCGTCGCCGGTGTGGGGGCGATGCTCATCGGGGCCCCGATCGGGCGCCTGGCCGACACCGTGATCCCGCCGCACATCGGAGCAGCGGTCTCCTACCTGCTGCTCGCGGCCACCGAGGCGGGCCTGCTCCTGGCCCGCTCGTTCGCCACCCTGCTTCCCGTCCTGCTCGTCGCCTCGGCCTTCCAGCTGTCGGCCGCCACCATGCGCCAGACGATCGTGGCGCGCATCGGAGGGCCCCGCCCCGCCACGTTCCGGGCCAAGGTCTCCGCCCGCTCCAATCTGGCCATGGTCCTGGGCATGGGAGCCAGCAGCCTGGTCATCGCCACCGAGTCCCGGCAGGTCTACTTCGCCGCGATCCTCGCGTGCTGTGTGCTCACCGCCGTCCAGGGCCTGTTGATGTTCACCATCCCGCTGCCCGGGCCGGTCCCCGCCACCGCCCCGGACCCCGGCGGCGCCCAGCAGGCGGCCGGGCCCGAGGGGACCCGCTGGGAGGCCCTGCGCGACCTGCCCTACCTCACCATCTGCGCCCTGTACGGAGTCCTGACCGTCTTCGAGGCCGTCGTCACCGTCGCTCTGCCGCTGTGGATCGGTCAGCACACCACCGCACCGCTCTGGCTGATCGCTGTCTTCGGCATCGCCAACGCCCTGTCGATCGCGTTCCTGCTCACCGGGGTCGGCGGCCGCGTCAACACCCCGCGCAAGGCCGGCCGGGCCCTGGTGTTCGGCGGGGCGTTCAGCGGGGTGTTCTGCGTCCTGGTCGTGCTGGCCTCCGGCCTGCCCACCGCCGTCGCCGTCACCGTCCTGACCGCGGGCGTCATCGCGTCCATCGCCGCCGAACTGCTCACGGCGGCCGCGGAGATGGAGCTGACGATGACCCTCGCGCCGGAGCACGCCAAGGGCCAGTACCTCGGCCTGTCGCAGAGCACCCTCACCGCGGGCCTCGCCGTCGGCCCTTCGGTGGCGACCCTCGCGTGCGTCACCTGGGGGCAGGCCGGCTGGCTGCTGCTCGCCGCCCTGTTCACCGCGGCCGGGGCAGCGGGCCCGGCCATCACGGGCTGGGCCCGACGCACCAGGTCGTGAACGCGAAGCGGCCCCGGGGAGAACCCCGGGGCCGCTGTGACCTCACCCGTCACGTCAGCGCGCCACGTGACGGGAGACGGCCCCGGCGCCCGCCATCACGGCCCCGGCACCCGCCGCCACGGCCGCCGCGTCAGCCGAGCTTCTCGCCGTACACGTGGCTGACCGGCATCGTCATCAGGACCCTGCGGTCGGCGACCATCACCGCGCGGTACTCGTCCCAGTCCGGGTGCTCGCCCGCCGCGGCCCGGTAGTAGCGGACCAGGGCCTCGACCTCGGGCCCGTACGGGTCGGTGCCGGGCCCGGTGAGGGTCACGGTGCCCTCGGCGGTGGCCCAGGACCGGCCGTCGGGGCTGGTGACCTCAAGGGCGGCGCGCGGATCCCGGCGCAGGTTGGCCGTCTTGGCCCGCCCCTCGGTCATCGACACGTGGACGACGTCGGCCTCCTGGTCGTAGTAGGGCATGACGGGGGAGAGCTGGGGGCGGCCGTCCGACTTGATCGTGGCGAGGACGCCGAGCCGGCTCTCCGCGAGCAGCGCGCGCGGGGCGAAGGGGGTGTCAGTCATGTCTGAAGCCAAGGCGCGGAGCGGGTTCCCTATTCCTGCCGGGTGAGGTCCTTGCGCCGGGCGGCGGGGCACCACGGTCCTCCGGAGCGCCACGCGCGTGACGCCGTGTGCTTCCGTGCGCTCCCCGCCCGGTCTTGATCGCCCCGGTCGCACGGGATGGAGTGTCAGCGCAGCCGCCCCGAGAGGAACGGACCCGCCATGGCCGAGAGCAAGAGCAGCCCGTCGTCCGACACCAGCTGGGGCCGGGCCGTCGTCGTCGGCGGCGGGCACGCGGGGCTCGTCGCCGCGCGGGTCCTGGCCGACCACTTCGACGAGGTGCTCGTCCTGGAGCGCGACGCGCTGCGGCCGGACAGCGGGGTGCACCCCGGCGTCCCGCAGGGCTACCACGCGCACGCGCTCCTCGCCCGGGGCGGCGACGTCCTGGAGGACCTCTTCCCCGGTCTGCGGGCGGAACTCGCCGGCCTGGGCGCGCCCGTCTTCGACTACGGCGAGCGGATCAGCTTCCTGCTGCCGACCGGCTACGCGCCGCCCGACCCGGTCGGCGTGTCCATCCAGACCTTCACCCGTGACGAGCTGGAGCGGCGGCTGCGCCAGCGCGTTGCGGGGCTCCCCGCCGTGCGGCTGCTCGCCGCGACGTCCTGCGAGACGGTGACGGGCAGCGCCCCGGACCGCCTCGACCGGGTCCGCTACCGCGCCCGCGGCGCCGACGCGTCCACCGAGGTCGCCGCCGACCTGGTCGTGGACGCCTCAGGCCGTTCCACGTCGGTCGACCGCTGGCTCACCGAGGCGGGCCTCCCGGTGTCCGGCAGGACCGTGGTCAAGGCGAAGATCACCTACACGTCCGCGTGCTACGCCCGCCCGCCGGGGGACGAGCAGGACTTCGACGTCGCGTACCAGATGGCCTTCGCGCCCGGCGTGCCGCGCGGCGGCGTGGTGCTCGCCGTGGAGCACGACCGCTGGATGTGCTCGCTGTTCGGCGTCGACGGGCACGTGCCGCCCACCGACGACGAGGGCTACCTCGACTTCGCCCGCTCGCTGGGCAATCCGCGCCTGGCCGAGCAGATCAAGCGCGGCACCAGGGAGGGCGAGATCCACCGCTACACCAACCCCGGCAACGAGTGGCGCCTGCACCACAAGAACCCCCGCTGGCCCGAGCGCCTCATCGCCGTCGGGGACGCGGTCTGCGTGTTCAACCCCGTGTACGGGCAGGGCCTCACGGTCGCCGCGCTCGAAGCGGATCTCCTCGGCCGTCTGCTGCGCCACCGCCGCGCGCACGCCTCCGGGCTCGACGGACTCAGCCGCGCCTACCAGCGCGCGGCGGCCCGGGTCATCCAGGTCCCCTGGACCATGGCCAGCAGCTCCGACCTCATGTGGGCCCCCGGCACACAGCCGCTGCCCGCGCGCTTCGCCCACTGGTACAACCAGCGCGTCTTCGCCCTCGCCGTCCACGACCGGGGCGTGTGGGCCCGGTTCGTGCGCGTGCTGAACATGACGGCGCCGCCCTCCCTGCTGTTCCACCCCGCGGTCCTGGCCAAGGTGGCACGCCACGCCCTCACCCGGCGGGGGCGCGCGGGCTAGCCCTCCGGCTCGGGCCCGGCCGGGCGTGCCTCGCCCTCCTCGGCCGCCGGGGCCGGGGCCCTCGCCGGGGCCGCCGCCCGCGTGTTGACGTAGGCGGTGAGCTGGCGCACCTGCCGTTCCAGGTTCTTGATGCGGTCCACGATGTCCTCGGGGAGATTCGGCATCAGTCGCCCTCCGTAGCTGTCGGACCGAGCGGGCTTTCCAGGAAGAGCTCCGCGGTCTCGGCGCGGCCCCGCTCGGGCGCGGTGACCTTGACGCCGATGACGCGGTAGGTCGCGTCGAGGCCCTCGTCGAACCACACGTCGCGGATCCGCAGCCGCACGGTCGTGCCGAGCGGCGCGGGCGTGGTGTCCGCGTCGAGGCGGACCCGGACGGCCGGGATCACCACCGGGCCGCCGAGCGCGCCGAGCTCGGCGCGCGCCAGGGCGTTCAGGGCGGCCTTGTCGGTGACGTTGCTGTGGTCGGAGGTGGTGTCGACGCGGGGGAACCCGGCGTCGATGAGGCCCTGCGCCACGTACTCGTCCGACAGGACCGGGCGCTGGGCGCCCTCGGGGGTGCCGCCGCGGGCGCGCGCGGTCGTGCCGCCCCGGGTGGCGTCCCGGGGAAAGGAGTACGTGAGCACGTCGCCGGGCAGATCGAGGACCGTGGTGCCCTCGCCGAGGTGGATGCGCGGGGAGCCGAAGAGCAGCCGCCGGGCGCGCCGCCCGGTCGCCGGATCGCGGTAGACGCTCACCAGGTACTCGAACCCTGGCTCCATGGCGGCGAGTTGGGAGATCGCGTCGTCCACCGGCGTCTCGTCGCCGTCCTGGTAGGCCACCGTGCGCCGGGTGCCGGGCGGCGCGGGCGCGTAGCCGACGCCGATGTCGCCGCCGGGCGCCGCCTGGATGTGCTCCCACAGGCGGCGCACGACGGTGAGGTCGTCGGTGTCGGTGAACGTCAGGTTCTGCCGGATGCGGCGGCGGGCCGCGTACGAGTCGAAGGTGGCGGCCTGGAGCGCGACGCTGACCTGGCCCTGCTCGTCCATGGCCGGGGTGAGCGTCCAGACGATGCCGCCCCAGCAGATCTGGTCGCCGCGTTCGAGGTAGACGGCGGTGCGCCCCTCCACGATCTGCTGGACCCGCCGCGCCACGCGGCGGTTGGGCACCGGCAGGGTGGCGCTCAGCGAGCCCGGCCTGCCGATGTAGTCGTCGAACTCCAGGCCCTGGAGCGGCAGTACGTCCAGGGGCGTGTCGGTGCGCAGATCGGCGAAGAACGCGAGGTAGGGGCTGTCCACGGCGGTCAGGCGACCGGGTCGACGCGGATGAAGCGGCTGTCGAAGTACGCCTTGGTGCTGCCCGTCCGGTACGCGGCCGTGGCCGTGTACTCCACGCCCGGGGTGAGGCGGCCGAGCGCGAAGCTGGTGTACACGGAGGCGGAGCCCGCGCCGGTGTAGACGGCGGCCCGGTCGTCGGACGCCGTGCTGAGGTCGGCACCGCCCGCCTTGGGCCGGACGTTCACCGAGAGGTACGCGCCGCCGCCGTTGTCGCTCGCGGCGCGGGCCCCGATCGCGATGTGCACCCAGGTCGACGACGGGGCGACGAACGTGGCGACGAGGGGAGCGGCACCGGCCAGCGCCTCGGTGTACGTCTGCGACGCGGTGTTCCCCAGGGTCGGGCTGCGGATGAGCATGGCGTCGGGGATGTACTTCTGCCACTGGCCGCCGTCCCAGCGCTCCAGGCGGCCGCCCGCGTCCCGGTACTGGCCGACGTGGGTGCCCTGGGCGCCGTAGCCGCCCCCGGCGGGCAGGATGCCGCCGAGCGCGGCGGCGTAGCGGCGCCGGTCGGCGACCGCCGCGGCCCAGGTGATGCCCCGCGCCGCCGAGGCGCCCGCGGGCACTGACACCTCGTACAGGAGCTCGGCGCTCTTGGGCAGGGCGGGCGGCACCGGGGCGCCCGCGGGGGTGCCCTGGACGATCTCCAGGACGACCTCGTAGCGGCCCGAGGCGTCGTAGTCCGCGTCGTACACGCGCACCACGAGCGCGTCGACACGCGGCAGCGTGGCGTGGCCGTCGGCGAAGGTGAGCAGCGTGTCGGCGTCCACGGTGACCGGGTAGCCGCCCTGGGCGGCGGCGGAGGTGCCGGGCACCCACAGGCGGCCGGGGGACAGGCGGGCCTGCATGCTGGCGGCCGCCGTGCCGGACAGCTGGAGCCCGCCGACGGCGCAGCCGCCGCGTGCGGTGAGCGGCCCGGACGAGGCCATGCCGAGACTCGCGGCGAGCCGCGTGTCCTCCCGGGTCTGCCCGGTGGGCAGATGCCATGCGGAACGTATCGTCATCGAGCACTCCAAGGGTGGCGGGCGGGGGGTCGGGCGCCGACGGCGGGCCTCACCATTCGGCCGAGCGCCAGGTGACGGTCGCCGACGCCAGGTCCGCGTCGCCCGACTCGGCCCGGAAGGACAGCCGGGTCGCGCCGGGGGCGAGGGTGAACAGCTCCTCGGGGGCGCTGCCCACGGTCGCGGTGTGGCGGCGGGACGCGGTGCCGTTGAGCAGCACCGTCCCGTCGGCCGTGTCGATCTCCAGGACGTCGCCGGGGGACAGGGTGAGCCCGTACTCCAGCCAGGTGCCGTCGTCGTGCTTGGCCAGGCGCGGGACGGCGCACGGACCGGCGACGGAGATCAGCGGATGGGCGGGGGCGCTGCCCGCGTTCTCCACCGTCACCTCGCCGACGGCGCCCGGGGTGCCCCAGTTCAGGGGCCAGGTCAGCGGCCAGGTCAGGCCCGGCTCGCGGCGCGGCAGGCCCACCGTGGCGCGGCGCGCGACGCTCGCGTAGCGCCGGGGGTCCATGGCCTTCCACTGGAGCGTCGCCCTGGCCAGGCGGGTGGCGAGGAACTGTCGGTCGGTGGGCACCACGCGCTGGACGACGCGCGCCCTGACGGCCAGCGTCTCGCCGTGGATCCGCACCGCGAGCCACTGCTCGTCGTCGCGCACGGCGGTGGCGCGGCGCAGCGCAAGGAGCGCGGCGAGGGCCGCTTCGGGGCCGCCGTCCGGGTCCGGCGCCAGCCACACCTGCGCGGTGACCGTGCGCGGCTGCGCCCACTGCGTGCCGGGCCAACCGCCGTGCCCCGCCGGGCGGTTGGCGTCGGACGACTCCAGGCCGGGCAGCTCCTCCCAGCCGGTGAGGCCCTCGGCGGCGATCCAGAAGTCGGTGCCGGGGCCGAGCAGGAGCCGCCCCCACTGCACCTGTCCGTCCGTGGTGATCAGCGCCCCGGGTTCGCCGTCGGCCACCTCTGTGCCGTCGGCCCTCTGTGTGCCGTCGGCGGCGCCCCGGCTGTACCGGCCGTACGTCGGTCGCGCACTCATCCGCTCACCTCACCCCCTGGCCTTCATCAGGAACATCAGCTCCTCGGCGGTCTGCCGGGCGCTGCCGCCGCGGGCCTCGTGGTAGTGCTCGATCACGACGGGGCCGCCGGCGCCCCGGGGCCGGGGTGCGAGCGCGCCCGGCGCCCCCGTGCCCGGCCGCAGGCCCCGGGCGAGCAGCGCGTCCAGCCTGCTCAGCGGCAGCACGGCCTCGGCCTGCCCCGCCTCGCCGAGCACGGCGAGCGTGCCGCCCGCGCGGGGCAGCACGATGCCGCCCCGCGCCAGCGTCGGGATCGTCGGCAGGTTGACGCCGAAGGTCCTGCCGCCGACGCCCGGCACCCAGCCCGGGATGGACACCTTGACCTGGTTGAGTGCCCGGATCGCGTTGTTGACCAGGCCGATCACCGCGTTGATGGGGCCCTTCACGGCCCCGAGCACGCTGGTGAAGACGCCTCTGGTGAACCCGGCGAGGCCGTTCCACGCCCGGTGCAGCCCGTCGCGCACCGCGCGGAACGCGGCCGGGACGCGCTCCCGGAGGAAGTCGAGGGCGGGCCTGATCACGGCGAGGACGGCCCGGATGACGGTCGTGATGATGGTCTTGTAGATCGTGAAGTACGTCTTCACGACGGTCCAGATCACCCTCAGGACCACCTGGAAGGCGACCTTGATGGCGTTCCACGTCGTCTGTACGACCTGTCGGGCCACGCGCATGGTCGTGCCGATGGCCTGGCCGATGACCCGGAACGCCGTCCGCACGATCCGCTGCACGGTCTTGGACTGCATCGCCATGTCGATGAGCTTGGTGATCAGCGGCATGAGGAGCGCCATGACCGCCCCGAAGACGTTCGCCTTCATGGCGGTGTTCAGGCCGCGCTGCGCGCCGGTGACGCCCTGGAGGCCGGACTTCATCCGCCCCATCAGGCCGCCGCCGCGCGTGGCCGACTTCCCCGCGCCGTCCATGGCCCGGTCGGCCCGGCCCGCGCTGCGGGCCGCGGCGTCCGCCTGCGCCTTGACCCCGCGGAAGGACCGGGCGGTGCGGTCGAGGCCGCCCTTGATCCTGCCGACGGCCCGGTCCGCCTGCTCGACGGTGGCCCGCAGCCTGCCGACGCCGGACTCGGCCTGCCCCGCGCCGGTGCGCAGACCGCGGAAGCCGGACGCGGACCGGTTGAGTGCTTGGACGAGGGACATGGGTGCCTGCCTCCTGAGGGGACGTCGGGCGCGTCAGCCGAGGGCGCGGACGAGGCTGTCGATGCGCGCCTCCAACCGGTTGATCTGGGCGGCCGCTTCGGTGAAGCTCCCGGTGTTGGCCAGGGTGGCCCGTTGGGACGGAGGGGTGCCGGTCGTGGCCCTGCGCCCCAGGGCGTCCAGGCGCCGGAGCGCCCTGCCGGCGTCACGGCCCGCCGCGTGAGCGGCGTCGAAGGCACGGCCGACGGCCTTCCGGGTGTCCGTGAGGGACGCCTTGAGGTCCTCGGGGCGCAGTCCGGCGGCGCGGTCCCGCTGCTCCTGGAGGTTCTTCTGGAGGTGCTCGAGGAGGTTGAAGTCGAAGCTGGCCAGCTTGACGCTGCCGGTCACGGCCGCGAACTCCTTCTTCATCGCGGTGACTTCGGTGACCGTGGCGACCGCGTCGACCTTCGCCAGGCCGCGCTCCAGCTTCCAGACGAACGACTGGTGTTCCTTCTCCAGCTTGTTCAGGCGGTCGTCGACGCTCGGCATGGGGTTCTCCGTGGTTCGGTCGGTGGTCTGTCACCCGAAGAAGCGGGCCAGGTCGGCGGGCCCGGGGGTGTCGGCCGCGGGTGCCCCGTCGGGTACGGCCTCGTCCACGCCCGGCCGCGGCACCGGCCGCGGCGGCTCCGGTGGGGCCTCGTCCTCGTCCCGGTTGACGGACGCGAACATCCAGTTCGCGACGGCCAGGTGGTCGACCACGGCGGCGAGCAGCTGGTCGCCCAGGGACCACCCGGCCGCCTCGCCCTCGTGCGCCAGGCGGAACGCGCTGTCCCGCGGCAGGTGCCGCACGAGCACCGCGAGCCGCCGCGACGACAGCTCGCCGCGGTACCAGCCGAGCAGATCCACGCCGTAGTGGCGCAGCAGATCCGCCTCCAGGGCCTCGGCGTGCTCCTCCACGAGCGCGCCGAGGCTCAGCCTTCCCCCACGCTCAGACCGGTCTCCTCCCCGTACGCGTTGAGGACGGCGGCCACGTCCTGCACGCTCAGGTCGTGGTCGGCGAGCCGCTTGTACTGCTCGTCGCCGAGCAGCAGCGCGAGCAGCCCGTCCAGGTCGTCGTCGGCGAGGGAGGCGAGGGCCTGGGCGGCCCGGCGCGGGATCTCCGTGGGCAGCGAGAACGTCTCGCCGTCCACCTCGAACTCCCACTTCAGGCCCAGTGATTCGAGCCGCTGGGCGCGGGCGGCGTTGACGTTGAAGGACATGCGGCTCCTCGGTCTGCTGGGGCGGTGGCGGGCCGGCCGCCGCGGCTACTTCGCGAAGGCGGGGTCGTTCATGACCCAGGTGGCGAGGGCGGCGGTGTTGTCGACGGCCAGGGCCGTGAAGGTGATGCCGAGCTTGACCGACGCGGTGCGGGTGAGCTGGAGCTCCTCGGTCTCGGTGACCTGGCCGCGGGCGATGGTGAAGCGGTACTTGATGACGTCGCCGTCGGAGAACTCCACGCCGAGCATCCGCTCGTCCTTCCTGGGCTCGGCGGCCACCTTGTACGTGTAGAGCTTGGAGCCCTCGGCGGTCTCGGTGACGCCGTCGCCGCCGAAGAAGAACGGCAGGGTGTCCTCGTTCAGCTGGAGCAGCGCGAACTTCACGGTGAGGTCGCGGTCGGAGTACACGAAGCGGGCCGGGCTGACGGACTGCCAGGTGTCCACCGGGTCGATCTTGTCCTTCTTGTTGAAGCGGATGCCGTCGGTGCTGGTGTAGCCCAGGTCCCGCCAGCCCGCCGCCCAGTTGGCGGTCACGTCGGCGGGGATCGCGGTGCCGAGCGGTGCGGTGAGGATGCGTCCCGTACCGGCGACACGGATCTCGTTCGGGTTCATTCCGGGCATGCTGACTCCTTCGGGCTCCTGTGAGCTCCTTCGGGCGGTGGCGCGGGAACGTCAGGCCGGGCGGATCGAGAGCCGGGCGGTGGACAGATAGCGGCTCGCGGCCTGCCGGTGGTAGTCGGGCAGCCAGCGCGGCCCGTCCGCCTCGACCGCGTCGGTGACGTGGGCGCTGCCGTACGTGGTGCCGCGCACGGTGAGCAGCGCCGTACGGGTCGCGGTGGCCACCGCGTGGGCCGTGGGCTTGTCGGGGCCGTAGACCTCCAGGTCGATCAGGGGCTGGTCGAGGTGGAGGTCGTCGACCCAGGCGCCGCCCGCCCGGGAGACGAGCACGGCCTTCTGGGTGCCGTCGAAACCAGGAGGGGTGCGGTTGTCGACGATGACTCCGGTCAGCTCGGGACGACTCTTGAGATGGTCGACGACAAGGCGCTCGACGTCCGGGAACACGATGGGCGGATCACTCACACGCACACTCCTTGCGTGGTCCGGAACGGTCATTGTGACGGGGGAGCGCAGTGGGTGCAATGTGCTGGCACGCGAAGGACGGTGACTGTGCATCGGAATGTGATGCTCCGTCAACTCATGTGTGATGAGAGGTAGTTCGCAAAAGAAGGGGAGAGGTGGGTGTCACTTCCGGGGTGCTCGGGCCGGCGTCCGGATACCAGGCTCCCTCCCCGCCCGCCGGGCTTTCGCGCGAACCCTCCCGGCCGGTCGGCGGCGCGCGCCAGAATGTCCGTACGGCGAGGCGGACAAGAGGTGGACAAGGGGTGGGGGCGGGGTGTGACGGTCTCGGTGAGAGCGCCCTACGCATGGCGCTGCGAGACGTGCGACCGGGAGTGCGACGCCCCCGTGTGGCGCGTGGTCGACGCCCGCGAGCGCGCCGACGTCCTTCAGGGGCCCGGTCCGGGCGTGGCCTGGGTGGACTGTCCGGGCTGCGGGGCGAGGGCGCCCGTCGACGCGCCGCTCCTCGTCCTGCGCCCCGGCGCGACGGCGCCGCTGCTGTACGCGACCTCCCTGACGGAGCTCGGGGGCGGGCCGCCGGAGTTCGCCCTTGTGCTCCTCGAGGAGGCCGCGCGGGCCGGGGCGTTCCGTGACGACGCCTTCGCCGCGCAGGCGCTCCCCGTGCCGCGCGGGCTGCTCCCCCTCGTCCTGACCCGCGACGTCGAGCGGGACCTGCGCGACCCCGAGGCGGCCTGCCGCGACCTGGAGCCGCAGGGCCCGCCGACGGTCGCCCACTACGAGGTCTTCCTGCGCCTGCTCGCCGAGGAACGGGACGAGGCCCGGGTGGCGGAGCTGCTGCGCGCGGTCCTGACGAGCCCGCCGGACGCCCTGGCCGAACTCCTGCGCGCCCACCCGGAGCTGACCGGGGACACGAGGGTGCGGGACGCCGCCCGCGAGGAGCTGCGCGCGGCGGCCGGAACGCCGCTGGAGTCGGTGCTCCAGCGGCGGCAGGACCTGCTCGACGGCCTGTGCGACGACCGCACGCCCACGCACGTGGCGGTCGAGCGCTACTTCGCGTCCCTGAGCCGCTTCGGCGGCGATCTGCGCACCCGGCTGCACGGCCTGTACGACGAGGCCCGCGACACCCCGGGCCCCGAGAGCATCCCCCTGGTCCGCGAGGCCCTGGCGCTCGCGACCGACCTCGGCGAACGCGAGACGGAGGCCGCGCTCGCCACCCTGCTCGGCGAACGCCTGATGGGCGCCGTCCACGCCGGACTCGACGCCGAGCTCTCCGAGGCGTACGAAGCCCTCGAACACGCCCTCGGCATGCTGCCCGAGGGCAGCCTCGCCTGGGTACGGGTCGCGAACAACCTCGCCAGCGCGCACTACGCGCGCGACGACGGCGACCGCCACGAGGTCTGGGAGACCGCCCGCGCCCTGCTGGAGCGCGCGAGCGCACTCGACCGCGCCGAGCACCCCGAGTTCTGGGCGCGGATCCGGACCAACTACGGTCTGCTGC
This sequence comes from Streptomyces sp. YIM 121038, assembly GCF_006088715.1. Taxonomy (NCBI): domain Bacteria; kingdom Bacillati; phylum Actinomycetota; class Actinomycetes; order Kitasatosporales; family Streptomycetaceae; genus Streptomyces; species Streptomyces sp. YIM 121038. The sequence goes on from NZ_CP030771.1 coordinate 8,569,861, forward strand.
TCGCGGAACGGCCGGGCGGCACCGCCGCCGACCTCACGCTCGGCATCGAGCACATCCGGGCCGGGCTCACCGAGCGGTCCCCCCGGCGCTCCGCGGTGAACTGGGCCTACTCCATGATCAACCTCGGTCTGCTGCTGTCCCGCCGCACCGAGCCGGACGACCTGCCCGAGGCGGAGCGCTGCTACCGCGACGCCCTGCGCCACCTGAGCCCCGACGACGACCCCGTGCTGTGGTCGCAGCTGCAGTGCAACCTCGCCCATCTGCTGCTGACCCGCGACCCCGCCGACGCCGCGGGCGCCCGGGCGGCGGCGACCGCGGCACGCGACCTCTCCGTGACGCGCCCCGGCCTGCTCAACACCAGCCGCATCGACTGGCTCCTCGCCCAGGCCGGGGACCTGCTCGACGGGCCCGGCAGCGCCGCGAACACCCGCCTTCGCCAGGAGGCCCTCGCGGCCGCGCCGCCCACGGTCGCGCCCTCCCTGCACCTCAACATCGCCAGGGAGCTCCTGACCACCCACGCCTCCGCCCAGCGCTGGACCGAGGCCGCCGACGTCGCCTCGGACATGCTGACCGCCGTGAGCGCGCTCTACGACGCCCAGGTCACGGTCGCCAGCCGCCGCGGCGTCCTCGTCCAAGTGGACCGGCTCGCCCGTTGGACGGCCTTCCTGCTGGCGCGGGCGGGCCGCCCCGAGCAGGCCGTGACAGCGCTCGAACGCGGCCTCGCCTGCGAGCTGTCCGTGGTGGCCGGACGCGGAGCCGCCGACCTGGAGGAACTGGAGCGCGTCGACCCCGTCCTGGCCCGCCGCTACCGGCGGGCCCGCGCCCGCTACCGGTCCACGGTCGCGGCGCCCTCACCGATGACCCCCGACGGGGCGGCGCCCGCGAGCCGGGAACAGGCCGCGGCCGAACGCGACCTGCGCGCGGTCGTCCGGGACGTCCAGGCGATCCCGGGCTTCGAGGACTTCCTGCGCACCACCGAACTGCGGGACGTCGTCCGGGCCGCGGGCGGCAGACCCCTGGCGTATCTGGTGAACTCGCCCTGGGGCAGCTACGTCCTCGCGGTCGTCGGCACGCGCCCGACCGTGCGCGCCGTACTCGTGCCGGAGGTCACCAGCATCACCCTGGCCCGTCTCCTGCTCCTGGACCTGGACGACCCGGACGCCGACACCGTGGGCCTGTGGCTGGTGCAGCAGTCCCCCACCTCGACGTACCGGCGGCTGCTCCCGGCGGCCCTGGACCGCCTGACCGCGCTCGAACCGCTCGTACGGCCCCTCGCCGCGCTCCTGACGGAGGACGCCCGGCACGAGGCGGTCCTGGTGCCGACGGGCCTGCTGGGCCTGGTGCCCCTGCACGCCCTGCCGGTGGCGCCGGGGGCGGACGACGTGCTCGACGACGTCGGCACCCTGATCCTGTCGCCGTCCGCCGCCGTCCACGAGGCCTCGCGCTCCCGGGCCGCCCGGCCGCCGCAGTCGCCGCCGCGCCTGGTGGCCATCGCCGACCCCGACGGTTCGCTGCCCGGCAGCCGCAGCGAACTCGCCGGGATCCTCGACCTGTTCGCGGGCCGGTGCGAAGCGGCCCACGCGGTGGGGTCCGAGGCCACCGTGGCCTGGGTGCTCGACCGGCTCGCCACGGCGTCGTATCTGCACCTCAGCTGTCACGGCAGCGCCGGGTTCGACAGCCGGGGCGGATCGCTGGCGCTCGCCGACGGCCACGTGGACATGGACGCCCTCGTGCACCACCAACTGCCCGTGTGCCGCTTGACCGTGGCCAGCGCCTGCCAGTCGGGGCACTACGGCATCATCGAGGCCCCCGACGAGTTCCTCGGCCTCCCGGCCGCCTTCCTCCAGGCGGGCGCGGCCTGCGCGGTCAGCAGCCTGTGGCTGGTGGACGACATGGCCACGGCCGTCCTCATGACGCGCTTCTACGAACTGCTCTCCCAGACCCACGACCCCGTACCGGCCCTGCGCCGCTCGCGCCGGTGGCTGCGCCGACTCACCTGGGACGAGCTCGCGCGGTACACGCAGACGCACCGCCACCTGGCCGCCCTCAGCGACGGGTACGCCACCCGCGCGCGGGCCAGGAGGAAGCGCCCCTTCGACTCTCCCGTCCACTGGGGCGCGTTCACGGCGTGGGGCGTGTGAGCAGGACCCCACCGGGCGCGAAGCAGCGGGTTGCCCCGCGGCGGAACCGTCGGGCGCCCGCCGTCGCTCGGTACGCGGTCACGGAGAAGTCCGGTCCGGGCCCGCGCGGGCCCGGACCGGACTTCGGGTCGCCGAACGACCGGGAGGCTACGGGGGACTAGACGAGGTCGAACCGGTCCAGGTCCGTGACCTTGGCCCACGCCGCGACGAAGTCCTTCACGAACTTCTCCTTGGCGTCGTCGCTCGCGTACACCTCAGCGACCGCGCGCAGCTCGGAGTTCGAGCCGAACACCAGGTCGGCGCGGGTGCCGGTCCACTTGAGGGCGCCGCTCGCGTCACGGGCCTCGAAGGTGTCCTGCGCCTCGGACGTCGACTTCCACGTCGTGTCCAGGTCGAGCAGGTTGACGAAGAAGTCGTTGGTGAGGGTGCCGGGGCGGTCGGTGAGGACGCCGTGCTTCGACCCGCCGTGGTTCGCGCCGAGGACGCGCAGACCGCCGACGAGGACCGTCAGCTCGGGCGCGCTGAGGGTCAGCAGGTTCGCCCTGTCGATGAGCAGGTACTCGGCGGGCAGACGGTTGCCCTTGCCCACGTAGTTGCGGAAGCCGTCGGCCGCGGGCTCGAGCGCCGCGAACGACTCGACGTCCGTCTGCTCCTGCGTCGCGTCCACCCGGCCGGGCGAGAAGGGCACCTCGATCTCGACGCCCGCGTCCTTGGCGGCCTGCTCGACCGCCGCGTTGCCCGCGAGGACGATCAGGTCGGCGAGGGAGACCTGCTTGCCGCCGGACTGGGCGGAGTTGAAGGACTCCTGGATGCCCTCGAGCGTGCGCAGCACCTGCGCCAGGCTGTCCGGGTTGTTGACCTCCCAGTTGCGCTGCGGCTCCAGGCGGACGCGGGCGCCGTTGGCACCGCCGCGCTTGTCGCTGCCGCGGAAGGAGGCCGCCGACGCCCACGCGGCGGAGACGAGCTGCGCGACGGTGAGGTCGGTGCCGAGGACCTGCGCCTTGAGGGCGGCGGCGTCCGCGGCGTCGATGCTCTCGCCGGTGCGCTCCGGCAGCGGGTCCTGCCACAGCAGCACCTCGGAGGGGACCTCCGGGCCGAGGTAGCGGACGACCGGGCCCATGTCACGGTGCGTCAGCTTGTACCAGGCGCGGGCGAAGGCGTCCGCGAACTGGTCCGGGTTCTCGTAGAAGCGGCGCGAGATCGGCTCGTAGACCGGGTCGAAGCGCAGCGACAGGTCGGTGGTGAGCATCGTCGGGCGGTGCTTCTTCGTGGCGTCGAAGGCGTCCGGGATGATCTCCGGGGCGTCCTTCGCCACCCATTGGTGGGCGCCGGCCGGGCTCTTCGAGAGCTCGTACTCGTACTCGAAGAGGTTCTTGAAGAACAGGTTGCTCCACCGCGTGGGCGTCTCGGTCCAGGTGACCTCGAGGCCCGAGGTGATGGCGTCCTTGCCCACGCCCGTGTTGTACGTGCTCTTCCAGCCGAGGCCCAGCTGCTCCATGGGGGCGGCCTCGGGGTCGTTGCCGACGTGGTCCGCGGGGCCCGCGCCGTGGGTCTTGCCGAAGGTGTGGCCACCGGCGATGAGGGCGACGGTCTCCTCGTCGTTCATCGCCATGCGGCGGAACGTCTCGCGGATGTCGCGGGCCGCGGCGACCGGGTCCGGGTTGCCGTTGGGGCCCTCGGGGTTGACGTAGATGAGGCCCATCTGGACCGCGCCGAGCGGGTTCTCCAGCTCGCGGTCGCCGGTGTAGCGCTCGTCGTCGAGCCAGGTGGTCTCGGGGCCCCAGTAGACGTCCTCCTCCGGCTCCCACACGTCCTCGCGGCCGCCCGCGAAGCCGAAGGTCTCGAAGCCCATCGTCTCCAGGGCCACGTTGCCGGTGAGGACCATCAGGTCGGCCCAGGAGATGTTCTTGCCGTACTTCTTCTTGACCGGCCACAGGAGGCGGCGGGCCTTGTCGAGGCTGGCGTTGTCCGGCCAGCTGTTGAGGGGGGCGAACCGCTGCTGGCCGGCGCCCGCGCCGCCGCGGCCGTCGCTGATGCGGTACGTGCCCGCGCTGTGCCAGGCCATGCGGATCATCAGCGGGCCGTAGTTGCCGAAGTCGGCGGGCCACCAGTCCTGCGAGGTGGTCAGGACCTCGGCGATGTCCCGCTTCACGGCGGGCAGGTCGAGGGAGCCGAACGCGGCGGCGTAGTCGAAGTCCTCGCCCATCGGGTTCGCCACGGCCGGGTTCTTGGCGAGGATCTTCAGGTTCAGCCGGTCGGGCCACCACTGGCGGTTCCCGCCGCCCTGCGTCGGGTGCGGGGCGCGCCCGTGCGCGACCGGGCAGCCGCCTGTCTCCTCCGTCTTCGGGTCGGTGACGATTGCGTCGGGGTTCTCAGCCATGGGAATCCTTCCGGATCGGTCTGGGCGAAACGTGGAGCTCGAAGAACAGCAGGCGGTGGAAGGGGCCGCACCGACCGCGTGATCGGCGTCAGGAACGACTCCGTACGACTTGTGGTGGTTGTCCCTGACGCGTCCCTGGGACAGGGGCGAGGCTGCCCTTGGCCATCGTCGGGAACCGATCCTACGATGGACGGGATCCAGGTCAAGAAGCTCACCTGATCCATATTCATTCGGAGCAAGTAGCGCTGCCGTAAACTCCGGGTACTCCACCGAACCGAGTAGGTGAACCGACATATGAGCGACCTGCTGGAGCGACTGCGCGGGCGTGGCTGGCGGGTGACCTCCCAGCGACGTGTCGTCGCCGAGGTCCTCGACGGCGACCACGTGCACCTCACGGCCGACGAGGTGCACGCGCGCGCGGCCGAGAGACTGCCAGAGATCTCCCGCGCGACCGTCTACAACACGCTGGGCGAGATGGTCTCCCTCGGTGAGGTCATGGAGGTCTCCACCGACGGCCGCGCCAAGCGTTACGACCCCAACGCGCACCACCCGCACCAGCACTTGGTCTGCTCCCGCTGCGGCACCATCCGCGACGTCCACCCGACGGGCGACCCGCTGTCCGCCCTGCCGCAGGAGGAGCGGTTCGGGTTCGCGGTCTCCGGCGCCGAGGTCACCTACCGGGGGCTGTGCCCGGCCTGCGCCGTCTGATCACGTCCCGGCGACGGAGAGCACGATCTTGCCGGTCGTCCGGCCCCGCTCGCCCAACGCGTGCGCCCGGGCGGCCTCTTCGAGCGGCAGGACCGCGTCGACGAGCACGCGCAGCAGGCCCTCCTCGACCAGCGAGGCGATCGCGCGCAGGCCGCCGTGGTCGGGCTCGACGAGCATGAACACCGCCCGTACCCCGGCCGCCTCGGCCTCCCGAGCGGGGAAGGCGTCGTCCGGCGGCAGGAGCGAGACCAGCGTGCCGCCGGGCCGCAGCGTGCGCAGGGACCGGGCCCAGTGCGGGCCGCCGATGCCGTCCACGACGACGTCGACGTCCCGGAGCAGCGCGGCGAAGTCCTGGGTGCGGTGGTCGATCAGCTCGTCGGCGCCGAGCGAGCGCAGCAGCGCGTGCTTGGCGGCACTGGCCGTGCCGATGACGTGCGCGCCGCGGGCCTTGGCGATCTGCACGGCCAGATGGCCGACTCCGCCCGCGGCGGCGTGGATCAGGACGCGCTGCCCCGGACGGACGCCCGCGGTGTCCACCAGCGCCTGCCACGCGGTCAGCGCGGCCAGCGGCAGGGCGCCCGCCTGGACGTGGGTCAGGCCCTCGGGACGCGGCGCGAAGTGCCGGGCCGGGGCGGTGACGTACTCGGCGTAGGCGCCCGCCGGGTGCGGGAAGCGCGGCATGCCGAACACCGCGTCGCCCGGCCGGAACAGCGCCACGCCGTCGCCGACCGCCTCCACCACGCCGGAGACGTCGAAGCCGAGGGTGAAGGGCGGCGCCGTACCGTCGGCGAACACGCCCCGCGCGCGGGTCTTCCAGTCGGCGGGGTTCACGCCCGCCGCGTGCACCCGGACCAGGATCTCGCCCCGGCCGGGATCCGGTCGCCGCACGGTGACGACCTTGAGGACGTCCGGCGCTCCGGCGGCGTCCTGGGAGACGGCGCGCATGGTGGTGGGGGTGGTGGTGCGGTGCATGGTGTCGTGCCCTCTTCGGCGGTCGTTCCTGCGGATGGTCCGGTGGCGCGCGCCGGGTGCTGCCCGGGGCGCGCCCTCAGCGTGCCGGGGCGAAGAGGGCTCCAGTAGGGGCCTGATGGCCAGGGAGCGACAGGATCGGGTCACGCGCTACGAGGGGCAGCGCGGACCCGGGTCACGTCGTCCCGGCTGCCTTGACTGCCCCTGCCGTCCCGGTCGCTCCGGTCGCGAGGATCTCGTGGACGAGCGTCACCAGGTCCGGGACGGCCGGGTGGCCGAGGCCCTCGCGCCAGGCGAGGACGAGCGGGACGGGCGGGGCGTCCGCGAGGGGGCGGTAGACCAGCGCGGGGTGCGCGTAGTTGCTCGGCGTGGCCGAGGTGGTGACGCCCACGGCACGGCCCGCGGCGATGGCGATGAGCCACTCGTCGGTGTTCGTCACCTCCAGGGTCGCGGCGGGCCGGGCGGCCGAGGGCCACAGCTCGGCCGTGGTGGTGCCCGAGACGGTGTTGAGCGCGATCGGATGGTCCGTCAGATCCGCCAGGGTGAGCCGGGGGAGGGCCGCCAGGGGGCTGTCCTCGGGCATGACCACCACCCGCTCCTCCATCCGCAGGAGTTCGGTGCGCAGTCCGGGCGCGGTGACCGCGCCGCGCAGCAGGGCCGCGTCGACCGTGCCCCGGGTGAGGCCCGCGGTGCGGTCGTCGACGCGCAGCAGCTCCAGGGGGACGCCGGGGCGCGTCTCGTCCCAGCGGCGCAGCAGCGCGACGGTGTGGTCCCCGAGCGCCGCCCAGGTGTGCCCCAGGCGCAGCGGCCGGCTCGTGAGCCCCGCCGGGTCGAGGGCGGTCTCGACGGCGGCGAGCGCGGCGGTGGCCTTGTCGCGGAACGTACGGCCCTCGGCGGTCAGCTCCAGGTGATGCGTGGAGCGGTCGGCGAGGCGGGCGCCGAGGTGGTCCTCCAGCTGGCGCAGGGTGCGGGAGAGCGCGGGCTGGCCCACGTGGAGGCGGGCGGCGGCGCGGGTGACGTTGCCCTCCTCGGCGATGACGAGGAAGGCGCGCAGATGCCGCAGCTCAATGGTCATGCTTCCAGAGCATAACCACAGGGGAACAGGCATTTCACACGGCGCGTACGGCTCCCTAGCGTGAAGCGCATGACACCTACGACAGCGACGACGCCTACGCCTATGCCAGCGACGACGCCTGCGCCAGCGACGACGCCCGCGCCTGTGCCCGCGACTGCGGCGACGACCGCGGCGCACACCTCGCCCCCGGCCGCGGCGACCGTGACGGCCCCGTCCGCCGGGACCGCCGCGCCCGCCGTCCTCCGGCGGGCCGCCGGGCGCGGCACCCTCGGCGGTGTCGGCCTGGTGCTCGCCGGGGCGGTGACGGTGCAGTTCGGGTCGGCCGTCGCGGCGCTCCTCTTCCCCCGCGCGGGGGCGCTCGGCACGGTCGCGCTGCGGGTGACGTTCGCCGCGGTGCTGCTGCTGGTCGTCACGCGGCCCCGGCTGCGCGGTCACACGCGTACCGACTGGGCGGTGGCGGGCGCCTACGGCCTCGCGCTCGGCGGCATGAACGTCCTCTTCTACCAGGCGATCGACCGGATCCCGCTGGGCGCGGCGGTCACCCTCGAAGTGCTCGGGCCGCTGCTGCTCTCGGTCGTCGCCGCGCGCCGCGCCGCCAGCCTGCTGTGGGCGGGGCTCGCGCTGACCGGGGTGTTCCTGCTGGGCCAGGGCGGGTTCGGCCGCCTCGACGCCGTGGGCGTGGCGTTCGCGCTGGGGGCCGGGGCGATGTGGGCGGCGTACATCGTCTTCAGCGCCCGCGCGGGGGCCCGCTTCCCGCGCCTGGACGCGCTGGCGCTCGCGATGACCGTCGCGATGCTGGTCAGCCTGCCGCTCGGCATCGGAGCCGCGGGCGCGACGCTGCTCGAACCGGGCGTGCTCGCGCTCGGCCTGGTGATCGCGGTGATGTCCTCGGGCATCCCGTACGCCCTGGAGCTGCTGGCCCTGCGCCGGCTGCCCGCGGCGACCTTCGCGGTCCTGACGAGCCTGTCACCCGCCCTGGCCGCGCTCGCCGGATACCTGGTCCTCGGCCAGGGCCTCTCGCCGCTCCAGTGCGCGGCGATCGCGCTGGTGGTGGCGGCGAGCGTGGGCGCGGTCCGCACGGGCGGGCGCTGAGTCCGGGCGGACTCTCGTCGACGCCCGGGCCGACCCCGCTCGAAGGTGGTCAGTTTTCGAGAAGCGACGCCCGCCGACGGGTGCCTACCGTGGTCGTCATGGACATCAAATTGCAGGTGAACGCCATCATGCTGGGCGTCGAGGACATCGCACGCGCCAAGAAGTTCTACGTCGAGGGGCTCGGCTGCGAGGTCGAGCAGGACCACCCCGGGTTCGTCAGGTGCGGCCTGGGGGAGGGCTCCTCGGCCCTCGTGCTCTACCCGCGGGAGGCGGCGGCGCGGGACGCCGGGGTCCCGGCCGAGGGGGCCGGGTTCCGCGGCTGCTCGTTCCACTTCGTCACCGGCTCGCGCGAGGAGGTGGACGAGGTGATGCGCGCCGCGGTGGCCGCGGGCGGCACCGCGGTCAAGGAGGCGACCGCGGCCGAGTGGGGCGGGTACGACGGCTACTTCAGCGACCCCGACGGCCATCTGTGGAAGGTCGCCACGGCGGCCTGACCACCTCACGGCGCGGAGGCCCGGGGATCCCCGGGCCTCCGCGCCGTCACGTGATCAGTCGGTGTACGTGAAGCCGATGGACGCGGTCAGGGAGTTGCCGCGGGCCGTGGCGAACTGGACGGCGCCCGCCTGGGGGTAGGCGGGCGCCGTGAAGGTGACCTTGGTGTCGTCGACGACGCGCACGTTCGTGGCCGCGACCCCGCGGAAGCCGCCCGCCGTCGGCGTGCCCGCGAGGACCTGGGTGGTGCCGGTGAGCCCGCCGCCGGTGAGGGTGACGGTGAAGCCGCCCTTGACGGATCCCGTGGCGGGGCTGACGGCGGTGAGCGCGGCCGGGATCGGGCTGAGCGGCGCGGTGGCCTTGACGAACTTCACGGTCACGAAGTGGTCGCTGTCCATGGTGACGCTCAGGGAGGCCGCGCGGGTCGGCTGGACCTTCCCGTCGACGGTCCAGCGGTCGACCTTGTAGCCGGTGTCCGGGGCCGCGGTGACCGTGACCTGGTCACCGGTGGCGAACAGGCCCGTGGAGGGCGTGCTGACCGTGCCGCCCGTGCCGTCCTGGGGCACCGCGGTGAGGGCCTGGCGCTTCGCCTCCGTGCTGTCGGCGGGCGTGCGGTAGTTGGCGAGCACCGGGCCGGTGAGGTTCATGACGCGGGTGGAGTCGGCGGGTTCCTTCGACCCGAGCGCCACGCCGCGCGGCGTGCCGTCGTACTCCTGACGGGGGTTGGAGAACCACATCTTGTTCTCGCACTTGTCCTCGTCGGCGCAGCTCATGTTGTAGCCCATGATGTCGACCCAGGTGCGGTCCTTGGGCAGGAAGCCGTGGTTGTCCGGGTAGTAGGGGTTGAAGTTCCCCGGCCGGTAGTTGTCCGCGTCCGGGTCGACGGGGTCGGTGACGTAGTCGTGGTTGAGGCCGAAGTTGTGGCCGATCTCGTGGGCGAGGTGGTGGGTGCCGAAGGTGTCGGCCTGCTGCGCGCCGAACCCGGTGTCGTCAGTGCTGTACTTGGCGTTGTCGCCCGGCATGAGGCGCGGCAGCGAGGGGGTCATCCCGGTCCCCGCCGTGTAGAGGCCCTCGGGGGGCGTGAACTTCGACAGGACGTGGACGAGGTCGGCGCCCTCGGCGTCCCGGGTGGCGCGGACGCCGGTGGCCCAGTCGTCGGAGTAGCGCGGGTCCTCCGGGTTGGCGAGGGCGTTCGTCATGCCGTCCATGTCGCTGGCCGCGCCGCTCCAGGCCGGGGTCTCGAAGGTGCCGAGCAGCCGGAGGCGCGTCTTGACCTGGCTGTCGGCGTACGCCTGGTTGGTGCCCTCGACGGCGGCCTTGGCCTGGAGCGCGAGCGCGTCCGCGCCGCCCTCGGTGTCCGTGGCCGTCTCCGGGGTGTAGCCGATCAGCACGTCGATGACCGGGTCCTTGGGCTCGGCGCGGCGGCTGGGTGGCGCGGCGGGCCGTGCGGGTCCGGTCAGGCGCAGCGCGTCGCGCACGAGCGGGGTCTGGCGCACGGTGTCGAACGAGCGGACGCGCGACATCCCGGGCCGTACGGCGTCCAGGGCGTGGCGCACCCGCCCCTCGTGGATCTCCCCGGCGACCCGGGGCCTGCCCTTGCCGCAGGCGCCGTCGACCGCGAGGGTCACCGGCCGGTCCGGGTGCCCGGCCAGGTGCCCGCTCCACAGCAGGGTGCCCTCGCGGTCGCGCGAGACCTTCAGCGCGTGGGCGGTGACGGACCTGCCCCCGGGCAGCGGCAGGACGCGCCGGTCGGGCGCCGTGACGGGCCCGCGCCGGCACAGGGCGCGGAAGGTGCCCCCGGGCCACTCGACCTCGCCCGTGCGCAGCAGGCCGGGGAGGCCGGGGGCGGGCGGCGCGGCGGCGGGGCTCGGGGCCGCGGGCAGGCCGGTGGCGAGGGCGGCGACGGCTCCGACGAGGGCGAACCTGACGGGGATCATGGGGCTCCTTCGGGTACGTGGACGAACGGTTCGGACACGAGAACGATCACTCGGGGCGTGGACGGGCGCGGCGGGAGCGCGGCCGAATGGCCGCCTCGGAGGGGTGAGCGCGGAGCGCGGCAGGCGCGAGGGGAGCGGCGCGCGGGGCCGCGGGCGGGGAAGGCGGACCGCGTCGATCTCATTGACGTGCGCTTGTCAGCTGCCTAGCGTGCTGTCGATTCCAGGGCGATCCGGGCCGGGCCCGGTCGATGAGGGGTCGATCGCAGGTCGATTCCGCGTAGGCGCCGGTCCAGGGGCGGTCAGCTTGAGTCTCATCGAACAGGAACAGCCCCTGCTCGACGCGTTGCGGCCGCGGGACCGGGCGGCCCTGCTCGCCCTGGGGACCCCGCGCGGCTACGCGTCCGGCGAGGTGCTCGTGCCCGAGCGCGCCACCACCTCGTACGTCGTCGCGATCCTCGGCGGCTGGGCGGTGGTCTCCGTGGCGACCGAGCGCGGTCAGCGGCTCATCCTCGCGCTGCGCGGCGCCGGGGAACTGGTCGGCGAACTCGCGGCCGTGGACCGGCGGCCGCGCAGCGCCACGGTGACGGCGCTCGGCCGCGTCGACGCCGTCGTGATCCCCGGGGACCGGTTCCGCGGCTTCCTCGGCTCCAGCCCCGCGGTCAGCGTCCTCGTGCTCCGCCAGCTCAGCTCCCGGCTGCGCAGCTCCGACGGCGAACGCCGCTCGCTGGCCTCGGAGAACGTGCTCCAGCGGCTCGCGGCGCGCCTGGTCGAGCTGGCCCACCGCGCCGGGCGCCACCACCCCGACGGCAGCGTCACCATCGACCTGCCGCTGCCGCAGCACGACCTCGCCGCCTCGGTGGGCTCCACCCGGGAGGCCGTCGCCAAGGCCCTGCGGCTGCTGCGCGAGCAGGGCGTCGTCCGCACCGGCACCAGGCGCCTGACCGTCACCGACGTCGAACTGCTGCGGCTGCTCGCGGGCGAGGGACCGTCAGGAGCGGGGCCGGTTGTGTAAACGGCTACATACACCGCGGCCGACCGCGCCCATCCTGGTGGGGCCGCACCGTCGTCGAGGGGGATGCAGTGAGCAGTCACGAGGCCGTCCACCGGCTGGTGGTGAGCGCGGACGTCAAGGGGGCCGGGCGCCTCGGCCACCAGGCCAAACTCCGGTCGCGCCGGGCGATGTACGAGGTCTTCGAAGCCGCCTTCGCCGCCGTGGGCGTGGGCGGTCAGGTCCATGTGGAGGACCGGGGCGACGGCGTGCTCGCCGCCCTCGCCCCGCAGGTCCCGCCCGCGGCCATGGTGGGGCTGTGGCTCGAAGAGGTCCACCAGGGGCTGCGCGAGCACAACCGAGGCGTGCGCGAACCGCTGCGGCTGCGGATCGCGATGCACGGCGGCCCCGTCAGCCACGACGGCCGGGGCCTGGTGGGCCGGGCGGTCGACCTCACGTGCCGGCTGTGCGACAGCGAACCGGCCAGGGCGATCCTGGCCGCGGACGACGGCGTCGACGTGGTCTTCGTCGTCTCCGACGTCCTCTACCGCTCGGTGGTCGCCGAGGGCGGCAGATTCGTGGAGCCCGAGCACTACCGCCCGCTGCCGGTACGGGCCAAGGAGACCGACGAGGTCGCGTGGTTCCACGTGCCCCGCAGGACCCGGCCGCCCCTGCCCGCGCCCGTGGCACCACCCGCCCCCGAGACCGGGCCGACGCAGGCCGACCGGGCCGGAGCCGACGAGGCGCGGTGGCCGACGAAGTACTGGATCAACGTCAACGGACACAACCAGATCGTGGACGGCGCGGAGGTCCACGGCGACATCGTCGGCGTGCGCGTCACGCCGCAGGACGACAGCACGGAAGATGACAGCACGGAAGGAGCCGGGCCGACGTGAGCGACGACGGGGGAGGCGCCGGGGGAGGCGCCGGGCCGCAAGGCGGCGGAGGCAAGGCGGGCGGCGGCGGACCGGCGCCCGGCGGCGGTGGGGACGAGGCGGGCGGCGGCGGGCCGGGGCGCGGGGCCGGTACCGGAGCGACGGGAGCCGACGAAGGGCGCAGGCACGGCGCGGCCCGCTCCGGTCTCCTCGGGGACCTGCCCGCGGCGGGCGCGGGCGACGCCGTGCGTCAGGCGCGCGCCAACTTCGTCGACGTCAACGGGCGCAGCGCGATCCTCGACGGCACCCAGGGCGATGTGCACCTGGGCGACCACCACCACTACCACGACGCCCGGGCCGGTGCGCCCCGCCTGGTGTCCGGCCCCGTGCCCCGCGACGAACTGCGGCGCCTGCGCCGCGTCTTCGAGGAGCCGCCCGGCTACGCGGACCTGGGCGGACTCCTGAAGCGGCAGCGGCTGATCGCCCTGTGCGGCGACCCGGGCAGCGGGCGCGGCTACACGGCCCTCTCCCTGCTCGACGAGGTCACGCACGGGCGCGTCGCGCGCCTCGACCCGCGTACGGAACTGGACCGGATCGGCGAGGCGGACCTGGAGGAGGGCTGCGGCTACGTCGTGGAGATCACCGGGGAGGAGGCGGTCACCACCCCGCGGCGCCCCGTCCGCGACGAGCGGGACGCACCCGAGCGGCGGCGCCGGCGGGAGCCCGAACTCCCCGCCGAACTGCACCTGGACCGGCTCAGCACCCTCCTCGACCGGCGCGGGGCGTACGCCGTCCTCGTCGTCGGGGCGGGCGGCTTCGCCGACGAGCTGCTGCGCGGCCGCTACGGGCGGCTGTTCCGGCCTCCGGCGGCCGACGGCATGCTGCGCAAGCACCTCGTGGCCCTTCTCGGCCACACCGAGAACGACCGCGTCGAGCAGGCACTCGCCCTCGCGCGCGAGCCCCGCGTGGTGCGGGCCGTGGGGCTCGACCCGCTGCGCCCCCACGAGGTGGAGTCCCTCGCCCGGCTCCTGGTCGGGCGGCTCAAGGAGGAGACCGACGAGGACGGACTCCTCGGCGAGCTGCGGGCCTTCGCCCACCGGCAGGCCGGGGCGTGGTTCGCCGCGACCGGCCGGGCCGCGCCGCGCCACCGGGGCGCGGTGTCGGCGGCGCTGCGGCAGGCGGCCTTCCGCACGGCGGTGGCCGTCTACAACGGCTCGCCCCACAGCGTGGCCGCCGAGGCGGCGGAGCAACTGGCCTGGGAGTGGGCGCAGTCCATGGACCCCGAGGGGGAGCCGGGCCGGGCCCTGTTCGGCGACCACCGCCCGGCCCGGCTCGCGGCCGCGCGGGCCGAACTCTTCACCGGCGACGTCACGTACGACGGCCGGAGCCTGGAGACCCGCAGGGTGCGGCTCCAGGGCAGCGCGCTCGCGAGGGCGGTCCTGGCCCACGTGTGGGAGGACCACCACAACGCGCGCAGGCCGCTGTGCCTGTGGCTGCGCACCCAGTGCGACGACGCCAGACCGGCCGTGTGGGTACCCGCGGCCATCACCGCGGGGGCGCTGTGCGCGCTGGAGTACTTCTACGCGCTGGAGGAGATCGTCTTCCCGATGGCCTCCAGCGACTCCGTCCAGCAGCGCCTCGCGGCCGCCACCGCGCTCGCCCAGGCCGCGGCCCTCAGCGAGGCGGTGCGCCCGGTCGTACGGGACACCGTGCGCGGGTGGGCGCGCGCCGACGACGCGGCGCGGCTCAGCACGGCGGCCCTGGTGCACGGCTTCGGCACCGTGGAGCGGTCCGTCCCGGCCGCCCTGGACGAACTGGGCCGCCTGGCGAGCCGGGAGGACTGGGACCTGCTGGTGCACGCCTCCTTCAGCGTGGGCCGGCTGCTCGCCGGGGCGGAACCGGAGACGGTCCTTCGGCGGCTGGGCGCCTGGATGGGCGACCGGCGCACCAACCGCAGGGACCTGGCGCTGCTCACCGTGGACCGCCTCATCTGGCAGCGCGCCGCGCACCTGTGGGGCCTGGAGGAGACGCCGGTGCTCAGGGAGCACACGAACTGGCCGCTCGCCGCGGCCCTCCTGACCGCCCACCCCCGCTACGCCGGGATGCTGGCGGACCTGGTCTGGTCGGGCCTTGACACCGCCCGCTGGCGGCCCGACGTGCAGTGGTCCCTGTGCGAGTGGATACGGCGCGGCGAGGAGGACCCCCCGCTCCTCGACGTCCTGTGCGACTTCCTGCCCGCCCTCGTGAGCGGCGAGGCCGACGCCGAGCGGCTGCGGAACCTGGTCCGGGGCCTGGAGCGGGACCCCGACGAATCCGTGGCAGCCACCACCGTACGCAGGCTGCGCGCCGCCATCGACGGACAGCCGCACGTGGTCGTGCAGATGGCCGCGCCCAGCCCGCAAGCCGAGGAGACGGAGTGAGATGAACACCCAGAACCCGCCGCACGCCCTTCCGCCCGCCCCCCTGGCGCGGCCCCTCGCGCCGCCGCGCGTCGGTGGCGCCCCGCCACCGGTGACGGCGACGCCCCTGCCGCGGTCCCCGGACCCGGGCACGTGGCGCTCGCCCGTCGAACGCCCGGCGGCCACCCAGGAGTTGGCCGGTCCCTTCCTGCGCGAGTACCGCCCGGACTGGCCCTACCGGCACCGCAGCGCACAGGTCGCGGTCGTGCTCTACTACCGCGGGCGGCCGCCCCGGGCGGTGGGGCCCGAGGGCGAGGAGGGGTTCCTGCTGCGCTGGTTCGCCCGCCCCTACACCGCGTTCGAGCTGCAACTGGGCTGGCACACGGTCTCGTTCAAGGTCGAGCTGCCCGCGGCGGAGCACGGCAGGTCCTTCCCCGCCGAGGTGCGCGTGCGCTGGCGGGTGGGCGACCCCTGCCTCGTGGCCAGGAGCCAGGTCACCGACGTCGCCGCGCTGCTGGTCCCGGAGCTGGAGCAGCGGCTGCGCGACGTGTCCCGCGGCCACTCCATCAACCGGGCGGAGGAGGTCCGCGACGCGGTGCACGAGGCGCTGGCCGGGCAGCGCCTCGGCGGCCAGTTCGGCCTGGAGACGGACGTCTTCGTGACCATCTCCTGGGACACGCTCATCCAGGACCACGGCAGGAGCCTGGGCCGGGTGCTGCACCAGACCGACCTGGAGCGGCTCAACCAGGAGCTGCGCCAGCTCAGGGACGACAACAAGCGGGAACTCATCCGGCAGTGGGCCGCCGACTTCCAGCGCGCCATCGAGCGCGGCGACCACGCCGTGATGGCGCAGATGATGGCGCGCAACCCCCAGGACCTGAGTGAGATCCGGCAGCTGTTCCGCAAGGAACAGCGCGAGGAGCGCCAGGACGGCATGGAGCTGATGTCCCGCCTGATCGAGGGCGGCCTCCTGGAGCGCTGGGAACTCGGCGACCAGGCCATGGTGGTCGTGGAGTTCCTGCGGTCGAGCGCGCGCCACGTCCTGACCGACCAGGCGGCGGGCGCCGGCGAGGCCCGGCGCACCCCCTTCTGGAAGCGGACGGACGACACCCGGGACGACGACTCCGCGGACGCGCGCGGCGACGCCTCCGACGGGCGGACACCCCGGTGACCGAGGGAGCGCGCACGCCGCCGGGCACCGGCACCCGCCCCGGCACCACGCCCCGGCGCGCCGCCGCCGTGCGCGGCACCCCGGTGTCGCCGTTGTCCGAGCCGGGCTGCCGGTACGTCGCGGAGCGGCTGCTCACCACCGTGCGCGAGGAGGTCACGCGGGCCGACACCAAGGCCTCGATCCTGCTCTCGGGCGCGGTGGCCCTGCCCGCGCTCGCCGTGTCGGCCGACCGCGGCGGGCTCGGCCCGGACCCGCTGGGCCGGGCGGGCGCCGTGCTGTGGCTGGCCGGGATCGTGATGCTGACCCTGGTGATCCTGCCGCGGACCGGGCCGGACGGCAGGTCCGCGGCGGCCGCCGCGGGGCGGGGCCCTTCGGTGGTCTCGCTCCGCCGGGGGGTCGACCCGGGCGAGGTGGCGGCGGAGGTGCTCACCGCGGGCCGCGACCCCGGCCACTGGCTCCTGGAGCAGTCGTGCGCGCTGGGGGCCATCCTGACGGTCAAGTACCGGTGGCTGCGGTGGGCCGTGGGCTGTCTGGTGGCGGGGGGAGCGGCCGTGGCGGCGGCCGCGCTCGGCTGAGCGGCCGCCCCCGCCCGAGTTCTCGCCAACCTTTCCGGCCGCCCTGGCGTAAGACCAGGTCAGAGGCAGTTCAGTGAATCCGGGGCGTGGTGTGGGCAACACCCCCTGGAGGCTCGAATGAACGTGGGGTTAGCATATGAGCGCCGCCTAGCTCGAAAGATACTCCTGTGACTGTCAATGACGACTCGTTCACCAACTGGAAGCACCGCGAGGAAACCGCGGAGTCGATGATCCCGCTCATCGGGAAGCTGCACCGCGAGCAGGACGTCACGGTCCTGCTGCACAGCCGCTCCCTGGTGAACAAGTCGGTGGTCAGCATCCTCAAGACCCACCGATTCGCCCGCCAGATAGCCGGTGACGAGCTCTCGGTCACCGAGACGCTGCCGTTCCTGCGGGCCCTCACCACGCTCGACCTCGGCCCCTCCCAGATCGACATCGGCATGCTCGCCGCGACGTACAAGACCGACGAGCGCGGTCTGTCGGTGGAGGAGTTCACCGCCGAGGCCGTCGCCGGTGCCACGGGCGCCAACAAGATCGAGTGCCGCCAGGGGCGCGACGTCGTCCTGTACGGCTTCGGCCGCATCGGCCGCCTCGTGGCCCGGCTCCTCATCGAGAAGGCGGGGTCCGGCAACGGCCTGCGGCTGCGCGCCATCGTCGTCCGCCGCGGCGGCGAGCAGGACATCGTCAAGCGCGCCTCGCTGCTGCGGCGCGACTCCATCCACGGCCAGTTCCAGGGCACGATCACCGTCGACGAGGCGAACAGCACGATCATCGCCAACGGCAACGAGATCAAGGTGATCTACGCGGGCGACCCGTCGGAGGTCGACTACACGGCGTACGGCATCAAGGACGCCATCCTCATCGACAACACCGGCAAGTGGCGCGACCGCGAGGGCCTGTCGCAGCACCTGCGTCCGGGCATCGACAAGGTCGTCCTGACGGCGCCCGGCAAGGGCGACGTGCCGAACATCGTGCACGGCGTCAACCACGACACGATCAAGCCGGACGAGCGGGTCCTGTCCTGCGCCTCCTGCACCACCAACGCGATCGTGCCGCCGCTGAAGGCGATGGCCGACGAGTACGGCGTGCTGCGCGGCCACGTGGAGACCGTCCACTCGTTCACCAACGACCAGAACCTCCTGGACAACTACCACAAGGCCGACCGCCGCGGCCGCTCCGCGCCGCTCAACATGGTCATCACCGAGACCGGTGCCGCCTCGGCCGTCGCCAAGGCGCTGCCCGACCTCAAGGCGCCCATCACCGGCAGCTCGATCCGCGTCCCGGTGCCGGACGTCTCGATCGCGATCCTCAGCCTGCGGCTCGGCCGCGAGACCACCCGCGAGGAGGTCCTCGACCACCTCCGCGAGGTGTCGCTGACCTCGCCGCTGCGCCGCCAGATCGACTTCACGAGCGCCCCCGACGCGGTCTCCAACGACTTCATCGGCTCCCGGCACGCCTCGATCGTCGACGCCGGCGCCACCAAGGTCGACGGCGACAACGCGATCCTCTACCTCTGGTACGACAACGAGTTCGGCTACTCCTGCCAGGTCATCCGCGTCGTCCAGCACGTCTCCGGGGTGGAGTACCCGACCTACCCGGCTCCGGCGGTCTGACCCGGCGGAGCGCGAGAAGGCCCCGCCGCGACGGGGGAGCGCGGCGGGGCCCACACGTCTGGTACCCGGTGATGACGGGGCCATGCAAACGGATGTCGCTCTTCCTGGAACGGGTTCCACTCCGCCTCATCCGGAGTGTTCTGCTCTGCCCGCCGCCGCGCGGGATCCGGCCGCCCCCGGCCCGCCCGGGTGCCGTGCCACGGCATGCCGGTGCACCGGGGGCAGGCCGGGCAGGAGGCCCGGCCACACCGTGTCCAGGACGTGCGCGCTCGGGGTGAACAGGGCCGCGCCGAGCCTCGGCAGCGCGGTCACCTCGTGCCACTCCCAGCGGTGCATGAGCTGGGGCTCGGTCACGGTGGGCACGCCGGTGGCGCGGGTGACGTGGACGGCCGCCGTCAGGCGCGGCATGCCGTGGGCGGCGTCCATGAGGACCGCGAGCACCCGCGCGTCGGACGGTTCCGCCCTCAGGCCCGTCTCCTCCAGGAGTTCGCGGACCGCGGCCTCCTCGAACGACTCTCCCGCGTCGGGCTTGCCGCCGGGCAGTTCCCAGGCGCCGCGGCGCGAGTGGCCGAGCAGCACCCGGCCCCGGTCGTCGGTGACGGCGACGCCCGCGCCGATGAGCGCGTGCGGGGTGGGGCGGCGGTTGTCGGCGAAGGTGAGCGGCGGATGCCCGGGGGCCTGCTCCTCGCCCGGCTCGTGCGGCTGTGTGTGTCCCACCCGTGTTCCTTCCGGTTTCCCTGTGCTCGGCCGGTCGCTCGAGCCGGTTCCGTGAGCGCGTTCCGTGTGCCGGTTCCTGAGCCGGTTCCCTTGAGTCGATCATCCCGGCCGGGGCCGCCGTGACCAAGGGGCCGTGGATGTCCGGTTATGGCTCTAGGAGAAGCTGTGAAGGAAGTGAAGAATCCTCGATCGACCGGCATCTCAAGGGTCCTGCTCCCCAGGAGCCGTGCTCCACACCAGCCATGAGGAGAAGCCTTGCGTTCGATCAAGACGTCCGTACGCTCCCTCTGCCTCGCCGCGGCCGCCGTCGCGATCGCGGCGGGCACCGTGACCCCGGCGGCCGCCGCGCCGTCCGACACCCGCAACACCAAGGCCATGACCTGGACCTTCCTCGGCGACGGGCCTGACGGCACCGTGCGCGTGGGCGGCGGTCCGCTGAGCAACCCGTACCAGGGCGACACCGCCACCGGCACGGCGCTGCCCGTGCTCTGTATCAAGGTCGACGGCAGCTCCGTGCCCGCGGGGATCACCCCCGACTTCTACGCGGGCTGGGCCAAGGGCACCGTCGCGGCCAGCAACCCCATCCGCGGCACCCGGCTGACCAGCCTCGCGGTGGCCGACGGCCTGTGCGCCAACACCTTCGGCGCGGGCTGGCGCATGGCCGAGTTCCACGACGGCAAGTACGGCCCGAACCTCGACAGTTCGGGCGGCTGGAGCTTCTGGGCGTACGGCGACGTCCCCATCGGCACCCGCTTCTGGACGTACATCAACGACCAGCCCGCCAACCCCTGGAGCTGAGCGGTCCCGCGCACGACGGAGCGGGCGGCCCCCCACCGGGGAGCCGCCCGCCCTGACCGTCGCGGTGCGTGTGCCTAGCCCGCGTTGCGCACCCGGCCGGTGAACACCGGACCCCGGTGCTCGTTCCAGTTCTCGTCGTACGTGTAGAGCCGCAGCCGCACCGACTCCTGGCCCTCGCGGACCCGGTCCTTCACGGTGGGGATGCTCAGATCGGCGCTGCGCTTGCCCGCCTTGACCGAGACCGAGAGATACGGGTCCCGCGTCACCTTGGACAGGGCGCGGGCCGGGTTCGGCTTGGCGTCGAACTCCCGCTTCAGCCACGCCTTGCCGACGTCCTTGGTGGACAGCTCCTTGCCGCCGCTGACGCGCTCGATGCGGAACGAGACGTAGGTGTCGACCCCGGCGGCCGCGGACAGCGAGACGCGCCACTTGAGCGGCTTGCCCTCGGTGACCTTGGCCGCGACCGGCTTCACGCTGACCTTGGGCATCGGGTCGTCCTCACGGACGAAGACCCCGCCGTGGAACGAGCCGACGACCGCGCCGCTGATCGCCTTGGCGAACACGTCCTGGGAGGTCGGACCGCCGTAGACCTTGTCGCCCTTGACCTTGAACGGCACGCCGATGGACGTGTCGCCGGGGTGCACCGTGACCGTCTTGGTGACGAACTTGTCCGTGTTCGGGCCCGGCACGAACAGCCGCACCTTGCCGGTGCCGTCACCGGTCACGCGGACCGGGGCGCGGTACGTACGGACGCCGGAGTCGCCCTCGTCGACCTGGAGCCGTCCGACGTCGACGCGCGCGAGCTTCGACGGGCGCACCTCGGCGGTGCCGGGGCGCCAGCCCCAGGCGTCCATCAGCCACGCCTGCCCGGAGGCGGTGCGCGAGGTCAGCTCCAGGGACTGGATCTTCTTCAGGTCGAGTCCGGCGCGCCCGGCGGCCGCGAGCGGAACCCGCAGCTCCTGGCCCCAGTACGAGGCCATGTACGCGCTGCCCGGCAGCCCGTCGGCACGGACCTGGCCGAGCTTCGCCCGGTGGCCCGAGGCGTCCACGGCCGTCACGTCCAGCTTGGTGCCCTTGGTGTTCGGCGGCACGATCACCCGCAGGGCGAGCGACTCGGAGCCCTCCAGGGAGACCGGGCGGGCGTTCTTGACGGACATCGTGGAGCCCGTGCGGGACCAGCCCATCGCGAGGGCGTACCGGCCGGGGTCGGGGGACACCTCGAAGCTCGCGAAGTGCGGGGACTGGCCCTTGGTGCCGCGCTTGAAGCAGGCCTTCGCCCCGCTGGACGCGGTCTGGTCGCACAGCTTGCCGCCGGTCACCGCGAGCGAGCGGCCCGGGACGACGGCGGGCGTGCGCTGTCCGCCGACGGCGTGGGTGAGCACGCGGGCCGGGTTCGCCGAGGGCGCGCCCTTGCCGGAGCCGTCGAGGAGCGGACGCACCTCGTCGTCACCGTCGACGAAGAGCCGGGCGGCGGCCGCGATGTAGGTGGAGCCCGCCTTCTGCTGCTGCTTGGCCTTCAGCCGGGGGCCGTGGCCCGGCGAGCACACCGGGTCGGGGCGCGGCCCGGAGGAGAAGTCGTCGTCGGCGGGCGCCTGCGCCTGGCCCGGCGTCCACTCCGTGTTGAAGAAGTTGTGGTTGGCGCCGACCATGTACACCGAGCTGTGCAGCGCGGAACCGTTGCCCACGCCCCGGGTGTTGTCCAGGTAGAGCTGGCCCTGGAGGTCGGAGACGTCGCCGTCGCAGCCCGGCAGGATCGTCATCGAGGGCACGTCCGGGTCCGGGTTGTGCCCGAAGATCGTGGGGCCGATGAGGACGGTGCCGCGGATCTGCCAGCGCGCCTTCTGGGGAGAGCCGTCCTCGTCGGCGGGCGGCTGGTAACGGCTGTCGAAGGCCGCGCGGTTGACGCCCTCGCCGCCGCGCGAGTGCCCCACGAGCATGACGCGGGACAGGTCGACCGGCGCGGTCCCGCGGACGGCGTCGGGCGCCTTCGTCGGGTCGGCGGCCCAGTCGGCGAAGCGGCCCAGGTGCTGGCGCACCAGCGACGAGCGGGCCTGCGCGCCGCCGTCGGGGGCGCGGTCGTCCTGGCCGTTGATGCCGTTGGCGGAGATCGAGACCGTCACATAGCCCTGGGAGGCCAGGAGCTTCTGGTCGTGCAGATAGCCCTGGTAGCTCGGGATCGGCTTCCAGCCGGCCTTGCAGGGCCAGCTGCCGTCGGACTCCCGGCCCTTGTAGCAGGTGCCGTGGCGGCCGTGCAGGAACAGGGCCAGGGGCCGCTTGCCCGGCGCGTCGACGGGGCCCACCACCGTGGCCCGCATCTCCACCTTCTCGGGGAAGTCGGGCAGCTTGACCGACTTCAGGTCGTACTCGCCCTTGACGGTGCGGTACTTGCCCGGCTTGCCGGGGTCGACCTCGCCCGCGGGCAGCTGGGCCGGGGCGGGCGCCGGGGCGCCGTGCGGCGCGGCCGGCTCGGGCTTGTCGAGACGACGGCCGCCCGCGAGCGCCTGGAGGTCGCCCAGGGCGTCCTTCGCGCCGACGCCGTTGTCGTCGAGCTTCAGCCGGAACGTCCGCTGGTCGTCGGTGGCCGTGGGGCGGCCGAGCAGCCGGTCGCCCGCGTAGAACTCGACGCGGGCGTTCCCCATGGGCACCGGCTTCGGCGCGCGCCACACCAGATGCTGGTCGGCGCCGTCGCCGGTGAGCTCCCAGCCCGGCGGGAGCCGGTCCCCGGACCGGTCCGCCTGGCCGGGCGATATGAGGTCGTCGGAGCGCTGCGCACGCGGCTGGTCCGGCGACGCGTGCGCGAGCTCCGGCAAGCCCACCGCCAGCGCGAGTGCCGTGACTGCGGCAGTCGCCAAGCGCGGGACACGGATCAAGACAGTCCTCCTCGTCACTTACTCCCCCGAGAGCCCTCACGTCACAGGGCTCCTCCGGACCTGGAGAGTGCTGCGGAGGCCGTCGGGTTGCTTCGTCCGTGCCGCGATTCGCTTGGAATTCCCTCAACGCGGAGTGGATTGCGGGTGGATATCGGTCAGAGGGGGGACAAAGATGGTCAAGTTGTGGAACCAGTCGGCTCGTCCACCAGCCGCGGCTCCTCCGTCGGAGTCCAGTCGATCCGCAGCGCGCAGCCCGACACCAGCAGGGCCGAGGCCGCGACGGCCGCCATGCCCCAGACCAGGCTGCTGCCGCTGGCGACGAAGCCGATGAGCGGGGGACCGGCGAGCAGCCCCGTCGTGCCCATCGCGGCGACCAGGGCGAGGGCCCGCGCACCCTGCCGGGCGGCGGCGACGTACACGCACGGGGTGACGGCAGCGAGCCCGAGTCCCATGCAGGCGAAGCCGATCAGGGCCGGGACGACGCCGCCCAGGAGCAGGGCGGCGGCGAGTCCGGCGGCGGCGAGGACGCTGCCCCCGCGCACGACGCGGCCGTCGCCCCAGCGGGTGCGCCAGCCGTCGGCGAAGAGGCGGGCCAGCACCATCATCACGGACACCACGGCGATGCCGAGCGGCGCCACCCGGGACGAGGCGTCGGCGACGTCCTTGAGATAGAGCGCCGACCAGTCGTTCATCGCGCCTTCCGCCACGGTGCCGAAGACCATGGCGAACCCCAGCCAGAGCGTGAGGGCGGCGGGCAGGGCGAAGCCGCGGCGGAGCTTCTCCGCGGGCGCGGCGGCGGGCTGATCGTCCGTCAGGAGCGCCGGGTCGGCGTACATCGCGAGCAGGATGACGAGGAGCGCGGCCACCCCGAAGTGCGCGGCCACGGACGACGTCAGCGCGCTCATGCCGGACGCGAGCAGGGCCGCGCCGAGGGAACCGGCGCTGAACGCGGCGTGCAGCTTGGCCATGGCGGTGCGCCGGTAGCGGGATTCGAGCGCGGCGCCCTGCGCGTTCATGGCGACGTTGAGACAGCCGACGCCCACGCCGTCGGCGCACATGATCAGCAGGGCCACCGGATAGTTCGGCGCCACGGCGAGCGCGAGCAGGAGCAGGCCGAGGAAGACGGCGGAGACGAACGCCAGGCGCCGCGACCCCCACCGCCGGGTGAGTGCGGCGACCAGCGGGAAGGACGCCGCGGCGCCGACCCCGCAGGCCATCAGGAGCAGGCCGAGCTCCGCCTCGCTCAGATCCAGGCGGGACCTGAGCGCGGGCAGCCGCGCGGCCCACGTGGCGTACTGGAAGCCGAGGGCGCAGAACAGCGCCGCGATGGCGATCTGTGTCCGGCGAAAACCATCGCGAACACGCAACATGTGCATCAGCCTCTTCGTCTTTCCGATGGAGCCTGTGGAGCGGTGACCGGCAGGGCCGTCGACATGTAGAGGGCGCCGTCGCCGTAGCCGTCCGGGAGCGGGACCTCCGGGTGGGCGGCGAAGCCCCGCGCCGACCAGAAGGTGTCACTGCCGCCGACGGCGACCAGGGAGATCCGCTCGTACGTCAGCGACCGCGCGGTCGCCGAGAGGTGGCGCAGCAGCCGTCGCGCGAGCCCCCGGCCGCGGAACGCCTCGGCGACGACCAGGTCGTGCAGGTGCAGATTGCCGGAGGGGAACGCGGTGTCCTCCCCGTGGGAGAGGTCGGGACACTGGAACAGCGGGTAGGGCAGGGCCAGCACGTAGCCCACCGCGACCCGCCCCCCGTCCAGGACGAAGCAGGTGTCGGGCGAGGCCCGCGCCCGCGACTCCAGGGCGGCCCGGCCCTCGCTGAGGCCGAGGCGGGTGTACGCCTCGGCCTCCAGGGCCGCGACGGCGTCCCAGTCGCCCCGGACGAGGGGGCGGATCCGGATGCCGGGGGGTGCCCCGGCCGCCACAGCGGTGACGTCGGTCATCTAGCGCGTCCCTCCCGGAGCGGCGCCCGCGAGGGCGTCGCGCTCGCCGCGGATCCAGGTGTGCGGCAGCGGCCGGAACCCGTTGAAGCCCTGCGTCGTGTAACTGGTGGCGTACGCGCCGGTGGAGAGCACCCAGACGGGGTCGCCCGACGCGGCCCCGCGCGGCACCTGGACCAGGCCCCGCTCGTGGCCGTATGCGTCGTCGCTGTCGCAGGTGGGCCCCGCGATCACGGCGGGCACGCGGTCCGCGCCCCGGTGCGTGGGGAAGACGAGGGCGTACTGGAGCGCGTCCATCTCGTACAGGCCGTTGAACTTGCCGCAGCTCAGATACAGCCAGTGCCGGCGTTCGCCCGTGGCCTGCTGCCGGGTGGAGAGCCGGGACACGTGGGCCCGTACCGCGCCGTGGTCGGCGACCAGATGGCGGCCCGGCTCGATGACGAAGTCCAGGGGCGCGGGCGACACGGCCCGCAGCCGCCGCATGCCCTCCCGGATCACGGCGAAGATCGTGTCGAGGGGCGGTCGGAGGGGCGTGCCGTGCCGGTCGCGGTAGCCGAGCGCGGGCAGGCCGCCGCCCAGGTTGACGTGGTCCAGATGGATGCCCCGCGGCCGCAGGGCCGCGATCACGCCGGCCATCCGCTCCAGGGCGTCGCGCCAGGCCCCGGCCGTCATCTGCTGGGAGCCGACGTGCACGGACAGGCCCGCCGGGGTCAGGCCCGCGTCCCGTGCCGTCTCCAGGACGCGCAGCGCGTCGGCGGGCGAGCAGCCGAACTTGTGGCTCAGGCCCCACAGCGCGCCCCCGCCGTCGGTGGCCAGGCGGCAGAAGACGCGGGCGCCGGGGGCGAGCGCCGCGATCGCGAGGACGTCCTCGACGCTGTCGGTGGCGAAGTCCCTGATGCCCAGGCGGTGGGCCTCGGCGATGTTCCGGTCGGACTTGACGGTGTTGCCGTAGTGGACCCGGTCGGCGGGCACGCCGGTCGCGAGGGCCTGCGCGATCTCGTGCGGGCTGGCCGCGTCGAAGCCCGCGCCCCGCCGGGCCAGGCCGGTGAGGACCTCGTCCAGCGGGCAGGCCTTCATCGCGAACCGGACGGCCACGCCCGGGAGTTCGCGCAGCAGCGCGTCGTAGCGCTCCTCGATGCCCGGCAGGTCGAAGACGAGCCGGTCCTCGGTCGCGGCCTCCAGGGCGGCGCGCAGCCGTGGGGTGACGTACATGGCGTTCATGTGGATGCTCAGTCCCTCGCTAGCGGTCCAGCTCGGGGGCGTGCCCGTCGAGGCGGGGGACGCCCGTCGACGCGCTCGCCCGCACCAGGGCGGCCCAGTTCTCGATGAGCAGCGCGAAGTCCTCCATGTCCTGGCGCGCCTCGTCGATCAGACGCGCGCGGCGCGGGGGCAGCGTGGCGGCGAACGCGGCGTACCGGCCGCCGAGCCCGCGGTACGCGCGCTCGATGACGTCGAGGCGGGCCTCGTTCTCCGCCGGGTCCAGGAGGGTGCTGGCCCGCACGAGTTCGGCGACGCGCCGGGCCCGGACGCCGTGGCGGCGGTCGAGGAGCGCGGCCCCTTCCCGGGCAAGCCCCGCGTAGACGTGGTGGAGGTGGAGCATGGACAGGAAGAACTTCGTGAACCGCGTCTGGTACGCGGCGAAGCCGCTGTCGGTGCGCCGCTCGCCGGTGTGGAAGTTCACGATGTTGCGGTTGTGCAGGACGCCGGGCAGCGTGCCGTTGTACACGACGTGTAGGAGGAAGTAGTCGCTGCCGATGGTGTTGGTGGCGGGCGGCAGCGGCACGCGCTCGTGCACCTGGTGGAAGCTGACGTTGCACATGTCGACGCGCATGGGGTCGACGAGGGCGAGGACCGCGTGGTCCTCGGTGAACGGCGCGGTGCCCGCGCCCGTGAAGGACTCCTCGACGAGAGCGCGCTTGTCGTCCTGGGACCAGTCGGCGGGGGCCCAGAGACTGACGACGTCGTGGTAGACGCCGGGGTCGAGGTCGCGGATCTCACTGATGTCGACGGACAGTTCGCCGATGAAGGAGCTGCCCACGAGGACCACCGGCTTGTCCGCGTGCGCCGGGTCGAGGGTCGTCTCCGTGACGCTGGACGCGGCGTCCCCCGCGCGCTTGCCGAGCGAGGTGAGTTCCTGGTGGACGGGGAACACGGTCGTGCCGTCGCGCACTTGGTAGCGGCTGTCGGAGTCCCTGCGGTGCACGGACGTGCAGCCGAGGGCGCTCGCGATCAGGAAGGCCCGGTTGGTGCAGGCCCCGTAGGACGGCTCGGCGGGCAGCATGAGGTCGAGCAGCAGCTCGGGCTTCGGCAGGCCGGAGCGCTGGATCACCTGCCGCAGGAACACGCGCTGGGCGGCCTCGCCGAGGTGGTGGACGACGACGCGGGGCGTGCCGATGGCGGCGCGCGCGGCCCGGGCGTGCTCCGCGAAGGCGGTCGGTTCGGCGGAGTCGAGGATCAACAGGTGCACCTCGACGTCGAAGTGCGCGGCGGCGTGGGCGGCTTCTCGGCCGAGCGCCGTCACCATGGGCACGCAGGCCCGGTCGGTGGGCAGGGCGAGGCAGATCTTGCGCATGTCGGCTCCCCGCCTCACCGGTGGGCGGCGGCGGAGTGCCAGGGCGTGAGCCCCAGGAGCCTCTCGCCCAGGCCGGTGAGGGTCGCGGTGCCGTAGCGCTCGGACTCGGGCAGCCGGGCGTCGCCGAGCAGCGTCGCGTTCCAGTCCGGGGTGCTCAGGTGCCGCCAGGACGCGACCCGGGACGTGCGCAGGGCGTGGTGCTTCTCCAGGGCGGGCATCATCGACAGGTACTGCACCGCCCGGACCCCGTCGGCGGAGGTGTTGGGCGCCACGCCGTGGGCCAGCATGCCGTTCCAGATCAGCAGGTCGCCCGCCTTGAGCTCGGGCCGGACCACGGGGAAGCGGGCGCGGTCGGCGTTCGGCCGGACCGGGTCGCGGTCCGCGGGCTGGTCGAGCCGCCAGCGGTCGAAGTGGCGGAACAGCTCGGGCGAGCACTGGAAGCCGCCGAGCCCGGCCTCGGTGTCGTGGAGCGCGATGATGCCCTGGACGCGCTGCGGCAGCACGCTCAGCGTGGAGTCGACGTCCCAGTGCAGCTCGATGTCGAAGCCCTCGTCCGTGGGCGCGATCAGCGAGCGGGAGCGGTTCTTGACGTTGGGCGGATTGAGGTTCAGCCGGTCGAGGGTCACCCAGAGCTCCTCGCAGTCCCACACGTCGACGAACGCGTCGTAGACGCGCCGGGTCTGGCGGCTGTCCCAGAGCAGCTGGTGGTGGTAGGCCTCGACGAAGCCGTAGACGTACAGGTCCCGGTCGAGGTCGGTGCGGAACTCCCGCTCCTCGTACCAGGTGTCGGGCCGGTCCGGGTCGAGGCCCTGGAACTCCCAGGTGAAGTCGAGGAGCCGGCGCGCCGCCCGTGCGGGTATCGCCTCCTCGACCACGACGTAGCCGTACGTCTGCCAGAAGGTGTACTCCTCCTCGGTCAGGACGCGCAGCGGGCGGGTCTTGCGGATGTCCTTCAGGGGCGTCTGCGCGAGGTAGGTCTCGCCGTCGGCGCTGAAGTACGGGGTCGGGGACGCGGCTCGGTGCAGAGGGGCGGCGGGTGCGGGCATGCACGTACTCCTGGCGTGGTGAGGGGTGTCGAGCGGGCAGGAGCGACCGCGGCTTCGTGGTTCCGGGCGTGGGGGAGCCTCGGGCGAGGCGGACGGAAGCGGTGGAAGCGCTGTCGCCGACGCGGCCGGGGGGAACAGCGGTGTTCCCCCCGGCCGGGAGATGAGGGGCCGGACGCGGCGCGCCCCGGCGGGTCGGTTCGAGCGACGGTGGTGGCGGGTGCGGGACGGTGGCCCGACGGGGCCGCAAAGGACTAGACCAGCTCTTGGGTGCTCCAAAGATGGACTAGGCCATCGGCGGAGTCAACCCCCGTCCTGACGAGCTGTATTGGTGTGTCCGGCTCCTCACCTGACGCCCCCATTGGCTGCGTCTGTACTGGTCAGCGGCGTGCGGGAGAGGCCCCGCACGCCGCTGTCGAGCTCCGCGGGCGCCGCTGCGCGGACGCCGTTGAGTGGGTCGTATCGCCAGGGGTGAGTACGCCGCCGGAGCGGCGGAACTACGCTCACGCGGCTCCGGCGAGCACCTCCGCGACGGCGATCCCGGACACGCGCGTGGCGCCGTACGTGGTCAGGTGGACGGCGCCGACCCGGTCGCCCGCGGGCACGCCCATCTCGACGACGAGGGCGTCGGGGCGGCTGTTCACCAGGCCCGTGAGCGCCTTCGACATCCAGGGGTGGCGGGCCGCGTCCCGGACCACCACGACCAGCTCGCGGCCGCTGGCGGGGGCGAGGGCGACGCGGTCGAGGAGGTCGGCGTCGCGGGTGAGTTCGGCCTCGCCGACGCGCACGGACGTGGTGCCGGGGCGCAGCGCGCGCAGCGGCTCGGCGACGCCCCAGGGGGTCGCGCCGTCGACGGCGAGGCTCATCGTCGGGGACAGCTCGACGACGTGCGGATCGGCGGTCAGCGGGAGCTTGGCGCCGGATTCACCGTGCACGCGGACCGCGCGCCGCGCGGCGACCAGGCCGATGTCGGAGGCGTCCGCCGCCGGGGCGGCCTGGCGGCCCAGGCCGGCCGACCAGGCGGCGAACTCCCCGACCCGGCCCGCCGCCTCGGTCAGGCGCTCCTCGGGCAGCGTGCCGTCGAGCACCGCCCGCACCAGGGCGTCGCGCAGCTCGTCCGCGGTGGACTGCTCGGCGCTCTCGCCGCCGACGCACACCGCGTCCACGCCCGCGGCGACCGCGCGGACGGTGGCACCGGCGATGCCGTACGGCCCGGACACGGCGCTCATCTCGATGCCGTCGGTGACGACGAGGCCGGTGAAGCCCAACTGGCCGCGGAGCACGTCACCGAGGATCGCGGGGCTGAGCGTCGCGGGCAGCTCGGCGTCGTACGCGGGCACGAGCATGTGCGCGGTCATGACGGCGCGTACGCCCGACTCCATCGCCGCGGTGAACGGCGGCAGCGCCGTGCGGGCGATCTCCTCGGCGTCGGCGGTGAACCGCGGCAGGCCGTGGTGGGAGTCGACGGCGGTGTCGCCGTGGCCGGGGAAGTGCTTGGCGCAGGCGGCGACCCCGGCGGACTGCAGGCCCCGGATCCAGGCGGCGGTGTGCCGTGAGACGACGTCGGTGCGGGCGCCGAAGGAACGCACGCCGATGACGGGGTTCATCGGGTTGGAGTTGACGTCGGCGCTCGGCGCGAAGTCGAGGGACACGCCGATCTCGCGGAGCTGGCGGCCGATGTCCCGTGCGACGCGCTCGGTGAGGTCGGGGTCGTCGATGGCGCCGAGGGCGAGGTTGCCGGGCCAGGAGGCGCCGGTGCGCGCGGCGATGCGGGTGACGTCGCCCGCCTCCTCGTCGATGGCCACGATCAGGTCGGGGTTCTCGGCGCGCAGCTCGGCGGTGAGCGCGGCGACCTGCTCCGGGCTCTCGATGTTGCGCCCGAACAGCACCACGGACGCGAGCCCGTCGGCGATCCTGCGCCGCACCCAGTCCGGCGCGGTCGTGCCCACGAACCCCGGCTGGAGGACGGAGTTGGCAAGGCGGGTGAGGTGCGGGTGGCTGGTGCTTGCCATGGGAGACCTCCACAGGGGCGCGCGACGGGCAGTGCGGTCGGAATCGGTTGACCGCGGCGAAGCGGGCGACCGAGCCGGATGTTGGCCTATACCAATCCGGGGTGTCAAGGAGTCCCGTTGCGGCGGTACAGCCTTAAATGTCCTGGGTGCAGGGCGAGTTCGTGCCACCTGGCGCGGTTCTCCCCGTCGGGTGGGGATTCGCAAAGGCGTACGCGGGGGACCGGGCACGGGCCACGGCGGCCCGCGCCGCCCCGCGCGCCCTCACCCCCGTGCGCGCCGCCACTTGCGCAGGCTCACCAGCTCGCGCGGCGGCGTGAGCCCGCTGCCGACCTCGACGTAGGACACCTCCGCCACGTACACGCTGCCCTCGGAGTCCACGGCCACGCTGTGCGGCCAGTTGAACTGCTCCGGCGCCTCCCCGGGCAGGTCGGCGCCGAACGAGGTGACGCGGCGGCCGTCCCGGTCGTACACCCGCACCTTGTGCCCGAGCCCGGGCACGCCGTACTGGACCGGCGGCGGCCCCTGCTCGGCGACGTACACATGGGTGTCCGCGCCTTTGCCCGCGCAGACGGCGACCGCCTTGTGGGCGTGCCAGGAGGCGCGGAAACCGCCGTCCAGGGAGAACACCTGCACGCGGTGGTTCTCGCGGTCGCACACGATCACCGCGTCGTCGCCGAGGAGGGCGATGTTGTGCGGCAGGCTGAACTGCCCGTCGTCGCTTCCGGGCGCGCCCCAGGACAGCAGATGGCGGCCGCGCGCGTCGAAGCGGTGCACGCGGGAGTTGCCGTACCCGTCCGTCACGAAGACGTCGCCCGTCAGCGGGGATATCGCCACGTCGGTCGGGCGGTTGAAGGGCTCGCCGCTCTGGAAGCCGCTCGGGCTTCCGGTGCCGAGCACGAGCAGGGTGTTTCCCGCGCGGTCCGTCTTGGTGATCTTGTTCCCGATGTCGTCGACGAGCCAGAGGTGGTCCTCGTGGTCGACGGTGACGGCGTGCGGATGCAGGAAGCGGCAGCCCTTCCAGCGCGGGGTCAGCGCGCCGTACGGGTTCTCGATCAGCTCCGTGCCGGTGAACGGCGTGTCGTTGCCCCACATGTCGACGACGTCGCCCTCCCGGTCGAGGACCAGGACCGGCATGTTGCCGCGGTTGAAGACGTAGACCCGGTCGTCCGAGTCGACGGCGACGGACGTGGCCTCCTGGAGCCAGATCCCGTGCGGGATCCTGGCCCAATAGGGCACCGGTTCGTAGACGGTCTCGCTGGTCGCGGGTCCGACAGTCAACAGTCCTCCCTGGACGCACCGGCCCGGAAGCATAGGGCCCACGGCCGCCCCGCCGACAGGGGGCGGCCCCCGTACGGTCCAGCAAGACGCGCCGCGGCGCGTCGCCGCCGGTGGAATGGACGGGTGACGCCCCCGGACGACTGCCTGGCCCGCAACGAGTGGATCTGCGGCGAGTATCTGAGCACCCGCCGCCGGATCCTCCTCGACGCCGTCCTCCAGCACCTGGAGCTGACCGCGGTCTCCGTCCTCATCGGGCTCGCCGTCGCGCTGCCCCTGGCCGTGCTCGCCCGCCGCTGGGCCCTCGCGGCGGGACCCGTCCTCGCCGTCACCACCGTGCTGTACACGATCCCGTCGCTCGCGATGTTCTCGCTGCTGCTGCCCCTGTACGGCCTGTCCGCGTCGCTCGTCGTGGCCGGGCTCGTCCTGTACTCGCTGACGCTCCTTGTCCGGAACATCCTCGCCGGGCTGCGCGCCGTGCCCGAGGACACCCGGCAGGCCGCCCGCGGCATGGGCTACGGGCCGATCCGGCTGCTGCTGACCGTGGAGCTGCCGCTCGCGCTGCCCGCCGCCATGGCGGGCCTGCGCATCGCCACCGTCTCCGCCGTCTCGCTCGTCACCGTCGGCGCGATCGTCGGCTTCGGGGGCCTCGGCAACCTGATCTACGCGGGCATGAACACCTACTTCAAGGCACAGGTCCTCACCGCCTCGGTCCTGTGCGTGGTCATCGCCGTCGCCGCCGACGTGGCCCTGCTCGGCGTCCAGCGCCTGCTCACCCCCTGGACGAGGGCGGGGCGCGCGTGAAGACCCTCGGCGACGCCTGGGACTGGCTCAGCACCTCCGCGCACTGGACGGGCGACGGCGGCATCTGGCACCGCCTCGTCCAGCACCTGGTCCTGACGGTGGTGTGCCTGCTGATCAGCTGTCTCGTCGCGCTGCCCGTCGCGCTCGTGCTCGGCCACCTCGGCCGGGGCGGGGCGCTGGCGGTGAACATCTCCAACGTCGGCCGGGCCGTGCCGACCTTCGCGGTCCTCGTCCTGCTGCTGCTCACCCCGATCGGCGACTGGGGCGAGGGGCCGACCGTCGTCGCCCTGGTCCTGTTCGCCGTGCCGCCGCTGCTCACCAACGCGTACGTCGGGATGCGCGAGGTCGACCGGGGCGTCGTCCAGGCCGCGCGCGGCATGGGCATGACGGGGTGGCAGATGCTGTGGCGGGTCGAGGCACCGCTCGCGCTGCCGCTGATCATGAGCGGGGTGCGCATCGCCGCCGTGCAGCTCGTCGCCACGGCCACCATCGCGGCGCTCGCGGGCGGCGGCGGGCTCGGCCGGATCATCACCGCGGGCTTCAACCTCGCCAGCACCCCGCAGGTCGTGGCGGGCGCGGTGCTCGTGGCCGTCTTCGCCCTGGCCGTCGAGGCGTGCTTCGAGGCGGCGGAGCGGCTCGCGCCCGGCCGGTCCCGCACGGCGCGCGGAAGGAGAACCCCATGACATGGCACGTCCGCCGCGCCCGAGGCCCCCGGCGCGGACGGCCCGCCGCGACCGCCTGGCGCACCCGCCTGCTGGGCGGCGTGCTCCTCGCGGCCGCCGTGCTTGCCTCCGGCTGCGACTCGGGCCCCGCCCTGGAGGACCGGGGCGAGGCCAGTCTGCCGCCGGGCGACAGCAAGCACCTGGTCGTCGGCTCCGCGGGCTTCACCGAGAGCGATCTGCTCGCGCACATGTACGCACAGCTCCTGAAGAAGGCCGGCTACGGCACCGAGTTCCTGTCCGTCGCCAACCGCGAGCTGTACGAACCCGCCCTGGAGTCCGGCCAGATCGACGTCGTGCCCGAGTACGCGGCGACCTTCGCGGACTGGCTGAACGCCAAGGTCAACGGCGCGGACGCCGAGCCGGTCGGCTCACCCGACCTCGACACCACCATGAAGGCCCTGCGCGCCCTCGCGGCCCCGCGCGGCCTGACCGTCCTCGACCCCGGCAGGGCCGTCGACCAGAACGCCTTCGCGGTCGCGGCCTCCTACGCCCGCGAGCACCGCCTGAAGACCCTCACCGACCTGGGGAGATCGGGCCTCAAGGTGCGGCTCGCCGCGGGCGACGAGTGCGTTCGGCGCCCGTACTGCGAACCCGGCCTGAAGAAGGTGTACGGCATCGACGTCACCGCCGTCGACCCCAAGGGCGTCGGCACCACCCAGGCCAAGAAGGCGGTGCAGAGCGGCCAGGACCAGATGGTGCTCACGACCTCCACCGACGCCACCCTCGACGAGTTCGGCCTCGTGCTGCTCGCCGACGACAAGCACCTCCAGAACGCCGACTACGTCGTCCCCGTCGTCAACCGCTCCCGCGCGGGCAGCGAGGGCGTCGCCCGTGCCCTGGGCCGCCTCAACACCGTCCTGACCACGGACGACCTGGCCGACATGAACCGCCAGGTGGACAGCTGGCGCAGACTGCCCGAGGACGTCGCGAAGAAGTACCTCAAGGACAAGGGCCTGCTGTAGGGCCGCGCCACCGCACCTGCCATGCTGGCCCGCATGGCCGATCACGGGGACCGCGGGGCAGTCCGGCGCAGCTACGACACGGTCGCCGAGGCCCGCCGGCGCCACCCCGGCGTGGAGTTCCGCGAGGGCGACCTGCTGTCACTGCCCGCCGGGGACGGCGAGTTCGGCTCGGCCGCCGCCCTCTACACGGTCATCCACCTGACCCCGGACGAACTCCTGCCCGCCTTCGTGGAGGCCCGCCGGGTGCTGCGCCCCTCCGGCCTCCTCCTGGTGTCCTTCCACATCGGCACGGAGGTCCGCCACCTGGACGAGTGGTGGGGCCACGCGCCCCGGCCCCCGACGAAGCACAGACCCACAGGGCATACGTCCCGGCCCGCCGCGCCTGAGTGCCCTGAAGGGGCGCGGGGAACTGCGCGAGCAACCCAGGGCGGCCCGCAGCCGAAGAGCGACCGGCACCCACGGAAGCCCCGCCCAAGCACAGCGCAGCGTCACGCGTCGGCGACCGAGTCGAACTCCACCTCGTCCCTGCCCACCCCCTGGGTATCCGCGTCCACCGACCGCCGCAGCGCCTCGTGCAGCTTCGCCGGGGTGAGGACCCCCACGAAGCGGGCGCCGTCCACCACGGCGACCCACCCGGCGTCGTGCTGGAGCATCACGCCGAAGGCCTGCTTCAGGGAGGCCCCCACGGGCAGCCAGGCGTTCATGCGGTGGGCCAGGTCGCCGACCGCGGCGCCGTCCCCGGCGAGCGCGACCTCGTCGACGCCGACCCAGCCGTGCAGGTCGCCACCGGCGTTCAGGACCATCGCCCAGCGCGCGCCGTCGGCCCGCAGCCGGGCCGCGGCCTGCGCCGCCGGCTCCTCCAGGCGCGCGACCGGCGGCTGCTCCAGGTCGTCCGCCTCGATCACGGTCACCGAGAGCCGCTTGAGGCCCCGGTCGGCGCCCACGAACTCGGCGACGTACGGGGTGGCGGGCGTGCCGAGCACCGCGCCCGGCGTGTCGAACTGCTCGATGCGGCCCTGCCCGTACACGGCGACCCGGTCGCCGAGCCGCACCGCCTCCTCGATGTCGTGCGTGACCATCAGGACGGTCTTGCGCACGGTGCGCTGGAGGCTCAGGAACTCGTTCTGCAGGCGTTCGCGCACCACCGGGTCCACGGCGCCGAACGGCTCGTCCATCAGGAGCACCGGCGGGTCGGCGGCCAGGGCGCGGGCCACGCCCACGCGCTGGCGCTGCCCGCCCGAGAGCTGCTCCGGGTAGCGCGATCCGTACGTCTTCGGGTCGAGTCCCACCAGGTCGAGGAGTTCGGCGGCGCGGGCCCGCGCCCTGGCCCGCTTCCAGCCGACGAGCGCGGGCACGGTCGCCGTGTTGTCGAGGACCGTGCGGTGCGGGAAGAGGCCGACCTGCTGGATGACGTAGCCGATGCGGCGGCGCAGGCGCACGGGGTCGACGCCCGCGATGTCCGCGCCGTCCACGAAGATGCGTCCCGACGTCGGCTCGATCAGCCGGTTCACCATCATCATCGTGGTCGTCTTGCCGCAGCCGGACGGGCCGACGAGCGTGACCAGCTCGCCCTCGGAGACCTCGAAGGAGAGGTCGTCCACGGCCGTCGTGCCGTCCGGGTAGCGCTTGGTCACCTGCTCGAACCGGATCATCCCCTCACGCTAGCCGCGCCGGTCACACCCCGCTCACCAGCACCACCTCAAGGGTGCGAGGACCGTGCACGCCCTCGACCCGGTCCAGCTCGATGTCGCTGGTCGCGGAGGGGCCGGAGATCCAGGTGAGCGGGCGCAGCGGATCGAGCCGTTCGAGGGCGAGCGGCACCGACGCGACGACCCGCTCGGGAACGCGGACGACACAGACGTGGTGGTCGGGGACCAGCGTGATCCGGCGGCGGCCCTGGTCGGGGGAGCCGTCGAGGACGATCGTGCCGGTCTCGGCGAC
Organism: Streptomyces sp. YIM 121038; assembly: GCF_006088715.1. NCBI lineage: Bacteria > Bacillati > Actinomycetota > Actinomycetes > Kitasatosporales > Streptomycetaceae > Streptomyces > Streptomyces sp. YIM 121038. The sequence goes on from NZ_CP030771.1 coordinate 8,605,931, forward strand.
GGCGACCGCGCAGCCCGTGACGACGCTGTCGACGCGGTCCAGCTCCCGCGGTGTGCTCGCCGCCCGGTCGAGGACGCGGACGGCGTCGGCGGCGGTCAGCCACCCCGGCGGCAGGCCGGGCGGGACGAGCACCGTCCGCGCGCCCCGCGCGGCGAGCAGCCGCGCGAGGAGCTCCGCGAGACCGTCCGCGTGCACGCGGTGCACGACCGCCCGGTAGTCGGCGAGGTTCTCGGCGAGCAGGTCGACGGTCGCGGCCTCGGTGCGCGTCCCGTGCTCGCGCAGATAGTCACGCGGCACGGCCGCCCCGTAGGCGGCGTAGGGGTCGTGGGCGTCGTCCGGCGCCGGGCCGAGCGCGCGCCTGATCCGGCCGAGGACCACGTCCCTGCCGCTCATGCCCCGCTCCCTTCGCCGCGCGTACGCCGCCACCAGTCGCGGAACGGCTCGGCGGGCACCGGCGGCAGGTCCCGCGTGGCGCTCCACGCCCGGCCGGGCCCCGGCAGCGTCCGGGGGTGCGCGGCCCGGGTGCGCGAGGCCAGGCGCTGGCCCGCGCGCAGGGCGCCGGGGTGCCGGAAGACCCACCGCGCGGCCCGCATCGCCGCCCGCTCCGCCGCGTGCCCCTTGGCGGGCCGCAGCCGCACCCGCACCCCGCGGCGGGTCACCTCGCCGCCCTCGACGACCCGCTCCCGCAGGTGCACCAGGACCTCGGGGATGTCGATGGCCACCGGGCACACCTCGTAGCAGGCGCCGCACAGCGTCGACGCGTACGGCAGCGACGCGTCGACCTCGCTCGCCGTGCCCCGCAGCTGCGGGCTGAGGATCGCGCCGATCGGCCCCGGGTACACCGAGCCGTAGGCGTGCCCGCCCGCACGCTCGTACACCGGGCACACGTTGAGGCAGGCCGAACAGCGGATGCAGCGCAGCGCCTGGCGGCCGACCTCGTCGGCGAGGGCGTCGGTGCGGCCGTTGTCGAGAAGGACCAGGTGGAAGGCCCGGGGGCCGTCGGAGTCCGCGGTGCCCGTCCACGTCGACGTGTACGGGTTCATGCGCTCGGCCGTCGAGGAGCGCGGCAGGGTCTGCAGGAACACCTCAAGGTCGCGCCACGTCGGCACGACCTTCTCGATGCCGACGACGGAGATCAGGGTCTCCGGGAGCGTCAGGCACATGCGGCCGTTGCCCTCGGACTCGACGACGACCAGCGTGCCGGTCTCGGCGACCATGAAGTTGGCGCCGGAGATCCCGACCTTGGCGCGCAGGAACTTCTCCCGCAGGTGCAGCCGCGCCGCCTCGGCGAGCTCGGCGGGCGCGTCGCCGAGCCCGTCCGGGGCGGGGCGGCCCCAACGCCCCATCTCCGCGCGGAAGACGTCGCGGATCTCGCCGCGGTTGCGGTGGATGGCGGGCACCAGGATGTGCGAGGGGCGGTCCCGGCCGAGCTGCACGATCAGCTCGGCGAGGTCGGTCTCGTAGGCGCGGACGCCCGCCGCCTCCAGGGCTTCGTTGAGGCCGATCTCCTGGGTGGCCATCGACTTGACCTTGACGACCTCGGACTCGCCGGTCTCCACGACGAGCCGGGTCACGACGCGGTTGGCCTCGGCCGCGTCGGCGGCCCAGTGCACGGTGCCGCCCGCCGCCGTCACCGCCTCCTCCAGGCGCAGCAGATAGCGGTCGAGGTGGCGCAGCGTGTGGTCCTTGATGCGCTTGCCCGCCTCGCGCAGGTGCGCCCAGTCGTCGAGTTCGGCGACGGCGCGGGCCCGCTTGTCGCGGATGGTGCGGGTGGCGTGCCGCAGATTGGCGCGCAGCGTGGCGTCGCCGACGGCGGCGCGCGCCGCCTCGGGGAACGCGGGCATGCCCACGAAGGTGCCGCTCATGCCAGGGGCTCCTCTTCCGTGCTCGCCAGGATCTCGGCGATGTGGACGCGCCGCATGCCGGTCCGCAGCCGGGACATCGTGCCGCCGATGTGCGTCAGACAGGAGTTGTCCGCCGCGCACAGCACCCCGGCCCCGGTCGACTCCGCGTTGCGCACCTTGTCGGCGCCCATCGCGGCCGACACGTCGGGGTTCTTCACGGCGAAGGTGCCGCCGAAGCCGCAGCACTCCTCGGCGCCCGGCAGCTCCACGAGGTCCAGCCCCCGCACCGCGCCGAGCAGCCTCGCCGGCCGGTCGCCGAGCCCGAGCGAGCGCAGGCCGTGACACGTGGGGTGGTACGTCACCGTGTGCGGGTAGTACGCGCCGACGTCCGTGACGCCCAGGACGTCCACCAGGAACTCGGTGAGCTCGAACGTCCGGGGCACCACCGGCGCCACGGCCGCCGCGAGCTGTCCGCCGCGGCCCTCGGCCCTGGCCCGCTCGCCGAGGCGCGGATACAGCTCGCGCACCATCGCCCCGCACGAGCCGGACGGCGTCACGATCGCCTCGTACCCCGCGAAGACATCGGAGAAGTGCCGGGCGAGCGGCTCCGCCTGACGGCGGTAGCCGGTGTTGTAGTGCGCCTGGCCGCAGCAGGTCTGGGCCTCCGGGAAGTCCACCTCGACGCCCAGCCTGGTCAGGAGTTTCACGGTGGCGCGGCCGGTGTGCGGATAGAGCGTGTCGTTGACACACGTCAGGAAGAGTGCGACACGCATGGTGCGTTCCTCCTCGTCGATCATCGGATGGCCCGAGCGTACTGGCGCGGACGTCGGCGCACGAGCCCCGGTGGGCGGTGTGCTCCACTAGGACGGTTCCGCTTCCGCGCACTGCTGAGGAGATGCCTTGAGCCCCACCTACCGTCAGCCCGGAGTCGTGCTCACCGACCGCCGGTTCAGCGTCCCGCTCGACCACGCGGACCCGGCGGGGGAGCGGATAGAGCTGTTCGCGCGGGAGTGCGTGGCGGCGGCGCGGCAGGACGCGGAGCTGCCCTGGCTGGTGTACCTCCAGGGCGGCCCCGGCTTCGGGTCCGACCGCTTCGCCGGCCGGCAGGCCTGGCTCGGCCGTGCCCTGCGCGAGCACCGTGTGCTGCTGCTCGACCAGCGCGGCACCGCCGCGTCGACGCCCGCCAACCGCCAGACCCTGCCGCTGCGCGGCGGACCCCGCGAACAGGCCGACTACCTCGGCCACTTCCGCGCCGACGCGATCGTGCGCGACTGCGAGGCGATCCGGCCCGAGGTCACCGGCGGCGCCCCCTGGACGGTCCTCGGCCAGAGCTTCGGCGGCTTCTGCGCCACGCACTACCTGTCCGCCGCCCCCGAGGGCCTGGCGGCCGCGCTGATCACCGGTGGGCTCCCGACGCTCGACGGGCACGCGGACGACGTGTACCGCGCCGCCTATCCGCGGATGGAGCGCAAGTCCCTGGCCCACTACGCGCGTTACCCGCAGGACGCCGAGCGGGCCCGGCGCGTCGCCGAGTACGCCGCCGAGCACGAGCCGGTGCTGAACGGTGGCTACCGCTTCACCGTCGAGGCCTTCCAGGCCCTGGGCATCCTCCTCGGCACCGGCGACGGCAGCCACCGCCTGCACTACCTCCTGGAGGACGCCTTCGTGCGCACCCCCGGCGGGCACGAGCTGTCGGACGCCTTCCAGGAGAAGGCCCAGGCGCTCCTGTCGTACGCGGGACACCCGCTGTACGCCCTGCTGCACGAGGCCTGTTACGCCCAGGGCGGGCGGCCCACCGCGTGGTCGGCCGAGCGGGTGCGCGGCGAGTTCCCCGCGTTCGACGCGGGCAAGAGCCTCGCGGGCGGCGAACCGGTCCTGTTCACCGGGGAGGCCGTGCAGCGCTGGATGTTCGACTGCGACCCGGCGCTGCGCCCGCTGCGCGAGACCGCGGACCTGCTCGCCGAACGCGCCGACTGGGCCCCGCTGTACGACGCCGAGCGCCTGGCCGCCAACGAGGTGCCGGTGGCCGCGGCCGTCTACCACGACGACCTGTACGTCGACACCGCCGACGCGCTGCGCACCGCCCGCACGATCGGGGGCCTGCGCACCTGGGTCACCGACGAGTACGAGCACGACGGCCTGCGCGCGAGCGGCGACCGGGTCCTGGGCCGCCTCCTCGACCTGGTGCGGGGCGAGGTCTGAGCGGGCGCCGGGCAACGTCCGGCCTGGTGGGCCACGGGATGTGACGCTGGATAGGCTGCGCGCATGACCGAGCCGCAGAACACCAGCACGACAGCGCCCGCGCAACTGGCCCCCCTGCCCGAGGACTGGCAGCGGGCCCTCGCCGTGGTCGCCCACCCGGACGACCTGGAGTACGGCTGCGCGGGCGCCGTGGCGTCCTGGACGGACGCGGGCCGCGAGGTGGCGTACCTCCTCGCGACCCGCGGCGAGGCGGGCATCGACACCCTGGCGCCCGCGGAGGCGGGTCCGGTGCGCGAGCGGGAGCAGCGCGCGAGCGCGGCCGTCGTCGGCGTGGACACCGTCGAGTTCCTCGACCACGAGGACGGCGTGATCGAGTACGGCACGGCGCTGCGCCGCGACATCGCCGCCGCGATCCGCAGGCACCGGCCCGAGTTGGTCGTCACGCTCAACTACCAGGACACGTGGGGCGGCGTCGCCTGGAACACCCCGGACCACGTCGCCGTCGGCCGCGCCACCCTGGACGCGGTGGCCGACGCGGGCAACCGCTGGATCTTCCCGGAGCTGACCGAGCAGGGCCTGGAGCCGTGGAACGGGGTGCGCTGGGTCGCCGTGGCCGGGACGGACCGGCCCACGCACGCGGTCGACGCGCGGCCGGGCCTGGAGCGCTCCGTCCGCTCCCTGCTCGAACACCGCGCCTATCTGGAGGCCCTCACCGACGAGGACCCGGAGAAGTACTGCCGTTCGTTCCTCGGCGGCATCGCCGAGCAGCTCGCGCCGCGCTTCGGCGGGGTCCCCGCGGTGGCGTTCCAGGTCTTCGGCCGCTGACGCCTTCGGGCGGGGGCCGATGACGCGGGGATGATGCGGGTTTGACAGCACGCGTTGCCGATTCTGCAATGGGCGCATGGCACGCGAAGAGAGTCACACCCCCGAGGGGGACGACGGCGCGACCGACCAGGTCCTCACCGCCGTCGGCCCCCGTCTCCGCAAGATCCGCAAGGAGCGCGGCGCCACGCTCGCCGGGCTCTCCGCCGCCACCGGCATCTCCGTCAGCACCCTCTCCCGGCTTGAGTCGGGCGGGCGCAAGCCGAGCCTGGAACTGCTCCTGCCCATCGCCCGCGCCCATCAGGTGCCCCTGGACGAGCTGGTCGGCGCCCCGCCCGTCGGCGACCCCCGGGTGCGCGCCAAGCCGATCGTCCGCCACGGCCGCACGATGGTGCCGCTGACCCGCCAGCCCGGCGGACTCCAGGCGTACAAGGTCATCGAGCCCCAGCGCGCGGCCGAGCCCGAGCCGCGGACGCACGAGGGCTACGAGTGGCTGTACGTCCTGTCCGGGCGGCTGCGCCTGGTCCTCGGCGACCACGACGTGGTGCTGACCGCGGGGGAGGCCGCCGAGTTCGACACCCGGGTGCCGCACTGGTTCGGCTCCACCGGTGAGGGCCCCGCCGAGTTCCTGAGCCTGTTCGGGCCGCAGGGCGAGCGCATGCACGTGCGGGCCCAGCCCAGGAAGCGGTCCGCGGCGGAGGGCTGACCCTGTTCCCTTGGGGCAAGCGACCGCTTAGTATGCGCGGGAGCACGGTCCACCGACGCCCCGTGGAGGCCTCGCATGCACGCATGGCACGTACCCCGCAACGGCGAGCCGGGCGAGGTGATGCGGCTCGAAGAGACGGCGACGCCGGTGCCCGGCGACGGCCAGGTGCTGATCGAGGTCCGCGCCGCGAACGTCAACTTCCCGGACGCGCTGCTCTGCCGGGGCGAGTACCAGATCACCCCGCCGCTGCCGTTCACGCCCGGCGTGGAGGTCTGCGGCACGACGGCGGACGGGCGGCGCGTCATCGCCAACCCCGTGCTGCCGTACGGCGGCTTCGCCGAGTACGCCGTCGCGGACGCCGCGGCGCTGCTGCCCGCCCCGGACGCCCTCGACGACGCCGAGGCCGCGGCCCTGCACATCGGCTACCAGACCGGCTGGTTCGGCCTGCACCGGCGGGCCCGGCTCCAGGCGGGCGAGACGCTCCTGGTGCACGCGGCCGCGGGCGGCGTCGGCAGCGCGGCCGTACAGCTCGGCAAGGCCGCGGGCGCGCGCGTCATCGGTGTCGTCGGCGGCGCCGAGAAGGCCCGGGTCGCCCGTGAGCTCGGCTGCGACGCGGTCGTGGACCGGCACGCGGACGACGTCGTCGCGGCCGTGAAGGACGCCACCGGCGGGCGCGGCGCCGACGTGGTCTACGACCCCGTGGGCGGCGCCGCGTACACCCAGTCCGCCAAGTGCGTGGCCTTCGAGGGCCGCCTCCTGGTCGTCGGCTTCGCGAGCGGCACCATCCCGGCGCCCGCCCTGAACCACGCCCTGGTGAAGAACTACTCGATCGTCGGCCTGCACTGGGGCCTGTACGCCACGAAGGACCCGCGGGCCGTCCTCGACTGCCACGAACAGCTCACCGCGCTCGCCGCCAAGGGCGCGGTCAAACCGCTGGTGAGCGCGCGGGTGCCGCTGGCCGGCGCGGCGGCGGCCGTGCAGCGCGTCGCCGACGGGGCCACCACCGGGCGCGTCGTCGTGCTGCCCGGCCTCGCGGACGGAGCGGCCGCGTGACCGACGCCACGGACGTGACCGACGCCGCCGAACTGCGGCGCCGCACGAGGGAGTTCCTCGCCGCCCACCCGCCGGGCACGACGGAGCGCGGCGCGTTCCTGAAGGCCCGCTTCGACGCCGGGCTCGCCTGGGTGCACTACCCCGAGGGCCTCGGTGGCCTCGGCGCGCCCCGCCCGCTGCAGGGCGTCGTGGACGCCGAGCTGGAGGCCGCGGGCGCCCCCGACAACGACCCGCGCCGCATCGGCATCGGCCTCGGCATGGCGGCGCCGACGATCCTCGGCTTCGGCACCGAGGAGCAGAAGCGCCGCTTCCTCAGGCCCCTGTGGGTCGGCGACGAGGTGTGGTGCCAGCTGTTCAGCGAGCCCGGCGCGGGCTCCGACCTGGCGGCGCTCGGCACCCGCGCGGTGCGCGAGGGCGACACCTGGGTGGTGAACGGACAGAAGGTGTGGACCTCCAGCGCGCACCTCGCCCGCTGGGCCATCCTCATCGCCCGCACCGACCCGGAGCTGCCCAAGCACCGCGGCATCACGTACTTCGTGTGCGACATGACCGACCCCGGTGTCGAGGTGCGGCCGCTGCGGCAGATCACCGGCGAGGCCGAGTTCAACGAGGTCTTCCTCACCGACGTCCGCATCCCCGACGCCCACCGGCTCGGCGCGGTCGGCGACGGCTGGCGGGTCGCGCAGACCACGCTCATGAACGAGCGCGTGTCCATCGGCGGTACGCGCCTGCCGCGCGAGGGCGGCATGATCGAGCCCCTCGCCCGGACCTGGCGCGAGCGCCCCGAACTGCGCACCCACGACCTGCACCAGCGCCTGCTCACCCTCTGGGTGGAGGCCGAGGTCGCCCGGCTCACCGGCGAACGCCTGCGCCAGCAGCTCGCCGCGGGCCAGCCGGGCCCCGAGGGCTCCGCCGCCAAGCTCGGCTTCGCCCGCCTCAACCAGGCCATCAGCGGTCTGGAGGTGGAACTCCTCGGCCAGGAAGGGCTGTTGTACGACGACTGGACGATGCGGCGGCCCGAGGGGGTCGACTTCTTCGGGCGCGGGGCGGGCTACCGCTATCTGCGCGCCAAGGGCAACAGCATCGAGGGCGGCACGAGCGAGGTCCTGCTGAACATCGTCGCCGAGCGCGTCCTCGGCCTGCCGCCGGAACCGCGCACCGACAAGGACGTCGCCTGGAAGGACCTGACCCGATGACCCCGCCGAGCCATCTGCTCCACACGGAGGAAGAGGAGGCGGTCCGCGCCGCCGTGCGCGCCCTCCTCGCCGACCGCTGCGACCCGGCCACCGTCCTCGCCCGCACCGACGCGGACGCCCCGTACGACCGCGAGCTGTGGAAGGCCCTCACCGAGGGCATGGGCCTGGCCGGGCTCCTGGTGCCCGAGGACCGGGGCGGCCAGGGCGCCACGCACCGCGAGGCGGCCGTGGTCCTGGAGGAGCTCGGCCGCGCGGTGGCCCCCGTGCCGTATCTGACGAGCGCCGTCATCGCCACCGAGGCGCTGCTCGCCTGCGGCGGGGCGGCCGCCGACCTGCTCGCCGCGCTCGCCTCGGGCCGTGCGGTCGGCGTGCTCGCCGTGCCGTTCGCCACCGCCCCCGGGGCCGCGTACCCGCTCGCGCGCCACGCGGACGGCGTCCTGCGCGGCGAGGTGACCGGCGTCGCGGACGCGGGCGCCGCCGACGTGCTGCTCGTCCCGTCCGACGGCGGGTTGTGCGCCGTCGACACCGACCGGGGCGGCGTCACCGTCACCCCGCTGACCTCGCTGGACCGCACCCGCCCGCTCGCCACGGTCACCTTCGACGCGGCCCCGGCGCGCCCGCTCGCCCCCGACGCGGCGGCGCCGGTGGCCCTGGCCCTGCGCGCCGGGGCGGGGCTGCTCGCCTCGGAGCAGCTGGGCCTCGCCGAGTGGTGCCTGGCGGAGACCGTGCGGCACACGAAGGAGCGCCATCAGTTCAACCGCCCCGTCGGCTCCTTCCAGGCCCTCAAGCACCGCCTCGCCCAGGTCTGGCTCGACGTGGTGCACCTGCGTGCCGCCGCCCGCAACGCCGCCGACGCCCTGGCCACCGGCAGCGACGAGCCGGACCTCGCGACGGCCCTCGCGCAGGCCTACGCGTCGCCCGTCGCCGTGCGCGCCGCCGAGGAGGCCCTCCAGCTGCACGGCGGCATCGGCATGACCTGGGAACACCCCGTCCACCTCGCCCTCAAGCGCGCCAAGGCCGACTCCCTCGCCCTCGGCACGGCGGGGCGGCACAAGGAGGCCTTGGCCGGGCTTGTCGCCCTGCCAGCGCCCTGACCTGCACGTAGTCCGAAAGCCGTAGGGGACCCGTGCCTTACACACCCATTACTTGAGGCATAATTGCGAGCTGTTCGCAAGAAGGATTGATCTTCAGTAGGGGTGTGGAGCATGAGGGCCCGATCCATACGGACCACGGGCGCGGTCGCGGCGACCGCCGCACTGGCGGTCGCCGCCTCGGCCTGTTCGTCGCCGGACGACGGCAAAGGTGCGGACGGCGCGAAGGACTCCGCGGTCGTCGGCATCGCCTACGAACCCGAGACGCTCAGCCCGCTCCTCGGCTACGGCAAGGACGGCAACTCCAAGATCTTCGACGGTCTGCTCACGCACGACGCCGACATGAAGCTGCGGCCCGCGCTCGCCGCGAAGCTCCCGAAGGTCAGCGACGACGGCAAGACCTACACCTTCGCGCTGCGCAAGGGCGTCAAGTTCAGCGACGGCAAGCCCTTCTCGGCCAAGGACGTCGTCTTCACGTACGAGACGATCCTCGACAAGAAGACGAACAACGCCTCCAAGACCGAGCTCGACGCCCTCAAGAGCGTCGAGGCCAAGGGCGACGACGCCGTCGTCTTCCACCTCAAGTACCCCTACGCGCCGTTCGCCGAGCGCACCGTCCTGCCCATCGCCCCCGAGCACATCGCGGGCAAGCAGGACGTGAACAAGGGCGACTTCTCCACCGAGCCCGTCGGCACCGGCCCCTACGAGCTGGTGAAGTGGTCCAAGGGCGAGAAGATCGTCTTCAAGGCCAACCCCGGCTACTGGGGCGGCGCCCCGAAGATCAAGAACTTCACGATGGCGATCATCAAGGACGACGACGTGCGCGCCACCCGGCTGCGCACCGGCGACCTCGACGGCGCCATCCTGCCGCCGAACCTCGCCGAGACCTTCGCGTCCGACGGCGCCAAGAAGACGTACGCCGCCAAGACCTTCGACTACCGCGTCGTGACCCTGCCGACCGGCAACGAGGTCGCGGGCGACACGGCCGTGCGGCGCGCCCTCGACATCGGCGTGGACCGCAAGGCCATGGTCGACTCCATCCTCGAAGGCGCGGGCAAGGAGGCCTACGGCCCCGTCCCGACGGACAGCCCCTGGTTCACCAAGGGCACCGAGCGGAAGTTCGACGCCGCCAAGGCCAAGAAGATCCTCGACGAGGCGGGCTGGAAGCCCGGCAAGGGCGGCATCCGCGAGAAGGACGGCGTCCAGGCGTCGTTCCCGCTCTGGTACCTCACCGGCGACAAGCTCCGCCAGGACCACGCGCTCGCCTACGCCTCCGACGCCAAGAAGCTCGGCATCAAGGTCGAGGTGCAGTCCGGCACCTGGGAGGTCATCGAGCCGCGCATGGCCAAGGACGCGGTCCTCGCGGGCGGCGGCTCCCCGGCCGACCCGGACTTCGACCAGTACGCGCTCCTGAAGTCCTCCCTCGCCGGTGACGGCTTCAACAACATGGCGCACTACGACAACGCCACGGTCGACAAGGCCCTGGAGGACGCCCGCAAGAGCGGCGACCGCGCCGAGCGCGCGGCCGCGTACGACACGATCCAGCGCGAGCTGGTGAAGGACCCCGGCTACACCTTCCTCACGCACATCGACCACCTGTACGTGGTGGACAAGTCCTTCGGCGACCTGTCCACGCAGGTCGAGCCGCACGACCACGGCCTGGCCTCGGGCCCGTGGTGGAACGTCGAGGACTGGCAGCCGAAGAAGTGACCTCCGCGCCCGACAAGCGGCGCGACCGGGGGACCCGGACCCGCCGGGTCCCCTGGGGGCCCATGGCACGGCTCGCCGCCCGGCGAGCCGTGTTCGCCGTCCCGGTCCTGTTCGTCGTGACCTTCGGCGTCTTCGCCGTCGCCGAGGCCTCGCCCTTCGACCCCGTCAAGGCGTACGCGGGCACGGCCGGGCTCACCGCGTCCCAGGAGAACCTCGACCAGCTGCGCGCCAACCTCGGCGTCGACAAGCCGCTGGTGAGCCGCTGGTGGGACTGGCTCACCTCGGCCCTCAGCGGCGACCTCGGCGACTCCAGCACGCTGCGCCAGCCCGTCGCCGACGCCATCGGCGAGCGCATCGGCTGGTCGGTGCTGCTCGCCGCCACCGCCTTCCTCCTCGCGATCCTGCTCGGCTCGGCCCTCGGCGTCCTCGCCGCGCGCCGCCCCGGCGGCTGGCTCGACCGGGGCATCACCTCGCTCGCCTACACCCTGGAGGCCGCACCGCCGTTCTGGCTCGGCCTCCTCGTGATGTGGCTGTTCGCCCTGAAGCTGGACGTGCTCCCCGCGGGCGGGCTCACCGACACCGCCCGTACGACGGTGACGTTCGACCAGGTCACCAGCCATCTGATCCTGCCCGCCGCCGTCCTCGCGATCTCCCAGCTGCCGTGGTTCGTCCTGTACGTGCGCCAGAGCGTCGGCGACGCGCTCGGCGACGACCCCGTGCGCGGCGCCCGCGCCCGCGGCCTCGCCGAACGCACCGTGCTGCTGAAGCACGCCTTCCGCTCCGGCATGCTGCCGGTGCTCACCCTCGTCGGCTCCCGCGTGCCCGAACTCATCACCGGCGCCCTGCTCGTGGAGACCGTCTTCAGCTGGCCCGGCATCGCCGCGGCCACCGTGGGCGCCGCCACCTCCGTGGACTTCCCGCTGCTCGCCGCGCTCACCGCGCTCGCGACGGCCGCCGTCCTGCTCGGCAACCTCCTCGCGGACCTGCTGTACGGGCTCGCCGACCCCAGGGTGGGATTCGATGGCTGAGACCACCTGGCGCCCGGCCTCCGCGCGCGCCGCGCGCACCTCGGCCACGGCCACCCGCGCGTGGCGGGTGTGGGGCTCCGCCGCGATCGTCGCGGCCGTCGTGCTCGCCGTCCTGATCGTGCCGCCGGTCGTCGACCTCGACGAGCAGGCCGTGCACCTCGCGGACAAGCTCCTGCCGCCCTCCCTCGCCCACCCCTTCGGCACCGACGACGTGGGCCGCGACCTGCTGGTGCGCTGTGTGTACGGGCTGCGCGTGTCGCTGCTCGTCGGCGTCGTCGCCGCCGTGGTGGCCACCGTCGTCGGCACCGCGGTGGGCGCCCTCGCCGCCGCCTGCGGCGGCTGGGTGGACCGGATCGTGATGCGCGTCGTCGACGTCTTCGCGTCGGTCCCGCACCTGCTGCTCGGCATCTTCGTCGTCGCGATGTTCCGGCCCGGCGTCTGGCCCGTGGTGATCTCCGTGGGGCTCACGCACTGGCTGTCCACCGCCCGCATCGTGCGCGCCGAGGTCCTGTCGCTGCGCTCCCGCCCCTACGTCGACGCGGCGATCTCCGGCGGCGCCTCACGCCGGCGCGTGACCGTGCGCCACCTGCTGCCCGGGGTCCTGCCGCAGGCCGGGCTCGCCGCCGTCCTGATGGTGCCGCACGCCATCTGGCACGAGTCCGCGCTCTCCTTCCTCGGCCTCGGCCTGCCCACGCACCAGGCGAGCCTCGGCACGCTCGTGCAGGGCGCCCGCAGCTCGCTGCTCGCGGGCGACTGGTGGCCCACGCTCTTCCCCGGCCTGTTCATCATCGTGCCCACCCTGGCGATCGCGGGCCTCGCGGGCGCCTGGCGCGAGCGGATCAACCCGCGCCGCCGATCGGAGCTGATGCTGTGACCGCGCCCGGCCCCGCCCAGGGTCCCGTCCTGACCGGCCCCGCCCAGGACCCCGTCCTGTCCGTCCGCGGTCTGTCCGTGCGCTTCCGCATGCGCGGCGGCGGCCACGTGGCCGCCGTCACCGACGCCCGCTTCGACCTCGCGCCCGGCGAATGCCTCGCCCTGGTCGGCGAGAGCGGCTGCGGCAAGTCCGTCCTCGCCTCCGCCCTGCTCGGCCTCCTGCCGGGCAACGCCGAGACCGCGGGGTCCGCGCTGCTCGGCGGCCTCGACCTGCTCACCGCCTCCGAGCGCACCCTGGCCCGCACCGTGCGCGGTCGGCGCGTGGGCCTCGTCCCGCAGAGCCCCGCCGCGCACCTGACCCCCGTACGCACCGTGCGCTCCCAGCTGGAGGAGACCCTGCGGGAGCTCACGGGGGTGCGCCGCCCCGCGCTGCGCGCGGCCGCGGAGGCGGCGGCCGAGCGCGCCTCCTTCCCCGTCGGGCACCTCGACCGCTACCCGCACCAGCTGTCCGGCGGCCTCGCCCAGCGCGCCGCCACCGCGCTCGCCCTGATCGGCGACGCGCCGCTGCTCCTGGCCGACGAGCCCACCACGGGCCTGGACCGCGACCTCGTCGACCGCACCGTCGACGAACTGCGCCGCCACGTCGGTGACGACCGCGCGCTGCTCCTGATCACCCACGACCTGGCCGCCGCCCGGCGCGTCGCCGACCGCGTCGCCGTCATGTACGCGAGCCGCGTCGTCGAGATCGCCGACGCCGAGGCGTTCTTCGGCGAGCCCGGACCGCGCCACCCGTACGCGCGCGGCCTCCTGGACGCCCTGCCCGAGCGGGACTTCACCCCGATCCCCGGCATGCCGCCCGAGCTGTCCGCGCTCCCGGAGGGCTGCGCCTTCGCGGCCCGCTGCGCACGGGCCGACGAGAGCTGCGCGACCCGGCCCGCGCTCACGGCGGGCGTCGCCTGCCACCACCCGGTCACCGCCGCGCTGGAGGCGCCCCGTGCTTGAACTGCGCTCCCTGACCGCCGGATACGACCGCCGCGACCCCGTCGTACGGGACGTCAGCCTCACCCTCGCGCCCGGCGAGTCCGTGGGTCTGCTCGGCCCCAGCGGCTGCGGCAAGTCGACGCTCGCCCGGGTCGCGGCCCTGCTGCACCGGCCGGACGCGGGCCAGGTCGTCATCGACGGCGAGGCCGCGCGCGGCTGGCGCCACCGGGCCCCGCGCGCCCAGCGCACCGCGTTCGGCGTGGTCTTCCAGCAGCCCCGGCTCTCCGCCGACCCGCGCCTGACCCTCACCCAGCTGATCGCGGAGCCCCTGCGGGCCACCGGCCGCGGCGCCGGGGCCGCCGACCGCGTTGCGGAGCTCGCCCGCACCGTCGGCCTGGGCGCCGACCTGCTCGGCCGCCGCCCGCACGAGGTCAGCGACGGCCAGCTCCAGCGGGCCTGTCTGGCCCGCGCCCTCGTCCTGCGGCCGCGCTGGCTGATCTGCGACGAGATGACGGCGATGCTCGACGCGTCCACGACGGCCGCCCTGGTCGCCGCCGTGGAGGAGTACCGGGCCGGCGCCGGGGCCGGGCTGCTCGCCGTGGGGCACGACAAGGTGCTCCTGGAACGGTGGTGCGACCGGACGGTGCACTGGGACGAGCTGACCGGCGGGCCGGTGCCCGCCTAGGGCCTGCGGGCCCGCGCGTCGGACCGTGAGCGGCCGGGCCCGCGCGTCAGACCGCGACCAGCGTGACCTCGGTCGCTTTCACGCTCGTGTAGACCGGGGTGCCGTCGGCGAGGCCCAGTTCGGCCGCCGCCTGCGGGGTGATCTCCGCGACGAGGTCCGGCGCCTTCTCGGCGGTGACCAGGACCCGCAGCCTGCTGCCGACCGCGGTGATCTCCCGGACCGTGCCGTGCCAGACGTTGCGCGGGCTGCCCTCGGGGTGCTCCAGGTGCAACGACACCGCCTCGGGCGGGATGACCGCGAGGGCCCGCGTGCCCTCGCCGAGCGGATCGGCGGCCACCAGGTGTCCGCCGTCGGCGAGCAGCAGCGTGCCGTCCCCGGTGCCCGTCCCGGCCAGGGCGTTGCTCCCCAGCATGCGGGCCACCCAGGGGGAGCGGGGGCGCCGGGTGACCTCGGCGGGCGAGGCGTCCTGCAGGGCCCGCCCGTCCTCCAGGACCAGGACCCGGTCGGCCAGGGAGACGGCCTCGACCGGATCGTGGGTGACGAGCAGACAGACCCCGCCGAAGCCCGCCAGATGGGTGCGCAAGGTGTGGCGGACGTGCGCCCGCGTCGTCTGGTCCAGCGCGGCCAGCGGCTCGTCGAGCAGCAGCAGCCGCGGGTGCGGCGCCAGGGCCCTGGCGAGGGCGACGCGCTGGGCCTGGCCGCCGGAGAGCTGCGCGGGCCTGCGGTGCGCGAGGTGCCCGACGCCGAGCCGGTCGAGCCAGAGCCGTGCCCTGCGGCGCGCCTCCGCGCGCGGCACCCCTTGGGCACGCAGGCCGTAGGCGGTGTTGGACAGGGCGCTCAGGTGCGGGAAGAGCGCGCCGTCCTGGGGCACCCAGGCGACGCCGCGCCGGTGCGGCGCCAGCGCGGTGACGTCCGTCGCGCCGAGGCGCAGCCGGGCGTGGGCGCGGGGGGTGAGCCCGAGCAGGGCGCGCAGGAGCGTGGTCTTGCCCGCCCCGTTCGGCCCGACGACCGCGATGGTGGTGCCGGGCTCGGCCGTCAGCGTGAGCTCGGTGAAACCGGTGACGTCCGCGTGCAGGGGCCAACGCTCCCGTGCCGGCTCGGCCCCGACGGGCCCGGACCCGGTCGCTTCCGGCCCGCCCGTGGGTTCGTCGGCCAGGGGCGCGGAGCCGCCGCGGGGGCGCGCCGCGCGGTCGGTCGTCCCGCCCGTCCAGCGCCCGCGCAGCGCGACGAGGACGGCCATGGCGATCACGAGCAGCAGCAGCGACACGGAGGTCGCGGCCTCGGGCTGGTCCTGGAGCAGCAGATACACCTGGAGCGGCAGGGTCTGCGTGGTGCCCGGCAGGTTCCCCGCGAAGGTGATGGTCGCGCCGAACTCGCCGAGCGCCCGCGCCCAGGTGAGCGCGGCCCCGGCGGCGAGCCCGGGCGCGACCATCGGCAGGGTGACGGTGAAGAACACCCGTACCGGCGAGGCACCGAGGGAGGCCGCGGTCTCCTCGAACGACAGGCGCATGCCCGCGAGGGAGCCTTCGAGGCTGATGATCAGGAACGGCATGGCCACGAAGGTGGCGGCCACGACGGCGCCCGACGTGTGGAACGGCAGGACGATCCCGAAGGTGTCCTCCAGCCACGGCCCGAGCAGCCCGCGCCGCCCGAAGCCGAGGAGCAGCGCGACCCCGCCGACGGTGGGCGGAAGCACCATGGGCAGCAGCACGAGCGAGCGCACCAGCGCCTTGCCGGGGAACGGCACGCGGGCGAGCAGCCAGGCCAGCGGCACCCCGAGGACCAGGGACAGGCCGAGCGCCCAGAAGGACACGTACAGCGAGAGCTTGAGCGCCTCGGTCACTCCGGGGCTCGTCAGATGCGTCCCGAGGTCGCCCCAGGCGGTCCTGCTGAGGATCCCGACGAGCGGGAGCAGCAGGAACGCGACGGCGAGGAGCGCGGGCACGGCCAGGGTGAGCGGCGGGCGCGCACCGGCTCCGCGGCGTGGTCTCATCGGGGATTCCCAGGTCGGTGCGCGGGGGCTACGGCTTCTGGAAGCCCGCGTCCCGCAGGATCTTCTGTGCCTCGGCGGAGTTCAGCCACTTCACGAACGCGGCCGCGGCGCCGGTGTGCTCGGACGTCTTGAGGGTAGCGGCCGGGTACTCGGCGATCGCGTTCTGGCCGTCGGGGATGTCGACGCCCTCCGCCTTGCCGTCCGCGGCCTGGACGTCCGTCTTGTAGACGAGACCGGCGTCGGCCTCGCCGAGCTCGACCTTGGACAGGACGGCACGGACGTTGGGCTCCTGGGAGACCGGCTTCACGTCGACCTTCTGCCGCTCCAGGATCTGCTCGCTGTAGCGGCCGACCGGCACCTCGGGCGCGGCGAGGACCACCTTCAGATCCTTGTCGGCGAGGTCCTTGAGCTGCTCGACCTTCTTCGGGTTGCCCTTGCCGGTGGCGATGACCAGGCGGTTCTTGGCGATCACGGTCGGCTTGCCGGTGTCGGAGCCGAGCGCGTCCATGGTCTTGGTGTCGGCGGTGACCAGCGCGTCGGCCGGAGCGCCCTGGCGGACCTTGGCGGCCAGCTCCTGCGAGCCCTCGAAGGAGAAGGTGATCTTCGTGCCCGGGTGTGCGTCCTCGTAGGCGGCGCCCGCGGTCTTGAACACGTCGGTGAGGGAGGCGGCGGCGAGGACGGTGAGGTCGGCCTGCTGCCGCGTGCCGCCGTCCTTCTTGCCGCCCTCGTCCTTCTTGTCGTCGTCGCTGCCGCACGCCGTCAGCGGCAGGAGCAGGGCGGCGGTGACGAGCGCGGCGGCGGCCCGCCGCTTGGTGATCACGGTGTTCATGCGGTGGGACTCCTCTTGCTGCGGACGGCGCGGGGCCGCCCGGGAGAACGGAACGACGCGGTGACCGGGGACGGGCGGTGCCGCTGGGGACGGATGTTCAGGCGCGGTCGATGTGCACGCTGGTCGACTTCACACGGGCGGTGGCCCGCATGCCGGCCCCCTCACCGATGCCGCCCCGGGCGACCTCGGTGGAGAAGGCGGCCAGGTCCCGGCCCTCGATGAGGCGGCGCCCGCTCCGGTCGCGGTGGGTCGCGACCCGCCCGGCGTCCGCCCAGCGGCGCGCGGTGTCGGGGCCGACGCCGGGCAGACGCGCGGCCTGACCGGTGGTGTAGGGCTGCATGTGCGACAAGATAGCCGCCTTCATCTTGCATTTACAGACATTGGGGCGATTTCACATGGCAGATGCCAGGTGACTGGAGGAAGACCCAAAGCTGCCGCCCACCCGGCCGCTGCGCGAGGGGCGCGGGGCGAGGCAGGGCCGCGCACGCGGTGAACTGAAGGCGTCGATCACGCCAACTCCCAGGCCAGAAGGGTTCTTCGGAGCAGCGGGAGGCCATACTCACTGCGGCCGGAGGCCCTGCTCGCTGCGGCTCCGGCCGATTCCCGTCCCCACTCCGCCCTTTCGGGAGGTACCCCATGGCCCTCGTCACCCGTCGCAGAGCCCTGACCACCCTCGGCGCGGCCGTCGCGACGGCCGTCGCCGCACCCGGAATCGCCCACGCGGCCGACCCCGCGCCGGGCACCCGCCCGCTCGGGCGCGGCCACCACCCCCGCACGCGCCCCCTCGCGCAGGCCCACGCGCACAACGACTACGAGCACGCCCGGCCCCTCCTGGACGCCCTCGACCACCGCTTCACCAGCGTCGAGGCCGACATCTTCCTCGTCGGCGGCCAACTCCTCGTGGCCCACGACCCGGCGGACCTCGACCCGAGCCGCACCCTGGAGTCGCTGTACCTGGAGCCCCTCGCCGCCCGCGTCCGCGCCCAGCACGGCTCCGTGTACCGCCACTGGCACGGCCAGTTCCAGCTCCTGATCGACATCAAGACCGAGGGCGCGTCGACGTACCGGGAGCTGGACCGCCATATGCGGCCCTACCGGCGCCTGTTCACCACGTACGCGCACGGCAAGGTCCGCCGCTCCGCGATCACCGCCGTGGTCTCCGGCGACCGCGCGGCCCGCCCGGTGATGGAGGCGCAGCCGGTGCGCCGCGCCTTCTACGACGGCCGTCTCGCCGACCTCGGCGGCCCGGCGCCCGCCTCCTTCGCGCCGCTCATCAGCGACAACTGGTCCCTGAACTTCACCTGGAACGGCGTCGGCCCGATCCCGCCCGCCGAGCGCGCCAAGCTGCGGGGCATCGTCTCCACCGCCCACAAGCGCGGGCAGCGCGTCCGCTTCTGGGCCACGCCCGACCTGCCGGGCCCGGCCCGCGACGCGGTCTGGACCGAACTCCTCGACGCCGGTGTCGACCACCTCAACACCGACGACCTCGCGGGCCTCCAGACGTTCCTCGACGCCCGCCGCGGCTGACGGCCCGCACGGCGACGTCCCCCGCACACCACTCGTCCGGCGGACACGCCGCTCACCCGGACAAACCCTCCGCTACGCCACACTTGCCGCCGAAAGCCACGGTGTCGGCGTGGCGGAGGAGGTCCGTGATGTTCCTTTCGATCTCGGTGGGGCTGCTGCTCCTGATCATCGCGGTGGTGCTGCTGCGCAGCGGGGGCATGAAGGTCTCGCACGCCGTGGTCTGCGGTCTGCTCGGCTTCTACCTCGCGGGCACGAGCGTGGCGCCGACCATCCACGACGGCCTGACGGCCACGGCTGACATCGTCAGCGGCATCCGGCCGTGACCGCGCCGGAGCCCGGGGCCGAGTGATCGTTTGCGGCCCCGTGAACAACTCCCGCACGAGCATGGACACTTCACGGGGCCGGTCCTAGCGTCGGCGCATGCCTCGTCCAACCCGTACGCGCCGACCCCGTACGCTCGTGGGCCGTGTCCTCGCCCTGGCCCTCGGGGCCACGGCCCTGACCCTGCCCGCCGCGCACGCGGACGAGATCCCCAAGGCCCCGGGGCACCGGCTCGTCGCCCCGTACGCGGGCGCGCCCGCCACCGCCGCGCCCGTCCCCGGCGACCCGCCGCCCCAGCACCCCCACCTCGCCCCGAACGGGCGCAGCGGCATGCACGCCGACGCGGCGGGCAGCGGAACGTACCCCTGGAACGGCCCGCTCGGCCGCGCGCCCGAGGTCGACAGCGAGAAGATGGCCGCGCTCGGCGGCGAGTGCGCCACCGTCACCTTCGACCGCGACGGCCGGATCGTCACCGTGTGCGGCACCTTCTCCGGCTTCCTGGTCAAGCTGCTCGACCCGCGCACGCTGCGGACGCTCGCCGAGTACAAGCTGCCGCAGCGCCCCTCCACCGTCGAGGCGATCACGCGCCTCGACTTCTCCCGGATCTTCAAGGACACGTCCGGCGGCGCGTACTCCTACCTCGACGACGAGGACCGCCTCGTGCTCGCCGACTCGCGCCAGCACGTCGTACGGCTCGCGCACGAACGCACCGCCGACGGCGGGTGGCGCTTCGTCGTCGACAGGGACTGGGACCTCACGGCGCACGTCCCGCACGACTGCGTGAGCTGGACGAACCTCCACCCCAGCGGCGAGTGCGACCCGGTCACCTCCGTGCTGCCCGACTGGGACGGGCGCATCTGGTGGGTGACCCGGCAGGGCCGCGTCGGCACCGTCGATCCGAAGACCGGCGCCATCCGGTCGATGAGACTGCGCGGCGAAGAGATCCAGAACTCGTTCTCGGTCGCCGAGGACGGCGTGTCGATCGTCTCCGACCACGCCCTGTACGGCTTCGAGGCCACCGCCGACGGCACGCCGAAGGTCACCTGGCGCCGGACCTACGACCGGGGCACAGGCACCAAGCCCGGCTCCGTGAACCAGGGTTCGGGCACCACCCCCGACCTGTTCGGCACGGCGGAGAAGTACGTCGCCATCACCGACAACGCCGACGACCGCATGCACGTCCTCGTCTACCGGCGCGGCGCCGACGTCCCCGAGGACCGCCGCCTGGTCTGCGCGGTCCCCGTCTTCGGCTCCGGCGCGTCCACCACCGACAACTCGCTGATCAGCTACGGCAACAGCCTCGTCGTCGAGAACAACTACGGCTACGAGAACATCACCTCGCTCACCCTCGGCCGCAGCGTCGTCGGCGGTGTCACCCGCGTCGACGTCCGTGCCGACGGCAGCGGCTGCGACACGGTGTGGCAGAGCCAGGAGCGCTCCCCGTCCACCGTGCCGAAGCTGTCCACCACCAACGGACTGCTCTACCTCTACACCAAGGACCCCCACCCCCTGGGCATCGACGCCTGGTACCTGACGGCCGTCGACTTCCGCACCGGCCAGACCCGTTGGAAGCGGCTCGCCGGGACCGGCGTCGCGTACGACAACAACTGGGCGCCCGTGACGCTCGGCCCCGACGGCACCGCGTACGTGGGTGTCTTCAACGGCCTGGTGGCCGTGCGGGACGCCGGGGAGTGAGGCGGCTCCCTGGAGGGCGGCCCGCTAGGGGCGGGAGAAGACCCCGATGCCGTTGGGCACCGGGCGCTCCGCGCCGCCGCTCGGATGGTTGCGCACCGAGACGGCGGGCGCGCCCGGCTCCCGGGCGGCCAGCGTGCTGGAGCCGCCGCCGTCGAGACTGAAGCCGTCCTCGGCGCCCAACTCCCGCAGGGACGAGGCCACGTCGGCGATCGTCAGGCCGCCACGGAACTCGGGCGCGCCGTCGAGCGCGAGCAGGACCAGACGGCGGCCCCCCTCGTCGATCCCGGCGGCCGTGCGCACGGCGGACGTCCGGTCGTCGAGGCCCGGCAGCGGCGCCCCGTCACGCAGCAGCGGATAGCCGCCGATGACGAAGCGGTACGGGGTGTCCGTCGCCGACGGCACGAGCCGGTGGCGCACCTGCGCCGGGTCGCCGATCGCCAGCTTGCGCAGCTGCTGCGCGCCCGCCTCCCGGCCCACGAGCACCGTCGTCCCCGGGGCGATGGCGCCCCGGCCGGGCGTGTCGGCCACGGCGGCGACGCGCCCGCCGCGCACCGTCACCTCGTAGGTGTCCGTGCTGCACGGCGCGCCCCGGTCGGTGTCGGTGCCGCAGGTCGCCCGCACGCGCGAGGTGACGCCCCAGTCGCTGGTGAACGCGCCCACCGAACCCACCGGCAGCGCGTACTGGTTGAGCCCGCCGAGCGGAAGCCGCGCCTCGCGGGTGCGCACGCTGCCGTCGAGGGTCAGACGGTCCAGGCGGGCCCTGCGGTCGACGCCCACGCCGATGACGTCCTCGGTGGTGGTGCCGGGCGGCAGGGCCGGGCCGAAGCGCTGGCCGTTCGGGACGGCGGCCTTGAGGGTGCGTCCGGCGGCGACGGCGGGTCCGACGGGCGCGCCGGTCGCCTCGACGCCGGGGTGCTGGGTCTCGGTGATGTTGAAGAAGTCGCCGTTGACGCCGGCGACCGCTCCCGCCTGGTCGGCCAGCGTGGACACGGGCTGCCGGGCGCCGACCGCGCCCGGGTACAGCAGCCCGACGCGAACGCCCGGGTGGCGCAGGTCGACGTCGAGGACGTGCGCGTGTGCGGTGCCGCGCGGCGTCGGGATGTCGTAGTCCCGGTACTCCACGCCCGGCGCGATCTCGGTGGCCGCGGGCGCGGCCCCCGGAACACCACTGGCCGGTGCCGCCCCGAGGAGGGCGGCACCGGCCAGGGTGCCGAGGGCCGTCAGCGCGGCGAACGCGCCGCGCACCGCTCTGAAGCGTCTGCTGCCTTGCCCGCGTCGTGTCACGGATCCCCCTCGGGTCGGCTGGGCCGTCCAACTGTCCCAGCAGTGAAGGGAGTTCACCAGACGGCGAGGACGGAGCACGTGCTAGGCGCCCACGAGCCGCGAACGGATGAGGAAACGGACGCCCTCGGGGGCCTCCAGCGAGAAGCCGCTGCCGCGCCCCTCGACGACGTCGACGATGAGACGGGTGTGACTCCACACCTCGTACTGGCTCTTGGACATCCAGAACCGTACCGGCTCCGCCACGCCGTCCACGGTCAGCGACGCGAGCAGCACGTCGGAGTCACCCGTGCGGAACTCCCCCTCCGGGTAGCACATGGGCGCACTGCCGTCGCAGCAGCCGCCGGACTGATGGAACATCAGCGGGCCGTGGGCCGACCGCAGCCGCCGCAGCAGATCGGCGGCTGCGGGGGTCAGCTCCACGCGCGGGGTGTCGGCCATGGCCGGTCGGCCTCCTCCGGGTCGCGGGTCACCGGGCCGCGGTGGCCCGGCCGGGCCAGTCAACACCGCCGGAGGTTGCGAGGAGGTTGCAGCCGGGCGCCGCTCCGCGCCGCGCCCCGCTCGGCGGCCCCACGGCGCCCCGGGCCGCCGCCCCTATGTCCGGCCGGGGCCGCCGCTGCCGAAGGCGCCGCTCGAACCGGGGGTCCAGCGCCCGGGCTCCTGGTCGTCGCTCGGTTTGCTGCCGACCGTGCCCCCGCCGCTGAGCTGGTGGGGCGTCAGACGGCCGCCGTCCTGCGGGACCTCATCGGGCTCGCGCCGCTCCCGGACCTCGCGGACCGGACCGTCGTCCGGCAACCGGGGCTGCTCCTCGGGACGCGGCCGGTCCGGCTCCCTCCTGCGCACCCGGATGCCGAGCCAGACCGCCCACGTCAGCGCCACGACGATGAGCAGGCCGAGCCCGAAGGCCAGGAAGGCGCTCGCGGACGGCGAGGCCGCGAGCGGGGAGCCGCCCGGAGCGGCCAGTGCGATCGGTGCGGTGTGCGTCGTCATGCGCGCCGGGTACCCGGGAACGCGCCGCGTACCCGGAGCGCGTCAGCGGGTGCGCAGCGCGAACGTGTGCCCGGCCGGGTCGGAGTAGAGCCGCACCTCGCGCACGCCGTCGCGCTGGGTGTCCACCGGCCGGGCACCGCCCGTGATGGCCGCGCGCTCCGCCGCGTCCATCTCGCCCTCGGCGACGAGCAGTTCCAGATGGGTCTGGTGGGCGTCGTCGGGCCGCGGCCAGCTGGGCGGCGCGAAGCCGGTGTCGCGCCGGAAGCCCAGGCGCGTACCGGACGCCCCGGTGGTCTCGAACCGGTCGGCCTGGGGGTTGTACGTCACGTCCTCGCCCAGGAGACCGGCGTAGAACTCGGCCAGTTGCTCCGGCTCGCCGCTGTCGAGCACAAGGATCGCCGTTTCCACTGTGGCCATGGTGCCCCTCGTTTCGCGGTGGATGGTCGGTGGGCGGTGGACCGGCGGATCCGGGTTTGCCGGTGGCCCGCCGGGGGACTCGCAGCCCCGGCTGGGAAGCCACGGGGAGTGAGGAACCTTGGGCGCGGGGTACGGGCCCCCGCCCAAGGCCCCGACAAGGCCCGCGGCCCCGACAAGACCCCGCGGCCCCCACGGGCTTCCGTCAGGAGGCCGTCCGCCGTACGGCCCGCGCCCCTGCCCCACTCCGCGACCAGCCGGACCCGCATGTTCGCGGGTGCCCTGACAACGGGAGCGGAAACGTCCACCGCGGAGCCCGGCCCCGAACGCCGCCACGACTGCCGGGCGCGTTCCAGGGAACCCGGGGACACGAAACGGACTTCAGCCGAGGGAAAGCGGAGCTATGGAGATCTCAGGGCTCATCAGTGCGATCGTGATCGGCGCCGTCATCGGGATCCTGGGGCGGCTCGTCGTCCCCGGGCGGCAGCGCATCGGCGTCCTGTGGACCATCGTCGTCGGCATCGTCGCGGCGCTCATCGGCACCGCCATCGCCTCGGGCCTGGACGTCGCCGACACCAAGGGCGTCGACTGGACCGAGTGGCTCATCCAGATCGGCCTCGCCGCGCTCGGCGTGGCGGCGCTCTCGCGGGTCAAGCTGCGGCGCTGACCGGCCCGGCACGCCCACGGCCCCCTTCCGGCCGGTCCGCCCGGTGCCGACTATCCTGGGCGGCACGGCCGCCGCGTACGCGGGGAACGGCCGTACGGCGGTGGGGCCCGCCGTACCCCAACCGCGGTGACGACGCCGCCGACGGCCCCTGCTTGTGAGGACACGCGCCCGCACACTCCCGGGCGGCGCACGAGTGGGAGACGTACGACCGGATGACAGCACCGCGCGACCGGACCGCCGAGCCCGAACCCATCGACCCGGACATCGACGTCCCGGCGCCCGCCGGGCCCGCGGGACCGGCACCCGGCCAGGCACCCGTGCTCGCCGCGGTGGCGGCGGGCGGCGCGGCGGGCGCGGCGGCCCGCTACGGCGCGGGACTGCTGTGGCCCACCGCGGCGGCCGCCTTCCCCTGGACCACGCTGGTGGTGAACGCGCTCGGCTGCGCGGTGATCGGCGTGTTCCTGGTCCTGGTCACGGAGGCGTGGAGCGCCCACCGCCTGGTGCGGCCCTTCTTCGGCACGGGCGTCCTCGGCGGCTTCACCACGTTCTCCACGTACGCCGTCGACGTCCAGCGGCTGCTCGGGGACGGCCACGCCCGGATCGCGCTCGCCTATCTGGCCGCCACCCCGGCGGTGGCGCTCGTGGCGGTGTGGACGGCCGCGACGACGACCCGCCGCGTGCTCTCCGGGAGGCCACGATGAACTGGGTGCTCGTGCTCACCGGGGCCGCCGTCGGCGCGCCCCTGCGCTATCTGACGGACCGGGCCGTCCAGGGCCGCCACGACTCCGTCTTCCCCTGGGGCACCTTCACGGTCAACGTCGTGGGCTGTCTGGTCCTGGGCGTCCTCACCGGCGCCGTCACCTACGGCGCCGCCCCGAACTCCGCCCACCTGCTCGTCGGCACCGGCCTGTGCGGGGCGCTGACCACGTACTCCACCTTCTCGTACGAGACGCTGCGCCTGGCCGAGACCGGCGCGCGCTTCCTGGCCGCGGCCAACGCGGCGGCCAGTGTGGCGGCGGGGCTCGGCGCCGCGGTCACCGGCGCGGCGGTGGCCCGGGCGTTCTGGGGCTGACGCCCGCGGGGCCGGGCGGGGCGCCCCCCTGTGAGCGCCCCGCCGGTGACCGGTGTCAGCAGGTACGGCCCACGTAGTGAGCGCCCTGGATCTTGTCGGCGGAGCCCAGCCAGGTCCTGCCGGGCGCGACGCACCGCTCGTAGTCCGGGGCCAGGGCGACCCTCACCTTGATCACCACACGGGAGCCGTCCGACGTGCAGTGCTGGTAGTAGGCGTCGGAACTCGTCTCGTAGAAGCCGCACGGATCGGCGGCCGCCGGGCTCGCGGAGACGGTCACCACCCCGAACGACGTCAGCGCGAGAGCGGCCGAACCGAGGGCGCCGATCACCTTGCGACGGATACGCACCAGAGGACTCCTCAAGAGGAAAGGGCCGGAAAGGGCCGGAAGAAGGGGGCCGGACCGGCCGCGCGAGCGGCCGCCGGACCCCGGTCGTCGGCCCCGAGGATCGCCGCCGCGCCCCGCGCCGGAGGCCCGAACGCGGGGGGTCTCACCTGGCGGATCGTTTCCGCATGGGCCGTTCGAGTGATCGATGAGGGAATGTCATCGTCCGTAAGGATCAGGCCATTCGGTGGCGGGCGTCACAACTCACCGCCCTGGCGCGGCCGGTGGCGGCGGGCCTACGATGCCTGTGCTCCGGCTGTGGCGGAAACGTGCGGCTGCGGGCACACGGACAACTGAATGCGTACGCGACTGGGGAAAGCCGGTGAGACTCCGGCACTGACCTGCAACCGTGTGCGGCACGCCTCGGCGTGACCGCGAGTCGGGCTGCCCAGCGTGGCACGTGCACTGCTTCTCACTGTCATGGTCTGCAGCGTGGAGCCCAGAGCCCGTCACCGGTTCTACGGCCCCCTGCCGCTTCCTTCCTGGAACGCGCGTAGGGGTTTTTCGTGCGGCACCGGCGGCCGTGGCGCGGGGTCCTCGTGCGACCCCAACCGAAGGGCCCCTCGACATGGCCGGTGCGATCCGCATGGCCGGTGCGATCCGCGCGTCCGCCGCCGCGCTCGGGCTGTTGCTCGCGTCGGCCGTACTCGGCGTCGGCCCCGGCCCGGCGACGCCCGCCGCCGCCGTGGACACCGGGCGCGGCCACGGAGGCTTCTGCAAGGCGGGCGAAGGCGTCACCGTCGTCGTGGACTTCCGGGAACTCGGCGGGACCACCCTCGTGCGGTGCGCCGTCGGCTCCCAGCGGACCGGCCTCGCCGCGCTCAAGGACGCGGGCATCCGGGTCACCGGCACCAACCGCTGGGGCGAGTCCTTCGTCTGCCGCCTGGAGGGCAAGCCGGGCGCCGACCGCGAGCCCTGCGTCGACACCCCGCCCGCCAAGGCCTACTGGTCGTACTGGCACGCCTCCAACGGCGGCCGCTGGACCTACAGCCAGTACGGAGCCACCTACCGCACCCCGCCGAAGGGCAGCTTCGAAGGCTGGTCGTTCTCCTTCGGCCGGGACCAGGGCGAGGCCCCCGCGCCGCGCGTGGCACCCCGGCGCCCCGCCGCCCCCGGCGGCGGTGGCGGCGGGGGAGCGGGCAGCGACGGGCACACCGGAGGTGGGCACACAGGCGGCGGGCGGGGCCCCGCAGCGCCCGACCGCGGCACCACACCCGACCTCCCGGACCAGGTGCAGCCGCCCGCCGGAGGAGGCCCCGGCCCCGGTGGTGGCAACGGAGCCCGGCCGCCCGCCGACGGCGGCGGCCTGGCGAAGCCGCCCGGGCACAAGAACGAGAAGGACGGCGCGCGGGACGCCAAGGGCAAGAAGGGCGAGGACGCCCGGAAGGGCAAGGACTCCGGCGAGAAGAAGCGCACCGAGCCGTCCCCGCCCGCCGGCTCCGGCTCCGGCCCCGCGCCGGAGCCGAGCGAGGCCGCCGACTGGACCGGCGGCGAGGACACCCGGACCGTGTCGGCGAGCAAGGACGAGGGGGTGCCCACCGGCACGGTCGTCGCCGCGGCCGCCGCCGTGGCGCTCGCCGTCGCCGGGGGAGTGACGGCCCGGCGCCGTCGCGGACGCGCCTCGGGCGGTGCGCCGTGACCCGTCTCGCCCGGTCGGTCCACCCGGGTGCCTGGTGGCTGTGGGCGCTCGGCATGGCCGCCGCGGCGAGCCGCACCGCCAACCCGGTGCTGCTCGTCCTGATCCTGGCCGCGGTCGGCTTCGTGGTCGCCCAGCGGCGCGACGACGCGCCGTGGGCGCTCGCGTTCCGGATGTACCTGAGCCTCGGCGCGTTCATCGTCGTGATGCGCGTCGGCTTCCGGATCGTCTTCGGCGGCGGCCAGGGCGACACCGTCCTCGTCACGCTGCCGGAGGTGCCGCTGCCCCAATGGGCCGCCGGAATCCGCCTGTTCGGACCCGTGGCCGCCGAGCAGCTGCTCGGCGGCCTGTACGACGGGCTGCGGCTCGCCACCATGGTGGTGTGCGTCGGCGCGGCCAACGCCCTCGCCAACCCGAAGCGGATGCTCAAGGCGCTGCCCGGCGCGCTCCACGAGATCGGCACCTCCGTCGTCGTCACGCTCACCGTGGCGCCGCAGCTGGTCGAGAGCGTGCAGCGGGTGCGCAGGGCCCGGCTGCTGCGCGGCTCCACGGTCAAGAAGGGCTACCGCGGCATCGGCGCGCTGCGCGGCATCGTCGTCCCCGTCCTGGAGGACGCCATGAACCGCTCCCTGGCCCTCGCCGCGGCGATGGCCTCGCACGGCTACGGCCGCACCGGGCGCGCCGACCCGCGCACCCGGCTGCTCACCGGCGCGCTGGTCATCGCCGGGCTGCTCGGCGTGTGCGGCGGCCTGTACGGCGCGCTGGGCGCGAGCACGCCGCCCTACCTCGGCACGCCGCTGCTGCTCGCCGGACTCGCCCTGGCCGTGGCCGGGTTCGTGCTCGGCGGGCGCCGCGTCACGCGCAGCACGTACCGGCCCGACCCGTGGCACGGCGCCGAGTGGACCGTGGCCGCGTCCGGGCTCGCCGCGGGCGTGCTGATGTACGTCGTCTCCCGCACGGACGCGGCCTCCCTCTACCCCTCGCTCTCGCCGCTCGCCTGGCCCGAGGTGACCGCGCTTCCCGCGCTCGCCGCCCTGGCCGGAGTGCTGCCCGCCCGGCTCGCGCCCGCACCGCCGCGCGCCGCGCCCCGACCGGGGGAGGCCGCCGCGTGATCCGCTTCGAGCACGTCACCCTCACCTACGCGGGTGCTCCCGAGCCTGCCCTGCGCGACGTCGACCTGACCATCGGCGAGGGCGAGCTGTGCCTGGTCACCGGGCGGACCGGAGTCGGCAAGTCGACCCTGCTCGGTGCCGTCAACGGGCTCGTGCCGCACTTCACCGGCGGCCACCTCCAGGGCCGCGTCAGCGTCGGCGGCCGCTCCACGGCCGAGGCGCCGCCGCAGGAGTTCGCGCACGTCGTGGGCGTGGTCGGACAGGACCCGCTCGCCTCCTTCGTGACCGACACCGTCGAGGAGGAACTGGCGTACGGCATGGAGCAGCTGGCCGTCCCCGCCGCCGTCATGCGCAAGCGCGTCGAGGAGACCCTCGACCTGCTCGGCATCGCCGAGCTGCGCCGGCGCGCGCTGCGCACCCTCTCCGGCGGGCAGCAGCAGCGCGTCGCCATCGGCTCCGTCCTCACCGCGCACCCCAAGGTCCTGGTCCTGGACGAACCGACGTCCGCGCTCGACCCCACCGCCGCCGAGGACGTGCTCGCCGCCGTCACCCGGCTCGTCCACGACCTCGGCACCACCGTCCTGGTCGCGGAGCACCGCGTGGAACGCGTGCTCCAGTACGCCGACCGGCTCGTGCACCTGACCCGCGACGGCCGGGTCCGCGAGGGCGACCCGGCGGAGCTGATGCGCGACAGCGACGTCGCGCCGCCCGTCGTGCGCCTGGGGCGGCTCGCCGGGTGGGAGCCGCTGCCGCTGTCGGTGCGCGACGCGCGCCGCAGGGCCGCCGCGCTGCGCACCCGGCTCACCGGGCACACCCCGGCCACCGCCCCCGCGACCCGGGGCGAACCCGCCCTGGCCGCACGGCGGGTCACCGTCGCGTACGCCGACACCGTCGCCGTCCGCGAGCTGGACCTGGACCTGGCGGGCGGCGAGGTCACCGCCCTCATGGGCCGCAACGGCTCCGGCAAGTCCTCGCTCCTGTGGGCGCTCCAGGGCTCGGGGCCCCGCCGCTCGGGGACGGTCGACGTGGCCGGCGCCGACCCGGGGAAGGTCGCGGCCCGCAAGGCCCGCGCACTCGTCGGGCTCGTCCCGCAGACCGCGAGCGACCTGCTCTATCTGCACACCGTGGACGCCGAGTGCGCCCAGGCCGACCGGGAGTCGGACGCCGCCGACGGCACCTGCCGGGCGCTGCTCGACGCGCTCGCGCCCGGCATCCCGGGCGACCGGCACCCGCGCGACCTGTCCGAGGGACAGCAACTCGCCCTCGTCCTCGCCGTCCAGCTCGCCGCCGCCCCCGGCGTCGTCCTCCTCGACGAGCCGACGCGCGGCCTCGACTACCACGCCAAGGAGGCCTTCACCGGCGTCATCCGGCGCCTCGCCGCCGAGGGGCGCGCGGTCGTGGTCGCCACGCACGACGTGGAGTTCACCGCGCGCGCCGCCGACCGCGTCGTCGTCATGGCCGAGGGCGAGATCGTCGCCGACGGCCCGACGGCCGACGTGGTCGTCTCCTCACCCGCGTTCGCACCGCAGGTCGCCAAGGTGCTGAGCCCGCAGGAGTGGCTGACGGTGGAGCAGGTACGGACCGCTCTGGAGGCCGTATGAGCGCCGGGAGACCGTCCCTGACGGGCCGTCATATGCGCGGCGCCCGGCGCCTCCGCGTGCCCGTGCTGCCCCTCGGCGCGCGCACCGCCACCGTGCTCACCCTCGCGAGCCTCGCGGGGCTCGCCATGTTCTTCTGGCCGCTGTTCGCCGCGCCCCGGCCCGAGGGAGTCGCGCACACCGCCGACGCGCCCCTCGTCTTCCTCCTGACGATGCCGGTGCTCCTCGCCGTCGTCCTCGCCGAGATGTCGTCCGGCGGCATCGACACCAAGGCCCTGGCCATGCTCGGCGTGCTCTCCGCGGTCAACGCCGGGCTGCGGCCGCTCGGCGCGGGCACGGCGGGCATCGAGACCGTGTTCTTCCTGCTGGTCCTCGCGGGCCGGGTGTTCGGGCCCGGCTTCGGGTTCGTGCTCGGCTGCACCTCGCTGTTCGCCTCGGCGCTGCTCACCGCGGGTGTCGGGCCCTGGCTGCCGTTCCAGATGATCGCCTCCGGGTGGATCGGCCTCGGCGCGGGGCTGCTGCCCAGGCGGGTGACCGGGCGGGCGGAGATCGCGATGCTCGCCGCCTACGGCGTCGTCGTCGCGTACCTCTTCGGCTTCCTCCTGAACATGTGGTTCTGGCCGTTCACGGCGGGCCCCGACACCGACCTGTCCTTCGTGCCCGGCGCGCCGGTCGGCGAGAACCTGCACCGCTTCGCCGTCTTCACACTCGTCACCTCCACCTTCGGCTGGGACACCGGCCGCGCGCTCACCAACCTCGTCGCCGTCGTCACGCTCGGCCCCGCGGTGCTCGCCGTCCTGCGCCGGGCCGCGCGCCGGGCCGCCTTCGGGGCGCCGGTGACGCTTTCGGCGCCCGCCGCCGACGCCGCCGCGCCGCTTCCGGGCACCGGAGCCGCACCCTCCGGCCGGTTCTCCTCCCCGCCCTTCCTCCGCAAGCACAAGGAGCTTCACCATGCCTCTGTCCGTACGGTCGAGAACGGCGGTGGGGATACCGGTGGCCGCGCTGGCCACGGTGCTCCTTCCGGTCACCGCCCACGCTGAACCCGCGCCACCGGCGGCGGGGGCGGCGCCCGTCCCCAAGGCACCGGCGAGCGCCGCCGCCACCTGGATGGCCTCGAAGCTGACCGACGACGCCCACGCCAAGGGCGACCAGGGGCTGACCGCCGACGTGATCATGGGCCTGGCGTCGGCCGACACCGGCGGCGCCGTGCAGAAGAAGGCCACGGACTGGCTGGAGGCCAACGCCGGGGCCTACATCGAGAGCAAGGGCGGGCCCGGCACCGTCTTCGCGGGCGGCCTCGCCAAGCTCACCCTCGTCGCCGCCGTCGAGCACCGCGACCCGAAGGACTTCGGCGGCCGCGACCTGGTGAAGACCCTCACCGCACGCATGCAGGAGAACGGCCGGTTCACCGACAAGAACCCCACCGGGGACGGCTCCCAGCAGTTCACCCAGTCCCTGGCGGTCCTGGCGCTCCAGCGCACCGGCGGGGCACCGGCGAAGGCCGTCGACTTCATCGCCGAATCCCACTGCCCGGACGGCGGCTTCCCGCTGGGCCTCGGCGCCACCCCCGCCACGTGCAAGTCCCATGTGGACAGCACCGGCCTCGCCGTGCAGGCCCTGCTCGGGTCGGGCCGCACGGCCGCCGTGCGGCCCGCGCTCGACTGGCTGGTGAAGAGACAGCTGCCCGACGGCGGCTTCCCCGACAACTCCATGGGCTCCGGCGCGAAGGCGAACTCCAACAGCACCGCCCTCGCCGTCCAGGCCCTCGCGGCCGGCGGGCGCACCGAGGCCGCCGCCAAGGGCGTGGCCTGGCTCAGGTCCCGCCAGGTGAACTGCTCGGCCCCGGCCAAGGACCGGGGCGCGGTCGGCTTCCTGGAGCCGAAGGCCGACGGCATGGCCCTGCGTGCCACCGCCCAGGTCGTGCCCGCCCTCGCGGGCAGGTCCCTGGCCCAGGTGGACGCCGCCGACTCCGCCCCGGACCTCGAAAAGATCACCTGCGTACCGGGTGGCGGCACTCCGGGCGGCGACGACGGCGGCACCTCCGGCGGCAACGGTGACGACGGCGGCACGGACGGCGGCGGAAACGGCGGCGACGACGGCGGCACCGGTGGCACCGGCGGTGGAAACAACGGCGGTGGCGACACCGGCGGCACCGGCTCCGGCGGCGGAGGCGGCGACACCACGACCGGCGGCTCGGACGACGACACGACGGGCGGCGGCACGACGGACGGTGGCAACGCGCCCGCCCCGCAGACCGGCGGCACCCCCGGCGGCGGCGATGTCGGCGGCTCCGGAACCCAGCCCGTGGGCGACCCCGGCGGCAGCCTCGCCTCCACCGGCACCTCCTCCCTGCCGATGACGGCCACCGCGGGCGCCCTGCTCGCCGTCGGCGCGACGGCCGTCCTGGTGGCCCGGCGCCGCCGCGCCACCCCCTGAACCTCACTCCCCAGCACCAGCAACTCCGCACCTACGCACCTACGCAAGGAGAACCATGAACCACACCTCGACGCTGTCGCCCGCCCGAAGAGCCGCCCTCGTCGCCGGCGCCCTGGGCCTGGCCCTCGCCGTCACCCCGGTCGCCGAGGCGGCGCCCGCGAAGGCGACCGCCAACACGGCGGTCAAGGTGACCGTCACCGTGAAGGGGCCCACCAGCACCCTCTTCAACGGCAGCGTCACCACCAAGGGGCACTCCGTGACCACGGCCACGGGCGGCACCCACAAGTGCGACGGCACCAACAACGAGGCCAACACCTCCGCCGGGCCCACCCCGACGGCCGCCCTCGACGACGCCGCCAAGAAGCAGGGCTTCACCTGGGACGGCACCTGGTACCCGTCCTTCGACGACTACTTCGTCACCACCATCGGCGGCCACAACGGCGGCAACGCGTACTACTGGAACATCGCCGTCAACGGCGAGGCCACTCAGGTCGGCGGCTGCCAGCTGCACATCAAGGCGGGCGACAAGGTCGCCTTCACCTGGACCAAGGTCAACCCGGCCCGCTGACCGGCCCGCTGACCGGACGGCGGCGGGCGGCGGCCCCGCAGGCCGCCGCCCGCACGGCGCGGGCCCGGCGCATCGCACCGCGCCGGGCCCGCGCCCGCCCCTCACAACAGCGCCTCCTCGTCGAGCAGGCTCAGCAGATAGCGCCCGTACCCGCTCTTGAGCAGCGGACCGCTCAGCGCCCGCAGGCACGCGTCGTCGATGTAGCCGCAGCGCCACGCGACCTCCTCCACGCAGCCGATCTTCAGGCCCTGGCGCTCCTCGATGACGCGCACGTACTCCGACGCCTGGACCATCGCCGTGAACGTGCCGGTGTCCAGCCAGGCGGTGCCCCGGTCCAGGACCGTCACGGACAGCGCGCCGCGGCGCAGGTACGCCTCGTTGACGCCGGTGATCTCCAGCTCGCCGCGCTCGCTCGGGCGCAGGCCCGCGGCGATGTCGACGACGCGGTTGTCGTAGAAGTACAGACCGACGGCGGCGTAGCGGGACTTGGGCTTGGCGGGCTTCTCCTCGATGGACAGGGCCGTGCCGTGCTCGTCGATCTCGACGACGCCGTAGGCCGTGGGGTCGGCCACGGGGTAGGCGAAGATGCGGCCGCCCTCGGGGGCGGTGTGCTCGCGCAGCTGCACGCCGAAGCTGCGGCCGTGGAAGATGTTGTCCCCGAGGATCAGGGCCACGGGCTCGCCGCCGATGAAGTCGGCGCCGATGAGGAAGGCCTCCGCGATGCCCCCGGGGCGGTCCTGCGTCCGGTAGGTGAGGCTCAGGCCGAGGTGCGAGCCGTCGCCGAGCAGCCGCCGGAAGTCGTCCTCGTCCTCGCGCGTGGTGATGACGAGGATCTCGCGGATTCCGGCCAGCATCAGCGTGGACAGCGGGTAATAGACCATGGGTTTGTCGAAGACCGGCATGAGCTGTTTGGAAACGGCCTGCGTGACCGGCCACAGACGGGATCCTGTGCCACCTGCAAGTATGATTCCGCGCATTGCTGACGGCGGGCCGGACGTTCTTACGGACCGGCCCTTTCCTCCCTTCCTGTTCGGGGTCCCTACCGCGGTACCCCCGTCCGTGTGTATCTTTTCTCCATGCGGATTATTGTGACGGGCGGTGCCGGTTTCATCGGGTCCGAATTTGTCCGGTCCATGTTGTTGGCGCCGGGCGCGGCGCGCGACATCCGTATCACGGTCCTGGACAAGCTGACGTATGCCGGAGTGCGGGAAAACCTGGACCCGGTCGCGGGCCATCCCCGCCACACCTTCGTGCACGGGGACATATGCGACGGCGCGTTCCTGGACGAGGTGGTGCCGGGGCACGACGTGGTGGTGCACTTCGCCGCCGAGACCCATGTGGACCGGTCCATCACGGGCTCCGCCCCGTTCGTGACGACGAACGTCCTCGGGACGCAGCTGCTGCTCGACGCCGCGCGCCGGCACGGCGTCGGCCGGTTCCTGCACGTGTCGACCGACGAGGTGTACGGCTCGATCCCGGTCGGCTCCTGGTCCGAGGAGAGCCCGCTCGCTCCCAACTCGCCGTACGCGGCCACCAAGGCGGGCTCCGAGCTGCTCGCGCTCGCCTGCCACCGCACGCACGGCATGGACGTGGTGGTGACCCGCTGCTCGAACAACTACGGGCCGTACCAGTTCCCCGAGAAGGTCATCCCGCTGTTCATCACCCGCCTGATGGACGGCGGCAAGGTGCCGCTGTACGGCGACGGACAGCACGTCCGCGACTGGCTGCACGTGTCGGACCACTGCCGGGGCATCGAGCTGGCGCTGCGCCACGGCAGGGCCGGGGAGGTCTACCACATCGGCGGCGGCACGGAGCTGACGAACGAGCGGCTGACCGGGCACCTGCTCGCCGCGACCGGCTGCGGCTGGGAGCGGGTCGAGCGCGTCCCCGACCGCAAGGGGCACGACGCGCGGTACTCCCTGGACTGCACCAAGGCCGCCACCGAGCTGGGGTACGCGCCGCTCGTCGGCTTCGAGCGCGGCCTCGCCGAGACCGTCGCCTGGTACGCGGACCACCGTTCCTGGTGGGAGCCGCTGAAGCGGCGCGCGGCCCTGCGCACTCCGGCGTAACCACCGCGAGGACGCCCCCGCCCGCCCGCTCACGACGGCATCCGGGCGGGCGCCCCCGCGGCGGCCAGCGTGCCCGTGAGCCCGTCCGCGAGGCCGATCCGGGCCCGCCAGCCGATCTCCCGCCGGGCGGCCGTCACGTCCAGCCACACGTCCGACCGGTCGAAGCTCCGGGCGGGTTCGCGCCGTACGTCGAGGGCGCGGCCCGCCGCCCGCTCGAAGTGCCGGTGCAGCTCGTCGAGCGAGGTCGGCACGCCGGAGCCGACGTTCAGGGTCGTCGGCCCGGGCGCGGCCCGCAGCCGGTCGGCCCGCCGGTGCACCGCGAGCAGGGCGGCGCACACGTCGGCGACGTGCACGTAGTCCCGCCGGGCCCGGCCGATCAGCGTCAGCGCCCGGCCCGCCCGCACGGCCGCGGCCCAGTGCGGGACCACCCCGAACCCCGCGCCCGCCGGCTGCCCGGGGCCGTAGACGTTGGCGAGCCGGAGGATCACCGGCGCCGCCCACTCGGCGCTGACCAGGGCCCGCTCCTGGGCGAGCTTCATCGTGCCGTACGCCGTGACGGGCCGGGTCGGGGCGTCCTCCCGGTACGGCGCCCCGGCGTCGGGGTCGTACACGGTCCCGCCCGAGCTCGCCAGGACCACCAGCGGCCGGTGGGCGGTGCCGCGCAGCCCCCACAGGAGCAGTTGCAGGTTCCAGTAGTCCTGCGCGGCGAGCCGGGGCTCCCGCTCCGCCCGCGCCGGTGTCACGCCGCCCGCCACGTAGAAGACCGTGTGCGACCGCAGCAGGGCGCGGTGCACCCGGTCGCCCTGCATGAAGGGGCGCTGCCGGGTGAAGGAGCACGTCCGCACGCCCGCCGCGTCGAGCGCCGCGCGGAGGTTCCTGCCGATGAAGCCGGAACCGCCGACCACGGCGACCCGCGCGGCCGCGGGCGATCCGGCCGCACCGCCTCGGCTCGATGTCATGACGTGGCCCCCACATTCCTCGAAAACCGCTTCCTGATATGTATTCGCGGGCATGCCTGATAAACGGCTCCGGGTAATTCTCGGGAGCCGAAAAGGGCTGCTCTTTAATTCTGGCCGCAGGTTGACAGTGCGTCGTACGGCGCTTAAAAATTGTGCACGCATCCCCCTTTCTCGCGTGCTTTCCACGCGTCCGGCAGCCGTATTGACGAAGGAGGTCCGCCATGCGCGGAGCCATCATTGGATTCGGCACCATCGCCATGGGGCACATGGTCGGCTATTCGCGGGTGCAGGATTTATCCATCGCCGCGGTCGTCGATGTGTCGAAGGAACGGCGGAGCCATGCGGAGGAGTCGTTCGGACTCCCCGCCTACAGCGACTTCGCCAAGCTGGTCGCGAACGAGACCCTGGACTTCATCGACATCTGCACACCGCCGAGCAGCCACGCCGAGTACTCGGCGCTCGGCCTCGCCCACGGGCTGCACGTCCTGTGCGAGAAACCGGTCTTCCTGCCCGACGAGGACGGCTACGCGGGCCAGTTGGGCCGGATCCGCGCCAGCGACCGCGTCTACTACCCGTGCCACGTCTACAAGTACGCGCCCGTGCTCGCGGCGATGAAGGAGCGCATCGCCGCACCCGGCTTCGGCAAGGTCGTCGGCGCCCACTTCCGCACCCTGCGCGCCGGACACGCCAAGGGCGTGCCCGACTGGCGGCCGCACTGGCGGCGCGAGCCCGGCACGTCGCACGGCGGCATCCTGCGCGACCACGGCCCGCACAGCGTGTACCTCGCCATGAACCTGACAGGCCTGACCCCGATGTCGGTGTCCTGCCTCACGGGGCGCCTGCGGGAGGGCGCCGCGTACGCCGACACCGAGGACACCGCCCTGATGCGGCTGCGGTGCGAGGGCGGCGTCGAGATCGCGCTGCACCTGTCGTGGGCCGCCGGTCATCGCAGCACCGGATACTCGATCATGGGGACCTCCGGTTCCGTGGTCGTCGACGGTGACGACCTCACCTACGCGGCGGACGGCGACGTGGTCCGCACGTCCATCGAGTCCGGCTTCGACGACCCGTCCCACCAGGAGTGGTTCGAGCGGATGCTGCTCGACTTCACGGCGGTGGTCGCCGCGCCCGAGCGGGGCCGTGACCTCATCCGCGAGGCGCTGACCACCTCGTTCGTGATCGACGGCGCCTACGCTTCGGCGGCCGACGGCGGCCGGTGGGTCGACTGCCGCGTGCCCGAGGCGCTTCTGAACCCGGCCTGACGGAGCGTCAAGGCCACGGTCGGGGAAGTGCGGTGGTCCCGTGCCGGAGCACGGGACCACCCGCTAGCCCGCGCGACGGGCGGCGAACATCGCCCGCACGTGCTGTTCGAGCCCCCGGTCCAGCTCGAAGCCGAGCCACCGCCGGCGCAGCCGCTCGGCGGCGAAGCAGGTCGCCCCGCTGCCCGCGAACGGATCGAGGACCAGGTCGCCCGGCTCGGTCAGGAGCTCCACGAACAACTCCGGGACCACCGTGGGCCAACGGTCCACATAGGGGTGCAGAGACGTTTCAGCCAGGACCTTCTCGTACGCCTGGTCGTAGACGCCCGACGTGTCGAACTCCAGCAGATTGCCCCGGACGAAGGGCTGTCGCGCCGGGTGCCGCAGCGCCGCGACGTCGTAGTGCACGTCGTGCGTGCGCGCCATGACCCAGATGGGCGTGATGGAGTCCGGGGCCCGTGCCGCGCCGTCCGGCTCCGGGTTGAGCAACTGCGGGTTGTAGTAGTAGAAGTCCTGCACCAGGCGCCAGCCCGCCGCGGCCAGGGCGTGCACGGCACCGGCGTGCTGCACCGCCTTGCCCGGCGCGTCGGAGAGCCAGATGCCGCCCAGCTCGAACGCGACACAGCCGTCCGGGCGCAGCACCCGGTCGAACTGCTGGAAGAACGGCAGGATCCAGTCGAGGAACTCCGCCCCCGTGCGGTCCTCGTCGGCGATGAGCCGCGGGCCCTCGAAGGGCGGCGAACAGACCACCGCGCGCACGCTGCCGTCGGGCACCCCCTCCAGCAGCGCGAGGCTGTCCCCCCAGTAGTAGGAGCCGTGTTCGGCCCCCAGAGCGCAGCGGTCCCCCGCCACAGTCGTCGTCTCGGTCACCACGGGACCCTCTCCCTTCCCTGTCGTCGTTGCGTACCGCGGCTGGTCCGGGCGGCTCACTCCGAGGCCCAGGCGATCGCGCCCCGCTCCTCGGGGGCGACGGTCTCGCCGCTGTTGGAGTAGCCGCCCAGGTAGTAGCGGAGCGTCGCGCGCCCCGTGCACACCATCGGCTCCGCGCGCTGCACGAGGCGGTAGTAGAGCTTGTCGTCCTCGCTGACCAGGCCGTCCGCGTCGGCCGCCGAGAACTCCTCCTCGAAGGGCACGTCGAGCAGCAGCTCCCGGGCGAGCAGCCAGGCGCTGGTGTCCACGGGCACCTCGAACGTCCCCGGCCGGTCCTTGATGACGTTGGAGCCCGGTACGCAGATGCCCTTGGCCACGTAGTCCGCGTACATCCGCTCCGCCTCGGCGACGCTGTTCGCCCACGGCCAGCGCGGTTCGAGGTACGGGGCGCCGTCCTTGTCGTGGAGGCCGACCTCGCTGTACACGGCACGCGCCGCGTGCGCGCGGGCCTGGTCGAGCAGGGACTGGAGGTGGTCGGGCGTCCACTCGTTGTCGTCGTCGAGGAAGGCGATCCAGGAGGAGCCGGAGAGCCGCACCCCCAGGTTGCGCAGGCGCGAGGACCGGCCGGGGCCCGACTTCTCGTGCGGCTCGCGCGGCACGTAGCGGATCTCGCAGCGCGGGAACGCGTCCGTCACCTCGCGCAGCGCGGTGAGCGTCTCCTCGCTGTCGTCGATGAGGACGAGGTGGCGCACCGGCACGTCGGTCACCTGGGCGCGGACGCTGCGCATGGCCCGCTGCACGAGCACCGGCCGGTAGCGGGTGAGGGTGACGACGGTGATGCTCTCGCCGCCCTCCTCCGGTGCCGCCCCGCCGGGCGCATTCTCGTTCGCCGTCATGTCAGGCACCTCCCACCGGCGCCGACAGGGACCGCTCCACGCAGCCGTCATCGGCGGTGATGTCGTCCTTGCAGACCTCGAGGAACGGGTAGTCGACCAGCTCCTCCAGCTGCTCGGTCACCTGCCATCCCGCGCGCGGGCGCTCCTGGTGCGGATGCAGCTTGCCGACGCTGCCCAGGCAGTTCCGGCAGGCCCGCAGCGGATCGGCGCCGGTGAGGAAGCGGTGCAGGCGCTTCAGGAAGTCCGGTCCTTCCTCGATCCGCAGGCCGTCGACGTGCGGGTCCCAGCCGCCGTCGCGCAGCTGCGGGGGCATGAACACGCTCTGCGGGCAGCGGTAGAGCCAGCCGTCGTAGACCGTGTGAGAGTTCCAGAAGTGGGCGAGCTTGCAGGTGTCGAAGACGTCCCGCACCAGGCCCGGCGCGTCCGTGCCCGACTCCGAGTACACCGCGCGGAAGTGCCCGTAGTAGTTGACGAGCAGGGAGACCCCGTGGTCCCGGGCCAGCGCGCGGTACCGCTCGACCTCCTCGGGCGGGAGCGTCCGGCTCGGGTAGACGGAGATCTCCAGGGAGTCCACGGCCTCCCAGAAGCGCTCCGGTGCGCGGTGCAGGAGCGTGCCGTTGGTGGCCACGAGGATCGTGTCGGAGATCCCGGTGGCCCGCACCGCCTCGATGAGGCCGACGACGTCCGGGTGCAGCAGCGGCTCCCCGCCCATGATCTTCGCGTACGAGGCGTGGTAGCTCCTGGAGAGGACACTGAGGGTGTCGTGGATCTCCGCGGGGTCGGCGTTCTCGCGGCGGTACAGCGGTGAGAGGTGGGCGCAGGACTGGCAGCGCATGTTGCACTGGAGGCTGGCGTTGACCTCGATGCCCTCCGGGTTGACCACCTTGCCGTCGGCCAGGCGCACGCTCATGCCCGGCCCCTCTCCGCCCCGTCCCCGAGCTGGTCGAGGTGGGTGACGACCTTCTCGACGGCGGTCGCGATCGCCTCCACGTCCCGCTCGGTGCCGAGCAGCGCCTGGTGGAGGAAGGCGAAGCAGGTGCGGTACGCGGCCGTCGCCGCGGGCAGGTCGAACCGGGCGGGGTCCAGGCCCCGCCGCGCCTCGCCCGAGCCGGGGGTGCGCGGGGACTTGAGCGGCACGTACAGCGGATTGGCGTTCAGCGGTGTGTCGAGGGTCTCGAAGAACATGTTCAGCTCGGCGGACATGGCGTCCACGACGCGGTCGACGGGCACCGGGCCGAGCAACTCCGCGTCCAGGCGGATGACGAAGTCGTAGTAGGTGCGCCGGGTCAGACCGGGCGGCGCGGGCAGCGTGGACACGCCCGGGATCTGCGCGAGCAGGTCGGTGAGGGCGGCGGCGTTGCGCTCCCGGCGCACGCTCTGCTCCTCCAGGAACTCCAGCTGGCTGAGCGCGACCGCCGCGTGGAACTCGGACATGGAGTGGTTGTGGCCCTCGACCGCGCCGACGTCCTCCAGTTCGAGCTGGCCCGCGACCGGCCGGGCGGTGTAGCGCCGCCCGTTGGCGCGGTACTGCTGGAGGCGGTCGTGCAGGTCGGCCGACGTGGTGAGGACGACGCCGCCCTCGCCGCAGGTGAGCACCTTGGTCTGCTGGAGGCTGAACACCCCGATCGTGCCGAAGGTGCCCACCTTGCGCCCGCGCCACTCCGCCGCGTGCGCCTGTGAGCAGTCCTCGATGACGGGGATGCCGGTGCTCTGCGAGAGCTCCTGGAACGCGTCGACGTCGGCGGCCGAGCAGTAGGCGTGCACGACGAGGATCGCCCGGGTCCGGTCGGTGACCGCGGCCTTCGCCGCGTCGGCCGAGATGCTCAGGGTGTGCGGGTCCACGTCCACCAGGACCGGCGTGGCGCCGAGCGCGTGCGCGGCCGACGCGCACGCCACCCAGGTCAGGCCCGGCACGATGACCTCCGTGCCGGGGCCGACGCCGAGTGCCTCCATGGCGATGGTGAGCGCGGCCGAGCCGTTCGTGGTGGGCACCGCGTAGGGCGTCACACCGGGGGCCGCGTGGTAGGCGGCGAACGCTTCGGAGAAGCGCCGCTCGAAGCTCGGGGTGCCGGTGTAGACGCCGCTGACCGCCCAACGCCCGGACGTGGCGGCCGCGTTGAGCAGGGTCAGGGTGGACTCGGGCGCCTGCGGCCAGGCGGGCCAGGCACCGTCGTGGACCGGGGTGCCGCCGAGCAGGGCGAGGGGTGAACTGCGTACCGCTGACATGTGTGTCCCCTTGGTCGTCAGGAACGGGGGTGCGAGAACGGGACGTACGGGAAGAGCGGTTGAGCGGTCAGGCCCGTGCCGCGGACGGGGCCGCGAGGAGCTCCCTGCGGGCCGCCTCCACCTCCTGAAGGAGCTCCTTCGCGCGCGACGGCTCCCGCAGGAAGGACACGAACGCCGCCATGCCGGTGTCCGAGAGCTCCCAGGTGGTGTCGAGGTCGTAGAACTGCCCCAGGTGGTCGGCGCCCCGGACGATCTCCATGCCCTTGGTGACGTGCCGCCCGCCCCGGGCCACGTCGACGTCGGTGCGGGTGGGCAGCGTGGTGAGCCGCTCGATCGTCAGCTGCTGCACCTCGCGCGACCCGAGGTGGGCGAGGAACGCGGTGGCCTCGACGGGCGCCTCGCTGGTCCCGGTCACGAAGTACCCGTCGACCGGGGTGTCCTCGCCGACGGGCAGGCCAGGATCGATCAGGGGGAAGCGGAAGAAGTCGATGTCCGGCTCGCCGGGCGGGGTGTACTCGTCGGTCGCGTAGGCGCCCACGAGCGTCATGCCCGCCTCACCGCGCAGCACCGCGGCGACGGCCTCCTCCTCGTCGTACGCCGCCGGGTCGCCGAGGAACCAGCCGCTCTCGACGAGGCGCTGCCAGAAGGCGAACACCTTGGTCACGCGCGCGTCGGTGTACGGCACGCGCAGCGCCATCAGGTCCTGGTGGAACGCGGGCCCGTTCAGCCGCATGTCGAGGTAGTCGAACCAGGCGGCGGCCGGGCAGCGGTGCCGGGCCCCGAGGGAGAACGGGGTGAGGCCGGCGCGGCGCAGCACGGCGCAGGCGTCCGTGAGGTCCTGCCACGTCTCGACCGGCGTGCGGATGCCGAGCTCGGCGAAGACCGAGGGGCGGTAGTACACCGCCCACCAGTAGTGCGAGGTCGGCAGGAAGCACGACGGGCCCATGCCGCCCGTCATGGAGTTGAACCTCGGCAGGTACACATCGGCGAAGCCCTCCGCCCGCCACATCGCGGAGATGTCGAGCATCAGCCCCTGGTCCACCAGGGCGCGCATGCGGTTGCCCGCGAACCAGGTCATGACGTCCGGCGGGCGCTCGCCGGTGAGCCCGGCGTGCAGCAGGGCGCGCAGCTCCTCGTGGTCCTGGACGGCCAGGTCCACCGGGCAATCGGGCCGCCGCTCGTTCCAGCGGGCGACGACCTCGTCCGCGAAGCCGCGCATGAGGGGGGAGGTGTGGTCGGTGAGGAAGCTCAGGGGCATACGGACTCCTCAGGCCGGGGACGGACCGGACGCGGCGGCGAGGACGCGGCGGAAGACGTCGACCGCGGCGGCCGCCTCGCGCCCGAAGTCGCCGAACTCGTCCTCGATGGTGAGTCCGCCCCGGTGCCCCGCGGCGAGCAGGGCCGTCACGAACTCCTTCTGCGCGCCTTCG
The DNA here is from genome assembly GCF_006088715.1 of Streptomyces sp. YIM 121038. Taxonomy (NCBI): domain Bacteria; kingdom Bacillati; phylum Actinomycetota; class Actinomycetes; order Kitasatosporales; family Streptomycetaceae; genus Streptomyces; species Streptomyces sp. YIM 121038. The sequence continues at coordinate 8,648,352 of NZ_CP030771.1, forward strand.
TGGAAGTCACCGCTGCCGCGCGGCACGGACGAGGTGTGCGCGTGCCCGATGGCCGGACCCGCGGCGGCCACCTCCTCGGCGATGGGCAGCTGCTCGCTCAGGATGTGGAAGCAGTCGGTGGTGATCCGCACGTCCGCCCCGGTGAGGCCGTCGACGACCTCCCGCGCCTCGGCGCAGGAGTTCACGAAGTTGGTCTCCGTACGGTTCAGGGGTTCGAGGGCGAGCGTCATGCCGCGCCGGTCGCACTCCTGGTGCGCCCGGGCCAGGAACTCCCTGAACTGCCGCAGGCCCCGGTCGGCGGAGAAGCCGGGCGGGATGCCGCGCGCCTGCCCGCTGCCGAGCACGACCGTGCGCACGCCGAGCGCCGCGCCCCGGCCGCACAGGTCGCCGAACACCTCCAGGGCCGCCGTGTGATCGGCCTCCGGGCCCACGACCCGGCATCCGTAGCGGCGCGGCAGTGGGGACGTCATGGCCTTGAAGGGCAGGCCCACCGCGTCCAGGCGGGCGCACAGGGCGGTGAACTCATCGCCTTCGACACACAGCATGTCTCCTTTGATCTCCAGGTAGTCCAGCGGCAGCCGGGCGGCCTGCTCGGCCTCCGGGGCACCGCGCACCACGCACCCGAGTTCCATGGCGCTCCTCACTTCTGCGTCCGTTGATGCGTCCGTTGCTGCATGCGCTGCTGCGTCATTGCTGTGTCACTGCTGCGTCGACCGGAGTGACCGCATCGACCGGAAGACCGACTCGAAGGCCGCGAGCCCCTCGTCGAGGTGGTCCTCCGGGATGCTCAGCGGGGGATAGATCCGGATCCGGCTGTCGTACGCCATGGCCAGGACGCCCTCGGCGAGGAGGTCCTGGAAGATCCGGCGGGTGACGTCCTTGGGCAGCGGCCGCCGGGTGCCGGGCTCGACGAGCTCCACGCCGACCATGAGGCCCACGTTCGCCGCGTTGCCCACGAACGGGAACTCCTCGGTCCAGGAGGCGAGGCGGCGCGCCACCTTCTCCCCGAGCGCGCGGGCCCGTCCGGGCAGGCCCTCGTCGAGCAGGATCCCCAGGGTGGCCAGGGCGGCGGCGCTGGCCAGCGGGTTGCCGCCGAAGGTGGACGCGGCCGCGCTCGGCTGGCCGAAGGAGGTGCCCTCGACCAGCTCCGAGCGGCTGACGACGGCGCTGGCGGGGACGCCCGACGCCATCGCCTTGCCGAGCACGACGACGTCCGGACGGACCTCGGGGTCGTGCTCGAAGGCGAACAGCGCACCCGTCCTGCCGAAGCCGGTGATGACCTCGTCCAGGATCAGCAGGGCCCCGTGCCGGTCCGCGAGGCGGCGCACGGCCCGCAGATATCCGGCGGGCGGGATGATGTTGCCGTTCGTGCCCTGCACCGGCTCCACGATGATCGCGGCGATGTCCCCGACGGAGCCGTTCTCGATGGACTGCTCGGCGAGGTCCACGCACGCCTGGCCGCAGGTGCTGTGCTCCAGCTGGAGCGGGCAGCGGTAGCAGTAGGCGTACGGCACCTGGTGGGAGCCCGGCGGGAACGGCCCGGAGCGGTGTTTGCGGGGCCCGCCGTGCAGGCTCAGGGCCCCCTGGGTCTTGCCGTGGAAGCCGCCCCAGAAGCTGACGACCTCGTGCTTGCCGGTGGCGGCGCGGGCGAGCTTCACGGCGGCCTCGACCGCCTCGCTGCCCGTCGAGAACATGTGTATCTTGCCGAGCCGCTCCGGGAGTTGGGCGGCGAGCAGCTCGTAGTAGCGGGAGCGCGCGTCGGTGTAGAACGTGCCGACGGCGCACGCGCTCAGCTGCTCCCCGACCTCGGCCAGGAACCTGGGGTGGGCGTGGCCGATGTTGCACACGCCGACGCCGGTGAAGAAGTCGATGTACCGCTTGCCGTCCTTGTCCCACACCTCGGCGTTGCGCGCGCGGTCCACGACGAGACCGGACAGGTCCGTCATGGACTGTCCGCCCGGCAGCCGGTGGCTCCGCTCGAGTGCGATGGTGTGGTGGGTCGACGACGCGGGCATGGCGGTGGGACTCATGCTTCCTTGGGCCTTTCTGCCACGTTTGCGTCCGCTGCGCATTGCCTCTCGCGCTATCTCTTTACATTCCCTTGAAGTTCAGCGCGACTGGTTTCGGGCCGCGCCTCAGCGGCTCTTGCCCGCTTCGCCGCCGAGCCCTTCGGGCGCACACCGGGCGAAGACGCGCTGGAGGACGGCGATGTCCTCCCGGGCGTCCCGCACATCGGTGAGCGGCGGTGTGCCGTCCACGACACAGGAATGGAAGGCCCGCAGTTCCTCGCGGAACGCCTCGTCGTACGAGACCTGGATCCGTCTTTCCACGAGTGCGCCGTCCTCCATGTGCTGGGCGACGACGGGAGTCGGCCAGTGCTTGAGGAAAGGCGAGGGGAACTGAATGCGCACCCGCTGGGCCGGGGAAAGCACCGCGATCTCTTCGAAGTAGTCGCGGACGTCGTCCAGATAGGTCCAGGTGTAGCTGGTGCGCAGGCCGTTCGGATGGGACAGCACCGTCGTCACGGACGGATAGCGGGAGTCCCGCGGCCAGATGTCCGTGAACAGCACGCCGTCCGGCTCTCCCACCAGGGCCCGCAGCGCGTTGACGTCGTGCACCATGCTGCCCAGGAACACGTCGTGGTAGACGAAGCGCAGGGCGTCGGAGACCGGGCCGACCGCCTCGTCGAGCAGCTCCTCCTGGGCCCGGTGAGCCCGCTCGGCGACCGGGCGCGGCACGTCGTCGAAGCGGCGCACGCCGTGCATGGAGATGTACTGGTCCTCGCTGGGGTGCAGGGTGTTGATCTGCGCGTACCGCGGCTCTTCAATGGCGCTGACCAGCTGTTTCCCATACAGGAAGCCGGGGTCGTAGCGCTTCATGTAGGCGACCATGAGACGCACTCCGGCCCGGTCGGCGGCCGCCTCGATCTCGTCGGCCTCGCGGAGCGTGAAGCACAGCGGCTTCTCCACCAGGACGTGCTTGCCCGCCTCGACGGCGGCGAGGACCTGCGGCGCGTGGCTGCCGCCGCTGAGCACGAGGACGGCGTCCACGTCGGTGTCCAGGAGTGCGCGGTGATCCGTGAAGCGGCGCTCGGGCGGCACCCCGTACCGCTCGCCGAGGGCGTCGAGGAGGCCGGGGGAGAGGTCGCTGAGCGCGGTGATCTCGAACTGGTCGGAGAGGCTCCGCAGATAGGGCAGATGCATGATCTGGGCGACGGTTCCGCAACCGATGACGCCCACGCGGACACGTTCTTTCTGCACGGCACCAACTTCTCTCGACAGGAGTGGAGGGGAGCGGTGGAGCAGGGAAACAGGGCAGCACGAAAGGGCCGCACCTGCTGTCCCGGAAAGGGGTGAACCCAACGGCGCACGGCGCCCGGAGGGAAAGAGGTGATGACGTCTGCTTGCTTACGTCACCGATGCTGCTGGGCGGAATTCCACAAAGGTCTCCTCTGTGCCCGGACATCGTTCGGCTAAACGAAACTGACTCAAATCCCCCGTGCTTGGGACGGCACCAAGGCACGTACACGGCAGGCGAGTTCCTGCGTGCCGAGAAGTACCCGGCACGGCTCACACCCTTGGAACGACTTGGTGTTACCTTTACATAGTCGCGTGTACACCACAAGGGGGTTACCCATGTCTTTGGCACATGCCGAGGGCGGTGCCGCTTTACTCGAACTCGCCGTCAGGGCCGCGCGGACGGCCGGTGACCTGCTGTTGGAGGGGGCCGCGTCGGGACCGCCCGAAGTGCGGACCAAGTCGTCCGCCACGGACCTGGTGACCGCCTTCGACCGCGCGAGCGAGGAGCGCGTCGTCGAGGTCCTCACCGCGGCCCGTCCTGACGACGGCATCCTGGGGGAGGAGGGCGGCGAACGCCCGGGCCGCTCCGGGGTGCGCTGGGTGATCGACCCCCTGGACGGCACCGCGAACTTCGTCAGCGGATATCCGGCGTTCGTCGTGTCCGTCGCCGCCGAGCGCGACGGCCGCACCGAGGTGGGCGTCGTGCACGACCCGTCCCGCCGCGAGACGTTCACCGCGGTCCGCGGCCGGGGCGCCGCCCGCGACGGCAGGGCGCTGACCGTGTCCGGCCCCGACCGGCTCGAACAGGCCCTGGTCTCCACGGGGTTCAGCAGCGACCCGGCGGCGCGGGCCCGGCAGGCGGCCCTCGCCGCCCAGGTGGTGCGCCACGTCCGGGACATCCGCAGCAGCGGCTCCGCCGCCCTCGACCTGTGCTGGGTGGCGGCGGGCCGCCTGGGCGCGTACTACGAATCCGGTACGCGCCTGTGGGACCGCGCGGCCGGAGTGCTGATCGCCGAGGAGGCCGGGGCCTGGGTCGGCGGCGGCGCGGCCGGGGAGCCGCCCGGCGACGCGATGACGATCGCGTCCGCCCCGAAGGTGGCGCACGCGCTGCGCGCCCTGGTGGGCCATGCCTGACCCGGTGGAGTCCCCGGCCTCCGGCGTGCTGACGGCACCGGACCCGGGTGCCGAGCGGGCCGTGCGGCACGGGTTCCGGCTGCTCGTCGGCTCCCACGTGCTCAACGAGACCGGGGCGGCGGCGACGCTCGTCGTCCTGCCGCTGACCGCGGTCCTGGCCCTGGACGCCTCGGCCTGGCAGACGGCCCTGATCGAAACCGCCTACTTCTCCGCCTACTTGGTGCTCGGGCTGCCCGCGGGCGCCCTGGTCGAGCGGGCGCGCCCGCGCCGCGTCATGATCGGCGCCGACCTGGTCCGCTGTCTGGCCCTCGCGTCGCTGCCGCTCGCCTGGGCGGCCGACGCGCTGTCCCTGCCGATGGTCTACGCGGTGGCGCTGCTGCTCGGCTGCGCGCAGCTGTTCGGCGACATCGCCGACCACAGCTATCTGCCGCGCCTGGTGCGTGACGAGCAGCTCGTCCAGGGCAACAGCACGCTCCAACTGGTGCGTTCGGGCGCGGAGTTGGGCGGCCCCGGGCTCGGCGGGCTCTCCGTGCAGTGGCTCGGCGCGTACTGGGCGCTCGCGGCGAACGCCATCGGCTCGGCCGTCTCGGCGGTGCTGCTGTGGCGCATCAAGGTGCCCGAGCCCGAGCCGCCCGCGCTCGCGCACGGCCTGGCCCGCCAGACCTGGGAGGGCCTGCGCTTCGTGCGCCGCCAGCCGGTCCTGCGCATGATCGCGCTCTCCGCGGGCCTCAACAACCTCGTCTTCTCCGCCGCCTTCGCGCTGGACGTGGTGTTCCTCAGCAAGGTCGTCGGCATCTCGCCGGGGCTCGTGGGCGTGCTGCTCGCCTCGGGCGCGGTGGGCGCGCTCGCCGGGGCCTGGCTGACGCCGCGCCTCGCCCGGCGCTTCGGCGACGCCCGCACCGTGGTCCTCGCGGTGCCCGTGGCCGCCCCCTTCCTGCTGCTCGCGCCGCTGGCCCAGGACGACTGGCGGGTGCTGCTCTTCGCCCTCGCCCACATCGCCATCAGCGTCGGCGTCACCGTCTTCAACATCCTCCAAGTCACCTACCGGCAGCGGGTGTGCCCGCCGGGCATGCTCAGCCGGGTGTCGGCGATCTTCCGCTGCGCGGTGTGGGGTGCCGCGCCCCTGGGAGCCCTCGCGGGCGGCGCCCTCGCCACGCACCTCGGCGTCCGCCCCGCGCTGTGGACCCTCGCGGCCGCGCTGCTCGCCGTGGCGCCGCTGCTGCTCTGCTCCCCGCTGCGCCGGACCCGGGACTTCGACGTCAACTTCCCCACCGCGCCCTCCAGTTGCTAGCGTGGAGCAATGCAGAATCTTCCTGAAAAGTTTGATGAAACACGTCTATGGGAAGCTTTGCGGGGGTTCGGGGTGTCTCCGTCGCGGGTCACCTATGCCCCGGTGGGATTCGGGGACTACCACTGGACGGTGACCGACGACGACGGCCGGCCGTGGTTCGCCACCGTCTCCGACCTGGAGCACAAGGAGCACTGCGGGCAGGGCGCGGTGGCCGCGCTCAAGGGCCTCCGCCAGGCCATGGACACGGCACTCACCCTCCGGGAGCGCGACGGACTGCGCTTCGTCGTGGCGCCGGTGGCCGCCGCCGACGGCGGTCCGGTCCTGCCCCTGGACGCCCGGTACGCCCTCACGGTGTTCCCGCACGTCCCGGGCCGCGCGGGGGAGTTCGGGCAGCGCCTGTCCGAGGCCGAGCGGGACCAGGTGCTCGACCTGCTCGCGGAGCTGCACGGCCGGACGCCGCCGGACACCACGCCGCCCGCCGCGGTGGAGCCCCCCGGCCTCGACGGCGTCCTCGCGGCCCTCGACGCGTCGGAAGGGCCCTGGTCGGGCGGGCCGTTCGCCGAGCCCGCGCGAAAGCTCCTTCGCGCGCACGAGGCGACGCTCCGCGAGCGCCTGGCCGCCTTCGAGACGCTCGTCGCGCGGGTGCGGGGCCGGGGCGCGCCGCTGGTCGTCACCCACGGCGAGCCGCATCCGGGCAACCTCATCCGCGGCGAGGAGGGCTATCTCCTGGTCGACTGGGACACGGTGGGCCTCGCCCTGCCCGAGCGCGACCTCTCCCTGCTCTCGGACGACCCCGCGGCCCTCGCCCGCTACACCGAGCTGACCGGGCGCACCCCGGACCCGGACGCCCTCGCGCTCTACCGGCTGCGGTGGAGCCTCCTGGACGTGGCCGAGTTCGTGGAGTGGTTCCGCGGCGAACACCAGCGTACGGAGGACACCGAGTCCGCGTGGAAGGGCTTCACGGACACCCTGGAGCACCTGGCGGCGGCGACGAGCGGCTGACCCCACGGCCGCACCCTCCCCGCGCCCGCCCCGACTTCACCGGCCGCGCCGCTGGTCAGACCCCATGAGAGGGTGTACGGACGGCCGGTGACCGAGCCGTGGGGACGGACGAGACAGGAGACAGGCAGATGAGTCGCACACCGGGCGCCCCGGAACCGGCGGAGGCGGCGGAGACGACGGAGGCGTTCGAGCGGTTCGTGGCCCGGCTCGCGGCCGGCCCCACCGGCCCGGAGCACTCGGCGGCCCCGGACGGCTCCGGAGCCGAGCCGCCGTCGTGGCCGGCCCAGCTGGCCGCCGCCCTGTTCCACGGCCAGGACGACCGGACGGCGCGGCACTGGGCGCGGAGCGTGCACACCGCCCTCGGCCGCCTCGAAGGACCGGTGCCCTTCGCCGTCGTCCACGACTGGCACGCCCGCGCCGTGGCGCCGCTCCTGGCCGAGGTGAGCGCCCGGCGCGGCGGCGACGGAGCGGCCCTGGAGTCCGTACGCCGCCTGCACGAGCGGGCCCTGGCCGGGGAGCGGCCGACGCGGCAGGAGTGGACCGAGGCGCTCGGCCCCGCCCTCACCCAGGTCTACGGCTACGCCTACGCGTACGCCGACGCCTACGCCACGGCCTCCGTCAACGCCCGCGAGTACGCGATGGACAACGACTACGGCGAGGAGAAGGCCGCCGAGTTCGCCGCCATGTACGCGAAGCTCAACACCGACGCCAACGCCCGCTCCTACGCCGACGCCAACGCCCTGGCGAACACCCGGGCGCTGGCCGCCGCCTTCGCCGGGGCCGACGGGCAGGCGTTCGCCCGGGCGTATCCGTTCGCGTACGTCCACGCCTACGCGCTCGCCGACGCGGAGCGCGCGGAGCGGACCGGACGCGAGGAGCGGTACCGGGCGGCGTGCGCGCGGCTCGCGGACGGGCTCGGCGCCGCCCTGGACCGCGCCGCGGGCCGAGCCCGCGAGGACGCGTGACGAAGTAGGGACGTGTAAGCGCACATAAGGACGCGCAAGCACATAGACGCGTACGGGCCCGTACGTGCCCGTGAGGAACCGGCGAGGGGGCGCAGGCCGCGGTGGCCTCCGCCCCCTCCCTTCGGGTGTCAGGCCGTGGGCCGGTGACCCGCGATGGCGACGCGCTGGGCGTAGCGCGAGTACGGGAAGTAGTCCCAGATCGCGTGGTGCTGCACACAGCGGTTGTCCCAGAACACCAGCGTGTTCGGGGTCCAGCGGACGCGGCAGCTCAGCAGCGCGGTGTTGGTGATCTGCTTGACGATCATGTCGATGATCGCCCGGCTCTCGCCCTTGGAGAGCTGCTCGATGTGCGAGACGTAGATTTGGTTGACGAAGAGCAGCTTGCGGCCGGTGTCGGGGTGGCGGGCCACCACGGGGTGCGTGTTCACCGGCACGTCGTACTCGGGCGGCGGGGTGGCGCCCTCCCAGGCGAGCAGGCCGTTGTGCACGGCGGTCATCGGGTCCAGGAGCGCCTTCATCGCGGGCGACAGCATCTCGTAGGCGAGGTGCATGTTGGCGAACATGGTGTCGCCGCCGCTGCCGACCTCCGGGGTGCGCGTGACGTACAGCATCGAGCCGAGCGACGGCCGCAGGTCGGCGGTGCCGTCGGCGTGCCAGCCGTGCCCGGCGACGTTCCGCGACTCCGCGTCGGCGCTGATCTCCAGGATGTGCGGGTCGGAGCCCTCGGGGGCGAGCGCCACCGGGTGCAGCTCGCCGAAGTGCTGGGCGAAGCGCTTGTGCTGCTCGCCGTCGATCTCCTGGTCGCGGAAGACGAGGACGTGGTGGCGCAGGAACGCCCGCTTGACCTCGGCGGCCTGCTCCTCGGTGAGCTCCTTGGACAGGTCGAGTCCGGACACCTCGGCGCCGATCACCGGGGTCAGCGCGTCGACCGTGATGTGGTCGTAGACCTCGGGCGGCCGGGTGGTGATGGCTTCGATGGCGTCGAGCGCGAACTGTTCCATGGTGGTGTTCCTCCTGCGGATCGGATGGGTGGGCGGGGCCGGTGCCGGCCCGCGCGGTGCGGCCGTGCGGCGGCTCAGAGGCCGAGGTCGAGCAGCTCCGCCAGGATCAGGCGGCCGAAGGCGAGGCTGCCGTGGATCGCGTCGGTGGCCTCGCTGAACTCCGGGCGCTGGACGCCCGCCCCGTCGGTGACGCGGGCGCGCAGGTCCACGACCTCGACGCCGAGTTCCAGGAGCGCGCGGCGCACGACGTCCTGGGCCGCCATGAAGACCACCGGGTCGGACATGCCGGGCACCCGCTGCGGCGGCATCACGGAGACGACGCGGAGCCCCAGGTCACGGGCGTGGCCGTAGAACGCGAGGGCGTCGCGGACCGTGGCGCGGACGAGGTCGTCGAAGAGGCCGCTCTCCAGGAAGCCCGGGACGAACGCGCCGCCGACGCGGTAGACGTCCCAGTTCGCCGTCGTCGCGACGAAGTGCGCGCTGAAGCCGAACGTGCACACCAGCGGCACGGTGAGCTCGTCGAGCCCGTCGACGCCGATCTCCTTCAGGAAGCCCCGGTAGAGCGCGTCGGTCTCGGGCTTGCGGAAGGCGACGTCGTTCCCGCGGCGGTCGAAGAACTCCGCGTTGAACTCGCGCCCCGCGCCCACGGGACCGCCGCTGAAGGCGATGCCCGCGGCCTTGGCCGCACGGCCGATCACCCCCGCGTGCGAGTCGCCGAGCAGCAGGAAGCGGGCCGTGGCCGTGTCAGTGGGAGTTGTAGTAGTCGAGTACGGCGTCATCGCACCAGAAGTCCTCTCCGGCGTTCGGGGTGGTGGGGCGGTCGGCGGGTCGCCGCTGCCCGGCCGGTTCTTCGACGGCCCCGGTGAGGCCGTCGAAGAACCGGCCCATGACGAAGGCGACGCCCTCCGGCGTCACCGTGCGCAGGTTCGGCTCGAAGAACCCGGCACGGAACGGCGCGCCGGTCACGATCTCGTACGAGGGGAAGTAGTCGACGTGGTCGAGCTCCTGCGCGAGCTGCCCGGCCACCGCGCGCAGGACGGACTTGGAGTACGTGGTGGCGGTGAGTGCGTGACCGCCCGTCGCGGTCGCCGTCAGCGGGACCGGGGACACGGTCAGGAGCACCCGCAGCCCCGGGTTGGCGGACCGGGCGAGCTCGACGGCCGCGGACAGGTCCCGGTACACCTCGGCGAAGGTGAAGTTGTGGAAGGCGTGCCGCTCCGCGTCGTAGGTGCCGCGCACGGTGCCCGGGCAGACCGGGTGGACCGTGCCGTCGACGCGGTCCAGCCACGCCTCCGTCAGGCCGAGCGTGAAGACGAGGCAGCTCGCCTCGGCGACCGCGCCCCGGATCGCCGCCAGGGTGTGCTCGCGCGCCCGCGCCACCTCCTCGGGCGAGGCGTGGCCCGCGGGCTCCACGGACGGGCGGAAGGGGTCGAAGAAGCGGCCCTCGTCCTGCCACACCTCCGCGGGCGGCGCGCTCTCGCCGAACGCCCACGACAGCCACTGCCGCAGCGTGGCGGCGGTGTAGATGTTGCCCGTGCGGAACGAGAACGCGCCGTACTGGCGGGCCTCGCGCTCGGCCGCGGTCAGGCCCGGCGGGGCCGGTTCGGCGTCGCGCCAGTTCATGCCGCGCTCCAGCAGGGCGCGGCCGATGTGCCGGGCGAAGCACGACCCGGCGGTGAGGATCACGTCGTCCTGCCCGACCGTGAACTTGGGCGTCCACAGCTCCGCGATGTCACGCGGGTCAGGCTCGGCCACGGCGGTGCGCCAGAAGGAGCGCGGCGGCAGCGATTGATAGGGGTTCATGAGGGTCCTTCGATGGTGCGTCGGGCGGTGTCAGCAGGCCCCGGGGACCGGTGCCGACGTGGCGTTGACGGTGTCGGCCACGGCCCGTACCCGAGGTGCCCGGACGATGTCGTAGTGCGTGGTGTCGAGCGGGTGGCACTCCCGCAGGGCGGGCAACCGCTCCTGCCACAGCCGCTGTTGACGCTCGGGCGCGCCGAGCGCGGGCAGCCCCGCCACCGGCCGCGTCGCGAGCCACAGCCAGGCGGGTGTCGCCGCGAGCACGGGCGGCTCGTGGTCCGCCATGCCCGCGATGTTGGCCCGGCAGCAGCGCGCGAGGCGCTCCGCGTAGGCCGTCGCCCCGGCGCTCGCCCGCCCGGCGCCGCCGCCCTGGTTCAGCTCGTGCGCGAAGACCGCCTCCAGGCGCGTGTCGTCGTACGCCCGGAAGTGCGGCCCGGCGTCCGGCGGCGGCGGGTCGAGCAGATAGAGCCCGGCGGCCGGGCGCCCGGCCGCCTCCGCCTCGGCGGCCATGGCCTGGGCCACCCAGGCGCCGAAGGACCAGCCCGCGAGCCGCCACCGCCACGTGCCGTGCGGGAAGCGCGCCTGGAGCGCCGCGTGGTACTGGCGGGCCCGCTCGGCGAGGGACCAGGAGGGCGGGTCGCCGGCACGGAGCGCCGGGTCGGCGATCAGACAGACCGTGAGGCGGGGGTCGAGGGCCGACACCAGCGCGCGGTACGCCTGGATGTCGCCGCCGACCGGGTGCACCAGGCACACCACCTCGCGGCCCGTGCCCTCCTGCCAGACTTCCAGGGCGACCGGCTCCGCGGGGGCGGGCGCGACCTCGCCGAGGTGGGTGAGCACCTCGTTGAGGCTCACCCGGTGGCTGAGCCGGGACAGCTCGATGTCGACGCCGAACCGCTCGTCCACCTCGGCGATCAGGTCGATGAGCGTGAGCGAGTCCGCGCCGTGGTCGTACAGCGAGGCGTCCGGGTCGAGCTCGTCGAGGCCGAGCGCGTCCCGGAGCCACCCGGCGAGTTCACCGGCGTCGCCTCCTGCGCCCGCCGCCGCGTCCCGCTCCGCCAGGGGCGGCGCGTCCCGGCGTACGGCCAGGGGCGCGTCGTCCGGCGGCGCGTAGAAGTCCCGCACCCGCTCGATGTCCGTCGTGGAGACGAGGAGCTGCGGCAGCTGGAGGTGCAGCGCCCGCTCGAAGAGCCGCTGGCCCTCCTTGACCGCGAGGCCGAACGCGAGGTGGGCCTGGTGCCGGGCGTCCGAGCGCAGCGCGTCGCGCGCCATGCCGACCTCGCTCCAGATGTCCCAGTCGATGCCGATGCGCAGCGTGGCCTCGTCCGCGCCGGACCGGAACCGGGCGAAGCCGTCGAGGAGGCCCGCGGACGCGGCGTAGTCGAACTGGCCGATGCCGCCGAACAGGGCCGCCATGGACGAGCAGTACACGGCGAAGTCCGGCCGGTGCCGCTCGATCAGGCGCTCCACGAGCAGCGCGCCGCCCAGCTTGGCCGCCGTCACCCACCGCGTCGCGGCGCCGTCGCGGCGGGCGATCAGACCGCCGCCCGCCGCACCGGCGGCGTGCACCACGCCGTCGACCCGGCCGGTGTGCCGCTCGATCCGGGCCAGGACGTCGTCGGCCGTGTCCTCGGCCAGGTCCGCCGCGACCAGGTCCACCCGGTCCGCCCACTGCGCCAGGTCGGCGGGCAGGCGTCCGCTCCGCGACAGCAGCACCACGCGGCAGTCGGCGTGGGTGAGCAGCGTGGCCGCGAGGGCACAGCCGATGCCGCCCGTGCCACCGAGGACCACATAGGTGCCGCCCGGCGTCACGGACAGGGCGGAGGGCGCCGCGAGCGCGGGCGCGGGCACCGGGAGCAGCGCCTGGCGCCACCAGTAGCCCTGCCGCAGCGCGAGCCGCCGCGGCAGGTCGGCCGTGGCGTCCGCGCCGGTCAGCAGGCCCGCGACGGCGCGCGCCCAGTCGGCGGGCGCGGCGCCGGGCAGGTCGAGCCAGCGGCCGTCGACGCCGGACTCCTGCGGCACGACCTCACCGGCGCCCGCGAGGAGCCCCAGCTCGGGCCGGTCCACGTCACCCACGACGGGCTGGGCGCCGTACGACAGCCACCAGGGCCGCAGCCGGAGCGGACCGGCCGCCTGGACGAGCGCGGCCGGAGTGTCCAGACAGGCCCACCGGGCGCGCTCCAGGCTCGCCCCGCCGACCGGTCCCTCGACGGCGAGCGGCAGCGCGTGCAGCCAGTCGACCCCGGCGTCGGTCGCGTCGCCCAGGGCGGCGAACAGCTCCCGCAGCGAGTTCGCGTCGGCGGGGTCCACCTCGTACACGTCCTCGGCGACACGGGCGAAGGCGGCGGCCGCGTCGACCCGCACGACCCGCTCGTACGCCGCCTCGAAGACGCGCAGCGCCTCGGCGGGCAGCGGCCCGGTCGTCATGACCACGAGGAGGCCGGACGCGGCGGGGCCGCTGGTGCGGGCGGCGCGGGCGAGGCGCACCCAGTGCGGCTGGTGCAGCCAGTCGGCCTCGGGCAGCCGCTGCGGCTCCGCGACCGACTCGCGGGGCGCGGCGGCGCGCTCGAAGGCGTACGGGGTGAGGCGGAAGACCGGCGGCGGGAAGTCCCACGGCGCCGGGGCGGGGCCCTCGGGCCAGCGCACGGCCCGCCCTGCCAGCCAGGCCTCGGCGAGCTCGGCGGCCGTGCGGCCCTCGGCGCGGTACGGCTCGTCGTCCGCGGTGGCCTCGGCGCTCACCTCGGCCTCGGACACCGTGCGCAGCCAGGCGACCGCCGCGGCGGCGTCGGCGCACACGGCCGCGGCCCGCCGGCGGCGCGGCACGCGGCCCGCCTGGAGGTGGCGCAGCACCTGCGCGTACGCCTCGGGCCGCGCCTCCAGATAGGAGGCGACGAGGGCGGCGTCGGCGCGCAGGCCCTCCGCGCTGCTGCTGGAGAGCACCAGGCAGGGGACGGCGGGGTGGGCGTCGGCGGCCTCGTGCGCGTCGGCGGCCTCGAGGACCAGGTGCGCGTTCGTGCCGCCGATGCCGAAGCTGCTCACCGCCGCGACCCGGGGTCTGTCCTCGGGCCAGGGCAGCTCCCGCGTCGGCACGTAGAAGGGCGCGATGTCGGGGCCGAGCTTCGGGTTGAGCTGGTGGAAGTCGACGTTGGGCGGGATCACCCCGTGGTGCACCGCGAGCGCGGCCCGCACCAGGCCGACCACGCCCGCGGCGGCGCCCAGATGGCCGATCTGGCTCTTCACCGACGTCAGGGCGCACCGGTCGGACCCGTCCAGGGCGAAGGCCTGGCGCAGCGCGCCGACCTCGACCGGGTCGCCGAGCTGGGTGCCGGTGCCGTGCGCCTCGACATAGCCGAGGTCGGCGCTGGTGCGGCCGCTGCGGCGCAGCGCCGAGCGGATCACCTCGCGCTGGCCCGGCAGCGAGGGCGCGCTGTAACTCAGCTTGCCCGAGCCGTCGTTGTTGAGCGCCGAACCGGTGATCACCGCGTACACGGTGTCCCCGTCGCGCCGTGCGAGCCGCAGCGGCTTGAGCACGACCACGCCGACGCCGCTGGCGCCGATGGTGCCGCTGGCGTCGTCGCTGAACGGCCGGCAGTGGCCGTCCTTGGAGAAGATGTGCTGCGGGCGGTAGCGGTAGCCGTCGGTGAGGAGCGTGTCGACGAGCACGCCGCCCGCCAGCATCACGTCGGCGTCGCCCTGGCGCAGCAGCCCGGCCGCCACGTGCACGGCCACCAGCGAACTGGCGCACGCCGCCTGCACGGTGAAGGCCGGCCCCGTCAGGTCGAGGTGGTAGGCGACCTTGGTGGTGAGGAAGTCCTTCTCCTGGTGGAGGGCCATCTGGAAGCTGTCGGGCAGCCGCTCGGGGTCGGCCTCGCGCATCAGGGACTGGTGGTACGTGTTCTCGCCGCACCCGGCGACGATGCCGACGCGCCGCCCCGCAGGGTCCGCGATCCCGGCGTGGGCCAGGGCCTGGACGGAGCTCATCAGGAGATGGCGCTGCTGCGGGTCCATCAGCCGCGCCTCCTGGCGGCTGAGGCCGAAGTGCTCCGGGTCGAAGCCCAGGAGACCGGACATCTGGCTGCGGGCGCCGACCAGGCCTTCGGCGGCCTCGAAGTGCTCCATGCCGCGGCCCCCGGACCGCACCAGGTCCCAGAACGCCGCCAGGTCGTCGGCGCCGGGCAGCCGCACGGCCATGCCGATCACGGCGATCGGCTCGTCGGCCAGGCCCTCCGGCCCGGACACGCCGCGCGCGGGCGCGGTGCTCGCGTCCGCCTCGGCCGCTCCCTGGTCCAGGAAGCGGGCCAGGCTCCGGATCGTCACGTGCTCGAACAGGTCGGGGATGGTGAAGTCGAGGCCCGGCTCGGCGCCGCAGCGCAGATGGAAGCGCATCAGGTCGAGGCTGGTGGCCCCGGCGTCGAAGAAGCGCTGCTCGGGCCCGACGGGACGGCCGAGCACCGCCTCGAACAGCTCGGTGAGCCGGGCCTCGCGCGCCGAGAGGACCGGAGCGGCCCCGCCCCGCGGCCGCAGCTCCTCACCGGGCGCGGTCAGCACCCCGCGGCGGTCCAGCTTGCCGCTCGGCGCGAGCGGAAGGCGTGCGAGCCGCCGGAAGCGGTCGATGCGGACGTACGCCGGGAGCAGCGGCGCCAGATGGCGCGCCAGGTCCTCCGGCGACGGGACGTTCCCGGGGCACTCCAGGCACGCCACGAGCCGGGCGTCCTCGTCCCGGGCCACGACCGCGTTGGCGACGTCGGGGTGGCGCAGGAGCGCCGCCTCGACCTGCCCCAGTTCGAGCCGGTGGCCGCTCAGCTTGATCTGCTGGTCGTCGCGGCCCAGATAGTGCAGCAGGCCGTCGTGGTCGAAGCGGGCCACGTCGCCGCTGCGGTAGAAAGTGCCGAGCCCGGGCAGCTCGACGAAGCGCTCCGCGTTCAGGGCCGGGGAGTCGAGGTAGCAGGGGGTCACCATCGGTCCGCCGATGAGCAGCCGGCCGGGGCAGCCCGGCGGCACCGGCTCGCCGGCCTCGTCGACCACCCGCAGCCAGGAGCCTGCCACGGGCACGCCGATCGCCGGGCGCTCCGGCCAGTCGGCCGGGTCGCCCTCCAGGCACAGGGCGCTCACCACGTGCGTCTCGCTCGGCCCGTAGTGGTTGAACAGGCGCGCGCCCGGCAGTCCGGCGAACCAGGCGCGGATCGCGTCGGTGCACAGCAACTGCTCGCCCGCCGTGATCACTTCGCGGAGGCGCGCGGGGAAGCGGCCGAGCCGCACCGCGTGCTCGGCGAGGACCTGGAGCGCCACGTACGGCAGGAAGAGCCGCTCGATTCCCGCGGATTCGAGCTGGTCCAGGAGCGCGGGCGCGTCCTGGCGCCAGGCGGGCCGCACCAGGTGCAGGGTGCCGCCGCCGCACAGCGTGCTGTAGATCTCCTGGAAGGAGACGTCGAACGACAGCATGGAGAACTGCTGGGTGGCGGCGGGCGCCGTGAGGCCGCCGGACGTGCGCTGCCACTGGAGCAGGTTGGCCAGCGTCCGGTCGGGCACCTGGACGCCCTTGGGGGTGCCGGTGGAGCCGGAGGTGAACAGGGTGTAGAGCGGGCGCGCGCCGTCGTGCGGCGGCGACTGCACCGCCGCGCCCGCGGCCGCCGGGCCCAGGGTGACCTCGTGGCGCGGCAGTCCGTCCGGGGCGAGCGCGGCGAGCGCCGCCTCGTCGCCGGGGGAGAGCAGCACGCACAGCGGCTCCACCTGCTCCAGGATCTGCCGCAGCAGCCCCGGCGGGTACGTCGGGTCGAGCGGCACCGCGGTCAGGTTGAGCCGGGCGAGCGCCAGGAGCGCCACCACGTGCTCGACCGACGGCTGGAAGTACAGCGCGACCTGGCACCGGTCCCGCGGCGGCACCGGGTGCCGCTCGCTCAGCTCGGCCGCGAGCGCGGCGGCGTGCGCGTCGAGTTCGGCGTACGTCACCGTGCGCCCCTCGGTGGCGAGCGCCGGGGCGTCGGGCGTGCGCCGCGCCTGCTGGGCGAAGCCCTCGGCGACGGTGGTGAAGGGCAGGTCGGGGGCGACGGAGCGGCCCGGCTCGGGCAGGGCGCGGCGGTAGGGCGCGACCAGCTCGGCCAGGGTGGTGTCGGCGCCGTCGGCGAGCCGGTCCAGGGCGCGCCGGAACAGCTCGTCGAGGGCCGCGACCTGGGCGGCGTCGAAATGGCCCGCGTCGTACTCCCACAGGCAGTCGAAGCCGGTGCCGCGTTCGATGACCGACAGGGTCAGCGGGCACTTCGCCCGGTCCGGGACCGGCCATTCGGGGCGGGTCGCGCAGCCGGGCAGCGCGAACGCGTCGAAGTCCGTGTTCTCCAGGACGAAGAGGAAGTCGAACGGCGCGTCGCCCGCGCCCGCGCCCCGGTCCGCCAGGGCGTCGGCCAGGGTCACGTCCTGCCGGTCGAGGACCGCGCGCGCCGCGGCGCCGTGCTGGAGCAGCTGGGTGCGGAGCAGCTCGCCGGGGGACAGGTCCAGGGGCAGGAGCACGGTGTTGGCGAACATGCCGACGCTCGCCTCGAAGTCCTGCACCGGCCGGTTGGCCACGGGCCCCGCGATCCGGGGCCGGGCGCGGCCCGTCACCCCGTACAGGCTCCAGGCGTACACCCCGAGCAGGAGCTGGAAGCGGGTGAGGCCGAGCTCGGCGCAGCACCGGTCGAGCGCGGCGCGGCGGTCCGCGTCGAGCGTGGTGTGCAGCAGCCCCGCGCGCTCGCCCGCGCGGACCGGCTCCAGCGGCGCGCTGTCCGGCGCGGCGTCGGCCGACTCGGCGTGGTGCGCGCGCAGTTCGGCGCGCAGCGCCCGGTAGGCGTCGCGGGAGAACCACTCGCTCTGCCAGGCGGCGTAGTCCAGCGGCGTCGGCGCGGGCGGCGGCTGTGGGGCCGGGCCCGCGCCGTCGTGCGCGTAGTCGGCCGAGAGCTCCCGGAAGAGCACGTTGAGGGACCAGCCGTCGACCGCGATGTGGTGCAGGAGCAGCAGCAGTTCGCCGCCGCCGGGCCGGGGCAGCCAGCAGGCTCGGAACAGCCGGGGCAGCGCCAGGTCGAAGGGGGCGGCGAGGAACCGCTCGGTGAAGGCGCGGCGGCCGTCCTCGTCGCGCGGCGCCCGCGCGTCGGGCTCGGCCCACGGGTCGTAGGGCTCGCCCACCACCTGCCGCACCCCCTCGGGCGTGGCCTCGAAGGCGGTGCGCAGCGCCGGATGGCGCTCGACGAGACGCCGCAGCGCGCGCCGCAGCGCCTCGGTGTCGACGTCGCCGTCCACGCGGAAGACCATCGGGACGTGGTACGCCCGCGACGCGGGGTCGCGCTGGTGGAGCAGCCACAGCCGCTGCTGCTCGGAGGTCGCGGGGGCGGAGCGCGCACCGGCCGGGGCGGGTGCCGCCGGGTAGGGCGAGCCGCCGGTGCCGTCCGAGCTCCCCGCCTCGACGGCGGCGGCCAGCTCGGCGAAGTCCCCGTGCAGGACCAGGGCCTGGGGCAGTTCGCAGCCCCAGCGGCGGCGCGCCTCGAAGCGCAGCCGCAGCGCCTTCAGGGAGTCGCCGCCGCAGGCGATCCAGCGGTCGGCCGGGCGCAGGCCCGTGAGGCCGAGGACCTCGCCCGCCAGGTCGAGCACCTCGCGCTCCAGGGCGGTGACGGCCTCGGCCGCACCGGGCTCGTCGGCCCGCCGCCAGGGCGCGTCGGCGCGCCGCAGCAGCGCCGCCTTGTCGACCTTGCCGTTCGCGTTGAGCGGCAGCGAGTCCACCAGGTAGGCGCGGTGCGGGCGCATGTACGCGGGCAGGCTCGCCGCCAGGTGCGCGTCGAAGTCGTCGTACGCGAGGTCGGCGCCGAGGACCAGATAGGCGAGGAGTTCGTTGACGCCGTTCGCGTCGCGGCGGGTGCACACGTAGGCCTGGCGCACCGCCGGGTGCGCCACGATCTGCCGCTCCAGCTCGCCCGGTTCGACGCGGAAGCCGCGGACCTTGACCTGGCGGTCGGCGCGCTCCACGTACGCGATGTGGCCGTCGGCGTCCAGGCGCACCAGGTCGCCGGTGCGGTAGTGGCGCGTGGATCCGTCCTCGTGCCAGGGCAGCGTGACGAAGCGGCGCCCGGTCTCCTCGGGCAGGTTGCGGTAGCCCGCGGCGAGCGCCTCGCCCGAGAGATACAGCTCGGCCACCTCGCCGGGGGCGGCGGCCCGGCTGCCGTCGGCCGCCACGAGCAGGGTTCCGGTGCCCGGCAGGGCGCGCCCGATCGGCACCACGTCGCCGTCGAAGTCACGCGGGATGGGGTGGCACAGTGCGAACGTGGTGGCCTCGGTCGGGCCGTACACGTTGTGCAGGCGGGTGCCGCTGTCGGCGTTGTCGCGGTACCAGCGGCGGATCAGCCGGGCGTTGAGCTGCTCGCCGCCGGTCAGGAGCTGGCCGACGGAGGAGAAGCAGTGCGGCACCTTGTCCACGACGGCGTTGAACAGCGCCACCGTGATGAACACGATGTCGACGCGCAGCCGTTCCAGGGCGGACGCGAGGACCTCGGGGTCCTGGACCGTGGCGTCACCGAGGATCACGCAGCGGCCGCCGGTGAGCAGCGGCACCCACACCTCGAAGCTGATCGCGTCGAAGGCGGGGTTGGACATGCAGGCGAAGCCGGCGCCCTCGTGGGTCTCGACATAGCCGGGCCCGGCCAGGCGCAGGACGCCCGCGTCGCGGACCTCGACGCCCTTGGGCTGCCCGGTGGTGCCGGAGGTGTAGAAGACGAACGACACCGGCGCGGCGGGCGCGAGCGCGTCCGGCGCGTCCTGGCCGCCGTCGAGCAGCGCGGCCACCGGCAGCGGCCGCACGCCGTCGGGCAGCGCGTCGGGTGCCGCGCCGCCGTGGACCACCGCCACGCATCCCGAGTCGGTCAGGATGTGGCGGCGCCGCTCGGGCGGGCTCTGGGCGTCGAGCGGTACGACCACCGCGCCCGCGCGCAGCGCGCCGAGCATGGCGCAGACCAGCTCCCAGGAGCGCGGCAGACAGACCGCGACCGCCTGGCCCGGGTGTACGCCGTGGTGGCGCAGCGCGGCGGCGACGGCGGCACTCGCCGTGTCGAGCTCGCCGTAGGTGTGGGACCGCTCCCCTTCGACGACCGCGACGGCGTCGGGGTGGCGGCGGGCCCGGTCGAGCACCGACCGGGCGAGCGCGGGGGCCGGGGACGGCACCGGTGCGGCGATGGTCATTCCGCCTCCCGCGCCGGAGCGGACTCGGCGAGCCGCGGCTGACCGGACCCGGCGAAGCGGGCCAGTTCCGACTCGATCCGCGCGGCGACCCGGAGGATCTCGGCGGACTCCAGCATGCCCCAGTGGTCGCAGGCGATCGACTCCACCTCGAAGTCGCCGTCGGCGCGCTCCCGCCAGAAGTCGCGCACGTCCGCGAGGAAGTCGTCCGTCGCGCCCTCGACCGCCTGGAGGAAGACGGTGCGGGCCGCGGTCGGCCGCGGGGCGTAGGCGACCGCGGTGGTGCGGTTGTGGTTGTAGATGTGGAAGTACTGCTCGATCTGCCGGTCGTCGATGCCCGGGTACATGCCGTTGAACTTCACCAGCTTGTCGCGGAACTCGGCCATGTCGACGGTGGCGATGTCGGCGCTCCGCTCCGCGTTGCCCGCGCCCTGGGCGTCGAGCAGCACCACGCTGACGTCCTCGTGGCCCGCGGCGGCGAGGAGGCGGCCCATCTCGTGGGCCACGAGACCGCCGTAGGACAGACCGGTGAGGATCAGCGGCCCGCCCGACAGCGGCTCGATGAGCTTCAGATAGGCCTCGGCCATGGCCTCGACCGTGGGCAGGAAGGACTCCCCGGGGTTCACACCGGGGGACTGGACGCCGTGGACGCCGATGTGCTCCGGCAGGGCCTTGGCCAGCGAGAGGTAGCAGAAGGCGGTGCCGCCCGCCGGGTGGACGCAGACGACGTGCGCGGCGCCGTCGCCCGCGCGGAACCGCAGGAGGTTGCTCGGCGGCGCCCCCGAGGCGCCCCGGCGCAGCCGTCCGCCCATCTCCTCGATGGTCGGGTGCAGCATGACGTCGCGGACCGACAGGGTCTCGCCGAAGGCCTCGCGGACGGCGTGCACGAGCTTGATGGCGGAGACGGAGGTGCCGCCGATGTCGAAGAAGCTGTCGCGGATGCCGATGTCCGGCTGCAGCAGCAGGCGCCGCCATATCTGATACAGCGTCAGTTCTATGTGGTCGCGCGGGCTCGCCAGATTGACCTGGGCGGGCCGGTCGGCGCGGGCCCGCTCCAGGAGCGCCGCGCGGTCGAGCTTGCCGTTCTGGGTCTGCGGAAGCCGCGGCACCTCGACGAAGACGCCCGGGATCATATGGGCCGGAAGCCGTCGTGCCAGGGCCGCGCGCCACTCGGCGGCCGGGCGCGGCGCGGTCTCGCCCACGCCGACGGCGGCCACCAGCTGCGGCTCGCCCGCGCCGTCGCGGTCGGCGATGACCGCCGCCTCGGACACGCCGGGCTGGTCGAGCAGCGTCGCCTCGATCTCGCCCAGCTCGATGCGGAAGCCGCGCAGCTTGACCTGGTGGTCGCGGCGGCCCGCGTACAGGAGGTCGCCGTCGGGCAGCCAGCGGGCCAGGTCGCCGCTGCGGTACATGCGCGCGCCGGGCACGAACGGGTCGGCCACGAACCGCTCGGAGGTCAGGCCGGGGCGGCCCAGATAGCCGCGCGCCATGCCCGCCCCCGCGATGTACAGCTCGCCCACCACGCCGACCGGCACCGGCCTGAGCCGCTCGTCGAGCACGTACGTACGGGTGTTGGCCACGGGCGGGCCGATCGGGGCCTGGCGCTCCAGGTCCCGGGACGTGAGGTACGCGGTGCAGTACAGGGCGGTCTCGGTCGGGCCGTAGCCGTTGAGGACGTGCAGGCCCGGCAGGGCCTCGGTCATGCGGTGCAGGCTGTCCTCGGGCAGGGGTTCGAGGCCGGTGCGGATGCAGCGCAGGGACAGGCCCCCGAGACGCTCCTCGGGCGCCTCGCAGATCCACTTGACGTAGGCGGGCGGAAGGAGCACGTCCATGATGCGGTGCTCACGCATCCAGGCGATGAGCGCCTCGGGGTCGTCGCGCACCTCCTTCGGCACCAGCTGGAGGACGCCGCCCGAGGTGAGCGGGAGCAGCAGCTCCTGCACCGAGGCGTCGAAGGCGAAGCTCGGCCACATCGCCGAGGCCTCGCCCGGCGTCGCGTCGAACTGCCCCAGCCAGTAGTCCAGGAGGTTGAGGATGCCCCGGTGCGTCGCGGCCACGCCCTTGGGGCGGCCGGTGGAGCCGGAGGTGTAGATGACGTACGCCAGGTCGTCCGGGCGGAAGCCGCGGCCGGGCGCGTCGTCCCGCGCCCCCTCGGCCTCGACGGCGGTGAGCGGCAGCCAGGCGTCGTCCGGCGGCGCGGCGTCGTTGCTCAGGACGAGCAGGGCACCGGCGTCCGCCACCATGCCCGTGAGCCGCTCGGCGGGCAGCGCCGGGTCGAGCGGCAGATACGCGCCGCCCGCCTTCAGTACGCCCAGGATGCCCACGAGCAGGTCCACCGACAGATGCGTGTGCAGACCGACGACGCGGTCGGTGCCGATGCCGCGCGCGATCAGGGCGTGGGCGAGCCGGTTGGCACGCCGCTCCAGGGTGGCGTAGTCGAGCGCGTCGCCCCCGTGGACCACGGCCGTCTGGCCGGGCCGCTCCCGCACCTGGGCCTCGAAGCGCTCCACCAGACCGGCGGGCGAGCCCGCGGCGGCGGTGTCGTTGAAGTCCACGAGCACCTGGCGGCGGGCGTCCTCGTCGAGCACGGTCAGCTCGGCGACCGGCGTGCCGGGCCCGGCGGCCAGCTGCTGGAGGACGTGCCGCAGCTGACGGACGTACCGCTCGGCCGTCTCGGCGTCGAACAGGGCGGTGGCGTAGTCCAGCGTGCCCGTGAGCCCGCCGTCCTCCTCCGCCAGGGTCAGGGTGAGGTCGAACCCGGCGACCGGGAGCGGCGTCGCGAGCGGCGTCGCGTCGAGGTCCGGCAGCGCCCACCTGCCCTCCTCGGCGCCGTCCCGCCAGGCGAAGAGGACCTGGAACAGCGGGGTGTGCGCGAGGCTGCGCGCGGGCTTGACGGCCTCGACGACCTGCTCGAAGGGCAGATCCTGGTGGCGCTGTGCTGACAACGTTGCCGCGCCGACGCGCTCGATGAGCCCGCCCACCGTCAGGTCGTCGGACACCGCGATCCGCAGCGCCAGGGCGTGGGCGAAGGGGCCGATGAGCCCTTCGAGTTCGGGGCGGCTCCGGTGGGCGGCGGGCACGCCGATCACCACGTCGGACTGGCCCGCGGCGCGCGCGAGCACCAGGGACCACGCGGCCAGGACCGTCGTGGACAGCGTCGCGTCGCCGCCGGCCTCCTTGAGCGCGGCCGTCAGCTCCGCGTCGACGTCGAGCCGCACCTGTCCGCCGCGGTAGTCCTGCTCGGCCGGGCGCGGCCGGTCGGTGGGCAGCTCCAGGAGCGCCGGGGCGTCCGCGAGGGCCTGGCGCCAGTAGGCGCTCTGCCGGGCCGCGGCCCCGTCGGGCGCCGGGTCGGCCAGCCACTGCCGCTGCCAGGCGGCGTAGTCGGCGTACTGCACCGGCAGCGGCGGCAGCGGGTCGGGCGCGCCCTCGCGGAAGGCCGCGTACAGGGCGCCGGCCTCCCGGGTCAGGACGCCGAGGGACCAGCCGTCGGCCACGATGTGGTGCACCGTGAGCATCAGGACGTGCCGGTCGGCGCCGAGCGTCACCAGGCGGCCGCGGAGCAGGGGGCCGTGCGCCAGGTCGAACGGGGCCGCGGCCTCCTCCCGCCGCAGGCGCGCGAGTTCGGCCTCGGCGTCGGCCCTGCCGGTCAGGTCGTCGGCCGTCAGGGGCAGGCCCCCGCCGGGCGGGTCGATCTGCTGCACCGCCGCGCCCCCGACGGCCACGAAGCGCGTGCGCAGCACCTCGTGGCGGGCGACGAGCGCGTCCAGGGCCCGGCTCAGCGCCGCCCGGTCCAGGGCGCCCCGCAGCTCCACCGCCGTGGGAGTGTGGTGCGCCTCGCTCGCGCCCGGCATTTGCGACAGGAACCACAGCCGTTGCTGCGCGGAGGACGCCGCCAAGGGGGCGGCGCGGTCCGCGGTCGGGAGGGTCACGGAAAGGGGGACGTCGCTGATCGCGGACAAAGCTAACTCTTCCACTCTGCGGGTGGCTTATTCACGGTGGTGAGGGGAGTGGTGACGGAAAGGTGCGGAGCTATTACTCAGCGAGGTCGTCCGAGTATCCCGGCAGTTCCGAATTTGCAATCGGATCCATAATGCGTCGGGCTTTTGGGCCCAAGGGGCGCTGGTCGTAAGCGAATTCGTTGCCGTGCGGTCCGACGTACCGTCTGACCTGCTGTGCGGCCTGGATACCTCCGGACACGTGGGGAGCCGTCAACGGGATGATCGATCAGTCCTTGAGGGTCTGTCAATATGGCTGCGCCTGTCCTGCCCCGCCGCAAACGAGCGGTATGGGAAAGGTCATAGACTTGGGCTCGGGTATTGCCTGGAGGGGCCGGTTCCGGGCAGATTGGGCCAACCGCTGTGTGCGGGGGCCACCGTGCCCCGGACCCGCGAGGGCCAACCCCGCCGACGGGCCCCGCTCTTCGCCGCCCGGCCGCTCAGCCGTCGCCGGGCCCCGCCCCCGGTGCGCCGGGCGGCGGCGCCTCGGTCGACGCCGCGCGCCGCAGATGCTCGGCGAGGGCCACCGCCGCGGGCGCCGCGGCCCGGCCCCCGACGCCCCACGCCAGCAGCAGCCGCCGCCGCGACCAGCCGTCCTGGAGCGCGCACACGTCGAGCGGACGGTGCGGGTCCAGGGCGCGGCGCGGCACGACGGCGAGCCCGACCCCGGCGGCCACGAGCGAGACGAGGGTGCTCAGATCGGCGACGCTCGTGCGGTAGCGCACCACCGGAGCGTGCGGGCCGAGGTGCTGCTCGATCCAGCGGCGCAGCGAGGAATCGGCGTCGAGCCCCACGAGCGGGTGCTCCGCGACCTCGCTGTACGTCAGGGCGGTGCGCCCGGCGAGGATGCCGCCCGCCTGGCCGATCACCACGAGGGAGTCGTCGCCGAGGGGCTCCAGGACGAGCCCGCTGTCGTGGGCCTCGTCGTCGACGACGACCCCGAGGTCGGCCTCGCCGTCGGCGAGCATCCGCACGGTCCGCGGGGTCCGGCTCTCGGACACCGTCACGTCGGTGTCCGGGTGCGCGCGCAGGAACGACACCAGCGCCCGCGGCACGAGCCCGTGCATCGCCGACCCGCCGCTCAACAGGGTCAGGGGCGCGGCGGGGGAGCGGGTGTAGCTGGCCACGGCGCTCTCCAGGCGGGCCGTGTGCGTGAGCACGTCCCGGGCGTGCCGGGCGAGGGCGGTGCCCGCCGGTGTCGGCCGCACCCCGCGCCGCCCCCGGATCAGCAGGGCCACCCCGGCGTGCCGCTCCAGGGAGCGCACCCGGGCGCTGGCCGACGGCAGGCTCAGATGCATCCGCCGCGCACCCGCCGTGATCGACCCCTCCGCCACGATGTGCAGAAAGAGCCGGAGGTCGTCCAAGTCGTAACGCACCCCCGTGAGCCTATGGCACAGGCTGAGGCACAGTGTGTCGATTACGCATTGTGGGCCCGCCCCCGACCGCGTGATGCTCGGCGGGTGTCCGAGATCCTGTTGGCCCTCATCGCCGGCGTCGCCGCCGGCACGCTGAACGCCCTCGGCGGCGGAGGTACGTTCGTGGCGCTGCCCGCGCTCGTCGCGGTCGGCGTGCCGCCCGTGACGGCGAACGCCTCGTCGACCGTCGCCCTCCTGCCCGGCACCATGGCCAGCGCCTGGGTGTACCGGCGCGACGTCACCCCGGTGGGCGAGACGTCCACGACCGCGCTGACCTCGGTCAGCGCCGTCGGCGGCGGCCTCGGCGCGGGGCTGCTCCTGACCCTGCCCGCAGCCTCCTTCGACGCGGCCGTGCCGTGGCTGCTCGCCTTCGCCACCGTGGTCCTGGCCTTCGGCCGCCGGCTGGCGCGGGTGCTCAGCGGCGCCACGGGGCGCCCGTTCGGCATCGGCTCCACGGCCGTGCTCGGCGGGCAGTTCCTGCTCGCCCTGTACGGCGGATACTTCGGCGGAGCCGTAGGCATCATGATGATGGCCCTGTGGAGCGTGGGCCTCGGCCTCGACACCGCGGTCAGCAACCCCATGCGGACCGTCCAGATCGCGGCCATCTATGTCACCGCGGCCGTCCTCTTCCTCGTCTGCTCCGACGCCCTGGACACCCCCTGGCTCCTCGCCGCCATGCTCACCGGCGCGGTGACCGGCGGCTTCACGGGCGCCCACGTCGCCCGCCGCCTGTCCGCGCGCGTGCTGCGGGGCGTCATCCTCACCACCGCCGTCACCATGACCGTCCTGTACTTCGTCCGCAGCTGGGGCTGACCGAGGTGGCCGACACGACCGGAGGCGCCGGGGACGAGGGCGAGGGCGAAGGCACCCCCGCAGCCGCCACGCCGTACCCGGACCGCTACCCGCAGGCGGCGCGCGCCCGGCTGCTCCTCGCGTACGAGGCGTACGCACTCTGCGAACTCGCCCGCACCGCCGTGCCGGTCGGCCCCCACGAGCTGCGCCGCGACGGCACGCCCCGGGCGCCGGGCGCCGCGCTGGCCGACGCCGCCCACCTGCTCGCGGCCGCACGGCGGCTGCTCGAAGCGGCCGTCGTGTACGAACGCCTCGGCGGCGCCGCCTGGCAGCTCGTCGGTGACGTGCTCGACGTACCGGCACACACCGCGAGCGAGCGGTACGCACCCGCCGAGGCGCGCTTTCGCGCGGGCGCCCCCGAGGCCCCGGACCGCTGGTGGCGCGCCCACGTGCGGCGGGCCCCTGCCGAGGCCGCCCGCGACCTCGACGACTGGGTCCTGCGCCACGCCGACGGCGACGCGGACCCGGGCCCCGCACCGGTCTCCGGCGGCCTGCCCTAACGCTCCTGGCGGGCCCCGGCCGTCAGCCCCCGCCGGCCGCCGCGCAGCGCCAGCGCGTGGTTGACGCGGAAGACCGGCCGGGCCATCGGCATCCAGCGCCGCAGCGCGGCCTTGCGGACCGTGACGTGCTGGGTGAGCTTGGCGACGCAGCCATGGGGCCCGTCGGGGGCCACGGTCCAGCGGACGCCGCCCGAGACGTCCCCGTCGAGCGCCGCTTCGAGGACGCGCGCGGCCGGGTCCTCCGCCACGGCCGTCAGCGTGGCGCGCAGCGCGTACGGGAGCGCCGACCTGATGACGACCTCGCACGCCCGCTCGCCGGTCCGCCGCACGGAGCGGAAGGCGGGCCACCACGTGGGGTAGGACTCCACGTCGGCGAGGAGCGCGTACACGGTGTCCGGCGCGAGCGGGGCGCGCCAGGTGCCCGAGAGGCGGATGTCGTAGCGGTTCACGCGGTTCTCCCGGTCGGCAGCGGCGCGGAGGGCGGGGGCAGGTGGTCGCGGGTCCTGGCGAAGAACGCGCCCGTGCCGAGCAGCCACATGGCGAGGAACCAGGCGGGGCCGAGCAGCAGATGACCGTACGGAGTGACGCCGGGCGTGAAGGCCCCGGCGACCGCGACCTGGGTGGGGCCGTATCCGGGCAGGAGCTGGAGCCCGTCCTTGTCGGCTCCCGCGTTGCTCATGGGGTTCTGGAGCATGGTGTCGAGCAGGCTGGCCATGATGATGACGAAGAGCCCGGCCAGTTCGTTGCGCAGGAAGGCGCCGAGCAGGATGCCGATGCCGCCGTAGCTCACGGCGGCCGCGAACAGGCCGAGCGCGAGCAGGGCGGGCCGGACCGGATCCCAGTACCAGCAGACCACGGCGGTGGCGTACACCGCGATGAGCGCGGAGGCGACCGCCATCGCGACGACCTTGCCGAGCAGCAGACAGGAGCGGGGGTAGCCCGCGAGCGCGAGCCTGCGGTCGAAGGCGAGCGCCTTGAAGGTCGTCATGAACATCATGAAGCCCACGATGAGCGTCACCGTGTTGACGGCCCCCGACACCATCGTCAGGTGGTTGCCGTCGACGGTCACGCTCCGCCCGGCGGCACGCAGCAGGAAGCGCAGCCGGTCGGGCGTGACGAACCAGTGCTCAAGGGTCAGCCAGAGCGGGATGTACACGACCACGAGCACCAGGGCGAGCCGGTTGCGGGCGTGTTCGAGCAACGCGAAGGCGGCACCCGTGCGGAAGGCCTCCCCCGTCCGGCTCACCGCGCCGCCCCCGGGACACCGGCCGGCCCTCCGCGCTCCACGGCGTCGCCACGCCGTCGCGCAGCCGGTGCACGACGTCGAGGCGCCCGGCGTCCCAGGCCAGGTGCGACACGACCAGGACGCAGCGGCCCCGGTCGCGCAGCCGGGTCGCCACGTCCCAGAACCGCAGATACGTCTCCCAGTCGAAGCCCTGGTACGGCTCGTCCAGGAGCAGCACCCGCGGGTCGTGCAGGAGCGCGAGGGCCAGGTTCAGCTTCTGCCGGGTGCCGCCGCTGAGGAGGCCCACGCGGGTGTGCCGGTACTCGGCGAAGTGCAGCTCGTCGAGGAGTTCCTCCGCGCGCCCCGGCCCGTCGACGCGGTACGCCGTGCGGAACCAGCGCAGGTGCTGGTCGACGGTGAGCGCCTCGTTGAGCACCGCCTCCTGCGGGCAGTACCCCAGCGAGCCGCGGCGCTCCACCCGCCCCGCGTCGGCGGCGACCTGCCCGCACAGGACGCGAAGCAGCGTGCTCTTGCCCGAGCCGTTCTCGCCCACGACGCCCGCCAGGGTGCCCGGTTCCAGGCTGAACGACACCCCTCTCAGGACGCGGCGCGAGCGATAGGCCTTGTGGACGTCGCGTACGCGCAGGGCGTACGGGGCGGTCGGCACGGCGATCTCCTCCTGCGGGGGTGGGCGGGCCGGGGCTGCGGCGGTGCGGTGCGGCCGACCCCAGCGCCTGCGGCGGTGCGGCGTGGTCGGACTCAGCGTCAGCCGCGGTGCGGTGCGGTCGGCCTCAGCGTCTGCGGCGGGACAGACAGGCGACGAGGGACCGCCACTCCTGCCGCACCTCTCCGGGCAGCCGCGCCGCGTCGAGCGCGGCGAGGGCCGCCGCCACATGACGGGCCGCCGCCTCCTCCGCGCGCTCCCGGCCGCCCACGGCCTCCAGGAGGCGCATGACCTCGGGGACGCGGTCCTGCGGCAGCGGCACGAGGTCGAGCAGCTCCGCCACCCGGCGGCCCTCGGGCGAGTCCACCGTCGCGGCGAGCACCAGCGGCAGCGTCTTCTTGCCGCGCACCAGATCCGCGCCGACGGGCTTTCCGGTGAGCGCGCCGTCGCCCCACAGGCCCAGCACGTCGTCCAGGATCTGGAACGCCACGCCGAGGTCGCCGCCCGCCGCGCGCAGCGCGCGCACCACCGGCGGCGGCGCGTCCGCGAGCACGGCGCCGAGGGCCGCCGCGCAGCCGAACAGCGCCCCGGTCTTGCCGCGCGCCATGCGCGCGTACCGGCTCGTCGACACCTCGCGCAGCGCGCGCCCCTCCAGGGCGAGGTCCTCCGCCTGGCCCTCCACCATCTGCTCCACCGCGACGATGAGGTCCTCCATGGCGGCCCGGGCGCCCGGTGCCTCGGCCCGGAAGACGGTGGCGACGGCCTGGACCACGAGCGCGTCACCGGCGAGCACCGCGGCGCCGGTGCCGAACCGGGCCCACGCGGCGGGCCTGCCGCGCCGCTCGGCGTCGCCGTCCATGACGTCGTCGTGCAACAGGGAGAGCTGGTGCACGAGTTCCACGGCCGTACCGGCGACGGCGGCGAAGCGCTCCGGGGCCCCGACGGAGCGCACCGAGAGCAGCGCGAGGGCCGCGCGCACGCGCTTGGCCACGTGCCGCACCGGCGTCGGGGCCCGGTCGGTGTCCCACCCCAGGTGGTAGCGGCAGACGGCGGCCGTGGCCGGGTGCAGCCCGGCCACGGCCGCCCGCAGCGGGGGATCGACGAGCGCCGACCCGCGCCGCAGGAGCTCCTCGCCGTCCGCCCCGGGCGCGGCCACGGGCGGCGGGCCGGTGTCGTACAGCGACGTGTCTGTCATGGATCCTCGCCCGCCCGTCGTCCCTGCGCCGGTTCCCGGCCCCTCCGGTCGCCTAACGACGACGGCGAGCACCGGTTGTGACCGTTCGCGCTACGGAGTGACGGCCCGGCGGGTGCGGGCCCGACGGCGGGCGCGCGGGGCGACGGTTGACGTAGGCGGAGCGTAGACGCACGGGCCGGGCGGAGCGCTCCGCGCGCCAAAGGGCGGGCCGCTCCCCACTGTCGCGACGGCGGAATCGGATTCGAACTGGGGCCCGGCTCCGCGGTGGGTCTCGGCCGGGGGCTCGCGGCCTGCGGGACGCGCTTCGCGGCACGGCACACGCGCCGGGCGCGCGGGCACCGCTGGGCACACGGCCGGACGGGTGCGCGTCCGGCGGGAGCGGGTGGCCCGAAGTGTGCGCCGCGACAGCCGGAATCGCTCGAATGCTCCCGTCCCGTGCGGCTCCGGAGCGTCTGGTTTTTCCCAACATCCTGTCGGCTCGTTCGCGCCGCGCGGGGGTTTCCGCGGTCCCCGCGGGCCCCGAGACTGTGCGCCCGGCGCTTGCCATCGGCAGGCGCAGCGGCGTCGGAAGGACGGCGGACGAGGCCATGGTCGGAGATCTGAGGTCCCTCGCGGGCGAGCCCGGCGCGGTCCCCGCCCGGCTCGCGCCGGACGGCGAGCCGGAGCGGAAGCGGATCCTCATCGAGCTCACCGGCGAGCAACGGGAAGCCCTGCGCGCCCAGTTGGAGCTGTACGGCGGCGAGGTGAGCGAACTCGTCCTGCTCGCGGGCGGGCTCGAACTCGGCACGTTCGACGTGCGGGCCAAGCCCCGCCCGTACTGACGCGGAACCCGCAGCCCAGCACCACACCCCCGTACATCGCCTGCGCGTCCCCTCGGGAGGAACCGTGAGTGTGCTGTCCGTGCCGCGCCTCTTCTTCAAGGGGAGGGCGTCGTGGAACCCGGCCACCGGGAACAACAACGACCAGTGGCCGCTCTACGACTTCACCCGCGCCGAGCTGAACTGGGCGTTCCTGAACGACCCGGCGCAGGAGCCGCCCATCGGGATCACGCCGGACAACGTCCGCGAGGCGTTCCCCGCCTGGGCCCGCGCCCTGCGGTGGTACCAGCCGGTGGACGACCAGGGGAAGCCGCTGCCGGGCTGGTGGCAGAACCCCGGCGAGTGGGGCTACTTCGGCGGCATGGAGTGGTGTCTGCACGACACCGCCCGGCCCGACGACCCCGGGCCCGGCGCGCCCACGGACACCCGGTTCACCGGCGGCCAGCTGGAGCCGGGCGGCCCCGTGATCACCTCCGACCCGCTGGTCCACCACCCCGGGGAACCGGACAGCGGCGGGATCATCGACATCGTCGGGGACACCTTCCCGCACAGCACCTTCAACACCCCTGGCCGCATGGTCGACAACAACCCGGACGCCTGGTGGGGCAGCTCCTTCTACCTCAAGCGCTTCCAGATCGGCTCGCGCATCGCACCGCAGTGCCACCTCAGCGGGGACGTCGCACCGGGCTCGTCGATGAACTCCCGGTGGCTGAGCCTGGCCCGCAACCTCAACGCCGACGGGCAGCTCCAGATCGCGGGCGTGGGCGGCGCGGTGCTCCAGGCCTGCATCCCGGGCGACCCGAAGACGCTGCGGATCGCGTCCGGCACCTCGGCCCTCCTCGACGCGCTCCGGGCGGCCCTCACCCAGCGCGGCGTCCAGGGCCTCATGGTGCGCCTCACCGCGTACCGGACGCTGTACTTCACGGCCGCCGAGTTCGAGCACTGCGACGGCATCAGCGACCCCCGGGAACGGACGACGGCCCAGTACCGGCGGCTCACCGAGCTGTGGGACCGCGAGCTCAAGGAAGGGCGGACGCCGTCCCAGAACCCGTGCGTGTCCACGGTGCTGGGGACCGTCGGCCTCTGGCACGACGGCGAGAAGCCGACCAGCGCGCCCGGCGGCCGGTGCCTGCTGCCGTCACGGATGTTCCAGTGCGCGTACGAGGGCCGGCAGGGGAAGCGCGGGACGACTCCCCGAGCGACGGCCCTCCAAGGGTGGTGCGCCCCGGCGGTGGCGGAGACCCGGCACACGCACGACGCGGTGTACGTGAGCCTCGACCTCGGCAACACCCTTCCGGAGATCGACTCCCGGGGGGAGAAGGCGGACCTCGGCGATCTGCGGCTCGTCGTGCGCGACAAAAACGGCGTCGTGCACGCCGTCGGTGACCTCCCCTTCGACGCCTACCGCACCGCGGCGTACGAGACGACCGCGGGCATCGTCGACGTCGAGGCGGCCGCGGAGGCCGTGCCGCTCCTCGACACGGGCACCCTGGAACTCCACTACGTCCCGGACGGCGACCCGGTGGCGCTGCTCACGGAGAGCACCGTCACCGCCGAGACCGACCAGCGCAGCGTCTACCTGGACCAGGGCGAGCCCGGAACGATCACCGTGCAGATACGGGAGCGCGGTGCCATACCCCGGCGGGACGTGGAACTCGTGGTCCAGCAGTACGTCCCCGACCCGCCGCAGCCCTGCGCGGAGGGCGGTGCCTGGCGCAAGCCGGACGGCGGCGCGTACCCGCAGGTGCTCGACCTCACGACGGAGACCGTCACGGTGTCGGCGGGGACCGGCGAGGCCACCGTCTCCTTCCGGCCCGTGCGCTCCGGCTGCGCCACCGTCGCGTTCTTCCCCGTCGAGCGCTACGGCCCCGGGACGCCGCCCGCCGCCATCGGCCCCGCGCCCGGCACGGACGACGGCTCGGGGGTGCCCTACGGCATCTCGTGGGCCTCGTACGCCTGTGTGCGCGTGCTGCCCTTCCACGACGACCTGCCCCGGCAGTTCGCCGACTGCTGGAACGCGGGGTTCTCACCGCAGGACGCCTGGGACTTCCTCTACCGGAAGGTCCTGTACGTACACGACGTGGTGTACCCGGTGATGAAGCACTACGCCCACCTCGACCTGGGCGACAAGGAGTCCGTGGACCGCAACATCGACCAGATCGTGGCCCTCGCCGAGCGGGAGCTGTTGCACTCCACCCTCTACATGCCCGTGACGCGCGAGCTCTCCGAGGGGCAGCGGCGCGTCCTGAAGACGTATCAGGGTCTGGTCGGCAAGGGCTGGCCGGCGGAGAGGCTGGGGGAGTGGCGATGACGGCAACGAGCGCGGGCACCAGGGTGGGCGAGGTCGCGGCGTCGGAGGTCGTCGCCGCCTCGGTGGAGCGCGGCCGCACGCTGCTGCGGCGGCGGGACGCCTTCGTGCGCCAGCTGAGCCCCTTCGACCGCCAGGCGCGGCTGTGTCTGCGCGCCGACGTGCTCGACGTGACGGTCGAGGGCTACCTCGACTACGTGGGCAACCAGGCCCTCGGCTGGACGGACGACGAGCTGGCCGCCCTCACCCGCATCGTCGAGGAGATCGACGGGCTCTTCGAGCCCTGGTCCTTCCAACTGCCCCCGACCGTCCTGTTGGTGAAGACCTCCGGCCAGGAGGAGGGGCGCGCGGCCTACACCCGCGGCGAGGACACCATCGTGGTCCCCGCGGGCAAGGTGGAGACGCTGCACCTGCCGTCCCCCGACAGCGACCCGCTGTTCGCCGCGCAGAACACCAAGAGCCTGCGGGACCTCCTCGTGCACGAGTTCTTCCACCTGGTGAGCAAGAACAACCGGGAGCTGCGCGCACGGCTGTACGACCTCGTCGGATACACCCTCATGGCCGCGCCGGTCCAACTGCCGTCCGTGCCCTGGCCGGAGGCGGCCTCGCCCACCACCATGCCGGAACTGAAGATCACCAACCCGGACACCCCGCTCCTCGACGTCCGGATCCGGCTGAACGTGCCCAAGGGGCCCTACGACGGTCCGGCCCAGGACCTGGTCCCGCGCGACCTGGTGCCGGTCCTGATGGCCGACGGACCGTACGCGGGCGGCAGCTTCTTCGGCTATCTGCGGTGGTACTTCCTGGCGGTCGAGGACCAAGGAGGGGGGCGGTGGGCGCCCGTCACTGGGGACGACGGGCGCCCCCTGACGTACCTCATGCCGGACCGGCCCGACGACAACAGGACCCTGTGGGACCAGTACCTGGAGAAGGTGGGGCGCAACACCTCCTCGGAGCTCTTCCACCCCGACGAGGTCATCGCCCAGAACGTCGTCTTCGCCGCGCTGCTGCCGACCCCCGGCCTGCTCGCCGGGGTCGGCGACGTGCTCAGCAGCTAGCCGCCGCACCTCGCCGGGAGGGAGACCCCGACATGGCCCAGACCGATCCGCCGCCGATCCACACCATCGAGGCGCTGCGCGCGGAGCTCCAGGACGCCCTGGCCCTGGAGTTCACCACCATTCCCGCCTACCTCTACGGGTTGCTCTCCATCAAGGACCGGCGGTCGAGGTTCCCCGACGTCACCCGGATCGTCCAGAGCATCGTGATCTCCGAGATGCGGCACATGGCCATCGCCGCGAACGTGCTCACCGCCGTGGGCGGCCGGCCGGAGATCACGAAGGCGGCACCCGTGTACCCCTGCCAGATCCCGGACTTCACCCGGGCGGGTCTGGTGCGGCTGTTCCCCTGCGGCGGCGACCTCTGGCAGCTCGGCCTCTTCATCGAACAGCCCGACCCCCTGCCGACGGACACCCGGGAGCGGATCCGCGGCGCGATCGACCTGGAGTCGCCGCGGCTGCGCACCGGCGGCGGACTCGACCTGATCAAGGCCCTGCCGAGCCCCGTCCCGCTGCGCTTCGAGTCCATCGGGGACTTCTACAACGCCCTCATCGACGGCATCACCTACCTGGTGGAGCAGGGGAAGGAGGAGGACGTCGTCCACCCGGAGACCATCCCGCGGCAGTACACGCACTTCGGAGGCCAGGACAACATCGGCGTACGCACCTCTCAGGAAGCCGTCGCCCTGCTGACCGACGTCATCCACGAGGGCGAGGGCGACCCGCACCGCATGTGGGACGACAACGGCGAGCTGTCCCACTACTACAAGTTCGACGAGCTGGCGCAGGGCCGCCACTACCTGCCGCAGGACAAGCCCTGCCACCCCACGGGCCCGCGCATCACCCTGCCCGTGGACACCGACATCGTGCACGTCCTGCCCGATCCGCAGATGTGCAAGTACCGCAAGGGCTCCCCGGAGTGGCGGGCGGCGGACGACTTCAACCGCTTCTACGAGCGGCTCGTGGCGAACCTGGAGACCGGCCTCACCGGTCATCCGCAGCAGGTCGACAGCGCCGTCGGGCAGATGCACCAGCTGGAGGTCCTCGCCGACGCGGTCCTCGCGTGCCGGATCGCCGAGGGCGAGTACGCGGGGTACTACGCCGCGCCCACCTTCGAGTGCAGGCCCTACACCGACCGGCCCGTCCGGCTCCCCGCACTGGAGGAGTGACGACGCCGCACCGGCGGCCGACCGGATCCGCCCCCGCGCGGTTCCCGCCATTCACCCCGCCGTGCCGCGCGGCGACTACCGGACACCGGGGGTGTGCCCGGACCCGGTGTCCCGTGCCCGGCGTCGACAGACGCGGGACACAAGGGTGGGAAGCACGCTACTTGAAGGGAGCGGGGAGA
The DNA here is from genome assembly GCF_006088715.1 of Streptomyces sp. YIM 121038. Classification (NCBI taxonomy): domain Bacteria; kingdom Bacillati; phylum Actinomycetota; class Actinomycetes; order Kitasatosporales; family Streptomycetaceae; genus Streptomyces; species Streptomyces sp. YIM 121038. The sequence continues at coordinate 8,683,411 of NZ_CP030771.1, forward strand.
ACACGTGGATGAGACAGGGGCCCTCCTTCACCTCTGAGGGAGGGCAGACGGCCCGTGGGCACGCTCGTACTCTCCACCCCCATGCGAATCACACACCTGCGGCGTTTCGGCCTCGCCGCGTTCCTCGCCTTCTGTCTCGCGCTGCTGGGCCTCGGGCAGACCGCCCGGGCCAGTGGCGCGGCCGCCGCCGACGTCACGTTCAGCGCCGACCAGGCCACGGTCACCCCGGGGTCGACGGTCAACCTCACGATGACCTTCACGAACAACCAGACGACCGACATCTGGTTCGTCTACCAGACGATGCAGCCCACCTGGGCCACCACCCAGCGCCCCGACCTGAAGTACGCCTTCGGCGCCTGCGCCGGCACCGGCGTCACCTGCAGCGCCACCGGCACCAACCAGCTGGGCTTCAGCTACTCCGTCCCCGTGCCGCCCGGCCAGGCCCGCACCGTCACGCTGCCGGTCCAGATCGCCGCGGACTCGGGCTGCAACGGCAACATCGCCTTCGACTCGTACGTCTACTACGAGTACGACGAAGGCCGGGGCAAGAAGGACGGCATCTTCACCACGCCCACCACCCGCGTGCAGTGCGCCACCCCGCCCGGCGCCTGATCCCGAGCGAAGGCGCCTGACGGGGCACGACCCGGTCAGGCGCCTCTTCCCCGCGAGCGGGCCCCGGCTACCGGTCCGCCACCCAGCTGCCGTGGAAGCCGAGCGGCACCCGGCCGGGCAGCCGGACACGGGCCAGGGGGCGGCCGGTGAAGTCCTGGGCCGCGAGGACCACCAGGTCGGTCGCGCCCCGGTCGGGGTCGTTCACATAGGTGAGGACGTAGCCGTCGTCCTCGTCCCGCGCGCCCCGGCGCGGCACGAACACCGGCTCGCTCGCCGCCGCGCCCTTCGGGAGGCGGTGCGTCTGCTTCGTGCCGCGCAGCATGTCGTGCTTGACCAGGTGGTCGGTCAACTTCCCCGCCGGGGGCACACCGTCGACCGTCAGGTACGCGCGCCACATCTCCGCCGCGCTCACCGTGTATCCGAAGCGGTGCCTGCGCGAGACCAGGGACTCGTTGACGCGGGGGAACTCCTGCGGCAGGTCGTCGACGCGGGTGCCGTGGACCCGGCCGCCGCGCAGGTCGATCCGCCAGCGGTCGAGCGTCGGCGTCCCGGTCGCGCCGGGGCCGCCGCTGCCCCGCCCCGCCGCGTGGAAGGGGGCGGGCATGGAGGTGAAGTCCACCACCACCTCGTCGCCCTGGTCGTAGGCGTTGAGGGTGTGCGAGTAGTAGACCGGGTCGACCTCGAACCAGCGCGTGGCGCCTCCCGCGCGCGGCATGACGCCCACGCGCGGAGGGTGGCGCTCGTTCCAGACGTACGGCACCAGCGCCCCCGCCTCGGCGGCCGCCGGGTCGAACGTGATCGGCACGTCCATGAGCACCACGTAGTTCCGGGTGAGGGCGAAGTCGTGCATCATCGGCGCGTCCGCCACCGGGATCCTGGTGGTCCGCGCCACCCGCCCGGTGCTGTCGATCACCAGGTGCCGCACGTGGTCCCAGGTCGGGTAGTAGGTGACCGCGTGCAGCTCGTCGGCGGCCGCGTCGTACTTCGTGTGCGCGGTGAACGAGCCCTTCAGGGTGTGGCGGAAGTCGTACGGACCCGCCGTGCCGAGCTCCCCGTCCAGCTCGTACGGCAGCGGCCCGCCCTCCTGGAGCGCCAGGATCCGCCCCTTGTACGGGATCACGTGGGTGTTGCACGCGAAGTCGTCCGGCGGCACCGGGCCCGGGTACGGCTCGCCCAGCTTCTTCGCGACCCCCGAGGAGCGCACCCAGCGGTTGCGGTACCACTCGGCGCGCCCGTCGCGCAGCCGCACCCCGTGCACCATGCCGTCGCCCAGCATCCAGTGGTGCGCCCGCGGGTCCTCCAGGCCGAGCGCGTTCGGGCCGGTGCGCAGATAGCGGCCGTCCAGGTCGCGCGGCAAGCGGCCGGTCACCTCCAGGTCGAACGCCGTCAGCTCCTCCGTGACCGGCGCCAAGGCGCCCTCCAGGAAGGGGAGATGCCCGCCCTCGGCCGCGTGGCCCGTCGTCGCCTGTGCCGCCGCCGCGTAGTGGCCGCCCCCATAGCCGCCGACCACGCTGCCCGCCGCCGCGAGTGCCGCCCCCTGAAGGACCCTCCGCCGTGTGTGACTGGCCATCATGTCTCCCTGTCGCTCGTCGAACCGCTCACCTGTGACAGGGACAAGCCTCCGCCGATGGAGGCGCCGGGTCAGTCGGCCCAGGGCCCGGGACGGGGGTGGTGTTGAGACCACCTCGTCCGGGGGCGGGACCGCGGAGGCCGCCCCGGTGCGGGAGCGCGTCCCGTTCCCCACACCACTGCGCGGCGTGGGCGGTGCCGGGCCGTGCGGCGCGGTGCGACGCGGATCGGCGTTGAGCGGTGCGGCGGCGGAAATTCGCTACCCCGCTGGCCGGAAACAGCGGAGACTCGCCTCATGTCTGACATGGGGGCGTTCCGTGAAGCGGTCATCGCGTGGGCGGCGGGAGGGCCCGGCGACCTCGCGCGCGAGCTGGCCGAGCGCCTGCCGGTACGGTCGGTCGTCCTGCTCGAAGGGCCGAGCGACGTCGCCGCGGTCGACGCGCTCGCCGCGAGCCGCGGCCGCGACCTGGCGGCCGAGGGCGTCTGCGTCCTGGCCATCGGCGGCGCGATGAGCGTGGGGCGCTTCGCCCAGCTCCTCGGCCCCCGCGGACTCGGCCTCCGGCTCACCGGGCTGTGCGACGAGGCGGAGCGGCGCTACTACGCCCGCGGCTGGGAGCGGGCCAGCGCGGCACCGCGGGACTTCTTCGTCTGCGCGGCGGACCTGGAGGACGAGCTGATCCGCGCCCTGGGCGTGCCGCGCGTCGAGGAGCTGGTCCGGGCGGAGGGCGACCTGCGCGCCCTGGAGACCTTCCTGCGCCAGCCCGCGCAGCGGGACCGCACCGCGCACCAGCAGCTGCGGCGCTTCCTCGGCACGAAGAAGGGCCGCAAGATCCGCTACGGCCGGGTCCTCGTCGAGGGACTCGCGCCCGACCGCGTGCCCGCCCCGCTCGACGCGCTGCTCACCAGCCTCTGACCGTCGACGCGCCGCTCACCGGCCTCTGACCGGCCGGAGGCGGACACACCGGGAACGCCCGGCATACCGGAGGTGGCCGGAAACCGGCCCGCCGTGCGGCAGGAGTGTCGAAGTTGTGGACGGGGTAGCGCTTCCTTCGACAGAATCACCGACCATACTGGTCATGCCCTGATCACCCACAGAACGAGTCCATGGCCGAGAACAGCACCTCCGCGACCACCGCCCCCGACACCGCGTGGCTGGGGCGCGGGCGCCACCTCGGGCCCGAACCCGAGCAGGACGTCCGGCGCAACCTGATCGCCCTCAAGGCGGCCGGGGTGCTCGACGACTTCCTGGACCTCGACCCCGCCGACGCCACCCGCTCCAGCGTCCTGCACCCGCGGGACGAGGCCGCCGACCCCGGCCCCTCGGCCCGCCGCCTCTTCGAGGCCCGCTGGCGCGTGGCCGACGACGTCACGGTGCGCGCGCAGCTGACCACGTACGACCCCGAAGGCCGCCGCAAGGACGGCGAGGGCGTCGTGTGGGTCCTCGCCGCCGAGGCGGACCGGGTGTGGGACGCGCACTGGCCCTCGCCCGCCACCATGTTCTGGCCCGACAGCGACCGCGTCGCCTGGGACCACGACACGGTGGGGGAGCTGCGCCTGCGGACGACCAACCACCTGCCGAAGGACGACGACGAGCTCCGCCGCAGGCTGCGGGAGAGCATCCGGCAGAGCTGGTTCATCCACGTCGTCGTGCACGAGGCGATGACGCCCGACGCGACGGGGCAGCAGCCCGTCTCGGCGTTCCTGCCGCCGGGCCTGCGGCACCGCGTGGTCGAGCACCGGGGCACGCCGGAGCAGGCACAGATCGCCGACTTCGCGATGAAGCGCGAGCTGGGCGTCCGCATGCCGCGCGGCGGCGCCGTCATCCTGCCCGTGGAGCCGCGGAGCCCGGACTACGACGCGGAGCGCTTCACCGTGCGCAGCGTCTTCCTCGACGGCTCGGAGCCCACGGAACTCCTCGACAGGATCGCGGAGTTCGCCGCGCTGCCGCGGCCGCTGCCGGACGAGGCCGAGCGGGCCCTGACCCGGCTGCGCCAGGGCTGGCACCTGCTCACCCCGGACGAGGAGCTGGCCCACGCCCAGCACATGGTCACCAAGTACGCCGAGGCGCTCGACGCCATGACGAAGTCGCGCGACCTGTACCGGGAGGCGGCCGAGGCGGCTCGGGCCGCGCTGGCCGACGCGTCCGGCGGCGGCGCGCCCCTGCTGTCCGGATCGGGCCCCGCCAAGGCGGAGGGCTCGCCGCTGAGCGCCCTCACGCGGGCGTTCGGCCGCTTCCGCAGGGACCCCGACAAGGACCGGGGCAAGAACCGGGACAAGGACCCCGACAAGGACCGGGACAAAGACGGGCCCGAGGACCGGCCCGAGGGCCAGCACGAGGGGCCGGGCACGAAGCCGGCCGGGGAGCGGGTCACGGACCCGGCCCCCGACGGGGACCCCGGCAAGTAGAGCCGCGCCGACGGCACCTTCGCGTCCGCGCGCCCGGCGCCCCCGGCCCGCCCACGAGCGAACCGGGCGGGGCGGGGCCGGGCCCCACGCGGGGGCTCGGCCTCACGCGGGGGCTCGGCCTCGCGCGGGGCCCGGGCCCCGCCCGCTGCCGGACCCCTGCGACAGTCGCCCGCCGACACATATGCTCAGTTTCGATCGCACCCGATCACACCTGACCAACAAGCGGGCGGCCCGCTCGCCCCGATGGAATGCGATCATTTGGCTAATGGCGATCAATTCGCTATCCGTCGCATCTGAGATCAATAGCAAATTGCGCCCGGACGGTATTTACTGTTGCGCCACCGTCGAACGTCCGAGTAGGCTGACGCACCATCGCGGGATTTGAACGGCTCTTGGACGCGACGCCCCAGCAATCGCCAGCCGATTCAAGATCGTCTGAATGATCGACTGGCGTGGTCAGAAGATCGCGTGCAATGAGATTCAGGCGGGGGAATGAATTGACATCTCATCCTGCACATGATGCTGTGCGCATCCCATCGGTATTGCACGAGGCCCCGACCCCAAGTGATCGGTCAGGGTCATTCGTACCCGAGTACTGGTACAACTTCTTGGGTGACTTACCTGCCCCTTTACCTCGAATACGGGACTCCGGTAGCCCCTCGGCGGCAGAAGTGGCCGCACAGGTCCGACCGCGAGCACTCGTGGCACAGAACAATCCGTCCGACCGCTGGGTGCCCGTACCCGAGCAGGTCGGCGAGCGGCTCCGGCAGTGCGGGCGCCCGACCCCACTGCACCGCGCCCACCAGCTGGAGAAGCACCTCGGCACGGCCGCGCGCATCTATCTGAAGCGTGAGGACGTACTGCCCACGGGCAGCTTCAAGCTGAACACCGCGATAGCGCAGGCGTTCTATGCGGCACAGGAGGGGCGCACCACTCTCGTTACCGAGACGGGCGCCGGACAATGGGGCATGAGCGTCGCCCTCGCGGCAAAGATGTTCGGCCTCGAAGCCGAGATCTACATGGTCAGGTGCTCACTGGAGCAAAAGCCCTACCGGCGCCACTACATGGAGCTTCTCGGGGCCCGAGTGCGCCCATCCCCATCTCCTCGCACCGAGATGGGCCGCCGGATCCTGGAACGCTTCCCGGATCACCCGGGGAGCCTCGGAACCGCGATCAGCGACGCGATTCAACACGCACTCGACAAGCCTTCCGCAGCCTATCTCTCCGGAAGCGGAATGACGCACGTCTATCTCCATCAAACGCTCCTCGGACTCGAAGTCGAGGCGCAACTCGGAGAAATACACGGAGAGGCTCTCGGAGTCGCCGGACGCGGTGACCACCTCATCGCGTGCTCCGGCGGCGGCAGCAATCTCTGCGGTCTGATCGGCCCCCATCTGCGCGCCCGCGCCGACGGCGCCGACCTCCGTCTCCTCGCCGCGGAATCCACCGCCGCTCCCCGTCTCACCGCGGGCACCTACACCTACGGCCGCGCCGACCTCGGCGGCTTCACACCGGAAGTCCTCGGCTACTCGATGGGGGAGGACTTCGTCCCGCCCCCCGTCCACGTCGGCGGCCTGCGCAACCACCACAGCTCCGCCATCGTCAGCCTGCTGCGCCGCGAAGGCGTCCTGGACGCCGTCGCGTTCGAGCAGAGAACAGCGCTCGAAGCGGGCAGGCTGCTCCTGGAGACCGAGGGCCTGCTGCTCGCCCCCGAGGCGAGCCACGCGGTCGCCGCCGCCCTCGAAGTCGTCGCCAAGGCCGACGCGCAGAACCTGGAACCGGTCGTCGTGGTGCTCGCCAGCGGCTCCGGGCACCTCGATCTGCAGGGCTATCACGAAGTCCTGCGCGACGCGTGAACCGACCACCGACCACCGCACGACGCGTGAACCGACCACCCCCTACCGCACCCTGACACCTCGCGCCCAGGAGGTTCCATGCGCTTGGAGGCCTTTCAGCCGCAGGTCGGCGTGCACTGTGAAACCACGACGCTGCGCAACATGCTCCACCACGCCGGTGCGCGCCTTTCGGAACCCCTTCTCTTCGGACTCGGCCAGGGAATCGACTTCCAGTACTGGGACGCGCCGGTTCCCGGGCGCGGCGCGCCGATGCTCACCGGCCGCGTCGGCCCCGGCGAGATAGCGCGGCGGGCCTGCGCGGCACTCGGCGCGGAACTGTGCCGAGAGCGGCCGCCCGACCCCGATGCCGCGCGCACGCGAACCGCCGAACTGCTCGCCGCGGGCCACGTGGTGGGCGTGACCGTCGACATCTACCACCTCGACTACTTCTCGTCGCGGAGCCACTTCGCCGCGCACTGCATCGCGCTGTACGGACTCGACGACGACCTCGCGCACGTCGTCGACACCGCACAGCAAGGCGGGGCGCAGACGCTCCCGGGCGAGTCGCTGCGCAGGGCGCGGGACTCCCGCGAGGGCTTCCTGCCGTCGCCGAACCTCCAGATGCACATCGGCGGCCTGCCGAAACGACTCACCACCGACAGCGCGGCCGTACCGCGCGAGCAGATCTGGCACGCCGTCCGCGCCACCGCGGAGCGGATGCTCACCGACCGCGGCCCCCGGCGCGGCCCCAGCGGGCTGCGGAGGGCCGCGGCGGAGGTCTCCGGGTGGCACGACACCCTGACGCCCAGCGAGGAGCTGGTGCCCGCCACAGGGCGCTTCTGGCGGTACGCGGGCACCGGCGGAGCGAACTTCCGCGCGCTGTACCGCGACTTCCTCCGCGAAGCGCGCCACCGGACCGGCGAGGCCGCTCTGGACCGCGCGGCCGACGCCTTCGAGGGCGTGCGGCAGCAGTGGGACGAGGCGATCGACCTCCTGCTCGGCTACGGCGAAGCGGCCGACCCCGGCGGGCGGCTCAAAGCCGTCGAAGCCCTCCTGCACGCGACAGCGGACGCCGAACAGTCGGCCTTCGAGCACCTGCACCGCCTCGCCGGGGAACGCACGGGTGAGTCGCCGTGACCACACCTGACACCGACCGGCCCCGCACGACCCGGGTGAGGACCATCTGCCGCATGTGCCACGGCGGCTGCGGCGCGATCGTCGATCTGGTGGAAGGCGTTCCGACCGCCATCCACGGTGACCCCGACAACCCCACGAGCGAGGGGTACTTCTGCGTCAAGGGCAAGGCGGCACTCGACCTCGTGCACAGCCCCGACCGCCTCACCACCCCGCTGATGCGCACAGGACCGCGTGGCTCCGGGACGTTCCACCAGGTCAGCTGGGAGGCCGCCCTGGAGCGCATCGCCGGCGAACTCACCGCCAACACCGCACGGTACGGACCCGAATCGATCGTCCTGGGCCAGGGAACCGACCGCAACTACCAGGAGTGGGTGTTCCGGCTCGCGAACGCGATCGGCACACCCAACGTGGTCGGCCCGGCCCACGTGTGCTTCTACCCCCGCGTCATGGCCTCCGTGCTGACGTACGGCGGGTTCACCTTCTGCGACTACGACGGCGACCCCCACGTCATCCTGCTCTGGGGGAGCAACAAGCCGAACACCCACTCCGACGGCGTCATCGGCATCAAACTCCTGCGCGCCGTCGAGCGCGGCAGCCGCGTCATCACCATCGACCCGCGACGGACGCAGACGGCGGCCCGGTCGAGCCTCCACCTCGCCGTCCGTCCCGGCACCGACGGCGCCCTCGCGCTCGGCATGATCAAAATCGTCATCGACGAGGGCTGGTACGACCACGACTTCGTGGCCGCGCACACCACGGGCTTCGACGAACTCGCCGACCACGTCCGCGCCTACGACCTCGACACGGTGGCCCGCGTCACCGGCCTCGCCCCGGAACTGATCCTGGAGGCGACGCGCGCCTACGCCCGCGCGCCACGGGCGTGCGTCGAAGCGGGAACCGGCGTCTCGCAGAACGAGAACTGCTTCGACACCTACCGGTCCATCGCCATCCTCTCCGCGCTCTGCGGAAACCTCGACGCCCCCGGCGGCGACCTCATCTGGGACCCGATGCCGATCGAGGGCCGCCGCGCCTTCCCGCGCACCGACCTCCTCGGCGACGACCAGGCGAGGAAGCGCATCGGCGGGGACAAGCACAAGGTCCTGTCGATGTCCGGCTGGGTCGCCCCCGGAGACCTGCACGAGGCCGTCCTCAGCGGGTCCCCGTACCGCATCAGCTCGCTGGTGCTCTTCGGCAGCAACGTCCTGGCCTCGTACGAGAACACCGAGGCGGTCCTCAAGGCCCTGGCGAAGCTCGATCTGATCGTCGTCTGCGACCTGTTCATGACGCCGACGGCCAGGTACGCCGACGTCGTCCTGCCCGCGTCGAGCTGGCTGGAGCGGGACCAGATCGTCGAGTTCAACTCCTACCTCGCGGCCAGGAGGAAGGTGACGCACGTCGACGGCTGCCGGTCGGACGAGGACATCATCCTGGAACTCGCCGCCCGGCTCGGCCTCGGCCGGCACTTCTTCCCCTCCGTGGAAGCGGCGCTCGACGCCAAGCTGGCCGGTATCGGACTCACCTGGGAGCAGTTCAAGGACGTCGGCTACATCCGGAACGAAAAGCGCTACTTCAAATACCGGGCCGACGGTTTCCGTACCAGGTCGAAGCGGGTCGACCTCGTCAACAACGCGTTGCGCGGCATGGGTTACCGGGAACTGCCGGTATTCAGGACTCCACCGGCCCCGAGCCCCGAACTCCCGTACCTCATGACGAGCGCCCACGCGCGCCAGTTCTACAACAGCGAGTACCACCAGCTGCCGACCACGGCCCGCGGCCGGGCCGCGCCGCGGCTGACCGTGCACCCGCGGGCGGCGGAGCGAGAAGGCCTCAAGGACGGCGACGAGGCCGAACTGTTCGCCCGGCCCGGAGGACGCGGGGTGCGCATGGCGGTCAAGGTCTCCGAGGACGTCGAACCGCACGTCGTAGTGGCGGACGCCTGCTGGTGGTATCCCGAAGAATCCTCGGTCACCGCCGCCCTGACGTCCTCCGTGAATCTGGTGACAAACAACGATCGGACCGATGAGCACATGGGGAGCGCGACGATGAGAGGCGTACCCGTAGGAATTCGGCGAGTCGGCGCACCGTCCGGCCGGGCGACACGAGCCGACCATGAATAGCGCGCGCGGCGGTGTCGCCGGCCGGATACCGGAGACCGACGAAGGCCTGCAAGGCGACGAACTGGCGCTCAAGTACGACGAGATGCAGCGCCACATCCGCGACCAGGGCTGGCTGCAGGAGAAGGTCGACGACATCCTGGCGGCGGACATCACCTCCGGGAGCGTCCTGGAGGTGGGCTGCGGGCCGGGCTACCTCGGCCTGGAGTGGATCAAGCAGGTCACCGGGGCCGTCGGCCTCACCGGCGTCGACATCTCCGAGGCCATGGTCCGCCGCGCGCGCGGAAACGCGGACGCGTACGGCGTGGCCGGGCAGTGCACCTACGAGTGCGGTGACGTCCTGGCGCTGCCGTACGAGGACGGCAGGTTCGCGCACGCGTTCAGCGCCAGTTCCCTGCACGAATGGGCCGACCCGGTGCGGGCCCTCTCCGAGATCCACCGCGTCCTGCGGCCCGGGGGCCGGTACTGCGTCATGGATCTGCGCAGAGACATCGACCGGACGACCTTTCAATTCATGAAGGCGAACATCGCGGCCGATATGCGGCCGGGTTTTCGCTCCTCGATCCGCTCCTCCTACATCAGGAGCGAGGTCGAAGCGGTACTGCGCGACGCGGCGCTCACGACGGCCGCCGTGACGGAAGTCCAGATGGGCATCGTCATCGCCGGAAGGAAGGAAGCGTGATGGGCTCGATCACGGAGGGCTGGCCGACCATCTCCGCCAGCCGCGACGGACGCTTCCCCAAGCGCCCGAGCTTCGACACGGCCTGGGAACAGATCCTCGAAACCTCCGACACCTGGCGGAACGCGGACTGCGCGGAATACATCCGCGGCTGGTGCGGGCACGCCCCTGACCACATCGTCGACCACGTCGCGGGCGTCAACCACGTCGGCATCTACATGGGCGACTACGAACGCGACGAGGAAGTCCTCTCCTGGCACGCCTATCTGCGGGACCTGCAGAGGTCCGCGCACATCGCGACCGTCGAGATAGGACCTTCGTACATCTCGCCCCGGCAGTACGGCACTCCGGGCTGGTGGAACGCGCTCGTCCTCCCGGACGGCCGGGCCATCGAAACGTTCGCCTGCATGGAATTCGGCCCGTGGGCGGACCGCGCCGCGGACGAGCGCCGCCGCCTCATGTCCCACGTCGCCGTCGACACCCGGACCGAGGACGGCGTCCGCTTCGTCCTGGACGCCCTCGAACGGGACGTCGACAGCCTCGAAGTCATCGCGTTCACCGAAGCGGACGAACTCGGCCACACCTACGGCCACGTGCGGAACAACGCCGACATGTCCGTGCTCGAAATCGTGTACCAGGCACCGCGGGACGAGAGTGAACAGCCCCATGGGAGTCATTGACCTCACGCCGTTCTCCGGCGACCACTGCGAATCCACCGCTCTGGTGAACATGCTGCGCAACCGCGGCATCGACCTCGGCGAGCCCATGGTCTTCGGCCTGGGACAGGGCCTGTCCTTCCTCTACTGGCACGCGAAGCAGATGCCCGCCCCGTTCCTCGCCGGGCGCGTCAAGCCGGACCAGCTCATGCGCAACGCGGCCCGGGCCCTCGGCCTCGACCTGCGGGAGCAGCGGACCACGTCCCGGACGAAGGCCGAGTCGAGCCTCGTCGAGGCCCTCGACGACGGCGACGTGGTGGGCCTGAAACTGGACCGCTACCACCTCGACTACGCCCAGGAGGACCACCACTTCGCCGCGCACTACGTCGCCTGCGTCGGCTACGAGGACGACCGGTTCGTCGTCGTGGAGACCTCCTCGCTGGGCATCCAGTCGACGTCCCGGCAGAGCATGGCCGAGGCCCGCGCCGCCAAGGGACCCATGAGCTCGCGCAACCTCTCCTTCGTGATCAGGTCCGGCGGATACGACCCGACGACGCTGGCCGAGGCCTGCCGGGCCTCGATCCGGGCCACCGCCCGGGAGTTCCTGCGCCCGCCCATCGCGAACCTCGGCTTCAAGGGCATCGCGAAGACCAGCGCGGTGATGCGCAAGGGCTGGGGCCGCCTGGAGGACCCCGGCCGCGTCCTCGGGCTCGTCGGCACCAGCATGGAGGAGGGCGGCACCGGCGGCGGGCTCTTCCGGACGCTGTGGGCCCGCTTCCTCGAAGAGGCCCACGGCCTCACCGGCATCGCGGCGTACGAGCGCGGCGCGACCGAGTACCACCGCGTATCCGAGCGGTGGACGGCGGTGGCGAACCTCCTGCGCGAAGCCGACGACTCCACCGCGCACGCGGCCCTCGACGAGGCCGCGGCGATCGTCGGCGAGCTCGCGACCGAGGAGCAGAAGGCGATGGCCGAGCTGGAGGAGGCATCCCGATGACCACGCCGGCCAGGGCCGCGGGGCACGACGCGCGCGACCGGCTCCGCGACGTGCTGCTCGCCCGCGTCGACGTCGCCCGCCACGTGGCGGAGGTGACCTCCTTCGACCGGCGGGCCCTCGACTCCTGGGTGCGCCGGGCGCTCGCGGCGACGGTGGCACACGCCTGCGACAACTCCCCGTTCTACGCCGGCTTCGTCCCGGCCCACCTGGTGCGGGCCGTCGCGGACGGCGGCCCCGGGGCGTTCGGCGCGCTGCCCTTCACGACGCGCGAGCACCTCTCCGCCGCCTACCCCCTCGGCATGCTGGCCGTCCCGCGCAGGGACGTCATCCGGTTCGACGAGAGCTCGGGCACGGGCAACGGACGGCCCGTCGCGGCGTTCTTCACGCGGAGGGACTGGCTGGAGAACAACCTGACGGTCGCCACCCTGCTCTCCCGCGTGCTGGACGAGCGGGACGTCGCGGCCATCGCCGTCCCCTACGAACTCGCCGGTGTGGGGCAGGACCTCGACCGCGCCATCGAGGTCCTGGGGTGCACCGTCGTCCCGCTGGGCGCCGCCTCGCCCTCCTGCACGCCCGAGCGCATGGTCGACGCCCTGCACCGCTCGGGCGCCACCACGCTCGTGTGCTCGGGGACGCGCGCGCTGTACCTCGGCGAGATCGCCCGGCGCCGCGGCCTCGACCCGCGCACCGACCTCACGGTCTCCAAGATCCTCATGGCCGGTGAAGGAGCGTCACCGGCCAAGAAGCGGCGCCTCGCCGACCAGTGGGGCGCCACCGCGTACTCGATGTTCGGGATGACCGAGACCAACACGCTCGCCATGTTCTGCGCGCACCGGGAACTGCACCTCGTGGAGACGCGCACGTACTTCGAGATCGTGGACCCGGCGTCGGGCGAGCCCCTGCCCGACGGCAGCGTCGGCGAGCTCGCCCTGACGACGCTCGCGAGCCGGGCGATGCCCCTGCTGCGCTACCGGACCGGGGACGTCTGCCAGATCGAGGCCGCGCCCTGCGCGTGCGGCTCGCCGCTGCGCAGGCTGCGCCACCGCGGCCGCATCGGCGACCGGATCCGGATCGGCGAGCGGGGGACGTCGCAGCTGGAGATCGAGGACATCGTCCTGGGGGCCATGACCCGGCCGCCGTACTACTTCGCCTTCCACGTCGACGGCGGCGTGCTGGAGATCGCCCTGCCGCCACAGAGCGCCGACGACGACGCGACCAGGACGGCGGTCGCCGACGGCGTCCGCGACCGCCTCGGTGCGCCGGCCCGGCTGCGCCGACTCGACGTCGCCCGGTTCGAAACCGCGCTGCGCACCTCGGCCAAGCCGACCATGCGCACCTTCAGCGCGCACCAGGAAGGGGGCTGAGGCGTGCCGACCGAACTGCCGCTTCCCACCCGCCTCCCGCTCGCGGGGCGGTTCGCGATCGATCAGACCTGCATCGACTGCCGCCTCTGCCAGGACCTCGCACCACAGAACTTCGAGTGCGACGTCGACAACGACGTGCACTACGTCTGCAAACAGCCCGCAACGATGGATGAGCTCGAATGTGTCATCGACGCGCTGGAATCCTGCCCGACCGAATCGATCCGGTATCTGGCCGCGTCCACGGAGGAGTGATGGCGGAATGTCAAGCCTGGAACACCCGGGGCGAGCCGAAGCGGGTGCTGAACGCGCCGCCGACGGGCGGCGGACGACCGGCCTCGGACCGGTGGCCGAGAGCTACGACCAACTGCACCGCATCGACCTCCTCGCCCTGGCGCGGGAGTCGCGGGGAGTGCCCCCGGCGTCCTACGACTCGCTGGTGTGCGCCGTCTTCCAGGCCGCGGAAGTGTGCCTGCTCAACCTGGTGCGGATGGCGGCCCGGACGCAGGCGTGCGTCGAGGCGGAGGACATCGCGGGCGCGTCCCGCTCCATCCAGTGGAGCAACGGATTCCATCGGCTGCTGCGCAGGCTCGGCTCGGTGATGTTCGACTTCCGCAGCCTCTTCGGGGCCAGCAGCACCGCCGGATCCACGAGCATCAGCATCGCCGACTCCGCGGGGTACGCGGCGTACGCCGACGCACTGCGCGGCCTCGAAGGGACCGTGAAGGAGTCGCTGCTGCTCGGCGCGCCGGACGTGGCCCGCGCGACGATCGCGTCGAAGAGCATCGACGACTCCCTGTACCGCGTGCTGCACGGCATCAGGATCGGCTGTCACGACGCGACGAAGTGGGAGGGCGACCTCACCGGGGTCCCCGTGGAGACCCACAGCGGTGTGGACGAACTCCTCTCCACCGAGATCCTCGCGCGGGCGGTCGCCGCCACCGAGCTCAACGCGACGACGCTGCACGGCGAGTTCGTCGCCCTGCACCAGATCCCGGAGATCCTGTGCGCCGAGGCCAACGACCACCTCGAAGTCGCCATCCGGCACCTCCGCTCGTCGTCCCTGAGCGAGGCGTCGCAGCACCTCGCGGCCTGCCGCACGATGCTGGAGCCGATCGTCGAGGCGCAGCGCGTCATGGCCGAGCACCTGGCGACCGGTGAGTACCACGCCTTCCGTACGAATCTCGGCCCGGCGAGCGGTACGCACTCGCTGGCGATCAAACAGCACATGTTCAAGGACCTGTTCAAGCACCTGTGGAACGACATGGAGGCGTGGCTGGGCTCGCTGGGGGAGCCGTCCCTCGACGAAGCCGTGCGGCACATCGACGAGCGCCGCCACCAGGACCCGGCGGCATGGCTGCGGCACAGCGTGGTCGACCAGGCCTTCCAGCTGCACTTCGCCCACCAGGAGTGGCGGCACGAGCATCTGCACATGCCGCGCAACTGCCTGGGCAGCGGCGGGACGAAGTCGATGATCGGCATCCCCGACGGGCCCCAGGCGGTCTACAAGATGCGTGAGGCGGCGAACTGCCAGAGCGCGCTCGCCGCGGTGCACCGGGCCCGGCGCGTGAGCCTCGCGAACTCCGCGCCGGACTCACCGCTCGCCAAGCTCATCGCGGACCCGGCGTCGGTGGACTCCGAGCTGATGCGCGTGGTCGGCGAGGCGACGCGCGAGTACTTCCCGCAGGTGCAGGAGCAGAGCTACCAGCCGTTCCGCTCGGGTGCGGCCGAGCGAAACCCCTAGGAGTGCTGACGGTGACGACAGCAGAACCGAGGGCCTCCGACACCGCGGGGCCGAGCGACGACATCGAGATCCTGCCGGGCTCCTCCGGAGGCGCGTGGCGCGGGCAGGAGTACACGGCCAGTCTCCGCGACAAGCGGGAGGTCTGGTCCGAAGGGCGCCGGATCGACGTGACCGGCGAGCCGAGGTTCCAGCCGATGCTGACCACCCTGGCCGGTCTCTACGACGACCAGCACGCACCGGACCGCGCGGACGAGATGCTCTACCGGTCACCCACCACGGGCAGGCTCGTCAGCCGCTCCTACCTCGCCCCGTCGAGCAGGGAGGAACTCGGCCTGAAGTGGCGGAACTCCCGCCGCTGGGCGCAGAGTTCGGGCGGCCAGCTCTCCCGGGTGCCCGACTTCATGGCGAACGTCGTCGTCGGGCTCTACGACTACCGCTTCGAGCTGGCGAAGGTGGATCCGGAGTTCGGCCGCAACGCGGAGAACTACTACCACCACTGCCGCGAGAACGACCTCTCGCTCACGCACGGCCTGGGCGACCCCCAGATCGACCGGTCGTCGAGCCCCGTCGAGCGCCCCGAACTCGGGCTGCGCGTGGTGCGCCGCGGCGCGGACGGCATCGTCGTACGGGGCGCCAAACAGATCGCGACCCTGGCCCCCTACGCCCATGACGTGCTCATCTACCTCTCCCCGGCGAACTACCTCCGCGAGGACCCGGCCTTCGTCTGCTGGTTCGGCATCCCCATCGCCACCCCGGGCCTTCGCGTGCTGTGCCGGAAGTCGTACGTCGACGCGTCCGGCGGCCTGGCCTCGCGGTTCGACGAGCAGGACGCCATGCTCGTGTTCGACGACGTGTTCGTGCCGATGTCGCGGGTGTTCCTGCTCGACGACTCCGGCGTGGCCGCCCGGGGGTTCCACGAGCTCAACAAGTGGTCGCTCTACACCGGCCAGCTCCGCTTCTACTACCGGCTGCGGACCATGCTCGGTGTGGCCTCGCTCCTCGCCCAGTCGATCGGCGTCGACAAGTTCCGCGAAGTCAGTGCCATGCTCGGCGAGTTGACGTCGTACGTGGAGATCGTGCGCCTCGGGCTCGCCGCGGTGGACGCCGAGGCCGTGCCGACCGCGTCCGGCCTGCTCGCCCCGGGCTCCACGGCCGCCCTCGACGCCGTCGCCGGGGGCTTCTCGGCCCGGGCGTCGGCCATCATCCGGCAGATCGGCGCCTCGGGCCTGATCATGCAGCCCACGCACGGCGACCTGGGCGCGGCCGAGCTGCGCGACGTCCTGGACACCTATATGTGCGGGCGGGACATCGGCGTGGACGAGAAGGCCCGGATCTTCGGTCTCGCCGCGGACCTCGTCGTCGACCGCTTCGGGATGCGCCAGGAGCTGTACGAGTCCTGGAACCGCGGTGACCCGGCCCGGGTCCGCTCGATGCTGTACGCCACGTATCCGGACCTGGAACGGTGCGAGAGCCAGGTCCGCGAGCTGCTCGCAGGACGGAACGGCAGCCATGGGTCCTGACAGCATCGTTCTCGAAGGAGTGGCCACCCACAATTTGAAGTCCGTCGACGTCTCGTTTCCCAAGGGAAAGCTGGTCGTCGCCGTCGGGGTCTCGGGTTCGGGCAAGTCGTCCCTCGTCATCGACACCCTGTTCGAGCATTCCAAGTCGCTGTATCTGGGTGCCCTGTCGAGCAAGTCCCTCGACATGGGGGACGGCGACTACCAATTCGACCGCATCGCGGGCACCCAGCCGCCCGTGGCGCTGCGCCAGCGCGACGGCGGCCTGTCGAATCCGCGCTCGACCGTCGGCACGCTCACCGGTCTCGACGGGCTCTACCGGCTGCTGTTCGGGGCGGGCTCCAGGCCCGTCTGCCCGGCCTGCCTGGGGCCGACGAAGCCGGACCTGTTCTGCGACGACTGCGGCTGTTTCGCCGAACCGCACACGGCCCGGCACTTCAGTCCCAACAGGAAGGAGGGCAAGTGTCTGCACTGCGACGGCGTCGGCGAGATCGTCGATTTCTCGCTGGAGAAAATCATTCCCGACCCGTCGAAGACGCTGCGGGAAATCTGGGACAACGCCGATCCGGGCACGTTCGCGATTCCCAATGTGCGCAAGGTCTTCGAAGCGATGGCCGCGGACACGGGCCTGGACCTCGACACCCCCTATGAATCGTTGAGTCCGGAACAATGTGAGCGGGTGCTCCACGGCACGGACACGGTGTACACGATCAAGGTCCGTAAGGTCACCAACGACTTCCGCTTCGAAGGAATTCTGGGATTCCTCCAGCGCTCGTACAAGAACACCTCGTCCGCGTCGCGGCGCAACGCGTTCACGAACTACCTGGGAAAGGAGCCGTGTTCCGCGTGCGCGGGCGGACGGCTCAGGCCCGAGTCGCTCAAGGCGACGGTCGCCGGGCACACCTTCCACGACTTCCAGAGCGACGAGCTGTCGCACTCGATCGCCCGGCTGCGGGAGAGCCTGTCGTCGGGCGGTCTGCCGCCGCAGGTCCGCGAGCTCGCGACGGCCATCGTCAAACAGAGTGCAAACATCGTGGAGGTCGGTCTGGGCCATCTGCACCTGCAACGACCCGTGGCGACGCTGTCCGGCGGCGAGCTCCAGCGGCTCCTCCTCGCGCAGCACCTCGCGAGCGATCTGACCGGCGTCATGTACGTCCTGGACGAGCCCACCGCGGGACTCCACGAGAGCGACACGGGCAGGCTCCTCACCTCGCTGCGCCGGCTCAGGGACCTCGGGAACACCGTCATCGTCATCGAGCACGACGAGACCGTCATCAGGGCCGCCGACTGGATCGTGGAGCTGGGCCCGGGCGCGGGGTCGCGCGGCGGCGAGGTCGTCTTCGAGGGCCGCTTCGCCGACCTCCTGCGCGTCGGCCGGTCGCCGACGGCGGCCGCCCTGCTGTCCCGCGCGCCGTCCCGCACCAAGTCCGACCTGAGTGACGGGGCGTGGCTCGAGGTGCGCGACATCTCCCGCAACAACGTCGTACGGGAGGCCGCGAGGTTCCCGGTCGGCGGGCTCACCTGCGTCTCCGGCGTGTCGGGGGCGGGCAAGAGCTCGCTGGTGGCGGGCGTCCACGACGCCGTGTCGCGGGCCATCGCCCGGCGCGTGGCGGGCGTGGCGGACGACAGCGCCGACGTCACGGGCGCGGCCGCCCTGGACGAGGTCATCCACGTCGAGCAGCGCGCCATCGGCCGGTCGAGCCGCAGCACGCTCGTCACCTACATCGGCATCGGCGACCACATCCGGGACGCCTTCGCGGCCAGTGCCGACGCGGCCGAACGAGGCCTGAGCCGAGCGCAGTTCAGTCCGAACGTGCCCGGCGGCCGCTGCGAGGCGTGCAAGGGGCTCGGCCTCTCCGAGATCGAGATGACGCTCTTCAAGAGCGAGTTCATCGTGTGCCCGGAGTGCGAGGGACGCAAGTTCCAGGACCACGTGCTCGACGTGCGCCTGCGCGGCAGCAACATCCACGACGTCCTGTCGATGACCGTCGAGGACGCCCTCGGCTGGTTCGAGCCGGACAGCCACCCGAAGGTCGCCCAGGCCCTCACCGTCCTGAACGAGTTCGGCCTGGGGTATCTGCAACTGGGGTGCGCGACGACCACCCTCTCCGGCGGCGAGGCACAGCGGCTCAACCTCGCGAGCGAGCTGCTCACCCAGCGCCGCAGCCGCACGCTGTTCATCTTCGACGAGCCGACGCGCGGCCTGCACGCCGCCGACATCCGCCACCTCCTGACGCTGTTCGAGCGGCTGCTGTCCACGGGAAACACCATCATCGTCATCGAGCACCACACGAAGGTCATCTCGATCGCGGACTGGGTGGTCGACCTCGGCCCCGGCGCGGGCGGCGACGGCGGCCGCGTCATCCACTGCGGCACCCCCGAGGACCTCGCCGACAACCCGCACAGCAGCACGGGACAGTACGTGCGCGAACTCCGGGACGGTGTCGGCCCGCCGGTCCACCAGCCGCAGGCGGCCGACGCCTCCGGGGCCGTGGAACACGCGCGGCCGGGCGCGGCGCCCGATCTGCGGGGCCTCGCAAAGCTGCTGCCGCTGGCCATCACGGTGGTCGCCGGGACGAAGCGGCACGCGGAACAGAACGGGTCGACGCCCTACGGGCTCGTGATCGGCTCCCTCACCGTCGTCTCCGAGGAACTGGCGCTGATCGGCTTCCTGGTGCGGTCGCGCAGCACGAGCTGGTCGGCCATCGCGGGCGAGGGCCGGCTCTGCGTCAACGTCCTCGACGAACAGCAGACGGACGTGGCCGCCGCGCTCTCGCAGGGCAGGCCGGACAGCCGCTTCGAGGACCTGTCCTGGACCCCGTCGGCGAACGGCTGCCCCCGGCTCTCCGGCGCCTTCGGGACCATCGACTGCAGCCTGGAGTCGGCGTACCAGCTCGGCGATCACGAATTCGTCCTGGCGAAGGCCGTGAGCGTCGACATGAATCCCCAGCAGGACCGGCGGCCGCTGCTGCGCACCGGCCCGCCCGACAGCGCCCTGGACGCCTACGGATGGCGCCGCTACGACGAAGAGGCGGGGGTGAGGTGACGATGTCCGAGCCCGTATCGGGGCTGTACGAGCGCTTCCTGGAGCTCCTTTCGCCGGGGCCCGGCCCCGCCGGGCCGCCCCCGCTGAGCGAGGGCCGCGCACCGGCCCGTGCGCGCTACGGCGAGCGGATCGACGGCACGGGCCGCTCACACCCCGTCCTCATCACGCGGGACGAGTGGATCCTCGACCAGATCGACCTGGCCCGGTCCTTCGACCAGCTCCTGACGGCGGACGGCGTCGTCGTGGTGGCGGCCCCGTACGAACTGTCCTTCACCGGTGCCGGAGTCGACCGCGCCATCGAGCTGATCGGCGCGTCCGTGATCTCCGTCGGCACCAGCAACACCATCTGCCCGATGCCCCGGCTGCTCGCGCTGATCAAGGAGTACGAGGTGACGGCCCTGGTCTGCTCGCCGGGCCTGGCCACGGAACTGGCCGGACTCGCGCTCGCGTCGGAGCAGCCGCTCGACCACTCGACCGTCCGCTCCGTGATCTGCGTCGGGGAGGCCTGCTCGCGCAAGCGCCTGGACCGGATCGGCGCCGCGTGGGGGGCGCGGGCCTGCGCGCTCTACGGGACCGCGTCGACGCCCACCGTGGCCGTTCCGTGCGCGTACGGCGCGCTGCACGTGTGCGACCACCGGCTGCGGGCGTCCGTCCGGGACGTGCCGAGCGGCGGGACCGCCCCCGACGGGGCCCGTGTGCGGGGCGCCGTCACCCGCGGCGAACTGCTGCTCGCCGCCGCGGACACCGGCTCGCCGGACGGCGAGAGCCGTGCGACCGGTGAGCTGGTCGAACTGGGGCCCGCGGACCGCGCGTGCGCCTGCGGTGCGAGGAGCGCCGTCCTGACTCCGCTCGGCCGTGTGAGCGAGGCGGTCGCCGCCCGCCGCGGGCCGGTCTCCGCGGTCGACGTGGAGCGCGTCGTCTTCGACTGCGCCGAGCTGGCGCCGCACTTCGCCTGCGCCGTCCGGGAGGGCGGATTCGACGTGACGTGCGCGGTCACGGACGGCGGGACGGTCCGCGACGGAGAGGCGAAACGGTCACTGGAGAAGCGGATCCGCGCGGAGCTGGACGTCGACGCCGACGTCCGGATCGTCGCCGTGCACGACTGGAACACCGCCGTGTCCTGACCTTCTCCCGGCCGTGGCGAAGCCCTCGCCGCGGCCGAACCACCGGTGGCATCTCGAGGAGACGAGACGTATGAGGGTAGCGGTAGTACAGACCCGCTGGGCCGACGATCACCACGAAGGCCTGCAGAGCGCGTACAAGGCGATCGAGGAAGTCTGCGGCGGCGGCGACATCGACATGGTCTGCTTCCCCGAGTTCCTGCTCGGCCCGCCGTGGTACATGCCGGGCCAGGACGGGTTGCGGGGGCACACCGACACCCCCGTCCCCGGGCCCGTCGTCGACGGCTTCCAGTCCCTGGCCCGCAAGGTCGACACGAACATCCTCCTGGGCTCGATCGTGGAGGACCTCCAGGACGGGATGTACCGGAACACCTCGCTCGTCATCGGCCGCCAGGGAGCCATCACCGACCGCGCCGTCAAGGCGCACGCGTTCGGCAACGAGATGGTCGTGTGCCGCCAGGCCGAGTCGCTCGGCGTCATGCGGACCGAGTTCGGCCTGATCGGCGTGGCCGTGTGCTCGGACTTCTGGATCCCGGAAGTCATCCGGCTGCTCGCCCTCGCCGGGGCGCGCACCGTCTTCGTGCCGGGCGGGACGCTCCGCCAGAACCAGGCGCTGATGGTGAACGCGCTGCGCACCGCGGCGTACCTGAACGACGTCACCATCGTCTACGCCAGCTCGGTCGGCGTCGTCAGGGGCGTGCGCGGGGACCGCCTCGTCGAGATCCACTTCGCCGGTACGAGCCTGGTCACCACGCCGGGCGGCATCGTCGCCCAGGCGGGCAGCGACGAGCCGGAGGTGCTGGTCGTCGACCTCCCGGCCCCGGCCGACGGCGACGGGTCCCCGGGCGGCGACGGCCGGCGCTGGCAGGAGCTGCGCAGGCCCGGCGCGTACGGGGCGCTCCTGAACGGCTACGTCGGAGCGCACCGCGACCTCGCCGCCGAACTGCGGTCGAGCATGGCCGGGGCGAGCGGCGGCGCGGCGGAGCGAGGTCGCCCGGTCGGGTCGACCCCAAGGAGTGAGGGGACGGGTTCGTGACCATCTTCGTAGCGCAGCACGCGCGGCGTCCGAGCGCCGAGGCGACGGTCGAAGTCGTCCTGGACGACCTCGACAGCTGGGTGAGCGCCGAGGCCAAGTTCGTCGTCCTGCCGGAGAACGTGTTCGCCGGCGGCGACGGCTCCGTGGTCCTGCCGCTCCACCTGCGGGAGCGGTGCCTGGAGCGCCTGACGAGGCTGGCGCGCAGGCGCGGCACCTACGTCCTCACCGGCTCGTGGGCCGAGGAGCGCTCCGGCGGCGACCCGGTGCAGGTGACCCGGCTGCTCGACCCGAGCGGTGCGGTCCGCGCGCAGGTGGAGCGGCCGCTCCTGCCCGACGGGACGACGGGCACCGGGGACGACTTCCCGGTCGTCGAGACCGAGTTCGGCCACGTCGGCGTCTTGCTCGGCCCCGACTTCTGGCTGGTCGAGCCGCCGCGCATCGAGTGCCTCGGCGGCGCGGAGCTGCTCCTCGTGGCGGGCTCGCTCGACGGCAGGGAGCAGGCCGCGCAGCGGGCCGCCGTCTGGGGCATCGCGACCCTCAACACCGTCGCGGTGGCCTTCGCGAGCTCCCTCAGCGACCGCTCCGGCGGGGGCAGCGCCGTGGCGATGCCCGAGGGGTTCGCCGCCGAGGGGGACACGCACGAGACCGTCCTCGAAGCGCCCTGGGACCTCGAACGCGTCCGCTACCTCAGGGAGCCCGACCTGCGCTTCCAACAGACGCTGTGGTTCGGCCTGTGGGCACGCCGGCCCGACCTGTACGCGGCGCTCGTGGACGGCCACGGGGCGGCCGGGCACCCGAGCAGGGCGCGGGTGAGCTGAGATGCGAAGCGACGGCATTCCCGCGTCCGTCGTCCGGCGCCGGATCGCGGCCGAGATGGACGACGACGTTCCGTGGAACCGCGTGCTCAACTCCATCTGCACCGAACCGCACCCCCTGGGCGTGGAGACGGCCGCGGCCGCGGCGCACACCAACCTGGGCGACGTCCGCATCTTCCGCGGGTCCAAGCGGATCGAGCGCAAGGCGGTCCAACTGCTCCTCTCCCTGCTCGGCAACCCCGAGGGCTCCGGGAACCTGGTGTCCGGCGGGACCGAGGCCAACCTCATCGCGATGCTGGTGGCCCGCGAGTCGGCCCGCGCCCGGGGCCGGCTCACGGACCGCCCCGAGGTCGTCGTCAGCAGCACCGTGCACTTCTCGTTCACCAAGGTCTTCGGGCTGCTCGGCCTGACACCGGTCGTCGTCCCCGTCGACGCGGCGCTGCGCCTGCCCGCCGACGAGGTGGCCCGGCACCTCAACGAGCACACCATCGCGGTCGTCGCCACCGCGGGCAGCAGCGAGTTCGGCGTGGTCGACGCGGTGGACGCGATCGCCCGCGCCGTGTCCCCGCACGAGGTCCATCTGCACGTCGACGCGGCCACGGGCGGCTTCATCATCCCCTTCGCCCGCGAACTGGGCCACGATCTGCCGCAGTTCGACTTCTCGGTCGACGGCGTCGACTCGATCACCATCGACCCGCACAAATACGGGCTCGTCAGCGTGCCCGCCGGCGCGATCCTGTTCCGGGGTGCCGAGGACGCCGGGAAATTCGCCTTCGACTCGTTCTTCATCGACACACCGACCCACCACACGTTCCTCGGCACGCGCCCCGGGGGCGCCGCCGTCGCGACCTACGCCGTCCTCGAACACCTGGGACATTCGGGATTCCTGTCGATCACGCGCACCAACTACGAGGTGACCGCTCATCTTGTGGCCGGGCTTCGAGCGGCCGGGTACACCTTGTTCATCGAGCCGGAGCTGAACATCGTCGTCGTCAGAATGCCGAACGCCTCGAAGATTTCGGAGCGGCTCGAATCGTGGGGCTGGATCGTCTCGACGTCGAAGCGGTTCGTCGAGACCCTGCGCCTCGTCGTCGCCCGGCACGTCACACGGGAAATGGTCGACGAATTCATTCCCGTGCTCGACCGGGCCCGCAAGGAAACAGAGGCCGAGGTGGCGGCGGAGTGATGTCAGCGAGCCATGCGGCAGCCGAACGGACGGGAGCCGCGCGATGAGCCTGTTCCGCGGCCCCGCCACGCGAATCGCCGCGATCCAGATGTGGATCGAACCCGGAATGCGGGAGGAGAACCAGGCGCGCGCGGCAAAGATGCTCGCGGTCGCGGCCGAGCGGAAGGCGGATCTGGTGTGCCTGCCGGGCGCGTTCGCGACCGGGGTCAATTTCCCCACGCTGCGCGCGGACGCGACCGCGAGCGACGGCCCCGTGGTGGAATTCCTCGCGGACCAGGCCCGCGGTCTGGGAATCCACATCGCCGCGGGCGTCCTCGTGGCCGACGGCCGTGACGTCTACGACGCGGCCGTGCTCGTCGGGCCCTCGGGGGACGCCCTCGGCTGGTACCACCGGGCGTGCGTCTGGGCGGGGGAGGCGGAGTACGTGACCGCCGGGGTGCCGGGCACCGCCATCGACACGCCCGTCGGGCGGATCGGGCTCCTCGTCGGCTACGACATCCGCTTCCCGGAGGCCGCCAGGCCGTACCTGCTCCAGGGCGCCGACGTCGTCCTCTGCGCGGCGAACCTGTTCGCGCCCTACTCGCACCCGGTGCGGTCGATCTGCCGCGCCCGGGCCGCGGACAACGAGTGCGCGCTCGTCCTGGCCAGCGCCGTCGGGGAGAACCGGTTCGCGATGATGCCCTATCTCGGCCGCAGCCTGATCGTCGACGGTCTCGTGCAGGACGCCCGCGAGGACCCCGAGGCGGACGTCCTCGCCGAGGCGGGCGCGGGCACGCGCGACACCGTGATCGACGCGGCCGTGCACCTGCGGCAGCGGCGCAAGCTGCGCGCGGGGCTGCCGTTCCACGACGACGCCCGCTCGACCTGGGCCACCGCCCACAAGGGGGCGTGAGCGATGAGGACAGGCCGTATGCGGGCGGACCGCGCCCGGTCGGAGCGCTCCGGCTGGCTCGCGGACGTGAGCGGGCTCGTCGCCATGGACCTCCGGCAGTTCCTCGACCACCGCCTGTTCGCGGTGTCGACCCTCCTGACGTCCGTGTCGATGGTGCTCGCGTTCGGCGCGGCGACCGACCAGATGGTGAGCCCTTCGGACTCGGCCACCAACTACTTCGGATTCGTCTTCCCGGGCATCGTCGCCTCGGGCATCATGTTCAGCTGCACCTACACCGTCGGCTACACGATGATCATCGATCGGAATCGAAGAACGATCGAGGATCTCATCCTGTCGCCCCTCTCGTACTCGGGATTCCTGCTCGCCAGGCTCATCGGCGTCGTGTTGAAGTGCCTCTTCCAGTTCGTCCTCGTCCTCATTCTCGGAGTCTGGGTCTTCGACGCCCGGATCGAGTCGATGCCGCTCTTCGTCCTCGGCTTCCTGACGACCTGTATGGCCTTCGCGGGACTCGGAATCCTGGTCGCGACGTACACGAACGAGATCTCGTTCCCGGGGGTCGTGAACATCATCGTGATCCCCCTCATGTATTTCGCGGGCATCTTCTTTCCCCTGCGGAACCTCGGAACTCTGGGGTCCGTCTTCGAAAGGCTGCCGCTCGCCGTACACGTCGAGATCTTCCGGGCGGCCACCGGGGAAGGGCCTTCGGTATCGGCCTTGTCGCTGCTTCTCGCCGTCGCCTATGCTCTGCTGGCGGTCGGTATCGCCTCGTTCGCATTCCGCTGGAGGATCGGCCATGGCTGATACGGCAAGGGGCGCCGCGGCGCCCGTGCTTTCGGTAGCGAAGCTCGAATACCGCGTCAGTCCGAACTTCGCGCTCCGCCACATAGAATTCTCCGTCACCGCCGGTGAGGGCGTCGCCGTCATCGGCACGAACGGCTCCGGAAAAACCACGCTGATCCGGCTCATCGCGGGCCTGCTGCGCCCGGGCGACGGCACGGTGGAGATCTGCGGAACGCCGCCGCGCCGCTGGGGCCAGGTCAGCCGGCACATCGGCTACGTCCAGCAGACGAAGGAACTGCCCGACGGCGTCTCGGTCGAGACGTACGTCAAGCACCAACTCAAGCTCCGGCGGGCCGACGCGGGCCGCTACGAGGAACTCATCGCCCTGGCCGACCTCGAACGCCACCACGACCAGTACGTCCGCACCCTCTCCGGGGGAAGCCAGCGCAAGCTGCACGTCATCTGCGCGGTCGCGCACCGCCCCGATCTCCTGATCCTCGACGAGCCGACGACGGGGCTCGACCCGACCGCGCGCGAGACCCTCCTTGAGCTGCTGCGGAGCCTGAAGCGGGACGGCGTCGGCGTCCTCTTCGCCAGCCATCACCGGGACGAACTCGTCGCGCTCGCCGACTCCGTCGTGGTGCTCCACGAGGGGCGCCAGATCAAGGACGCCTCACTGGCGGCCGTCACGCGGTCGGGCGAGCGGTCGAGCCTGGTCCTGGAGGCGTTCGCCGAACCGCACCTCGCGCAGCTGCGGTCCTGGGCGGCGCGTCAGGTGATGACGAGCGGTCTGATCCGGTCCGCCCACGACGTCGAGAACGGAGTGAGGATCGCACTGAGTGCGGGCGACCACCGGAACTCTCTGGCGGAGGTGGTGGCCCGTGCGCATGCCGAGGGCATCGCGCTCCGCTCCGTTTCCTACTTCGCGCCCACTCTGGCGGACGTCGTCCGAGCCATCGTCGAGCAAGCCGAATTGGAGCAACTGGTATGAGCATCACCACGACCAGCATGCCGTTCTGGAAAGAGTATCCCGAGCGCGACAACGAGTGGGTGCGCCAGTACCCGACGAAGCACGTGCCGGTCGCCGAGGAAGAGGTCTTCGCCCGCAAGCCCATGGGGGCGTACGTCCACATCCCGTTCTGCAACCGCCTGTGCTTCAGCTGCCCCTACATCAAGCACCAGACCGACCGCGACCTGACCCGGACCTATCTGGACGCCCTGAAGGCCGAGATCACCAACTACGCCGGTCGCCCCTACGTCCAGGACCACGAGATCACCCTGGGCTACATCGGCGGGGGAACGCCGACCGCGCTCACCGCACCCCAGCTCGACGACCTGCTCGGGCACCTCTTCGGCAGCCTGCACATGGCCGAGGACGCGGACTTCTCCATCGAGACGACGCCCGTCGACATCACCGAGCGCAAGGCCCGGGTCCTGCTGGAGCGGGGCGTACGGCGCGTCAGCCTCGGCGTGCAGACCTTCGTGGCGGAGGAGCTGAAGAACCTGGGCAGGCCCAACGACCCGGAGATGCTGAAGAACAGCATCCGCCTGCTCCGCGCGTGCGGTTTCGAGAACATCAACATCGACCTGATGCACGGCATCAACGGGCAGACGATGGAGAGCTGGGAGCACAGCCTCGACGTCGCCATCGAGCTCGGTGTGACCTGTGTGTCCTTCTACACCTACATGGAGTTCGCGCAGGTCTCCACGAAGCGGCGCAAGCTCCCGCCCGTGCCCGACCGGGCCGTCGTCGACGACATGTTCCTCTTCGCCGCCGACAAACTCACCCGCCACGGCTTCCTTGGCTACTACGGCGACTGCTTCGCCAAGCCCGGGTACCAGCCGAAGTACGGCGAGACGTCGTGGAGCGAGGACGTGCCGATCATCCCGCTCGGCCCCACCGCGACCGGCCACCTGCGCGACTACTGGTACTTCAACGAGCCCGACATCGGCCGCTACATCGAGACCGTGCGGGACGGCCGCCTGCCCATCGCCATGGGCAAGCACATCACCAAGTCCGAGGCGATCCGGCGCTCCATGGTCCTCGGGGTCAAGGCCGGACGCGTCGACCGGGAGACCTTCCGCAGGCTGCACGGCGTCGACTTCGTCGAGACGTTCCGCGCCGAGATCGACGACCTCGTCGACAAGGGACTGGTCACCGTCGACGAGAAGGGCATCGAGGTCACCGGGCCCAAGGGCTGGTACTACCTCGACAACATCTCGAAGGCGTTCTACTCGCAGGAGTACCGGCGCTACCCCCAGCACCTGGGCGCCGACATCTCGAACTTCATCTCGTCGCGTTCGCTGCCCCTGGAGATCATCACCAGGCCGTCGGCCGAGGAGGCCTGCCATGACCACTGACACACGGCTCCTCGACCTGGACGCCCGGGTGCCGCAGACGGCCCCGTACGCCGACATCGAGGGCGTGCGCGCCTACGACCTCGGCATGCGCCGCTCCGCGCTGATGGCGTACAAGCGGCCCACCGACCGCATCATGGCCCACGTCCGGGACGGGATGACCGACCTCGTCGAAGTGGGCTTCAACACCGGCCTGTTGTCCCTGCACGTCGCCGGGAAGCTGCCGCACCTGGCGGTGTCCGGGGTGGAGGAGAACCAGAACCTGGTCGACGTCGCCGAGGACAACCTGACGCTCGCCGTGTGGGCGAACACCGAGGGCGACGTCGAGTTCGAACTCGCCAAGCTGAGCCGGCTGCCGTTCCCCGACGACTCGGCGGACATCGTGTTCTCGTTCTCCTCCCTGCACCGCTGGCGCAGGCCCGTCGAGACCCTGAAGGAGTGCGCCCGGATCTGCAAGCCCGACGGCCTCGTGATCATCGAGGACATCAACCGGCACGCGGAGGAGGGGCACATCACCTTCATCCTCCAGTTCGTGAAGGAGGGCGGCGACGAGTTCATGAGGTCGCTGCAGTCGGCGTACTGCCGCGAGGAAGCGGTCGATCTGCTCGGCCAGGCCGGTCTTGCGGACTGGCACGTGGTCGAGGAGGACCTCGGCCTCGTCATCTCCTCGCGCCCCATCGAGCCCGTGAGCATGTGATGTCGGCCGTCACGATCGCAGTCGTCCAGATGGAGTCGAAGCTCGGACGGCACACGGCGAACATGCGGCGCGCCGAGCGGTACGTCGCGGAGGCGGTGGGGCGCGGAGCGACCCTCGTCTGTCTGCCCGAGGCCTTTCTGACGTCGGGCAACATCCTTGAGGTCGCGGACGTGGCGGTCCCGATCCCGGGCCCGGAGACCGACCGCCTGGGCGAGCTGGCCCGGGACGCGAACATCCACCTCGTCGCCGGTCTCCTGGAGCGCGGCGACGACGGCGCGTACTACAGCACCTCGGTCCTGTTCGGCCCGGACGGGACCCTCGTCGGCCGCTACCGGCGCGTGCACTGCCACGAACTGGAGAGCCGGTATCTGTCCAGCGGCTCGGACTACCCCGTCTTCGACGTCGAGTTCGGACGCGTCGGCCTCCTCCAGGGCTACGACATCAACTTCCCCGAGGCCGCGCGGGAGTACTACCGCCGGGGCGTCGACATGCTGGTGTGCTCGGCCCTGGTCCCCGAGATGTTCGGGTACGTGGCGAACCTCCGGCTCCTCGCGCGGGCCGTGGACACCGAGTGCGTCATCGCGTTCGCGTCCGGCATCGGTACGAACCTGTACGCGGGCTTCGGCTACATGGGGTGCAGCCAGGTCGTGGCGGACCCCCTGTTCCTGGAGGCGGAGCAGTTCGACTTCGTCGACGGCGACGAACGCATGGTCTTCCTGGAGAGCGGCGAAGGCGTGGGCGTCGTCGAGGTCGACATGGAGCGCATGCGCCGCTACCGGAAGTCGGCCACCTTGCGCGCGGACCTCCAGCCTGCGACGTACTGGCGGTCCCTCGAGGTCGCGGGCGCTCCTGACGCGGGCGAACGGAAGTGATGGCCCCATGCGAGTTCTCCTCATCTCCACCAACAAGATCCGGGTGCCGCGGCCCGCGCTGCCGATCGGCATGGCCTACATCAGCGCCGCGGCGAAGCGGGCCGGACACGAGGTCGACGTCCTGGACCTGCTGTGGGAGTCCAGGGAGCTGAAGGCGGTCAGGGAGCGCCTCACCGCCAAGACGTACGACGTCGTCGGCATCGCGGTGCGCAACCTGGACAACCTGACGTTCATCGACCCCATCTTCTTCGGCCCGATGACCGAGAAGATCGTCCGGTGCGTGCGCAAGTACACCTCGGCCAAGGTCGTCCTCGGCGGGTCGGGCTTCTCCGTCGAGCCGTTCTCGTTCTTCGAGTACGCGCAGCCGGACTTCGGGATCGCGGGCGAGGGCGAGGCGGGAATCGTCCAGCTCCTGCAGTACCTGGAGGTCGGCGGCTCCCTGAACGACGTCTCGGGCCTGTGCTACCTCGACGAGAACGGCCGGTTCCGCCAGAACCCGTCGAACTCCGCCTTCGACCTGGGCGCCCTGGTCCCCGACCGGTCCGTCTACGACCCGCGGTACTTCGAGGAGGGCGTCTCGGCGGCCTCCGACCTCACCCGGGACACCCAGCCCGCGATCGAGACGCTGCAGACGAAGCGCGGCTGCAAGCTGTACTGCTCGTACTGCATCATCCGCAAGACCGAGGGCAAGGGGAACCGGTTCAAGGAACCGGCCGAGGTCGTCGCGGAGATCCAGCGGGCCATGCGGGAGAACCCCGCCGTCCGGGAGTTCGAGATCGTGGACGCGACCTTCAACTATCCGCTGGAGTACGCGGTCGAGGTGTGCGAGGAGATGGTCCGCGCCAAGCTGGACGTGCCCTGGTACTGCCAGCTCACCCCGAACGCGGTCACGCCGGAGTTCGTGGAACTGCTGACCGCGGCCGGCTGCATCCGGGTCGACCTGGGCACCGACGCGCTCACCGACGAGGCGCTCCAGGACCTCATGAAGGGCTTCGACATGGCCCGGGTCCTGGAGATCGACCGCCTCTTCACGGCCAGCCCGATCGAGCACACGCACTGCGTCTTCCTGGGCGGTCCCGGGGAGACGCCCGCGGCCCTGAAGGAGTCGATCCGGTTCACCGAGCGGCATCTGAACCCGGCCCAGATCTACGCCAACCTCGGCATCCGCGTCCTGAGCGCCACCAAGCTGGAGAAGCAGGCCGTCAAGGCCGGGATCATGAAGGAAGGGCAGGGGACGTTCGTCCCCGCTTTCTACGTCGAGCCGGACATCCTCGCCAGCCGGGAGACCCTCGACTTCGTCCGCGACTCCTATCTCAGCCACAAGAACTGGTACCTGTGGTGGGGCCTCGGCGGCCAGAACCTCACGGACCGGTCGACCGACGCGATGCGGGCCGTGGCCGAGATGCAGCGGGAGTACGAGTACGTGATGCGGGACAAGCCGCGGCTGCGGCGCGCCCCGAAGCCGACCGGCCCGCAGCCGGTCTCCCTCACCCTCGGCTCGGCGTGAGGGAGGGAGACCGGTGAACTCGGCAGGCCGCTATGTCCATCGGCGAGGGATCCACTGCGAGTCGGCCTGCCAGTGCGGCATCCTCGCCGCGGGCGGCTTCGACGTGGACGAGGAGGTGGTGTTCGGCCTGGACGGCGGCTTCGGCTTCTCGTTCTTCCCCGCGAACGGCAACGCGCCGGACATCGTGGTCGGCAAGCAGGAGATCATGCCGCTGCGCGCCGCCCGGCTGATGGGCGTCGAGGTGGGCCTGCACACGCCCAGGTCCAGCGCCGCGCTCGCGAAGCTGCTCGCCTCGACGCCCGCCGTCATGACCCGGGTGGACCTCGGACTCCTGCCGCACTGGGGGCTCGGGGGCCGCTCGTCCTTCGGCGGGTACTTCGTCAACGTGACGCGCGGCGTCGGCGGCGAGGCGTTCGAGGTGTCGGACCCGGCCTTCGACACGCCCGTCGTCGTCGGCGCGGCGGATCTCGACGCGGCCCGCGCCAGCAGGAGCTCGCCGCCGGTGAACCCGGACCGCAAGGTGTACGTCTTCGGACCGCGGCGCACCACCCCGCGGCTGCGCCTGGTCGGCCCCGTGGCCGTCCGCACCCTCTGCCGCGACGTGCTCGGACCGGGGAGCAGGAGCCTGGGCATCCCCGGCATGAAGCGCCTGATCACGGCGGCGGCGGCGTGGCCGCGGTCGAAGCGGGGCGAGGTCGAGGACGTGGACCTGGAAGGCCGGGTGATCCGCACCGACGCGCTGGCCCGGCAACTGCTGCACGTCGGCAGACAGATCGAGTCGTTCGGCACGGGGGGCGGGCTCTTCCGCCCGCTGATGGGCCGCTTCCTGACGCGGGTGGCGGCGGCCACGGACGACCCCCGCTACGCCGAGTCGGCCGAGCTGTTCTTCGAGAGCGGCCGCCTCTGGCAGACCCTGGGAGCCACGCTCCTGGCGCGAGGCGCGACGGACTCGCGGGCGGACCTCACGTCGCTCGTGGACGGCGTGACGGACACGGTCCGGTCCGCGATGGACGTCGAGAAGCGTGCGCTCGGCGCGCTGACCGCTCTGTAGGCGCGAGGTGGAGAGATGCCGACGGTGGACGAATCCGTACTGATGCAGGGTCCCGACCGGTGGAACGAACACGCGCGGCGCCGCCGGGCCGAGGGCCCGTTCCGCCCCGACCTGCGGGCCGCCCGGCTGCACGGCGCCGACCTGCGCGGGGTCGACCTCGTGGACGCGGACCTCACGGGGGCCGTGCTGAGCGAGTCGTACCTGATGACGGCCGACCTGCGCGGCGCCACCCTCGACGGCGCGGACCTGTGCGAGGCGTATCTGATCCAGGCGGACCTGATGAACTGCCGCCTCGTGGGAGCGAATCTGGAAGGCGCGGACCTCAGCGGCGCGGACCTCACCGGCGCCGTCCTCGATCCGGACTTCCGGCGGTCGGCGGTGATCTCGGACTACCTCACGATCTGGGCATAGAGGAGCAGGTCCCACAGGGCCTGGCGGGTTCGTCGGAAGGAGGCCCCGGTGACGACCACTGCGCTTGCTGACGAATGGGGCGTGAAACAGCTCGACCTCGACACCTACTTGAAGCGGATCGGCAGGCCCGGTCTGAGCCGTGCGCGACCGTGCGGGCAGACGCTGCGGCTGCTGCACCGCGCCCACGTGGAGACGATCCCCTTCGAGAACATCGACATCGTGCTGGAGCGCGGCGTCCCCACATCGATCGCGGACCTCCAGCAGAAGCTCGTGGCATCCGGGCGCGGCGGCTACTGCCACGAGCACAGCCTGCTGTTCGGCGCGGTCCTCGACCAGCTCGGCTACCGGGTGGACCGGCTGCTCGCCCGGCCCAGGGAGCGTCCCGGACGGCCCTGGCCCCGGACGCATCTGACCCTGCGCGTCCGCGGATCGGACGGCGAGTGGCTGGCCGACGTCGGGTTCGGCTCCGGTCTGCTCGAACCCCTGCCGCTCGCCGAGGGCGCGTGGTGCGCCCAAGGGGGCTGGTCGTTCCGCCTCGCGCGGCACGACGAGGGGTGGCAGCTCCTGGAGCGGGCCGGGACGGGGAAGAACCCCCTGTACGCGTTCGGGGGCCGCGGCCAGCGCGCCGCCGACGTCGACGCGGCGAACTACTACACGTCCACCCACCCCGAATCGCCCTTCACCGGACAGCTGGTGGTGATGCAGCGGCTCGGCGGCGAACTGCGGCGCCTGCTCAACCGGGAGTTCTCCCGCGTGCTGCCCGACGGAACCTGCGAGAAGACGTCACACCTCGACGACGAAGACCTGGCGAAGGTCCTCACGCGGGAGTTCCGGCTGACCCTGAACGCGCACGAGACGCGCGAACTGCTGGCGCGCGTCGCCGACGTCCGGTCGAGCCTCGCGCCGCCGCCCGTCACCACGCCCGCGGCCGGGGGCGGGTGACGCGCCGACCGCCGTCAGGTGTGACCCGCCACGATGTCCCGGAGGCGGGCGAGGTCCCGCTCGGTGATGCCGGTCGGCCGCAGGACGGCGTTCCACCCGTCGACGTACGCGGCCCGGTACCGGTGGCCGTGGCCGTCGGGCACCCCGGTGGCGAACGGCAGGTCGGCGGTGACCTGCCAGAACGTCACGAACGGTACCCAGAACATGCTCGGGAGCACATCGTCCCCGGGGGCCTCGCCGATCCAGTCCGGCTGGTCGAGCATCAGGTGGGGCCCCCACCAGACGATCGGGTCGGAGGCGTGCAGGAGGTACAGCACACGGGTGCCCTCCCACGGCGCGTCCGGCGGCGGGACGTCCGCCGCGGCGTCGTCGGCGAAGCGCACGGTGCGCCCGTCCTTGTAGACGGGCTGGACCTCCGGGCTGCCCGCGTCGCGGTCGTCGGTGAACCGCCGGAACAGGGTGTTGAAGTTCGGCGGCCCCGCGAACAGCGTGCCCGCCGTGCGGTTGCGGAGGTCGTACTCCCCGCTGAACGCGGTCTCGCCGCCGAACGACCCCAGGCTCTCGCCCGCGACGTACAGGCGGGGCCGGTCGTCGGCGGGAAGTTTCGACCAGACGTCGTAGACCGCGTCGAAGAGCTCACGGCCCGCCTCGCGGGCCTTCGACTGGTCGACGAGGTACGACATCCACGACGGCAGGTACGAGTACTGCAGGGCCACGCTCGCGCTGTCGCCGCCGGTCAGATACTCGAAGCTGTCCACCGCGGCGGGGTCGACCCAGCCGCTGCCGGTGGTCGTCACCACCAGGAGGCTCCGGCGCCGGAAGCCCCCGGCGCGCTCCAGGTCGGCGACCGCGCGGGCGGCCCGGGACTCGGTGTCGTCCGCGGTGTCGAGCCCCGCGTACGCGCGGACGGGCGTCGGCGCCCGGCGGCCGGTGAACCGCGCGATGGCGTCGGCCGAGGGGCCGCCGGACACGAAGGTGCGCCCGTTCCTGCCGAGCGAGTCCCAGGGGATGGCGGACCCCGGGCCGCCCGAGCGCAGAGCGGTGGCGGGGCGCCGCACCCCTTCCTCGGTCCGCGTGTCGCGCAGCGAGAAGGCCTGGTTCGCCGCGGCGACCAGGCCGTCGACCAGCACACCGCTGAGGAGCAGGACGGACGCGGTGGCCACGAGGATCCCGCCGGCCGCCTGCGCCGCCCGCGCGCCGATCCAGCGCCGCAGCAGCGCGGCCACCCGGCGGTAGGCCCCGCGGACCCCGCGGGCCGCCAGCAGGAGGAGGCAGAAGAGCAGGAACGCGATCGGCAGCGAGGCGATCGTCTGGAGGAGGCTGTACTCCGGCACGTCCAGGAGCCGGCGGATCTGGTGCTGCCAGTACTGGCCGAGCCCGAACGCGGTGCCGAGCAAGGCGGTCCCGGCCACGAGGAAGGCCCGCCAGGACGCCCGCCGCGCGGGCCGCGGCCCGCGGTCGGCGAAGGCCCGCCAGATCCACGCGGCGACCGTCCCGAGCCCGTACCCGATCGCGGCGAGGATCCCGGAGATCACCCCTTGGAGGAGGCCGCCGCGGGGGAGGAGCGAGGGGGTGAAGGAGAGGCAGACGAGCAGCAGCGCTCCCCAGGCGCCGGGGAGCGTCGCGTACCGCGCGCAGCGCGTGCCCGGCGCCGCCGGTGGCCTCGGGCTCATGGGTCCTCCCGCCTCACCTGCACTGCCATCCGGACCGGGGAGGAGTGCATCTCAGCCGCTGTGGCGGTCCGGCGGGAGGCGCACGACCGCGAGGGACACCGCCGCGGCGGCTAGGCCGAGGACCGCGCCGGCCGCGACGTCGCCGGGGTAGTGCACGCCCGTGTGGACGCGGGAGTAGCCGACGGCGACCGCGAGCGCCCCGAGCGGCACCGCCGCCGCGGGCAGGACGACGCCCACGGCGGTGGCGAAGGCGGCCGCCGACGCCGTGTGGCCGGAGGGGAAGGACGCCGACTGCGGCATCGGCACGTGCCGGTCCACGACGACGCGGGCCTGCTCCCGGTCGGGCCGCCGCCGGCGGACCATGCGCTTGCCGAACAGGTTCGCCGCCACCGAGGCGAGCGCCACCGCTCCGGTCCCGGCCAGCGCCGCGCGCCGGGGACGCCCAGGCACCAGCGCCAGGCCCGCCGCGACGGCGAACGAGATCTTCGAGTGGTCGGCCGCGTGCG
The DNA here is from genome assembly GCF_006088715.1 of Streptomyces sp. YIM 121038. Taxonomy (NCBI): domain Bacteria; kingdom Bacillati; phylum Actinomycetota; class Actinomycetes; order Kitasatosporales; family Streptomycetaceae; genus Streptomyces; species Streptomyces sp. YIM 121038. Next base: position 8,718,931 of record NZ_CP030771.1, read on the forward strand.
AGAGGCGCCGCAGCGCTCGGTCGAGCGTGGGCGTGGGGGTGGCGGCCACGGCGGCGTACAGCGCCCCGTCGATCGCGCGCAGGTCCCCGAGCACGGCCGCCGCCGTCGACCGGGGCCGGTCCGTGGCGGTGTCTTCGTCAGCCATGGCTCTCCCGTCCCGCGGTCCGCCCCGGCCCGCCGAGGGCGAGGTCGATGAGGCGTCGCCAGTTCACCGGCGGCGCGGGCGCCACGACGCCCGGGCGGTCGCGCGGCACCAGGACCCGCAGCGCGCCGGGGCGCAGCGTGCACACCACCGGCGTGGGCATGCGCAGCGCCTCGCCGTCCACCGCCACGGGGATCTCGTCGGCGTCGGAGGTCACCTCGACCCGCCGCGCGGTCATGACCGTGAGGCCCGTGGACTGCGATCCGCGCACGGCCAGGTCCGCGGCCTGGGCCGCGCCCTCGACGCGCAGGGCGAGGACGCCCAGCTCGCCGCTGTCGAGCCGTGGCCGTCGGCCACTGGCACCGAGGTCGTCGGGCGAGCCGTACGGGTTGTTGCTGACGAGCAGCGCCTGCTGGGACGAGAGCGCGCTGGTGTCCGTCCGGGCGTCGAGCCGTCGCACCCCTTCGCCGGCCAGCAGGTCCGGCATGAGGCTCAGGGCCGTGCCCGCCTTGTCGTCGCGGTACTCGGGCCGCTGTACGACGTCCGCGTACACGCCGAAGGAGACCGTGTTGACGAAGGCGCGGCCCGCGACGTCACCGAGGTCGACCCGGAGTTCCTCGCCGTCGGTCAGGGCGTCCAGGCACCGCGTCGGGTCGGCCCGGTCCAGGCCGAGGTCCATGGCGAAGTGGTTGCGGGTGCCGGCACAGACCACGAGGAACGGCAGGCCGTGCTCGGCGGCGACCGCCGCGACCAGCGCCTGGGTGCCGTCGCCGCCCGCGACGCCGAGCAGGTCCGCGCCGTCGGCCACCGCCCGGCGGGCCAGTTCGGCGACGTCGGCCGGGGCGGACGGGTCCAGCAGGACCACGCGCGCGCCGAGCTCCTCCGCCCGCTCCGCGAGGCCGAAGCGGCCGACCTTCCCGCCGCCGGACTTGGGGTTCATGATGAGCACCGGCCGCCGGGGCCTGCGCGCGGCGACCGTCCGCGGCGGCCGCGCCGCGGCCGCCGCGCGCAGCGCCGCCCGGGCGCAGAGCAGCGTCGCGCCCCAGCACAGGATCAGGACGAGCGCGGCCAGCCACAGGCCGTCGTACGCGAAGTACACGAGGACCGCGACGGGCGCGGCGACCGCGACGAGCGCCCCGCACAGACGCACCGCGCCGCGGTGCGCGAGGAACCACCACAGCCCGGCGGCGCACACGACGAGACCCAGCAGCCCGGCTCCGAGGATCAGCAGACCGCCCTCCCGCAACGCCAGAACGAGGACCGCCGAGGTGCCGAGCGCGGCGACCACGGCCAGGCGGGCGAGGAACCGCGCGGCGCCGCCGCTGCCGGAGCCCGTCACCCGTGTCCTGCCCGTGGCCGCCCTCGCATGCCGTGCCCCGCTCTCCGCCGCCTGGTCCGGGGCACCATCCTGCGTACGTCGCGGGCGGGGAGCATCCCGGCCGGGCCGTGCGGGTGAGCCGGGTCCGGGCGCAGCCCGGGGCGTACCCGGCCGGGTCAGGCGGTCGTGGCGGGCGCGGTCTTCTTCCGCGCGCGGTAGGCCGCGGCCTTGATCTTGTTGCCGCAGGACTCCATGCCGCACCACTGGCGGCGCATGCCGCGGGAGCGGTCGACGTAGACGCGGGTGCACTCCGGGTTGCCGCACTCCTTGAGGAGCGGGACGTCGGGGCCGCTGAGCAGTTCGACGGCCTGGCGGGCGACGGTGGCCAGGGCCTGGGCGGGGGTCGCCTCGTTGTGCCGTCCGGTCAGGGAGAGCTGGGGCGTGACCGGGGTGGCGCGGGCCGCGCCGTTGAGCACGGCGAGGGCCTCGCGGTCGAACTCCTCGCCGAGGCGGCGGTTGGTGATGAGCCGGTAGACGGCCTCGCGGAGGGTGATCGCCGCCCGGACGTCCTCCTCGTGGCCGGGTGTGATCGTGTCCACGAGTCCGGACTCCAGGTACCAGGCGTTGAGCCGCTCCGGCGTCACGAACATCTCGAACCGCGCCGAGCGCCGTGCACGGAGCGTGGCCGCGAAGTCGAGGGCCGGCTGTCCGCAGACGAAAACGTGGTCCAGATTCACATCACCATCCTGGCAGGTGACTGTCGGGGGGCGCAAGAATCGCCACCGCGCCGGGCCGCCCGCTCGCCGCGCCGGGCCGTCCGCTCACCGCCCGTGGTCGCGCTCCAGGTGGATCGTGCGGCCCGGCCACCGTCGGCGCAGCCAGCGGTCGTGGCTCGCGAGGACGACGGCGCCCGGGCCGCTGCCGAGGGCCTCCTCCAGTTCGTCGCACAGCCGCGGGGAGAGGTGGTTGGTGGGTTCGTCCAGGAGCAGCAGTGCGGGCGGGCGGGCCACCAGCAGGGCGAGCGCGAGCCGCCGCCGCTGCCCGACGGACAGCTGCCCCACGGGTTTGTCCAGGTCGCCCGGGTGCAGCAGGCCGAGCGAGCCGAGGGGCACCTGCTCGGCCCGCGCCGGGCCCAGCGACAGCGCGTAGGTGTCACGCGCCGTGCGCTCGGGCCGGTCGAACACGGTGTCCTGGTCGAGCAGTCCCACCGACAACCCATGCCGTGCGCGGACGACGCCCTCGGCGGGGAGCCGTCCGGCGAGCACGGCGAGCAGCGTCGACTTGCCCGCTCCGTTGGCGCCGGTGACCAGCAGCCGGTCGGTCGGTGACACCTCCAGAGCGGTCGGCGCGAGGCGGCCCGGCACGTGGGCGTTCCGCAGGGCGACCAGGGGCCGCGGCTCGTCCTCGGCCGCCGCGGCCGGCGCCCCGGCCGCGAACCGCAGGGGAGCAGGCGGCTCGGCGACCCGGTCGCGCTCCAACTCCGCGAGGCGCCGGGCGGCGTTGCGCACGCGGCGGGAGATCTGGTGCTGCACGCGCCCGGCGCGGTGGCCGTAGCCCATCTTCTCGTTGTCGCGCGGCCCCCGGTCCGGCGCGACGCGGTGCGCGGTCACCTGCGCGGAGCGGCGCAGTTCCGTCAACTCCTCCTGTTCCTCGGCGTACCGCCGCTCCCAGCGCCGCCGCTCGGCGCGCTTCTCGCTCAGGTACGCGGTGTAGTTCCCGCCGTAGCGCACGGGCCCCGCCACCGCCGGGTCGAGGTCGACCAGGTCGGTGCAGACGGCGTCGAGGAACGCCCGGTCGTGGCTGGCGAACACCACGGCTCCGGGCAGCGCGCGCAGCTGCTCCTCAAGGAAGGCGGCGGCGCCGTCGTCGAGGTGGTTGGTCGGCTCGTCGAGGAGCAGCGCCGACGGCCGCCGGACGAGCAGCGCGGCCAGGGCGAGCCTGCCGCGCTGCCCGCCGGACAGCGACCCGAGCGTGCGCTCGTGCCCGAGCGAGCCCAGGCCGAGGCCGTCGAGGACCAGGGCCGCGCGGCGGTCGGCGTCCCAGGACTCGCGGTCCTGGGCCTGTTCGAGGCGCCTGCCGTAGGCGTCGAGGAGCTCCTGGTGGCCGGGGGCGTCCTCGGGGACGCGGGCGAGTTCGTCGCCGAGCCGGGCGAGCTCGGCGAGGTCGGCACGGGCCTCGCGGAGCGCGTCGGCGAGGACCGCGGCGACGGTCGCGTCCGTGGCGAAGGGCATCTCCTGATGCAGGAAGCCCAGGTCGTCGGGGCGCGAGACGGTTCCGGCGTCGGGCCGGTCCGTGCCCGCGAGGAGCCGCAGCAGGGTGGACTTGCCGACGCCGTTCTCCCCGATGAGGCCGATGCGGTGGCCGGGCGACGCGGTGAGGCCGACGCCGTCCAGGACGCGCCGGCCGCCGAGGACGCGGACGAGGTCGTGGGCGAGCAGGGCGTGCCGGGTGTGCCGGGTGGCCCGGGTGTGTTGGGCGTGCTGGGTGTGTTGGGTGTGCTGGGTGTGCTGGGGCACGGGGATCCGCTCCATGGGGACGGTGGCGGTGGTCGGCCCGCGGGGCGCACGGCCTCGGCGCGGGCCACTGCACGCGCCGGGCTCACATCTCGGGCGCCCCGGTCTCCTTGAGGCGTCCGTCGGCGAGCCGCAGCCAGCGGTCCACGCCGATCTCGGTGAGGAACCGCTCGTCGTGGCTGATCACCATGAAGGCGCCCTGGTAGGAGTTGAGGGCGCTCTCCAGCTGGCCCGCGCTGACGAGGTCGAGGTTGTTGGTCGGCTCGTCGAGCAGCAGGAGCTGGGGGGCCGGTTCGGCGCACAGGACGCAGGCCAGCGTGGCGCGCAGCCGCTCGCCGCCGGAGAGGACCCCGACGGGCAGGTGTGCGCGCGGCCCGCGGAAGAGGAAGCGGGCGAGCAGGTTCATCCGCTCAGCCTCGGGCCGTTCGGGGGCGAACGCGGCGAAGTTCTCCGCCACGGTGCGGTCCACGTCCAGCAGGTCGAGGCGCTGCGAGAGGTAGGCGATCCGCCCGTCGTTCCGCTTGGTCTCACCGCTGTCCGGGGCGAGTTCACCGGTGATCAGACGCAACAGGGTGGTCTTCCCTGCGCCGTTGGGCCCGGTCAGCGCGATGCGCTCGGGGCCGCGCACGGTGAGGTCGACGCCGCCGTCGGCGAACACGGCCGTGCCGCCGTGGTGGACCTGCATCCCCTCGCCGAGGAACAGGTTGCGCCCCGCGGGCACGTGGGTGTCGGGCAGTTCGAGGGTGATGCGCTGTTCGTCGCGCAGCGCGCGCCCGGCCTCGTCGAGCCGGGACTTGGCCTCGCTGACCCGGGCGGCGTGCATCTGCCCGGCGCGGCCCGCGGACTCCTGGGCGCCGCGCTTCATGTTGCCCGCGAAGATGCGGGGGAGGCCCGCGTTCTTGAGGTTGCGGGCGGCGTTGCTCTGGCGGCGTTCGGCGCGTTCGCGGGCCTGCTGCAGCTCGCGCTTCTCGCGCTTGAGCTCCTGCTCCGCGTTGCGGATGTTCTTCTCGGCGACCTCCTGCTCGGCCCGTACGGCCTCCTCGTACGCGGTGAAGTTGCCTCCGTAGAGGCGCAGTTCGTCGCTGCCGAGCTCCGCGACGCGTTCCATGCGGTCGAGCAGCGCGCGGTCGTGGCTGACCAGGAGCAGGCAGCCGGTGAAGTCCGACAGGACGTCGTAGAGCTTGTGCCGGGCCTCCAGGTCGAGGTTGTTGGTCGGCTCGTCGAGCAGCAGGACGTCGGGGCGCCTGAGCAGTTGGGCGGCGAGGCCGAGGGAGACGACCTGCCCGCCGCTGAGCGTGCTCAGGGTGCGGTCCAGGGCGAGACCGGCCAGGCCGAGACGGTCGAGCTGGGCGCGGGTGCGCTCCTCGATGTCCCAGTCGTCGCCGATGGTGGTGAAGTGCTCCTCGCTCACGTCACCGGACTCGACGGCGTCGAGGGCGCGGATCACCGCGGCGACGCCGAGCACCTCGGCGACCGTGAGGTCACCGGTCAGGGGGAGGCTCTGCGGGAGGTAGCCGAGCGTGCCGCCGACCGACAACGAGCCGGTGGCGGGAGTGAGTTCACCGGCGATCAACTTGAGCAGGGTGCTCTTGCCGGAGCCGTTGGGGGCGACCAGGCCGGTGCGGCCGGTGGCGACGGTGAAGGACAGGTCGTGGAAGACGGGGGTGTCGTCGGGCCAGGCGAAGGAGACGTTCGAGCAGACGACAGCGGCGTCGGACATGGAGGTGACCTCGGGGGATCGAGGGCAGACAGAGCTCTGCCCTGGACAGTTGTGGGAAGAGGGGTACGACGAAGAGGCCTCGGTACGGGCGCTCGTGCAGCGCCGTCCGACGGCCGGTCACATCCGGGTCTCACCCGGAGATGTCGTCGTCACCTGCCACGACTGCCACTCCTCGATCGATGGGTCCACGTCGCGCACACAGTAGCAGGCGTGTTCGCCGCCGTGCGTCGAGCGGCGGCCGCGGTCGCCCCTCGTCGTCGGCCTGTGCCCGCCAGTCTGCGCCCGCCGGTCTGGCGCGAAGCCGCCCCCTCGCCCTTGCCGTCACCGGTCTAACCGGTGATAGCGTCGGTGGCGTCCGGACCCACATGTCGGCGCGCTCGCGCGCACCCCTTTCCCTGGACGGGACGATCCATGAGACGACTTCTGACCGTGTTGGCCGCCGGTGCCCCGCTGGCCGCGTCCGTGTACCTGCCGACCGCGACGGCGGCCCCCCACGAGAGCTCCGGCCCCGCGAAGGCCGCCTGCGTCGCGCCGCCCCTGAAGGCCCCGGCCGGTGCCGAGGCGGAGTCCGTGTCGGCGGTCCGCCGACCGGGCGGCACCGTCCACGGAAGCGGAATCCTGGGCGGCACGGTCACCGGCGTCCCCGCCTACTGCGAGGTGACGATCACCCTCACCCACCCGGGGGCCGGTGACCGCGCCACGGTGCGGACCTGGCTGCCGGAGGACGGCTGGAACGGCCGCTTCCAGGGGCTCGGCGGCAGCGCGTACGCGGCCGGGGACAACGGCGTCGGCCTGGCCACCGCGGTCAAGAACGGCTACGCGGCGACCACCACCGACGCGGGCGTCGGCGACGTCCTCGACGTCGACTGGGGGCTGCGCGGCGACGGGCGGGTCAACACCGCGCTGCTGACGAACTTCGCCTCCCGCTCCCAGCACGAGGCCGCGGTCCTCGGCAAGCAGGCCGTCGCCGGGGTCTACGGCAGGCGTGCCTCCTTCGCCTACTTCAACGGCTGCTCCACCGGCGGGCGCCAGGGCTACATGGAGGCCCAGCGCCACCCCGACGACTACGACGGCATCCTCGCGAACGCGCCCGCCGTCAGCTGGGACGAGTTCGAGGTCGCCACCCTGTGGCCGCAGGTGGTCATGAACAACGAGCGGACCTACCCGTCCTCCTGCGCGTTCAAGGCCTTCACCGACGCCGCCGTCAAGGCCTGCGACCCGCTCGACGGCCTCAGGGACGGCCTGGTCAACGACGCGGCCCGGTGCGACTTCGACCCGCGCCGCCTGATCGGCACCGAAGTGCCGTGCGACGACGGGAAGCACACCATCACCGCGGCCGACGCGGCGGTGGTCCGCAGGATCTGGGACGGCCCGCGCACCCCGTCGGGCCAGAAGCTGTGGTCCGGCGTCCCGGTCGGCGCCGACCTGACGGGCCTGGCTCGCGTCACCGAGCCCGACGCGCACGGCGACGTCAAGGGCGAGCCGTTCCCCGTGCCGCGTGCCTGGGTCGCGACCTGGCTGGAGAAGCAGCCGTCGTTCGACGTCGCGACGATCACCTACGAGCGGTTCGCCCGGCTGTTCCGCCAGTCGCGGGCCGAGTACGGCAAGGTCATCGGCACGGACGACCCGGACCTCTCGGCCTTCCGCAAGTCCGGTGGGAAGCTGCTGAGTTGGCACGGCGAGGCCGACGAGTACATCCCCCCGCAGGGCACGGTCGAGTACCGCCGACAGGTCGAGCGGGCCATGGGCGGCGCCCGGCGCGTCGACAACTTCTACCGGCTCTTCCTCGCCCCCGGCACGCCGCACTGCGGCCTCAACAGGGGCAAGGGCGCCACCGACGACCTCGGCGCGCTGCGGGCCTGGGTCGAGCGCGGCGAGGCCCCGACGGTCCTGCCCGCCACCCTCGTCGACGCCCAGGGGCGGAGCGTCACCCGCGACCTGTGCGGCTACCCGCGCGTGTCCCGCTACCGGGGCCACGGCGACCCGGCCGACGCCACCGGCTTCCGCTGCGAGCGGCACTGACCGCCCCGCCCTCCGCCATGACCTCCATGGCACGGCAGTACACGAATGGAGAACCACGATGATCGATCGACGCCGTCTCTTACGGACGAGCGGTGCCGCCGCGGTCGGCGCCCTCGGCGCCGCCGCTCCGTCGGCCGCCGCCTCGGCCGCGGAGCCCGCCCGCGGCCCGTCCCCGCGTCCCGGCGGGGACCCCGATCCGACCGGGGGCGTCACCCGTACGCTCCTCCAGGAGCACCCCTCGCCCGCGAAGGGGTGGGAGACCGTACAGACACTCGTGCAGATTCCGCGGCACAAGGAGTCGGGGCGGCACAGTCACCCCGGTGTCGAGGTCGGCTACATCGTCCGCGGTGACGTACTGATGGAGTTCGACGACAGGCCGCCGCTCCGCCTGCGCACGGGTGACCCGTTCTTCATCCCGGAAGGGGCCGTCCACAACGCCCGCAACGTGGGCAAGGTGACGACGATGATGCTCTCCACGTACGTCGTCGACGAGACGAAGCCCCTGGTGACCACCTACTAGAGCCCGGCCGGGCGCGTCCGTGCACCGGACGCGCCCGGTGGCGTCGCCGTCAGGACGTGCCGATGCCGTGGAGCAGGGTGTCGACGACGACGTCCGCCGCCTGACCCGGGCTCAGGTCGGGCAGGTGCCGTGACACCAGGTGCATGAGCTGGGGCAGGAGGACGCTCGCCCAGCCCTCGGGCCTGTCGCGGCGCAGGAGGCCGTCGTCGGTGGCCCGCCGGAGGAAGGCGTCGACCTCGTGCACGGACGCGTCCCTGCGCCGGCGGACGGCGTCGTCGGTGAGCATGCGGGCCAGGTCGACGGGCCAGGTGCGGTTGACGGTGATGACGTTCTCGACGTAGCGGTGCAGGGCGACGGCGACGGGCGCCTCGCGCAGCCGGGCGTCCTCGATGGCCCGCTCGACGGCGGTGAGGCGGGCGTCGTAGATGGCGGCCAGGAGGTCCTCGCGGGAGGCGAAGCGCCGGTAGACGGTACGCCGGTCCACACCCGCCTCGGCGGCGATGCTCGCGATGCTGGCACCGGGGTCGGTGGCGAGCATGCGGGCCCCCGTGGTCAGGACGGCTTCCAGATTGCGTGCTGCGTCGGCTCTCACCGCACGGAGTCTAGCCGTGAGGTGGGGCACCTGGGCTACCTAACGCCACAGCAGTGTGCATCTTGGCGGTGGAGCTGCCGCACCGGTGGAGCCGCCGCGTCGGAAGAGCTGCCGCACCGGCAGGGCCGCCGCGTCGACGGGGCTCAGAGGTGGTCCGCGTCAACGACCGCCTGGGCGAAGGCGGTGGGCGCTTCCTGCGGCAGGTTGTGCCCGACGTCCGCGATCGTGCGGTGCTCGTACGGCCCCGTGAAGTGATGGCGGTAGGCCGAACCGTCGCCGGGCGGGGTGAAGGGGTCGAGAGCCGCGTCGAGGGTGACGGTGGGCACGTGGAGCGGGGGCCGGGTGGCGAGCAGCTGCTCGTAGCGGTCGTAGCGGGGCTCGCCCTCGATGAGGCCGATGCGCCACCGGTAGTTGTACAGGACGACGGCGGCGTAGTCCGGGTTGCGGAAGGCGTGGGCCGTGCGGGCGAAAGTGGCGTCGTCGAAGCGCCAGTTGGGGGAGACGAGGGTCCACACGTAGCGGCAGAGGGCGACGCGGTCGTCCACGTCCTCCATGGTCCTCTTGCCGCGCTCGGTGGCGAAGTACCACTGGTACCACCAGGTGTGCTCCACGGCCGGGGCGGCGGGCTCCCGCTGTGCCTCGACGTCGGTGATGAGGTAACCGCCCGTGGAGACGAGGGCCTTGACGCGTTCGGGCCACAGGGCGGCGATGATGTCGGCGGTGCGTGATCCCCAGTCGAAGCCCGCGAGGACCGCTCGGGGAATCTTGAGCGCGTCCATCAGGGCGACGACGTCGAGGGCGACGGCGGACTGCTCGGCGGTGCGGGGCGTGCGCCTGGAGAGGAAGCGGGTGCTGCCGTGCCCGCGCAGATACGGAACGATCACGCGGTAGCCCATCCCGGCGAGCAGCGGTGCCACGTCGACGAAGCTGTGGATGTCGTAGGGCCACCCGTGCAGACACAGGACGACCGGCCCGTGAGCCGGTCCCGCCTCGGCGTAACCGACGTCGAGGACACCCGCCTTGACGTGCTTCAGCGTGGCGAACGCGGTGTGGGTGTCGGGGGCGATGACGGGCACGGCGGGCGCGGGGCCGCGGTGCGGCCGGGGTGAGGCGGACTCGGCGGCCTGGGCTCGCGGGCCGGACAGCGAGACGGCCGCGCCACCGGCACCCAGGGCCGCGGCCTTGCTGAAGGTACGCCTGTTGATCATCTGAAGCCCTTCGTCGTGCGTGTGGGGGACGGGGCGACACTCGCAGATGGTGCGTCACCGGTCAAGGGGGTGATTCGTGGCGCCGCGTTGACCGGATGAAGGGCGCCCCTCGCCGCTCCGCGAGGGCAACGCAGCCGAGGCGCTTGGTATTTATAACTGCTACATTGATGTGACAGTTATTAAGTGCTCGGCAGGAACGAGCCGAGATCACGGGAAGAGGGAAAGCGCATGATCACCTACGGTCGGCTCTTCATCGGAGGCTCCTGGGTCGAGCCGAGCGATCCGCGGCTGCTCGACATCGCCTCGCCGCACGACCGGACGGTGATCGGCCGCGCCGCGCAGGCGCGACCGGCCGACGTCGACCGGGCGGTGTCCGCGGCGCGGGCGTCCTTCGGGGCGGGCGCGTGGCGCCTGACCCCTCCGGCCGAACGGATCGCGCGCCTGCGGCGGTTCAACGCGCTGCGCGAGGAGAGCGCGGAGGAGATCGCCCGCCTGATCTCCCTGGAAACCGGTTCGGCGGGATGGTTCACCCGCGCCGGGCAGGCGGGCCTGACCCGGCAGGCGAACGCCTATCTGAAGGCGGCCGAGGACTTCGCCTGGGAGGAGACCGTTGTCCCGTCCGACCCGGCGTCCCCCCTGCGCAGCGTGGTGCGGCGGGAGCCGGTCGGCGTCGTGGCCGCGGTCATCCCGTGGAACTCGCCCTTCTCCTCCGCCACTTCGAAGGTCGTCCCCGCTCTGCTCGCCGGAAACTCCGTGGTCCTCAAGGTGTCCCCGGAGAACTCGCTGAGCATGGGCTTCCTGGCCGAACTCCTGGAGCGGGCGGGCCTGCCCTATGGGGTGATCAGCGTTCTGCCCGCGGACCGGGAGGTCAGTGAGTACTTGGTGTCGCACGCGGAGGTGGACAAGATCGCCTTCACCGGTTCGACGCGGGCCGGTCGCCGCATCGCCTCCCTCGCGGGCGAGCGGCTCAAGCGGGTCAGCCTGGAGCTGGGCGGCAAGTCCGCCGCGATCATCCTCCCCGACGCCGACATCGAGAAGGCCGTGGCGGGCGTCAAGTTCGGTTCCCTGCTCAACAACGGCGAGTCGTGCATCGCCCAGACCAGGATCCTGGCCCCGCGCGAGCGGTACGAGGAGGTCGTGGCCGGGCTCAAGGAGCTGGTGGAGTCGCTGAAGGTCGGCGACCCGAGCGACCCCGACACGTTCATCGGCCCGATGATCCGCCCCGACCAGCAGCAGCGCGTCCGCGACTACATCCGGCTCGGCATCGAGGAGGGCGCCCGCCTGGTCACCGGCGGCCCGCAGGTCCCCGCGGGCCTGGAGCGGGGCAACTACGTCACCCCCACCGTCCTCGCCGACGTCGACAACTCCCAGCGCATCGCCCAGGAGGAGATCTTCGGCCCGGTCCTCGTCGTCATCGCCTACGACGACGAGAACGACGCCGTACGCATCGCCAACGACTCGGAGTACGGCCTGTCCGGCGGCATCTGGTCCTCCGACGAGGAGCACGCCCTGGCCGTGGCCCGCCGCGTCCGCACCGGCACCGTCACGGTCAACGGTGCCTCTGTCGGCTTCGACGGCCCGTTCGGCGGCTTCAAGGCAAGTGGCATCGGACGTGAGTTCGGCGCGGTCGGGCTCGGTACGTACACCGAGTACAAGACCATCACCCTGTGACCGGCGGTGCCGCACGGGCGCGGTCGCGGGTGTCGACTGGGGACGCCGGAGGCCGGTTCGGCGTGACGCTCTGTCGCGCCCTGACCGGAAGGCTGACACCGGAATGAGTCACCGGTTAGAGTGGTGATGCATGTGAGTGGTGCGTACGCGGCTCCCGTGCGCCCCGGCACCCCGGACCGAACGTGAGGAAGCGACATGACCAGGAGACGAGGACCGGCCCGGGCCATGACGGCTGCGGCGCCCGCGGCCGGGCGGGCCGCGGACGGCCTGGGGCCGGTGCGCCACACCCGTACCGACGTACTGGACGTCGCCTATCACGACGTCGGCCCGGCCCGGGGCGAGCCGGTGGTCCTCCTGCACGGCTGGCCGTTCAGCCCCGTCGGCTCCTACGCCGAGGTGGCGCCCGCGCTGGCCCGGCGCGGCTACCGCTGCTACGTCCCCTATCTGCGCGGCCACGGACGGACCCGCTTCCTGCGCGAGGACACCGTCCGCTCCGGCCAGCAGGCGGCGCTCGGCGCGGACCTGGTCGCCTTCATGGACTCCCTGGGCGTGCCCCGGGCCCTGTTCGCGGGCTACGACTGGGGCGGGCGGGCCGGTGATGTCGCCGCGGCGCTGTGGCCCGAGCGCTGCACCGGCCTCGTCTCCGTGAACGGCTACCTCATCCAGAACCTCGCCGTCGCCCAACAGCCCCTGGCCCCCGCGCGGGAGGAGGCCTCCTGGTACTTCTTCTACTTCCTCACCGAGCGCGGGCGGAAGGGGCTCCAGGGCGACCGCGAGGGCCTGGCCCGCGTCGTCTGGCGCCGCAACTCGCCCCAATGGCGTTTCACCGAGGCGGAGTTCACCGAGGCGGCGGAGCTGTGGACCAACCCCGACTACGTCGACGTGGTGATCCACAGCTACCGCCACCGCCTGGCGGCCGCACCCGGAGACCGCCGGTACGCCGCGCTGGAGCGGAGGCTGCTGGACCAGCCGAAGATCACCGTCCCCACGGTCACGCTCGACGGTCAGGCCGACGGCGCCATCCCGCCGACCGACGGCAGCGGGTACGCCGCCCACTTCTCCGGCCCCTGGAACCACCACGTCGTGCCCGCCGCGGGCCACAACCTCCCCCAGGAACGGCCCGGGGCCTTCACCGACGCCGTCCTCGAAGCCGCCACCCTGAGCTGACCAGGGGACTCGGTGTCACCCGCCGTCGTGAGGTGTGTGAAGGTGAGTCCGTTGAGCCAGCCGTATGGGCGAGGTATGGGGGAGCTGTGGGCCAGATGCTCTATGGCGAGCGTTCGTGGAATCCGCTGGCGCGAACGGTGGAGCTGTCCGAGGACGGGCTGCGGCGAGGGATCAGGACCACGCCCCTGAGCGAGCTGAACCTCGGGGCGATGGCCGAGGCGTTCCTGCGGGGACGCTGGCTCGGCGGCGGCGGGGCGGAACGGCCGCTGGAGAGCCTTGCGGAGGGACCCGGCGTCGTCCCGGTGACCCGCGTGACCGGCACGGCCACACCGCTGAAGGTGCGGCAGGCCTTCGAGTTCGCCTGCAAACTGGGGGAGTTGGCCGTGCGCCAGTGCGGCGGCCCCGACCAGGTCGCCGCCCTCGCGGCCCGGGCCCGCGCCGAGGACGTACCGCTGTGGATGGCGCGGCGGTCCGCGCCGGGGCCCCTCGGGCCGATCACCGTGGCCGTGGACCGGCGCCTGGTACGCGTGGACGTGTGGGGGCCGCAGGCTCCCGTCGTACGGATCCGGGCCCCGCGCGGCTTCGTGCGGAACGCCCCCGAACCGTCCCAGGGCCTGCGGCTGACGGTCGGCGACGTGACCGCCGAGCTCACCCTGAAGAAGAAGCTGCGCAAGTCCAAGAGCCGGGTGGAGGTGAGGCTGCCCGGTCAGGTGTGGACGCTGCGGCGGGAGAACGCGACGAGTTCGTGGCTGCTGCGCGACGAACGCCGGGTCGCCCTGCTGGCACGGCCCCCGCGCCGGCCCGTCCTGGAGCCGGGCACGGTGCTGCTGCCGCTGGCTCCGGTGCGGTACGAGAGCGCCGACCCGCTGGACGCCGTCATGGCGCACGCCTTCGCCACGGCCTTCGGGCTCGGCGACACCACGGGCTGGGCACGGTTCCGGGCGGAGCGACGCCCGTCGGACGGGGGCGAACCGATCGCCGTCGACGAGGGCTGGGACCGCCCCTGGTTCAGCAACCTGGGCCGGGGCAGCGACGACAACGAGTCCGGCGGCGGCGACGGCTGGGGCTCGGACGGCGGCGACGGCGGAGACAGCGGCGGCGGTGACGGCGGGGGCGGAGACGGCGGCGGCGGGGACGGCGGCGGAGGTGACTGACATCCGATCCCGGATCCGCGGGGTGCCGACGCCCCTGACCGCCGGGCAGAGGCGCGCCGATGTCTGGCCGAAATGTGCGTGGACAATGCACGGTTCCTGATCGCCGAAGAGCGCGTAGGCGGAGGGCCGAACCCGGTACGGGCGCGTGCGCCGTGGTGGCCGCCGAACAGCGTGACCGCACGGCGCCCGGCCGCACGGCGGTCAGGCCCCGAGAGCGGTCCGGCGACGGGCTGACGGGCGCCACCCAGGTACGATTCAGGCCAGCGCACGCCGTGGGGACGACGACGGGGACGACCCGCGGGGACGACGACGGGAACGGCGACGTGCCGAGCACCCGGCGGGACGACGGGGCCGGCCCGTCATGCGGCATGCGCGTCTGAAGGTGTCAATGGGGTGGGGCGGAAGATGGTCACGGGGGAGACCGGGCTGCGCTTCGAGCTGCTCGGCCGATTGCGGGCATGGCGCGGCGACAGGGAGCTGGAGCTCGGCTCCCCGCAGCAGCAGGCGTTCCTCGCGGTGCTGCTGCTGCGCCAGGAGCGGGCCGCCTCGGTGGGCGACGTGGTGGAGGCCCTGTGGGGCGGGAATCCGCCGCCCCGCGCCGTGGGGGCCCTGCGGACGTACGCCTCGCGGCTGCGCAAGCTCCTCGAACCGGAGCGGGCCGCGGGCGCGTCCCCCCGGGTCCTGGTGTCCGTCCCCGACGGCTACGCGCTGCACGTGCCGCGCGAGGCCGTGGACCTCGCCCGGTTCGAGGACCACGTCACCGCGGCGGGCCGGGCCCGCGCGGCCGGGCAGCTCGCGGAGGCCCGCGCCCGGCTGCACCTCGCCCTCGAACCCTGGCGGGACGCCCCCCTGACGGGCGTCCCCGGCGCGGCCATGGACGCGCACCGCGCCCGGCTCGCCGACCAGCGCCTGACGGCCCTCGAAGCCCGTCTGGAACTCGACCTGGAACTCGACGGCCCGCAGCCGGTACTCGCGGAACTCGCCCGCCTGGCGGCGCGCCACCCCTTCCGGGAACGGCTGCGCGCCCTCCAGATGCAGGCCCTTCACCGCGACGGCCGGTCCGCCGAAGCGCTCGCCGTCTACGACGAGACCCGCCTGCTGCTGAGCGAGGAACTCGGGCTCGAACCCGGCCACGACCTCGCCCAGGCACGCGAGCTGCTCACGGCACCGGAGGCCGCCGGCGGCACCGGTCTCCCGGACCAGGGCGCCCCGCCGCTGCCCGCCCAGCTCCCGGGCGACCTCGCCGACTTCACCGGGCGCGCCACGCTCGTGGCGGACCTGTGCGCGTTGCTGACGTCCGACCGCCCCGGGGCCGCCCCCATGGTGGCCGTATCCGGCGCGGGCGGGGTGGGCAAGAGCGCCCTCGCCGTGCACGTCGCGCACCTGGTGCGGAAGTCCTTCCCCCACGGGCAGCTCTACATGGACCTCCAGGGCGTCGGCGGCCACCCGGCCGACCCGTCCGCCGTACTGGGCTCGTTCCTGCGGTCCCTCGGTGTGGACGACGCCGCGATACCCCACGGCCTCGCGGAACGCTCCGCCCTCTTCCGCGCCCGCCTCGACGGCCGCCGTGTCCTCGTCCTCCTCGACAACGCCCACGGCCCCGAGCAGGTGCGGCCGTTCCTGCCCGTGCTGCCCCGGTGCGCCGTCCTGGTCACCAGCCGCGCCAAGCTCGCGGGACCCGCGTCCGCGCGCCTCGTCGACCTCGACGTCATGACCCCGGACGAGGCGCTCGACCTCCTTGCCAAGGCCCTGGGCCGGGCCCGCGTCGCCGCCGAGGCGGACGACGCCGCGCGGCTGGTGTCGGCCTGCGGCCACCTTCCCCTGGCGGTACGGATCGTGGCGGCCCGCCTCGCCACGCGCCCCGCGTGGCCGCTCGGCGCGCTGCACGCCCGGCTCGCCGACGAGCGGCACCGCCTGGCCGAACTGCGCGTCGCCGACCTGACCGTCGAGGCCGCCTTCGCCCTCGGCCACGCCCAGCTCCGGCCGGACCAGCAGCGTGCCTTCCGGCTGCTCGCCCTGCCCGAAGGACCGCACATCTCGTCCGCCGCCGCGGCCGCCGTCCTCGGCCTGCCGGAGCCGGAGGCCGAGGCGCTGTGCGAATCCCTGGTCGACGTCAGCCTGCTGGAGTCACCCACACCAGGCCGCTACCGCTACCACGACCTGCTCCGCCTCTACGCGCGTGGACGCGCGAGCGCGGAGGAGCCCCCGGAGGGGCAGGCCGCCGGTCTGCGCCGCCTGCTGGACTTCCTGGTGTCCACCGTGCGGGCCTCGCACCCCGACGCCCTCCGCAGGGCCGAACGCCTGGGGGTGACCGCGACGGTCCCCGGCCTGACGTTCGCCACGGCCGGGGACGCCGGTGCCTGGCTCGCCGAGGAGGCACCGTGCCTGTTCGCGGCCGTGCGCCAAGCGGCCGAAGGCCCCGCCCGCGCCGTCGCCCCGGCGGCCGACCTGCTGCTCATGATGGAGGAGCTCCTCGAACGCGGTGGCCCCGGCCCGGAGTTCGAGCAGGCCGCTCACGCGGTGATCTCCGCGGCGCTGCGCCAGGGCGACCGGCGCAGCGCGGGGCGCGCCCACCTGGCCCTCGGCCACGGCTACTACTACGCGGCCCGCCTCCCCGATCTGGTCGAGGTCTGCCGCCGGGCGGTGGCGGCGAGCCGCGCGGCCGACGACGCGCTCGTCATGGCCGACGCCATGGTGCTGCTCGCCCGCTGCTCGTACCACCTGCGCCGCTACGACGAGACCCGCGCCCTGCTCACCGAGGCGTCGGAGGTCTTCCGGGCGCACGCCGACCGGTTCGGCGAGGCGAACGTCCTCGGGGTGCGCTGCCGGGTGCGCCAGTCGGCGGGCGAGACGGACCTGGCGGTCGCGGACGCCGAGCGGGCCCTGGCGGTCCATCAGGGTCTGAGCGACGGCCACCGGGTGGGATTCGCCCTGTACGAACTGGGCGTCGTCCTCGACACCGCCGGGCGGACCGCCGAGGCCGCCGCGCGCCTCACCGAAGCACTGGCCCTCTTCGGCGACCGCCGCAACCGGCTGTGGGAGGGGCTCGCCCTCTTCCGCTTCGCGGAGAACCGGCTCGCCACCGGCCGTGCCGAGGAGGCCGCGCGGCTGGCCCGCACCGCTGCCACGACGCTGGAGGAGGTCAGGAACGACTGGGGCCGCGCCCACGCGCTGGCCGTGCTCGGCTCCGCCCTCGTCCGGCTCGGGGACCACGACGGCGCCCGGGCGCACCGGCGCGCCGCGTACGAGGTCTGCGCCCGCCTGAGCATGCCGGAGGCCGACGACCTCCTCGCCCTGCTCGACGACCGCCCCGGCAGCGGGGACGGGTGCGAACCGGCACGGGCCACCTTGACGGGCCCGGCCGACTCACCTCGCGTGCCGGACCCGTCACGGCGGAACCGGCGCCACGGGTGATCCCCCCGCCGTGACCTCACGCCCCCCGAGCCCCTCTCGTCACATGGCCCTTCACGTCGAAGGCCGTCACACCACTCGGTCCTGATGCCACGTGTACCTGATGCCACCTGGGCCTGATGCCACGTGGCCCGCACGCCACTTGGTCCTGACGCCACCCGGTCCTGACGTCATTTGGAGACATCCCATGCCCCCCACCGCCCCGCCAGGTCACTCCTCCGACGACGCGTCCGGGCGTGCCGCCGCCCACCGCTTCACCGTGCTCGGCCCCCTGCGCGTCCACGACGGGTCGGCCGAGGTGCCCGTCGGCGCGCCCCAACTGCAGGCGGTGCTCGCGGTCCTGCTGCTCCGGGCGCGTACCCCCGTGTCGGCCTGGGAACTGATCGCCGGGGCCTGGGGCGACGAGGCCCCGCCCGGTGTCCTCGCGTCGTTGCGCACGCACGTCTTCACCCTGCGCCGACTCCTCGAGCCCGACCGGGCACCCCGGGCCGCCGCGCGCACGCTGCGGACGACGGGCGACGGCTACACCCTGCACGTCGCCCCGGAGGACGTCGACCTGACGGTCTTCGAACTCCGTACGGCCGAGGCGCGGCGGGCCCGGGCCGCCGGCCGGCTGGACCAGGCGCGGTCCCTGTTCGTCTCCGCCCTCGACCTGTGGCGGGGCAGGCCGCTCGCCGGTGTGCCCGGCCCCTTCGCCGAGGCCCAGCGCACCCGCCTCGAAGAGCTGCGCCTGGCGGCCGTCGAGGCCCGCTGGGAGGCCGAGATCGCGTGCGGCGGGACCGACCACGCCATCGGTCCGCTGCGCGCGCTGGCCGCCGAACACCCCTGGCGCGAGAGCGTCCACGAGCTGCTGATGACGGCGTTGCACCACGCCGGACGGCAGGCGGACGCACTCGCCGTGCACGCGCGGATCCGCCGTGCGCTCGCCGAGGAGCTGGGCATCCGCCCGGGCCCCGGCCTCGACCGGCTCCAGCAGAGGATCCTCACCGACGGACCCGGGGAGCGGACGGGCGCCACGGCCGGGCTCCGGGGCCCGGACCGGACCCACGGGCCGGCACAACTGCCCCAGGACGTCGCCGACTTCACGGGCCGGAGCGACGAGGCCGACCGGCTGTGCACCGCACTGGAGAAGGACGGGATCGTCTCCCTCAGCTCCATCAGCGGCATGGGCGGCATCGGCAAGACCGCCCTGGCCGTCCACGTGGCCCGGCGGATGCGCCACCGCTTCCCGGACGGGCAGCTCTACGCGGACCTGCGCGGAACCGACCCCCGGCCCGCGGAGCCCATGGAGGTCCTCGGCCGCTTCCTGTGCGTCCTCGGCGTCCGCGCGGGCCACCTCCCGATGCTGCCCGGGGAGCGGGCCGCCCTGTACCGCTCCATGCTCGCCACCCGGCAGGTGCTCGTCGTCCTCGACAACGCCCGCGACCCGGCCCAGGTCCGCGACCTGCTGCCCGGCACGCCCGGCAGCGCGGTGCTGCTCACCAGCCGCTCCCGGCTCGTCGGTCTGACCGGGGCCACTCTGGTGGACCTGCGGCCCATGGGCCGGGCGGAGGCCCTGGAGCTGCTGACCCGGATCGTCGGCGAGCAGAGCGTGTCCGCGGAGCCGCAGGCCGCCGCCGAGGTGCTCGACGCCTGCGGCCATCTGCCGCTCGCCATCCGCATCGTGGCCTCCCGTCTGGTGGCCCGGCCGGACCACACGCTTTCGGAGACCGCCGCGCACCTCGCGGACGAGCGGCGCCGCCTCGGCGCCCTGAGGGCCGAGGACACCGCCGTGGAGACGACCTTCCGGCTCGGCATGGAACTCCTCGACGCCGAACACCTCCGCGCCTTCCGGCTCCTCGCCCTGCCCGAGGTGCCCGAACTGGGCGTGCCCGCCGCCGCGGCGCTGCTCGCCCGACCGGAGCGGGAGACGGAGGAGCTGTGCGAGGCGCTGGTCGATCTGAGCCTCCTTGAGTCGGTCGCCCCCGGCCGCTACCGCTACCACGACCTGCTCCGGCTCTTCGCCCGCCAGACCGCGTGCGCCGCGGTGCCTGACCACGAGCGGACCGCCGCGCTCACCCGCCTGCTCGAGTTCTGCCTGGCCACCGCCCTCGGCGCCCACCGGGCCTCGCTGCCCGACGACGTGTTCCCCGGGCACGCGGCCGCACTGCGCTACGAGGGCCCGGCCTTCGGCAGCCCGCAGGAGGCCGCCGCCTGGCTGCTCGACGAGCAGACGTCGCTCCTGGGACTCATCGAGCAGGCCGCGGGCGACGCCTCCCTGTCGCTGACCGTCTGCGCGGACCTGCTCCTGGCCGCGGACCCGCTCGGCCGCCTCGGCGCGCAGCCCTACGGCATCGAACGCGCCGCCCGGACCCTGGCCGAGGCCGCGCGCGCCGCCGGCCACCGCACCGCGGAGGCGCGCGCCCTGTACATGCTGGGCAGCTCCGTGCAGCACCGCTTCGCCATGCGGCTGGGGGCTCCCACGCTCGACCGGGCCATCGAGCTGTGCCGGGCCGCCGGGGACCGGACGCTGCTCGCCCACGTCCTGATCACCCGGGGCGGGGGCGCCCTCGCCCTGCGCGACTTCACCACCGCGCACGCGCTGCTGACCGAGGCCCTGGCCCAGGGCAGGGCCGTGGCCAGCCGAGGCATCGAGGCGTACGCGCTCGGCTTCCTCGGCCTGGCCCTGCTGGCCACCGGCCGGGCCGACGAGGGCCTGGCGCACTGCCGCGAGGCCGTCGCCGTCACCTCGGCGACCGGGGACATCGCGGGCCGGGCCAACGCGCTGCACAACCTCGCCCAGGTCTGCCTGCGCACCGGGCGCACGGCCGAGGCCTTCGACAGCCTGCACGAGAGCCTGCGCCTGTGGCGCGAGACGGGCTCCCGCTTCCGCGAGGGCCTCCTGCTCGGCGCGATCGCCCAGGCCCACAACCTCTCGGGGCGTCCCGCGGAAGCCGCCGAACACGCCGCGCGGGCCCGGGACATCGCCGAGGCGCGCGGCGACGCGGGCATCGTCGCCCGCGCCCTCGCCCAACTCGGCCACGCCCACCGGGCCCAGGGCGACGCCGACCGCGCCCAGGAGAACTACCGCCGCGCGCACACCGTCTTCCGCGAACTCGGCCTGCCCGACGCGGACGACATCGAGCGACACCTCGGGGAGCTCTGAGACTCCACGCCGGCCCGCCGCGGCCGAGGCCGGGGTTTCACGGGCTCGGGTAGGCCCCTGGTGCCGTTCGTGTCGTACCGCGGTGCCGTCCTCGCCCCGACGGTCAACCGTGCGGCCCGGGGCCGACGTCACACGCACCACAGGGGGCACACCGGCCCCCAGGGACGACGACCTGGAGCACCACACATGAAGCAGCGGGCTACACGTACCACCTCACTCGTGATGGCGGCCGTCGCACTGCTGGGGGCGGCGGCTGTCGCTCCCTCGGCGCACGCGGCGGAGCGGACGGATCGCGGACACGCAGCGACCCGGGCCGCGCTGCGCGCGCTCGTCGAGAAGGGGGAGCTGCCCGGAGCCGCCGCCCGGGCCCGGGACGGCAAGGGGGACTGGTCCGCCTCGGCCGGGTACGCCGACACCGCCACGGGGCGCGAGCGATCGACCGCTGATCATTTCCGCGGGGCCAGCATCACCAAGACCTTCATCGCGACCGTCCTGCTCCAGCTGGAGGCGGAGGGGCGGCTGAGCCTGGACGACACCGTCGAGGACTGGCTGCCGGGCCTGGTCCAGGGCAACGGGTACGACGGCGGCGAGATCCCGCTGCGGCGGCTGCTCAACCACACGAGCGGCATCGCCAGTCACACCGACGACCCCACCATCGCCCACCACTCCTCCGGCCCCGGCTTCCCGGCGCACCGGTACGACACCTACACCCCCGAAGAGCTCGTGGCGGTCGCGCTCAAGCAGCCGCCGCACCCCGCTCCGGAGAAGTCGCCGCTGTACTCGAACACCAACTACGTGATCGCCGGGATGGTCATCGAGAAGGCGACGGGCCACGGGTACGCGCAGGAGGCCACCCGGCGGATCATCGACCGGCTGAAGCTGCGCGGGACGTCGTTCCCCGGCACGGCGCCCCAGCTGCCCGACCCGCACCCCGTCGGGTACTCCCGGCTCCACCAGCAGGCCCCCGACGCCGCAGTGGTCGACGCCACCGAGCAGAACATGACCTGGCTGGGCGCGGCAGGTGACGTCATCTCCACCACCGGTGACCTCAACCGCTTCCAACGAGCGCTCCTGCGCGGCGAATTGCTGCCGCGGGCCCAGATGAAGGAGATGCTCCACGCGGTGCCGGCCGGGGACGTCCTCGGATACGGGCTCGGCGTCGAGTTCGCGAAGCTGTCCTGCGGCGTGCGGGTGGTGGGCAAGAGCGGCCGCACCAACGGCTCGCTCTCGGCGATGGTCGGCACGGTGGACGGCAAGCACCAGCTGACGTTCCACATCAACGGCGACTGGCTGCGGGACAGCTCGATGTACACCGACGTGATCGAGGCCGAGTTCTGCGGCAAGACCCCGGCGCACACCGGGCATGAGCGGCGTCGAAGCCTCCTGTGACCTCGCCTCGCCCGGCAAGGCGGCCGTGCGCGAATCCAGCTCCGCCGTCCTGGCCGGGCGCAGGCCGAGCGCGCCTGTGCCGCTGACGGCCGGTCAGGGGGCCGTGATCAGCCACAGAATGGGCGCCGCGGCCGGTTATCGACTGCCTCTGAGCAGCTGTTGAGCGGTTGTTGATCTCTCTGAGTCACGTTGTGGTCGCAGGTCGTGGGGCAACGCTGCGCCGCGGAGTCCTCATCCCCGGATGTCCCGATCCTGCGCATGACCGCGATCAACCCACGAAGAAGGGGATGGATCCTTGCCGTCCACCCTGCTCGAAGCAATCAGCCGCCGTACGGCCCGGCAGCCACATGCCACGGCCCTGGATCTGAACGGTCGAACACTGACCTATGCCGAACTGGGAGACCTCTCCGGCGCGTTAGCCACGGAGTTACTGGCCGCCGGAGCAGGCTCTGGGGACGTGGTGGGGTTACTGACCCACGCCGACCTGGACCTCGTTCCGGCGCTGCTCGGCATCCTGCGCTCGGGAGCCGCCTACCTCCCTCTCGACCCTCGTCACTCTCCTGCCCAGATCGCGCGGCTGATGGCCGCGGCGGGCAGCCGGTTCGTGGTCGCCGCCGACTCGCTGCGGCACCGGCTGGACGTGGCCCCGGACGTCACCGTCGTGCCGCCCCCGCAGCCATCGGACCGCCACGATGCCGCCCGTCCTCCGGTACGCCCGGCCGACCCGGCGTACACCGTCTTCACCTCGGGGACGACGGGTGAGCCCAAGGGCGTGGTCGTCCCCCACCGCGCGCTGGCCCATCACGCCGGGGAGATGGCGCGGGCCTATGGACTGACCTCCGACGACCGGGTCCTGCAGTTCGCCGCGATCGGGTTCGACGTGGCGGCCGAGGAGATCTTCCCCACCCTGGTGGCCGGCGGCTGCGTCGTCCTGTGCCCCGACCCTCCCGCCGCCCGCGACCTGACCCGCGTACTGGCCGACGGCCGGATCACCGTCGCCAACCTGCCGTCCGGCTACTGGCAGCAGTGGAGCGCCAGCCGGGGCAGCGGCCCGCTGCCCTCGCAGCTGCGGCTCGTCGTCATCGGCAGCGAAGGGGTGGACGCGTCGGCTGCGGTCGCCTGGTGCGGGTCGACCGATGTCCCGTTGGTGAACGCGTACGGACTGACCGAGACCACCATCACCTCGCTGGTGCACCGGGTTGACGCGGACGCCGACACAGAGGTCGTCGCAGTGGGCCGCCCGATCGCCGGTGTGACGGCATATGTTCTCGATGCGGACCTGCGGCCGGTGTCCGGCGGCGGGGAGGGAGAGCTGTACATCGGCGGTGCCGGGGTGGCGTCGGGCTACCTCGGCAGGCCCGGGGAGACCGCCCGGCGGTTCCTCCCCGATCCGTACTCCACGGTGACCGGAGCGCTGATGCACCGTACGGGCGACAGGGCCCGCCGCAGGCCGGACGGCGCCGTGGAAGTCCTGGGCCGCATGGACGACCAGGTCAAGGTCAACGGCCACCGGATCGAACCGGCGCAGGTGGAGGCGGCCCTGTCGGCGCACCCCCTGGTCGCGCTCGCGGCGGTCGCGGTGCGCCCGGACCCCGCCGGCGGCCGCAGGCTGGTCGGCTATGTGGTCCTGCACGACGGCGGGACGCAGGTGCCTGCGGACCTGCGCGCCCATCTGTCGGAGCGGCTGACGGCACACGTCCTGCCCGCCGCGCTGGTGGCGGTCCCCGAACTGCCGGTGACCAGGAACGGGAAGCTGGACCGGGACGCTCTGCCCGACCCCGGGCGCCACGTGCGGCGCGAGCCGCCCACCGACCCCCGCACCGCGTTGGAGTCCCGGCTGCTGGACATCTGGCGGGAGGTCCTCGGGACCGATGACATCGGGGTCCGCGACAGCTTCTTCGACGTCGGCGGGACGTCGGGCTCCCTGGCGGCCGTGCTCTCCCGGATCAACGCGTTCCGGTCCGACCGAGTCGTCTTGCTGACGCTGTTCGAGCATCCGACGATCGCCCAACTCGCCACCCATCTGGCCGGGTCGGCGGTGGCCCCAGCGGCAGCGGAGCGGCGGGTGCGTCCGGCGGTCCGGCGCCGTCGTGCGGCCGGCTGAGGCCCCGGCCCACTCACCGGCCGGGCACCGGCCGGTCAGAACTGACGGCACAGCCGAGGACAAGGAAAGGGGCACTCATGTCCGCAATCTTCGGATGGTGGACCCACCGGGGAGGTCTGGAGCAGACCGGCCCGGCCGCGGTCGCGGCGATGGCGGAGAGCAGCCGACGCGGCGGCCCGCACCGATCGTGGGCGTCCGGACACGCGGTCCTGGCGGCCGCAGGCGAACCGGCGCGGGAGAACGGTCCACTGGAGTCGCGGGGGACAGGAAACCCTGTCGTGGTGGTCGTGGACGGCTACCTGCACGGAAGCCGGGACCCCGCCCGGACACTGCTCGACGGCTACCTGGCCGAGAACGAGGTGGCGGCCGAACGGTGGCGGGGCGCCTTCGCGTTCGCCGTCTGGGACGGCCGCACGGGAGAACTCCTCCTGGGGCGCGACCGGTTGGGCATCAAGCCGCTCTCCTACGTACGGCAGGACGACGGTGTGGTGTTCGCGTCCGAGGCCGGGGCGTTGGCGGCGCACCCGGGCGTCCCGCGGGAACTCGACGCCACCGGGCTCAGCGCGCTGCTGACCCAGCTGCGCCGCCCGGGACACGGCACTCTGCGCGGGATGCGGGAGGTACCGCCCGGCGCCACGGTGCGCTTCTCGGCCACCGGTGAGCGGCGACGCCGCTACTGGTCCCTGGAGGCGTACCCGCACACGGAGTCCCGAGACGAAACGATTCGTCAGGTGCGGACGTTGCTCGACGAGGTAGTTCACGACGACCTCGAGGGCGCCGATCCCGCCGTGCTCCTGTCGGGCGGTCTCGACTCCAGCGTGCTGACCGGGCTCGTCGCCGAGTCCGTCGGCCGACCGCCCCGGACGTTCACCGTCTCCTTCGGCGGGACGGCGTCGGCCGTACCGGACCTGCCGTACGCCGAGGAGGTGGTGCGGTTCTGGCACTGCGACCACGAGCGCGTCACCATCGAGCCGGACCTGCTGTCGCGGCCCGCCACACTCACCGACTCGCTCCTGGCCAAGGACTGGCCGACGCCCTTCGGGGACAAGAACATCACCCCGTACCTCTTCAGCCGGCACGTGGGCCGCCGGACACCGATCGCCCTGAGCGGCGAGGGCGCGGACGCGATGTTCGGCGGCCTGGGACCGGAGGCCGACGAGAAGCGGGTGCTCACCACGTTCCCGTGGATCGCGCGGGCGCGCGCCATGGGCATGCCGCATGGGCTCGGCACCGGCCTGCTGCGAGCCGATGTGCTGCGGGACATCGACATCGCGGGGTACGTCGACGACTGCTTCGCCGAGGCGCTGGAGGAGGTTCCCTCGGTGCCGGGGGAAGACCCGGTCGACCGTCTGGGGCGGCAGACGGACTACCTGACGGCCACGCGGCTGCTGGAGCAGACCGTGCTCCACTCCGAACGGATGGGCTCCGCCGCGGGTCTCCAACTGCGCTTCCCCTTCGCCGACCACCGGCTGTTCACCCTCCTCTACAACGTTCCGGCCCGGTGGAAGTCCTTCGACGGCCGCGAGAAGAGTCTGCTGCGGGCCCTCGGCGCGCCCCTCGTCCCGCCCTCGGTGCTGAGCCGCCGGAAAGTGCCCTACCCGATCACCTACGACCGCGGCTACAAGCAGGCCCTCGTGGAGAGGCTGCGGACGCTCCTCGACGACCCCTCCGCTCCCACGTACGCGCTGCTGGACCGGGAACACGCGCAGCGGTACGTCACGACGCCCCGCCTCCTGGACCGGGGCGGCTGGCTGGGACGCGCGGACGTGGAGATGGTGCTGCAACTCGACGCGTGGTTGCGGTACCTGCGCGTCCGCCTCGTGCTGTGACCCCGCCGCGCTCCCACCCCCCTCACGCCGCGCTCCCGCGCCCCCCTCACGACGATTGGTACACCCCCTTGAACGAGTTGTACGCGTTATTCATCCGGCAGGCACGTCTGAACGCCGAACGGACAGCGGTCCGCGACGAACACGGATCGCTCACCTACGGGCAGCTGCTGCGCCGCAGCACCGCGCTGGCCGCCGCGCTGCGCCACCACTGCCCGGCACCGGGACAGCGGATCGGGCTGCACCTGCGGCGCACGGCCGACGTGCTGACCGGCGTCCTGGCCGTCACCGCGGCCGGTCACACGTACGTCCCGCTGGACCCGGCCTATCCCGCGCAACGCCTCGGCTTCGTGGCGGAGGACAGCGCGCTGTCCCTGATCATTTCGGATCAGGACCTGCCCGAGGCCCTCGCCGGTGTGCCGGAGCTGCGCCTCGACCGGACGGCGGCGCCGCCCTCCGCCGGGGACGCCGCCGAACCCGCCGCGGACGTCCCGGCGGACCCCGGGGCCATCGCCTACGTGATCTACACCTCCGGAACGACCGGTCGCCCCAAGGGGGTCGAGGTGCCGTGCGCGAACGTCGCCGCCATGGTGACGTCGTTCTGCGCGCGCCACACCGTCACCCCCGACGACGTGTGGACCCTGTTCCACTCGTACAGCTTCGACTTCTCCGTGTGGGAGATGTGGGGGGCGCTGGCCACCGGCGGATGCCTGGTGGTCGTGCCGGCGCACGTCGCCTCGTCCCCCCGCGCCACGGTGGACCTGCTGGTGCGGGAGCAGGCGACCGTGGTGAGCATCGTGCCGTCGGTCTTCCGGCACCTCGTCACCGCCGCGGGCAAGGAGGAACCGCGCCCCGAGGGCGTGCGGCGGATCATCTTCGGCGGGGAGTCGGTCGACGCCGGTGACATCCGGCGGTGGCGGCAGACGGTCAGCCGTGACTGCGAGTTCGTCAACACCTACGGCATCACCGAGACGACGGTGTTCGTCAGCTCCCGCGTCCTGACGCCCGAGGAGGTCGACGCACCCGCGTCCACCGGCTTCGACCGCGACCTCGGCAGACCGCTGGACGGCTGGGAGATCGCGGTACTCGACGAGCAGGCCCGCCCGGTCCGGCCCGGTGAGACGGGCGAGATCTGGGTGGCCGGGGCCGGAGTCGCGGCCGGATACCTCGGCCTTCCCGAACTGACCGCGGAGCGCTTCAGGACGCTGACGCTCCCGCCCGGCGGCCCCCGCCGCCACTACCGCAGCGGCGACCTCGCCACCCGGACCGCCGACGACGTCTTCTGCTTCGCGGGCCGCGCCGACGACCAGGTGAAGATCAACGGCTTCCGTATCGAACTGGGGGAGATCGAGACGGCCCTGCGCCGCCTGCGGGACGTACGGGACGCCGCCGTCGTGTGCGGGAGCAGCCGGGTCGGCGGGCAGATGCTGACCGCCTACTACGTCGCGGACGAGGACGTGACCGCCGCGAGCCTCACCGGACACCTCGCCGGGGCGCTGCCCAGACACATGGTGCCCAGCCGGTTCGTACGGCTCGCGGAGCTGCCGCTCAACCCCTCCGGCAAGACCGACCGACGCGCGCTCGCCGAGCGCGGGCCGCAGGGCAGGGAAGCCCCCGTGCCGCCGCCCACGCGCAACGCGATCAGCGACCCCGAACGGGCCGGATTCCTGGAGGAGTTGTACCAAGGCCGGTTCCGCTGGGACCTGATCCGGGACTTCCCGGCACAGACGGCGGCCGACCGGGCACACGGAGACGCGTTCGTCGAGGAGCTGTCGGCCCTGCTGCACGACCGGATCGACCCCGACCTGGCGGACCGGGAGGGGCGGCTGCCGGAGGACTTCCTGCCGGAGCTCGCCAAGCGCGGGTACTTCCGGCTCCAGGCCGACGCCGGTGCCGACGGCCACGCGCTGTCGCACTTCAACCTCTTCCGGGTGGTCGAGGCGGCGGCGCGCGGGTGCATGCCCGTGGCCATGTCGCTCGCCCTGGAGAACACCCTGGGCGCGGGTGCCTTCGCCACGCTGCCGCTCCCGGCGGCGCTGCGCGACCTGGTGCGGGAGCACGCCGCGGCCGGCCGGTTCAGCGCCAGCGCGGACACCGAGCCGGAAGGCGCCGGCAACCAGGCACGCAGCACGACGGCGACCCCCGTCGACGGTGGTGCCGCCTATCTGCTCAACGGCGTCAAGCTGTTCGCAGGCCACGCGCCCGTCGCGGAGCTCGTCGGCGTCTCGGCCACGGTCCGCGAGAACGGCCGGGACGTGGTGCGCGAGTTCTTCGTGCCCGCCGACGCCCCCGGTGTGAGCGCCGGGGTCTGGCACGAGTACATGGGCATCCGGGGCTTTCCCAACGGATGGTTCCGTTTCGACGACGTCCGGGTGCCCCGGGAACACATGCTGGTCGAGCCGGACACCGCACACCAGGTGCGGATGACGCAGACGACGAGCCGCCTCGTCACCCGGGGACGCCTGCACATGCAGGGCGCGCCCTCGCTCGCGGCGGCCAGGCTCTGCACCGCCTGGAGCCGTGAGTTCGTGAACCGGCGCACGATCGACGGGCGCCCGCTGGGCGAGCACCGCGAGATCCAGGCACGGGTCGCGCAGACCCTCGCCGACACCTTCGCGATCGAGACGGTGTGCCAGTGGTGCCTGCTGCCGGAGGACCAGGGCACGGCGCTCAACGTGCGCTTCGAGCAGAACATGGCCAAGAACGTGGTCTCGCTGCTGAGCTGGCAGGTCGTCGACCGCACCATGGCGTTGCTGGCCGCCGAGGGATACGAGACCGCGGCGAGCAAGGCGCGGCGCGGAGTGCCCGCCTGGCCGCTGGAGCGGCTCATGCGGGACATCCGCAGCGTCCGCGTGTCCGGAGGCGTGGACTTCCAGATCGACAACTGGATAGCGCGCATGTCGATCCTGTCCTACTACTACCCCGAGCCCGCGCAGGCCGACGAGCTGATGTCACCGACCGCCCCGGGCGACCTGGCGGATCCACGGCTCACCGGACGCAACGCCGGACATCTGCGATGGGTGGCCGATCAGGTGCACGCGTTCGGGCGGCGCTGTCTGACGCTCGCGCGGACGCACCAGGACAAGGACGCCCTGCTGGAGGACGAGCCCACGCTCATCCGGCTCACGGGCGTCGCCCGGGAACTCATGGTCTGCGCCCTGGTCCTGGCCCGCGCGGCCACCTCGGCGGAGGCGGGTGACTCCGCGGCCCTTCCCGTCGCCGACGTTCACTGCACCGAGGCACGGCACCGCGTGGCGGACCTGCTGCACCGGCTGGACACCCCCGACGCCGCCCCTTGTGCCCAGGCCGCCGCGGCGTGGCCGGCGGGACCAGCAGCTGTTCACCCCGGTGCCGAGGAAGCCATCGGGTCACCGGACGACCGGGACCAGAGCGACAGGAACAGGGAGCGCACGACGTGACCACCCCTCAGCAAGTGCCCCTGTCGGTCGGGCAGGAGGCCATGTGGCTGGCCTGGCGGCTCGATCCGCAGCAGTGGATCCACATCATTCCGACGCCGTACGCGGTCAGCGGCGACCTCGATACGACGCGCCTGCGGTCCGCGGTCGAGGCGGTCGGGCACGCCTATCCGCAACTGCGCGGCCGCATCGTGAAGACCGACGACGGCCCGGTGCTCGACTGGGCGGACGCCCCGCCGATCCCGGTGTGCGAGCACGAGACGACGCTGGACCGCGACGAGGCCGTGCGAAGCGTGTGGCAGCGGCCGTTCGACCTGTGGCAGGGGCCGCTGGCACGCGTCGACGTGATCCGCGGCCAGGGCTGGACCGTGCTGCTCGTCGCGGTGCACCACATCGTCCACGACGGGGCGTCGGCGCTGGTGACCATCGACGCGCTGGCGCGTGCGTACGCCGGGGACCGGCTGACGCCCGGCAGCGACGTCGCCGCCCAGCGGGCCTTCGCCGAACGGTCCCGTCGGCTCGCGGACTCCCCCGAGGGGGACGCGCACCGCGACTACTGGCGTACGGCGCTGCGGCCCACGGCCCGGCCGTTCGCCCTGCCCGCCACCGTCGACGAGCCGCAGTACGTCGCTCTCGACGGGCAGGTGCCGCCCGACCTCGCCGGTCTGCTGCGCGATCAGGCCCGCGCCCTCGGCGTGAGCTACACCAGTGTCCTCCTCGCGGCCTACTGCGCCCTGCTGCGCCGGCACAGCGGAGCCGACGAGGTCCTGGTGTTCGTGCCCTTCCACGGCAGGACCCTGGAGGCGGTGCAGGACACGGTCGGCTATTTCGTCAACACGTTGCCCGTCCGGATCGACGTGGCCGCGTGCGACACCTACGCCGAGCTCGCCCTGCGGGTGCGCAAGCGGGTCAAGGAGGCGATGGCCCACGGCGACCTGCCGCTGCCGGCCATTCTCCGCGCCACCGGGGCGACCGGTCCCCGGGCGCAGGCCGACACGCTCCAGACGGTGTTCCAGTTCTGGCACGCCGGGCTGCGTGACGGCGTCGATGTGCAGCACGTGGAACTGCGCACCGAGCGTTCCCGCGCCCGGCTCGGCCTGCTGGGCATGGAGAGCAGCGCGGGGTTCCCGCTCGCCCTCATGGTGCGCGAGGACAGCGCAGGCACCCACCTGCTGTGGAAGGACCCCACCGGTGCCGTGGGACCGACCCGGGTGAGCGCCATGGCGGCCGACTACCTGGAGATGCTGCGCGACATCGCCGCGGATCCGGGACGGCCCGTGAGCGCGGTGGCCGTCGGCGCGGTCGTGCCGCCCGCCACCGCGGCGCCGGTGTCTGCCACCGCGGCGCCGGTGTCTGCCACCACGCTGCCGGTGCCCGCCGCTGCGGCCCAGCAACCCGCCGAGAACGGCCGTCTGGACGACATGGTCGCCGTCTGGCGCGATGTGCTCGGTGTCGACGACATCACGCCCGCCGACTCCTTCTTCGAGCTCGGTGGTCACTCGCTCCTGGCCGAATCACTCGTCCTGGCCGTCTCCAAGAGCTTCGGCACCGACGTCTCGATCCGTGCCCTCTTCGACCACCCCTACCTCGACGAGTTCACCGACCACGTCTTCCCTCCGTCCGCGGCGTCCGTGCCGCCCGTGCCGCCCGCGCGGCCTCCGGGCCGGGAGGCCCCGGCCTCCGGTGCCCAGTACGGCATGTGGCTGGCCGGACTGATGGCACCGGACGAAGTGCTCTACAACGTGCCGATGGCCTGGCGGATCAGGGGCGGCGGCCTCGACGCCGACGTCCTGCGGCACGCGCTCGCCGGCGTGGTGGCCCGCCACGAGATCCTGCGCACCGCCTTCCGGCAGCGCGGGGACGAGTTGTGGCAAGTGGTGGAGGAGCCGTGGGAGCCGGAGCTGACCCGCGTCGACCTGGGCGCGGCCACGGCGGAGGAGCTCGACGACTGGCTGTACGCCGAGTCCCACCGCGAGTTCCTGCCGGAGTCCGGACGCCTGCTGCGCGCCGCGCTCCTCGACGTGGGAGGCGACCAGGTCCTCTTCCTCTGTCTGCACCACCTGGTGTGGGACGCGGCCTCCCTGGACGTCTTCCTGCGTGACCTCGACGCGGCCTACACCGCTCGCCGGGCGCACGCCGAACCGGTCGCGCCGCCGGAGGCCCTGGAGCTGCCGGTGCGGCGGCCCGAGCTGCCCGGGACGGGCCACGGCGAGATCACCTTCACCGTGGCCGACACCCCCGCCCTGGCGGCCGCCGCGCGGGACGCGGGCAGCACCGTCCGCGACGTGCTCCTCGCCTCCTGGGCCGCGCTGCTCGGCTGGTACACCGGTCGGCAGGACCTGCCCGTGGCCGCCGACGGCCGCGTCCTTCGGCTGCGGCCCGCTGCGGCGAAGCCCTTCGCCGACCTGCTGCGTGACGTCCGCACCCGTACGGTGGACCCGGCCCCGGCGGCCGCCGCGGCGTTCTCGTACGCCGACGCACCGGCCGTGCCCGGCCCTCCCTCCGTCCATCTGGTGCTCCGCCCCGCCGACGGCGGCCACACCGGCCGACTCGTGTTCGACACGCGCCGGTTCGACCACGACCAGATGGCCGCCGCCGCGGAGCACTACGTCCGGATGGTCACTGCCCTCACCGAGGCCCCCGAACAACCCCTGGCGGCCGCCGAACCGTTGACCGACGTCGAACGGCACACACAGACCGCCGTGTGGAACGACACCGCCGCCCGGTACCCCGACACCCCGGTCACCGACCTGGTCCGGCAGCGCGCGGCGGCCCGCCCCGACGCGGTCGCCCTCACCGCCCACGGACACGACGTCACCTACGGCGACCTGCTCGACCGTGCCGAACAGCGGGCCCGCGGACTCGTGGCGGCCGGAGTCCGCCCGGGAGACCTGGTCGCGCTGCTGCTGCCGCGCGGAGCCGAGCAGGTCGTCTCCGTGCTGTCCGTACTGCTGGCCGGGGCGGCCTACCTCCCCCTCGACCCCGCGTATCCGGCCGGGCGCGTCCGGCTGGTCCTCGCGGATTCCGAGGTCCGGTGGGTCCTGGTCCCCGAGGACACCGACCGCCACGAAGGGCTGTGCGACTTCACCGGTGTGGTCCTCGACACCGCTGTGACCGCGGAGGCGGACACGTGCGGCCTGCCGGTGGTGTCCCTGGACACCCCCGCCTACTGCATCTACACCTCGGGCACCACCGGCGTGCCCAAGGGAGTCGTGATCAGCCACCGCAACCTCGTGCGGCTGCTGCGCAACGACCGGTTCCCGTTCTCCTTCTCGGGACTGGACGTGTGGACCATGTTCCACGCCTACACCTTCGACGTGTCGGTGTGGGAGATGTTCGCCTGCCTCTCCCACGGCGGACGTCTGGTCGTCGCGACCGACGAGGAGGTGGACGACCCCTGGCTGTTCTGGGAGCTGCTGCGGCGCGAGGGCGTCACCGTGGCGTGCCAGACGCCCAGCGCCTTCTCCCGTCTGCTGACGTTCGACGCGCCCTCCGGCGCCTTGAGCCGTCTGCGGCACGTCATCCTCGCCGGTGAGGCGCTGCGCCCCGCCACCCTCCGGGAGTGGGCGCGCCGATTCCCCCACGTGCGCCTGGTCAACATGTACGGCCCGACCGAGACCACCGTGTACGCCAGCGTGCACACCGTCGACGCGACGGACATCGAGACCGGCGCCAGCGTCATCGGCACCCCCTTGCCGACGACGACGCTGCTGGTGCTCGACCGGCACACCGGCTCCCGGCTGCTGCCGGTCGGAGCGGTGGGCGAGCTGTACATCGGCGGAGCGGGCCTGGCCGACGGCTATCTCAACCGGCCGGAGCTGACCGCGGAACGCTTCGTGAAGTCCCCGGTCGACGGCCGGACCCTGTACCGGACCGGCGACCTCGTGCGCTACCGGCCCGACGGCGCCCTGGAGTACCTCGGCCGCGCGGACGACCAGGTGAAGGTGCGCGGCTTCCGCATCGAGCCGGGCGAGGTCGAGGCGAACCTGCGCAGCCACCCCGCGGTCGCCGAGGCGGTGGTGCTCGCCGACGGGGACCGGCTGGTCGCCACGGTGCGGCTGTCCGCCGAGGTGTCCGCCGCCGAACTGCGCCGCCACACCGCCGAGCGGTTGCCCGCCCACCTGGTCCCGTCCGTCTTCCGGCGGGTCGACCACATCCCCCTGACCTCTCACGGAAAGCTCGACGTACCGACGCTGAGGGAGACGGCCGCCACGCTCGCCGAGACCGCCGCGGCGCCGGACCCCGCCCCCAACGGACCAGGCACGAGACCCGCGAGCCGTACCGAGAGGATCCTGGCGTCGCTCTGGTCCGAGCTGCTCGATGTCGACGACGTGGCCCCCGACGACTCCTTCTTCGCCCTCGGCGGCCACTCACTGCTCGCCTTCCGCCTGCTGGGACGGCTGGAGCGCGTCTTCGGGACACGGCCCGGCATGCGGGAGCTGTTCGACCGTCCGCGCCTGAGCGATCTGGCCGCGTACCTCGACGCCCACGGCGCCGCCGCGGGCCCCGACACGCCCGCGCCCGCGCCGGCCGCCGGCCCCGGGCAGCCCCTCCTCGCGTTCCAGGAGCGCCTGCTGCTCGCGGAGCTGTCCGAGGAACGACGTGCCCACAACGTCTTCCTGGCCTGGACGACGACCGGCCGGATCGACCCTGCCGTACTGGAACAGAGCCTGGCCGACCTGGTGGCCGGGCACGAGATCCTGCGCACGGCCTTCGTCGCCGACCCGGAGGGGATGTACCAGAGGACCGTCGCGCCCTGGCGGCCGGAGCTGCGGCGGCTCGACCTGAGCACGGCGCCCGACGCCGACACGGCGCTCACCGCGTGGCTCGACCAGGCGGCCGGACAGCGCTTCGACCTCACACGAGGCGAACCGCTGCGGGCCGCCCTCGCCGACCTCGGCGCCCGCGGCCACGCCCTGCTGCTGTGTCTGCACCACCTCGTCATCGACGACGGATCGATTCCCGTACTGCTGTCGGAACTTCAGCGCTACTACCTCGCCGCCAGGGACGGCCGTACGGCCCCGCCGCCACCCCGGCAGTACCGTGAGGCCGCCTCCCACGAGCCGCGGCGGACCACCGGCGGCGCGGCGGGCCTCGCCCACTGGCGCTCCCGCCTCTCGGACGCCCCCGCCCATCTCGACCTCCCGCCCCAGCCGCACCGGGAGCCGGACGGCGTGGTCCGCGTGGACCTGCCGGAGGCCGTGACGCAGCGGCTCAAGCGGATCCGGGAGACCCACGGGGCGAGTTGGTTCATGCTCTACGGCGCCGCCCTGGGCACCGCACTGCACCGGTGGACGGGACAGGCCACGCTCACCCTCGCCGTGCCGGTCACCGACCGAGCCCGCACGGGCGCCCAGGACGTGCTCGGTCCCCTCCTCAACACGGTGGTGCTGCGCTCGGACCTCGCCCCCGGCACGACTCCCGCCGAGTACCTCGCCCGGTTCCGTGCCGAACTGCTCGACGCCATGGAGCACATGGACGTCCCCTTCGAGGAGGTGGTGCGCGACCTGGCCCCCTCGCGCCTGCCCGGACGGACGCCGTACGCCGACGTCCTGCTGAACCTGAACCTGCGTGACGACCGCACGGCACCGCTGGGCGACGCCACGCTGAAGCCCTTCATCGCCGAGTCCGTGTGGGCCGGCGGCACCGCCTTCCCGTTGACGCTGACCGTGGCCGAGCAGGACGGCGGTGTCACCGCCCTCCTCGCCCACCAGGGGACGCACGTGGCGGGGGAGGGCGCCGCCGAGCTCGGGCAGGGCATCGTACGGGCCCTGACCGAGCTGGCCGACGCGCCTGACGCCGTGCCGCACGCTGCCGCCGGCCGGGGACTGCCGCAGTACGCCGACGTCGCCACGGCCGCGGCGCGGGTCCGCTGCGGCCCCGACCACCAGGACTCTCTGGACTACTGGGAGCGTCAACTGGCCGGCGCGCCCCACCGGCTGGAGCTTCCCGGGCCCGACGAGCCCGAACCCAACGGAGCGGTCGACGTTCCGCTGCCCGCCGGTCTGAGCGCGGCGCTGCGGCCGCTGCGGGCCGAGTACGGCCTGTCGTCGTACATGATCGCGTCCGCCGCCACCCTGCTCGCGCTGCACCTGTGGACCGGCCGGTCGGACCTGGTGCTGACCAGCGAGACGAGTACCCGTGGGGCCGAGTACACCGATGTGATCGGCCCACTGCTCAACACGGTGGTGTTCCGCCACCGTCAGGGCGGCGACGACACGGTGCTCGACGTCGTGCTCGCGGTGCGCTCGACCGTGGTCGACGCCCTGGCGCACTCCGGAGTGTCGTTCGCCGACGTCGTCGCCCGGCTGGCGCCGCCACGCCGGCCGGGCCACACCCCCTGGGGCGACGTCGCGCTGGCCTTCGAGGTGCGTCCGGAGCGGGAACGGACCCTGGGCGGATGCCCCTTGGCCCCCGTCGACATGTCGCGTGAGGACGTCGACTACATCGGCAAGACGGCTCTGACCATCTCGTTCGTACAGTGCGGCGACCGCCTGTCCGCCCGTGTGGCCCACCGCGGCGACCAAGTGGCCCGGGCGCGCACGGAGCAGTTCGCCGCCCTGCTGGGCCGCCTGCTGACGGGCCTGCCGACCCTCCTGGACCGTCCCGTCCCGGCCTTGCCGCGCGCGGGGGCCGAGCCCGACGGGCGTACCGCGTGAGCGTCGAGGCGGCGGTGCCGCAGCTTCGCGGGCAGCCCGCGCTGCGGGGTCTCGTGGCCGCCGAACTGACCTCCATGACCGGCACCCAGCTCAGCGCGGTGGCCATCCCCTGGTTCGTGCTGGAGGCCACTGGTTCGGCCGGTGACATGGGCCTGGTCATGGGTGCCCAGTGGGTCGGCATCGCGGTGCTCGGTGTGGTCGGCTCCAACTGGGCCGGACGGTTCGGGCCGCGCCGCACCATGCTGGCCGCTGACCTGCTCTGCGCGTCGCTGCTGGCCCTGGTGCCCCTGCTCCACCGGTACGACTGTCTCCCGTTGCCCCTGGTGATGGCGGTCATGTTCGTCGTGGGCGGGTGCACCGCGCCCTACCTCACCAGCCAGCAGCTGATCCTGGATTCCTTCGGCCGGGACGAAGCACTGCTGAGCCGCGCCAACGCGGCCCTCCAGGCGGCCACGCGGCTCGCCATGCTCGTCGGTCCCGCCGCCGCCGGGGTGCTCGTGTCGGCCGTGCGGGCGCCCGGCGTGCTGCTGCTGGACTCCGCCAGCTTCGCCTTGTCGGCCGTCATCGTGTGGCGGTGCCTGCCGGCGGACGCTGCCGAGCGGCCCGGCCGGCGTCGTCCCGCGCTGGCCGAAGGCGTGCGCGCGCTGTTCCGGGACCGTCTGCTGGGGGCCTGGTCACTGGGGCTCGCGCTGGCCGAGACGGCGTGGCAGGCCCTGTTCGCGCTGCTGCCGCTCCTGGCACTGGCCCGCCACCACGACGCTCCGTCCGTGGCCGGAGTCCTGCTCGCCGCGTTCGGCGGCGGTGCGATCCTCGGGACCCTCCTGCTCCATCCCGCGCTGCGGGTCACGTCGGCCCAGCGCCTCGCGGTGGCCGGACGCGTCGCGCTGGGGCTGGCCTTCGCCGTGCTCCTGGCGCCGTTGACCCTGGGGCAGCTGATCGGCTGTCTGGCCGTGGTCGGGCTGCTCAACGGCCTGTCGGCGGCACCGATCGTCTCCGTGCGCCTCACCCGCGTCCCGGCGGCGACCCGGTCGGAGACCCTGACCGTGGCCACCGCGGCCGCACTGTCCGGTGGAGCACTCGGATGGGTCCTGGCCGGAGCGACCGCGCAGGCCGCGGGGGTAACCACGGCCCTGGCCGCGACGGTGGCGGTACAGACCGCCGCGACGCTCCTCTTCGTCTTCGGCGCGTACCCCGCCCGCGCCGTCACCGCATCGGAAGGCTGAGATGTCCAGTACAGCAGCAGAAGACGGATTCGTCGCGGTCATCGGCATGGCCGGGCGGTTCCCCGGCGCGGCGGATGTCGACGCCTTGTGGGCGAGCCTGTGCGCCGCACGGGAGCTGCTCACCCCGCTGCCCGAGCTGGCCCCGCCCGACCAGCCCGACTACGTCCCCGCGTACGGGATCGTCGAGCGGGCCGCCGACTTCGACGCACCGTTCTTCGACTACCCGCCCCGGTCCGCGCTGATCATCGACCCGCAGCAGCGGGTGCTTCTGGAAGTGGCGCACGAGGCGCTCGACCGGGCCGGATACGGCAACGCGGACCGGCCGCTGACCGGCGTGTTCGTCGGCGGGGCCAGCACCCGCTACGGCGAGCGTCTGCGCGCCCTCGGCGACGGTCTGCCGTTCGTGGACGACTGGCAGATCAGCCACGGCAACGACATCGACTTCCTCAGCGGCCGACTCGCCTACAAGCTGGGCCTGAACGGCCCCGCCGTGTCCGTGCAGACGGCGTGCTCCACCTCGCTGGTGGCCGTGCACGTCGCCGTCCAGGCGCTGCTCGTGGGTGACTGCGACATCGCGCTGGCCGGCGGCACCGCCGTGCTCGCCACCCCGCCCCGCACCCGCCACACGCCCGGCGGGGTCCTCTCGCCGGACGGGCACTGCCGTGCCTTCGACGCGTCGGCGGCGGGCACGGTCAACGCCAGCGGCGCCGGCATCGTGGTGCTCCGTCCGCTCGCCGACGCACTGGCCGCCGGCGACCACATCCACGCGGTCGTCCGGGGATCGGCCGTCAACAACGACGGGCGGGACAAGATCGGCTTCACCGCGCCCAGCGTGACGGGACAGACGGCCGCCGTCCTGGCGGCACACTCCGTCGCCGATGTCGGGGCCGACGAGATCGGCTATGTGGAGGCACACGGCACGGGCACCGCTCTGGGCGACCCGATCGAGATCGCGGCCCTGACCCAGGCCTTCCGCCAGACCACGGACCGGCGCGGCTACTGCCGTATCGGTTCGGTCAAGACCAACCTCGGTCACAGCGACGCGGCGGCCGGAGTCACCGGTCTGATCAAGGCCGCTCTCGCCGTGGAGCACGGTGTCCTGCCGGCCAGCCTGCACTTCCAGGAGCCCAACCCGGCGATCGACTTCGCCGACTCCCCGTTCCAGGTCAACGCCACGACCGTGCCCTGGCCGGAGAACGGCGGGCGTCCCCGGATCGCGGCCGTCAACTCGCTCGGCGTCGGCGGCACCAACGCCCACGCGGTGGTGGCCGAGCCGCCGCGGCGCGAGCCGACGGCCTCCTCCCGAAGCCATGTGCTGCTGCCCGTCTCCGCCAAGACCGCCGCCGCGGCCGATGCCGCGGTCGAGCGCCTTGCGGGCTTCCTCACCGAGCATCCCGCCGTGGCCCCGGCGGACGTGAGCTGGACGCTCCGGGCCGGCCGGACCCACCACGCCCACCGCAGGGTCGTGGTGGTGCGGCAGACCGGCGAAGCGGCGGCCACGCCGAGCGCGGGGCCGGTGCGCACGGGGACCGCCCACCGCGACGACCGCCCGGTGGTCTTCCTCTACGCAGGCCAGGGCGGCCAGCACGTCGGCATGGCGGGCGAACTGTACGCGCAGGAACCCGTCTTCCGCCGTCATCTCGACGAGGTCGCGGAGCTGGCCGCCGCCCCGCTGGGGGCCGATCTGCGGCAGACCCTGTTCGCCGAGGGCGAGGACGTGGCCGCGGCGTCCGTCCGGCTCGCCGACATCGCGGTGGGACAACCCGCGGTGTTCGCCGTGCAGTACGCGCTGACCGGCCTGCTCGGCTCCTGGGGGCTGACGCCCGACGCGGTGACCGGCCACAGCCTCGGCGCGTACGCGGCGGCCTGCGCGGCCGGGATCCTCACCCTGCCGGACGCCGTGCGCCTGGTGGCTGAGCGGGGACGGCTCCTTGCCAGTGTGCCCGCCGGTGCCATGGCCGCCGTACGGCTGCCGTACGCCGATGTGGTCGGGCTGCTGCCGCCCGGGCTGAGCGTCGGCGCCGTCAACGGCCCCGGGCAGTGCACGGTGTCCGGTCCTGCGGAAGGGGTGCGGAGGTTCGTCGAGGAGCAGAGCGGGCGCGGAGTGGAGACGCGGCTGCTGCGGATCTCGACCGCCGGGCACTCCCCGCTGACCGAACCGATCCTGCCCGCCTTCGCGGAGTTCCTGCGCGAACTGCCGCTGCACAAACCGGAGGTCCCTTTCCTCTCCGACACGACGGGAGACTGGACCGGGCCGTCGGACGTCACGTCGGTGTCCTACTGGACCGAGCACCTGCGGCGGCCGGTGCGCTTCGACGCCGTGCTGTCCAGGCTGTTCGGCGCACCGGAGAGCGTGCTGGTGGATCTGGGTCCGGGGCGTGCGCTGTCCTCACTCGCCCGGCAGCATCCCGGCCGGGACGCGGACCAGCCGATCGTGGTGCTCACGCCGCACCCCAAGGAGGAGGCGGCGGACGTGGCCACGTTGCTGACCGGGGTAGGACAGATCTGGGCGGCCGGAGGGCAGGTCGACATCCGAGCCCTCCACGACGACGAGCGGCACCGGCGGGTCCCCCTGCCCACCTACCCCTTCGAGCGCACGCGCCTGCTGGCGGGCGAGGACGACGGCACCGGCGCACCGACGGCGCCCACGCCCGCGCCGCCCCGGCGTACGGAGGACGCCCACGCGCCCCGTCCCACCGTGCTCGAAGCGGTGCTTGACGCCTTCGGCGGGGCTCTTGGACTACCGGACGTGGAGCCCGAGGACAACTTCTTCGACCTGGGCGGTGATTCGCTGATCGCGACCAAGGTCGCCGCCTGGGCCCGGGCGCAGTTCCCGGCCGCCGTCACTGTCGCGGACATCATCAGGAGCGGCGACGCGGGCCGGCTGGCCCGCCTCATCGAGGAGCGCATCGCCGCCGGCACCCAGCAAGAGGAGGCACGGCCATGACCGGCCGACTGGCACCCGTACGCAGCCCGTGGACGGTCGGGAGACCGCTCAAACAGCCACCGCTGGTACGTCTGTACTGCTTTCCGCACTCCGGGGGACTGCCCAGCGAGTACGTGCGGTGGGACCGTGAGCTGCCCGGAGTGCAGGTGTACGGCATCTGCCCACCGGGCCGCGGCCCCCGGGTGAGCGAACCTTCAGTCACCCGGCTGCCCGATCTGGTCACCGCGCTGCTGGACGAGACGGAGTTCGAGCCGCCCTTCGTGTTCTTCGGGCACAGCCTGGGAGCACTGGTGGCCTTCGAGACGGCGCGGGCCCTGCGCGCCCGCGGCCGCGCACTGCCCCGACGGCTCATCGTCTCCGCCCACGCGGAACCCGGCACGCACCTGAGGCGGGCCCCGTGGCACACCCTGCCGGACGACGAACTGATACGCGTACTGAACGAGTCGTACGACAGCATTCCCGAGCACGTGTCCGCCGATCCGCACCTCATGGCCATGTCGTTGACGGCGATACGCTCGGACTTCGCCTTGCTGGACGCCCACCGGCCCCGCGCCGAGGACCCCTTGGCGGTGCCGATAGACGCCTTCTACGGCGAGGCCGACACCGTATCCCTGTCGGCCGTCGAACAGTGGCGGCACCACACCACCCGTGGCTTCCGTACGCACCGATTCCCCGGCGGCCACTTCTACTTTCGGCACGCGGACATCTTCGACGTACTCGGCCCGCTGATCCACGAAGCAGCCGCCGAGGACTGCCCGTCCTAGCCACCTCGTCATCGCCTCGGGCAGGAACCGGGGAACCGGCTCTGGGACACGACCCTCCACCGCGCCCTCCCCGAGGGCGACCGAGGTGACCGAGGTGACCGCAAGGAAGGCGCCTGACCGGAAGAAGCCCCGGTCAGGCGCCTTCCTCATGCCTCGGGGAGAACAACGATGATCGCCGCAGTGCGGGCGTACCACGCTCAGAAGTTGGGCAACACCTTGATCAACTCAACGTTGACGCCCGCCGGTTTGGCCACCGCCCAACTCACACAGTCGGCGACGTCATCGGCGCTCAACGGTTGGATCTCCCCGTACGCCTCTTCGGCCTTCTTCTCGTCGCCGCCGAACCGCACGAGGTTGAACTCGGTGCGCACCAGGCCGGGGGCGATCTCGATCACCTGGACGGGCGTTCCCTGCATCTCCTTGCGCAGGGTGTCGGCGACCGCCACCTGACCGTACTTCGCCGACGCGTAGCCCGCGGCACCGGGATAGGTCTGGTACCCGGTCAGCGAGGTGATCACCACGATCCTCGCGTCGCCGCTCGCCCGGAGCGCGGGCAGCAGCTGCTGCGTGACGCGGATCGTGCCCAGGACATTGATCTCGTACATGCGCAGACAGGCCTCCGGATCGAGGTCCGCGATCCGGTCCACTCCCAGGGAGCATCCCGCGTTGTTCACGAGGACCTTGCACTCCGACACCGACTCGGCCAGCTCCGCGACCGACTGGGCGTCGGTGACGTCCAGCCGGATCGCTCGCCCTCCGATCTCCTTCGCCAGGGTTT
This sequence comes from Streptomyces sp. YIM 121038, assembly GCF_006088715.1. Classification (NCBI taxonomy): domain Bacteria; kingdom Bacillati; phylum Actinomycetota; class Actinomycetes; order Kitasatosporales; family Streptomycetaceae; genus Streptomyces; species Streptomyces sp. YIM 121038. The sequence goes on from NZ_CP030771.1 coordinate 8,760,620, forward strand.
CGAGCCTGTCGAGGCGACGCGCCGCGACGACGACGTCGAATCCGTCGGAGGCCAGACGGCGGGCGGAAGCAAGCCCGATCCCGCTACTGGCACCGGTCACCACAGCTATGGGGTTCGCCATGCCCGCAGATCTTGCCTCACGCATCCGGTGGTGACCACCCTCCCGATCACCGGATTCGTCGCCGGTGGAGCGTGAGTTGACCCGGGGCGGGCCGAACGGCTGCCGACCCGGCCGCCGATCCGCGCCCGTGGTGTGGAAGTGGCCGCCAGGTGTGCGCAGTCCGCGTGCCCCGCTGTGTGCTCTTCGGCCATCGCTATCGCCGTGCGGCGCACCGCACAGGCGGCAACCCTGTGTCCCACCGCTGCTACGAACAGGGATGTTTTTGGTTGACGTCGGTCGACGACGATACGTAGGCTCCGGTCGTTCAAGCCAAAAGTTGTCCGCCACACAGCCGTTCGGGCCACAAGTTGTCCGCCACACGAAAGGCTTTCGTGTCAGTGCGAGCAGTCACCCCGCAGGGTTCCTTTCCCCTATCGGCCGGGACCGGCCATTGATGGGGTCTCGAGAACGGTTCGCGGTATTTCGGGACCGTGATTTCTCCGTCTTCTTCGTCGGCTACGTCACGTCCAACCTCGGTACGTCGATGGCATCCGTGGCGCTGGCGTTCGCGGTCCTGCACAACGACGGATCACCCACCGACCTGAGTCTGGTCCTCGCCGCGCGCATCGTGCCGATGGTGCTGCTGCTCCTCGGCGGCGGGGTGCTCGGCGACCGGCTGCCGCGGCGCCTGGTGATGCTGGTGGCCGACTCCGTGCGCGCCCTCAGCCAGGGCGCCCTGGCCGTGCTGTTGCTGATCGGGCCCGTGCCCCTGTGGGTGGTGCTCACCCTCGCCGCCTGCGGTGGGGTCGGTGAGGCCTTGTTCCGTCCCTCGTTCGACGGTCTGGTGCCGCAACTCGCCCCGAAGGACCGGCTGCCGGAGGCCAACTCCCTGCTGGGGATGGCCCAGTCGGCCGCGAGCGTGGGCGGTCCGGCGCTCGCGGGCGTCCTGGTCGCGGTCACCTCGGCGGCCACGGTTCTGCTGGTGGACGCGCTGAGCTATGTGGTGAGCGTCGGCGCCCTGCTCATGCTGCGGGCCGGCAACCGGGCGCCCGACTCCGGCGGCAGCTCCATGGTGGCCGAACTGCGGGCCGGATGGCGGGCCTTCTCGGCCCACACGTGGTTGTGGACCGTCACCCTCCAGTTCACTCTGTTCAACCTGCTGGTGTGGGCGCCCTACTTGGTCCTCGGCCCCGTCTCGGCGGGCCGCAGCTACGGCGGGTCCGAGGCCTGGGGGCTGATCGTCGGCACCTTCGGCGGCGGCTCGCTGCTCGGCGGTCTGCTGCTGCTAGGCCGACGGCCCTCGCGCCCGCTGGTCGTGACCACACTGATCACGTTCCTGTGGGCGGCTCCCTCGGCGGCCCTCGCCGTCCGCGCCCCGCTGTGGACGGTGTGCGCCGCGGCCCTCGCGGCCGGCGTGTCGAGCGCGGTGTTCAACAGCCTCTGGATGACGACGATCCAGCAGCACGTGCCCGCGGACAGCCTGTCCCGGGTGATGTCGTACGTGACCTTCGGGGCCTATTCGGTCGGTCCTGTCGGGCTCGCCCTCGCCGGTCCGCTGGCGGAACAGACCAGCATCGGCCTGATCCTGGCCATCGGCGTCGGCTGGCAGATCCTCGCTAATTCCGTGGTGCTCATGCTGCCGGCCGTACGCAATCTGCACGCGCCGAATGCGGATCGGAACGAGAGCGCCGCGGAGAACTCCGCGGAATCCGCCGAGTCCAGTACATCGGACGTACCGGCGACCTGACCCACCTCTTCTTCTCCTTTCCGCCACAGTTCCCGAAACGGGGGTTCATGGTGACTGTGCAGCGTTCGCATGCCCTTGCCCAAAAAGAGCCGACAGTATGGGACCTGATATCTGAGACACGGGTGCGCCGTCCCGACGCGGTGGCCCTCACCGACGGAATGCGCCATTTCACTTATGCGGAATTGGTGGCGATCGCTGCCCGGGTCGCGCACGTCCTGCGCGGCAAGGGGATCGGGCCGGGAGACACCGTGGCCCTGTGCTCCGGGCGGTCCACGGAGCAGGTCCTCGCTCTGGTCGGCACCCTCGCCTCCGGAGCCGCCGTGGCGCCCTTCGACGTGCGCCAGGCCGCCACGGCCGTACGCGAGAACGTGACGCGGCTCGCGCCCGCCGTCGTCCTCGTCGACGCCGACGGGGCGGAGCTCTTCCCCGACGCGCTGCGCCTGGACGGCCTGCTGGCCGTGGACGGGGCCCCGGATGTGGCGCCGCCGCCCGGTCCGGACCTCCCGGACCTCGCGTATGTGCTGCACACCTCGGGCTCCTCGGGGCGGCCCAAGCCGGTGCAGGTGCCGCACAGCGCCGTGCAGAACCGTTTCCTGTGGGGGCAGACCCGCTACCCCATCGGCCCCGACGACACCGTCGTCCACTGGGGATCCCTGGTCTTCGACTGCTCGTTCTGGGTGGTGCTCGCGCCCCTGTGCTTCGGTGCCACCCTGCTCGTGGCCCCCGACGGCCTTGAGGCCGAACCCGAGGAGCTCGCGGCGCTGTTCGACCGCCACCGGGTCACCGTGATGCACTCCGTGCCCTCCCTGCTGCGCGAGTTCACCTCCGAGGGCGGAGCCGCGGCCCTGGCCTCGCTGCGCTATCTGCTGATCGCGGGCGAGCGGCTGCCCGGCGATCTGATCCGGCAGGTCCTGGACCTGACGGGTGCCCGGATCTTCAACCAGTACGGCCCCACCGAGACGTGCATCGACGTCCTCACCCACGAGATCGCCCCCGGGGACGAGGCGCTGGACGCCATGCCCATCGGCCGCCCCCTCGACGGGGTGCACGCCGTGGTCGCCGACGAGGCCGGTGCCCCGGTCCCGGCCGGGACCGCCGGTGAGCTGCTGATCGGCGGTGCCAGCGTGGCCTGGGGGTATGCGGGGGCCGCCGCCGCGACCGCCGAGCGCTTCGTGCCCGACCCGTACGGCGCCCCCGGCGGCCGGCTCTACCGGACCGGCGACCTCGTGCGCGAACGGCCCGACGGAGCACTGGAGTTCCTCGGCCGCGTGGATCACCAGGTCAAGATCCGCGGGGTCCGCGTGGAGCCCTCCGACGTCGAACACGCCCTGCTGCTGCACCCCGACGTCAGCCAGGCGGCCGTGGTCGCGGTGGAGGACCCCGAACACGAGGGCGTCCGCCTCGCCGCACACCTGGTGACGGGCGAGAAGGCGCCCGACGACGCCGACCTGCGCGACTTCCTCGCCCAGCGCCTGGTCTCCGCCGCCCTCCCCGAAAGCTACCGGCGGCACCCGACCCTGCCCCGGCTGACCAGCGGAAAGATCGACCGCCTCGCACTGGCCCGGCAGGCCGCGCACCACCCGCGAGGCGCATCCGAGGAGCCGCCGTACGAGGCCCCGCGCACCGAGACCGAGCAGACCATCGCCCAGATGTGGCAGGACCTGCTCCGGGTCGAACGCGTGGGACGCGACTCCGACTTCCTCACCCTCGGCGGACAGTCGCTCCTGGCCATGCGGCTGATCGCCCGCGTCCGGGCCGGATTCCGCGTGCGGCTGCCCGCCCGCGCGGTCTTCCGCGCCTCGACCCTGGCGCGCTTCGCCGCCGTCGTGGACGAGGCCGTCGCCCAACGGGAAGGCGCCGGCGTTGGCTGAGCGACACGAACTCCGGATCCCGGCCCGCTACAACGGACCGCCCGACTCCGGGCACGGCGGATACGTCTCCGGCCGGTTCGCCGCCCTTGCGGCCCCCCACCAGGGCGCCACCGTCACCGTGACCCTGACCGAGCCCACCCCGCTGGACGAGCCGCTGACCTTCACCTCCGGCCCGCGACGGTCCACGGTCACCCACGGCACCCGGCTGATCGCCACGGTGGCGCCCGGCCGCGCCCCCGTCGATCCACCGCCCTCCGTGGACCCGGCCACCGCGCGAGCTGCCGCGGACCGCTTCGCGGGGCACGCGGGCCACCCGTTCCCCACCTGCTTCGCGTGCGGGCACGGCCGTCCCGCCCGGGACGGCCTCGCCCTGGCCCCGGGGCCGGTGGACGGCGTGCCGGACACCGTGGCCACCCCCTGGACTCCCGCCGCCGAGGGGATCGCCGACGGCTTCCCCGTCCCGGACGAGCTCGTGTGGAGCGCGCTCGACTGCCCCGGCGGCTGGGCCGACGACCCGCTGGCCCGCCCCCGTCTCCTGAGCCGGATGACCGCCGTCGTGCGGCGCGCGCCGCGAGCCGGTGAGCCGTGCGTGGTGGTGGCCAGGCGCGGTGCCCTCAGCGGGCGGCTGCTGCGGGTCGACAGCGCCCTGTACGACGCCACGGAGCAGCTCCTGGCGAGCGCGACCGCCACCTGGACCGCGCTCGCCGACTCCGGCACCCACGTCTCGAACTCGCCAGGAAAGGACACGGCATGAACCAGCACCAGGGCTCCGTGATCCGGGACGACAGCCGGGCCACCGTGCACGGCCGGTTCACGGCTCAGGCCCGTGCGACCCCGCAGGCCCCGGCCCTCAGTTGCGACGGCACCGTCCTGACGTACGCGCAGGTGGACGCCGCGGCCGACGCGGTGGCTGCCCAGCTGCGCGATCTCGGCGCCGGGCCGGGCCGTCCGGTGGGCGTCCGCATCGAACGCTCACCGCACCTGGTCATCGCCCTGCTCGCGGTGCTGAAGACCGGCGGATTCCACGTGGCGCTGAACCCGGGCGAGCCCGCCGTACGGTCGGCGTCGCTGCTGCGCGACTGCGGCGCCGGACTGCTGGTCACCCGTACGGAAGCGCCCGCCGAACTGCTCGCCGAGGCCAAGCCGGTGTACCTGGACTCTCTCGACCTCGCCGAGATGCCGGCCGGCACCGCCCCCGCGGCCGTCCCGCCGGGGGGCGACCAGGACGCGGCCTACCTCGCCTACACCTCCGGCACCACCGGCGAGCCCAAAGGCGTGCTGGTGCCGCACGGTGCGGTACTGCGCCTGGTCCAGGACAGTGACGTGCTGCCGGTCGGGCCCGGGGACGTGGTGCTCCACCTGGCACCGGCCGCGTTCGACGCCTCGACGCTGGAGCTGTGGGCGCCCCTGCTGAACGGTGCGCGCCTCGCGGTGTTCCCGGCCGGTGAGGTGACCCCGGAACGGCTCGCCGAGGTCGTCGAGGCGGAGGGGGTCACCGCGATGTGGCTCACCGCGGGCCTGTTCCACCTGGTCGCGGAGCGGCCCGACCCGCGCCTCGCGGGAGTGCGCAGGCTGCTCGCGGGCGGCGACGTCCTCTCGCCCCGGCACGTCGACGCGATGCTCGCGGCCTTCCCCGGGCTGACGCTGGTGAACGGCTACGGCCCGACGGAGAACACCACGTTCACGTGCTGCCACGCCATGGCGGCACCGGTCTCCGCCCAGCAGGTGCCCATCGGGCGCCCGATCCCCGGCACCCAGGCACATCTGCTCGACGAGCGGCTGCGCCCCGTGGCCGACGGAACCGTGGGGGAGCTGTACGCGGGCGGCAGGGGTGTCGCCCACGGCTACTGGGGCCTTCCGGCGGCCACCGCAGAGCGGTTCGTCCCCGACCCGTTCTCGGGTATGCCGGGCGCCCGCCTGTACCGCACCGGCGACCTGGCCCTGCGGCGGCCGGACGGGGTCCTGGAATTCCACGGGCGCGTGGACGACCAGGTGAAGATCCGCGGATTCAGGGTGGAACCCGGCGAGGTGGAGGCGGCGCTGCGCGAGCTGCCCGGCGTCGGGGACAGTGCGGTCGTCGCCCGTACCGGACCCACCGGAGAGCGCGCTCTGGTCGCGTACGTGACGGGCAAGCAGGAGCAGCCGCTACAGCTACCCGGGATACGGCGCGCCCTGGCCGAGAAACTGCCCGCCCATCTGGTGCCCGGCTCCTTCGTCCAGTTGGACAGCCTGCCGCTGGGCAGCACCGGCAAGGTCGACCGGCGCGCCCTCGCGGCACGCGGGGAACGCGCCCGGCCCGAGACCGACGTGCCGCTGCGCCTGCCCGAGAACGAACTGGAGCAGTGGCTCGCGCAGCTCTGGTGCGACCTGCTTGGGATCGACCAGGTCGGTGTGGACGACGACTTCTTCGAAGTGGGCGGACACTCGCTCGTCGCCGCCGCGATCACCGGGGAGATCGGCCAGGTCCAGGGGGTGTTCGTCACCGCCCGGTCCTTCTACGAGAACCCCACGGTCGCCGAACTCGCCGAGCTGATCGCCGAGTTGAGCGCCGAGTTGAGGGAGAGCGCCCGATGAGGATCGGCAGCCCCGCGGCGACCGCGGACATCGCGCTCGACACCATCGACCTCGCGGACCCCGAGCTGTACGCCTCGGGCGACCCGCACACCCTGTGGCACGCGCTGCGCGAGCGGGAGCCGGTCCACCGCCAGACCCTGCCCGACGGCCGCTCGTTCTGGTCGGTGACCTCCTATCGCGACGTCAACGACGTGCTGCGCGACCACACCCGGTACACCTCGCAGCGCGGCACGCTGCTGTCCATCCTGGGCTCCTCCGACCCGGCCGGCGGCCTGATGATGGCGGCCAGCGACCCGCCCGTGCACACCGCGCTGCGCGAGCCGATGGGCAAGGCGCTGTCGGCCCGCGCCCTCGCGCACTGGGAGCCACGCATCCGCGAGGTGGTGCTGCGGCTGCTCGCGCCGCTCGCCACAGGGCCGCTGGACCTGGCGCAGGCCGCCACGGCCTTCCCGATGGCCTTCACCGGGGCGCTGATGGGCCTGCCCGAGGAGGACTGGGCCCGGCTCGCCCACCTGACCACGATGGCCGTCGCCCCCGAGGACCCGGCGTTCGAGGCGGGCGGGGGACACACGACGCTGCTCTCCGCCCACCACGAGCTGTTCGAGTACTTCGCGCAGCGGGTGCGCACGGTCTCCGCCGCGCCCGGCGACGACCTCACCGGATTCCTGCTCCGGATGAAGCCCGACGGCCGCCCGCTGCGCCAGGACGAGCTGGTGTACAACTGCTACAGCCTGCTCCTGGGCGCGAACGTCACCACCCCGCACGCCCTGGCGGCGACCGTCCTCGCCCTCATGGAGCACCCTGATCAGTACCGTCGCCTCCTGGCCGAACCGGCCCTGGTGACCAGCGCCGTGGAGGAGGGGCTGCGCTGGTCCTCGCCGGCCAACCACTTCATGCGGTACGCCGTCGCGGACACCGAGCAGAACGGTGTGCGGATCGCTCGCGGCGACGCCGTGGTCGCCTGGCTGGGCTCGGCGAACCGGGACGCCTCCGTCTTCCCCGACCCGTACCGCTTCGCCGTCGACCGCAGTCCGAACCGGCACGTGGCCTTCGGCTTCGGACCGCACTACTGCATCGGCGCGCCGCTGGCCCGCATCGCGCTGCGCGTCATGTTCCAGGAGATCGTCCGGCTCGTGGCCGAGTTCCGGCCCGCGGGGCCGGTCCGCCATCTGAAGTCCAACTTCGTGGCGGGCATCAGCTCCCTTCCCGTGACCGCCGTCCTGCGCGACGGCGCGGCCGAAGTCCTGGCCGCCCACGCGCCCTTGCCGCGCCCGGAGGCCGTCGCATGACCGCACAGACACCACAGACACCACAGAAGCCGCAGACACCGCAGAGACCGCCGAAGAAGAAGCGCTGGCTGCTGCGCACCCCGGCGGCGGACGCCCCCGCCCGGCTGTTCTGCTTCCCGTACTCGGGGACCGGCGCGTCGATGTACAACAAGTGGCCGGACCGGGTGGGACCGGCCGAAGTGTGCCGCATCCAGCTGCCGGGCCGTGAGAACCGGGTGCGGGAGGAGCACTTCGGCACCTATGAGGCGCTTGCCGCCGACCTGGCGCCGGCCCTGCTGCCCCACCTCGACCGGCCGTTCGGCTTCTTCGGCCACTGCGGCGGAGCCCTCGCGGCCTTCGCGACGGCGCACCGCCTCGCCGAGCTCGGCATGCCCGTCCCCGACGTGCTCTTCATGTCCTCCCAGGTGGCCCCGCACCAGGGCCCCTACGGCCGCTACCTCACCATGGACGAGACGGGGCTGCGCGGCGAACTGGAGCGCCTCACCAGGGTGATGGGCTCGGAGCCGGTGCCGGACCTGATCGACCTGGGCCTGGGCGTCATGAACGCGGACCTCGCGGCGAACCGCGCCTACCGCACCCCCGAGCCGGTCGTGCTGCCCACGCGCATCCGCCCCCTCGGCTGGCGCGACGACCAGGAGGTCGCACCGGAGCGCATGACCGGCTGGGAGGACTGTGCCCCCGCGGGGCGGTGCGCGCGCACGGTGCTGCCGGGAGACCACCACGCCTTCCTGCGCGCCCCCGGCCCGCTGGTCGAGGTGCTCGCCGCGGACCTGGCCGACGCGGTCGCCGCGAGAGCGGCCCAGTGAACACCGAGCCGACCGGAAGAGAGGAACCCATGGCATCCGACCCCTATGTGTCCGGCTCGCTCAAGGAGACCGGCGACCCCGACCCTTACGCCAACTACGCCTGGCTGCGTGAGCACGCGCCGGTCAGCGAGGTCTACACCCCCCACCGCCAGGGCACCACCTGGCTGGTCACCTCCTACGACCTGGCCCGCGCCTGCCTGACCGACCCGCGCCTGAGCAACGACGACCGCAACTCGGCGGGCGCGCCGGGTGCCTTCGGCAGCGGTGAGTGGGATCCCGCACGCGGGCTGCTCGACCTGGACCGGCCCGAACACGCCCGGCTGCGGCGCCTGGTGGCGGGTGCGTTCAGCGCGGGCGCCGTCGAGCGGATGCGGGACATGATGGTCCGCATCACCGATGAGGCCCTCGACACCATGGCGGGCCTGGAGAGCTGCGACCTCGTCGAGCACTTCTCGCTGCCGGTGCCGGTGGCGATCATCCACGAGGTGCTCGGGATCCCGCCGGAGCAGCGCGAGTCCCCGGCGCACTGCCTCGACCTCTTCTACCACACGGGCCTGACCGACCCGCTGGACGTGGACAAGCTGGGCGAACTCCTCGAGTACACGGCCAGGCTGGCCGCGTACAAGCGCACCCATCCCGGGCCCGATGTCGGCACCCACCTGGTCCGGGGCCTGGAGACGGGCGAGCTGCGCGACGACAACGAACTCGCGGCGATGATCCTGTCGGTGCTCGGCGCCGGACACGTGACGACCGTTCAGTTCCTGGGCACGGCGGTCTACCGGCTGCTGCAGCACCCGGACCAGCTGGCGGCGGTCCGTGAGGGAAGCATCACCTGGCAGTCGGCCGTGAACGAACTGCTGCGCTACGACGCCCCGGTCCAGTCCACGGTGTACCGCTACGCCAAGGAGGACCTGGACCTCGGCGCGGTGCGCATCGGCAAGGGGGACGCGCTCCTCGTGTCGCTCGCCGCGGCCAACCGTGATCCGGCCCGGTTCCCCGACCCGGACACCTTCCGTGCCGACCGCGGCGGCTCGGGCCACCTCGGCTTCGGCCACGGCGCCCACCTGTGCCTGGGCGCCCACCTCGCCCGTCTGGAGGGCGAGATCGCCCTCGACATCCTCTTCCGCCGCCTGGACGGGATCGAGCTGGCCGTGCCCTTCGACGAGGTGGTGTGGACGTACGGGCCCATGCTCCGTGGACCGCGTGCGCTGCCGGTGCTGCTGCCCGCCCCCGCGGCTCGCTGAGCCCGCGACGCCCCCGACAACAACGACACGAAGATCTGGAGTGCGCCATGGCACAAGAGCAGCAGGCGGCCCCGAGCCGGTCGGCCCGCACGGTCCTGGAGGGCTTCGACGTCTGGGCCGCCAAGGCCCCCGACGAGCCCGCCGTGATCTCGGACGGCACCGCGCTGAGCTACCGGCAACTGGACGAGGAGGCCGAGGCCCTCGCCCGTGACCTGCGGGCGCTGGGGTGCGGGCCCGAGACCGTGGTCGGGCTGTGCGTCACACGCGGCACCGGCCTGGCCGTCGCGGTCCTGGGCGTGGTCAAGGCGGGCGCGGCGTACCTGCCGCTGGACCCCGCCCACCCCGCGGCGAGGTCCCGGACGGTCCTTGCCGACGCCGGGGCGCGCCTCGTGGTGACGGACCGGTCGGTGTCGGCCGGTCTGGATGCCGAAGGCTGGGGCGGGACGCCGGTGTACGAGCTGGACGGTGAGCGTCCGGCGCCGACCGTCACGGACCCGGGCGCCGGCCCCGCCGGTGAGGCCGACCAGTTGCTGTACGTCATCTACACCTCGGGCTCCACCGGGCGGCCCAAGGGCATCGCCATGCAGGGCGGGCCGCAGATCACGCTGCTCGACTGGTGCCGGGAGCACTACGCCGAGCGCCCGGTCGCCCTGCAGTACTTCCCCGTGACCGCCGACGTGGCCTTCCTCGAGCTCATGTCCACGTGGTGGCTCGGCGGTTGTGCGGTGATCGCCACCGAGCCGGAGCGCTACGACGTCGAGGCCCTGGCCGGCCTGATCGCCCGGCACGCCGTGAGCAAGGTCCTGCTGCCGGTGGTCGCGCTCGACGAGCTCGCCCGGCACAGCAGGAGCGCACCCGACCAGGTGGCCACCCTCCGTGAGCTGATCACCACCGGTGACCGGCAGGTGATCACTCCGGCCATCCGTGACCTGTGCGACCAGCACCCCGAGACGTTCCTGGACAACCACTACGGTTCCACCGAGGTGAACGTGGTCACCGCGCCGCGCCTGACGGCACCGGCCGCCGAGTGGCCCGACCACCCGCTGACGGGACGGCCCATGTCCGGCGCGCGGATCTACGTGCTCGACGCGAACCTCTCGCCCGTACCGCCGAACGTCCAGGGCGAGATCTACGTGGGCGGCGGACCGCCCGCCCGCGGCTACGCGGGGCGCCCGGGCCTGACGGCCGCCGCGTTCCTGCCCGACCCCTACACGCCGGAGCCCGGCGCGCGCATGTACCGCACCGGTGACCTGGGCCGGTGGCGCCCCGGGGGAGTCCTGGAGTACCTGGGCCGGGTCGACTTCCAGCTCAAGCTGCACGGCTACCGCGTCGAACCGGGTGAGATCGAGTCGTTGCTGCGCGAGCGCACGGACGTGGAGCGGGCCGCCGTGCTGCGGATCGGCGAGGGCCAGGACGCCTACCTGGCGGCGTATCTGATCGCCGACGGCGAACCGCCGGCCCCGAGCGAGCTGCGCGAGTACCTCGGCCTCAGGCTGCCCGCGCCCATGGTGCCGAGCACCTACGTCTTCCTGCCGGAGTTCCCGCTCACCGACACCGGGAAGGTGGACCGCAAGGCGCTGCCGCTGCCGGACGGCGGCGGGGCGCAGTGGGTCGCGCCGCGCGACGAGACCGAGCGGGCGGCCGCGGAGGTCCTCGCCCAGGTCCTCGGCCGGGACCGGATCGGCGTCACCGACGACTTCTTCCGCCTGGGCGGGCACTCGCTGTTGGTCACCCAGGTGGTGCACCGGCTGCGCGCCGCGCTCGGGGTGCAGCTCCCGATGCGGGCGGTCTTCGAAGGGCCGACCGCCGCGGCACTGGCCAAGGAAGCCCGCCGGCTGCGCGAGGAGCGCGGATGACCGTGGGGACGGCGGCGGGAGAGCCGACCGTCCGGCCCGAGCTGTCCTTCGCCCAGGAGCGGCTGTGGTTCCTCGACCAGCTCTCGCCGGGGGAGTCCGGCTATCTCACGCCGTTCAGCCGCCGCCTCGACGGCCCGGTGGACGCGGACCTGTTGGAGCGCGCGCTGCGGGCGGTCGCGGAGCGCCATCCGGTGCTGCGGTCACGGATCGACGCCGGGTCGGGGACCCCCGTTCCCGTGGTCGAGCCGGCCGCGACGGTCCGCCTGGAGCGCGTCGACCTGAGCGGCGCGCCGGACCCGGAGCGCGCCGCCGAGGCCGCCGTGGCGACGATGCTGAACACGCCCATGGACCTGACGGCGGCGCCGTGGCTGCGGGCCGCCCTGTTCACACTGGGCGAGGGCAGCGCCCTCTTCCACGTCCAGGTGCACCACATCGCCTTCGACGGGATCTCCCGGGGCCTGTTCGAGCGGGACCTTTCGGCGCAGTACCGGGCCCTGGCGGGGGGCCGCCCGGCACTGGAGCTCCCGCCCGGGCGGGACTACGCCGCCCACGCGGCCCGGCAGCGGGCGGCGCTCGGACCCGCCGAGCGCGAGGAGTTGCTGGCCCAGTGGCGCACCGCCCTGGACGGCGCGCCGCACGTGCTCGAGCTGCCCTCGGACCGCCCGCGCCCGGCCAGGCCGGGCCCGCGGGCGGGGCGGGTGGACTTCGTGATCCCCGAAGAGGTCACCGCCGCCCTGTACCGCGTCGCGCAAGCGCACCGGACCACCCTGTTCTGCGTCGGTCTGGCCGCCTACCAGCATCTGCTTGGCCGGTACGCGGATGCCCGGGACGTGCTGGTGGGGGTGCCGTTCGCGGGCCGCGAGGACCCGGAGACGGAGCAGGTCATCGGGTTCTTCACGCACTCCGTGCCGCTGCGCGGGGAGTTGGCCGGATCACCCTCGCTCGACGCACTGACCCGGCAGGCGCGGGACCGGGTGCTTGAGGCGATGGACCTCCAGGAACTGCCGCTGGAGCAGCTCGTGGACGGGCTCGGCGTGACCCGCGAGGCCCACCGCAATCCGCTGTTCCAGCACTGGTTCGACCTGGCGGACCCGCAGTGGGACCGGCCTGCGCTGATCCTGCCCGGCGTTCGGGTCCGGCCGGTCCCGGTCACCGAGACCACCACCCGCTTCGACACCGAACTGCATCTGCGTCCCGCGGGGGCGGGCCTGGCGGGACGGCTCCTGTACGCGGCGGAGCTGTTCGACGAGGAGACGGCCGCGGGGCTTGCCGGACACTATGCCGCGCTGCTCGCCGCGGCGGCCGCGGAGCCGGGGCGGCCCCTCGACTCGATCCCGCTCACCGGGGCGGACGAGCGCGCGCGACTGCTCGACCTGGGCACCGGGCCCGCCGTGCGGCGCGGCCCGGCGACGGTGGACGCGTACGTGGAGCGCACGGTGGCCCGCGTCCCGGACGAGGTGGCCGTCCGCTCCGGCGAACGGCGGCTGACCTACCGTCAGCTCGACGAGCGGTCACGGCGGATCGCCCGGGCGCTGCGGGAGCACGGCGCCGGGCCCGAGCGGGTGGTCGCGGTCTGTCTGCCGCGCGGGCCCGAGCTGGTCTGCGCCCTGCTGGGCGTCGTGCGGTCGGGGGCGGCCTACGTGCCGGTGGAGCCGGAGCTTCCGGCCGAGCGGATCGCGTACCTGCTGCGCGACTCGGGAGCGATGGCGGTGCTCGGGGACGCCGGGGCCGAGAGCCTCACCGAGGTGACCGGGCACCCCCTGGTGCGCGTCGACCACTTCGCGGACGGCGACGGCCCGCACGGCGGGGCGGCGCTGTCGGCGACCGGGCACGGGGCACAGGACCTGCCGGCGGCGCTGGATCCCGACCGTCTGCTGTACGTCGTCTACACCTCCGGCTCGACCGGGCTGCCCAAGGGTGTCGGTGTCACCCACCGCTCCTTCACCCGGCTCCTCGACTGGCATCTCGACCGCTACCCCGTGGCGTCGGGAGCGGCCACGGCGCAGACGGCCGGAGTCTCCTTCGACGCCGCGGCCTGGGAGATCTGGCCGGCCCTGGCGGGCGGTTCGTGCCTGGAGGTGTGTTCGGCGGACCAGGTGCGCACCCCGTCGCGCCTGCTCGCGCGCCTGGAGGAGGCGGGCGTGGGATCGGCTTTCGTGCCCACCGCGTTGGCGGAACTGCTGATCCGCGAGCCGCTCGGGCAGCGGACCGCGCTGCGGCGGCTGCTGACCGGTGGGGATGTGTTCCGGCCGCGTGCCGAGGACGCGCCGGGGGTCGAGGTGGTCAACCACTACGGCCCGACGGAGAACACCGTCGTCGCCACCGCCACCGACGCGCTCACCCGTCCCTGGCCGGGCCGCTCCATCGGCCGGCCGATCGCCGGGGTGCGGGCCTATGTGCTCGATGCCCGGCTGCACCTGGTGCCCCGTGGAGTGCGCGGCGAGCTGTGGCTCGGCGGGGCCCTGGTGTCGCGCGGCTATCTGGGGCGGCCCGGCCTCACCGCCGAGCGGTTCGTCCCGGATCCGTTCGCCGCGGAGCCGGGGGCGCGCATGTACCGCACCGGGGACCTGGCGCGGTGGTCGGCCGACGGCTCGCTGGAGTTCCGGGGCCGGGCGGACGGGCAGTTGAAGATCAGCGGCTACCGGGTGGAACCGGCCGAGGTCGAGGTGGTGCTGCTGCGCTGCCCGGGGGTGCGGGAGGCGGTCGTGACCGCGGCCACGGGCCCCGACGGAGCCCCGGTGCTCGCGGCCCACCTGGTGTGCGACGCTCCCGGCCCGAGCGACGCGGAGCTGCGCTCCCAGCTGCGCCGCCAGGTGCCCTCGTACCTGGTGCCGTCGGTCTTCGTCCGGCTCGACGCGCTGCCGCTGACCGTCACGGGCAAGGTCGACCGCCGTGCGCTGCCCGCGCCTCCGGAGGGGGTCCGCGCGGCGGTGGCCCCGCGGACCCCGGCCGAGTCGGCGGTGCACGCCCTGTGGCTGGAGGTGCTGCCCGGGCGCGCGCCCGGGGTCGAGGACGACTTCTTCGCCGCGGGCGGCACCTCGCTGTCGGCGGCCCGGCTTTCGGTACGAGTCCGGGAGGTCTTCGCGATCGACTTCCCGGTACGTGCGGTATTCGATTTCCGTACCGTCACCGAGCAGTGTGCCGCCATCGAAGAACTCGTACTCGAATCCATTTCCACCATGTCCGAGAGTGAAATAGCCGAAGCGCTGAATCACTGAGGCGCCCACCGAAAGATACCGCCGCGACCGGATGGTCGCGGCGGTATCGAGAATGCTCGGGAAGACGTCCCAGGAATTCTGAACGCCCTCAGGCCGATGCCTCGGCGTACTTCTTCCGTACGCTCAGCGGGGTGATGTCGGTCCAGGTTCGCTCGATGTGGGCCAGGCATTCCGCCCTGCTGCCAGAGACTCCGACAGGGCTCCAGCCTGTGGGTATGTCCATCTTGGAGTCCCAGATCGAGTACTGCTCCTCGTGATTGACAACAATCTGATAGATGCGGTCTTCGGTCATTCGGGAGCCTCCAGAACGAGTTGTGCAGAGCTCTTACCGGCGGTGCAGTCTACTTATCCCGGAGATCAATTGTCGAGGGTTTGAAATCCCTTGTGCTCTGTGTTCCGGCCGAGTACCGTCCCGTTTGCCGGACCATCGATCAAGACTGGAGTCGAATGTGACGGGCAACCTTTCGGACGCCGCCCGCAGGCTTATGGAGCGGCGACTCGCCGGCCTTTCGGCGCCGGTGAGCAAGGAGCGGGACCCGCGCCCCGAGCGTCCGCCGCTCGCACCGGCCCAGCGCCGACTGTGGTTCATCCACCAGCTCACCCAGGGCAGCCTGGCCTACAACGTGCCGACCGCCTACCGGCTGCGCGGCCCGCTGGACACCGGGGCGCTGGAGCGCGCCGTCCACCTGGTGGTGCGGCGGCACGAGGTGCTGCGCACCTGCTATCCGGCCGACGAGCAGGGCGAGCCGTTCCAGCGCGTCCTGGACGCCGACGCCGGCCCGCGGACGCCGGTGGCACGGCACGACCTCACCTCGGCCGCCGACCCGGTCGCCGAGGCCCTGCGGATCGCCGGCAGTGAGGCCGACCACCGGTTCCGCCTCGACGCGGAAGGTCCGCTGCGGCTGTGGCTGGCCACGCTGGGGCCGGACGACCACGTGCTGGGCATCGTGGTGCACCACATCGCCTTCGACCGGGAGTCCTTGGCCGTCCTGGCCGGTGAGCTCTCCGCCGCCTACCGGGCCGAGGCCGCCGCCGGCATCCCCGAACTGCCCCCGCTCGACGCCCAGTACGCCGACTTCGCCCTGTGGCAGAACGGCCTGACCGGCACGCAGGAGTACCAGAAGGAACTCGGCTACTGGCGCGAGACCCTGGGCCGTCTGGCGCCCGTACTGGAGCTGCCCGCCGATCACCAGCGGCCGAAGGAACCGACCTACCGGGCCGGCGAGGCGGCGATCCACATCGACGCCGAGACCGCCGACCGGCTGCGGGCCCTGTCCACCGAGCGCGGCGCCTCCCTGTTCATGACGTGCCTCGCCGCCTTCCAGGGCCTGCTGTCGCGCTACACCGCGGAGACCGCCCTCGCGGTCGGCTGCCCGGTCAACGGCCGGGCGAAGGTGGCGTACGAGGGACTCATCGGGTTCTTCGCCAACTCCCTGCCGATCGGCGTCCACCTCGACGACGACCCGGCGTTCGCCGCCATGGTGGACCGGACGCGCGAGTCGCTGCTTTCGGCGCACGCACACCAGAACGTGCCGTTCGACCGGATCGTGCGGGAGCTGTCGCCCGTGCGCGACCTCAGCCGCAACCCGCTGGTCCAGGTCTGGTTCGACCTGGACGCGGGCGACACCGGCACGGCGGCCGACCTCCTGGCCCTGCCCGGGGTGCGGAGCGAGTACTTCACCGAGGGGCGGGTGCGGACCCGGTTCGACGCCGAAATGCACCTGGGCGAGCGCGCCGACGGGACGATCACCGGCCGACTGCTGTACGCACAGGACCTGTTCGCGGCCGAGACGGCGAACGGGCTGTGCGAGCACTATGCGAACTTCCTGGCGGCGGTGGCCGCCGACCCGGCGCTGCGGCTTTCGCGCGTGCCGCTGTTCTCCGCGCACCAGCGGTCCACCCTGCTGGACGACTGGAGCGTGGGCAGCGGTTGACGGGCTGCCGGGCGGCACGGGCGGCGAGCGGGGGCCGCTCGGCCAGGAGCGGGCCGTACGGCCCGCGCGGACCGTGCCGCCGCGGCCTGCCCGCTCGACCGGCACACCGAGACGCCACCTCGCCGCCGCGCTCGCGCACCACAGACGACCGGGCCCAGACCATCCGCCGAGAGGGAATCCGCCGATGACGACCGCCGACGCTCTGCTGCCCTTCTGGGACGACCGACTGCCGGGCGCCCGAGCCACCATGTTCTGCCTGCCGCACTCGGGCGGGGGCGCCTCGGCCTACCGGGAGTGGGTCAGGGCCTCCACCACCCTCGACGTCCAGCCCGTCCAACTGCCGGGGCGCGAGCACCTGATCGGCACGCCCGGCATCGAACGCATGCCTGAGCTCGCCTCCCTGATCGGCGAGCTGATGGTCGAGCGGGCCCCGCGGCCCTTCGTGCTCTTCGGACACAGCATGGGCGGCGCGATCGCGGCCGAGGCGGCGGCCTGGCTGGAGCGCGGCGGGCATCCCGCGCCCGCACTCCTGGTCATCTCGGCCCGCCCGCCGGTGAACCAGGCCCGGCCCGGGCCCGGCGAGAGCGAGGACGAGTGGCTCCTGCGGCGCGTGACCGCCATGGGCGGAACCCCGGCCGAAGTCCTTGAGGAGCCCGAACTGCGCGAGCTGATCCTCGGGACGTTCCGCGCCGACACGCGCCTGCTGCGGGACTACGTGCCGCGGTTCGGCCGCCTGTCCCTGCCGCTGCTCGCCCTGGGCGGCACCGAGGACTACGTGACCGAGTCCCGCCTCGCCCCCTGGCAGGACCACTTCACCACGCCGATCCGCATCCGCATGTACCCGGGCGGTCACTTCTATCTGCGCCGGCACCGCGACGCCGTCCTGGCCGCCGTGGAAGAGGCCCTCACCGACACCCTGGCAGGAAAGGAGACGGCCCATGACGCCTGAGCCGACGGCCCACGCGCTCCTCACGATCTTTCAGGAAGAGATCGGGTCCGACCGGATCGGGCCGGACGACGACTTCTACGCGGTCGGCGGGGACTCCCTCATCGCCGTGCGGGTCGTCACGCGCGCGACCGAGCAGGGCATGCCGCTGCGCCTGATCGACCTGCTGATGAACCCGACGGTGGACGAACTCGTGGACCACCTGCGCGCCGCGGCCACCGACGGCGCCGACCCGCAGGAGGCGGCGGTCGCCCCGGCGCACCCGGGCGAATCCCTGGTGGAACCCGAGGACCGGGCGGCCCTGCCCGCGGGCGCGCTGGACGCGCTGCCCGCCTCGGCGCTCCAGACCGGTCTGATCTTCCAGTGCGAGATGGCCGAGGACCCGAGCCTCTACCACGACCTGATCGGGCTGCGCGTGACGGCGCCCTACGACGAGGACCTCTTCCGGTCGGCCCTGCGCGAGTTGATGGACCGGCACCCCGCGCTGCGCAGCTCCTTCGATCTGGGCAGCTACTCGGAGTCCCTCCAGGTGTTCTGGGACGACGTGGCCGAGCCACTGGAGAGCGAGCGCGTGGGCACGGCCGCCGAGGCCGACGCGGCCGTGTCCGCCTGGCGTGACAAACAGCTCTCCACCACCCTGGACTGGGAGCAGGCGCCCCTGTTCCGCTGCCACGTGGCCGCCGGTCCCGGCGACACCTTCCGGGTGACCGTGGCCATGCACCACGCGATCATGGACGGCTGGAGCTTCGCCACCGTCGTCGTCGACCTGCTCACCCTCTACGACGCCCATCTGTCCGGCACCGGCCACGGACTGCCGGAGCCGCCCGCGGCCGCGGCCGCCGAGTTCGTCCGCCTCGAGCGGGCCGCCGTGGACTCCCCGGAAGCCGCCGCGTTCTGGCGCGCCCAGTGCGACGCGCCGACGCTGGTGGACCGGGAGCGGTACGGCCGTTCGGCCAACGCCTCGGAGCGGCGTGCCACGGCACTGCCCGCCGGCCTCTTCGCCGACCTGCGCGCACGGGCCGCGGAGGCACGGGTCCCGCTGAAGAGCCTGCTCCTCGCGGTGCACTGCCGGTCCCTGGGCCGGATGGCGGGCCGCACCACCGACGTGGTCACCGGCGTGGTGGTCAACGGGCGCCCCGAGCTGCCGGACGCCGACCGGGTCGTCGGACTCTTCCTCAACACCGTTCCGCTGCGCCTGCCGTCCCTGTCCGGCACCTGGGCCGAACTGGCCCGGACGCTGCGGGAGACGGAGACCGCCGCCGCGCCCCACCAGCGCTATCCCCTCGCGCTGATCGAGGAAGACGCCGGGCGGCGGTCCTTCGACGTGGCCTTCAACTTCACCGACTTCCACGTCTACCGCCGCGTGTCCGACCTCACGGCCCTCTCCGCCGACGGATGGTGGGACCGGGACAAGGCCAGCCACCCGATGTCCTGCGACTTCACCCTCGACTACCCCGGCTTCGGCAGTGGCCTCCTCCTCTCCTTCGACCCGCACCTGGTGAGCGAGGAACAGGTGGCGAAGTACGAGGCGTTGACCATCGACGGCCTGCGCGCCGCGGCCCGGGACGTGCACACGGCCGGGACGGAGCCTCACGATGGGTGAACCGGCACCGCTCGTGGTGGCGTACGACGTGGGCTCCGTCTCCCCGGCTGAGATCGCGGTGGGCGTGGCGGGCCTGGCCCCGGTGGTCTTCCTGCTGCCCCGCTCCCCGCACGTACGCACGCTGCGCCCGGTCCTGGCCCAGCTGGGCCGGGTGGTCCAGTTGACGGGCAGCGCCCAACGGGACGCCGTCCTCGTACGACGGCTCGCCCCGGCGGGGGTGCTCACCTTCTCCGAGAACCTGCTGCGCGTCACGGCCGGTCTCGCCCACGCCCTGGGCCTGCCCCACCACACGCCGGAGGTCGCCGAGGCCCTCACCGACAAGTACCGGCAGCGGCAGCGGTTGCGGGCCGCCGGAGTCGACGCGGTGGCCTGCCGCCTGGTGCCGGACGCCGCCGCCTGGGAGGAGGCGCTTGCGGCCGTCGGACTCCCCGCGGTGGTCAAACCGGTACAGGGGCAGGGCAGCCGGGGCACCTTCGCCGTCCACGACCGGGCGGAGGCGGAAAGGCTGCGGTCACGGCTCTTCACCGACCCCGGCGAGTCCTGGGTGGTCGAGCAATTCCTGAGCGGACAGCCGGGCGGGCCCTTCGGCGACTACGTGTCGGTCGAGACCGCGACGGACCCGCACGGCACGCGGGTGCTCGCGGTGACCGGCAAGCACCCGCTGACCCCGCCCTTCCGCGAGACCGGCCAGTTCTGGCCCGCAGCGCTGGCCCCCGACCACACCGCGGCCGTGTCGGACCTGGCGGTACGGGCGGTCACCGCGCTCGGCGTCACGACCGGCATCTGCCACACGGAGATCAAACTCACCCCCCACGGCCCCCGCATCATCGAGGTCAACGGTCGTCTCGGCGGCCACCTCAACGAGCTGTCGCGCCGCGCCTGCGGAGTGGACCTCGTCCGGACGGCCGCGCTCCTCGCCCTCGGCGCCGCCCCGCCGCCCGCTCCGGCACCGCCCGACCGGGTCTTCTTCCAGTTCAACGGCCTGGCCCCGGACAGCCCCTGCCACTTGCGGGCCCTCACCGGCGCCGACGAGATCCGCTCCCTGGAGGGCATCACCGGCTACCGGCCCTACGTCCGCCCCGGCGACCACCTCTCCGGCGGTGTGGGCAGCACCTTCATGGACCTCCTCACCGGCGACGCGCCCGACCACTCCGCGATGGTCGATCTCCTGGACCGGGCCTTGCCCCTTCTTCGTTACGAGTTCACCGACGGCGCCACCACCTGGACCGTGTCCCCACAGCGGGCGCGGGGGGACGACACGGCGCAGCGCACTCCGGCGACGGTCACGGCCAAGGCGGTGGAGGGCGCGAGCGTGGGCCCCCGGGGCAGCACGCCCCCTGCCGGGGCCCGCCGCGTTTCCGTCCGCACGGCCCGGCCGAACCCTTAGTGGGTTGGAAAATCAAACTCACCCGGTTACCGTTCGACGTGCCAGTACATCCAGCTGTCACATCCTCAGGATTCCGGGGCGTGTGACCTGGCCTGTTCGAGAGGTGTGCGCAGTGACACATTCGTCGGCAGATCCGATTCGCGTGTTCCTCGTCGAGCGGAATCCCATCGTCAGGATCGGTATCCGTGCCGTTCTCGCGGACAGCGCCGTACGGCTGGTGGGCGAGGCCCCGGACGCCGGGACGTGTCTGGAAGGCATCGGGGACGCGCGACCCGACGTCGTGCTCCTGGACCTCGACCTGCCGGGAGGCTCGGGGCTCGACACCGTCCGGGCGCTGGCGCACCGCTCCCCGCCCCTGGGCATCCTGGTGACGGGGTGGGCGCGGGGCGGCTGGGACGAACTGGTGCTGGCGGCCCTCTGCGCGGGAGCCAAGGGCTTCCTGCTCAAGGATGCGGAACCCACCATGGTCCTCGACGCCATCAGGCTCGTCCGGGGCGGAGGCGTGGCGTTCAGCCCCGGCGTCGAGTACGCGCTCTCCGCCCTGCGGGGCCCGTCGGCACAGGTGCGGAGGCAGGGCGCCTTCCCCGCGCTCACGGCCCGTGAGTACGACGTGCTCCGGCTCGTCGCTCGCGGCTTCGACAACCGGCGCATCGCGCGCGAGTTGACCCTCTCGGACAAGACCGTGCGCAACTACGTCTCGGCCGTCCTGGGCAAACTCGGTGTCGGCAGCCGCGGTGAAGCCATCGTGGCGGCCCTCTCCGCGGGGCTGACGGGAACCGGCGACCGGAGCCCGGCCCGGTCGCCGCTCGCCTCCCGCCCGGGGCGGTTCCCGGAAGGCTTCCGGATGTTCGACGCCCGACCGCGGTGGCCCGCCGTGCTCCCCGGAGCTCAGTGAGGCAGAGCGTCCCGGACGAGCTCCAGCGCGCGGACGCGTCCGTGGAGGTCGGGGGACCAGACCGTCACCATGAGTTCGTCCGGTTCGTGGAGCGAGAGGTGGTCCGCCAGGGGCCGGCGCAGCGTTCGCCCGTCTCCGCGGATCAGCATGCTGCCGACGTCCGGTACGGGTACGGGCGTCAGCGGAGCGTCCGGGAGACACGAGGCCGTCGTCGGCAGGGCGCCGGAAGCCAGCTGCCTGCGCGCCTCGGGCGGCAGGTGGGCGGCACCGGCCAGGACACCGGCGAAGCCTGCGGTCAGGGCGTCGACCGTGTCGGCCGAGTCGGCCGCCGCCACACGGAGGGCCAGTACGGCCTTAGGAGTCTCCAGCCACGGCGAGGGCTCGAACGCCTCGCGGTACAGGCCCACCAGGTCGGGCCGTGGGTCCTTGAGGGCGAACTGGCCGAAGACGTAGGGGAGTCCCAGGCGCGCGGCGAGCCGTGCGCTGCCGGGCCCGGAACCGGTGATGATCAGGGGCATGCTCTTCAGGTCTCCCGCGCGGCGTCCGAGGAGCCTGACCAGTTCGGCGGCGAGTTCCTCGAAGGGCCGGGGGAGGCCCGGAGCGTGATGGGCGACCAGGGCCGCGAGCGCCTCCTGTGTGGCACCGGGACCGCGGCAGACTCCGGCATCGGTCCGTCCCGGAGCGAGACCCGCCAGGACGCTGATCGACTCGGCCACCTTCCAGGGCGCGTACAGCGGCAGGGGGAAGGCACCCACCCCCACCCTGATGCGGGTGGTGACGGCGCCGATCGCGGCGGCCAGCACCTCGGGGGAGCCGCAGGCGTGCGAGCGGTCGCCGTGGTGCTCGGCCACCCAGAAGCGGTGACAGCCCAACTCCTCGGCGGCCTGCGCGAAGGCGACTGTCTCGGCGAGGGCGGTGCTTCTCCGCGTCCCGTAGTGAACGGGTACCTGGTCGAGCACGCTCAAGGGGATGCGCGTCACGGTGTCACCGCCTTCGTGCCACCGGCTCGTTCCCCCGTGGCCGCCCGCGTCGCGCTTGTCGGCACGGCGGCGCCTGTCTGTGCTGATCGCATGCTGCTCCTCTGCGTCGGTGATCCGGTGCTTGTGGTGCACGGCGCGGGCGTCGGGCGGGCGCCGGCGCCAAGGGGGCGGCCGTGCGAGCCCGTTGGGCGGGCGCACGTTAGACCGCGGCCGGGCGCTATCGGTACCCCGCGGCCTGGAGGCGGAAGAGACGGGCGTAGAGGCCCTGTGACGCCATCAGGTCGTCGTGCGAGCCCTGTTCGCGCACTCTGCCCGCGTCGATGACGACGATGTGGTCGGCGGTGCGGACGGCGGAGAACCGGTGGGCGACGAGCAGGGACGTCGACCCTTCGTGCACCTTCCTGAGCAGGCCGAAGATCTCGGCCTCCGCGGCGGCGTCGACGGCGGCCGTCGGCTCGTCGAGGAGCAGGACGGGGGCCTCGCGGAAGAAGGCGCGGGCCAGGGCCACCTTCTGCCACTGCCCGCCGGAGAGCTGCCGGCCCCCGGAGAACCAGCGGCCCAGATACGTATCCAGCCCCTGCGGCAGTGCGTCCAGGAAGCCGAGTGCCCGTCCGCGGTCGGCCGCGGCGCGGATGCCCTGCTCGTCGTCGAGGCGTCCGGCCCTGCCCAGGCCGATGTTCTCGCGGGCCGGGGCCTCGTACTGGATGTAGTCCTGGAAGATCGCGCCGATGCCGTCCCGCAGCTCGGCGAGGTCGTACTCGGCAAGGGGGCGGCCGTCCACCAGGATGGTTCCGCTCGTCGGCTCGTAGAACCGGGCGAGGAGCTTGAGCAGGGTGGACTTGCCCGCTCCGTTGCTCCCCACCAGGGCGACGCAGGTGCCCGCGGGAACGGTGAACGAGACGTCTTCGAGGACCGGTTCCGCACTCCCGGGGTAGGTGAAGGACACATGGCGGAACTCGATGCCCTGGCGCAACCGCTCCGGAAGAGCGCGGTGCCCCTGTGCGACGGACTCCGAGGGGAGGTCGATGAAGGCGAACAGGTTCCCGAGGAACAGGTTGTTCTCGTAGAGCTGCGTGGCGCTGGCGAAGAGGGTCTGCACGGACGTCTGGATCAGCGCTATGCCGGTGATGTACCCGGCGAGCGCCCCGACCTGTCCGGTCCGCAGCGCCGTGTGCACGGCCAGCAGCACGGCCCCGCCGGTGACCAGCGTGCTCACCAGCCCGGCCAGCGCCGTGGCCAGGGCCTGGCGTCGCTCGATGTCCCGGTCGACGCCGTAGAACTCGTCCACCAGGGCCTTCGACCGGCTCAGCAGCAAGGGGGCGAGGTCGAGCAGGCGCGTCTCCTTGTACGTCTGGTCGTTGGTCAGCAGGTGTTCCAGATAGATGAGCTTGCGCCGGTCCTCCGCCCGCGCGTTCTGGACGGCGTGCGTGCGTCGGCTGAACGCCAGCCCCACCAGCGCGGACGGCACCGGGGCGAGACAGAGGGCGAGCGCCAAGGGAATGTCGTTGTGCAGCAGCACGGCGCCGACGGAGAGGAAGGACAGCAGGGACGAGACCACGGAAGCGAAACCGGTGAACGCCTGGTAGGGGCGGAAAGCAGCCTCACGGGTGGCACGTTGCAGCGCGTCGTAGGTTTCCGCGTCCTCGAACTGCTGGAGTGAGAGCCGGGCGGCCTTCTCCATGAGCAGCAGAGTGACGGCGTCCGACAGCCGGGTGCGCAGGAGCGTCTCCTGGTACGTCCGCAGCACCCCCAGGAAGTGACCGACGACGGACAGAGCGACCAGACAACCCCCGGACAGCAGCGCGGGACCCTGCTCGGCGGCACCGGTGCCGCCGAAGCCGTCCGCCACGAGCTGGACGGTGCGGGCCGTCAGGTGGACCTGGAGCGCGGGGACGACGGCGCCGAGCACGGTGACCGCGGTGAGCACCAGGACCTGCGCACGGCCGATGCCCCACAGGAGAGCCAGGGCCCGTTGCCACGAGCGGCTCATGCGGTCTCCGGGAGCGGCCGTCGGCGACGGCTCTCCTCCGGCGCGTCCGGGCGCCCCGACAACGAGCGCAGCGCGAGGGTCCACAGGTCGTGACACCGCCGCTCCCGCACCCGGTCCACGCCCGAAAGGCGGATGCTCTGCATGTGCAGCAGGCTGCGCAGGATCTCGTCCTCCGTGCCGACGAGCCGTCCGGCCGCCGCGAGCTGCCGGACGTGCTGCCCCGCCCGGGCCACCGCCCGTGACTGCCGGGCGAGGACGGCGCCGAGGTCGTCCGCCCAGAGCCGGGCGGTGGGGTCGGGATGGGCGTCCCAGGGGGCCAGGAGGTCGCACAAGGTGGCACGCAGCGCCCGGAACCGGGTTCGTGCCTCGGCGGAGACGCCGTGCGCGTCGCCCGCCGCCCCGGACGAGCTCGCCGGTGCCCCCCATTGCCGGGAGAGGGTGTCCATGGCGAACACCCCCACCACGTCCGGGTCCAGCTGCCCGGGGCGGGCATGCTGGAGGCCCACCAGGGCCGCGGCGGTGTCACTCCCCGCCTCGAAGGCCGCCTCCAGCGCCTCGATGGCCTCGGGTCCCCCGTACCGCTCGGTCTCCCTGTCGTACGCCACCACGGCGAGATCGCGCGCTAGCCCCTCGTCCACCAGGGCCCTGGCCCAGGCGATCGCGCGGTGGAGGAGGGACGCGCCGTCCGTGCCCGGCGCGCGCCGCAGCCGTATCCGCAGATGGGGGTGGGGGTCGCAGTAGCGGATGAAGAACCACCGGTCGACGAGGTGCTCCTCGCGCAGCTCCTGGACGAAAGCGGGCAGCGGACCGCTGATGATGTCGTCGTGCCGCGCGAGCGCCGCGTACACCTTGAGATGGGTCCAGTCACCGCCCACGAGGTGGTGCTTGACGTGTGCCGACGCGCTGCGGCGGGCGGCGGGCCCGGTGACCGGCGCGGCGACGGCCGGGCGACGGGTGGCCGCCGCGTCCCGCGCGAGGAGCGGAACGACGATCTCGCTGGCGTACGGGCGCCCGCTCTGGTCCCGCAGCCACAGCTGCGAGAAGTCGGGGAGCATCTCCTCCAGCATGAGGGGGAGCGAGCCGGCGGCCGTCGTGCGGCGCAGCTCGCGGTGGATCTCGTCCACGCAGAGGGGGTGGTCGAGATCGAGCAGGAGCTTGTTGTCCAGGACGGAGAGACAGACCCACTTCGGCACGCGCCACGTACGACGCCACTCCTGGAAGGCGTCGAAGAACCGGTCACGGTCGGGCAGCGCGCCGGTGAAGGGCTGGACCGCGCCGGGCACGCCGACGTCGATGCGCCACCGCGCCGGTCGCAGTACGACGCGGCCGCGCGAGACCCTCGGCAGCACCGGTGCCGAGTCCAGCAGGCCCCAGTCGAACTCCGCGAGCTGGGCGAAGCCGTCGTCCGACACCTCCAGGAGGAACCGGCAGATGTTCGGGGCCTTGTACGGGTTCAGCACATGGCTCTGAGTGACCCTCAGTTCCCTTCCCAGCGTCGCCGACCGCAGGTAGAGGCGGTCGTCGGTGGCGCCGACCAGCACGTCCGAGAGGAGGATCTGCTGGACGGGTCCGCCCGAGGGGGAGGTGTTGACGCAGATCTCATGGCTGCGCAAGGACGGGTGAATGGCCAGGTTGCCGCCCCTGCCTTCCTGGTGGACATAGCTGAGCTCGACGAACAGGGCCTCTGGACAGAGCGCTTCCTCCGCGGCGGCGATCTGCCGCAGCCGGGCCGTCAGATCGTGCCCGAGGACGTCGGAGAACCGGCCGAGCAGCCGTCCGCCGTCCCGCAGCGGCGCGGGGGAGAGCACCAGCTTCCACTCGCCCCGGTCGAGGGCCTCCTTGGAGCTGCTCGCGATCTGCGCGGTGACGTCCAGCGAGGGCCTGGCGGCAGGGTCCGCGGTACCGGCCGGGTCCCACGTCTCCAGGAAGGCGTCGGTGATCTCGATCTCGTTCCGGCCCTGGTGCAGGGCGGCGGCAGCGAGGGAGGCGAGTGCCTGCTCGGCCCGTCCCGGGCCGTGCTCGGGCAGGGGTGGCAACGGGGTCGACCGCGGAGGATAGGAGTAGGTCTCGGGTGCGTCGAGCCCCTGCTCCGCGTTGAGGAGCCGGAGGACCGGCACTTCGGCGCCCACGCCATGGCGTTCGACGAACGCCTGGTGGTACTGGGCCAGATGGCGCGGGCGGCTGCGCTGGAGCCCCAGCCGCAGGAGCGTCTCGGCGGCGTCCGCGGCGGCCTCCGCGACGTCGGCCTTGATCACGGGGGTGAGGAGAGCGGCGGTGGCGTCCACCTGGTACGCGTCGCGTTCGTAGTCGGGTGCTGTCGATCGCTGGTGGGCGTCCAGCAGGGACAGGCGGCGGGAGAGATCCGCTCGCGGCGCCTCGTCCACCCGGGCCGCGTAGGCGTGTGTGCGCTCCAGTGCGCTCCGGTACGGCTCGGCGCTGTCGATGCCCTGGATCCGTTCGAGGAGAGCCTGCTCAGGGCGGGTGTCAGTGGTGGCCGGGCGCAGATCGCTGGTGAGGATGTGCAGGTCCCAGAGCCCGTCCACCAGCGCCCTGGTCCTGTCCTCGCCCGCTCCGGGCAGCGCGGACCGCATGCGTGCGACCAACTCGGCGTACGAAGGCCGGCCCTCGGCGCACCGCAGCGCCAGGTCCACGGCGCGGGTGGTCCGCACGCTGGCCGAGCGGTTGTCGGACTGCCCGTAGACGTCGGTGACGGGCAGAACCAGGCGCCCGCCGCTGCGGTAGAGGCAGGGGTTCACCACGACGCGCAGGGCGTCCCGCAGGGACCGGTCGCCCTCCATGGTCCTGATCAGCGTCAGCAGCCAGCCCACGTCGGCCCGGGTCCGGGTGGAGGCCGGGGCCTCCCGCACCCGCTCCAGCCGCGTGGCGTCGCCGAACTCGCCCGCTCCCACCTGGGCGAAGAGACCGAAGGGGGTCGGCCGGGTGCTCATCCGCGCCAGGTACCGCAGGAGGGACGAGTGCACGCGCTCGTCGGCGTCGCCGTTGTCGCCGTCGCGTGCCATCCGTTCCAGCTCCCGGAACAGGCTGGGGCTCGCCACCTGGACGGCCTCGCGCAGCAACGGCTCCTGCGCCAGGTCCAAGAGCCGCGCACGGGCCCGTTGACGCCGGTGGGCGAGGTTCTCCGTCGGCCACGCGAGGGCGGAGAGCTCCGTCTCCCCGTCGCCCGTCACGGCGCTGTGGTAGTCGCGGAGCCCCCGCGGCTCGTCGTCCAGAACGTACCGGTAGGAGTCGGCGGTCAGAGTGGGGGTGCGCAGGAGGAAGAAGCCGGCGGGGCGGTACGGCGCCGGGCGTGCTGGGCTGTGGGACCGGGACATGAGGGTTCTCTCCGCGAAGGTCAGGCGATGAGCAGGCAGCGCTGCCAGCGTCCGGAAACCGATGAGGACACCGACCACAGGGCGGCCGCGACACCGGCCGCGCCCACCAGAAGGTCCGGATTGTCGATGGGCGGGTGGTGCGGTTCGCTGTTGCGCACCCCGAACGGCAGGTCGGGATGGCACGCGTCCACCACACGTTCGGTGAGCCACGGCAGCGACGCGCGCAGGGAGGCGCTCCGCGTGGTCCGCGCGGCCGCGGCGGTGATGGCGAGGACCCCGGCCAGACCGTGGCACAGCGTGGCCGCGTACGCGTGCCGCCCGGCCCGGATGCGCCGCAGCGACGCCTCCAGCGCGGTGGTCGCGAACTCCCTCAGCCTGTCGTCGCCCGTGGCGTGCGCGGCCTGGAGCAGGGCGCTCGTGATCCCCGGCGCTCCGTAGCACCAGGCGGCACGCGCCGGGCTCGCGGCCGGTGTCTCGTCGCCGTCGGGGCCCAGGGGCACCCCGGTCGGCCAGTCGACACCGAACTCGTCCCGCACGGCGGTGGCGCAGAGGTACGTCGAGGTCCGGTGAATGGCGGTGGCCAGGCCCTTGCGCCGGTATCCGGCCCGCCACGCCAGCGACAGCGCGGCCAGCGGCCCGGCGAGACCATGGGCGAGGCCGAGGTTGACGTACCCGTGCGGATACTCCTCCAGGTACTCGGGCAGCGGGTAGTACCGGGGCGGTATGACCCAGTGGGGGGCCGCGCCACGCCGGGTCGGCAGACACAGCTGGACCAGGTGGTCGATGAGCAGGTGGGCGCCCTGCCGCAGCCTGGCGCGGTGCGCGGGCACGGACACCAGATGGCCGAGGACGCCCGCGCTGCCCTGGATGGCGTCGTAGTCGCTGTCCCGGACTCCGCCCTCGCCGACCGTGGGCGGGGCGGCGGTGAGCTGGTCCAGGAGCTGGCCGTGCAGCTTGTCGAGGGCCTCGCCGTAGCGGGGTTCGTCGGCGGCGAAGTCCGACACGACCAGGGCGAGGCCCGCCGTGCCGTACCCCATGCCGGGGCCCCGCACCGGAATCTCCCGCGTGCTGCGCACCGCCGCGGCGAGGCGGGCACGCGCCGACCGCGCCCAGAACTCCGCTGATTCGGGCAGCGCGCGGGACGCCGTGCGCAGCACCAGGGCGATGCCCGCGTCACCGGCGAGCAGGGAGCTGTCGAGTCTCGCACCGGGTGTGTTCGGGTCCGTGGGCGACGCGGCCACGGTTGCCGTGACGTGCTCGGGGTCGGCGATCCGGGTGGCCAGGAGACGCGCGGTGGCATGGGCCCGCTCGGCGAGCGGCCTGTCGAGCAGCGCGTCGGCCGCGACGGCCGCCCTCACGCCGTCTCCCGGTTCCCGCTCGCGCCCCGGGCATATCCGAAGGCGTCGAGGACGTGTCCGTACCGGCTCTCGAACTGCTGGGTCAGTCGGGGGGTGAAGGCTTCGCGCCAGCGGCCCGCGCGCCCCTTGTTGAGCGTGAACGACTTCTTCCCGAGCATCGCGTCGGCCACCGACTCCCGGTCCACGTCCAGACCGAGCCAGTCGGCCACCTTGCCGACGGCGGCCAGCTGCTCCGCACGAGTGCCGCCGCCCCGGGGCCCGACCAACTCCTCGAAGGACACCTTGCACACCTGGGGGTGCCGCAGCAGGGTCATGGCGGACTCGAAGTCGTCGAGGAGGGGCATGTTCGGGTCGGTGATCGCGTAGGCGAGCTTGTCGGCCAGGGAATCGATCGATTCCATCGTCGGGCCGAAGACCGCGGATTCCGGATACCTGATGAAGTCGAGCCCGTTGCTCCGGGAGAAGAAGTTGACGAGCGAGAGCAAGGCGTCCCGCGGGTCCCGGTAGTTCAGGATGACCTTGGGGTTCCCGGTGTGGAGCCACTCGGCGAGGAACTTGTTGTCCATGCGCCAGACATCCACCGAATGGAAGATCCAGCTCATTCCCGCGGGGGTGGCGGAGAACGGCGAGGTCCAGAAGTCGGTGCGGGTCTTCAGCCTCAGGACGGATTCGGGGGCGACCGACTCCACCTGAGCGAGCGGTGCCACGGCCAGCCTCACCTGCCAGGCCCACGCGAGCTCCTGCCACAGCTGGTCCGTCGTGCGCAGGAACTCCGCCCGGTCGCGCCGGTGGTCGAGCCCGGCCAGCTCGTCCGGGTCGAGGTAGCGCTCGGCCAGCTCCTGCCGTTCCGTGACGCTGAAGGCGGGCCGGCCCTCGCGCGGCGGCACCGGCTCTCCGTACACCCGGTAGCCCAGCTGCACCATCAGTTCCTGGATGAGGTGCGTTCCGCTCTTGCGCGGAGATATCACCAGTACGCGGTCGGTGGTCATGTCTTCCTTTCTCCTGGAGGGAGCGGCCCTCCGGCGGGAGGGCCGCTCCGGCGATCTCAGATCAGCACAGTCGGCAGGACGTGCTGCCCCCGCAGAAGCAGAGGGAGAGGGAACAGGTCCCCTTGCAGGAGAGCCAGTTGCTGGATGAGCCTTCGGGCGAGTGGATTTCCGTGTTCACGGCGATCCGCACGTCCAGGTCGAATTCGTCGACCGCGTCGAATTCGTCGGCTCGGGTGGGCGTTTCCACAACCGCGTGCGTCATTGCTCCGCCTTCGATGAGAGAGAACCCGGCGCGGGATTTCCGCACCGGTGGCATCGTCGTGCGCGGCGCGTCCCGGTCACCAGGGGCGGTTGTCCCGATGGTGTCCCGGGACAGGTGCGTCGGGCTGGGCGGCGGTCGCCTCCCACCCCGCGAGCGCGTCAGCGCCTCGCGCTCATGGGCTTCCGGCTGCGCCCCGTTCCCCCATCCGGGAAGTCGTACGGTGGCCGAAGCCGAGCTCCCGGACGCATGCTGATGCGCTGGGCAGGGCCGACCCAGAGGACCCCGCCCCACTGCCGGCCGACGTCGTCGATGCCCCGCGCCGTTCGGCTCCTGGCCCGGGGCAGCACGACAGGGGCCACCGACGCGGCCCCGGCCAGGCACCAGGCTGCCGCACGCCGGGCGTGGCACATCGGTATGTGTTTTCCGAGCAGGACCAGTTTCCGCGCGACAGGCGTGCCGGGCGGCCGCCGGGAGGTCGACCGCCTCGCGCAGGGCCTCCGCCGCCGAGAACGGTGTGAACTGCTGCCGGGGGCGGCCGGGGGCGGCCGGGGGCGGAGGGCTCTACCGCACCGAGGACCTCGGCGACCTGGACACCCTCGCCCTGGTACGGGCCACCATCGGCACGGGCGGAGGGCAGGGCGCCGCCGCGTGCGGCGGAGAGCGCAGCCGGACCCTCGACTTCCACCACTACGCCAAGTTCCTGGACGGCGTCAGGGAGCAGGCCAACCGTCTCATCGAGCAGTCGATGCAGGAGTGGGACCGTGTCAGCAAGGGCGCGGCGCCTGAGCGGTGATGCGGGGTTTGGTCCGCCACTGGTCCGGAACAGCTGGTCAGATGGGGGATAGCGGTGGGAGGAACTGGGAGTTACAACGTAAACCGGGCCCTGCGCTGAGCGGGCCGAACGGAAGGCGCCTGACCGGCGAAGAGCCAGGTCAGGCGCCTTCTCTCGGGCCTCTAGAAGAAGCCGAGCTTCTTCGGTGAGTACGACACCAGGAGGTTCTTGGTCTGCTGGTAGTGTTCCAGCATCATCTTGTGCGTCTCGCGGCCGATGCCGGACTGCTTGTAGCCGCCGAAGGCGGCGTGTGCCGGGTAGGCGTGGTAGCAGTTCGTCCATACGCGCCCCGCCTGGATCGAACGCCCGGCGCGGTACGCGGTGTTGATGTCCCGCGTCCACACCCCCGCGCCGAGGCCGTACAGGGTGTCGTTGGCGATCTTGATGGCGTCGTCGAAGTCGTTGAACGACGCGACCGAGACGACCGGGCCGAAGATCTCCTCCTGGAAGATCCGCATCCGGTTGTCGCCCTCGAAGATCGTCGGCTGTACGTACCAGCCGCCCGCCAGCTCACCGTCGTACTCGATGCGCTGGCCGCCGGTGAGGATCTTCGCGCCCTCCTGCTGGCCGATGTCCAGATAGGAGAGGATCTTCTCCAACTGGTCGTTGGAGGCCTGGGCGCCGATCATCGTGTCCGTGTCCAGGGGGTGGCCCGGCTTGATCAGCTCGGTGCGGGCGACCGCCGCCTCCAGGAACTCGCTGTAGTTCCCGCGCTGGACGAGCGCCCGCGAGGGACAGGTGCAGACCTCGCCCTGGTTGAGCGCGAACATGGTGAAGCCTTCGAGGGCCTTGTCGCGGAAGTCGTCGTCGGCCGCCCAGACGTCGTCGAAGAAGATGTTCGGGCTCTTGCCGCCGAGCTCCAGCGTGACCGGCTTGATGTTCTCCGAGGCGTACTGCATGATCAGCCGCCCCGTCGTGGTCTCGCCGGTGAACGCGACCTTGGCCACCCGCGGACTGGACGCCAACGGTTTGCCCGCCTCGACGCCGAAGCCGTTGACCACGTTCACCACACCCGGCGGCAGCAGGTCGCTCACCAGGCTCAGCCACACATGGATCGACGCCGGGGTCTGCTCGGCGGGCTTGAGCACCACGGCATTCCCGGCCGCGAGCGCGGGCGCCAGCTTCCACGTCGCCATCAGGATCGGGAAGTTCCACGGAATGATCTGCGCCACCACACCGAGCGGCTCGTGGAAGTGGTACGCCACCGTGTCGTCGTCGACCTCGCTGAGCGTCCCCTCCTGCGCGCGGATCACCCCCGCGAAGTACCGGAAGTGGTCGATGGCGAGCGGAATGTCCGCCGCCAGCGTCTCCCGCACCGGCTTGCCGTTCTCCCAGCTCTCCGCCACCGCCAACTGCTCGAGGTTGGCCTCCATGCGGTCCGCGATCTGCCGCAGGACGGCCGCGCGCTCACCGGGGGACGTACGCCCCCACGCGGGCGCGGCGGCGTGCGCCGCGTCCAGCGCCCGCTCCACGTCCTCGGCCGTACCCCTGGCGATCTCCGTGAACGGCTGCCCGTTGACCGGGCTCGGGTTCTCGAAGTACTGCCCCCGCGCCGGCGGCACGTACTCGCCCCCGATGAAGTGGTCGTACCTGGCCTGATAGGACACGACCGCGCCCTCGGTACCGGGCGCCGCGTAACGGGCCATGTGACTGCCTCCCCGGACACGCTGCCCGCCGTTGGGCAGCTCTCGGCGGGAGCGTACGGAGGGCGAGGTTGCAAGTACGTTGCGTGCCGCCGCCCGTAGGGTGGCCAGGGCTCCGGCGGCGGGACGGGGCGTACGCCGTGCCGCGGACCTACGGTCGCAGCGTGGGGTCGAATCCGTCCGCCGCGAGCTCCTGGTCGAGGGAGCGCACGCGGGCCACCACCGGTGGCGTCGGCCGCACCGCGGCCAGCGCCCGCCACACCTCCACGTCGTCCTCCCCCCACGGCGCGTGCGCCCAGTCCGACAGGAGGTCCGGGTCCCCGCGGACGATCAGCGCCGCCCGCATCTGGTCCGCGAGCCGCCGCCGCAACCGCACCACCGCGGGCGCCTGGGCCCCCGGCAACAGCGGTCCCGCATAGACGGAGAACGCCGCCGTCACCGCCCCGCACCCCAGCCGCCGCTCCACGACGTCCACATCCGACGTGACCGGCACCGCGAGGCGGTACGGCCGCGACCGCAGCACCTCAGGGCCGAGCACCTGCCGCAGCCGCGTCAGTTCCGCCCGCAACGTCACCGGCGTCACCGCCTGGTCCTCATACAGCGCGCACAGCAGTTCGTCGCCGGTGAGGCCCTCGGGGTGCCGGGCCAGCAGCACCATGATCTCGCTGTGGCGTCGGCTCAGGCGCCGTTTGCGTCCGCCCACGAGCACCAAGGCCTCGTCCCGGCCGAGCGCTGTCAGCTCCAAGGTGTCCGCGGGGGCCGCCTCGGGTGCGAGCAGGGCCAGTTGGGACTCCGCGGCCCGCGCCACCGCTTGGACGAACGCCAGGCTGTGGGGATGGGCGAGGCCGTCCCCACCGGTCACGTCGACGGCTCCGAGCAGCCGCCCGGTGCGGGGGTCGTGCACCGGCGCGGCCGCACACGTCCACGACTGGACCTCGCGGACGAAGTGCTCCGTGGCGAACACCTGCACCGGCCGGTCGACGGCCACAGCCGTCCCCGGCGCGTTGGTCCCCATCGCCGACTCCGCCCAGCGCGCGCCCGGCACGAAGTTCATCCGTCCCGCCTGCGCCCGGGTCGTGGTGTGCCCCTCGACCCACAACAGCCTGCCGTGCGCGTCGCACACCGCGAGCAGGTGCTCGCCGTCCTTGGCGAAGCCGCCCATCAACTCCCGGAACAGCGGCATCACCCGGGACAGCGGATGCTCCGCCCGATAGGCACCCAGATCCCCGGCCGTCAGCTCCACCGACGCCCCGGTGCCCGCGGGGCTGACCCGGGCCCGTGCCGAACGACGCCACGAGTCGGCCACCGCGGAGCGCACCGGGCGGGCGACGGTCCCCGCCGCGGTGAACCGCTCATGGGCCCGACGGATCGTGCGAACCCGCTCGGCGGGGTTGGCGCCGGGCTCGAGGGCCACCCATGGATCGGTCAAGTCGGCCTCCGTACGGTGATGACGGCGATGACAGCGGTGCGGTGCTGCCATCGTCACCCCGGGAACAGAAGCCGACAAGCGCCCGCGCGCCCCCGCTGGCCGGTCTTTCCCGGCCGTCAGGCGGAGTTGACCAAGCGGATGTAGCGCGACCAGTCCCAGTAGCGTCCGGGATCCGTGTGATCGGTGCCGGGGACCTCGACGTGGCCGATGATGTGCTGGCGGTCCTTGGGGATGGCGTACTTGTCGCAGATCGCCGCTGTGAGGAGGGCGGACTGTTCGTACATCGCGTCGGTGAAGTACTCCGGTCGATCCACCCACCCTTCGTGCTCGATGCCGATGCTGCGCGTGTTGTAGGTCCAGTTGCCCGCGTGCCAGGCGACGTTCCGCTCGCTGACGCACTGTGCGACGTGTCCGTCCGCCGAGCGCACCACGTAGTGCGCGGACACCTTCTTCGCCGGGTTCTTGAAGATGGCCAGCGTGTCGGCGTACGTCTCCTGTGTGACGTGTACGACGACATAGGTGATGGGGTAGCTGCTGGGGCGGTTGGAGGCGGTGTAGTTCGAGGAGCTGGCCGGGACCCACTCGACGGGAGGGTAGGCGGCCTGGCGCGGCGTCTTCGCCATGGCGTGGGGGGACGTCAGCAGGGCCGAAGGCACGGCGGCGAGTGCCGCGCCCTGGAGGATGCGGCGCCTGCTGGGCAGGAGTCTCGCCGGGCGCGGCGCCGGTGGTCGAGTGCTGTCGCCCGGCGCGTCCGGCGGCTGGTGCGCAGCTCGTTCACTTGCTTGATCCATGGCTGTTCTGCCTCTCGGTGGGGGGGAGTGGCTGGGCTGCGCGGTGGGCGCGTCCCGGGGTGCGTGGAAGGCCGGATCCTGCAGGCAGAGCTTCATATCTCGTGGCGCGCGGCATGACGGCGAGGGCGCGGCCGCTCCTCGCGGAGCTTCGCCACGCACGTGTGGTTCGTGTGGGGATCGTTCGCCACGGTCGTTTGCACAGTGTGAGTGGCGCGCTGGGGCACGTCCAGATTGCTGAAGTCGAAATCTTGTGCGGGCTGTTGTGGGAGGTCGCGTTCGGTGAGCGGGTCGGCTGCGGCGCTCGGCATGAAAGGGGCGTGCGAAGCGCATGCGAGGCGTGGATCGGGCACGGCGCCGGGAGTTGTGGGGGTGAGGCGTGGCGCGCCGCTGAGTGGCCAGGCGTTCCGGTCCGGCCTGGCGCGGATGCCGAGCGGAGGCGGGGTGTTCATCGGGTGGTGCTCCGCTCTGGGCGGTGTGGCTGCAAGTCGTGCGTACGGGCGGTCTGGGGCGTGTGGGAGATCCGGTTCGTGCGGCGGATCCGGATCGCGCGGCGGGCCCGCACGCGCCGTCGCGGGCACGAGGGTGACACTTCCAGCCATGCCTTCACGGAGCTGACGCGCCGCTCCCGGCTTGATTTCCCCTGACGTGTGACACCCCGTCGCGTGCGACCGCGAGGTGTGAAACCCCGACGCGCGCGTCGTCGGCGTGCGAAGTCCCGACATGCGAATCCCCCGGTAACCGTGGCCTCGCCCCGCCGTGTGCGGAGCGCTCTGCTCATGTGAATCACCGTACGGGCATGGGCGATTGAGGTGGAAGTGCCCGCAGCGCATCTGTGCACGGAGCGGTGGCTGTGGAAAA
The DNA here is from genome assembly GCF_006088715.1 of Streptomyces sp. YIM 121038. Classification (NCBI taxonomy): domain Bacteria; kingdom Bacillati; phylum Actinomycetota; class Actinomycetes; order Kitasatosporales; family Streptomycetaceae; genus Streptomyces; species Streptomyces sp. YIM 121038. The sequence goes on from NZ_CP030771.1 coordinate 8,796,554, forward strand.
TCTGACCACTCGTGTGGGGGACAGGAGGGCGGAGGCTGGCCCCACGCCTGGGTGGAGCATGCGGGGAGGTCGGGGACACGCTGCGTCGGGACGTTCCGTGCCGGGGACGCGCTGCGCCAGGACGTTCCGTGCCAGGGACATGCCGGGCCGGGGGCGTGCCGGACCGGCCCGGCGGTGGGCGCTCGGAAGGCCTGGATCCGGCCGGACCTCGCCCGGCTGTATTTCGTCCGGCCGGACCCAGTGGAGCTACGCCACCCCCGCCGGATCGTCGAGCACCGCCCGCACCACAGCGTGCGCCGCCCCCAGCAGCGGCCCTTCCGCGCCGAGGCGCGAGACGGCGACGGCGCAACCCGGGCCTGCGATGCGCTGCCCCAACTCGCCTTCCAGACAGGGCAGCAGCCACGGCGCCAGACGGGACAGGGCGCCGCCGAGCACGATCGTCCGCGGGTCGAGGAGATTGACGGCGCCGGTGAGGGCGATCCCCATCGCGGTCCCGGCGTCGCGCAGCGCCCCGAGAACCCCTTCGTCCCCGGCGATGGCGCGTTCGACGAGGAGGCTGACCCGGTCCGGACCCGGCGGCAGCCCCGCGGCGCGCAGCACCGCTTCCTCACCCGCGTACCGCTCCAGACACCCGCGTCCGCCGCACGCGCACCTCGGCCCGTCGGGGCGGACCGGCACGTGCCCCAGCTCGCCCGCGAAGCCCCGGCTGCCGCGCAGCAGCATTCCGTCGACCACGAGGGCCGCGCCGATGCCGATCTCCGCGGAGACGTGCAGAAAGTCGTCCGGCGCGCCGTCGCCGAGCCACAGCTCCGCCAGGGCACCGAAGTTGGCTTCGTTGTCGACGGTCAGGGGCAGGTCCGACGCCAAGAGCGGGCCGATGTCGGTGTGGTGCCAGTCGAGGTTGGGGGCACGCACGACGGTCTGGCTGTCGCGGGCGACCAGACCGGGCACCGCGACGGCCAGACCTGCCGGACGCAGCCCTTCGCGCTCGGCGTCCTGGGTGATCTCGCGGATCAGGGAGGCGAGGTCCGTGAGCACGGGCCCGGGCGCCCGCCCCCGGTTGCCGACCTGTCGCTGCGCACGCGCGCGTACGTCGCCGCGCAGGTCGACCGCGCACACGGAGAGACGGTCGACGCCCACCTCCGCTCCGATGCCGACGGGTCCTCGCGCGCTGACGGCGAGCGCGGAACCGGGGCGGCCCACCCTGCCGGGCCGCTCGGGGCCCAACTCCTCCAGGAGCTCCGAGCGGACCAGTTCGTCCACGAGCGTGGACACGGCTGCGCGCGTCAGGCCGATTCGGGAAGCCACGGAAGCGCGCGACAACGGTCCGTGCGCGGCGACCGTGTGCATCACGCGCGCGAGATTGCGGCGCCGCATGCCCTGTTGGGTGTCGGGCAGCCGGGCGCCGGTCGCTCCGGGGTGGGTGGTGCGGGGCGGCGCGCTCATGCTGTGGCGTCCCCGTCCAGCAGGGGAGCCGCGTCGCGGAGCACGTCCGCGATCCTGGAGAGCGCTGCCTCGTCCCGGTCCACGGCGTCGAAGACCTGCCCGCGCGCGGTGTTCCAGCGGCGTGCGACCGCCGCCGGGTCCTCGCCCGTCAGCAGCCCTGCCGCCTGCGCGGCGGCGCCGAGCGCGACGAGTTCACGGGCATCGGGAATCTGTACGGGGCGGCCGGACAGGCGCCGTACGGTCTGTTGCCACGCGGTGCCGCGTGCCCCGCCGCCGATGAGGAGCAGGGGCTGCGAGCGGTCCGCGTCCGCGTCGAGGACGGCGTCCAGAGCGCCCAGGAGCGCGTGGACCGCCCCGTCGTAGGCCGCCTGGAGGATCTGCCCCGCTGTCGTGTCGTGGCGCAGCCCCTGGAGCAGACCCGAGGCGTGCGGCAGGTCCGGGGTGCGCTCGCCGTCGAGATAGGGGAGCAGGGTGACGGACCCGCCGGACTGCACAGCGTCGCGTTCCAGGCTCAGGAGCGCGGCCACGCGGTCGACGGCCAAGGTGCAGTTGAGCGTGCAGGCGAGCGGCAGCCAGGCGCCGCGCGCGTCGGCGAACCCGGCGACCGTGCCCGTCGGATCCGTACTGCGGTGCTCCGAGGCCGCGTACACCGTGCCGGACGTGCCGAGGCTGAGCACGGGGGTGCCGGGGCGCAGGCCGAGCCCCAGAGCGGCCGCCGCGTTGTCGCCGGTGCCGGGCGCCACCAGTGTGCCTTGGGAGAAGGGCAGTTCGTCGCCGCCGCGCACGGTGCCGACGACCTCCCCGGGGAGTGCCACGCGGGGCAGTGCCCCGGGGTCGAGGCCCACGAGGCCGAGGATGTCCTCGTCGTACGACTCGGTGGCGGACGCCCACCAGCCCGTGCCGGAGACGTCGCCCCGGTCCGTGGTGCCGGAACCGGTGAGGCGCTGCGTGAGGTAGTCGTGGGGGAGCCGTACGGCGGCGGTCGCGCGGGCCGACGCCGGCTCGTGCTCGGCGAGCCAGGCCCACTTGGTGACGGTGAAGGACGGCCCGGGGACGCTGCCGACGCGGTCGGCCCACGCCTTGGCGCCGCCCAGTTCCTCGACGAGCCGCCGGGCCTGGGGTGCGGAGCGCACGTCGTTCCAGAGCAGCGCGGGGCGCACGGGCCTGCCGCGCTCGTCGAGGGTGACGAGGCCGTGCTGCTGTCCGGCGACCGACACGGCGGCGGCCTCGCGCGCGTAGGTGCCGCACTGGCGCAACGCGTCGCCCAGGGCGCTGAACCACTGCTCCGGATCGCTCTCCCGCCGCGAGCCGGAGGTGACCGTGTGCGGTGCCTGACCGCCGGCGACGACCCGCCCTGTGGCCGCGTCGACGACCAGGACCTTGGTGGACTGCGTGGAACTGTCCACACCGACGACAAGGGGACCCTCGGCTGCTGGCGCTGACGACATCGGCTTCTCCGTTTCCGCTGCTCTGCGCTTCTCGGGAGTGCCGGGCTCTCGCCCGGCACACGATCCGTCCCACCGGGATGTACCCACCGGGCTGTACCCACGGGATGTGCCCACCCCTGGGAGGTGCCTCTGCCCCGGGGCGTGCCCGCCCAGAGATACCCGATGTGGGCCTCGGCCTTCTCAGCGGCGCGTGAGCATACTAATTTGTCAATCGCCATGACGAAATAGCTTCGGAGCCGTCGAGGAGCCACACATGAGCTACCAGCCCACCCCGGAGGACAAGTTCAGCTTCGGCCTGTGGACCGTCGGCTGGCAGGGCCGGGACCCCTTCGGCGACGCCACCAGGGCGCCGCTCGACCCGGCCGACGCGGTGCGCCGCCTCGCGGACATCGGGGCCTACGGAGTGACGTTCCACGACGACGACCTCATCCCGTTCGGCGCCTCCGAGGCGGACCGCGCCACCCACGTCAAGCGCTTCCGCGAGGCCCTGGACGCCACCGGACTCGTCGTCCCGATGGCGACCACCAACCTGTTCACGCACCCCGTCTTCAAGGACGGCGCGTTCACGGCGAACGACCGGGACGTCCGCAGGTACGCGCTGCGCAAGACGATCCGGAACATCGACCTCGCCGTCGAACTCGGCGCGCGCACCTACGTCGCCTGGGGCGGGCGGGAAGGTGCCGAGTCCGGCGCGGCCAAGGACGTGCGCGCCGCGCTCGACCGGCTGAAGGAGGCCTTCGACCTGCTCGGCGCCTATGTGACCGAGCAGGGGTACGACCTGCGCTTCGCGATCGAGCCCAAGCCGAACGAGCCGCGCGGTGACATCCTGCTGCCCACCGTGGGACACGCCCTCGCCTTCATCGAGCGCCTGGAGAGGCCCGAACTGTACGGCGTGAACCCCGAAGTGGGCCACGAGCAGATGGCGGGCCTGAACTTCCCGCACGGCATCGCGCAGGCCCTGTGGGCGGGCAAGCTCTTCCACATCGACCTCAACGGCCAGAACGGCATCAAGTACGACCAGGACCTGAGGTTCGGCGCGGGAGACCTGCGCAGCGCCTTCTGGTTGGTCGACCTCCTGGAGAGGGGCGATTACGACGGGCCGCGCCACTTCGACTTCAAGCCGCCGCGCACCGAGGACGACGCGGGCGTATGGGAGTCCGCCGCGGGCTGCATGCGCAACTACCTGATCCTGCGCGAGCGCACGACGGCCTTCCGCGCCGACCCGGAGGTGCACCAGGCGCTGCGCGAGGCGCGTCTGCACGAACTGGTGAAGCCCACGGCTGACGACGGCCTGACGGGGCTGCTGGCCGACCGCGGCGCCTACGAGGAGTTCGACGTGGCAGCGGCCGCCGCACGCGGGATGGCCTTCGAGCGGCTCGACCAGCTGGCCATGGACCACCTTCTGGGAGCGCGGGACTGACGGCCGACCCGCAAGGACGTGGGGTACCGGAACTGTCTGTTCCGTAGCCCGTGTGTGTATCAACTCCCGCGCAGGGGTCGCGTCGTGACCGGTGCGAGGTGTCTCTTTACCGTATGACCATGCCGCCGGTACCGCCGCCTCCTCGTCCGCCCGGTGATGTCCCTCCTGGAGGCGGTGGCTTCGGTCCGCCTTCCGGAGGTGGCGGTTTCGGGCCTCCGGGCGGTGGCTTCGGTTCGCCGCCCGGAGGGTACGGGCCGCCTCCCGGAGGAGGCGGGTGGCAGCCGCCGCCCGAGGGGAGACGGCCCGGGCGGCGCAACGGCCTGTTCATGCTGCTCGCCGCGCTCGTGGCGGTCGGGGTGATCGTCGTCGTGGTCCTCGTCGCCACCGGAAGTGACGACTCCCCTGACGACAAGCGGCCTTCGGAGAGCACCAAGAGCAGCGAGACCCGCCCTACGCCCTCTTTGAGCATCCCGACACAGCTCCCCACGCGCCTGCCGAGCGACTTCCCCAGCCAGCTCCCCACGGGGCTGCCCACGGAGCTGCCCAGCGACTTCCCGACGCTGCCCACAGGGCTGCCGAGCGACCTCGAATCGCTCTTGCAGACACCTGCGGGCAACGAAGTGCCGTAGAAGGCCCCGCCGTTCCGGGACCGGGGCGGCTACAGGGCTCGGGGGAGCCGCACGTACGTCACGGAGGTCTCCACACCGCTGTCGACGAGGCGGCCGTTCTTGTCGAACGCCTCGGGGCCGTCCGTCATCCCGAAGTCGTTGTCATTGATGAGGGCCAGCGTGCGGCGGTCGACCAGGGCCACCCCTTCGATCTTGCCGGGCACCCCCTTGAGGGTGCCGAGATCCACGGCCAGGCGCTTGCGCAGCACCGGTACACCCGCGGCCCGGGGGTCGTCGAGCTGCTCCAGGGAGGGGCGCGTCGCGCCGTTGTCCCACTTCTTGCCGAGGATGTTCGCGCGCCGGTCCAGGCGCACGAGCTGCAACCGGGCCGCCTTGTCGGTGCGCTCCTCCACGAGCAGGCGATCGCGGCCGACGGCCACGAGGGAGGAGATCTTCAGCTCGGAGGTGTCGTCCTCCCCGGGGTCCACGACACCCACCGGGTCGAAGCGGTACGCGTACTCGGCCGTCACCGCCTGCTTGCCCGGGGAGAAGCGGAGCAGCCGGACCGTCCGCGAGCCTTCTCCCGCTTCCTGGTCGGGCGGCGACAGCGGGCTCTGCACGGCCATCACCAGGTCGCCACCCGGCAGCTGCGTGAGCCCTTCGAAGCCGCGGTTGACCTTCCGGTGCAGCAGCACGCTCGGCAGCGCCTCGACGACCGGATAGTCCGTGCCGCGCAGCTTCAGCCCCTGGGGGACGTAGCGCTTGATGACCTTCCCGCGCGCGGAGACGTGCACCAGCGACGGGCCGTACTCGTCGACCAGCCAGAAGCTGCCGTTCGCGGCTCGGACGATGCCCTCGGTGTCCAGGCCGTTCGGGTCGTAGGCGAGCGGCTTGGCGGCGTTGTACGAGTACGGGGCCTCGTCGCGCCCCTCCTGGTTGGGCAGCCCGGTGACCGGCTTCCCGGAGCGGGTGGTGATCGGCAGGGCGTCGATGACCTTCACCGAGCGTCCGGACACCCGGATCTTCACGATCGCCGGGTCGAAGCCGGGGACGGGGAAGGTCCGGCGCTTCTTGCCGTCGACCTTGATCTGCCCGTTCGGCCCCCGATCGGTGACCGTCCAGAATTCGCCCTTGCGACCCGCCGGGTAGATGTCGCTGCCTATGCCGCCGAGATCGACACCACGGTCGTCGCGCACTGTGCCGGGCAACAGACGGTTGCTGAACGGGCCCAGAGGGATGTCGCCCAGCGTGGCCTGGGAGGTGACGCGTGCGGCACCTCCCTGGTGTCCGGAGTCGGCGGGGGCGCCGAGGGCGGTGCCGCTGACCGCGAGAGCGGTGAGCAGGGCGAGCGGCACGCCGACAGCGGTGGTTCGACGGACACGGCGCTGACCGGCGACGGGCGCGGACATCGGAGCCTCCTGGGGCACGAGATCGGTAACGGCGCCACCTTCAGCCGCGCTCACGAACGCCAGGTGTCGTGAGGGTGAACCGTCAGGAGTCCTGTGGGTGAATCACGTGCTGTTCGTGCAGATCGCGTCGTGAGGCCCGTGTCGTGAGGCCTCCATCCCGAAGCCCGTGTCGCGAGGCCTGCGTCTCGAGGCCCGCGTCCTGAATCCTGTGTCCCGAAGCCCGGCGCCGTGTCCGGTGTGCTGCCCGGGGCCGGGCATCCGGGACGCGCCGACGGCGCCTCCCGCGAGGGGCAGGAGGCGCCGTCGGACATCACCAGCCGATCAACAGCGGCGGGACACCTACCTCGTCATCCCCTTTCGTCTGGATCCGCTCGGCTGCACCGGCGTCTCCACGGTCCTCGACGTCGTGACCTTGCTCAATCCCTGACCGGGGCGAGTGCGCGTCCCGGTGTTCCCGGCGCACACGGCGCACCCCGTGGGTACGCCGGTGTCGCCGTACACGTTTCAGCCAGCCGAGCCGGCGCCTCGGACCGGAGAGGTCACTCGCCGCCCGTCACCACGGCCAGGGCGGTCGCCGGGTCGTGGGCCGCCGGTCCCGCGGGCATCCAGCGACCGCGCTCCTTGCGGTACGGCCACCAGCGGCCGTCGTGCCCCTGGCGGAGCTGGGCGTCGGCGCCGACGGCCGTCCAGTGGTTGTGCGCGGCCCGCAGCGTTGGCCGCTCGTCCTCGTCCCACGCCGCGTCGAGCGCGGCACGCGCGCGTGCCAGGGCCTCGCCCTCCGGAGCCCACTCCTCCTCAAGGACGGCGAGCGCGGCCCGCCCGCCGTGCTCCCAGGCCCGTACGGCCCGCGCGAGCCCGTCGCTGTCCCTGCCGGAGCCGTCCGCGAGCCGGGCGCCGATCGCCGCGGGCGCGGCCGTCGCAAGACGCACGGCGTCCTCGGCGAGCGTCAACTCGGCCTCGACGGCCAGCGTTTCGTGCCCGGAGGAGAGGGCCTCGGCCAGCAGTCGGTGCGCCTCTGCCGCCGCGCGGGCCGCGAGGAACGCGAGCGCCGGTACGTCGACGCCGGGCGCCGGCTCCGTCTCCGTGTCGAGGGACGGCGGCAGACCCGGCTCCGCGGGCAGCGGAGGCAGTGCGGGCAGCGGAGGCAGGATCAGCCCGTCCGCGTATGCCTGGGCGGCGTCCACGCCCTCCTGGACGGTCTCGGCGGACTCCGCCCGGGAAGGCTCTTCGAGGTCCATGTGCGCGACGCTGCGGACCTGAAGCTCGTCGAGGAGCTCACGCTCGCCGCGGCCCCGCATCAGGAGCAGGACGAACGGATCCTGGTCGAGCAGCCGCGCCACTTGGTAGCAGAGCGCGGCGGTGTGGCCGCAGTGGTCCCACGCCTCGCAGTCGCACTCGGGCTCCAGGTCGCCGATGCCCGGCAGGAGGTCGACGCCCGCTGCCGCCGCGTCCTCCACCAGGTGGGGCGGCATGTCCCGGTCGAGCAGGGCGGCGATGTGTCCGGCCCGCTCGACGGCCATGTCCAGGAAGCGGTCCCACTCCTGTGGGCTCAGCCGCTGCAGCAGGACGTCCGAGCGGCGCGGTGTGCCGTCCTTGTCCTGGACGACCGCCGTGATGCGGCCGGGGCGCACGGAGACCGCGCCCACGGCTCCCGCGCGCGCCAGCCTGCGCCCCGTCTTGAGCTGCGCGGTGTCCAGAGCCGTGTCCTCCAGGGCCTGGAGCCAGGCGAGACCCCACCACGTCCGGGCGAAGCCCCGCCCGTGCGCGGGCGGCAGGGCGGCGAAGGTCCGCTCGCCGTCGCCCGCCGCCGACCCGCCGTCGTACGTCGTCAAATGGTCACTCCCGTCGTTGTCGCCCATGCCGCCCGCGTGCGCCCCTGAGGACGCCTCGTCGTACGCGTCGCTCATCGCGCGCCCCCTCGCAGCTCCACCAGGTCGGTCAGCTCGGCGTCGGTCAGCTCGGTCAGGGCCGCCTCGCCGGAGCCGAGGACGGCGTCGGCCAACTCGCGCTTGCGCAGCAGCATCTCGGCGATGCGGTCCTCGATGGTCCCCTCCGCGATCAGACGGTGCACCTGGACGGGCTGCGTCTGCCCGATGCGGTAGGCGCGGTCGGTGGCCTGCGCCTCGACGGCCGGGTTCCACCAGCGGTCGTAGTGCACGACGTGCTCGGCCCGCGTGAGGTTCAGACCGGTCCCGGCCGCCTTCAACGACATCAAGAAGACCGGCACTTCACCGTCCTGGAAGCGCTGCACCATCGCCTCGCGTTCGGTGACGGGGGTGCCGCCGTGCAGGAACTGGGTGGGGACGCCGCGCGCCGCCAGGTGCTGTTCGATAAGCCGGGCCATCTGCACGTACTGCGTGAACACGAGCACGCTCGCGTCCTCCGCCAGGATCGTGTCGAGCAGCTCGTCCAGGAGCTCCAGCTTCCCCGAGCGGCCGGTGAGGCGCGGCGCGTCCTCCTTGAGGTACTGCGCGGGGTGGTTGCAGATCTGCTTCAGGCCGGTGAAAAGCTTGACGATCAGGCCGCGGCGGGCGAAGCCGTCCGCACCGGAGATCTCCGCGAGCGCCTCGCGCACCACCGCTTCGTAGAGGCCGGTCTGTTCGGTGCTGAGCGACACCGCGCGGTCGGTCTCCGTCTTGGGCGGCAGCTCCGGGGCGATGCCCGGGTCGGACTTGCGGCGGCGCAGCAGGAAGGGGCGCACCAGCTTGGCGAGCCGCTCGGCCGCGGCCGGGTCCGCGCCGCCCTCGACGGCCTGGGCGTAGCGGGTGCGGAAGGTGCTGAGCTTGCCGAGCAGTCCCGGGGTCGTCCAGTCGAGGATCGCCCACAGTTCGGAGAGGTTGTTCTCCACCGGGGTGCCGGTGAGTGCCACACGCGCGCGTGCCCCGACGGCGCGCAGCTGCTTGGCCGTCGCGGAGTAGGGGTTCTTGACGTGCTGGGCCTCGTCGGCGACCACCAGGCCCCAGTCGACTGTGTCGAGCCGCTCAGCGTCGAGCCGCATCGTCCCGTAGGTGGTGAGGACGAACTCGCCGTCGGCCAGGTCCTCCAGGCCGCGCTGGGCACCGTGGAAACGGCGCACCGCCGTGCCGGGCGCGAACTTCTGGATCTCCCGCTGCCAGTTGCCCATCAAGGACGTCGGGCACACGACCAGAGTGGGGCCCGCCGTGGTCTCGTCGCTCTGGCGGTGGAGGTGCAGCGAGATCAGGGTGATGGTCTTGCCGAGGCCCATGTCGTCGGCGAGGCAGCCGCCGAGCCCCAAGGAGGTCATCCGGGCCAGCCAGTTGAGGCCGCGCAACTGGTAGTCGCGCAGTTCGGCGGCGAGCGCGGCGGGCTGTCCGACGGGCTCCATGCCCTCCGGGTCCGCGAGGCGCTCGCGCAGCGTCGCGAGCCATCCGGTCGGCTGTACGTCGACGCGACGGCCGTCCACGTCCGTGGTGCCCGTCAGGGCGGCGCTCAGCGCGTCGATGGGCGTGACCTTGCGGTCCTGCTGGGCGAGGGCCCGGCGCGCCTCCTCGGGGTCGATGAGCACCCACTGGTCGCGCAGCCGGACGACGGGCCGGTTGGACTCCGCGAGCCGGTCGAGCTCCTCACGGCTCAGCTCCTGTTCACCCAGCGCGAAGCGCCAGTTGAAGGCGAGCAGGGCGTCCGCGGAGAGGTAGGACGGCGTGTCCGACGTCAACTTGTCGGGGCCCTGCGGGGCCTCGCCGTCGGACGGGCCGATCACGGCGCGGGCGGTGAGGCTGCGCGCGAGTTCCCTCGGCCAGTGCACGTCGACGCCCGCCACGCCGAGCACGCGCGCGCCCTCGCCGAGCAGAGCGGTGACCTCTTCGTCGGCCAGCTCGATGGCATCGGGGACCGTCGCCTGGAGCAGCGGGCCGAGCGGTGCCCACGCGCGCGTGGCCCGCCGCAGGGCCAGGAGCGCGTCCATGCGCGCACGCGGACCGAAGGCCTCCGCCGCGGCGCCGGAGCCGGACCACACCTCCGCGGCGTCGGCGACGAGCGAGGGGTCGCTGACGCTGTGGATCTGGACCACGGCCCGGAACGGCAGCCGGGTCTCCTGGGAGGCCTCGGCAAGGAGACCGGGGACCTCAACGCGCAGCGAGATCCGCACGCCCGCGTCGTGCCCGGCGGCGACGTCCGTGGCCCAGGAGCGCTGCTCCGGCACGTGCTGGGGCTCGGGCGCGGCGAAGGCCCGGTGGCCCGCGGCCGGTACGGCTGCGGGGGAGCGGGGCAGCGTGTCGGCGACCGCGTCCAGGAACTGGCGCAGCAGCCGCTCCGGCGCGGGCAGCCGCGGCGGCACGGCACCGTCGAGCGGGACGGTGTGCGCCGCGGGCGGCATCGCGGCGGCGAGCTCACGCAGCCGCTCCAGGTCCCCGGCCCCGAGCGGGCCCGCGCGCCAGGCGTCGTGGTCGCTGTCGGTCAGGCCGGGCAGCAGCAGCCCCCGGGCGGCCAGTTGCAGCGCGAGCACGGCGGCCGTGCCCCAGAAGGCGGCCGTGGGGTGAGCCCCGGAGGCGGCCCGTACCCGGGTGAGGACGGGCAGCGCGACCCGTACCGGAAGCAGCACCGCCGGGACGTCGTGCAGACGGACACCGTCGTCGTCCGGCAACGCGACGGTCAGGTCCTGGGCAGTGCCCGCGGCCGGGGTGGGCGGAGCGTCGCCGTCCAGGTGCCAGAAGGCGACGTGTCCGGCCCGTCCGGGGTCGCCGGGCACGAACACGACGGAGCACTGGGAGAGTTCTGAGATCTCGGAGGGAGTGACAGCGGGGAGCCTGTGCACAGCGATGGCGCATTCCTCAAATTTGACTAATGAGACCGGAGCGGCCGAGAGTACAACACGTTTCCGGCCGACCGGGCCCTGTTCGGTGGTGATCCCGATCACTCTCCGTGGCGGGGGTGTATCCAGCACCCCTCCGGCCTCCTGCTGGCACCCTTCCCGATACGGGTGGTGGCGCCATGGTTGCCAACGGTCACTGATTCGTACGTTCTCTCAGGTCAGCCCATCCTCGTGGAAGCCGGAGAACCGTCCCATGCCCCAGGCAAGCACAGCCGTCGCGGTCCGCCCCGCGCGTGCGCCCCGGCAGTCGCCCGCCGGAAGCGACTTCGCTCCGCTGCTGCGCACCGTCAGATCCCAGGGGCTCCTGGAGCGGCGCACCGGCTGGTACGCCCGCACCATGATCGTCAACGCGGCGGCACTGGCGGCGGTGGCGGTGGGCGTGTTCGCCCTGGGCCACACCTGGTGGGTCCTGCTGCTGGCCCCCGCCCTGTCCGTGCTGTGCGTCCGCACCGCGTTCATCGGCCACGACGCCGGGCACTCCCAGATAACCGGCAACCGCACGGCCGCCCGGCTCATCGGGCTCTTCCACGGCAACCTCCTGCTGGGCATGAGCGTGAGCTGGTGGAACGACAAGCACAACCGTCACCACGCCAACCCCAACCACATCGAGAAGGACCCTGACGTCGCCGCCGACGTCCTGGTGTTCACCAGCAAGCAGGCCAGGGTCCGCGTCGGCTTCCGACGCTGGCTCACCCACCATCAGGCCTGGCTGTTCTTCCCGCTCACCCTGCTGCAGGGCATCGCCATGAAGGTGTACGGCTTCCGGGACCTGCGCCGCCAGAGCCCGCGCGGGCGCGTGGTGGAAGGCGCCCTCCTGGTGGCTCACCTCGTGGGCTACGGGGCCCTCCTCCTGGCCGCGATGCCTCTGGGGCACGCACTCGCGTTCGCCGCGCTTCACCAGGCCCTGTTCGGCCTGCACCTGGGCATGGCCTTCGCGCCCAACCACAAGGGCATGGAGATGCCCGACCCGGACGGCGAGCGCTGGGGGCACCTCCAGCGGCAGGTGCTCACCTCCCGGAACATCCGCGGCGGCGAGGTCACCGACTGGTTCCTCGGCGGCCTCAACTACCAGATCGAGCACCACCTCTTCCCGAGCATGCCGCGCCCGCATCTGCGGCTCGCCCAGCCGCTGGTCCGCGCGCACTGCCATGCTGTGGGTATGCCATACGCAGAGACCGGCTTGATCGATTCCTACCGGCAGGTGCTCCGCCACATGTACGAGGTGGGAGAGCCGCTCAGGGCCGAGTGACGCCGAGGGCGCCACGGAGCCCCCCGGGCGTGACTCGGAGGGCGCCGAGGAGCCCCCGGGGCATGACTCGGGGTTCTCTCGGGGTCGCACCTCAGGGATCGGTCAGGGTCGCGTCCTGGAACTCGGCGCGGGGCCGATCCCGTTTCTCAGGGCAGAGAGCGGCAACAGCCGCGAAGGAGGCGACGGACATGTCGAAGAAAGCGAAGATCGCCGCGGGAGGCGTGGCTGTAGGGCTCTTCCTGCTGATCTGGCTGCCCTGGTGGGCCGCCTTCCTGATCGTGATCGGCGTTCCGGCGGCGGCCTATCTGACACTCGACCCCTCACAGCGGCGCAGGCTGCGCCGCGTCAGCCGCAAGGAGCTCGGCCGCTGAGCGGAGACGGCCTGGGAGTCGCCGCCCTCGGGAACCGCTCCTCCTAGGAGGGGCGCACCGCCATCCTGTCGAGCGCGGCCAGGAGCCCGGGGAGCTCCGGACCGCGCCCCACCGGAAGCACCTCACCCGGCTCCTCGTCGAGCAGGACGAACGCGATGTCGTCGGTCCTGGCGACCATGGACCAGCCGGGACCGTCGGCTCGCAAGGTGCGGGCCTCCCCGGAGGCGAACGACGACCGGACCCGGCCCAGGGGCGGCGGCGTCTCCACATAGGCGCGTACTTCGGCGAGGACGCGGCGTACGCCCGTCAGCGGCTCGGCGTGCGTGGCCTCGGCGGCGGCCGACCGGGAGCCGTCCTGGGGCGGCTCGACCCCGGTCTCGCTGTCCGTCGCGAAGTCGGCGTCGTCGATCTGCTCGCGCCAGGCCGCCCACTGCAGGGCGATCTCGTCGGCGCCGAGACGTCGCTGCGCGGGCCCCCACGCGTCCGACCCCGGTGGCGACAAGGGAGCGCGGTGGGGCCGGTCGGGCTCGGGCTCCGGATCGTGCGGCGCGGGCACGCCCGGCGCGGCCACGGCCAGCGCGAGCGGCCAGCCCGGCAGCGCCTCGACCACGGTGCGCTCACCCGGCGACAGGTCGTACTCCATACCGCAGTCCCAGGCGGCGATCGCGACGGCGACGAGCGAGACGTCGTCGGTCACGACCGTCCACCGCGCGCCGGCGCCGTCCTGGCCGAGCACCAAGCCGTATCCGGCGGCCACCGGCGACAGGCCGAGAGCCGCACACGCCTCCGGATAGTCGTCCCCGAGTACGCTGGGGAACTTCGCGGGCGTCAGCAGGACCGCTGTGAGCACGTAGAGCGCATCGTCATCCGCGGCGACGGCATCGTCCGTTCCGGCCATGCAGGCCTCCCCATCAGTGCCCACTTGTTTCTCCGACGGCGCACCATAACCACTGGCCCCAGGCGTCGTCGAGGGGCGGTGACCAGGAAAACCCGCTCGTGCGCCGATGAGGGAGGCCTCTACGCTGCGTGTCATGTCCCGTGCCAGTTCGCACTTCGTGTGTCTCGCGTGCCGCGTGTCGTTCAAGAAACCGGCCGACCACGCACGCGTGCGTCACGACGCCTGCCCGCGCTGCGGCGACCCGCTGGTCGACGCGGGCTCCGCGCTCGCCGTGCCCAAGCGCCGGGACATCTCCGCCTGGCGTGCCCTGTCAGCGCTCCTGAGGGCGGGTGTGCGCTTCCACCAGGACTGCTGCGGATGGGGTCCGGGCTACCGGCCCCGCACGCCGCGCGAGGTCCGTGAACGGCTCGCCCACGCCGCCGAGGCCGGCGTTCCGCTCGGGACGGCGCTCGTCTGCCCCGACCCCACCCACACCGACGTCACGCGGCGGGCAGGCCGAGGAGCGTACGCGCCACGGCGCCCGGCGACTCGTCGTGTTCCCGGGCGAGGGCGATGACCGCCCGGCAGGCCAATTCGTTCACTCCGAAGGACAGCGCTTCGGGCGAGACCCAGCCCGCGGCCTCGTCGATCTGCTCCTGGTCGTCCTCGGCGCAGGCCGCCACGTAGACGGCGGCGGCTTCGAAGAGGTTGTGGGCGCGCTTGTCGTCCTCCGGCGCCGTGTCGACCCTCCAGAGCTTGCGGATCCTGTCGAACATTCAGGTCACCTTCCCCCGTATGGGCCCGCGACTGGGTGCTCATCCTCCGTACTCCAAAGTAAAGTTGAAGGCTCGGCGGAAGAAGGGGATCCGTGCGGTGAAGCGCTACGAGCGGCTCCAGCAGATCCGGCGCCTCGACCCGGAGAAGGACTTCCTGGAGATCTACCGACTGTCCGCGGCCTACGAGTTCCCCTGGGACCACACGCGCGCGCTGGAGCTCGCGCTGTACCGCACCTATGCGGTGCCGAGCATCGGCGCCCTCCTGGCCGAGACGGCGGAGTTCACCACGCGTGCGCAGAAGCGGTACGACGACACGGCGCTGCTCCTCGACGCGGTCATCGAGCACGGCTTCGACAGCGACGAGGGGCGCACGGCGATCCGCCGCATCAATCAGATGCACCGCAGCTACGACATCAGCAATGACGACATGCGCTACGTGCTGTGCACGTTCGTCGTGATGCCCAAACGGTGGATCGACGCCTACGGATGGCGTCGGCTGTCACGGCACGAAACGGTCGCGTCGGCGCTGTACTATCGCACGCTGGGCCAGCACATGGGGATCAAGGAGATCCCCGGTTCCTACGAAGAGTTCGCCCAGTGCCTCGATGCCTACGAAGAGGCGCACTTCGGCTGGGACGAAGGGGCGCGCGGCGTCTCCGACGCGACCTTGGGGCTGATGGTCTCCTGGTACCCGCGCCCGTTGGCGCCCGTCCTGCGCGCGGCGACCCTGGCCCTGCTCGACGAGCCGCTGCTGCGGGCCTTCGGCTACGAACGACCCTCCGTTCTGACGCGCGCCGTGACCCGGCGCGCGGTGCGGCTGCGCGGCCGTGCGGTCCGCCTGCTGCCGCCGCGCAAGGCCCCGCACTACGGACGGCAGAACTGGGAGGTGAAGGGCTATCGCGACGGCTACCGGCCCGGCGACCTCGGCACCTGGCCGGTGCCCGGTGTGCGCGGCTGTCCGGTGCGGCACACCGAGGTGTCCGCGGCGGGCTCAGCCGAGTGACGCGAGGGTCTTGCGCAGCCAGGTGAGCTCGGCGCGGCTCGTGGCCCGCGCGATGGTGAGGATGCCCTGCCGGAACGGGTCGTCCAGTTCCTCCGCGCGCAGCGGCCGGTCACCGTCGTAGAAGAAGCTGGCGGGCTCCTGGAGGAAGGCGAGGCGCCGCCGCAACACCGCGGCCTGGGCGTCCGGGTCCTCCAGGTGCCGCAGGAAGGCGAGCACCGTGAACCAGCGGTTCTCATCGGTGATGTCCGTCCGCGCGGGCTCGGCCAGACGGCGGCGCAGCTCGCTCCTGCCGTCCGCGGTGAGGCTCAGGACGTGGCGCGGCGCGGCCACGGCACCGGGCTGGGTCTCGCGGGCGAGCAGCCCCGCCTTCTCGAGTCGCTTGATGGCCGGGTACAGCGTGCTCTCCGCGACCGGGCGGACGTGCCCCGTCAGGGCGGTGATGCGCTTGCGCAGCTCGTAGCCGTGCAGCGGACGTTCGTACAGGAATCCAAGGATGGCGAGCTCCAGCATGCCCGCATTCTGCCGCACCTACGGAGTACATCGGTGCCGTAGTACTGCGGGTCCGATGTATTGTGGGCGAAGACGTCGGCCGAAGGCCCGGAACGCGACAGGCGGACGCGGGACACGGCATGCGGCGGAACGAACCACTCAGGGGGAGCGGAACATGACGATGCGAGGCGCGAGGTTCGACGCGGAGGGCAGCCTGATCCGCTGGACGGAGTGTGAGGGTGAAAACCCCGCGCGCGTGTACGTACACGGTCTCGGGGCGGCGTCGGCGCCCTACCACGCGCACCTCGCCGCCCGGCCCGAACTGGCGGGACGCAGATCGCTGTTCGTGGACCTGCCCGGCCATGGACTGAGCGACCGCCCCAGCGGCTTCGGCTACAGCCTGGAAGACCACGCGGAGGCCCTCGCGACGGCGCTGGACGAGGCGGACGTGCGCGACGCGGAGATCGTCGCGCACAGCATGGGCGGCTCCGTGGCCATCGTGCTGGCCCACCAGAGGGCCGACCTGGTGGCCCGCCTCGTCCTCACGGAGGCGAACCTCGACCCGCACCCGCCGAAGACCGCGGGAAGCAGCGGAATCGCGGACTACGAAGAGGACGCTTTCGTCACCGAGGGCCACGCGCGCGTACTGGAGAAGGTCGGTCCGGGGTGGGCCGCGACCATGCGCCTCACCGATCCGCGCGCCCTGCACCGCAGCGCCACGGGGCTCGTGCGCGGGACGAGCCCCACGATGCGCGCGATGCTGATGGCCCTCTCCGTAGAGCGTGTCTACGTGCAGGGCGCGCTGAGCGGTGACGTCCCGGGCGGCGATGACTTGGAGGCCTCCGGCGTCCGGGTCGTCACCGTGCCCGCCGCCGGGCACAACGTCATGCTGGACAACCCGGCCGCCTTCGCCGCGGTGCTCACGGCGCGCTCCTGAACGCCATCCCGTGTGCCCCCGCGCGGGGGCGTCAGGCCTGGCGCAGGGCCAGGGCGAGGAAGCGCGTGTCCTCGTCGACGTACGACGTCATGCGCCAGCCCGAGCCGGCGAGCAGCGGACGGAGGTTGCCCTCGGCGCGCAGGTCTTCCGGGGTGATCTGGCGGCCCTGACGAGCCGCCAGAGCCGCGCGCCCGACGGGGTGGAACAGCGCGAGCGCCCCTCCCGGACGCACCACCCGAGCCAGCTCCCGCAGGTTCTCGGCCGGGTCGGGCAGATGCGCGATGAGGCCCGCACCGAACACGGCGTCCAGCGCCCGCGTCCGCACGGGCAGCCGCGCCACGTCCGCGAGCAGGAGCCGGCTGCAGGACTGCCTGCCCGCCCGCACAGCGGCCTCCAGCATGGCCGGAGTGAGATCGACCCCCAGGACCGTCCCTGAGGGCCCCACCGCGTCCCTCAGTGCCGGTAGGGCGCGGCCCGTGCCGCATCCGGCGTCCAGGACCCGGGCGCCCGGGGGCAGGCCCAGTTCGGCCACGGCGGCACGGTAGGCGGGGCCGTCGTCGGGGAAGCGGCTGTCCCAGTCGGCGGCGCGCGCTGCGAAGAACTCCTGGACGCGTGTGTGGTCGTCGCTCATGGGCTCATGATCCCGCATGCCTCGGCCACGGCGTAGGACATGCTTCGTCCTTAAACGATCACGTTTCCTAGGGTCTGTGCCTCATGACGCCGCAGAAGCGTGACTACGCCAAACTCTGGTCGGCCTCCGGAACTTCAGCACTGGGGGACGGGGGCACCCTGGCCGCGGGCCCGCTCCTGATGGCCACTCTCACCGATGCCCCGCGCTCATCGCCGGTGCCGTCTTCGCGCAGCAGCTCCTCTGGCTGCTCTTCTCCCTCCCCAAGGGGGAACTCGGTGCTTCCCCAAGGGGAATCCGGTGCCTCCTCAAGGGGGAACCGGGGCGCGCACGTTCGAGCGTGGCGCGATCGTTCAGGGACATCTCCGCACCAGATAGCAGTAGCTTTCGAAATGCGCCCCCGCCGCGCGCCCCCCGCGGGTCTAGCGTCCCTGGGCCATGGGACACCTGGACCACGCCACCTTCGGCTGGCTGACGCCCGTGCTGTCGTACGTGATGGCGTGCGTCGGCGCCGCACTCGGTCTGCAGTGCACCGTGCGCGCCCTGGGCACCACGGGACGCTCGCGGCGCAACTGGCTCCTCACCGCGGCCTCGGCGATCGGCACCGGCATCTGGACGATGCACTTCGTCGCGATGCTCGGATTCGGAGTCAGCGGTACGCAGATCCACTACGACGTGCCGCTGACGCTTCTGAGCCTGCTCGTCGCCATGGCCGTCGTCGGCGCCGGGGTCTTCGCCGTCGGCTACGGAGCCGACCGAGCGCGCTCGCTCGCCCTCGGGGGCCTCACCACGGGGCTCGGCGTCGCGAGCATGCACTACCTGGGCATGGCCGCGCTGCGCCTGCACGGCGATGTCGGCTACGACCCGGCCGTCGTCGCCCTGTCCGTGGTGATCGCCGTCGTCGCGGCGACCGCCGCGCTCTGGGCGGCGCTGAACATCAAGTCGACGCTCGCGGTGGCCGTCGCCTCGCTCGTCATGGGCGGCGCGGTGAGCAGCATGCACTACACCGGCATGCTCGCCGTGAGCGTACGTGTCACCCCCTCCGGGGCGGCACTGCCCGGGGCCACGACGATGCAGTTCATCTTCCCCCTCGCCGTGGGCCTGGGCTCCTACCTGTTCCTGACCTCGGCGTTCGTTGCCCTGTCCCCGAGCGCGGGCGAGCGTGCGGCCTCCGCGTCGGCTCAACGCCCCGTCGGACACACCGCCCCGTAGCGGCGCCCACGACCCGGCCACGAGCGGGCCGTACGCGCCGCGTCGCGGGCCCACCCCGACCCTTCCGAGCGAGGAGGCCATGCGCATACCCAGGAACACCCCCGACCCCGGCACACGGGCCCCCGGCGCACCGGCCCAGGCCGCCCCCACGGCCCGTGGCCGCCGAGCACACGCGGGCCCGCCCGCCGACGAACACCCGCCCGCAGGGGCGCCGCCTCCCAGCGGAACAGAGCGCACCGGAACAGAGCGCACCGGAACAGGGCCCATCGGCACGGGTCTCCCGCGCGCGGGCCGCCGGTGGTTCCGCCCCCGCACCGTGCGCGCCAAGGTCGTGTGTCTCCTGATGGTGCCCGTCGTCTCCCTCCTCGCCCTGTGGGCGTACGCGACCGTCAGCACCGCCCAGGACGTCGCCTCGCTGCGGCAGACCCAACGCGCCGACGCCGCCGTGCGGGCACCGGTCGCCGCGGCCGTCACCGCTCTCCAGGCCGAACGGGCCGCGGCCGTGCGCCACGCGACGCGACCCACCGCCGACCGCGCCGCCGCCCTCCGGAGGCAGGCGGGCCGGACCGACCGGGCCGTGGCGAAGCTGCGCCTGGGCAAGGACCACACCGTCGCCGACGGAGCGGGGTTGCCCGCGGCCGTGGGGAACCGGCTCGCACAGTTCGCCACCGACGCCGAGCGGCTGCGTACCGTGCGCGCCTCCCTCCTCGACCGCCGCACCGGGTGGGGCGACGTCTACGGGCAGTACACGAAGACCATCACGGCAGCCTTCGGAGTCGGCGGTGCGCTGTCCGGGCTCCAGGGCGCCGAACCGGGCTCCCACGCGCGCGTGCTGCTCGAATTCTCCCGGGCGGGCGAAATGCTGGCGCGCGAGGATGCGTTGCTGGCAAGCGCCCGTCTCGCGGGCACCCTCGACGGCGAGCGGCTGCGCCGGTTCACCGGAGCCGTGGACACCCGGCAGACCCTCATCGAGGCGGCCGCGGCGGACCTGCGCGGACCCGAACGCCGGGCATGGCGGCGCCTCGTACAGGAACGCGCGTACGCCGCCGTCGGGGCCGTCGAGGGCAGGGTGCTCGCCGCCAGGCCCGGCAAGAAGGCCCTGGAAGCGGCCCCCGCCCTCACCTGGGACCCCGCCCACGCGACCGTACGGGACACCCAGCGCACCCTCGCGGAGCGCGCGGCAAGGGACGCTGCGGACCGGGCCGACCCGCTGACGCGCGGCGTGTTCACCGTCGCGGGTGCCGCCGTCCTCTGCGGTCTCGCGGCCGTCGCGGCCTCCCTCGTGATCTCCGTACGCATCGGCCGCGGCCTGGTCGTCGAACTCGTCGGACTGCGCAACCGCGCCCTGGAGATCGCCCGCCGCCAACTCCCCGACACCATGCGGAAACTGCGCGCGGGCGAGGAGGTCGACATCGCCGCGGAAGCCCCCGAGGAGCCGCCCGCCGAGGACGAGGCGGGACAGGTCGCGGAGGCGATCGGCACGGTGCACCGCGCCGCGCTGCGGGCCGCCGTGGAACGCGCGGAGCTGGCGAGCGGCATCTCCGGGGTCTTCGTGAACCTCGCCCGACGCAGTCAAGTGCTCGTCCACCGGCAGCTCAGCCTGCTGGACACGATGGAGCGAAGGGCCGACGACCCGAACGAACTCGGTGACCTCTTCCGGCTCGACCATCTCACGACCCGTATGCGGCGCCACGCCGAAAGCCTGATCATCCTCTCCGGGGCCGCGCCCGGCCGTGCCTGGCGCACGCCGGTGTCCCTGACGAACGTCGTACGCGCCGCGGTCTCCGAGATCGAGGACTACGCGCGCGTGGAGGTACGACCACTGCCCGAGGCCTCCGTAGTGGGCGGTGCCGTCGCCGACCTCACCCACCTGATGGCCGAACTGGTCGAGAACGCCGCCCAGTTCTCGCCCCCGCACACCAAAGTGCGGATCACCGGTGAGCCCGTGGGCAACGGCTACGCCCTGGAGATCGAGGACAGGGGCCTCGGCATGAACCCCGACACGCTCGCCGAAGCCAACCAGAGGGTCGAGGAGTCCGAGGCGCTCGACCTGTTCGACAGCGACCAACTGGGCCTCTTCGTAGTGAGCAGACTCGCCGCACGGCACGGCATCCGGGTGCGCCTGCTGACCTCCCCGTACGGCGGCACCACCGCCGTCGTCCTGCTGCCCACCACGCTGCTCCAGAACGACGACTCCACCCGCACCACGCAACGCGAACAGGGAGAGCGACAAGAGGGGTTCACGTCAGCCCCCGTGCCCGACGCGCCACCCGTGCTCAGTGCGTCCGGCGCCAGGCAGGGCGATCACCGGGCACTGGGCCCGTCCGCCGGGCGCCCCGTGCCCGCACCGTCACCTCCAGGCGTCACGGCACTGCGCCTGCGCAGGCCCGCGGACACGGCGTCCCCCAGGGACGCGCCTGACCCCGCGTCCGCCGAGCCTCCGTCGGACGAACTGCCGCGCCGCGTACGCCAGGCGAGCCTCGCCCCGCAACTGCGGAAACACCCGCCCGCGACCGAAAGCCCGGACCCCGTCGGCGAACGCAGTCCGGAGCGCGTACGGAGCCAACTGGCCGCCTACCGGGACGGCTGGGCCCGGGGCGGCGGGCGCCCGCCCGGCAGCGACAGCAGCGAAGGAGACCCCGCATGATCCAGGAAACCGGCCTCACGGCGCACCGGTCCGGCGAACTCGACTGGCTCCTCGACGACCTGGTGTCCCGCGTCGGCGACGTACGGCACGCGGTCGTGCTGTCCAACGACGGGCTCGCGGTCGGCGCCTCGACGGCCCTCACCCGGGAGGACGCCGAGCACCTGGCCGCCGTCGCCTCGGGGTTCCACAGCCTCGCCAAGGGCGCGGGGCGGCACTTCGGGGCGGGCGGCGTGCGCCAGACGATGGTCGAGATGGACGACGCCTTCCTGTTCGTGGCCGCGGCGGGCGACGGCTCCTGCCTCGCCGTCCTCAGCACGGTCACCGCTGACATCGGCCTCGTCGCGTATGAGATGGCACGCATGGTCAAGCGCGTGGGGGCGCATCTGACGACCCCCACGCGCTTCTCCGAGCCGCCACCGAGCACCGGATGACCTGGGCGGCGGCAAGCGATGAGCGACAACAGCGACGGCGCCGCGCGACAGCACGGCAGCCAGTGGTACGACAGCGAAGCGGGACCCTTGGTCCGCCCGTACGCGATGACGGGCGGGCGCACGAGACCTGCCTCCAACGGTGTGCGGTTCGATCTGATCGCCCTGGTCAGCCTCACCGAGGGAGCCGTGCGGCCGGGCGACGACGTGACGCTCGGCCCCGAACACCGGGTGCTGCTCCACCTGTGCCGCGCCGAAACCCAGTCCGTCGCCGAACTCGCCGCGGGCGCCGACCTGCCTGTGGGCGTGGTGAGGGTGCTGCTCGGCGACCTCCTGGAGGAGGGCCGCGTTCAGGTGCGACGGCCCGTGCCTCCCGCCCAGCTACCTGACGAGACGATCCTGCGAGAGGTGATCGATGGGCTCCGAGCACTCTGACGCCACGGCCGACGGGACCGGTGACGACACGGCCCTGGCGTTGAAGATCCTGGTCGCCGGAGGCTTCGGCGTCGGCAAGACCACGCTGGTCGGCGCCGTCAGCGAGATCCGGCCCCTGCGTACGGAGGAACTCCTCAGCGAGGCGGGTCAGTCGGTCGACGACACCGACGGCGTGGACCGCAAGGTCACCACCACGGTCGCGATGGACTTCGGCCGCATCACCATCAGATCCGGGCTCTCGCTGTACCTCTTCGGCACCCCGGGACAGGACCGCTTCTGGTTCCTGTGGGACGAGCTGTCACAGGGAGCCCTCGGCGCCGTGGTCCTCGCGGACACGCGGCGGCTCGAGGACTGCTTCCCCGCCGTGGACTACTTCGAGCACCGCGACATCCCGTTCGTCGTGGCGGTCAACTGCTTCGCGAACGCACGGACGTACGGCGCGCACGAGGTGTCACGGGCCCTGGACCTCGACCGCGGAACCCCTGTGGTGCTGTGCGACGCCCGGGACCGGGACTCGGGAAAGGAGGTGCTGATCCGGCTCGTCGAGTACGCCGGGCGGAGGCATACCGCCCGGCTGCTCGACTCGGTCGGCTGACGGGTCCGCCCCGCCGCGGCGGCCGGGCGCCGGTGGGGTGAGGCATCGCTCCCGTGAGGTGCCGCCCCGGTGAGGGCGGGACCGCGCGCCGTCAGTCGGACACGGCCGCGTACGCGAGCACCTTGTCGATCCGCACCCGCACGAGGAGCTCGCCGGGCACGCCGTTGCGCGCGCCGAACTCCTCGGCCCGGTCCTCGCCCATGTAGCGCCCGCCGATGCGGGCCGCCCAGTGCCGCACCTGCTCCAGGTCCTCGGACAGTTCCGCACTGCCCTGCAGAACCACGAAGGCGAACGGAGGCGCGTCGTCGTCGACGCACAGTGCCACACGCCCGTCGCGTGCGATATTGCGCCCCTTGACAGTGTCCTTTCCCGTGTTGAACACCAGGTCGTCGCCGTCGAGGAGGAACCAGATCGGTGCCACGTGCGGGCTGCCGTCCGCGCGGACGGTGGACAGCTTGCCCGTGCGGGTGCCCTGCGAGACGAAGGCCCGCCACTGCTCGTCAGTCATCTTCTGTGCCATGTCCCCATCATGCTTGCCGGGACGCCGGAGGTGGTGAAGGCTGGCAGGTCAGATCCTCCAGCCAGGGGGAGGGACGCACGGGGAGAAGGGACCATGGCACAGAACACGGGCCTGGGCTGGCTGCTCGACGACCTGACGAGGCGTGTGGAACACGTGCGGCACGCACTGGTGCTGTCCAGCGACGGTCTGGTCACGGGAGCGAGCTCGGACCTGCCGCGCGAGGACGCCGAGCACTTGGCGGCGGTGTCGTCCGGCCTGCACAGTCTGGCGAAGGGCTCCGGACGCCACTTCCGCGCGGGCAACGTACGCCAGACGATGATCGAGTTCGACGACGCCGTCCTGTTCGTGACCGCGGCGGGCGAGGGCAGCTGTCTGTGCGTCCTCAGCTCGGCGCAGGCCGACATAGGCCAGGTCGCGTACGAGATGACACTGCTGGTGAACCGTGTCGGGGAGCACCTGGGCGTAGACGCGAGGCACCCGGAGCGGACACCGGTCGTAGATCTCTGACCTCCTACTGACCCGCGCCTGAACTGCGTGAACGTGGGCGCGAGCAGAGTTATCCACAGGCCAAGCGGGAGACGGGCCCCGCGGGCTACGGTTTTTCCCAGAAGCAGTGACCAAGCACGGGGGAGAACCACCATGGCCGGCGACACGCAGACCATTTCGCATTTCGCGTCCACCACGCCCAGGAAAGCGGCCGCGCCGCCGGCGGAAGGGACCGCGCCGCCGACGGAAGTGGCCGCGCCGCCGACGGTCCGAGCGGGTCGGCCCGGACCGCTGGCACGCAGCAGCGCCGCGCGGGAACTGGGCCTCAAGCGGGGAGAGTTCGAGCTGGCCGTGATGCTGGGCCGGGTCCGTACCGTCCCCGATCCGGCGGGGGTGCGCCGCCGGGTCAGCCGTGAGGAGATCGACCGCGTCCGTGAGACACCCGGCTTCCCGGAGTCCCTGCGCGACGGCGTCAAGACCGTGGGCACCGCCGAGGGCGCGGCCCTGCTGGACATCACCCAGGCCCGCTTCACCCGGCTCGCCCGCACGGGCGTGCTGACGCCCGTGAAGTTCTATCTGAACCGCTACCGGGCCGTCGTCTGGCTCTATCTGGCGGAGGAGCTGCGCGAGTTCGCCGCGTGCGAGGCCAACGCCCCGCTGCTCACCGGCCGGGCGCCGGACATGATGCGGGCGCAGCTGACGAGCGGCGCGGACCTGCGGGCCCGCAACTGGCGCCGGCGACAGGTGGGCTTCCTGTTGCGGCAGGCGGAGGGCCCGTGGGAGCGCGTCGCCGTGACGGCCTCCTTCCTGGACCCGATGAGCCTCGCACAGCTCGTCAGGGATCCGTACGAGCGGGCGTATCTGCATCGCCTCAGCCCTCAGCCGCTCACCCAGGCAGGCCCCGAGTCTCCGACGACCCACATCGTCGAGCGCATCACCACGGCCGACGACCCGGACGAGATCAGCTGGCTGCGGGCCAATCTGAGCCTCGGCCTGGCGGAAGCGCGGCGGCACCGACCCGCGCCACGGCCGGGCCGTCCGCCCCTCAGCGCCACGGTGCGCCCGCACGGCGCACCGGAGCAGCCGCAGACCCCTGCCCTGGGCGACAACTGCGGAGCGGCCTGGGCTTCGGAGGCCGCCTCCTCGGCGGTCACCGCTCCGGCGCCCTTGTCCCGGGAGAGGGACACGGGCCGGAGGGAGGAGCCGCGCGGGCTGCTGAGGTGGCTGCGCCGCAGGCGTGGACGGCCGGAGGACTGACAGCACGACGGAGGGCCCGCGATACCTCGCCGGCGCGGAAGCAGCGGCCCGGCGCGCTAGAGGGTCGCGTCGAGGTCCTTGGCGTAGTACTCGATGGCGGGACGGTAACCGGCGATCTCCGGATCTCGGCTCGTGGTGGCGATCAGGTTCAGCAGGAGCGCCATGGCGTCATGGTGCCGCCCCGTGTTGTACAGCGCCATGGCGAGGAAGGTCCGCAGCGCTCCGTCGTCGGGGTACTCCGCCACCGCGTCCCGGAGGACGGCGACGGCCTCCGGGTACTTGCCGAGGACGCGATACGTACTGCCGAGACCCAGGAGGGCCCCGCGGCGGTCCTCGTCGGAGAGGCCGGGGCGCTGGATCGCGCGCAGGTAGTGCGGCAGGGCCTCGGCCTCCAGGCCGAGCGTGTCGTGCACCCAAGCCGTCTGGTAGGCGACCTCGGCGTCATCGGGGTGGCTTTCGCTCAGGGGGAGCAGGAGGGCGCGGGCCTCCTCACGACGGCCGCTCTCCCGTAGTCGGACGGCCTGGGCGAGTATCTCGTCCCGGCCGGTGCCCGCCCGGACCTCCGCGTTGCCTTCCTGAGGGGCCGCGCCGCCCTCCTGAGGTTCCGCGCCGCCGTTCCGTCCCGTGCCGTCGGTGTCGTTCATGCCGTGCTCCCGTCCCCGTAGCCGTCCCCTGCGTCAGGAGGCGCCCGTGTCCCGTCACCCGAACCGACCCTGTCGCCCCTCGACGGCAGGACCCGCCGTGGGACTCAGCCGTCCGACTGGCCGCCCGGATGTCGGGGCGCGTGCGGGCGGAACAGACCCTCCTGGACGACCGATACGAGCAGCCGTCCCTCCCGATCGTAGATCCGCCCGCGCGCCAGGCCGCGGCCCCCCGTCGCGATCGGCGACTCCTGGTCGTACAGGAACCACTCGTCGGCCCGGAACGGCCGGTGGAACCACATGGCGTGGTCCAGCGAGGCCATGTCGAAGCCGCGCGGCCCCCACAGCGGCTCCACCGGAATGCGGACGGCGTCCAGGAGCGTCATGTCGCTCGCATAGGTGAGCGCGCAGGTGTGCACGAGCGGGTCGTCGCCCAGGGGGCCGACGGCACGCATCCACACCGCGCTGCGCGGCTCGGCGCCCCGGACCTCCTCGGCGGTCCAGCGCAGCCGGTCCACATAGCGGATGTCGAAGGGCTGGCGCCGAGCCATGCGTTCCAGCTGCTCGGGGAGCGCGCCCAGGTGTTCCTTGATCTCTTCGGCGACCGTCGGCAGCGACTCCGGGTCGGGGGCGTCGATGCGCGGCGGCAGCTGGTGTTCGAAGGAGCCCGGTTCGGGCTTGTGGAAGGAGGCGGTCAGATTGAAGATGGTGCGGCCCTGCTGGACGGCCGTGACGCGGCGCGTGGTGAAGGAACGCCCGTCACGGACCCGCTCGACCTGGTACACGATCGGCACGCCCGGGCGGCCCGGGCGCAGGAAGTACGCGTGCAGCGAGTGCACCGGTCTGTCGCCCTCCGTGGTGCGCCCGGCGGCGACGAGCGCCTGCCCGGCGACCTGCCCGCCGAAGACGCGCTGCAAGGACTCCTGGGGACTGCGGCCGCGGAAGATGTTCACCTCGATCTGCTCGAGGTCCAGCAGGTCGACCAGTCGGTCCGCGGGGTTGTTCATGGGAAGTCCTCGACTCCTGTCCGGGAACGTGGGGAGCTCAGAGCTGGCCGACGTCCGTGACCCGGACGACGGCGCGGCCCTCCGCGTCGGAGGCCGCGAGATCGACCTCCGCGCCGATGCCCCAGTCATGGTCGCCGTTCGGGTCGGCGAACGTCTGGCGGACGCGCCACAGACCGTGCTCGGGATCCTCCTCGATGCGCAACAGCTTGGGGCCGCGCGCGTCCGGCCCGGTGCCCAGGTCCTCGTACTCGTCCCAGTACTTGTCCATGGCCTCGCCCCACGCGTCCGCGTCCCAGCCGGACTCGGCGTCCATCTCGCCCAGCTCGTCCACCTGGTCGAGGGCGGCGAGCTCGACACGGCGGAAGAGCGCGTTGCGCACGAGCACGCGGAAGGCACGGGCGTTGGCCGTCACAGGCTTGACCTCGTCGGCCTTCTCCTGCGCTTCCTCGGCCGTCATGACCTCCGGGTTCGCCAGCTGCTCCCACTCGTCCAGGAGGCTGGAGTCCACCTGGCGGACCATCTCGCCGAGCCAGGCGATCAGGTCCTCGAGGTCCTCGGACTTCAGGTCGTCCGGGATGGTGTGCTCCAGGGCCTTGTACGCGTTCGCCAGGTAGCGCAGCACGATGCCCTCGGTGCGGGCGAGCTCGTAGAAGGAGGTGAACTCGGTGAAGGACAGCGCCCGCTCGTACATGTCCCGGATCACGGACTTCGGCGACAGGGGATGGTCGCCGACCCACGGGTGGCTGGTGCGGTAGGTGTTGTAGGCGTGGAAGAGGAGCTCCTCCAGCGGCTTCGGGTAGGTGATGTCCTGCAGCCGCTCCATGCGCTCCTCGTACTCGACGCCGTCGGCCTTCATCAGCGCCACGGCCTCGCCGCGCGCCTTGTTTTGCTGGGCGGCGAGGATCTGGCGCGGGTCGTCGAGCGTGGACTCCACGACGGAGACCATGTCGAGGGCGTACGAGGGCGACTCGGGGTCGAGGAGCTCGAAGGCGGCCAGGGCGAAGGTGGACAGCGGCTGGTTGAGCGCGAAGTCCTGCTGGAGGTCGACGGTCAGGCGCACGATGCGGCCGGTGGCGTCCGGCTCGTCGAGCTTCTCCACGACACCGCCGTCGAGCAGCGAGCGGTAGATGGCGATGGCGCGGCGGATGTGGCGCAGCTGCTGCTTGCGCGGCTCGTGGTTGTCCTCCAGGAGGCGGCGCATCGCCTCGAAGGCGTTGCCCGGCCGGGCGATCACCGCGAGGAGCATGGTGTGGGTGACGCGGAAGCGGGAGGTCAGCGGCTCCGGCTCGGCGGCGATGAGCTTCTCGAAGGTGCTCTCGGTCCAGCCCACGAAGCCCTCGGGGGCCTTCTTGCGCACCACCTTGCGCCGCTTCTTCGCGTCGTCGCCCGCCTTCGCGAGCGCCTTCTCGTTCTCGATGACGTGCTCGGGCGCCTGCGCCACCACGAAGCCCGCCGTGTCGAAGCCCGCGCGCCCGGCGCGGCCCGCGATCTGGTGGAACTCGCGGGCGCGCAGGGTGCGCACGCGACTGCCGTCGTACTTGGTGAGCGCGGTGAACAGCACGGTGCGAATGGGCACGTTCACGCCGACGCCGAGAGTGTCGGTGCCGCAGATGACCTTCAGGAGGCCCGCCTGGGCGAGCTTCTCGACGAGGCGCCGGTACTTGGGCAGCATCCCGGCGTGGTGGACGCCGATGCCGTGCCGCACGTAGCGCGAGAGGTTGCGGCCGAACTTGGTGGTGAAGCGGAAGTTGCCGATCAGCTCGGCGATCTGGTCCTTCTCGGCGCGCGTGCACATGTTGATGCTCATCAGCGACTGCGCCCGCTCCACGGCCTGGGCCTGCGTGAAGTGCACGATGTAGACCGGGGCCTGCTTGGTGTCGAGGAGCTCGGTGAGCGTCTCGGTGATGGGCGTGAGGCGGTACTCGTACGACAGCGGCACCGGGCGCGTCGCGGAGCGGACGACCGACGTGGGGCGCCCGGTGCGGCGGGTGAGGTCCTTCTCGAACATCGAGACGTCACCGAGCGTCGCGGACATCAGGATGAACTGTGCCTGCGGCAGCTCAAGCAGCGGAATCTGCCAGGCCCAGCCCCGGTCGGCCTCGGCGTAGAAGTGGAACTCGTCCATGACGACCTGGCCGATGTCGGCGTCCTTGCCGTCACGCAGCGCGATGGAGGCGAGGACCTCGGCGGTGCAGCAGATGACGGGGGCGTCGGCGTTCACCGAGGCGTCGCCGGTGAGCATGCCGACGTTCTCGGTGCCGAAGAGCTTGCACAGCTCGAAGAACTTCTCGGACACCAGGGCCTTGATCGGGGCGGTGTAGAAGGTGACCTCGTCGCGGGCGAGCGCCGCGAAGTGCGCCCCGGCCGCGATCATGCTCTTGCCGGAGCCGGTGGGCGTCGACACGATCACGTTCGCGCCGGACACGACCTCGATCAGAGCCTCCTCCTGGTGGGGATAGAGGGTGATGCCGCGCTCCTGGGCCCAGCCTTCAAAGGCTTCGTAGAGGGCATCGGGGTCGGCGTCCTGCGGCAGCTGATCGATAAGGGTCACACCCCCATCTTGCCTTCCCGCTGCCCGGATCAGGGAACCGGACGACGGCTCCAAGATCATGAACGCTACGCTGGGTCGTCAACGGGGCATCGCGACAACAGAAATGGGGCGGGCAGCACCGATGATGGGACCGGCACACTCACTGTCAGGGGCGGCGGCCTGGCTGGGGGTCGGGGCGGCAGCCACGGCCGCCGGGCACTCGATGCCCTGGCCGGTCCTCCTGGTCGGCGCCCTGATCTGTGCCGGGGCCGCGCTCGCCCCGGACCTCGACCACAAGTCGGCGACCATCTCGCGCGCCTTCGGCCCGGTGTCCCGCGGCCTGTGCGAGATCGTCGACAAGCTCTCGTACTCCGTGTACCGCGCCACGCGCAAGCAGGGCGATCCGCGCCGCTCCGGCGGGCACCGGACGCTCACCCACACCTGGGTGTGGGCCGTCCTGATCGGCGCGGGCTCCTCCGTGCTCGCGGTGACCGGCGGCCGGTGGGCGGTGCTCGCCCTGCTCTTCGTGCACATGGTGCTCGCGATCGAAGGGCTGCTGTGGCGGGCGGCGCGCGGTTCGAGCAGCGATGTGCTGGTGTGGCTGCTCGCCGCGACCAGCGCCTGGATCCTGGCCGGGGTTCTGGACAAACCGGGCAATGGTGCGGACTGGCTGTTCACCGGAGACGGCCAGGAGTATCTGTGGCTGGGCCTTCCGATCGTGCTCGGCGCGCTGGTGCACGACATCGGGGACGCGCTGACGGTATCCGGCTGCCCGATCCTGTGGCCCATCCCGATCGGCCGGAAGCGCTGGTATCCGATCGGGCCGCCGCGGGCGCTGCGGTTCCGGGCGGGGAGCTGGATCGAGCTGAAGGTGCTGATGCCGGTGTTCATGCTGCTCGGGGGAGCGGGCGGCGCGGTCGCGCTGAACTTCGTCTGAGGCCGGGGCGGCGCCGCGACGGCCCGGCGGATGGCGCCCGGGCCCGGACCGATGCCTTCGGCGGTGCCTGCCCGGGGCGAGAGGGCGAGGAGAGCGAGGGCACGCGGGGCCATGCCGCTGCCGCCGCCCTGGCCGGGCTGCCCGGCGAACCGGGACGGGGCCTGACCGCGAGGTCACGGCCCGGACCCGGCCTGAGGCTCAGGCCGAGCGGTCCTGCCAGGGCGGGCGGCCTGAGCCTCAGGCCGAGTGCCAGCCTCAGGCCGAGTGCCAGCCTCAGGACGCGTGCCGGCCTCGGGTCCCGCGTCGGCCTCGGGCCCCGCGCCGGGCCGAGCCCCGGGCTCAGTCCCGCCACCCGCTCCAGCCCTCCATGCCCCAAGTCCCCACCACACCCCCATCAGCAGGCACACCCCGCCACACCCCACCGCAGTGGTCCGCAGCACCGCGTCGTGGGTCGCCCCGGTGCTCGCCCCGTCGGCCCGGTCGGTGATGGCTCCGGTGAGGCCCACGCCGAGGCCCGCCGCGAGGGTGAGGGCGGTCTTGGTGACGCCGGAGGCCTCACCGGCCCGCTCGGGGGTGATGACGGCCTGCGTGGCGATGAGGGTCAGCGCGTTGGCGATGCCGAGGGCCGCGCCGCACGCGGTGGCGGCGGTGAGGTACGCCGTCAGCGAGGAGGCCGCGGGCAGCGAGCCGAGGCCGAGCGCCCCCGCGCCCAGGCAGGCCGTCATGAGCGGCACGGCGGCGCGCGTCGGTACGCGTCCGGCGAGGGGGCCCGCGACCGCCATGGCGAGGGCCGGGGCGAGGAAGGCCTGACCCGCGGAGGCGACGGGGAGCGCCCACCGCCCCTGGAGCGCGAGGGGGACGACGAGCAGGAACATCACGGCCGCGGTGTTGGCGGCGGCCCCGGCGAGCGTGAGCGCCACGTACGGCCCGTTGCGGAAGAGCGTGAGTCGTACCAGTGGCCGACGGGCGGCACGTTCGTACCGTACGAACAGGACCAGCAGGCCCGTCACGACCAGGGCCCCTACGCAGAGCGCGGGGCGGGGCAGGGCCGGGCCACGGTCGATGAGGACGCCGAGAGCTGCGAGCGCGGCCGTCGCGGTGAGCAGGCCTCGCCAGTCGACGGTGCGGGACGCGTCGGTGTCGTGGCTCTCGGCGGTGCGCGCCGCGCAGATCGCTCCGAGGGCGGCGAGCGGGACGTTGAGCCAGAAGACGGCCCGCCAGGACACGGCGTCGGTGAGGGCGCCGCCGATGAACGGCCCGCAGGCGGTGGCGATACCGCCGATGCCGAGGGCCCAGCCGGTGGCGCGGCCGCGCAGATGGCCGGGGTAGAGGTTGGTCAGGAGGGACAGGCCCACCGGCATGATCATTGCCGCGCCCGCGCCCTGGGCCACGCGGGCGCCGACGAGGAGGGGGAGCGACGCGGCGAGCGCGCACACCACGGATGCCGTGCCGAAGAGGGCGAGCCCGGTGACCAGGAGCCGCCGACGTCCGAGGAGGTCGCCGAGGCGTCCGGCGCCGAGCATCAGGGTGCCGGTGGACAGCAGATACGCGCTGATCACCCACTGCGGGCCGGACCCGCCCGCGTCCAGGTCGCGACCGATCCGCGCCAGGGCGAGGCTGAGGCCGAACGCGTCGAGCTGGATGCAGAAGACGCCCAGGGACAGGGCGAGGAGAGCGCATCTGCGTTCGCCGACCGACGCTGTGACCGACGCTGTGACCGACGCCGTGACCGACGCCGTCGGGCTCCCGTCGCCCGGCGGTACTGCGCTGACGTCGTTGCCGGTGTGTGTCCGCATGGTCCTGCCTCCTCCGCCACGTGGTGAGCGGGCGGCTTGAGGGCGCTACTCACCGTGGACACCGCCGTCAGGGTGTACGGCGGTGGACGTGCTGGTTGGGGGAGGGAGCTGGTGCAGCCGGAAGGCGCCCTGGGGAGCGGGGCGTCGCTGCGGGAGATCCGGGACCTGGAGGCCAGGGAACCGGCGAACGGGGGGGAACCGGCGAGCGGGAGGACCGGGGAACGGGGACCCGGAGATCTGCGGGGCCGACGAAAAGGTGAATCCAGAAAAACTGAGACCTGGAGAACCTGAGGGCCACGGAAAGGGGCAGGGACGCCGAATGAAGGGGCGTCGCCCTCGGGGGTCGCTCGATGAACGACTGAAGCAGCATCACCGTAACTGACACGGATTCACTTGCCAACCCCTTCGCCCGTGCGGTCACACGCCCGCGGAATCGGCGCGAATCGATGTTCGCCGGGCCGTGCGGGCCATGATTCGGCCATCAAAGCGGGGATCGTGGACGCATGCCCCGGCGGCCGTCCATGCCCTGTGGTGCCCCGCCGCCGAGTGTCGCGGCGGGCCATTCGCCGACCGTGGGGGACTGCCGTGTGGTGGGGCTTGGACCCGGTCGGGCCTGGGGCGTTGCCGTGACAAGCCGGAAAGGTCCGCTTTCTCGAACCGGCGGCCTGAATCAGCCCCGGGGTGTTGGCTGCTGTTCGGCCTCCTGTTAGTACTTTCTTGCCGCATAAGAGGGACGGTTGTCGGGCGTTTCCCGCGCGTCTGTTGAAGGGTTCCGATAACAACCTTGCGGAATGGTTCCAGGTGGTGCGGCGGCGCTATGGCGCACGAGTGCGATGAATGCGTGACCGGCCCTCGGGCTGATCCTCGGCACCTGCAATTTCCGTACTTCTCACCACCGGCTCGGGCGGATGTGACGTCGTTGAACAGGCAGGAACGGAACGCGCAGGAACGGAACGCGTACAGACGGAACGCATACGGACGGAACACGCACGAACGGAACACGCACGGGCGGAACGTGCGGGCGGAACGTGCGGGAACTCGTCGAGGCCGTCGGCCCACGGCCTCGCACGGTGGCCCGTGGACGCGGGCCCGACGGCCTGAGACCGGTCCGCCCGCTCCTCTACCTCCCCCGGGAGGAGCGGGCGGACCTCTGCCGTCACGACCCCGTCACCCGTGCCAGGACTTCCACAGCGCCGCGTACGCGCCCTGGGCGCGCACCAGCTCGTCGTGGCTGCCGAGTTCGCTGATGCGGCCGCTCTCCACCACGGCGATGACGTCGGCGTCGTGCGCGGTGTGCAGGCGGTGCGCGATGGCGACCACCGTGCGGCCCTCCAGGACCCGCGAGAGCGAGCGCTCCAGATGCCGGGCCGCGCGCGGGTCCAGGAGCGAGGTCGCCTCGTCGAGCACCAGCGTGTGCGGGTCGGCGAGGACGAGCCGGGCCAGGGCGATCTGCTGCGCCTGCGCGGGCGTCAGGCTCAGACCGCCCGAGCCGACCTCCGTGTCCAGGCCCTCGTCGAGGTCCCGCGCCCAGGTGTGCGCGTCGACCGCGCCGAGGGCGTCCCACAGCTCGGTGTCCTCGGCCCCGGCCCTGGCGAGACGCAGATTGTCGCGCAGGGAGCCCACGAACACGTGGTGCTCCTGGTTGACGAGCGCCACGTGCGCGCGGACGCCCTCCGCGGGCATCCGGGCCAGTTCGGCGCCGCCGAGCGTCACCTGGCCCGTACGCGGTCCGTAGATTCCGGCGAGCAGCCTGCCGAGCGTGGACTTGCCCGCGCCGGACGGGCCGACGAGCGCCACCCGGGAGCCGGGTTCGACGGCGAGGGACACCTCGCGCAGCACGTCGACGCCCTTGCGGTAGCCGAAGTACACGTCGTCCGCGAGGACGTCGCGTCCGTCGGGCACCACGCCCGCGTCACCGGCGTCCGGCTCGATGTCGCGCACGCCCACGAGCCGGGCCAGCGAGACCTGCGCCACCTGGAGTTCGTCGTACCAGCGCAGGATGATGCCGATCGGGTCGACGAGCATCTGCGCGATGAGCGTGCCCGTCGTCAGCTGGCCCACGCCGATCCAGCCCTGCAGGACGAACCAGCCGCCGAGCATCAGGACCGCGAACAGGACGGTGATGTGGGTGGCGCTGATGACGGGGAAGAGGACCGACCGCAGATAGAGCGTGTAGCGCTCCCAGGCGGTCCACTCCTTGATGCGGCGCTCCGACTGCTCGACGCGGCGCGCGCCGAGGCGGTGCGCCTCCACGGTGCGGCCCGCGTCGACGGTCTCGGCGAGCGCGGCGGCCACGGCGGCGTACCCCGCGGCCTCCGAACGGTACGCGGCCGGGGCCCGTTTGAAGTACCAGCGGCAGCCGACGACGAGCAGCGGCACGGCGACGAGCAGTGCGGGTGCCAGCGGAGGCGCGACCACGGTGAGCCCGCCGACGAGCAGCACCAGCCAGACCACGCCGATGGCCAGCTGTGGCACGGCCTCGCGCATCGCGTTGGCGAGCCGGTCGATGTCCGTGGTGATGCGGGACAGCAGATCACCGGTGCCCGCCCGCTCCAGGACGCCCGGCGGCAGCCCGACCGACCGGACGAGGAAGTCCTCCCGCAGGTCGGCGAGCATGCGCTCGCCGAGCATGGCGCCGCGCAGCCGCACTTGGTGCACGAAGGCGGCCTGTACGACGAGCGCGAGCGCGAACAGGCCCACGACGCGCTCCAGATGGAGTTCGCGCGCGTCGTCCGACACGTCCTCGACGAGGCCGCCGAGCAGATACGGCCCCACCATCGAGGCGGTCACGGCGAGCGTGTTCACCACGACCAGCAGGACGAAGGCCCTGCGGTGCCGCCGCAGCAGCTCGCGCACATAGGTCCGTACGGTCGCGGGGGCGCCGACGGGCAGCGTCTCCGCCGTGGTCGGGGCCGCCGGGTCGTACTCCGGCGGCGCCAGGCCGATCATGCCGTCTCCTCGATGTCGATGGTGTGTACGCGGGCTCTTCGCGAAGCGGAGCCGGGGCCGGAGCCCGGGCCCGGGCCTGGGCCGGAGTCGGGGCCCGCGCCCTCGTCGGCGGGAGCGCGCCCGGCCCGGGCGGCGTCCACGGCCTGCGCCGACCCCGCCGCCCCGGCCGTCTCCTCAGGGGTCTCCCGGGTGACGACCGCGCGGTACTCCGGCTGGGTGACCACGAGTTCGCGGTGCACGCCGACGGCGCCTACCTCGCCGTCGCGCAGGAAGACGACGCGGTCGGCGCGGTCGAGGAGCAGCGGCGACGAGGTGAGGACGACTGTCGTGCGACCCGCGCGCAGCTCACGCAGGCCGTCCGCGATCCGGGCCTCCGTGTGGGAGTCGACGGCGGACGTCGGCTCGTCGAGGACGAGCGCCTCGGGGTCGGTGACCAGCGACCGCGCGAGCGCCAGGCGCTGGCGCTGGCCGCCGGACAGGGACCGGCCGCGCTCGGTGAGGTGCGCGGCCATCGGGTCGTCGGCCACGGAGCCCTGCACCAGCGCGTCTAGGACGTCGGCGCACTGCGCGGCGGCGAGCGCCCGTCGCGGACCGACCGCCCCGGACGCCGGTACGTCGAGCAGCGACCCCAGCGTTCCGGAGAGCAGTACCGGGTCCTTGTCCTGAACGAGGACCGCGGTGCGGGCGGTGTCGAGCGGCAGCTCGTCCAGGGGGACGCCGCCGAGGCGCACCGACGGCAGGTCCGTCTCGAACGCCGGGTGCCCGCCGAGCCGTTCGGCCAGCCGCCCGGCCGCGTCCGGGTCGCCGCACACGACGGCGGTGAAGCGCCCGGCCGGGGCGAGCAGGCCCGTGGCGGGGTCGTAGAGGTCTCCGGCGGGCACCACCGGTTCTCCGGCGGACAGCACCGGCTCCGCGGCGGGCGTCACCGGCTCCGCGGCGGGCGTCACCGGCTCCCCGATGGCCGTCACCGGTTCTCCTGCGGACGGCACCGGTCCTCCCGCGGACGGCACGGGCTCCCCGATGGGCGTCACCGGCCCTCCGGCGGACGTCACCGACCCTCCGGCGGACGCCGCGGACGAGCCCCCACCCCCCGCCCCGGTCGTGCGCTCCAGCGACAGCACCCGGGCCGCCCGCTGCGCGGAGGGCCGCGAGAAGGAGTACGCCATGGCGATCTCCTCGAAGTGCCGCAGCGGGTAGTTGAGCAGCATCACCGCGCTGTAGACGGTGACCAGCTCGCCGACCGTGACGCGGCCCTCGCGGGCCAGGTGCACGCCGTGCCAGACGAGCCCGATGAGCAGGAGGCCGGGGAGCAGGACCTGGATCGCGGAGATCACCGCCCACATGCGCGCGCTGCGCACGGCGGCGGTCCGCACCTCCTGCGAGGCGTGCCGGTAGCGGTCGAGGAACAGTTCCTCGCCGCCGATGCCGCGCAGCACCCTGAGGCCCGCGACGGTGTCCGACGCCAGCTCGGTGGCCCGCCCGGCCTTCTCGCGCTGGTGGTCGGCGCGGCGGGTCGCCCGGGGCAGCAGCGGCAGCACGGCGAGCGCGAGCACCGGGATGCCGACGGCGACGACGACGCCGAGCGCGGGCTCGTAGACGACCAGGCCCACACAGACGACGAGGACGGTCACGGCCGCCGCGGCGAAGCGCGACAGGGCCTCCACGAACCAGCCGATCTTCTCCACGTCACCGGTGGACACCGCGACGACCTCACCGGCGGCCACGCGCCGGGTGAGGGCGGCGCCGAGCCGCGCGGTCTTGCGGGCGAGCAGTTGCTGCACACGGGTCGCCGCCGTGATCCAGTTGGTGACGGCCGTGCGGTGGAGCATCGTGTCGCCGCCCGCGACGGCGAGCCCCGCGAGCAGGATGACGCCGCCGGCGAGGGCGAGCCGCGCGCCCGAGCCGTCGATCACGGCCTGCACGGCGAGGCCGACCATGTAGGGCAGCGCGGCGATGCCGAGGAAGTGCAGCAGCCCCCAGCCCAGCGACTTGAGCTGGCCGCCCAGCTGGTTCCGGCCGAGCCACAGCAGGAAGCGGGGGCCGGAGCGGGTGTCGGGTTCGCCCGGGTCGGCGTACGGAAGATCACGAATGTGCATGGGATCCCAGCTTCGGTGCGATACGCGTGGTGGTGCCGGACGGCGACGCGAGGGACACGGCGGTGAACGGCGTGGCGAACGCGGAATCGAAGGGCGTGACGGACGCGGTAACAAACCGTGCAAGGTTCGCGCCGCACGGTGGCCCGAAGCAAACGATTTTCCGGCGTC
Organism: Streptomyces sp. YIM 121038; assembly: GCF_006088715.1. Classification (NCBI taxonomy): domain Bacteria; kingdom Bacillati; phylum Actinomycetota; class Actinomycetes; order Kitasatosporales; family Streptomycetaceae; genus Streptomyces; species Streptomyces sp. YIM 121038. The sequence goes on from NZ_CP030771.1 coordinate 8,833,750, forward strand.
CGGCAAAGAGTCGGCCATGCCTGCCGGTGGGACGGGGGCGTCGGCGAGGGGCGGGGGAAGCCGGTGCGAGCATGGAGCGCATGCGTATAGCCGGTGTGGTGCGAACGGCGGCCGCGGCCGCCGCCTGCTCAGTCGTCCTGACCTCCTGCGGCGGCTCGGGCGGCGACGACGGAGGCGGCGCGGCGCACTCCGCGCAGGGCGGCGACCGCGGCGCGGCGCGGACCGACGCCGGCCTCAAGCGCATCCCCGACGTCGGCGACCGGCTCCAGGCCCGCATTCCCAAGAGCGCACGCCAGGTCGTCGCCGTCTACGGAGAGGGCGAGGACTCGGCGAAGGCCACGGTCGTCCTCTACACGAAGGCGGGAGCCGCCTGGAAGAAGACGCGCAGCTGGCCGGCCCACAACGGCAAGAAGGGCTGGACCCCGGACCACCGCGAGGGCGACAAGCGCAGCCCGGTGGGCGTGTTCACGCTCAGCGACGCGGGCGGCGTCCTCGCCGACCCCGGGGCGCGGCTCCCGTACACGCGGACCGCGGCCCTCCAGGCCCCGCACTACTGGCCGAAGACGCACTGGCACGACTTCGACTACGTCGTCGCGATCGACTACAACCGCGTCAAGGGCACCCCGCCGAACGACCCGACGCGCCCGCAGGGCCAGTCCAAGGGCGGCAGCATCTGGCTGCACATGGACCACGGCAGCGGCACCTCGGGCTGTGTGAGCCTGCCGAAGTCCGGCATGGCGTACCTGCTGCGCACGCTCGACCCGAAGCTGCGGCCGGTGGTGGTGATGGGGGACAGGGCGGCCCTCAAGTCCTGAGAGCCGCCCCTGAGGCATCGCCGCGCGGGGACCCCGCTCAGCTCGCCTTCGGCTTCTCCGAGTCCATGCCCGGCCGCGCCTTCCGCCACAGGCCCCGAGTGAAGTCGGGGATCTCCTGCGGCGCGCCCTTCGCCTTGATGGAGGCGTGGCTCAGCGGCACCGGCGCGGTCCACGTCGCCCCGTCGTACACGTCGAAGTCGGGGACGAGTCCGAGCCGTATGCACTGCATCAGGCGGAACACCAGGAGGTAGTCCATGCCGCCGTGCCCGCCCGGCGGATTGGCGTGTTCCTTCCACAGCCAGTGGTCGAACTCCGCCGCGTACTTGGAGAAGTCGCCCCACTGGTCGTCGGTGTGGTCCGGCTCGATGTAGATGCGGGCGGGGTAGTCCTCGAAGAGGCCCTTGGTGCCGCCGAGGCTGTTGACGCGGCTGTAGGGGTGCGGGGTCGACACGTCGTGCTCCAGGCGGATGACCCGCCCCTTGGCGGTCTGCACCAGGCTGACGGTCCGGTCGCTCTCGATGTACGTCTCCTTCCAGCTCGGGTCGCCCGGCGGCATGTGCGCCTTGCGGTACTCGGCGAGGCCGAGGGCGGGCGTGCCGAAGCTGGAGATGTGCGTGGCGCGGTCGCCGCGGTTGACGTCCATGTAGTTGGCGACGGGGCCGAAGCCGTGGTTGGGGTACAGGTCGCCGCGCAGCCGCGTGTGCCACAGGCGGCGCCACGGGGTCGCGTAGTACGTGGGGTCGAACATCAGCTGGCGCAGGTCGTGGTTGTAGGCGCCCGCGCCGTGCAGCAGGTCGCCGAACTTGCCCGCGTGCGCCATGCGCAGCACGCGCATCTCGTTCTTGCCGTAGCAGCAGTTCTCCAGCTGCATGCAGTGTCTGCGGGTGCGTTCGGACAGGTCGACGAGTTCCCACAGGTGGTCGAGGCGGAGGGCGAGCGGACACTCCACGCCGACGTGCTTGCCGTTCAGCATGGCCGTCTTGGCCATCTCGAAGTGCCAGTCCCAGGGCGTCGCCACGTACACGAAGTCGATGTCGCCGCGCGCGCAGAGCTTCTCGAAGTCGTTGTCCCCGTTGGTGTACGTCGCGGGGGCGGGCTGGCCCGCGGCGACGACCTTCTTCGCGGCCGCCGCGGTCTTGTCCTTGGCCGGGTCGCACAGCGCGACGACCCGCACGCCCGACTGCGCGAGGAACAGGTCGATCATGCCGCCGCCGCGGTTGCCGAGGCCGATCATGCCGACGCGGACGGTGGAGCGCGCCTCGAAGGGCACGCCGATCATGGTCTTGCCCTTGCGCGCGGGTGCCGCGCCCGCCGGGCCTTCGGCCGCCCCGGCCGTCCTGGCCGGGTCGGGGGTGTCGGCGCGGGCGGTGCCGCCCGCGAACGTGCCGAGCCCGAGCCCGGCCCCGGCGATTCCGGCCGTGCGCAGGACCGCGCGCCGGGAGTGACCGTCGGTGGATTCGTCAGGGACCGGTGTCGCGTTCTCGTCGTGCATCGGACCTCCGTCGTCACAGTGCCATGTCACTGGGCGGGGCCCACCCTGATGGCGGTGCGCACGGGACGCAAGAGACCGCGGTGGCCGAGGGCTTGGACTTTTCTCTTCCCCGGTGCGGGCGGCCCTCCCCTCCTGCGGGAGGCCCGCCCGCCCGCTCGGGGAGGGCGGTGGTCAGGGCCGCGTGGCCCGTTCGAGGGCGAGCAGCACCGAGCGGTACTCCCGGCCCGTGGCCTGTTCCATGCCCACCTCGCACATGCGGTTGGCCGAGAGGTACGCGTCGTAGGGCCGGGCCGTGACCTCCGCGGCCTCCGCGCGGGTCGCGGCCTCGCTCAGCTCGGGGTGCAGCATCCCCCGGTCCCCGGCGAAGGCGCAGCAGCCCGCGTCGTCCGGTACGACCACCTCGTCCGCGCAGGCCTCGGCGACGGCCCGCAGCTGCGGCTCGTCGCCCAAGTGCCGCATGGAGCAGGTGGGGTGGAGCACGGCGGAGCCCACGGTCCGGCGGACGGTCAGGCGGGGCAGGAGCTCCTCGGCGGCCCACACGACGGAGTCGACGACGGTCAGCTCCTCGTGCAGGGCGCGGTTGTCGGCCGTCAGATACGGCACCACCTCGTGCGCGATGCCGAGCGCGCAGGACGAGGCGTCCACGACGAGCGGCAGCGCGCCGCCCGCCGTCCAGCCCCAGGCGGCCTCGACGACGCGGTTGGCCATCACGCGGTTCCCGGCCTCGTACCCCTTGGAGTGCCAGATCGTCGCGCAGCACGTCCCGGCCACGTCGTCCGGAATCCACACGGGCCTGCCCGCGCGCGCCGACACGGCCACGACGGCCCGCGCCAGGGGCACCTCGCCCGGCCCGGCGAAGATGCGGTTCACACACGCCGGGTAGTACACGGCGGCGGCGCCCACGCGCGTGGTGCGCGGGAGGCGCCGGGCGGCGGCGCCGGGCAGCCGGGGCAGCCACTCGGGCACCAGGTCCGGGCGCACGGCCTTGCGGGCGGCGCGGGTCACGGCGGTCAGGAGCCGGTCGCCGGTCCGCTCCCCGGTCACCGCGCGGAGCGTCGCGGCGGCACCCAGCGCCAGCCGGGCGGAGGCCTCGACCTCCTTGAACCGGCGTGCGGCGAGCGCCGCCACGCGCTCCTCGCGGGGCGAGTGCCGGGCGTGCCGGAAGGACTTCATCAGGGCGCCGGTGTCGATGCCGACGGGGCAGGCCAGCTTGCACGTCGAGTCGCCCGCGCAGGTGTCGACCGCGTCGTAGCCGTACGCCGCGACGAGGCCGTCCTCGACGCCGGAGCCCGGGGCCTGGCGCATCATCTCCCGGCGCAGCACGATGCGTTGGCGCGGCGTGGTCGTCAGGTCCTCGCTCGGGCAGGTCGGTTCGCAGAAGCCGCACTCGATGCACGGGTCGGCGATCGCCTCCACCTTGGGGATCGTCTTCAGGCCCCGCAGATGCGCCTTGGGGTCGCGGTCCAGGACGACGCGCGGCGCGAGCACGCCGTCCGGGTCGATGACCTGCTTGGTGCGCCACATCAGCTCCGTGGCCTTCGGGCCCCATTCGAGCTCCAGGAACGGCGCGATGTTGCGGCCCGTGGCGTGCTCGGCCTTCAGGGAGCCGTCGAAGCGCTCCACGGTGAGGCGGCAGAAGTCGTCCATGAACGCGGCGTACCGCTCCACGTCCGCGGGCTCGGCAGCGTCGAAGGCGAGCAGGAAGTGCAGGTTGCCGTGCGCGGCGTGCCCCGCGACGGCAGCGTCGAAGCCGTGCCGCGTCTGGAGGGCGAGCAGCGCCTCACAGGCCTCCGCGAGCCGGGCGGGCGGGACCGCGAAGTCCTCGGTGATCAGCGTGGTCCCGGCGGGCCGTGAGCCGCCGACGGCCGTCACGAACGCCTTGCGGGCCGTCCAGTAGCCGGCGATCACCCCCGGGTCCCGCGTGAAGGCGTTCGTCACGGACGCGACCGGGGCGACGAGGTCGAGCCCCGCCGTCACCTCGGCGGCCGCCGCCTCGTACGCCTCCTGCCGCGCCTCGTCCGGAGCGCGGAACTCCACCAGGAGCGCCGCCGTGTCCTTGGCCAGACCGGCCCAGTCGGCCGGGACACCGGGCACGCGCACGGACGCGCGCAGGGTGTTGCCGTCCATCAGCTCCACGGCACGGGCCCCGGCGTCGTTGAACAGCGGCACGGCGGCGGCAGCGGCGGGCAGCGTGGGGAAGAACAGCAGCGCGCTCGACACGCACCGGTCGAGGGGCAGCACGTCGAAGACGACCTCGGAGATGAACCCGAAGGTGCCTTCGGAGCCGACCATGAGGCCGCGCAGGATCCGCACGGGCGTCGCGCCGTCGAGGAACGCGTCCAGGCGGTAGCCGTTGGTGTTCTTGATCTCGTACTTGGCCCGGATGCGGGCCGTGAGCTCGGGGTCCGCCTCGATCTCGCGCTTGATGTCGAGCAGGCCCGCGCACAGGGCGGGTTCGGCGTGCGCGAGCAGCGTGTCGGCGTCCGGATCGGCCGTGTCGACGACCGTGCCGGACGGCAGTACGAACGTCAGGGAGGCCACCGTGCGGTACGAGTTGCGGGTGGTGCCCGCCGTCATGCCGGAGGCGTTGTTCGCGACCACGCCGCCGATGGTGCAGGCGATCGCGCTCGCCGGGTCCGGGCCGAGGACGCGCCCGTGGCGCGCGAGCGCGGCGTTCGCGCGCACCACCGTCGTACCGGGGCCGATCCGCGCCCGCTCCCCGCCGCCGAGCACCTCGACGCCGGACCAGTGCCTGCGCACGTCGACGAGGATGTCCTCGCCCTGCGCCTGCCCGTTGAGCGAGGTGCCCGCCGCGCGGAAGACGACCTCGCGGCCCTTGCCGTGGGCGTACGACAGGACGGTCGACACGTCGTCGATGTCCTCGGCGACGACCACGACGCGCGGCACGAAGCGATACGGGCTCGCGTCCGACGCGTACCGGACGAGGTCGGATACGTGCGTGAGGACCTTGTCGGCACCCAGCAGCGCGACGAGGTCGCCGCGCAGCGGCTCGGGGGTGCCGCCCGCCCGCTCCCGCGGGAGCCGGTCGGGCGACGGCGTACGGCCGTCGGGGGCGGGGCGCAGCGCTTCGGGATCGGGCTCCAGCAGGGGCATGGCCTCTCCTCGGCGTCGTCGGCGGCTGCCCACCGCCACGGCGTCTCAGCGGCGGCACACCGTCCCGGTGGTCAGCAGTGGCGGCTCTCCGGCGCCTCGAACAGCGCGTCGAGCAGCCCGCCCAGCTGGGTGCGCTGGGTGGTGTCCAGTGGAGCCAGGATGTCCTCGGCGGCGGCCCGGCGCGCGCCGTGCAGCTCCCGCAGGGCCTCGTGTCCGCCGTCGGTGAGCTCGATGCGGACGACCCGGCGGTTGGTCGGGTCCGGGGCGCGGCGCACGCGGCCGCTCGCCTCCAGGGCGTCGACCAGGCTGGTGACGGCGCGCGGCACGACTTCCAGGCGCTGGGCGAGGTCGGCCATGCGCGGCGGCGTCTCGTAGTGCGCGAGGGTGCGAAGGAGCCGGGACTGTGCGGGCGTGATGCCGATGGGCTCCAGATGGCGCTTCTGGATGCGGTGCAGCCGACGGGTCAGCCGTAGCAGCTGCTCGGCGAGGAGTCCGTCGCTGTCCGATGTGCTCATGCCGGAACAGTACAGGACCTAGTGCATTGTGAGTATAGGTAACAGTGAGCTATGCTCCCAAGGTCGCCCTCGTCGGCGCGCCACCCGCGTCCGGCGCTCCCGCCGAAGCGTCATCCGCGCCCGGCGCTCCCGTCGACGCGCCAGTGGCGTGCGCGCCAGCGGCGTGTGCGCCACCGGCGTCCGCGTCACTGGTGCCCACATCACCGGTGTCCACGGAATCGGTGTCCATGGAATCGGCGTCCGCGTCGCCGCGTTCTCACGGACGCGGCCCGTCCGTGCCGTCCCGTTCGCACGGGCGGGGACACCGGTGACGCGGACGCGGACGCGGGTAGGGGCGCGGGCACGGCCAGTCCGTGCCGCCGCGGCCCCGAGGGCGCGACCCGTCCCCGTCGGCGCACCGCCGCCGACGTCCCACTACGTCCCGTAGGAGCCCATGCCTCACGAAGAACCCTCCCGGACCCCGGTGTCCGGTGAGCCGGAGGAGCCCCGTCAACTGCGCCGCATCCTGCGCCTCTTCCGCCCGTACCGCGCCCGCCTCGCCCTCGTCGGCCTGCTGGTGTGCGCCGCCTCCCTGGTGTCGGTGGTGACCCCCTTCCTCCTGAAGGAGATCCTCGACACCGCGATCCCGCAGGGCCGCACCGGCCTGCTGAGCCTGCTCGCCCTCGGCATGATCCTGAGCGCGGTCGTCACCAGCGTCTTCGGCGTCCTGCAGACGTTGATCTCCACGACCGTCGGCCAGCAGGTCATGCACGACCTGCGCACCGCCGTGTACGGCCGCCTCCAGCGCATGTCCCTCGCCTTCTTCACCCGCACTCGCACCGGCGAGGTCCAGTCCCGCATCGCCAACGACATCGGCGGCATGCAGGCGACCGTCACCTCCACGGCGACCTCCCTCGTCTCGAACCTGACGAGCGTCATCGCGACGGTCGTCGCCATGCTCGCCCTCGACTGGCGCCTGACCCTCGTCTCCCTGCTGCTGCTCCCGCTGTTCGCGTGGATCAGTCGCCGCGTCGGCCGCGAACGCAAGAAGATCGCCACCGAGCGGCAGAAGCAGATGGCCGCGATGGCCGCCACGGTCACCGAATCCCTCTCGGTCAGCGGCATCCTGCTCGGCCGCACGATGGGCCGCGCCGACTCGCTCACGCGCTCCTTCGCCGACGAGTCCGCCGAACTGGTGAGCCTGGAGGTCCGCTCCAACATGGCCGGGCGCTGGCGCATGGCCGTGATCACCATCGTCATGGCCGCGATGCCCGCCGTCCTCTACTGGAGCGCGGGGCTCGCCTTCCAGATGGGCGGGCCCACCGTCTCCATCGGCACGCTCGTCGCCTTCGTCTCGCTCCAGCAGGGCCTGTTCCGGCCGACGGTCAGCCTGCTCTCCACCGGGGTGCAGATCCAGACCTCGCTCGCGCTCTTCCAGCGCATCTTCGAGTACCTCGACCTGCCCATCGACATCACCGAGCGCGACCGGCCCGTGCGCCTGGACCGCGTCAAGGGCGAGGTCCGCTTCGAAGGCGTGGAGTTCCGCTACGACCCCCAGGGCGCGCCCGTCCTCGAAGGCATCGACATCACCGTGCCCGCGGGCGGCAGCCTCGCCGTCGTCGGCCCGACGGGCTCCGGCAAGTCCACGCTCAGCTATCTGGTGCCGCGCCTGTACGACGTGACGGGCGGCCGCGTCACGCTCGACGGCGTGGACGTGCGCGACCTGGACTTCGACACCCTCGCGCGCGCGATCGGCGTCGTCTCCCAGGAGACGTACCTCTTCCACGCCTCGGTCGCGGACAACCTGCGCTTCGCCAAGCCGGACGCCACCGAGGAGGAGCTGCACGAGGCGGCGCGGGCCGCCCAGATCCACGACCACATCGCGGCCCTGCCCGACGGGTACGACACGGTCGTCGGCGAGCGCGGGCACCGCTTCTCCGGCGGCGAGAAGCAGCGCCTGGCCATCGCCCGCACCATCCTGCGCGACCCGCCCGTGCTGATCCTGGACGAGGCCACCAGCGCCCTGGACACCCGCACGGAACACGCCGTGCAGCAGGCCATCGACGCCCTGTCGGCCAGCAGGACGACGCTCACCATCGCCCACCGCCTGTCCACCGTGCGCGGCGCCGACCAGATCGTGGTGCTCGACGGCGGGCGCGCCGTGGAACGCGGCACCCACGCGGAGCTGCTCGCACAGGACGGGCGTTACGCCGCCCTCGTCCGCAGGGACGCCCGGCTGGAGCCGGCGACGTAGAGATATGCCGGAAATATGACAAAAGGCGGGTTACCGTGCCCGCATGCACACCACCACCCCGCCACGGGGCACGAAACGCGGAGCGGTCCGGCTGACGCGCCGGGGCCGGATCGCCCTGATCGCCATCGGAGCCGTCGCGGCGGTCGCCGCCGTGGCGGTCCCGCTGCTGCTCCCGGACGACGACGTAGAGGCCCGGGCCCGGACGCTGACGATCCCCGAGGGCTGGCGCGCCGGCCAGGTGTACGAGGCCGTCGACGCCGCCCTGCACGTCTCCAAGGGCACCACGAGGAAGGCCGTCGACAGCGCGGGCCTCAAGCTGCCCGGCGACGCGGGCGGCAATCCGGAGGGCTATCTCTTCCCGGCCACGTACCCCATCGGTTCCCGGTCGACCCCGGCGTCCGTCCTGACGTACATGGTGGACACCGCGAACAAGAGGTTCAGCGGCGGCCACATCACCGCGGGCGCCGACCGGAACGCGGTCAACGTCTACCAGACCGTCACCATCGCGAGCATGATCGAGGCCGAGGCGGGCTCCAAGGAGGAGATGGGCAAGGTCGCCCGCGTCATCTACAACCGCCTCGACCGGGGCATGCCGCTCCAGATGGACTCCACGATCAACTACGCCCTCAACCGCTCCACGCTCAAGACCACCGCGCGCGACACCAAGCTGAACAGCCCCTACAACACGTACGCCCGCATGGGCCTGCCGCCCACCCCGATCGGCAACCCCGGCGAGGCCGCGGTGCGCGCCGCGACGAACCCGACGCCGGGGGACTGGCTGTACTTCGTGACCGTGAAGCCGGGGGACACGCGGTTCACCGCGAACTACGAGGAGCAGCAGCGCAACGTGGCGGAGTTCAACAGGAATCAATGACGAACCGTCACTAGACCTTGGGGGAAGGTGAGTTCACGTTCACGTAGGCCGGAAGTCGTCCTCGCGGTGCCGTGCCCCATTGATGGCTCGTCGCATCGTCGCTTCCATGGCTCTCCCGGCGGCGCCCACGCCGCAGGTCCGGTCGACGAGGGGGAGGGGAAGGGATGCGCCAGCACCGCGCCCGCGCGACGAGAGCCAGGAGATCCAGAGCACGACGGGGTGGTTTATCCGGTGCGGCGGCGCTGATCAGCGCCGCCGCACTCGTCGTTTCGGCGGGTCCCGCGCAGGCGGAGCCCGGGAAGCGGACGCCGCCCGGTCCCGGTGAGGTGATCCCGGGGCAGCGGACGAGCACGCCCGCCCTGGTGGACGGCATCCGGGAGCAGGCGCCCCGGGCGGACAGCGCGGCGGACGCCGCCCGCGCGTACCTGGAGCGGAAGGAGAGCCGCTACCGGATCGCCGACCCCGGCCGCGACCTGAGGTCCGCGCGGACCGCCAGGGCGGCGGGCGGCCAGGAGACCGTGCGGCTCCAGCAGAAGCACCGGGGCGTCCCCGTCCTGGGCGGCCAGTACGTCGTCCGCATGGAGAACAAGGGCGGCACACGCGTCGTCACCGGCACCTCCGGCAAGTACTTCACCGGGCTCAGGGCGGGCATCACCCCCGAGGTCAGCGCGGAGGTCGCCGTCGAGCGCGCCGTCGACGGCGTGTTCACGGACCTCACCACGGAGAACTTCACCCGCGCCGCCGGGGCCGAGGAAGCCGACGACGGCGAGATGCCCCTCAAGGGCACCGCCCGCGGCCTCGTCGTGCTGCCCAAGGGGCAGGGCCTCCTCACCCACCACGTCACCGTGCGCGGCACCGACCCGGCCACCGGAGAACCCGTGCTGCGCGAGGTCTACGTCGACGCGCGCGCCGGGTATCCCGTCCTCCAGTACAGCGGTATCAAGACGTTCGGCGGCGCGGCGCCGAGCGCCGTGCGCAAGGCGCCCGCGCCGCGCCGGGACGCTTCGGCCGAGCCGCGGGAGAAGGGCTCCGGCGTCACGCTGGACGGCAGGTCCGTCGACCTGGACGTGGAGCGCGACACCTGGCGCCAGCAGTACGTGCTGCGCGACACCACCCGCATCCCGGACGACGAGGGCTGGGGCCGCACCCTGTCCACCTGGGACGCGCGGGACAAGTCCGTCGGCGAGGTCATCCGCCAGTGGCCGCCCGGGATCCAGGAGTTCGGCTCGCCCACCCCGGCCTTCGGCAGCGAGGCGACCGGGGCGGGCGCGGTGGACGCGCACTGGGGCGGCGCCCGGGTCTTCGACTACTTCAAGAACAAGCACGGCCGCCTGAGCCTCGACGGACACGGCATGACCGTCAACTCCCTGGTGGGCGTGACGAACGGCGGACACCCGTACGTCAACGCCTTCTGGGACGGCGAGAAGATGGTGTACGGCAACGGCGACGCCGAGTACCGGCCGCTGTCCGCGGGCCTGGACGTCGTCGGCCACGAGATGACCCACGGCGTCGTGGAGAACACCGCCGCCCTCGTGTACGCGGGCCAGTCCGGCGCCCTGAACGAGGCGATGGCCGACTACTTCGGCAACGCCATCGAGAACGAGGCGTACGGCGTCGCCACCACCGACCCGGACGCGGGCCTGGTCGGCGAGCGGCTGTGCCGCACCAAGTCCCCGCGCGCGTGCGCCTTCCGCGACCTGGGCGACGGCCGGAACACCGCCAAGCACTTCCTCGGCGTCGGCTTCGGCACCGACAACGGCGGCGTGCACCTCAACTCCACCCTCTTCGCGGGCGCGCTCTGGGACGCCCGCGAGGACCTCGGCGACACCCTCACCGACAGAATCGTGTACCGGGCGCTCACCCAGTACCTGACCCCGCTCGACGGCTTCACCGAGGGCCGCGCCGCCGTGCTCGCCGCGGCCGGGGACCTGAACGCCGACGCGGGGCAGCTGAAGGCCCTGCAGCGCGCCTTCAACGCCCACGGCATCGTGCCCGGCTGGGAGCTGGCCCTCGGCGTGGACTCCGACACGCTGCTCGACCGGGTCAACACCAACGACACCCGCCTCGGCTCCGGCGGCGGCTGGTGGACCGCGTCCCGGTCCGACGAGACGGGCTCCGAGGCGTACTCGGTGTGGGCCGGACGCGCCGACGGCAGCGGCCGGCCCCAGCTGATGAGTCCCAACGACGGCCGCTACCACGTCAATCCCGCCACCGACGGCAAGACGGTGGTGTGGCAGGCGCACGGCCCCACCGGCGTGGACATCCTCGCCCGGCCGCTCGCGGGCGGCCCCGTCAAGAAGCTCTGGCACAACAGCCGGGGCGTCGCCGACGCCGTCGACGTCGACGGCGACGTCGTGACCTTCTCCCACTACAACCACGGCGGCCGGCAGGGCGTGACCTATCTGAGCCTGAAGGACCCGGCGAACAAGGTCAGCATCGGCGGCGGCACCTACCACCGCGCCTCCTTCCCGTCGGTGAGCAACGGCAGGATCGCCTACCAGGAGCGGCGCCGGGTGCGCGCCGAGTACGCGTACACCACCCGGCTCATCGACGTCGCCACCGGCGAGAACAAGGTGGTCGAGCAGGTCCCGGGCAGCACGAGTCTCGGCCCGACGGCCGTCACCGGCACGCACGTGTTCTGGCTGCGCGACGCCGTCCGGGGCGAGGGGACGACCTCCCTGCGCCGCGCGGACATCGACGGCTCGCACATCGTCGACCTCAGCCCCGAGTCCGCCCCCGGCGCGCTGAACGCGTACGACCTGACGGCCTCCGACCAGGCGGTGACCGTCGGCGCCCGGCTGCCCGACACGACGTGGCGCAACGAGACGCTGGCCAAGCTCTGGCAGTTCGCGGCGAGCGGCGACCCGAAGGACCCGGCCACGCGCAAGGGCCGCGTCTCCTGCAACCGCGGCGAGCAGCTGTCCGCCGCCGCGGGCCCCGGCGGCCAGGTGGTGTGGATCGACGCGACCACCGGCATCAGCCAGGTCGTGACGCGCGCACGGCCGACCGGTACGTGCTCCTGAGCAAGACGGTCCGGTGGCCCGCCGCCCGGGCGGGCCACCGCTCCCGAGCCCCTCTCCCGTTCTGCCCCATGAAAGTACTGCCCCCCACGAAAGGTTCAGGTGCACGCTCATGAGGAGAACCACGCGCCGCCGTGCGGCGGCCTTCCTGTCCGCCGCGACGCTCGCCACGGGCCTCCAGCTCGGCGCCGCCCCCGCCGCCGGGGCCGCCGCGCCGAAGGACCCGGGCGCGCTGCGCCTCGCCGGTGCCGGGGAGACGGCCGTGCCGGACGGCTGGATCGTGGTCCTGAAGGACACCCGGGCGGGCGCCGTGCCCGGCGTGGCGCATGACCTCGTCGGGCGGTCCGGCGGGGCGCGGCTCGGCCATGTGTACCGGGCCGCGCTGCACGGCTTCTCCGCGACGATGAGCCGGGCACGGGCCGCGCGCGTGGCCGCCGACCCGCGCGTCGCGTACGTCCGTCAGGACACCCGGGTGCGCCTCGACGCCGGGGTCCTCGACGAGACGCAGCCGGACGCCCCGTGGGGCCTGGACCGCATCGACCAGCGCACCCTGCCCCTGTCCGGCACGTACACCTACCGCACCACCGCTCCCGACGTCAGCGTGTACGTCATCGACACCGGCCTGCGCACCACGCACCAGGAGTTCGGCGGGCGGGCCTCGGTCGGCGTCGACACCGTGGGCGACGGCCAGAACGGCAACGACTGCAACGGCCACGGCACCCACGTCGGCGGCATCGCCGCCGGACGGACCTACGGCGTCGCCAAGCGGGCGAAGGTGGTGGCCGTGCGGGTCCTGAACTGCCAGGGCTCGGCCACCACGGCGGGCGTCGTCGCGGGCGTCGACTGGGTGACGGCTCAGAAGGCGAGGCCCGCCGTGGCCAACATGAGCCTGGGCGGCCAGGCCAGCGACGTCCTCGACAACGCCGTGCGCGCCTCCGTCCGCTCCGGCGTCACGTACGCGGTGGCGGCGGGCAGCGCGGGCTCGTCCACGGGGGCCTGCTCCACCTCGCCCGCGCGGCTGCCCGAGGTGATCACCGTCGGCGCGAGCGACCGCGCGGACCGCCGTGCCTCCTCGTCCAACCACGGCGCGTGCGTGTCCCTCTTCGCGCCCGGCGTGCAGATCCCGTCGGCCTGGAAGGACAGCGACACCTCGGCCAACACCATCAGCGGGACGTCGATGGCGACCGCCCACGTGGCGGGAGCGGCGGCCCTGCACCTCGCCTTCCGCCCCGCGGACACCCCGGCCCAGGTGAAGCGCGGCCTGGTCGACAACGCGACCACGGGCGTGCTCCAGGGCACCCCGCCCGTGGTGCCGAACAAGCTGCTCTACACGCTCTACCTTCCGACCAGCCACTAAGGGGCACATACGGGCAGAAGGTGTGAGTTTTGCTCATGTCTGATCTGTCCGGTTAAAGTGCTCCCTTTGTGTACGGGCCCCGGTGCCCGGTGCGGGGGTCAGTGAGGCCGTTCCCGCGTGCCCCGCCCGACCCCCGAACCAGGAGCCCCCGCCGCCATGCCCGCACCCCAGCACGCCCCCGGCCAGCGACGTCACCGCCATCGGCGGCTGTACGTGTCCGCCGGGGCCGCCGGTGCCGCGGCCGTCCTCGCCTGGGCGGGCTGGGGCGCCGTCAGCCCCGGCACGGCCGCTTCCGCCGACACGGCCGACGCCCCGGTGTCCGCGGAGCCCGTGCGTCCCTCCGCGCGGACCGTCCTGCGGGACGCCGTCACCTCCGCGTACGCCGCCGCGCTGCCCCGGCCCGAGGGGCAGGTCGCCATCGGCGTCCGGGACGTGGCCACCGGCGCCGTCGCCACCGTCGGCGACACCGGCTTCCGCTTCCACACCGCGAGCGTCGTCAAGTCGCACATCCTGGCCGCGCTCCTGCTGAAGGCCCAGGACGAGCGGCGGCCCCTGACCGAGCGCGAGACCGCCCTGGTCACCCCGATGATCCGGCAGAGCGAGAACGAGCCCGCCACCGCGCTGTGGCCGCTGGTCGGCGCCGACCCCGGCATGGCGGCGGTCTACCGGCGGCTCGGCATGAAGGACACCACGCCCGGCGTGGACGGCCTGTGGGGCCTCACCACCACGACGGTCGGCGACCAGCTGCGCTTCCTCGACGTCCTGCACGCCTCCGACTCACCCCTGTCCCGGGCTTCGCGGGCGTACCAGCTGCACCTGATGAGCACCCTCGACAAGGAGCAGATCGACGGCGGTGTGCACACCATCGCCGACCCCGGCACCACCTACCCCGCCAAGGACGGCTGGCTGCCGCGCAGCCGCACCGGTCTGTGGATCATCAACAGCATCGGCCGCGTCCGGGTCGAGGGCCGTCTCCTCGACGTCGTCGCGCTCTCCCAGGACCAGCTCTCGCAGACCGCGGGCGTCGAGCAGGTGCAGAAGGCGCTGCGCCGCGTGGCGCCGGCGGCGGCACGGGCGCTCGACGCGCGCGAGAAGGACGTCAGCCGCCGGTAGCCGTGCGGAAGGCCGAGGTGATGGCGTCGATGGCGCTCTCGCCGGAGTGCGGGGACGCGTGCATGCGCCGACTGGCCTCCACGATCCGGGCCGTGGCCGCACGGCGCTCCGCCTCGTACGAGGCGAGGGCCGTGCGCGGGTCGTCAGCGGCGGCCAGGCGGTCGGCGAGGACACCGGCGTCGATGATGGCCTGCGTCGCGCCGTTGGCGCCCACGGGGTACATGGGGTGCGCGGCGTCCCCGAGGAGCGTCACCCGGCCCTCGCCCCAGTGCGGCAGCGGGTCGCGGTCCACCATGGGGTAGCGCAGGATCACCTCGCTCCCGGTGACCAGGTCGCGGACGTCGCGGCCGCCGATCCGCCAGCCCTCGAAGTGGGGCAGGACGTCCTCGGCGCGCGCCGGGGCGTTCCAGTCGGCCGCCGCGGGGTCCAGCGGCCCCGGCTCGGCCACGGTCACCAGGGCCACCCAGTTGAGCAGGGACCTGCCGCGGTCGTCGAGGGGGCGGGAGATCGGATAGGCCAGGAACTGCGGGCCCTGACTCCCGTCGGGGCGCGGGTCGTCCGAGGCGATGACCGCCGAGCGGCCCGTGACGAAGCGCTCGGTCTCCAGGACGCCCCGCCACATCGACACCCCCGACCACAGCATCGGGCCCTGCTCGGGGTGGAGCGCGGCCCGCACCGTCGAGTGCAGGCCGTCCGCGCCGACCAGCAGCCCGGCGCTCAGGACCGAGGCGCCGCCCGTGGCCCGGTCGGTGACCCGGACGCGGACTTCCTCTTCGCTCTGGACAGAGCGTTCTACTCGGACGCCGGTTCGTACGGCGCCCGCGCCGAGCCGGTCGCGTACGGTGTCGAGCAGGAGCATCTGCAACTCGCCGCGGTGGACGGAGTACTGCGGCCAGCGGTATCCCCGGGCGAGCCCTCGGGAGTCCGTGAAGACCAACTCGCCCCGCAGATCGGCGTACCGGTGCTCGGCGGTCTGGATCCCGAGGGCGGCGAGGGCGTCCCCCAGGCCCAGTTCGGTGAGGACACCCACGGCCGGCGGCTGGATGTTGATGCCGACGCCGAGCGGCCGTATCTCGCGGACGCTGTCGACGACGGTGACGTCGATCCCCGCGGCGTGCAGGGTCAGGGCGGCGGTGAGGCCGCCGATGCCCGCGCCCGCGATGAGGACTTGACTGTTCATGGGCTCGACTCCCGTGCAGTGAGGGGCCGCTGACGCTGTGTGCGGCTGACGTGGTGCTTCCACGGTCGGCGGTGCCGGTGCGGAAGTCCAACAGCTGGATCTGCTGCGAGCCAGCACGTCTGCTTATGGCATCCGCTTCTCATGGCGTCGGGATCCGCTGCCGATGGCATCCAGGTCGAACCTCGCATCCACCCCACATGTGCGACTTTCGGGTGAATGGTTCATACTCGGCTACGAGCGCCACACCGGGCGCTCGGACGACCTCCGCCCCGACCGCGTCGTGCGCGCCGGGGCCCCGAAGGGATGAGATATCCCGTGGCTCGTGACCTGAACTCCTCAGGCCCCGCCGCGGAAAGCCGCCCGACGCCCGCTCCGGGACGTTGGGCCGCCCTCGCTGTGCTGTGCTCCAGCCTGCTCCTGGTGGCCATGGACGCCACCATCCTCAACGTGGCGCTGCCGTCACTGATCGACGACATGCGGCCGACCGCCGTGCAACAGCTGTGGATCATCGACATCTACGGCCTGGTCCTCGGCGGACTGCTCGTGACCTCCGGCGCGGTCGGCGACCGGCTCGGCCGCAAACGCCTCTTCCTGATCGGCCTCGTGCTGTTCGGG
Organism: Streptomyces sp. YIM 121038; assembly: GCF_006088715.1. Lineage (NCBI taxonomy): Bacteria > Bacillati > Actinomycetota > Actinomycetes > Kitasatosporales > Streptomycetaceae > Streptomyces > Streptomyces sp. YIM 121038. The sequence goes on from NZ_CP030771.1 coordinate 8,850,078, forward strand.
CTCGCCTCCGTCGTCGCCGCGACCGCCGCCACCCCCGCGCAGCTCATCGCCGGGCGGGTGCTGCTCGGCATCGGCGGCGCCATGGTCATGCCGTCGACGCTGTCGCTGATCCGCGGCGTCTTCACCGACCCGCGCGAACGGACCCTCGCGATCGGCATCTGGGCCGCCGTCGCGGGCGCCGGAGCTGCCGTCGGCCCGCTCGTCGGCGGGCTGCTGGTGGAGACGCACGGCTGGTCGGCGGCGTTCTGGGTGAACGTGCCCGTCGTCGTGGTGACCGTGCTCGCGGGCGTCAAGCTCCTCCCCGAGTTCCGCAGCGCGGGCAACGGCCCGCTCGACTGGCCCGGCGCCGCCCTCTCCGTCGTCGGCGTGATCGCCCTCGCCTGGGGCATCAAACACGTCGCCAAGGGCGGCCTCGCGGCCGGCGACCTGGCCGTCCTGGCCCTCGGCGTGGTCCTCCTCGCCGTGTTCACCCGGCGCCAACTGACGCTCGCCGACCCGCTCCTCGACGTCCGCCTGTTCACGCGGCGCGCGTTCACGGCCGCGGCGCTCGCCATCTTCCTGGCCATGCTCGCGATCGGCGCCGCGCTGTTCCTGATGTCGCTCTGGCTCCAGTACGTCCACGGGTACTCGCCGTTCGGCGCGGGGCTGCGGACGCTGCCCGCGGCCGGTGCGATGCTCGCGGGCTCGCTGGTCACGCCGTGGCTCATGGAGCGCTGCGGCGTGCGGACGGTGCTCGCGCTCGGCCTCGGCGGCCTCGTCGCCGGGTTCCTGGTGCTCGCCCTGTCGCCGGAACCCACGCCGTACGGCGTGGTGGCCGTCGTCTTCGTCGCGCTGGGGCTCGGCGACGGACTCGCCGTCACGGCGTCCGCCGCCGTCCTGGTGTCCGCCGTCCCCGCCGAACGCGCCGGTCAGGCCGGTGCCGTCTCGGAGACCGCGTACGAACTGGGCATCGGGCTCGGCGTCGCGCTCCTCGGGTCGCTGCACGCCACCGTCTACGCCGGGCACATGGACGGCCGTCCCACCGCCGCCCGGGAGTCCATCGGCGGCGCCGTCGAGTCGGCCCGGACGCTGGGCGGCGCGGCGGGCACCCGCCTGCTGGACACGGCCCGCGCGGCGTTCGAGACCGCCCTGACGACCACGGCGTACGTCAGCGTAGGCATCGTGACGGCGGTCGCCCTGCTCGTCGTCTGCCTGGTGCCGCGCGGGTTCCGGGCGAGCGGCGGGCACTGACCCGAGGGCACCCGACGGGCCCTGACCTGGTGGCGCGCGCCCGCCCCAGGGCGGACCCCAGGCTTCCGTCGAGCCCCGGCGCGGACGTCCGCGCCGGGGCTCGACCGTAAGGACCAACCCAGGTTTAATGCAGGGGAGTTGCATTATCCTGCGCCTGTCGGGTATGCCATAGGCACCACCGCGTCGCCCGTGCCCTCGGTGGCACCAGCTCACCGCACAGACCGCAATCGATGTGGCTGGTCCTCGCTCCAGGCCGGTTCGTTCCGTTCCGTGGTCCGGAGGCCGAGGGTCACCACGCCCCGGATCCGCGCTCAAGGGCGCCACGAGGGGGAACGATGCACGACGACAGCCTTCCCTTCGGCCTCCGCTCCCACGTGCGGCGGGAGCGGCTGGTCATCGCGCTCTGGGGAGAGCTGGACATCTACGCCACCGAGCGGCTCACCGGCCGTCTCGCCGAGCTGACCCTCACCTGCTGCCACGACGTGATCCTGGACCTGAGCGGCGTGACGTTCCTGGACTGCGGCGGCCTGTCGCTGCTCTGCCAGGCGCGGGCCGCGACACGGCGCAGGGAGCTGCGGCTCACCGTCGTTCTGGAAGACCCCTTCCATCGCAAGGTGCTGCGCCTGGCGGGCGTGGCCGAATCGTTCGACGTCGCCCGCTCGCTGAGCGCCGCGCTCGCCGTCCCGCCGGGCGATACGCACGGGCACCGGCCGCCGGCCCCCTCGCACGCCTGAGCGCGGCCCCGACGGGCGCCGCGCCGACCGGAGTCGACGTCAGGTCAGCGCCGGAACCGGCTCCTGTGCCAGCAGCCGCACGATGTCCCGCACCGCCGCGCGCCCCGCGCGGTTCGCGCCGATGGTGCTGGCCGACGGGCCGTACCCGACGAGGTGCACGCGCGGGTCGGCCGCCGCCCGCGTGCCGTCCATGCGGATGCCGCCGCCGGGCTCCCGCAGCCGGAGCGGCGCCAGGTGGTCGACGGCCGCGCGGAAGCCCGTCGCCCACAGGATCACGTCGGCCTCCACATCGCGCCCGTCGTCCCACGCCACCCCCGTCGGCGTGATCCGGTCGAACATCGGAAGCCGGTCGAGCACCCCGTTCGCGCGCGCCTCGCGCACCGCGTCCGTGACGGCGAGCCCGGTCACCGACACCACGCTCAGCGGCGGCAGGCCCCGGCGGACCCGCTCCTCGACCATGGCGACGGCGGCGCGGCCGCGCCCCTCGTCGAAGGGGCCCTCGGCGAAGACGGGCGGCCGCCGCGTCACCCACCAGGTCCGGGCGGCGTACGGGGCGATCTCCATCAGGTGCTGGGTGCCGGACGCGCCCCCGCCCACGACGACGACGCGCTGCCCGCGGAACGCCTCGGGGCCCGGGTAGACGGCGGTGTGCAACTGCCGCCCGAGGAAGGTCTCCTGCCCCGGGTAGCGCGGCCAGAAGGGCTTGTCCCAGGTGCCGGTGGCGTTGATGAGCGCACGCGTCGACCAGGTCCCGGCCGAGGTCTCGACGAGGAGCCGCCCGCCCTCGCCCTCGCTGACGCGGCGCACGTCGACAGGGCGCCGCACCCGCAGGTCGAAGCGGTCCTCGTACGCGGTGAAGTACGCGCCGATGACCTCCGACGACGGGCGCGCGGGGTCCGCGCCGGTCAGCTCCATGCCGGGCAGCGCGTGCATCCCGTGCACCTTGCCGTACGTCAGCGACGGCCACCGGAACTGCCAGGCGCCGCCCGGGTGCGGCGCGTGGTCGAGCACCACGAAGTCCCGCTCCGGCTCGAAGCCCCTGTGCCGCAGGTGGTAGGCGCTGGACAGGCCCGCCTGCCCCGCGCCCACGACCACCACGTCGACGTCCGTCACGGCCGCGTCTCGCACCCCGATGTCGTTCACGCTTCTACTAACTATGGCCGGGGCCGGGATCTTCCCGCGCCGCCCGGGCCGCCGCGTCTCAGTCCTGGGCCCGGCCGTGCTTGGCCAGCATGCGGTTCTTCCCGGCGACGATGTGTGCCTCCATCAGCCGGGCCGCCTCCTCGCCGTTGCCCGCCTCCAGGTGGTCGATGATGCGCCGGTGCTGGTCGTTGGAGGTGTGCCGGGCGGCGTCCGACTCCAGGCCGTGGCGGCGGAACAGATGCAGTTCCTTGGAGACGGCGTCGTACAGCTCGACGAGGCGCGCGTTGCCCGACAGGGCGACCAGGTGGCGGTGCAGATCGACGTTGCGCGGATAGTAGTCGTCGGTGGTGTCGGCCGCGTCGAGCTCGCGGGCCTCGGCCCGCAGCGCCTCGGCCTCGACCGTGCCGACCCGGGCCGCGGCGAGCCGCCCGGCGAGGCCGAACAGACTGGCCCGGATGTCGTAGAGCTGGGCGGCCTCGTCGACGGAGACCTCCCGGACGAACATGCCGCGATTGGCCCGGAACTCCACCAGGCGGCTCCGCTCCAGATGGCGGCACGCCTCCCGGACGGGGCCGCGGCTGACGCCGAGGCGCAGGGCGAGCGCGGACTCGTTGATCCGGTCGCCGCCGCTCAGCACGCCGTTGATGATCATCCGTTCCAGTTCCTCGACGATCATGTGGGGCAGCGAGCTCGACTGGTGCTCGGCCACCCGGCGCCGCAGCGCCGTCATCGCATCGGAGTTCTCCCGCACGGTCGGACCGGCCTCCTCGTGGCCGAGGTGTGGACTGCTGGGGTGGAGCTGCGGGCGTGCCGCGGTTCCTGTTCGCGCTCGGCCTCGCGCGTGGAAACTGTCGACAATTTACCAGCGGGTCGTCTGCCCCCGCCTTACGCCGATTTCCTGCGATTCCGAGGGTGTCGGCATCGCGCGCGTGGGCGCGATTACGCCTGGATCGAGCAGAAGGCAAATCGTTGACAGTTGGCGATTCGCGCGCTCAGACTGTGACCCACGCCATAGCCGCCGAGACCCCCTGGGGGCGCGGAATGAGGATCAAGGACATCCGGGCGAGCGTGCACACCACCTCGATCGAGGTGCCGCTGCTGAGCGGGAAGGTCGCCGGATACGGGCGCGAGGAGCAGCGGGAGTTCGTCTTCTGCGAGGTGGAGACGGACGAGGGCCTCACCGGCACCGCGCTCACCGGGCACTTCCTGGCCAGGGCGGTGGTCACCGCGCTCGAACGGCACTTCCTGCCCGCGGTCAGGGACCTCGACCCCCGCGCCACCGAGGCCGTGCACCAGCGGGTCTGGCGCACGCTGAACCCACGGGCCATGACCGGCGTCGCGTCGAGCGCCCTGTCCCTCCTCGACATCGCGCTGTGGGACATCGCGGGGCGGCACGCCGGTCGGACGGTGGCCGCCCTGCTCGGCGGCGCGCGGACGGAGCTGCCGACGTATGCGACCTTCGGCTTCCCGCAGTACGACCGCGAGCAGCTCGCCGCGGCGGCGCTCCTCCAACTGGAGCGCGGCTTCCGCGCGTTGAAGCTGGTCGTCGGCGTGGACGAGGGCGGCTGGCGGGAGGACGCCGCCCGGGTGCGCGCGGTGCGCGAGGCCGTGGGCGACGACGTCGACCTCATGATCGACGCCAACTACCTGTTCAACCCCACCGACGCGAAGCTGCTGTGCCGGGCCGTCGAGGACTGCGGCCTCACCTGGTTCGAGGAACCCCTGCACCAGAACGACGCCCGGGCCCTGGCGGACCTGCGCGCGCACACCCGGATCCCGCTCGCCGCCGGGCAGATGGAAGGCCACCGCTGGCGCCTGCGCGAGCTGGTCGAACACCGCGCCGTCGACGTCCTGCAGCCCAACGCCTGCTACTGCGGCGGCTTCACCGAGGCCCGCAAGGCCGCCCACCTCGCCCAGGCCCACAACCTGCCGGTGGCGCACGGCGGCGGCTGGCCGCTGGTCAACATGCACACGCTGGCCGGCCTGATGAACGGCTGGATCCTGGAGTGGCACCTGGGCATGGCCCAGGTCGGCGAGCTGCTGTTCCCGGACGCGCCACGGCCGAGGGACGGCCGGCTCACGCTGCCGGACGCGCCGGGCCTCGGCGTGAGCGTCGACAGGGACGCGCTGCGCGACACCCTCCTGCCGGACCTGTGATCCGGTGACCGGGAGGGTGGCCGAAGCCCATGAGCAGCCGGACGGAAAACGGCGCAGCGGCCGCCGCCGACACCCCGCAACAGCGACCGCGGTGGCGGCGGGCGGTGGGCAACACCGGGTTACAGGTCCTCGCGGCGGCGGTGGCGGCCGCGGTGTTCGGCGTCCTCGCACCGGACGCCGGAGCGGAGCTGAAGCCGCTCGCGGACGCCTTCATCGCGCTCGTCCGCCTCACCATCCCGCCGATCGTGTTCCTGGTCGTGGTCACCGGGATCGTCTCGGTCGGCGGGATGAAGGCGGCGGGCCGGATCGCGCTGAAGGCCGTCGTCTACTTCGAGGTCGTCACCACCATCGGCACGCTCCTCGGCATGGCGGCGATCAACCTCGTGCGGCCCGGCGAGGGCGTGGCCCCGCCCGCGGGCGCCTCCGACGACCTCGACACCTACGTCGAGGGCGCGAAGGACGAGTCGGTCGGTGAGTTCCTGCTGGGCCTCGTGCCGCACAACGTGGTGGGCGCCTTCGCGGCCGGTGACGTCATCCAGGTCCTCGTCTTCGCGGTCCTGTTCGCCGTCGCGCTGCTCCAACTGCCCCGGCGCACCCGTGAGCCGGTGCTGCGCGGCTGCGGCGTCCTCGCGGACGTGTTCTTCCGCATCATCGCGCTGGTGATCCGCCTCGCGCCGGCCGGCGTCTTCGGCGCGGTGGCGTACACCGTCGGCGCGTACGGACCGCAGGCCCTGACCGCGCTGATGAAGTACGTCGGGCTCGCCCTCGCCACGCTGCTCGTCTTCCTGACGCTGGTCCTCGGCACGGTCACCCGCCTCACCGGGGTGTCGCTGCCGAGGCTGATCCGGGGGCTGCGGCCCGAGCTGGTCGTGGTCCTCGGCACGTCCTCGTCGGAGGCGGTCATGCCGCACCTCATGGCGCGCCTGGAGCAGTTCGGCTGCAAACGCGACATCGTCGGCCTCGTGGTGCCGACGGGCTACTCGTTCAACCTGGACGGCGTCGCCGTGACGGTGCCCATGTCGGCCGTGTTCATCGCCCAGGTGTACGGCGTCGATCTGGACCTGGGGGATCAGCTCACGCTGTTCCTGGTGTTCCTCCTCCTGTCCAAGGGCACCGCGGGCGTCACCGGCTCCGCGTTCGTCACGCTCGCGAACCTGATCGCCGCCGTCCACGTCATCCCCGTCGCCGGGCTCGCGCTCATCCTGTCCGTCGAACGCTTCCTGTCCCTGATGCGGGCCGTGACCAACGTGCTCGGCAACGCCGTCGCCGCCGTCGCCGTCGCGCGCTGGGAACCCGGCGGACTCGACGCCGAACGCTTCGCCCGCACGATCGGGCGCCGCCCCGCCCACCGCAAGCCGTCCCAGCCCCACCCCCAGCCCTGACCCGAGCCAGCCGGAAGACGCAGGAGGCCAGCCGTGCCGCGGATCGTCGCCATCCACGAGGGCACCGTGCCGATCAGCTCGCCCATGAGCAACGCCCGCATCAGCTTCCGGCACATGGACTGCTCCGTCGTCGCCGTCGTGTCCGACGTCGTGCGCGACGGCGCCCCGGTCGTCGGCTACGGATTCAGCTCCAACGGCCGCTACAGCGTCGGCGAGATCCTGCGCCGCCGCGTGGTGCCGAGGCTGCTCGCCGCCCCGCCCGACGACCTGCTGGCCGAGGACGGTGACAGCGTCGACCCGGAGCGGGCCTGGGAGGTGATGACGCGCGACGAGAAGCCGGGCGGCCACGGCGAACGCCCGGTCGCCGTCGGCGTGGTCGACATGGCCCTGCACGACCTGGCCGCCAAGCTCGCCGGTCTGCCCCTGCACCACTGGCTGGCCCGCCGCTACGGCCTGGGCGAGCCGGACCCGGACGTGTTCGTCTACGCGGCGGGCGGCTACTACGCACCCGGCAAGGGGGTGAGCGGACTCAAGGACGAGATCCGCGGCTTCCTCGACCTCGGCTACCGCGTGGTGAAGATCAAGATCGGTGGCGCGGCCCTCGCCGACGACCTGCGCCGGATCGAGGCCGCGCTCACCGTGCTCGACGGCGCGGGCCACCGCCTGGCCGTCGACGCCAACGGCCGCTTCGACCTGGACACGGCGCTGCGCTACGGCGAGGCCATCGCGCCGTACGGCCTGTTCTGGTACGAGGAGCCGGGCGACCCCCTGGACTTCGCCCTGCACGCGGCGCTCGCCGAGCGGCACCGCGGCCCGCTCGCCACCGGCGAGAACATCTTCTCCCTGGCCGACGCCCGCAACCTGCTGCGCTACGCGGGCCTGCGCCCCGACCGCGACACCCTGCAGATCGACCCGGTGCTCGCCTACGGCCTCGTCGAGTACCGCCGCGTCCTCGACCTGCTCGACCGGCACGGCTGGTCGCCGCGGCGCTGCGTCCCGCACGGCGGCCACCAGTTCGCGCTGCACATCGCCGCCGCCTTCAAGCTCGGCGGCAGCGAGTCCTACCCGGGCGAGTTCCGGCCCACCGGCGGCTTCGCCGACGCCGCCGCCGTGCGGGACGGCCGCGTCGGCCTCACCGACGTACCCGGCATCGGCTTCGAGGCCAAGGCGGGGCTCCACCGGGTCCTGCGCGCCCTGCACGCGTGACCCGGCGGCGACGTCAGCGGCCCCCGGCCACCAGGAGCGGGGCGCCGCCCGGAGCCGACGCCGGGCGGCCGTTCACCGCCGGGACGCCGGTCAGGGGCGACGCGGGGATGCGCGCGAGCAGCCCGCGGGCCGCCAGATCGGGGATGACGCCCTCGCCGAACCAGTACGCCTCCTCCAGATGCGGATAGCCGGAGAAGACGAAGTGCTCGACGCCGAGCGCGTGGTACTCCTCGACGCGGTCGGCGACCTCCGCGTGGCTGCCCACGAGCGCGGTGCCCGCGCCGCCGCGCACCAGTCCCACACCGGCCCACAGGTTGGGCGAGACCACCAGGCCGTCGCGGGAGCCCCCGTGCAGCGCGAGCATGCGCTGCTGGCCCACGGACTCGCTGCGGCCGAGGGCCTCCTGGGCGGCGGCGACGGTGTCCGCGTCGAGGTCCTCCAGGAGGCGATGCGCGGTGGCCCACGCCTCCTTGGACGAGTCCCGGGAGATGGTGTGCAGACGGATGCCGAAGCGGACCGTGCGCCCCTCCGCCTCCGCAAGGCCACGGATCCAGTCGATCTTCTTCTTCACCTGCTCGGGCGGCTCGCCCCAGGTCAGATAGACATCGGTGTGACGCGCCGCGACCGGGCCCGCGGCGGCCGACGAGCCGCCGAAGAAGATCTCCGGCAGCGGGTCCGGCGGCAGCGCGGTGAGCCCGCCCTCGACCTGGTAGTGCGTACCGTCGAAGTCGTACGGCACACCGCTCCACACCCCGCGCACCACCGAGAGGAACTCGTCGGTGCGGGCGTAGCGGCGGTCGTGGTCCAAGTGGTCGCCGAAGCGCCGCTGTTCGGTCGAGTCGCCGCCGGTCACCACGTTCAGGAGCAGCCGCCCGCGCGTGATGCGCTGGTACGTCGCCGCCATCTGCGCGGCGAGCACGGGGGAGAGGACCCCCGGCCGGAACGCCACCAGGAACTTCAGGCGCTCGGTGTGCTGCGCGAGCGCGACCGTGGTCAGCCAGGCGTCCTCGCACCAGGTGCCGGTCGGCGTGAGCACCGCCTCGAAGCCGAGCTGCTCGGCGGCCTTGGCGATCTGGGCCAGGTACTCGATGTCGGGGGCCCGCACACCGCTCACCGGGGTGACGCGGGAACGCGTGATGCCGCCGTCGGTGTAGGCGTGCCGGTCGACGAGGGTGCGGCCGTCGCCGCCGGTCGGCAGGAACCAGTGGAGGTGGACGGTCATGGTCAGGACTCCTTGTACGTGCGGGGCTCGGTGGTGGAGGGCGGCAGCGAGCCGTTGAACCGGGTGTCGGTGAAGTCGCGGAAGTCGACGCGGCGCGGGATGAGCTTCAGCTCGGCGAAGGTGTCGGCGATGGCCTGCTCGGACGCGACGACGTGCCGGTCGACGGCGACCGGGACGCGCGTGCCCTGCGAGCGCTTCACCGAGTCCAGGGCGACCTCGTAGGGCAGGCCCGTGTCCTTCGCCCAGACCTTCGCCCATGCCTCGGGGTGGGCGAAGACCCAGTCCTGTGCCTTGCGCAGCCGCTTGAGGTAGTCGGCGACGGCGGCGGCCTTCTTCTTGTCCTTGAGCGCGCCGGGCGCGGCCACCTGGAAGCTGAGGCCGTTGACCAGCCCGTCGCCGTCGGTGAGGATCCGCCCCTTGCCGCCGCGCAGGACCTGCGAGGTGTAGGGGTCCCACACCGCCCAGGCGTCCACCTTGCCGCCGGTGAAGGCGGCAAGGGCGTCGGCGGGCTGGAGGTACTTGACCCGGACGTCGCTCAGGGAGAGCCCGGCCTTCTTGAGGGAGGCGATCAACTGGTAGTGCGCGGACGACCCTTGGGCCACCGCCACGGACCTGCCCTTCAGATCGGCCGTGCGCTTCAGGCCGGAGTCCTTCGGCACGACGACGGCCTCGCCGTGCGCCGTGCCGTGGCTCGCGGCCACCACGGTGATCTTCGAGCCCGCGCCCGCCGCGAACACCGGCGGCGTGTTGCCGACCGCGCCGAGGTCCACGGCCTTGGCGTTCACGGCTTCGAGGAGCGGCGGCCCCGAGGTGAACGTCGACCACTTGATCTTGTACGTGAGGTCGTCGAGCTCTCCGGCCGCGCGCAGGACGGCCTCCGAACCGCCCCTCTGGTCCCCGACGTTGAGGGTCAGCGACCCCTTGCCGTCGGTGTTGCTCCCGCCGAGGCCACCGGTCGACGAGCTTGCGGACGACGAACCGGAGCAGGCGGCGAGGGCCAGCGCCAGGGGCAGGAGTAGGACGGGGGCGAGACGTCGGCGTCGCATGGGCGGGAGTCCGTTCTACGAGTTCTACGAGTTCTACGAGTTCTACGAGTTCTACGAGGACGTCACGGGGAGGCGCCGGGGCGGCGCGGGGGAGGGGAGGAAGGGGACGGTGCGGCGGACGGGGTGAGGGGGGTCAGGCGGCGGCCGCGGCACGGGCGTCGACGCCGAGGCGCTCCAGGAGGGAGGTGCGCAGCGCGGCGAACCGGGGGTCGGCGATGTCCCGCGGCCGGTCGAGCCCGATGGGCTGCTCGTGCGCGATGACGCCCCCGTCCATGACGAGGACCCGGTCGGCGAGCAGCACCGCCTCCTCCACGTCGTGGGTGACGAGCAGCACGGCGCAGCCCCGGCGCTGCCACACCTCGCCGACCAGGCGCTGGGCCGTGACCCGGGTCAGCGCGTCCAGGGCGCCGAACGGCTCGTCGAGGAGCAGCAGGTCGGGCTCGCGCACCAGCGCGCGGGCCAGCGAGGCGCGCTGGGCCTCGCCGCCGGAGAGCGTCTTGGGCCAGGCGTGTGCGCGGTGGCCGAGCCCGACCTCGGCCAGGGCGTGCTCGGCGACGGCCCGGTCGGGCCTGCCGGGCAGGCCGAGCAGCACGTTGCGCCACACCCGCTTCCAGGGCATGAGGCGCGGCGCCTGGAACGCCACGGCCTTGCGGCGCGGCACGAGGACGGTGCCCTCGATGTCCCGGTCGAGTCCGGCGAGGACGCGCAGGAGCGTGGACTTGCCGCAGCCGCTGCGGCCGAGCAGGGCCACGAACTCGCCGGGCCGCACGTCCAGGCGCAGTCCGTCGATGACGGGGCGGCCGTCGAAGGTGCGGGTGAGGCCCTCGACGCGCACGGCCGAGGGCGCGGGGCCGGGGGTCACCGGCCGGTGAACGTCGGTCGCCATTGCAGCAGCAGCCTTTCGAGTGTGCGGACCACGAAGTCGGCGAGGAGGCCGAGGAAGGCGTAGACGATCAGGCAGACGACGATCACGTCGGTCCGCAGGAAGTCCCGGGCCTGGACCATGAGGAAGCCGATGCCCGCGTCGGCGTTGATCTGCTCGGCGAAGACCAGCGCGAGCCAGGCGATGCCGAGGGAGTAGCGCAGCCCGGTCATGGCGCCGGGCAGCGCGCCCGGCAGGATCACGTGCCGCACGAGCCCCCACCGGGACAGCCCCAACGACTCGCCGGCCTCGATGAGCTGGGCGTCGACACCCCGGATGCCCGCGTACACGTTCAGGTACAGCGGGAAGGACACCCCGAGCGTGATGATGGCGATCTTCGGGGTCTCGCCGATGCCGAACCAGATGATGAACAGCGGGATCAGGCCGACGAACGGCACGGTGCGCAGCATCTGCACGCTCGCGTCCACGAGGTCCTCGCCGATCCGGAAGAGCCCCGAGAGCAGCGCGAGCCCGGTGCCGGCCACCGTGCCGAGCAGCAGGCCGATCGCGACCCGCTGGAGGGAGACGCCCATGGCCGAGGGCAGCGACCCGTCCTCGACGAGGTCGCCCGCGACCCGGGCGATGGTGCCCGGCGGGGCGAGGGTGTCGGGGCTCAACGTCCCCGTCGCGCTGAGCAGTTGCCACAGGACGAGCAGCAGCACGGGGCCGGTGGTGCGGCGCAGCCAGCGGGGGACGCGGGTGCGGCGGGCCGAGGCCGGGACGAGGGTGACCAGGTCGGGCGCGGCCCCCGATTCCGAAGCCCCGGCCTCGCGCGGAGGCGTTCCGGATATGTCGGGTGGCGGGGGCGGCGGGGCGTGACTGATGCTCATGGCGCTCCAGGGCGGGGAGGGGCGGGGCGCGGTGACGCGGCGCACCTCGGCGACTCGGCCCGGCGCGTTGCGGGGCGGCGGCGGGAGCGAGGGCGGGGCGCGTCAGGGCACGGCGGGGGCGCGACGCGCGGTCACGCGGCCGGGGGAACCCGGCGACGGCGGACGGAGCGTGCGCGGAGAAGCGAGGTGAGAAGGCGTCAGCAGCCGCGGCGACACGCGGAGGAGGCCACCCGCAGCAGGTCGATGTGACCGCGCGAAGTGAGGAGAGCTGAACGCACCATGCGGCTGAACGTAGCGATCTCGTCCGGGCACGGTCAATGGCGTCTCGCGGACCGGACGTGCCGTATCGCCTGGCGGAAAGTCCGGCGGGTGTCCAGCTGAGCCGGGGCCCGGAGCTGGTGCAGGATGGGAGGCATGTCCGACGCCTTCACCACCCGCATCCTGCACGTCGCGACCGGCTCGGACGAGACGGTCGTCGACCTCACCCACGAGTGCGCGGGTTTCCTGCGCGAGGCGGCCCGCGGTCGCGACGGCCTCCTGAACGTCTTCGTCCCGCACGCCACTGCCGGCATCGCCGTTCTGGAGACCGGCGCGGGCAGCGACAGGGACCTGCTCACAGCGCTGCACACCCTGCTGCCCGCCGACGACCGCTGGCAGCACCGCCACGGCAGCCCCGGCCACGGCCGCGACCACGTCCTGCCCGCCCTGGTGGCCCCGCACGCCACGCTCCCGGTGATCGGCGGCAGCCTGGAGCTCGGCACCTGGCAGTCCGTGTGCCTGGTCGACACGAACAAGGACAACCCCGACCGTCAGGTGCGGCTGAGCTTCCTGGGGTGAGCGGGCGGGGTCCGCCGGGTCAGCGGCCCGGTGCCCCCGCGCGCAGGCCGTCCATGACGATGTCGAGGAGCTGGTCCACACGCGCCTGCCAGTCGCTGTCCGGATCGATGTGCCACAGCCCCGCGATGGCGAGCATGAAGTCGTCGGGGCTCAGGCCCGGGCGGATGGTGCCCGCCGCGTCGTTGGCGTCGAGGAGCAGGGTGATGGCGCAGGTCAGCGGGCCGTGGCCGAGCGCGGCGAAGCTGCCGTACGCGGTGGCCTTGCCCATCGCCTGGGCCAGGCCCGCCTTGGTCATGGAGTACTGGGCGAGGCGGGTCATCCACTCCCGCAGGGCCTGGTCGGGCGGCCGGGTCTCCAGCAACTGGGCGGCGGTGTCGGCGACTTGCTCCACCTCGTAGCGGTACACCTCCAGGACGAGCGCCTCGCGGCTCGGGAAGTTGCGGTAGAAGGTGCCCTGTCCGACGCCCGCCTTCTTCGCGATCGCGCTGAGCGGGGTGTCCGCCGCCCGCGTCAGCTCCGTGAGGGCCACCTCCAGGATGCGTGCGCGATTGCGCTGCGCGTCCGAGCGCAGCGGCGCGTTCTTCCTCTCGTGCACCCCTCGTCCTTCCGGGATCGCGGCCGTTGGGCCGTGTCGAGCGGACAGCCCTTGATAAGCGGACAGCTGTCCGTTAGGTTCGAAGGCAACGGACAGTTGTCCGCTTGTGCTCACGATAGCGGCAGAGTGGCTGAATGTGTGCCCTCCTGTCGTCCGCTGCCCGTGTCCGCCCTCTCGCTCGACCGGGCCGAGGACCGGCCCGGCGCCCCGTACCACCTTTCCCGCAGGCCCCATCAGTTCAAGCACGTCCCGTCGGTCCGGGCACGTCCCGGCCGCGAGCGCGCGCCATCACCGCGTCCGCGAAAGAAGGCTTGACCATGGCTCCACCCCCCTCGGAACCCGCCGCGACGGGCAGCGTCATCACGCTCACCGTCAACGGAGAGAAGCACACGCTGCCCGTCGACCACCGCGCGACGCTGCTCGACGTGCTGCGCGAGCGCCTGGATCTGACCGGCACCAAGAAGGGCTGCGACCAGGGCCAGTGCGGCGCCTGCACCGTGCTGGTCGAGGGCCGCCGCACCGTTTCCTGTCTCCAGCTGGCGGTGGCCGCCGAAGGGCGCGAGATCACCACCGTCGAAGGCGTGGCCCGGGGCGGCCAACTGCACCCGGTGCAGCAGGCGTTCCTCGACCTCGACGGCTTCCAGTGCGGGTACTGCACGCCGGGGCAGATCTGTTCGGCCCTCGCCGTGCTCGACGAGCACGCGGCGGGCTGGCCGAGCGCCGTGACCGCCGACGTACGGCCCGAAGCGGCCGTGCCGCCGCTGACCGCCGAGGAGATCCGGGAGCGGATGAGCGGCAACCTGTGCCGGTGCGGCGCCTATGTGTCCATCGTGCGCGCCGTCGAGCGCGCGGCCCTGGCGACCCCGGCCGATCCGGCCGAGGGAACCGTCGAGGCGGGCAAGGAGGCCGTGGCATGAGGGAGTTCGGCTATCTGCGCGCTCCGGACGTCCCCGGCGCCGTCGCCCTGCACGGCGCCGACGGCGGTACGCGCTTCCTCGCGGGCGGCACCAACCTCGTCGACCTCATGAAGGCGGGCGTGGAGCGCCCCGAGCGGCTCGTGGACGTCACCGGGCTGCCCCTGGGCGCCATCGAGCCGACCGCCGACGGCGGCCTGCGGATCGGCGCCACCGTCAGCAACAGCGACCTCGCCGCTCACCCCCAAGTACGCCGCCAGTACCCGGTGTTGAGCCAGGCCGTCCTCGCCGGCGCGTCCGGCCAACTGCGGAACATGGCCACGGTCGGCGGCAACCTCCTGCAGCGCACCCGCTGCGCCTACTTCACCGACCTGGCGCGGCCGTGCAACAAGCGGACGCCCGGCAGCGGCTGCTCCGCCGTCACGGGGGAGCACCGCAACCACGCGATCCTCGGCGCCACCGAGCACTGCGTCGCGGTGCACCCCTCGGACATGGGCGTCGCGCTCGCCGCCCTCGACGCCGTCGTCTCGTACGAGACCCTGGACGGGCCCGGCGCGGTGCCGCTCGCGGACTTCTACCTGCCGGTGGCCGACACGCCGCACGAGGAGACCGCCCTGCCGCCCGGCGCCCTGATCACGGGCGTCACCCTGCCGCCCGCCCCGGTCGCCGCGCGCTCCCGCTACCGCAAGGTGCGCGAACGCGCCTCGTACGCCTTCGCGATCGGCTCGCTCGCCGCCGCCCTCGACGTGCGGGACGGCCTGGTCCACGAGGTGCGCCTCGCCTTCGGCGCCGTCGCGTCGCGGCCCTGGCGGGCGCACGCCGCCGAGCGGGCGCTGACCGGCGGCCCGGCGAGCGCCGAGGCCTTCGCCGCCGCCGCGGACGCCGAGCTCGCGGCCGCCGCGCCCCTGCCCCACAACGGATACAAGGTCACTTTGATGCGTAACCTCGTCGTCGCCGTCCTGACCGAACTCGCCGAGGAGGCGGGCCGATGACCACCGCCACCCGCACGTCGGCCGGGACGGGCGCCGTCGGCACCGGGCACACCCGGATCGAGGGCCGCGACAAGGTCACCGGAGCCGCCCGCTACGCCGGTGAGCTGCCCTTCGAGGAACTCGCCCACGGCTGGCTCGTCCTGTCGACCGTCGCCAAGGGGCGCGTCCTCGGCGTGGACGCCGAGGACGTCCTCCGGCTGCCCGGCGTGCTCGCGGTCCTGCACCACGGCAACGCCCCGCGCGTCGACGCCGGGTACGTGGGCACCATCGGACCGCCCGACCCCGTCGTCGGGCTCTTCCAGCACGACCGCGTGCCGTACGCGGGCTGGCCGGTCGCCCTCGTCGTCGCCGAGACCTCCGAGCAGGCGCGTGAGGCCGCCCAGACGCTCCGGGTGCGCTACGCCGAGGAGCCGCACGACGTCGGCTTCCACCCGGACCACGCGGACGCCTACACGCCGCAGAGCGTGCTCGGCGCGCCCAACGAGGCCACCAAGGGCGACATCGAGGCGGAACTCGCCGCCTCCGCCGTGGTGGTGGACGAGCGGTACACCACCCCCGAAGAGCACCACAACCCGATGGAGCCGCACGCGGCGGCCGCCCGCTGGGAGGGCGGCAGGCTCGAAGTCGTCGACTCCAACCAGGGCAGCCACTGGATCGCCGACGAGCTGGCCCGGCTGTTCTCGCTCGACCCGGACGCCGTGCGGGTCCGCTCCGAGCACGTCGGCGGCGCCTTCGGCTGCAAGGGCCTGCGGCCGCACCAGGTGGCCGCCGCGATGGCGGCGACGGCCCTCGACCGGCCCGTGCGCGTCGTCCTGACCCGGCGGCAGATGTTCTCGGTGGTCGGCTACCGCAGCGCGACGATCCAGCACGTGCGGCTCGGCGCCGACCCCGACGGGCGGCTGCGGGCGCTCGGCCACGAGGGGCACAACGTGACGTCGACGCTCTTCGAGTTCGTCGAGCCCAGCGCCTCGTTCGGGCGCAACCTGTACGCGGCCGACGCCCACCACTCCGTCAACCGCGTGGTGCCCCTGGACGTGCCCACACCGACGTTCATGCGCGCGCCCGGTGAGGCGCCCGGCTCGTTCGCCCTGGAGAGCGCCATGGACGAGCTGGCCGAGAAGTGCGGCGTGGACCCGATCGCGCTGCGCGCGCGCAACGAACCCGCCGTCGGGCCCGTCTCCGGCCTTCCCTTCGGCAGCCGCAACCTCCTCGCCTGCTTCCGCGAGGGGGCCCGGCGCTTCGGCTGGGCGGAGCGCGACCCGCGTCCGGGCACGCGCCGCGACGGGCGCTGGCTGATCGGCACCGGCACGGCCGCGGCCACGTTCTTCGTCGGGGCGTCCCCGTCCACGGCGGCCGTGACCGCGGAGCCCGACGGCACCTTCACCGTGCGGATCACCGCGTCCGACGTGGGCACCGGCGCCCGCACCGCGCTCACCCAGATCGCCGCGGACGCCCTGGAGGTGGCGCCGGACCGGGTGCGGGTGCGCATCGCGGACAGCGACTTCGGCCTGGCGTGGCTCGCGGGCGGCTCCATGGGCACGCGCTCCTGGGGCTGGGCCGTGTCCCTGGCCGCGCGCGAGCTGCGGGAGCGCCTGGCCCTCGGCGGCGCCGTGCCACCGGAGGGCATCACGGCACGGTCCGACACCAGCGAGGTGCTCGCGGCCCTCGCCAGGAAGGAACGCCACTCCTACGGCGCGCAGTTCGCCGAGGTCGCCGTGGACGTCACCACCGGTGAGGTACGGGTCCGCAGGATGCTCGGCATGTTCGCCGCGGGCCGGATCGTCAACCCGCTGACCGCGCGCAGCCAGCTGGTCGGCGGGATGACGTGGGGCCTGTCGATGGCCCTGCACGAGGAGGCGGCCAGGGACGCGGCGTCCGGCACCCACGTGGGCGCCGACCTCGCGGGCTACCACTACGCCGCGCACGCCGACGTCCCCGCCATCGAGGCCGACTGGGTCGAGGACGTGGACGAGGACGACCCCGTCGGCATCAAGGGCATCGGCGAGATCGGGGTCGTGGGCGTGGCGGCGGCCGTCGCCAACGCCGTGTGGCACGCGACCGGGGTGCGCCACCGGGACCTGCCGATCCGGCCGGACCGGGTGCTCCTCGCGGGCACCGGAGCCGCGGCGGCACCCGGGGCTCCGGCGCCCGCCGCGGACGGGGACAAGGACGGGGACAGGGGCGGCCATGCTTGACATCGCCGACGAGCTGCGGCGCCTGACCGACGCGGGCCGCGCCTTCGCCGTCGCCACCGTGGTGGCCGTCGGCGGCAGCGCCCCGCGCGGCCCCGGCGCCGCGCTCGCCGTCGACAGCGAGGGCACGGCCGTCGGTTCGGTCTCCGGCGGCTGCGTCGAGGGCGCGGTGTACGACCTGTGCCTGCGCGCGCTCCAGGAGGGCACGGCGGTGGTGGAGGAGTTCGGCTACAGCGACGAGGACGCCTTCGCCGTCGGCCTCACCTGCGGCGGCACCCTCCGGATCCTGGTCACGCCGTACGGCGTGGACTCCCCGGACCGCGCGGTGGTGGGGCAGGCGCTCGGCCGGGTCGGTGACGGCGAGCCGACGGCCCTGGTCCGGGTGGCCCGGGGCCCGGCGGACCTGCTCGGCCGCGCCCTGCTCGTCCGCGCCGACGGCACCTCCGCGGGCGGCTTCGGCGGCGCCGCGGCCCTGGACCGCACGGCCGCGGCGGAGGCCCTCGCCCTGCTCGACGCCGGGCGCACCGGCACCGTCGAGGTGTCCGAGGACGGTGCGCGCTGCCCGGGCGGGGTGACACTGCTCGTGGAAGTGAGCGTGCCGCCGCCGCGCATGATCGTGTTCGGGGCGGTGGACTTCGCCGCGGCCCTCGTCCGCACCGGCAAACTGCTCGGCTACCGCGTGACGGTGTGCGACGCCCGGCCCGTCTTCGCCACCCCGGCGCGCTTCCCCGAGGCCGACGAGGTGGTCGTGGACTGGCCGCACCGCTATCTGCGGAGCACCGGCACGGACGCCCGCACGGTGGTGTGCGTGCTCACGCACGAGGCCAAGTTCGACGTGCCCGTCCTGGAGGTGGCCCTGCGCCTGCCGGTCGCGTTCGTCGGCGCGATGGGCTCGCGCCGCACCCACGACGACCGCATGCGCAGGCTGCGCGCGGCGGGCCTCACGGAGGGCGAACTGGCGCTGCTCCACTCGCCGATCGGCCTGGACCTCGGCGCGCGCACCCCGGAGGAGACGGCGCTGTCCATCGCCGCCGAGATCGTGGCGACCCGGCGCGGCGGCACGGGCGTGTCGCTCACCGGCACGCGGGTGCCGATCCACCGGGACGGCCGGGAGCGCCGGGTACCGGCGGGAGCCTGACCACGGCACGGGGCCCGGCGGCGCACACCGCGTCCGGGCCCCGGCCTGTCAGGGCCGCGTGCGCGCGTCCGCACGGGCCGCCGCCCCCTTCGGCGCGGCGGTGAGCCGCTTCCCGCGGAGCGGGAGGTGCTCCTCCAGGAGCAGCGCGAGCGCGGCCAGCGTCATCAGGCCGCCGACGAGGAACGTGCCCCGGACGCCGACGACGGGCAGCAGCAGGCCGCCCGCGAGGGCACCCGCGGCCACCCCCGCGTTGAACGCGGCGCTGTTCGCCGCGACGGCCGTCTCGGTGCGGCCCGGGGCGACGTACATGACCTGGTTCTGCGTGGCCATGAAGACGGGGCCGAGCGAGGCGCCGAGGAACACCATCATCGCGGTGGCGACCACCCGCGAGCCGCCCGCCGCGTACAGGCCGAGCAGCGCCACCGCCTGGGTGGCCACCGGCACCGCGAGCGTCGCGCGCGGGAACCGGTCGAGGAGGCGCCCGTACACCGCGACGCCGACGATGCCGGTGATGCCGAGGACGAGCAGCAGCGTGCTGACGGCGGACTCCGAGAACCCGCTCTCGTCGACGAGGAACTCGGAGATGTACGTGTACCCGGCGAACACCCCCGTGACCGTGAGGGCCGTGACGCTCAGGACGACCGCGAAGCGCCGCCTGTCGGGCCGCACCCCCCGGGCGGCGTGGCTCTCCTCCGGGCGCGCGTCGGGCAGGACGGCGGCGATGACGACGAACGAGGGGACGGCGAGCGCGCCCACCACCAGGAACGGCACCTGCCAGCCGGTGTGCTGCCCCAGCCAGGTGCCACCGGGCACGCCCAGGACCAGCGCGGCCGAACCGCCCACCGAGAGCGCCCCGATGACCCGGCCCCGCACGTGCGGCGGGAACAGCCCCACCGCGACCGGCCCCATCACCGCCCAGAACAGCGCCTGGGCCACCGCCGTCACCAGACGGCTGGCCAACAGGACCTCGTACGACGGGACCAGCGCGGCCACGACGCTCGCCAGGAGCAGCGCGGCGAGCAGGGCGCACAGGACGAGACGGCGCGGCACGGACCGGGTCGCGCGGGCGATCGGCACCGAGACGAGGGCCACGGTCAGGCCGTACCCGGACACCAGGAGTCCGACGGCGGACAGCGACCGGTCCAGGTCGTCCGCCATCAGCTTGAGGACGCCGATCGGTAGGTTCTCGGTGGTGTTGAAGGCGAAGGCGCCCAGCATCAGGGCGGCGACGACGGCCACGCCGCGCCGGTTCGTCGACTTGTCCGTCTCATCCGTCTCTTCCGTCTTGTGCGTCGCCATGCGTCCTCCAGACCACGGGCGCCCCGTCGCTGGTGCGCACCCGGGATGTGCGGGTGTACACGACGGTGCGGCTGTACACGACGGTGCGGCCGTGCCGGGGATTTCTCAAGAG
Organism: Streptomyces sp. YIM 121038; assembly: GCF_006088715.1. Lineage (NCBI taxonomy): Bacteria > Bacillati > Actinomycetota > Actinomycetes > Kitasatosporales > Streptomycetaceae > Streptomyces > Streptomyces sp. YIM 121038. The sequence goes on from NZ_CP030771.1 coordinate 8,870,029, forward strand.
CGCAGGGCGACCGTGAGGCTGCGGCCGTACGCGTGGCGCGTGGTGACGTCGATCCTGGTGCCGCCGGGGACGGCCCGTACGCGCACCCCGTCGTCGGCGTCGACGACGCGCAGCGGACGGCCGCGCAGCAGGACCCCGACGGCGTCCCTGCCCATGGTCGGGTCCGACACGGCGACCTCGACGGACGGGGTGCCTGGCCCGCGCCGCACGAGGACCGACGCGGGCCCGTCCACGCACAGCCGCCCCACCTCCTGGCGGCCGTCCGTAAAGGAGTTGAGGGCCGTCAGGCCGAGGCCGGTGTGTGTGACCGCCTGGAGGCGCGGGGAGTTGGCGAGCACCTCGACCTCCGCGTACGACCGCAGCCGCGCCTCGCTCGCGTGCGGCAGCAGCGCGTAGGCCAGGCGCGCGGGGGCGGCACCGGCCTCCTGCTCGACCCGCACGGCGAACACCCCGCGGGTCACGGGAGTGTCCGGATTCGCCGTCCTGACGGCGCGGAGGCTGCGCGTCACGTCGTCCAGGGCGACGCGCACCGGGGGCGTGTCCAGGAAGACGTAGCCGACCGCGCCGCCCCGCGCGGTATCGGCCCAGCGCAGCCAGGCGAGGCGGCCGGTCCCGGTGCCGCTCCAGGGCCGTCCGTCGCGCAGCGCCCCGGTGAGGGTCACACGGTCGCCGGGCGCGGAGATCCGGGTGTCGAGGGTCGTGGCCACCGCGCGCCCGGCGGCGTCCCCGACGCCCGCCGCGAGCACGACGACCTCCTCGTCGAACAGGAACCACGACTTGGTGGCGGAGGCGTTGCGGTACGTCACGAAGTCGTCCGGCAGCAGGGCGCGGTCGCGGTCGGCGACATCGCTCGACTGCACCATCGCGGCGGCGCCGTACGCGCCCAGGACGGCACCGCCCGAGAACCGGTTGGTGCCGCGCGGGAAGTAGACGTACGTGTTCTGCGACTCCGAGGACGACGTGAAGCGCAGCGGGTGGGAGGGGTTGTCGTAGTAGGGCTTGCCGTAGAGCTCGGGCACGGAGCGGCGCGCCTCCACCGGGGCCGTGACCCCGGCGAGTCCGTAGGGCGAAACGGCGGTGAAGTGGTCGACCCCGAACGCCTCCGTCTGGTCCTGCCCCGACAGATACAGATAGTGGGCGCCGTCCCCCTGGAACCAGGGCAGCAGGTTCTCCCCGTTCATGTACTCGTACTTGCTGATCCGGTCCGAGCTGCGGGCGAGCGCGAACGCGTAGCCCGGTCTGCGGTGCACGGTCCTGTCCATGGCGTTGAACGCGACGCACCGCGCGGCGGGATTGAGGTCGGCGGCCGGGACGGACGCGTCGCCGAGGATGTCGGCGTACCGCACGACGCTGACGGGGGAGACGAACCGGTTCGGGTCGGGGGCGACGCGGGACGTCTGCCGCACGTGCTTCACATAGCCGCGCAGGGCGCGCGCGTCGTCGCCGCGCGCGAGCGACGCCAGGTCGACGACGGCCTCGACGACCACGCCCACGTCGGCGTATCCGGTGTCGGTGCGGGAGACCGCCCGGCCCTTGACGATCTCCATCATCCAGCCCTCGAAGATCACCGGGGCGAACCCGTCCCGCACCCACCGCAGCACGACCGGCACCAGCTCCTCGCCGTGCGCGAACCCCGTCCCGTCCAGGAACTTCAGGGTCTGCACCACCCGGGTGAGGAGCCCCTTCCCGTACGAGCCCGTGTAGGCGACGGAGGAGTGCTGGAGGAACGATCCGTCGGCGTAGTACCCGTCCGTCACGCCGTGCTTGAGGTCGTAGGGGTCGATGGTGGCGAACACCGTGAGCTGGTCGGTGAGCGCCTTGCGCACCCGCGCGTCGTCGGCGAGCAGGACGCCCTGGAGGACGCGGTTGGTGGTGATGTCCGCGAGGTTGGCCCCGGTGTGGAACCGGGAGTCCAGGTTCACGTCCCCGCCGACGCCGTTGCGCAGATACGCGTCCATGGAGGCGACGTACGTGCGGATCAGCTCGGGACGGTACGCGCGGACCGCGTCGGCAAGGAGCACCAGCGTCTTGCTGATGTGCTGGGAGATGCCGATCTCCCAGTGGAACCAGTTGCCGTAGTAGCCCTTGGCCTGGTCGCCGTAGTACCGCTCGTGCAGCCAGGTGAGGCCGTCGACGACGCGGCGCTGCACGGCGGTGTTCCCGTACAGGTCGGGGGCGGGGAGCCCGGGCGTGCGGGTGGCGAGCGCGATCTCGTACAGCTTGCGGAAGGCGGTGTTGAGGCCGGCCTCGTCACTGCCGAGCACGAGGCCGTCGAACAGCTCGTCCGGTCCCGCGTCGTCGAGCGCCCTCAGGTCCGCCCGCGCGGTGCGCTCGACGGCGGCGAGCTTGGCGCGGGTCTCGGGCCTGGCGTTGGACTCCGGGGTCCCGGCGAACACGGCCACCACGTTGGCGACGAGGCGGTCCCGGTCGGCCGCGCTCGCCTGCCGCCGGGGGACGACGCTCAGCAGCCCGGCGGCGGCGAGCGCGGAGAGCAGACGTCTGCGGGTGAGGTCCATGGGGTCCTCCGCGAGTGGGGGTGGCCTGTCGGCGGCGGAGTCAAGCAGAGGGGAGGGGGCCGGGCAAGGGGACGGGCCCGGCACGGAGCGATCCGGCCGGGCCCGGCACGCCGACGTCCCCCGCCCGGCGGTGGCTGCCGCCGGGCGGGGGACGTCGGTGGAGGGCCGTCCCAGGCCGTGTCTCAACGCCCCTGGAGGCGCTTGACGTTGTCGCCGAACGTCCAGTTCCGCGAGCCGTCCCAGTTGATCGACCAGGTCATCAGGCCCTTGAGGGCGCCGTTGTAGTTGTTCCAGGCCTGCGAGACCAGGCTCGGCGACATGTGGCCGCCGCCCGCGCCGGGCTGCGCGGGAAGGCCCGGCACCTGCTTGTCGTAGGGGACCTTGATGGTGGTGCCCTGGATGTTCAGGCCCTTGTTGAGACAGTCGGTCTGGGCGACGAAGCCCTGCACGGTGCCCGCGGAGTAGGAGTCGCCGGCGCAGCCGTACATGCTGCCGTTGTAGTACTGCATGTTCAGCCACCACAGGCGGCCGTTGTCCGCGTACTTCTTGACGATCGGCAGGTACGCGCCCCAGATCGAGCCGTACACCACGCTGCCGCCGGTGACGTACGCCGTCTCCGGGGCCATCGTCAGGCCGAAGTTGGGCGGCATCTGGGCGAGCACGCCGTCGATGATGCGGATGAGGTTGGACTGGGACGGCGAGAGCTGGTTGATGCTGCCGCCGCCGACGAGGCCGGTCTCGATGTCGATGTCGATCCCGTCGAAGTTGTACTTCTTGAGGATCGGCACGATCGTCTGCACGAAGCGGTCGGCCACCGCGCTCGAATTGAGGTCGATCCCTGCCGCCGCGCCGCCGATCGACATGAGGATCGTGGCGCCGTTGGCCTTGGCCTGGCACATCTCCGACGGGGTCGCCACCTTCACGGTGGCGTCCATGCCGTCCTCCCACAGGACCGTGCCGTCGGAGCGGATCACGGGGAAGGCGGCATTGATGACGTTGTAGCCGTGGGCGCCGATGCGGGCGTCGGTGATGGGGGTCCAGCCGAACGGCGGGTGGACCCCGTTCGACGCGCCGTCCCAGTTCTCCCAGTAGCCCTGGAGGACCTTGCCCGCGGGTTTGGACTTGACCGGACAGGTCTCGTCCTGCGCTGCCGCCGGCGCGTCCGGCGCCGCCGCGGCGGGCAACTGTGCCGCGAAGGCCAGCGCCAGGGCCGCTCCCAACAGACGTACCGTCCGACCGATCATGGCGTGCTCCCTCGGGGAGGCCTTGCTACGGATGGGATGTGATGCGGCCGACGGTAAGTAGGTATAGACCTGTCGTCAATAGGTCTGGTCCAATCTGAAACTGTCGGTGTGTCAGGAGCCGAGCCGCCAGCCTTCGCCCTCCGGTACGACGCGGCCCCCCGTCGGCGGGGCGAAGTGGGTGCCGAGCAGGAGCGCTCCGGTGTCCGCGGCGGCGCCGAGCAGGGCGCGGCGGGTCCTGCGGGCCAGGGCGGGGTCGATGTCCACGCAGCTGTTGATCTCCGGGTGCGCCAGCTGGACGGGGTGGTGGACGGCGTCCCCGGTGATCAGCGCGGTGGCGTCCCCGTCGCCCAGCTCCACGGCGACCTGGCCGGGGGTGTGGCCGGGGGCCGGGAGGAGCCGCAGGCCCGGGGCGAGTGTGACGGGGCCCTCCGTGATGTCCGCGAAGTCGAGCAGGCCCGCTTCGTGGACCGGATGCACGGAGTCCAGGAACATCTGGCGCCGGGACTCCTCCATCTCCGCGGTCGCCCAGTGGTCCCACTCCGTGCGGGTGGTGAGGTAGCGGGCGTTGGGGAAGGTCGGCACCCAGCTCCCGCCGTCCAGGCGGGTGTTCCAGCCGACGTGGTCGGCGTGCAGATGGGTGAGGATCACCAGGTCCACGGACTCGGGCGGGAAGCCCGCGGCGGTGAGCCGGTCGAGGTAGTCGGTGTCCAGGTCGTTCCAGGCGGGCAGCGCGCGCTGCTTGCCGTTGCCGATGCCCGTGTCGACGAGGATCCGCCGGCCGTCGACGGTGAACGCGAAGCTGTGGCTGGACGCGCGCAGCACGCCGTCGGCGTCGGCGAAGTCCGGGGTGAGCCACGGCGTTCGGGCGACGGTGTCCGGGGTGGCGTCGGGCAGCAGCCAGGCGCCCGTCTCGGGCGGGAAGTCGATCTCGTCGACGCGGTGCACGGCGAGGTTTCCCACGGTCCAAGTGGGGGCGGGGTGGTGGTTCATGCGGGGCTCCGTGACTCGATCGAGGGCCGCCCCCGGCGTTCCGGCGGGCTTAAAGCAATGCCTTTGCGTTAGTGGAGGCTAGCCCCTAAGGTGACCTAAGGCAAACCCTTAGCTTTTGTGGGCCTCTGCCTCCCCCCGGCCTCCCCGCACCCCCTCGCCGACCGTCCCGCCCCTTCTGGAAGGACCCACCCCATGCCCCCTGCCGGACTCGACATGCCCCCTGCCGAACTCGACCGCCACGACGCGGCCCGCTGGGCCCACCGCGCGGGGCTCCCGCTGGCCGATGAGCGGCTGGACGCCGTGGCCGCCACCGCCGCGCACATCCACGCCGTCGTCGCGACCCTGCGCGAGCTCGACCTCACCGACGTGGCGCCCGCGCCCGTCGGGGCGGAGGTGCGCGATGCGGCCGTATGAGCTGACCCTCGCCGCCGCGGCCGCCGCGATCGCCGCGCGCGAGCTGTCCCCGGTCGAACTCACCGCGTCGGTCCTGGAGCGCGTCGCGGAGGTGGAGCCGCACCTCAACGCCTATGTGGAGGTGCGGGCCGAAGCCGCCCGCCGGGCCGCCGGGCAGGCGGAGCGCGACCTCGCCGCCGGGCGTGCGCGCGGCCCCCTGCACGGCGTCCCGTTCGCCCTGAAGGACCTCATCGACGTCAAGGGGCAGCCCACGAGCGCCAGTTCCCGCGTGCGCGACGGCCATGTGGCGCCCGCCGACAGCACCGTCGCCGCCCGGCTCGCGGCGGCGGGCGCCGTCCGGCTCGGCAAGGCCCACACGCACGAGTTCGCCTACGGCCTGACCACGCCGCAGACCCGCAACGCCTGGAGCGCCGACCGGGTCGCGGGCGGGTCGAGCGGCGGCTCGGCCGTCGCCGTGGCGGCCGGAGCCGCGCTCTTCTCGATCGGCACCGACACCGGCGGCTCCGTCCGGGTCCCCGCCGCGCTCAACGGCGTGGTCGGCCTGAAGCCCACCTACGGCCTGGTCCCCACGCGCGGCGTGACCTCCTTGTCCTGGTCGCTCGACCACGTCGGCCCCCTCACGCGCACGGTCCAGGACGCCGCACTCGTGCTGCCCGCCCTCACCGGAGACGCCCATCTGCCGTACGAGGAAGGGGATCTGACCGGCCTGCGCGTCGGCGTCCCCGCCACCTACTACTTCGACCGCGTCACCCCTGACGTCGAAGCCGCCGTACGGGCCGCCGTCGAGCGCCTGCGCGAGCTGGGCGCCGACCTCGTCGACGTGCGCATCCCGATGACCCGCTACGTCCAGGCGGTCCAGTGGGGCCTGATGGTCCCCGAGGCCAGCGCGAACCACGAGCGGACGCTGCGCACGACGCCCGAGCTGTACGGGGCCGACGTCCGCGCCCTGCTTGAGGCGGGCGAGCTGTTCCACGCGGGCGACTACCTGCGGGCCCAGCGCGCCCGCACCCTGATGCGGCAGGAGTGGGCGCGGCTCCTGGAGGAGGTCGACGTCATCGCCGCGCCCGCCGTGCCGCTGACCGCGGCCCGCGCCGGGCAGCAGTCCGTGCGGTGGCCCGACGGCACGGCGGAGAGCGTTCCGGACGCCTACGTACGCCTGTCCGCGCCCGCCAACATCACCGGGCTGCCCGCCCTGACCCTGCCCGTCGGCCGCGACGGCGCGGGCCTTCCCCTGGGCATGCAGCTCATCGGGCGTCCACGCGGGGAGGCGACGCTGCTGCGCGCGGGGCAGGCGTACGAACGGACGCGGCCGGACACGGGCGCACTGGCTCCGGCACCGGTCGCCGCGCCGGTCTGAGCGGCCCGCAGGGGCCGGACTCCCCGCCCCGTAGAAGCTAGGAATGCGCGTTAAGGTGAACGGCATGAGTCCCAGGCCCATGGCCCGACCCGGCGGGCGCAGCGCCCGGGTGCAGGCGTCCGTGCACGCCGCCGTGCGCGAGCTGGAAGCCGAGCAGGGCCGCGCGGCGCTGACCGTCCCGCTGGTCGCGGCGCGGGCCGGGGTCACGCCGTCCACGGTCTACCGCCGCTGGGGCGACCTCCAGGAACTCCTGTCGGACGTCGCGGTCGAGCGGCTGCGGCCCGAGGCGGACCCCGCGGACCACGGCGGCTTCCGCGCCGACCTGACGGCGTGGGCCGAGCACTTCCTGGAGGAGATGTCGTCGGCGCCGGGCCGCGCCTATCTGCGCGACGCGCTCCTCGGCGACCCCGAGAGCGGCAACGCGAGCCGCTGCTCGGACTACTCCGCCGAGCACGTCGACCTGCTTCTGGCCCGCGCCGCCGAGCGGGGCGAGCGGGGGCTGCCGGAGCGCGAGGCCGTCATGGACCACGTGGTCGCGCCGCTCGTCTTCCGGATCCTGTTCCGGCCGGACGGCCTGTCACCGGAGCACGCGCGCGCCCTCGTGGCCGAGGTCGTCGGGGCGAGCGCGCGCTGAGCACGGCCGGTGACCGGGGGAGGCCCCGGCCACCGGCCGCCGTCCGTCAGGACTCCCGCGCCGTCAGCTCCGCCCGGACCTGCCGCGCGGCGGCGACCAGGTTCTCCAGGGACGCCCGGGTCTCCGGCCAGCCGCGCGTCTTCAGGCCGCAGTCCGGGTTGACCCACAGCCGCCCGGCCGGGATGGCCTCAAGTCCCTTGCGCAGCAGGGCGGCCGCCTCGTCGGCGCCCGGCACCCGCGGCGAGTGGATGTCGTACACGCCGGGGCCCACCTCGCGCGGATAGCCCGCGGCGGCCAGCTCGTCCGCGACCTGCATGTGCGAGCGGGCCGCCTCCAGGCTGATGACGTCCGCGTCGAGGTCGTCGATGGCCTGGAGGACGTCGCCGAACTCCGCGTAGCACATGTGGGTGTGGATCTGCGTCTCGGGCCGCACGCCGCTCGTGGTGAGCCGGAAGGACTCCGTCGCCCACCGCAGGTACGCGGCCCGGTCCGCGGCGCGCAGCGGCAGGGTCTCGCGCAGCGCGGGCTCGTCGACCTGGATCACCGACGTGCCCGCCGCCTCCAGGTCGTTCACCTCGTCGCGCAGGGCGAGCGCCACCTGGCGCGCGGTGTCGCCGAGCGGCTGGTCGTCACGGACGAACGACCACGCGAGCATCGTCACCGGGCCGGTCAGCATGCCCTTGACGGGCCGGTCGGTGAGCGCGTTCGCGTACGCGGTCCAGCGCACCGTCATCGGCTCCGGGCGCGAGATGTCACCGGCGAGCACCGGCGGCCGCACATAGCGCGTGCCGTACGACTGGACCCAGCCGTGCCGGGTCGCCAGATAGCCGGTGAGCTGCTCGGCGAAGTACTGGACCATGTCGTTGCGCTCGGGCTCGCCGTGCACCAGGACGTCGATGCCCGCCTTCTCCTGGAAGGAGAGCACCGCCTGGATCTCGGACTCGATGCGCTCCTCGTACCGGGCCGCGTCGATGCGGCCCGCGCGCAGATCGGCGCGGGCCGCCCGCAACTCGGTGGTCTGCGGGAACGAGCCGATGGTGGTCGTCGGGAGCAGCGGCAGGCCCAGGCTCGCGCGCTGGGCGGCGGCCCGCTCGGGGTAGGGCTGCGCGCGCCGGGCGTCGGCGGCGGTCGCGGCGGCGGCGCGGGCCCGCACCGCCGGGTCGTGGGTGAGCGCGGAGCCCGCGCGCGACGCCAGGTCGGCGCGGTTCGCGGCGAGTTCGGCGGCGATGGTGTCCGGGCCCTGGGACAGACCGCGGGCCAGGGTGACCAGCTCGGTCGTCTTCTGCCGGGCGAAGGCGAGCCAGCGGGCGACCTGCGGGTCGATGTCGCGCTCGACGGCGGCGTCCAGCGGCACGTGCAGCAGGGAGCAGGAGGCGGCGACGTCCACGCGGTCGGCGAGCCCGAGCAGGGTGCCGAGGGTGCTGAGGGACTTCTCCAGGTTGTTGATCCAGATGTTGCGCCCGTCGACGACACCCGCGACCAGGCGCTTGCCGGGTAGGCCGCCCGCCCGCGCGAGGTCGTCCAGGTTGGCGGCGGCGGGCCCCGTGAAGTCGACGGCCAGTCCGTCCACGGGCGCCTTGGCGAGCACCGGGAGCGCCTCGCCGAGCCGGTCGAAGTAGGAGGCGACGAGCAGCTTCGGGCGGTCGTCGAGCGCGCCCAGGTCGCGGTAGGCGCGGGCCGCCGCGTTCAGGTCGGCGGGCGTGCGGTCCTGCACGAGCGCGGGTTCGTCCAGCTGCACCCAGGCGGCGCCCGCCGCCCGCAGGTCGGCGAGGACCTCCGCGTACACGGGAAGCAGCCGGTCCAGGAGGGTCAGCGGCTCGAATCCCGGGTCGACGTCCGGCGCGGGCTTGGCGAGCAGCAGATAGGTGACCGGGCCGACGAGCACGGGGCGCGCGGCGAGGCCGAGCGCGAGCGCCTCCTTCACCTCGGCGACCTGCTTCGTCGCGTCCGCCGCGAAGACGGTGTCCGGGCCCAGCTCCGGCACCAGGTAGTGGTAGTTGGTGTCGAACCACTTGGTCATTTCCAGGGGCGCCACCTCCGCGGTGCCCCGGGCCATAGCGAAGTAGCCGGCCAGCGGGTCCGCCGCGACGGCGGCGCGGTGCCGGGCGGGGATCGCCCCGACCATCACGCTGGTGTCCAGGACGTGGTCGTAGTACGAGAAGTCGCCGGTCGGGACCTCGTGGACACCGGCGTCCGCGAGCTGCTCCCAGTTCGTGCGGCGCAGCAGGGCCGCCGTCTCCCGCAGGCCCGCAGCGCTGACGCGGCCCTTCCAGTAGCCCTCGACGGCCTTCTTCAACTCCCGGTCTGCGCCCTGACGGGGGTAGCCGTACACGGTGGCCCGTGCCGCCGCGGCTGCGGACTTGTCTGTCACAGAACTCTCCTTCGCGAGCAATGTCGTGTGGGTCCCGGGACGATCGGGAGCGCGAAGGAGGAACAGACCGGCCGACCGGCCACGGCCGTCGATGGCCGCGCGCCTGTGCCCGATGTGTACGCCGACCCGCCCACGAGGTCACCGGTGAGCCGCGCACGCCGGGGCGCGCACGGGCAACGGGCAGGTCTTCGGACTCGCGGGCGAGACCTCCGAGGAGGTCACCTACTGGCCGTCGCTTCCCGGGTCCGTGCCGGACCCAGTGCGTATGACGGCGGTCGTTCCCACTCACCGCTGCGGGGCAGTCCCGGATTTCCACCGGGTTCCCTCTTACGACGCCACTGCCTGGCGGGCAGGACGAACCAGTCGCGCCGCAAGCGTATGTGATGAACCCCTGTCCGGGGGAGGGGGGAAGACGGTGGGCGCGGCTTACTGCACATTGCTTGCAATTACTATGGTGATGCAGTAGCCGGGCCGGTCGGCACGCGGAAGAAGCGGGAGTACACGCATGGCACCCCCTCGGATCGTTCTGGGGATCGAGTCTTCGTGCGACGAGACCGGGGCAGGTCTCGTGCGGGACGGGCGGCTGCTCGGGCACGCCGTCGCGTCCAGCATGGACGAGCACGCCCGCTTCGGCGGCGTCGTCCCCGAGATCGCCGCCCGCGCCCACGTGCACGCGCTGAACCCGGTGGTCCGCCGCGCCCTCGACCGGGCGGGGCTGCGGCTCGGCGACATCGGCGCCGTGGCCGTGACGACCGGGCCGGGGCTCTCCGGCGCCCTCCAGGTCGGCCTCGCCGGGGCGAAGGGCCTCGCGTACGCGCTCGACGTACCGCTGTACGGCGTGCACCACCTGGCCGGGCACGTCGCCGCCGACACCCTGGAGCACGGGCCGCTGCCCGACCCGTGCGTGGTCCTCATCGTCTCCGGCGGCCACACCTCGCTGCTGCTCGTGCGCGACCTCGCCCGGGACCCCATCACCCACCTGGGCGACACCCTGGACGACGCCGCGGGGGAGTGCTTCGACAAGGTGGCCCGCGTCTTCGGGCTGCCCTACCCGGGCGGTCCCGCCGTCGACCGCGCGGCCCGCGCGGGCTCGCCGGACGCGGTGGCCTTCCCGCGCCCCCTGACCGGGCCGCGCGACGACCCGTACGCCTTCTCGTTCTCCGGTCTGAAGACCGCCGCGGCCCGCTGGGCCGAGAGCCACCGGGGCCGCGAACTGCCGGTCGCCGACGGGGCCGCCGCGCTCCAGGAGGCCATCGCCGACGTCCTGACCCGCAAGGCCGTCGCGGCCTGCGCCGCGCACGGCGTGGGCACCCTCGTGGTCGTCGGCGGCGTCGCCGCCAACTCCCGGGTGCGGGCCCTCGCCGAGGAGCGCTGCCGGGCCGCGGGGATCACCCTGCGCGTCCCGCCGCTGGGCCTGTGCACCGACAACGGCGCGATGATCGCCGCCGTGGGCGACCTCCTGGTGCGCGCGGGCGCCGAGCCCGCGCCCCTCGGCGTGTCCATCGACCCCTCGGCGCCGCTGGAGTACGCCGCGCTGCACCCCGTCGCCCGGGTCGCGAGGGCCGCCTGATGGCCGCCGTCGTGCACCGCCTCGCGGGCCCCGACTTGCTCGCCCACCGCGAGGGCATCCGCACGGTCTACGCCGCCGCCTTCGCCGAGCCGCCCTGGCACGCGGAGCCCGCCGCGGCCGACGCCTATCTGACGCGCCTCGCGGCCGACACCGCCCGGCCCGGCTTCGCGGGCGCCGTCGCCCTCGACGGCGAGCGGGTGCTCGGCTTCGCCACGGCCTGGACGTCGAGCACCCCGCTGCCCGACGCCCGCTCCTACCCGCGCGTCACCGCCGCGCTCGGCGCCGAGCGCACCGCCGCCTGGCTGTGCGGCGGCCTGGAGGTCGACGAACTCGCCGTCACACCCGGCGCGCACGGGCGCGGACTCGGCCGTACGCTCCTCGAAGCGGTCACGCGCGACGCGCCCGACGCCCGCTGCTGGCTGCTCACGTCCGTGCGGGCCGACGCCACCGTCCGCTTCTACGGGCGGCTCGGCTGGCGGCAGGTCACCCACCCCGCCCCCGACGGCCACGGCATCGCCGTCTTCCTCGGCCCCGACCACCCGGCGCGCACCGCCGCCGCACCGCCCCTGTAACCCCCGAGCCCCCGCCCGGAGCACGCCTTGCGCACCGCCGACATCCGCACCCGCTTCCTCGACTTCTTCGCCGAGCGCGGCCACACCGTGGTGCCCAGCGCCCCGCTGCCCACGCCCGACCCGACGCTCCTGTTCGTCAACGCGGGCATGGTGCCGTTCAAGCCGTATCTGACCGGTGCGGCCGCGCCGCCGTGGCCGCGCGCCACCAGCGTGCAGAAGTGCGTGCGCACCCTCGACATCGAGGAGGTGGGCAAGACCACCCGGCACGGCTCGTTCTTCCAGATGAACGGCAACTTCTCCTTCGGCGACTACTTCAAGGAGGAGGCCATCACCTTCGCCTGGGAGCTGAGCACCCGCTCCGTCGCCGACGGCGGCTACGGCCTCGACCCGGCGCGGATCTGGGTGACCGTGCACCACTCCGACACCGAGTCGCGCGGGCTGTGGCGGCGCGTCGCGGACCTGCCCGACGAGCGGATCGTGGTCCGCGGCGACGAGGACAACTTCTGGTCCATGGGCGTGCCGGGACCGTGCGGCCCCTGCTCGGAGCTGTACTACGACCGGGGCCCCGCGCTCGGCCGCGCGGGTGGCCCCGCCGTCGACGAGGACCGGTACATGGAGTTCTGGAACCTCGTCTTCATGCAGTACGAGCGCGGCGAGGGCACCGGCAAGACCGGCTACCCCGTCCTCGGCGAACTCCCGCGCCGCGCCATCGACACCGGCATGGGCCTGGAGCGCATGGCCACCCTGCTCCAGGGCGTGGACAACCTCTACGAGATCGACGAGACCCGCCCCGTCCTCGACCGCGCCGCCGAGCTCACCGGGGTCCGCTACGGCGCCGACGCCACCGACGACGTCCGCCTGCGCGTCGTCGCCGACCACGTCCGCACCGCCCTGATGCTGCTCGCCGACGGCACCGCGCCCGGCAACGAGGGCCGCGGCTACGTGCTGCGCCGCATCCTGCGCCGCGCCGTGCGCTCCCTGCGCCAGCTCGGGTACGGCGACCCGGCCCTCGCCGACCTCCTCGCCGTCGCCCGCGACCGGATGGCACCGAGCCACCCCGAGGTCGCCGACTCCTTCGCGCGCGTCGCCGACCAGGCCCAGGGCGAGGAGGACGCCTTCCGCGCCACCCTCAAGCAGGGCACCACCGTCCTGGACACCGCGGTCACCCGGGTCAAGGCCGACGGCGGGCGCCAACTGCCCGGCGCCCAGGCCTTCCTGCTGCACGACACCTACGGCTTCCCCATCGACCTCACCCTGGAGATGGCCGCGGAGCAGGGCGTCGAGGTCGACCGCGACGGCTTCACGGCGCTCATGAGCGAGCAGCGCGAGCGGGCCCGCGCCGACGCCCGCGCCCGCAAGTCCGGCTCCGCCCCCGACACCTCGGCCCTGCGCGCCGCCCTCGACGCGCACGGGCCCACCGACTGGCGCGCCTGGGACACCCTGGCGACGGACTCCCGCGTCCTCGCGCTGCTGGGCCCCGCGGGCCCCGTACCGGTCGCCCGGGACGGCGAGATCGTCACCGCCGTCCTCGACCGCACCCCGTTCTACGCCGAGTCCGGTGGCCAGGACAGCGACGCCGGACGGCTCACCGGGGCCTCACTGGAGGCCGAGGTGCTCGACGTGCAGCGGCCGCTGCCCGGCCTGGTGGCCCATCAGATCCGCGTCATGGCGGGGGAGGTGGCCGTCGGCGACGCCGTGCACGCGGCCGTCGACCCCGAGTGGCGCCTCGGTGCGCGCCAGGCCCACTCGGGCACCCACGTGCTGCACGCCGCCCTGCGCGAGGTCCTCGGCCCGACCGCCCTGCAGTCCGGCTCCTCCAACCGCCCGGGCCAGCTGCGCCTGGACTTCCCCTGGCGCGGCGGCCTCTCCGCCACCGTCCGCAGCGAGGTCGAGGAGGCCGCCAACCGCGCGCTCCGCCGCGACCTGCCCGTCGGCGTGCGCTGGATGACGCTGCCCGAGGCCAAGGAGCTCGGCGCGCTCGCCCTGTTCGACGAGACGTACGGCGAGCAGGTCCGGGTGGTCGAGATCGGCGGCGCCTGGTCGCGCGAGCTGTGCGGCGGCACCCACGTCGAGCACGCCGCGCAGATCGGCGTCATCGCGCTGACCGCCGAGTCGTCGGTGGGCGCGGGCCTGCGGCGCCTGGAGGCCGCGGTCGGCATCGAGGGCTTCGGCTACCTCGCGCGCGAGCGCGACCTCGTCGCCGAGATCGCCGAGCAGCTCCAGGCGCCGCGCGCCGAACTCCCCGACCGCGTCGCCGCGTTGCTCGGCCGGCTCAAGGCCGCCGACCGGGAGAACGAGCGCCTGCGGCAGGCGGCCCGTGCCGCGCGCGCCGCCGAACTCGCCGGGCGGGCCGTCGAGGTGGCGGGCGCGTACGTGGCCACCGCGACGGCGGAGGGTGACGCGGGCGCCGCGCGGGCCCTGGCCCTCGAAGTGCGCGGACGGCTGCGCCCCGAGCGGCCGGGCGTGGCCGCCGTGACCCTCTCCGGCGACAAGCCGGTGCTCGCCGTCGCGGTGAACGAGGCGGCGCGGGCGGCGGGCCTGTCCGCGTCCGCCCTGGTCAAGCGGCTGCTCGGCGGTCGCGGTGGCGGCTCCGACGAGGTGGCGCAGGGCGGTGGGACGGACCGGGGCGCGCTCGCGGCCGCGGTGGCCGGACTCCCCGGCGTCGTGCGCGAGGAGCTCGGCGCCTGAGCGCGGCGCGACCAGCCGCGGCGGCCGTCGTTCGTCCGAGGCCCGTGGTGGCTGGTCGCGCAGGTCCCCGCGCCCCTTCGGGGGCGTGAGGGGTGCGGTAGGGGTGGGCCTCCATGGACTTACTAGGACGTCCAAGTATATCGTCGTGACCAAGGCCCGCGGTGCAGGGAAGCCGGTGTGAATCCGGCACGGTCCCGCCACTGTGACCGGGGAGCGCGTCCCCATGAAGGACCAACGCCACTGACGGAGAAGTCCGCCGGGAAGGCGAGGAGGCGCGTGCTGATCCGGGAGTCAGGATACCGGCCGCGGGGTGTTCCGTGTTGTCCACGAGGATGGAGCAGACACGCATGGCCCCGGTGCGCACCCGCGACCCTGGAGATCCGGACCTGCGAGCGGTGATCCCCGCTGCCTGAAGGCTGTTCGGCGTGCCCTGTGGCGGTACGCGGCCCAGCCCTGCCATCCCCGGACCGCACCTGACGAGAGAAGCAGGTCCCCCATGGTCCGTGAACTGACCCATTTCATCGGCGGCGAGCACACCCCGGGAACATCGGGAACGCACGCCGACGTGTACGACCCCAACACCGGTGCCGTCCAGGCACGCGTACCGCTCGCGCACCGCGCCGACACCGAGGCGGCGATCGCGAACGCCGCGAAGGCGCAGCCCGCCTGGGGCGAGTGGAACCCGCAGCGCCGCGCCCGCGTCCTGCTGCGGTTCCTCCAGCTCGTCGAGGACGAACGCGACGCCCTCGCACGCCTGTTGTCGTCCGAGCACGGCAAGACCGTCGCCGACGCGCACGGCGACCTCCAGCGCGGCCTGGAGGTCGTGGAGTTCGCCGCGGGCATCCCGCACCTGCTCAAGGGCGAGTTCACCGACAACGCCGGGACCGGCATCGACGTGCACTCGCTGCGCCGCCCCCTCGGCGTCGTCGCCGGGATCACGCCCTTCAACTTCCCCGCGATGATCCCGCTCTGGAAGGCCGCGCCCGCGCTCGCCTGCGGCAACGCCTTCGTCCTCAAGCCGTCCGAGCGCGCCCCGTCCGTCCCGCTGCGCCTGGCCGAGCTGTTCCTCGAAGCGGGCCTGCCGCCGGGCGTCCTGAACGTCGTCAACGGCGGCAAGGAGTCCGTCGACACGCTCCTGGAGGACCCGCGCGTCAAAGCGCTCGGCTTCGTCGGCTCCACGCCGATCGCCGCGCACGTGTACGCCACCGCCGCCGCGCACGGCAAGCGCGCCCAGTGCTTCGGCGGCGCCAAGAACCACATGATCGTGATGCCGGACGCCGACCTCGACAGGGCCGTCGACGCGCTCGTCGGCGCGGGCTACGGCTCCGCGGGCGAGCGCTGCATGGCGATCTCCGTGGCCGTCCCGGTCGGCGAGGCCACCGCCGACGCCCTGGTGGCCCGCCTCAAGGAGCGCGTCGGGGCCCTGCGCGTCGGCCGTTCCGACGACCCCGAGGCCGACTTCGGCCCCCTGGTCGCCCGTGACGCCGTCGAGCGCGTGCGCTCCTACGTCGACCTCGGCGTCCAGGAGGGCGCCGAACTCGTCGTCGACGGCCGTGACTTCACCCTGCCCGGCCACGAGGGCGGCTTCTTCGCGGGCGCCTCGCTCTTCGACCGCGTCACCCCGGACATGCGGATCTACCAGGAGGAGATCTTCGGCCCCGTCCTGTCCGTCGTCCGGGCCGCCGACTACGAAGAGGCGCTGCGGCTGCCCACCGAGCACCCCTACGGCAACGGCGTCGCGCTCTTCACCCGCGACGGCGACACCGCCCGCGACTTCACCCGGCGCGTGGACACCGGCATGGTCGGCGTCAACGTCCCCATCCCGGTCCCCGTCGCCTACCACACCTTCGGCGGCTGGAAGCGCTCCGGATTCGGCGACCTCAACCAGCACGGCCCCGACGCCATCCGCTTCTACACCCGCACCAAGACCGTCACCTCGCGCTGGCCCTCCGGGGCGAAGGAAGGCGCGAGCTTCACGATCCCGACGATGGCGTGAGCGCCCCGATGACCGCCACGACCACCACCCTGCTCGGCGAGGACCAGCTCGCCCTCGTCGAGACCACCCTCGACTTCGCCGAGGAACATCTCGCCCCGCACGCCCTCGCCTGGGACCAGGACAAGCACTTCCCGGTCGACGTGCTGCGCAAGGCCGCGGACCTCGGGCTCGGCGGCGTCTACGTCGACGAGGCCGCGGGCGGCTCCGGCCTGACCCGCTCCGACGGCGTCCTCGTCTTCGAGGCCCTCGCCTCCGGCTGCCCCTCCGTCGCGGGCTATCTGTCCATCCACAACATGGTCGCCTGGATGATCGACCACTACGGCGACCGCGCCCAGCGCGCCCGCTGGCTGGGGCCGCTCACCTCCATGGACCGGCTCGGCAGCTACTGCCTCACCGAGCCGGGGGCCGGTTCGGACGCCGCCGCGCTGAGCACCCGCGCCGAGCGCGACGGCGACGCGTACGTCCTCACCGGCGTCAAGCAGTTCATCTCCGGCGCGGGCGCCGCGCACGTGTACGTGGTGATGGCCCGCACCGGCGGCGGCGGACCCGACGGCGTGTCCGCGTTCGTCGTCGAACGCGACGACCCCGGCCTGTCCTTCGGCGCGAACGAGAAGAAGATGGGCTGGAACGCGCAGCCCACCCGGCAGGTCCTCCTCGACGGCGTGCGCGTCCCCGCCGACCGGCTGCTCGGCGGCGAGGGCAACGGCTTCCGCATCGCCATGAACGCCCTGAACGGCGGCCGCCTCGGCATCGCCGCCTGCTCCCTCGGCGGCGCCCGCAGCGCCCTCGACCGCAGCCTCGTCCACCTCGCGGACCGGGAGGCGTTCGGCGCCCCGCTGCTCGACGCCCAGGCGCTGCGCTTCGAGCTCGCCGACATGGCGACCGAGCTGGCGGCGGCCCGCGCCCTGGTCCGGCAGGCCGCGCAGGCCCTCGACCAGGGCGACCCGCAGGCACCGCAGCTGTGCGCCATGGCCAAGCGGTTCGCCACCGACACCGGCCACTCCGTCGCCGACCGCGCCCTCCAACTCCACGGCGGCTACGGCTATCTGACGGAGTACGGCATCGAGAAGCTGGTCCGCGACCTGCGCGTGCACCGCATCCTGGAAGGAACCAACGAGATCATGCGTCTGATCGTGGCCCGCGGCCTCACGGGGGCGCTGCGATGACCGACGACCCCGTCCTGATCCGCACCGAGGGACGCGCCGGCCACCTCACCCTCAACCGGCCGCGCGCCCTGAACGCCCTGACCCACGCCATGGTCCGCGCCGTCGACGCGGCGCTGACCGCCTGGGCGGCGGACCCGGCCGTCCAGACCGTCGTCCTCACCGGCGCGGGCGACCGCGGCCTGTGCGCGGGCGGCGACATCCGGCAGATCCACGAGGACGCGCGCACCGGCGGCGGGGCGTCCGCGGACTTCTGGCGCGACGAGTACCGCCTGAACGCCCGCATCGCCCGCTACCCCAAGCCCTACGTCGCCGTGATGGACGGCATCGTGATGGGCGGCGGCGTCGGCATCGCCGCCCACGGCAGCGTCCGCGTCGTCACCGAGCGCTCCCGGATCGCGATGCCGGAGACCGGCATCGGCTTCGTGCCCGACGTCGGCGGCACCTATCTGCTCGGCCTCGCGCCCGGCGAACTCGGCACCCACCTGGCCCTCACCGGCGAGCCCGTGGGCGCGCGGGACGCCCTCCTGTGCGGCCTCGCCGACCACTTCGTCCCTTCGGCCGACCTGCCGCGGCTCGTCGCGGACCTCGCCACCCAGCCGGTGCGCGACGTCCTCGCCCGGTACGTGACCGAGGCACCGGCCGGGACGCTCGCCGGGCACCGGGAGTGGATCGACGCCTGCTACCCGGCCGCCACGGTCGAGGAGATCGTCGACCGGCTCCAGGCCCACGGCGCACCCGCCGCGAAGGAGGCCGCCGAGACCCTGCTCGGCAAGTCGCCCACCGCCCTCAAGGTCACCCTCAGGGCGCTGCGCCGCGCCCGCGGGCTCGGCCCCCTCGAACGGGTCCTGGAGCAGGAGTACCGCGTGTCGTGCGCGGCCCTCGGCTCCGCCGACCTCGTCGAGGGCATCCGCGCCCAGGTCATCGACAAGGACCGGGCCCCGCGCTGGTCCCCGGCCACGCTCGCCGAGGTCACCGGCGCCGACGTGGACCGCTACTTCCTGCCGCTCGGCGCGCGCGACCTCGTGCTCGGCGGCGGCGAACCCGCACAGGAGGAGCCGTGGTGAACTCCGCAGCACAGGACCGGGCGGGCGGCGCCGTCGCCTTCGTGGGCCTCGGCCACATGGGCGGTCCCATGGCCGCCAACCTCGTCCGGGCCGGACACCGCGTCGTGGGCCACGACCTGGCGCCCCAGGCACTCGCCGCCGCCGTGGCCGCGGGGGTCGAGGCCGCCCCTTCGGCGGTGGCCGCCGTGGCCGGGGCGGACGTCGTCCTCACCATGCTCCCCGCGGGCCGGCACGTCCTCTCCCTCTACGAGGACGAGGGCCTGCTCGGCGCGGCCCGGCCCGGCACGCTGTTCGTGGACTGCTCCACGATCGACGTCGCCGACGCCCGCGCCGCCCACGCGGCGGCCGCCGCCGCGGGGCACGCCGCCGTCGACGCCCCGGTCTCCGGCGGCGTCGTGGGCGCGGAGGCGGGCACGCTCACCTTCATGGTCGGCGGTACCGAGGCGGACGTGGCCCGCGCCGAGCCGCTCCTCGCCGTGATGGGCAAGAAGGCCGTGCACTGCGGGGCCGCGGGCGCCGGGCAGGCCGCGAAGATCTGCAACAACATGATCCTCGGCATCTCGATGATCGCCGTGAGCGAGGCCTTCGTCCTCGGGGAGAGCCTCGGCCTGTCCCACCAGGCCCTGTACGACGTGGCGTCCACGGCGTCCGGCCAGTGCTGGGCGCTCACCACCAACTGCCCCGTGCCGGGCCCGGTTCCCGGCTCGCCCGCCAACCGCGACTACCGCCCCGGCTTCGCCGCCCCCCTGATGGCCAAGGACCTGGGCCTGGCCGCCGCCGCGATCAGCGCGGGCGGGGTGCGCGCCGAACTGGGCCTGCGCGCGGCGGCGATGTACCGGGACTTCGCCCAAGGGCCCGGAGCCGAGCGGGACTTCTCCGGGATCGTCGAGACCGTCAGGAATCCGGAAGGACAGACGCATGAGTGAACCCGTGGACACCCCCGCCACGGCGGGAGCCACCAGGGCTTACGACACCATCCTCGTCGACCCGGCGGCGGGCCCGCGCACGGCCCTGCTCACCCTCGACCGGCCCGAGGCGCTCAACGCCCTCAACCTCCAGCTCATGCGGGAGGTCGTCGCGGCGGCCGAGGAGCTCGACCGGTCCCCGGACGTCGGCTGCATCGTCCTGACCGGGTCCGCGAAGGCGTTCGCCGCGGGCGCCGACATCAAGGAGATGCGGCCGCGCGGCTACCTGGACATGTACCTCAGCGACTGGTTCACCGCCTGGGACCGGCTCGCCCGGCTGCGCACGCCGACGGTCGCGGCCGTGTCCGGCTACGCCCTCGGCGGCGGCTGTGAACTCGCCATGCTCTGCGACGTCCTGCTCGCCTCCGACACCGCGGTGTTCGGACAGCCCGAGATCAAGCTCGGGGTGATCCCCGGCATCGGCGGCTCCCAGCGCCTCACCCGCGCCGTCGGCAAGGCCAAGGCCATGGAGCTGTGTCTGACCGGCCGCACCATGGACGCCGCCGAGGCCGAACGCGCGGGGCTCGTCTCCCGGGTCGTGCCCGCCGCCGACCTGCTCGCCGAGGCCCTGGCGGTCGCCGAGACCGTGGCGGGCATGTCGCTGCCCGTCGCGATGATGGCCAAGGAAGCGGTGAACCGCGCCTTCGAGACCACCCTCACGGAAGGCGTCCGCTTCGAACGCAGGCTGTTCCACGCGGTGTTCGCCGTCGCGGACCAGAAGGAAGGGATGGACGCGTTCGTGGAGAAGCGGGCGCCGGTGTTCCGGCATCGGTAGGGCTTCACCAAGGTGGCCGCGACGGGCCCGTCGGTTGTCCGCGGGTCCGTCGCGGCTGGGCGCGCCCGCGCGGCGGAGCCGCCTGGGAACACACGGTCCCGCGCCCCCTTCGGGGCGCTAGCGCCCCGCCAGCCAGTCCACCACCGCCGCGGCCGAGAACTCCGCCTGCCCGCCCCGCACCAGGAACTCCGCCGCGGCGAACGCCGGATCGTCCGCCTGCGCGGGAACGTAGGGGATCGCGACGCAGCGCATGCCCGCGGCCCGGGCGGCCAGAGCGCCCGGCACCGCGTCCTCCAGGACCACGCAGCGCGCGGGCTCGGCGCCGAGCAGCTCCGCGGCGGCCAGGAAGACGTCCGGCGCGGGCTTGCCGTGCGCGACCTCGTCGGCCGACACGTACGTCTTGAGCCACGCGTCGAGACCCGTGCCCTCCAGGATCGCCCCGATCGCGGCGCGCGAGGAACCGGAGGCCACCGCCATCGGCACCCCCGCCTCGTGCAGCAGCTCCACGAACGCCGCCATCTGCGGGTACACGCGCGTGGCCGTGCGGGCCAGCTCCAGATAGCGCCGGTTCTTGTCCGCGAGCAGCTCGGGGAGCGGGGTGCTCAGGCCGTACGTGTCCTTCCAGTCGGCCAGGGTCTCCTGTGTGGAGATGCCCACGTACCGCTCGTGGTCCTGCCAGGTGAAGTCCGTGACCCCCTGCTCGGCGAGCAGCTGCCGTCCCGCTTCGAAGTAGTTGGGCTCGCTGTCCACGAGGGTGCCGTCGAGATCGAAGATGACCGAGATGTCGTTCAGGGCGCTCATGCCCTCAGCATGCCAACAACGCGATCAAGCCGAAGTGGCCGCCGTCACCTCTCCCGGGGCTCGTGGGTTTCCCTCGGCTCCTTGACCGCAGCCCTGCCCACCGACTCGACGAGCGGCAGGAGCCGGTGCGGCACGCGTTCGCGCAGCGCCATCTCCGTACGGGTGCGCACCACGCCCGGCAGCTGGATCAGCCGCTGGATGACGTCCTCCAGGTGCCCGTTGTCGCGGGCGGCCACCCGGGTCAGCAGATCGCCGCCGCCGGTGATGGAGAAGGCCTCGATGATCTCCGGCACGGCGGCCAGGGCGTCCCCGACCTCGTCCAGATGTCCCTGCGTGACCTCGATGTGCACGAAGGCGAGCACCGGGTGGCCCAGGGCGGCGGGGGACAGGAAGGGCCCCGTGCCCGTGATCACCCCGTCGCGCTCCATGCGGTCGAGGCGCGCCTGGAGCGTCCCGCGCGCGATGCCGAGCACACGCGCGTACTCCCGCACGCTCGTCCGCGGCTGCTCCAGGAGCAGCCGCAGGATACGGGTGTCCAGCTCGTCGACCGCCATGGGCCCTTGGCCTCCTCGGTACGCGGAGTGATCGCGGCCGACTGTACCAATGGCCCAGTGCCTTGGCCCCACCGAGCACCAGGGCTGCCCCCGGCCGCCGCTTGCGGACCGGTACGCCGATCGGCTCTTGGCCGGGGTGGCCCCTCGGCTTCCGCGCCGGGCACCGGTGTCATGGAGCCATGGCCACGACCGACCGCCCCGCGGGCGTCCCGGAACCCGTCCCGTACCGCCTGAAGCGGATGCTCCTTGGTCCGCCTCTGGTCACCGCGCGCATCCGCAAGGAGAAGCTCGACAACCGCACCGCGCTCGGGGTGCTCGCCTCGGACTGCGTGAGCTCGTCGGCGTACGGCAGCGAGGAGATACTGCGCGTCCTCGTCCCCGTCGTCGGTGCGGCCGCCTTCACCCTGCTGATGCCGGTGACCGGGGCGATCCTGCTGATCCTCGTGCTCCTGACGCTGTGCTACTGCGACGTCGTCATGATCTACACGCGGGCGGGCGGTTCGTACGTCGTGGCCCGGGAGAACTTCGGGCCCGACGTGGCGCAGATCGCGGCGGTCGCGCTGCTCGTCGACTACGTCGTCACGGTCGCCGTACAGGTGTCGGCGGGCACCAACGCGCTCATCTCGCTGGCGCACCTGGTCGGCAACGGCTGGACCGGCCTTGACCACTTCCAGGTGCCGTTCAGCGTCGGCGTGATCCTGCTGCTCGCGTACGGCAATCTGCGCGGGCTCAAGGAGGCCGGACGGGTCTTCGCCGTGCCCGCGTACCTGTTCATGGCGGCGGTCGGCCTGATGCTCCTGGTCGGGATGGTCCGCTGGGCGCTCGGGGAACTGCCGCACGCCGACGTGCGCGCGGCGGGCGCGGTGCCGCTGGGCGAGGCGGGCGACGGCTGGCTGTACGGAGCCTCGCTGTTCATGGTGTCGCGCGCGTTCGCCAACGGCGGCTCCTCGCTCACCGGGCTCGAAGCGATCTCCAACGGCATCTCCGTGTTCCGCGAGCCCCAGGGCGTCAACGCCCGCCGCACCCTCATCGCGATGAGCTGTGCGCTCGGCGTCCTCGTGCTCGGGATCTCCTGGCTCGCCCACCTCACCCACGCGCTGCCCTACACCGACGGCACCCCCACGGTGATCGCGCAGGAGGCCCATCTCGTCTTCGGCGGCGGCTGGGCGGGGACGGCGGGCCTGGTCTTCGTCCAGCTGGCCACCGCCCTGATCCTCTACACCGGGGCGAACACGCCGTTCACCGGCTTCCCCCATCTGGCGAGCTTCGTCGCCGAGGACCGCTTCCTGCCACGCCAGCTCACCCGCCGCGGCCACCGGCTGGTCTTCTCCAACGGCATCATCAGCCTGGCGACGGTCTCCCTGGCCCTGCTGCTCGTGACCAACGCCAACGTGGACAAGCTGGTCGCGCTCTACGCGATCGGCGTGTTCACCGCCTTCACCATGGCGGGAGCCGGGCTGACCGCCTACCACCTGCGGCGACGCGAGCCCGGCCGCCTCTGGAAGATCGCTGTCAACGCGAGCGCCGCCGTGGTGTCGGCGGCCGTCGTGCTCATCTTCGCCGTCACCAAGTTCACCGAGGGCGCCTGGCTGGTCGTCGTGGTCTTCCCGCTCGGCGTGTGGGTGCTCATCCGCATCAACCGCGAGTACCGGGCCGAGGCGGAGGCCCTGGAGGCGCTGCCGCCCGCGGAGGAGAGCGACCGGCCGCGCTGGCGACGGCACGTGGTGCAGATCCTGGTCGACGCCTTCGACCCGGCCGTCTTCCAGGCGCTGCGGTACGCCCACGAGATCCGCCCGGACGAGGTGCGGGCCGTGCACGTCGCCGTCGACGGGCCGCGCGCGCAACGGCTCGCGGCGCGCTGGACGCAGAGCGAGGCCACGGACGTGCCGCTGGAGGTCGTCGACTGCCAGGACCGCCGTCTGGAGCGGGCCCTGATCGACCACGCGGCTGCCACGACGGCGGACGGCGACACGGCGCTGACCCTGCTCATCCCGCACCGGGCCTACCGCACCACCCTCGGCAGGCTGCTGCACCACGGCGGCGGCGAACACCTCGCCCACGCCCTGGAGGGCCTGCCGTCGGTGGCCGTCACGGTGCTGCCGTACGCCGTCCCGGTGCGGGGCAAGCGCCGCTGACCTGCGGACATGATGGCCCGATGGCCCGTTCGCGGCGGAATATGAGGACGTCAAAGTATGCCAATGGCCCAGTGGATCACGGTCAGGTTGAGCCAACGGGCCTGTTGATGATGTGATGTACCCGTCGATGGCGCTGCGGATTCCGCGGCGCCTTTTTCATGCGGGCGTATCTGCGCGGATCCGGGCAGGTGCGGGAAGGAGTACACACGCTGGTGCTGAAGAGAGCGTTCGTCGCGCCCGACCCGGGGCTGCTGCGCCTGCGCAGCGCGAGCCGGGCCGTGCTCGGCATCGGAGCGGCCGTGGCCCTGTGCGGCCTGGTCGGGCACTCACTCGTCGCGGCCATCATCGGCGGTCTCGCCGCGCTGCTCGCGCTCTTCACGGTCCTGGACCCGACGGTGCGCGGCCAGGCGGGGACCACGGCGCTGCTGCCCGTCGTCGGCCTCCCCGTGCTCGCTCTCGCGGCCACGCTGCACGACTACCCGCTGGTGCGGGACGTGGCGTTCCTCGCCGTCACGGGCCTCGGCGTGTACGCGCGCCGGTGGGGGCCCCGCGGGCACTCGCTCGGCGTGTTCGCGTTCATGATGTTCTTCGCGGCGCAGTTCCTGCACGCGCGCACCGGCCAGCTCCCCGAGCTGTTCGCGGCCATCCTGCTGTCCGTGTGCGCGGCCGCCGCCGTCCGGTTCGGCGTGTGGTGCTACGAACGCGGCCTGCCGCCCGCGACGGTGCCCGCGCCCCTGGCGGCCACCGGGCTCGCCCGGACCACCACCCGACAGGCGGTCCAGGCCACCGCGGGCGCGGCCTTCGCGCTCGCCCTGGGGCAGATGCTGTCCCAGGAGCGCTGGTACTGGGCGGTCGGCGCCACCTGGTGGGTGTTCGTGAACACCACCTCGCGCGGCGAGACGCTGGTGCGCGGCTTCCGCCGGTTCCTGGGGACCGCGCTCGGGATCGCGCTCGGCTTCGTCCTGGCCGTGCCGCTGCACACGGAGCCGGTCGCCGCCGCCGTGATCGTCGCGGTCTGCGTCTTCGGGATCTTCTACACCGCCGCCGTCTCGTACACGTGGATGATGCTCGCGGTCACCGTGATGGCGAGCATGCTCTACGGCCTCCTCGGCGTGCTCGACCCGGCGCTGCTCGCCCTGCGGGTCGGCGAGACCGCCGTCGGTGCCCTCGGCGCCGCGCTCGCGGTCCTGCTGGTGCTGCCCGTCACCACCCACGCCGTCACCGACGGCTGGATCCAGCGGGCGCTGCGCTGCGTCCACGCCTGCACCGCTGAGGCCGCGGCGCGGCTGCGCGGCACGGCGGATGCCGACCCGGCCCCGCACGTCGCCGAGTTGGAGGCGCTCCTCGGCCGGGTGCGGCTCTCGCTCGCGCCGCTGCTGCACCCGCTCAACCCGCTGCTCGCCCGCAAGGAGCGGGCGCGCCGGGTCCTGGCCCTCCTGGACGACTGCGCGCGCGAGGTCCGCGGCCTGGCGGCCATCGCCGCCGACGCGGAGGCCTCGCACGACGACCGCCTCACCGCCGCGTGCTGGCGCGTGGAGGCCGCCGTGGAGGCGCTGACCGCGCCCGGGGCCGCGACGGGGCGCGGGGCCGACGCCGCGGCCCCGGCCCACACCGGGGTCGTGGAAGGCGCGCTCGCCCACGTGCACGGCCTGGAGCAGGCCCTGGCGCAGCTCGCCGAGCCGCTGCAGGCCCCGGGGCGGGCGCGGCTGAGCGGCGGCTGAGCCCGCCCGTCCCGGGGCCGGGCCCCGGCGCCCGGTCAGGAGTCGAGCGCGTCCCGGACGTCGCGGAGGTCGACGAACTTGAAACCGGTGGCGTCGCGCCCGCCGTCCTCGGGGGTGGCCTGGCCGTCCTGGACGACCAGCAGGCCGCGGGGGTACGCGCGGCCCAGCGGCGCGTTGAGCACGGCCGCCCCGTCGCACTCCTCGGAGCCGTCGCGGCCGCCGGGCCCCGCCGTCACCCGGAAGCCGCCCTCGTACGCGTGGCGGCCGGACGCCTCGCGGTCGAAGGCGGCGAAGGTGTCGTCGCCCTGGCTCGACGCCAGCAGATGGCCGTCGCCGTCCCGCTCGGTGAGCAGGGTGAGGCCCTCGACGTCCGCCGCGAGGCGCTTGCCGCCGTAGCCGGGGTCGGCCCCCGCCACGCACTCCTCGGTCCGCTCGTCGTACGTGCCGGGGACGCCGTACTCGCGCACCTTCTCCTGGAGCCGGGGCGTGCCGGTCAGATCGGCGCGCAGCCGCCAGATGCCGACGTCCTCCTGGCCCGCGAAGAGGGTGCCGTTCGCGGGGTCGACCACCATGCCCTCGACCTGCGGCCCCTCGCCCGGCTCGGCGCACGGGGACCAGGACGAGCCGTCCGGCAGCCGGAAGGAGGCGGGCAGCGAGAGGGTGCGGACCGTGCGGTAGCCCACCTTGCCGCCCGGCGCCGCGGTCAGTTCGAGCAGCGCGAGGGCGGTGCGCTCGCGCCGGCTGACCACGGCGTACGAGCGGCCCGTGGCGTGGTCGGTCCAGGTCGCGAGGCCGTACGCGGTGCGCTGTTCGTTGGCCTCGGCCTGGGACGCGGAGAACACGCGGGGCGCGGCCGGGTCGGTGACGTCGGTGAGCGGACCGCCGGGGCGGTCGCGGTCGACGCGGTAGATCCGCAGCCGGTCGCTGCCGCGGTCACTGACCACCGCGACGTCGGCACGGCCCGACGGGAGGCCGAGCCCGTGCACCAGGTCGACGTTGTTGAAGCGGCCGGGCGCGTCGCCGGGGCCCGGCGCGGCGGGCGCGGGGACCGACTGCACCTCGCGGGCGTCCAGGTCGTAGACCCGCAGGCCGCCCTCCTTGGCGGTGGCGATCACGAGGCTGCGCGCCGGGTCGGCCGGGTTGCGCCAGATGGCCGGGTCGTCGGCGTCGGCGTTGCCGCCCGCCTCGTCGTCGTACAGGGCGGGGGTCTCGGCGCGCGGGATGATCCCGGGCAGCGCGGCGCGGGCTTCCGCGGCGGGCGCCGCGGTCAGCGTGGTGAGGGCGGCGAGGGTCAGGGCCAGACCGGCGGACGCGACGCGCGTTCTGCTGGAGATGTCCACGAGGGGTTCCTCGGGTTCCTTCGGGTCGGGGGCGGCGGGACGGGGCGCGGTACGGGCGTCAGGACAGCTTCCCGTCGTAGTCGGGGAGCTTGAACGTCCGCTCCGCGTGGCCGCCCACCAGGTCGGACTCGCGGTTGCCGACGTTCGCGATGATCGTGTAGCCCTTGGCCTCGATGTCGGCGCGGCTGCGCGTCTTGTAGGCGCTGACCTCGTCGAAGAGGTCGGGCAGCGCGCGCACGTAGAGGCCGTTGACGGGGTAGCCCCGCGTCGTCAGGTTGGCCTGGGTGACGCTCTTGATGATGCCGGGCCGCGCGGTCACGAAGAACACGGAGACACCGCGCGACGCGGCGTAGCCGGCGAGTTCGAG
Source organism: Streptomyces sp. YIM 121038 (assembly GCF_006088715.1). Taxonomy (NCBI): domain Bacteria; kingdom Bacillati; phylum Actinomycetota; class Actinomycetes; order Kitasatosporales; family Streptomycetaceae; genus Streptomyces; species Streptomyces sp. YIM 121038. The sequence goes on from NZ_CP030771.1 coordinate 8,897,269, forward strand.
GGACGGCTTCACGGCCGGGGTGGGCAGCTGCCACCAGGGGTGGAAGTCCGTCTCCAGGGTGGTGTTGTCGATGTCGAAGACGACCGCGAGCTTCTGCCCCGCGGCGTCCGCGGTGCGCTGCTTCACATACGGCAGGGCCCGGTCGACGACGGCGCGCACGTCCCGCTGCCAGGTCGCGTAGTCGACGTCGGCCGTCCGGGCCGCCACCGCTCCGACGGGAGCGCTCGGCGCCGCGTGCGCCGAGGCGGCGGTCGTCGCCGTCGCCCCCAGGCCCACCGCCACGACCACCGCTGCCGTACCGATCCGCTGACGCACACCGCGTCGTCCCATTCCGGTTTCCCCTCTGCTGTTGTTCTCTGGTGCTCGACATGTCCGTGGTGCTCGGCGCGGCGCCGTGCGCCGCGGATGTCATGGTCACGGTGGGGGATGGAGGGCAGGCGGACATCTGGTTACCGGCTGGTAGAGGATTCCTGGCGGCCGGGGTGCCGTCCGCCCTCTACTGGTCCAGACCAGCTGCTACCGTCGGCCCCACGCGTGCCACTCGGCACGCGACGGCTTGGGGAACGCGTCCCGGTGGGCACGAGGTGCGACGCCGGCGCGGAGAGGGGCGAGCAGTGGGCGACAGGCAGGTACGGCGGGCGTACGTCGGGTCCTTCACGGCGGCGGGCGGGCCCGGTGTCGTCAGTGCGGCGGTCGACCCCGACAGCGGGGCGCTGACCGTGCTCGCGGCCACGGACGCGGTGCCCGACCCCTCCTACCTCGCTCTCGCGCCCGGCGCGGACACCCTGTACGCGGTGAGCGAGACCTCCGACGGCGCCCTCGCCGCCTTCCGTGTCCCCGGTGGCGGATCGGCCGGATCCGGCGGCTCGGGGGAGCCCGGGGACCGCCCCGAACTGCTCGCCAGGCCCGTGCCCGTGCAGGGTGACGCGCCCACGCACCTCACGCTGCACGACGGCCACCTCATCGCCGCCAACTACGGTTCCGGCAGTCTCACCGCCGTCCCCGTCCACGCCGACGGAAGCCTCGCCCCCGCCCCGGCGGCCGTCCTGCGCCACGAGGGCTCGGGGCCCCATCCGCAGCGCCAGCAGGCCCCGCACGCCCACCAGGTCCTCGCCGACCCGAGCGGCCGCTGGGTGGTGAGCGTCGACCTCGGCACCGACTCCGTGCGCGTGTGCGCCCTGGGCGGCGACGGGCGGCTCACCCTGCACCGGGAGATCGCGCTCCGGCCCGGCTCAGGACCGCGCCACCTGGCCTTCCACCCGCGCGGCGAGCGCGCGTACGTCCTCAACGAACTCGCGCCGACCCTCACCGTCTGCGCCTGGGACGCCGCCGACGGCAACCTGAAGCCGCTGGGCGAGACGCCGGTCCTCACCGGGGCGCCGGACGGCGATGCCTACCCCTCCGCGATCGTCGTCGCGCCCGACGGCCGCTTCCTGTGGACGGCCACGCGCGGTGAGGACGTCCTGTCCGTCTTCGCCCTCGACCCGCGGGGTGACACCGCGCGGCTCACCGCCACCGTCCCGTGCGACGGCCACTGGCCCCGCGACCTGGCCCTCGACCCCTCCGGGCGCTTCCTGTACGCGGCCAACGAGCGCTCCGGCGACGTCACCTGGTTCACCGTCGACCCGGCCACCGGGCTGCCGCGGCGCGCGGGCGCGGTGGCCGTTCCCGCGGCCTCCTGCGTGGTCTTCGGCTGAGTCCGCCCGCGGCCGCGCCACTGCGTCCGCCCGTGGCCGCGCAGTGCCTTGCCGCAGTACGCCGATGGGTCCGCCACCCCAGTCCCGGGGTGCGGGCCCATCGGCATCACGGAGCGAGCGCCGGTCAGCGCACCGGCGCGCCCGACGGCCGCGGGGCGATGCCCAGCGCCGTGGTGTACTGCGACAGGGCCAGCTTGCCGATCGCCGGGTAGGCGCCGAGCGCCCCGGCCACGGCGCAGCCCGCGTCCTGCGCCGCCGCGTCGAGCAGGCGCGCGTCGACCTCGGGGCCGATCAGGTACGGGGCGAGCGCGAGCTGAGCCGAACCCGCGCCGCGCAGCTGCTGGGCGGTCGCCGCCACGGAGCCCTCCACGTCCAGGGCCGCGGCCATCACCGGCACCGCGAGGCGCGCCGCGAGCAGCATGCCGGTGATCCCGGCGGCCTGCACGGCCTCCTCGCCGCCGACCGTGGCCAGGACGATGCCGTCCGCCGCGGTGGCCACCGTGAAGAGGCGGGCGCGGTCGGCGCGGGCCAGACCGGCCTCGGACAGGCGCACGTGCAGGGCCTCGGCGAGCAGCGGGTGCGGGCCGAGCACATCGGTCAGCTCGGCGGCGGCGCGGCTGTCCGCCACGGCCTGCCGGAGGCGGTGCGTCAGCGCGCCGTCGGGGCCCGCGAGCAGCGGCACGACGACGGCGTCGGCGCCCTCGGGCTCCTTGGCCTCGACCCCGGCGGCCAGCGCCTGCTCGTAGCGGGCGACACGCTGGGCGGCGGTGTGCGCGAGGACGGCCCGGAGCGTGGGGAACTCGGCGGAGCCGGAGTCCTCCCCGTCGACGTAGCCGATCCGCACGTCCAGGCCGGGCAGCTCGGAGCGCGCGATGCTGGCGACCTCTTCGGCGAGGCCGCGCGCGGTGGTGCTGGGGACGCCGGGGACGGCGAGGACGAGCGCGGGCGCGCCCTCGGGAGCCGCGACGGGCTCCGGGCGTCGGTGCCGGCCCGGCTGGCGGGGGCGCGGCATTCGTACAGGCAGGCCGGATGCGGGCCCAGTGGGGGAGCTCATGGCGCCGCATGCTACTGGCTCGTGGGGCTTCCCTGTTCGGGGAGGGTGCAGGTCAGAGGCATTAGTCCGCTTTGTCGTACGGATATGTCGGAGAGTGCGGACGTCACCCTTCCGGTAGTTCGGAAGTCATCATTCCGGTTGACGCGCGTCCGGGGCCGCGGCCGCGGGCCCGTTGCCGGGCACGCACCAGCCGTGCTCGCCGCCCAGCACGCGTCGTCACGTGCCCGCCGTCACGGAAGCGTTGTCACGTACGTGCTGTCACGAACGCCCTGTCACGGAAGCGTCGTCACCCGCAACAGCTGAGGATCGTGCGGCAGCTTGAGGGTGTCACGGGCGAGGTCGGCGGCGATGCGGACGGCGCCGTCGAGGGGGTCGCCCGCGGCGGGGACGCGTCGGGCGTGCGGAAGACGCGTCGTCAGTTCCGCCTCCAGAGGGACCAGGAGGGTGTCGCCGAGCTTCAGCAGGCCGCCCGTGAGGGCGACTTCGCAGTCCCCGGAGGCCGGGCACGCCGCGGCCGCGGCGTCGGCGATGTGCCCGGCCGCCGCGCGCAGCACACCGACGGCCACGGGATCTCCCTCCGCCGCGCACCGGCCCACGTCGGGGGCGAACGAGGCGAGCACCGCGGGCCGGTCCGGCCGCGGATACAACAGCCCCGGCAGCCCGGAGAGGGGTGCGCCGAACCGCGCCTCGGCGCACGCCCGCAGCGCGGCCGAACCGCCGCGCCGCCCGTCGAAGGACCGCAGGGCCGCCTCCAGGCCCGCCCGCCCGATCCATGCCCCGCCGCCGCAGTCGCCGAGCAGATGGCCCCAGCCGTCCGCGCGCCGCCAGGCCGTCAGGTCCGTGCCCGTCGCGATGAGGCCGGTGCCCGCGGCGACGACCGCGCCGGGCCGCTGGCCCAGCGCACCCGCGTACGCGGTGACGGCGTCCGCGGCGAGCGCCACCCGGCGCACCCCGAACAGCTCCGCGAGCGCGGCCGGCAGCCGGTCGCGCAGCTCGTCGCCGAGCGACGCCATTCCGGCCGCGCCCACCGCGACGGCTGCCGGCCGCGCCCCGTCGCCCGCCTCGGCGAGCAACTCCCGGGCCATCGGCTCCAGTTGGGCGATGAGGTGCGCGGCGTCGATGCCGCGCGGCCCCGTCCGTACCGGCTCCTTGGAACTCCTCGGTGCCGGGCGGCGGGCCCCGTCCGCGACGCCGAGCGCCGCGCGCAGGCCGGAGCCGCCCGAGTCCACACCGAGGACGACCGTCACGGCAGCCGCCAGTCCACCGGCTGCGCGCCCTGCCGCACCAGCAGGTCGTTGGCCCGGCTGAACGGCCGCGAGCCGAAGAAGCCCCGGTCCGCCGACATCGGCGACGGGTGCGAGGACTCCACCGAGGGCAACTGGCCGAGCAGCGGCCGCAGATTGCGCGCGTCCCGCCCCCACAGGATCGACACCAGCGGACGGCCACGCGCCGCGAGGGCCCGGATGGCCTGCTCGGTGACGTCCTCCCAGCCCTTGCCGCGGTGCGCACCCGGCTTGCGCGGAGCCGTCGTGAGGGCCCTGTTGAGCAGCAGCACGCCCTGCTGGGTCCACGGCGTCAGATCACCGTTGGACGGCTGGGGCAGCCCCAGGTCGGTGTTCAGCTCCCGGTAGATGTTGATCAGACTGCCGGGCAGCGGTCTGACATCAGGCGCCACCGAGAACGACAGCCCCACCGCGTGCCCGGGGGTGGGATAGGGATCCTGGCCGACGATCAGGACACGCACCTCGTCGAACGGCTGCTGGAAGGCGCGCAGCACGTTCGCCCCGGAGGGCAGATAGGTGCGTCCCGCGCCGATCTCGGCGCGGAGGAAGTCACCCATGGAGGCGATCTGTTCGGCCACCGGCTCCAGGGCCTTCGCCCAGCCGGCTTCGACGATTTCATGCAAGGGTCGTGGTGCCACGGAGCGTCACTCTACTGCCGTACACGCGGGCCCGTTCACCCGGCGGCCCGCGCTCCCCGCCGGGGCCGGAGGCCGGGGCGCCGGGCCCGGCAGGGCTGTCGCGGTCAGCCGCGCCAGGGCCGGGGGCGGGGGAGCCAGCCGGGGACGGCCCCGCGGTAGCGCTCGTACTCCGCGCCGTGGGCGCGCAGCAGCGCGGGCTCCTCGTACCAGCGGGCGAAGGCGCCCATGACCGCGGCCGCGACCAGCGCGTAGCCCAGCAGGACCGGCCGGGCGAGCAGCAGGCCCTGCCCGGCGATGGTGGTCACCACCGCGGCGTACATGGGGTTGCGCACGTGCCGGTACAGGCCGCCCACGACCAGGTGCTCGGTCGGTGCGACCGGTGCCGGGGTGCCGAGGCCCTCGGTCACGAACCGCGCGAAGGCGTGGACGAGCACTACCGCCCCGGCCGCGAGCGCGACCCCGCCGAGCACCCGCACCGGCAGCCACCAGTGACCGGCCTGCCAGCGCGTCAGCCACCACGGCACGAGGACGGCCACCGTGCCCGGGGCGAGCGCCATGAACACCGAACTGCCCATCGCCGCAGCGGACTTGCGCATGCCGCCAGTATGCGCGCCTCACCGGCCGGGGGGAGCCCCCGTCACGCGAGCACGGCGGCGCGCACACAGAGCACGTCCGGGAGGTGGGTGATGAGCTCCTGCCAGGTGTCGCCGTCGTCCGCCGACGCGTACACCTCGCCGTTGCGGTTGCCGAAGTACAGGCCCGCCGGGTCCGCGCCGTCGGTGCACAGGGCGTCGCGCAGCACCGTGCCGTAGTGGTCGCCGCGGGGCAGGCCCTCGCTCAGCGGCTCCCAGCTCTTGCCCGCGTCCTGGGTGCGGTAGACGCGACAGCGGTGGTCCGCCGGGACGCGGTCCGCGTCGGCGGTGATCGGGAAGACGTACGCGGTGTCGGCGCGGTGCGGGTGCGCGACCGTCGCGAAGCCGAAGTCCGACGGCAGGCCCTCGCCGATGTCGGTCCAGTGGGTGCCCGCGTCATCGCTGCGGTACACCCCCCAGTGGTTCTGCAGATAGAGCCGGTCGGGGTCGACGGCGTCCTTCGTCACCTTGTGGACGCACTGGCCGAACTGCGGGTGCGGGTCCGGCAGGAACACCGCGGAGACGCCCGAGTTCGCCGGATCCCAGCTCGCGCCGCCGTCCCGGGTGCGGAAGACGCCCGCCGCCGACACCGCGACCGTCACCGCGTCCTTGTCACGGGCGTCCGTCAGGATGGTGTGCAGGCCCTCGCCGCCGCCCCCCGGCTGCCACTGCGAGCGCGTCGGATGCTCCCACAGCGGGCGGACCAGGGAGAAGCTCTCGCCGCGGTCCTCCGAGCGGTACAGCGCGGCGGGCTCCGTGCCCGCGTACACCACGTCGGGCTCCGCCTCGGCGGGGTGCAGCTGCCACACCCGCTCCAGGGAGGCGCCGGTGTCCTGCGGGAACTTCACCGCGGGCCGCGACGGTTCGGTCCAGGTGCGGCCCAGGTCGTCGGAGTGGAACACCGACGGGCCCCAGTGGGAGCTGTCGCCGCCCACCAGGAGGCGGGGCGTGGCGGTGCGGGTGTCGATGGCGATCGAATAGATCGCCTGGGCGTTGAAGTACGGCGCCTCGTCGAACCGCCACGCGCCGGCGGACCGGCGGGCGATGAAGAGGCCTTTGCGGGTGCCGATGGTGAGCAGGACGTCAGCCATGCCTCGCACCTTTCCGGACGTCGTTGTCTCAGGTACGGCTCAGTCTGCACCCGGGCACTGACAATCTCCCCTGGACGGCGTGTCCGCGCAGGTCAGGGCGGTTCCGCCCGGTTCCGGGGCGCGTCGTGCGCCCGGCCTCAGGCGCCGGCTCGGCCGCCGGTTCCGCGCAGCTTCCCGGCCACCTCCGCGATCGCCTCCGGGCCCACCCGGCAGCAGCCGCCGATCAGCCGCGCCCCCGCCTCCCGCCACCGCGACACCTGGGCGGCGGTGAAGCGGGACGGGCCCCGCCAGGAGCGGGTGCGGGCGTCCCAGGTCTCGCCGGAGTTGGGGTAGACCACCACCGGTTTGCCGGTGACGCGGGCGGCCAGGGACACGGCCGCGTCCGCGTCGCGCGGGTCGCAGCAGTTGACGCCCACGGCCAGGACCTCGTCGGCGTCCGCGGCCAGGGCGAAGGCCTCGGCCAGGGGCTGGCCCGCGCGCGTGCGGGTGCCGACGACGCTGTACGAGAGCCAGGCGGGCACGCCGAGGCCGCGGGCCGCGCGGAGCAGCGCGCGGGCCTCGTCGGTGTCCGGGACCGTCTCCAGGGCCAGGACGTCCGGCGCGGCGCCGGAGAGCACCTCCAGGCGGGGCCGGTGGAAGCGCTCCAGGTCGGCCACGCTCAGGCCGTAGCCGCCGCGGTACTCCGAGCCGTCGGCGAGCATCGCCCCGTAGGGCCCCGCCGACGCGGCGACCCACAGCGGGCGGCGCGCGCCGGTGCGGGCCGCGGCCTCGCGGGCCAGCGTCACGCTCAGGCGGAGCAGCTCGGCCGTGCTGACGGCGTCGATGCCGTGCCGCGCGAAGCCCTCGAAGGTGGCCTGGTAGCTCGCCGTGATCACGACGTCGGCGCCCGCCTCGTAGTACGCGCGGTGCGCCGCCCGCACCGCGTCCGGACGCTCGGCGAGCAGCCGCGCCGACCACAGGTCGTCGGACAGCTCGTGCCCGGCGGCGGCCAGCTGGTTGGACAGGCCGCCGTCGAGCACCAGCGGGCCGCGCGCGAGGGCCGCCGCCAGGCTCGTCGGTCCGCCTCCCGCACCCGCCCCCGTACTCACTGCCTCGTTCATACGGTCGACGCTAGCCGAGGAGCGGTAAGAGGGAAGTGACAGGCGACCTGATGGCCCGCGCCGTTCGGCGTGGTGACCGGTGGTTCCACGGTGGCGCACACGTCCTGGGCGAGCGGGCAGCGGGTGCGGAAGCGGCAGCCGGACGGGGGCTGCGCCGCCGACGGGGTCTCGCCGGTCAGCGGGGAGCGCGCGGCCGTGGCGGCCTGCGGGTCGGGGACGTTCACCGTGTCGAGCAGGCCGCTCGTGTAGGGGTGCAGGGGGTGCGCGTACACGCGCTCCGCGGGTCCCGACTCCACCAGCTTGCCCAGGTACATGACGCCGACGGTGTCGGCGAGGTGGCGGATCACCGCCAGGTCGTGGGAGATGAACAGGTACGTCAGGCCGCGCTCGCGCTGTAGGTCCCGCATCAGGTTGAGGATCTGCGCCTGCACGGAGACGTCGAGGGCCGAGACCGGCTCGTCGGCGACGACCAGGTCGGGGGAGAGGGTGAGCGCGCGGGCCAGGCCGAGGCGCTGGCGCTGGCCGCCGGAGAACTCGTGCGGGTAGCGGTGCACGGCGCCGCGCGGCAGGCCGACCGCGTCGAGGAGCGCGCCCACCAGCTCCTCCTGGTCGGCGCGGCCGCCGACGCGCTGGATGACGAGCGGCTCGCGCAGGATCTCGCCGACGCGCATGCGCGGGTCCATCGCGGCCGTGGAGTCCTGGAACATCAGCTGGACGCGGCGCCGGTGCGCGCGCCGCTCGGCGCGGGACAGGGCGGCGAGGTCCCGGCCGTCGAAGCGGACCGTGCCCGCCGTCGGCTCCTCCAGGCCCGCGACGATCCGGCCGAGCGTCGTCTTGCCGCACCCGGACTCGCCGACCACGCCGTACGTCTCGCCCCTGCGGACGGTCAGACAGACGCCGCCGACCGCGCTGACCGTGCCCCGGCGCCGGGCGAACGGGCCGCCGGGAAGGGGGAAGTCCTTGGTGAGCGCGTCGAGTTCGAGCAGGGCGCCGCCCGGCTCCGCGGCCACCGCCGGGGCAGGAGCGAGCAGTTCCGCGGCGGGTGCCTCCTCGTCGTGCGGTACGGGGTGGAAGCAGGCGAACCGGTGCTCGGGACCCTGGAGTTCGTCGTCCACCGGCTCCGGTGCGCGCGTGTGGCACAGGTCCGTCGCGAAGGCGCAGCGCGGCGCGAACCGGCAGCCCCGCGGCCGGGTCGTCAGGCTCGGTGGCAGGCCGGGGATGGTGTGCAGTTCCGTGCCGCTGCCCGCGGCGCGCTCGGGCAGGGCGGCGAACAGCGCCTCGGTGTAGCGGTGGCGCGGGCGCGCGAACAGGCCCCGTACGTCGGACTGTTCGGCGACCTTGCCCGCGTACATCACCGCGACGCGGTCCACGCGGCTCGCGATGACGCCCAGGTCGTGGGTGACGAGGATCATCGCCATGCCGAGCGTGCGGCGCAGGTCGTCCACCAGCTCCAGGATCTGGGCCTGCGTGGTCACGTCGAGCGCCGTCGTCGGCTCGTCGGCGATCAGCAGTCTGGGCTCGCACACCAGGGCCATGGCGATCGCCACGCGCTGGCGCATGCCGCCGGACAGCTGGTGGGGATAGGCCTTCATGCGCTCGGCAGGCTGGGGCATGCCGACGAGGCGCAGCATCTCCTCGGCGCGCGTCCACGCCTCCTTGCGGCCGGTGCCGGGGCGGTGCAGGAGCAGCGGCTCGGCGACCTGCGCGCCGATCGTCATCGTGGGGTTGAGCGAGGTCAGCGGGTCCTGGAAGATCATCCCGATGGTGTTGCCGCGTACGTCCTGGAGCACCGGCGCGGGCGCGGCGGCCAGGTCCCGGCCCGCGAACAGGACGCGGCCGCCGGTGATGCGGCCGCCGGGCGGCAGCAGCCCGAGGACGCTCAGCGCGGTCATGGTCTTCCCGCAGCCCGACTCCCCGACGATGCCGAGGGATTCGCCGGGCGCGAGATCGAGCGAGACGCCGTCGAGGGCGTGCACGGTGCGGTCGCGCGCCTCGATGTCGACGCACAGGTCCTCGATGCGCAGCAGCGGCTCGGCCGTGGACCGAGGCGTGGAGGTGTCGTGAGCCATGTCGCTTCGTCCCTACTTCCGCAGCCGTACGTCGAAGGCGTCCCGCAGTCCGTCACCGATGAAGTTGAACGCGGCGACGACCAGCACGATCGCGATGCCCGGCGGGAAGATCAGCCACCAGTAGCCGTTCTGCGTGTACGTGATCCCGGCGGACAGCATCGAGCCCCAGTCGGCCGACGGCGGCGGGATGCTCAGACCGAGGAACGCCAGATAGCTGACGTAGAGGATGGCGTCGGCGATCTGGAACGTGCAGTTGACGATGACGGTGCCGATCGCGTTCGGCACGATGTGCTTGAAGACCGCCCGCGCGCCCCCGCCGCCCATCATCCGCATGGCCTGGACGTACTCCCGGTCACGCAGCGACAGCGCCTCGCCGCGCACCAGACGGGCCGGGGACAGCCAGGCGACGGCGGCGATGACGAGGACGAGCACGCCCTTGCTCGGCGTGATGATCGCGGCGACCACGACGAGCAGGAACATCGCGGGGATGGCGAGCGCCGCGTCCGTGATCCGCATCAGGGCGGCGTCCACCCAGCCGCCGAAGTAGCCGGACACCGCGCCGTACACGGTCCCGAAGAGCGTCGCGAGGAGCCCCGCCGCCAGGCCGATCTCCAGCGAGGTCTGCCCGGCCACCATCAGCCGGCCCACCATGTCGTAGCCCAGGTCGGTGGTGCCGAGCAGGTGTCCGTCGGTGCCGGGGGAGAGGTTGGCCCGTGACAGGTCGGTGTGGGTCTGCTCGGTGTCGTACAGGAGCGGGCCGAGGTAGCTGAACGCGAGGAGCAGGGCAAGCAGGACCACACCCGTCAGGGCGAGCTTGTTGCCGGTGAAGACGCGCAGGGTGCGGCGGGCGAGCGAGGGCGTCGCGAGCGCGGCCTCCTCGTTGCCCGGAGCGGTCCCGGGAGCCGGGACGGGGGCCGTCGTGGTGGTCATGCCACGCTCCGAATCCGGGGGTCGAGTACGGCGTACAGGACGTCGGTGAGCAGGGAGCCGACGACGGTGGCGATGCCGACGACGAGCGTCACGCCGAGCAGCACGGGGAAGTCCGAGCCCTGGGCGGCGTTCCAGAACAGCAGCCCCATGCCCGGGTAGTTGAACATCGACTCGACCACGAGGGCGCCGCTGAACAGGGTCGGCAGATACAGGCCGAGGAGGGTGGCCAGGGGGATCAGCGCGTTGCGCAGCACGTGCCGGACGAGCACGCGGCGGCTCGACTGCCCCTTGGCCATGGCCGTGCGGACGTAGTCCTCGGTGAGGTTGTCCAGGACCGCCGAGCGCATGTAGCGGCTGAACATCGCCACGATGCCGAACGCCATCGTCACCACCGGGAGCACGAGCCCGGTGAAGTCCCCGAGCAGGTCGCCGATCGACTCGCCCTGCGGCGCCTCCGCCGGGAAGACCGGCAGGACCTGCGCGAACACGATGATCATGACGAGGCCGAGGAAGAACACGGGCGTGGCGTACAGCAGGAACGCCAGACCGGTGAGCGCGTAGTCGGACGCCTTGCCGCGCCGCACCGCCTGGAGCAGGCCCAGCGGGATCGCGATGACGACGGCGAGCGCGGTGGACAGGACCGTCAGGAGCAGCGTCTTGGGCAGCCGCTGCTTCAGCAGGTCGAGGACGGGTGAGTTGAGCTTGTAGGAGTCGCCCAGGTCGCCGGTGAACAGGCGCTTGAGGTACATGCCGTACTGCGTGGGCAGCGAACGGTCGTAGCCCTGCTGGTGGTTGAAGTCCTGGATCTGCTGGGGGGTGCCCTTGGGGCCCAGGATGGCGCGTGCGGGGCCGCCGGGCAGCTGGTGAAGGAGGACGAACACGATGATCGACACCAGGAAGAGCACGACGAGCGCCTGGAGGAGGCGCTTGACCAGAAAGCCGGTCACTTGTCGGCTCCCTTCTTCTTGACGTAGTACCAGTCCTGCGGGGCGAAGGTGACCGTGGGGTTCTGCTCGATGCCCCGCAGGTCGTTGCGGATCACCGACACCTGGTACGCGGGGTTGGGCATCCACATGACGGGGAGCTGCTCGGCGAGGTACTCGCCGTAGGCGTGCACGGCCTTCATGTCCGGCGCGTACTGCACGGCGCGGATGACGCGGTCGGCCCGCTCGTCGCTGTAGTTGCCGAAGTTGGCGGACGCCCCCGTGGAGAACAGCTGCTCGCCGCTGGGGTTGAGCGGGTAGTACCAGCTGCCCGCCGTGCCGAAGAACGACATGTCCCAGTCGCAGCCGGGGTCCTTGGCCGTGCACGGCACGGAGTTGCCGAGGACGGAGTTGAGCGGCTGCTGGCGCACCGTCAGCTCGATGCCCGCCTTGGACAGGGACGACTTGAGCTCCTGCATCATGTTCGTCGTCTCCGTGGAGCCGGACTGGGACAGGAGCGTCAGCTTCAGAGGCGTGTCCTTCGCGATGCCCGGGCCGCACTCGTCGGGGCCCGTGCCGGGGCGGGCGCAGCGCGCGGTGCCGCCGTCGTCGCGCCAGCCGTGGGCCCGCAGGAGCGAAACGGCCTTGGCCACCGAGAACGGGTACCGGTCGCGCTCCATCGCGGGTGACAGGTACTGGCTCTTCGGGGTGACCGGCACCGGGCCGAGCGTCGGCGTGGCGCTGCCCTGCCAGATGACCTCGCTCATCGCCTTCTGGTCGACGAGGTGCTGCATGGCCTGGCGCACGTACAGCCGGCGCAGGAGCGGTCCCGCGTGCGTGGAGTTGAAGTTGTAGACGATGTACGTGGCCGCCCAGCCCTCCCAGGGGTCGACGCGGTAGCCCCGGTCCTCGAACTTCTCCTTCTGCGCCATCACCGAGGGCGGGATGTAGCCGTAGTCGACGCCCCCGGAGCGCAGCACGTTGTACTCGGAGTCGGCGGTGGTGAAGGGTTTGAAGACGACTTTGTCCAGGTGCGGGCGCTGGGACCGCGGGCCGCTGAACTTCTCGTTGGGCACGATGGTGACCTGGCCGTTGTCGCGCCAGCCCGCGAGCCTCCAGGGCCCGTTGACGGTCTTCCACAGCGGGTCGCTGCCGTACGAACCGAGGCTCTTGGCGTGCCGGGTGAGCCGGGCGAAGACCGCCTTGGCGCCCTTCGCCGTCCGGTCGAAGTCGCCGGTCCTGCCGCCGTCGGTGGTGGCGCTCCAGGCGTGCTGGGGCAGTGCCCGCATCAGCGTGAGCTGGTTGGCCGTGAACCAGTCCGGGTTGTAGGCGCGGCTCAGGCGCAGCCGCACGGTGTGCGCGTCGAGCGTCTCGAACCGCTTGACGTTGTCGGGCATCGTGCCGACCGAGTAGTTGCCCCAGGAGGCCTTGTTGGCCTTGACGAGGTTGAACCAGAACTCCAGGTCGCGTGCTGTCACCGGCCTGCCGTCGGACCACTTCACGCCCTTGCGCAGCGGCACGGTGACGGTCCTGTTGCCGTCGCTGTACGTCGGCTCCAGGCCCAGGGTGCTCGGCCCGTGCGTGGTCAGCTCGCCCTTGTGCCGGTCCTGCACGGCGTCGTACACCGGCATGAAGAGCAGGCTCTGGATGCCGTAGTTGTACGAGCCGCCGTAGCCGGGCGCGCCGATCGGGAAGATCCAGTTGGGCGTCGCGGCCGGGGGCAGGGCCATCGTCGCGGTACCGCCCTCGACCGGGGTGCCGCCGGTCGGGCCCATGTCGACGCGGGCGCCGTCGCGGGTGCAGCCGGTGAGGGCCGCGAGCACGAGGCCCGCGGCCACGGCCGCCTTGAGTGCACGCATGGTTCGGGGCCTCCAGGAGCTGCCGGGACCGGATCCGCACGTTTGAGCGGTGGGAGGGCCGCACGCTAGGCCTGAGGAGAAAAGCAAGTCAAGAGCTTCGTTCGGCAAAGACCGCGAAAAGCCGGACAGGGCTGGCTGTTTCTTCGAAGGGCTGGTCAACTTCCTTTGTCGCGCCCTAGTGTTCGGTCGGCATGCGAAACAACTCGTCGAACGTACGGGGGCGATATGGCAAGCGGCGCACACGGCGAGCCCGGATCGGCGCAGCACATCGTGCATCTGGTGTCGTCGGGCGCGGCCACGTCACGGGCCGCTCTCGTACGGGAGCTGGGCCTCGCGCCGTCCACGGTCTCGCTGCGCGTCCAGGAGCTGGTGACCGCCGGGGTGCTCACCGAGTCCGGCGAGGGGGCCTCCCGGGGCGGGCGCCGCCCGAGGCTCCTGCGGGTGCGCACCCAGGGCGGGGTGGCGCTCGCCGCCGACCTCGGCAGCCACCACGCCCGGCTCGGCGCCGTCGACCTCGGCGGCCGCGTCCTCGGCCCCCTGGACCTGCCGCACGACATCACGGCCGGGCCCGAGCCGGTCGTCGACTGGCTGTGCGAGCGCGTGGCCGACCTCGCCGCCCGCGAGCGCGCGGTGGGCCGAGCCGTGCGCGCCCTCGGCGTCGCCTTCCCCGGCCCCGTCCGGCCGGGCGAGGGCTGTGTGCTCAGCCCCTCGCGGATGCCCGGCTGGCACCGCTTCCCGCTGCGCGAGGTGCTCACCGAACGCCTCGGTCTGCCCGTGACCGTCGAGAACGACGCCACGATGATGGCCGTCGGCGAGCACCGCACGGCCCGGCCCGAACTCGACCACCTCGTCGTGGTCAAGGCGGGCCGGGGCATCGGCAGCGGCGTCATCGCGGCGGGCCGCCCGCACGACGGCGCGGGCGGCGTGGCCGGGGACATCAGCCACGTCCGCATCGAGGCGGCGGGCGAGCGCCCGTGCAGCTGCGGCAACATCGGCTGCCTGGAGACCGTCGCGAGCGGCGCCGCGCTGATCCGCGAACTCGCCGCGCAGGGCGTCGAGGTGGCGTCCACGAGCGAACTCCTGAGGCTCGTCGCCGACGGCGACCCCCGGGCCACCACCCTGGTGCGCACCGCGGGTCGCCACATCGGCACGGTCCTGTCCGTCGTCGTGAACTTCTTCAACCCGCAGGCCGTGGCGCTCGGCGGCGTGCTCGCCACCGCCGAGCCGCTGGTCGCCGCCGTGCGCGGGGTCCTCTACGAACGCTGCCTGCCGCTCGCCACGGCGGACCTGGAGATCACCACCACGGTGACGGGACCGGACGCGGGGCTGCTCGGCGCGGGCCTCACCGCCCTGCGCGAGGAGCTGCCGACCGCACCCGCCCAGGAGCCGGGCGCGGCCCCGCGCGAGCAGTCCGCCCCCCGTCAGGAAGAGAGCGCCCGCACATGACCAGCACCGAGCCCGTCACCGGCCGCCCGCTGCGCATCGGCATCGGCGGCATCGGCATCGAGTCCTCCACGTTCTGCCCGCACCGCTCCACCACCGACGACTTCCGCCAGAGCCGTGGCCAGGAGCTGCTCGACCGCTACGCCTGGACCCGCCCGGACAGCGACCTCGCCCGCCTCGGCGGCCCCGTCGAGTGGGTGCCGCTCCTGCACGCCACGTCCCTGCCCGGCGGCCCCGTGGAAGCCGAGTCGTATCTGACCCTCAAGGACGAACTCGTCACCCGCGTCCGGCGGGCGGGCCCGCTCGACGGGCTCGTGTACGACATCCACGGCGCCATGAGCGTCGTCGGCCTCACCGACGCCGAGGCCGACCTCACGGAGGCGGTGCGCGCGGCCCTGGACTCCGCGGGCACCCCGGACGGCGGGAGCCGCCCCATGATCTCCGCGGCCATGGACCTGCACGGCAACGTCTCGCGGCGCTTCGCCGAGCCCGTCGACCTGCTCACCGCGCACCGCCTGGCCCCGCACGAGGACGCCTGGGAGACCCGCGAGCGCGCCGCCCGCAACCTGGTGCGCTGTCTGCGCGAGGGCAGGCGGCCGCACCGGGCGTGGGTGCAGGTGCCGGTGCTGCTCCCCGGCGAGAAGACCAGCACGCGCCTGGAGCCCGCCACGTCCCTGTACGCCTCGCTCGCCGGCATCGAGGAGCTGCCCGGCATCCTCGACGCGGCCCTGTGGGTGGGCTACGCCTGGGCCGACGAGCCGCGCTGCCGGGCCGCCGTCGTGGTCACCGGCGACGACGCGGGGCGGGCCGCCGCCGAGGCCGAGGGGCTCGCGCGCCGCTACTGGGCGGCGCGCCGCGACTTCGCCTTCGTCGGGCCGACCGGCAGCGCCGACGAGTGCATCGAGAAGGCGGTGGCGTCCGACCGGCGGCCCTTCCTCATCAGCGACTCCGGCGACAACCCCACCGCGGGCGGCGCGGGCGACCTCGCGTACATGCTGGCCCGGCTCCTGGCCAACGACACCGTCCGCTCCGGGCGCGTCACCGCCGTGCACCCCGGCATCACCGACCCCGTCGCCGTCGCCCAGTGCTTCGCGGCGGGCGTCGGCGCCGAGGTGACGCTGTCGGTGGGCGGCAAGGTCGACACGGGCCACGGCGGGCCGTACGAACTCACCGGCACCGTCGAGGCGTTGCAGCGCGCCACCGACCGGCAGGACCGGGCCGAGGGCGGCGCCTACGACCGGGGCGTCGGCATGGCGGCGGTCCGCGTCGGCGGGCTCACGCTGATCCTCGTCGCGCGCCGCAAGCCCTTCCACACCCTCGCCGACTTCCTCGGCCCCGCCGAAGGAGGCCTCGGGATCGACCCGAGGACGTACGACCTGGTCGTCGTGAAGATCGGCTATCTGGAGCCGGAGCTGTACGACATGGCCGCCGACTGGCTCCTCGCCCTCACCCCGGGCGGCGTCGACCAGGACCTCCACCGGCTCGGCCACCACCGGGTGGAGCGGCCCCTGTACCCCTTCGACGAGGACGCGTACGAGGACGGCGCGGGCCCCGACCTGACGGCGACCGCCCTGGCGCCGCTCGCCCCCTGAGATCCTGAGCCCCTCCGCAAGCGCCTCGGTCAGTGTCGCCCGTACGAGAGGAACCGTCCGCCATGAAGCGTGCCGCCACCCTGTCCGCCCTGGTCTGTCTGCTCGCCGTGACGGCGGCCGCGCCCGCCGCGCCCGGCGGCCACGGCACCGGGCACGGCACGGGCCGGGACAAGGGCCGGGACAAGGGCAGCCTCCTCGACTCCGTGCCGAAGCGGGGCGTGCTGCGTGTGTGCACCACCGGCGACTACCGCCCCTTCACGCACCGCGAGAGCGACGGCGGCTACCGGGGCATCGACATCGACATGGCCCGCGGCCTGGCCAAGTCCCTGGACGCGAAGCCGAAGTTCGTCGCCACCACCTGGAAGGAGATCGTCGACGGCGTGGCCGACCGCCGCTGCGACATCGCCATGGGCGGCATCTCCCTCACCCTGCCGCGCGCCCGCAAGGCGTACTTCAGCGAGCCGACCCGCGAGGACGGCAAGACCCCGATCGCGCGCTGCGCGGACAAGGACAAGTACGCCACGCTCGAACAGATCGACCGGCCCGGCACCCGGGTCGTCGTCAACCCCGGCGGTACGAACGAGCAGTTCGCCCGCGCCCACATCAAGCGGGCCACCCTCACCGTCCACCCGGACAACACCACGATCTTCCAGGAGATCGTCGACGGCCGCGCGGACGTGATGATGACCGACGCGAGCGAGACCCGCTACCAGGCCGAGCTCCACCCCGAACTGTGCTCGCTCCACCCGGACGAGCCGTTCACCTTCGCCGAGAAGGCCTACGCGCTCCCGCGCGGGGACGAGGAGTTCAAGGAGTACGTCGACCAGTTCGTGCACCTGGCGACCCACGACGGGACGTACGCGGCGTACGAGGCGGAGTGGATGAAGTAACGGTCGGGGACCGGCCCGGTACCGAACCCTGACAGTGTCTGCATGCACGCGCCAAACTGTGCGCATGTCCTTAGCAGAGCTGGCGAGCATGGCCGTCACCGCCATGACGACGGGGGTCGCCTCCGGTGCGGGAACCGCGGTGGTCGACGAGGTCAGAGAGCTGGTCCGGGGCCGCCTTGAGCGGTCCGAGGAGGGGCGCGGCGCCCTGCGCAGGCTGGACGCCGAACCGGCGCCGGACGGCGCGGCCGACGACGTCACCGCCCGGCTGACCGCGCTGCTCGAGGAGGACCCGGAGCTCGCCCGCAGGCTCCGGGCCGCCCTCGCGCCGGACGTGCCGCCCCCGCCCGCCGCCCCGCCGACCGTCCACCAGCAGATCACCATCGGCGGCAACGCCCACCGCAGCACCGTCGTCATCGGCCCCGTCGAACTGCCGCGCACACGCGGCATGTTGATCGCACTGACCAGCATCGGCGTCGTCCTGGCCGTGCTGCTCGTCCTCGGCTTCCGCAGCGTTCTGGACAGCCTCACGGACGACGACGGCGACGAGGACGGCGGGGGCTCCGGGAGCGGCCGGGTGACCGCGCTGCGACAGGAACCCGACGTCAGGGCGGTCCTGCCGGACTCCGCGGGCGTCGCACAGGGCTGGCAGACCACCCAGGCCGCCGACGTCCGCAAGGGCGCCCCGGAGTGCGGGAACGGCTGCGCGGGGGCCCTGTACACCGCCACCGTGCGGCACGAGAAGGAGAGCCCGCTCGCGGGGGTCTTCTTCCACGTCGAGGCGTACGACACCGCGGACCACGCGGCCGCGCGCTTCAAGGACCTGCGGGCGGACAAGGACCGGAACACCGACGTGCTCGACCCCCTGACGATCCAGCGGCTGGGCGACGAGAGCGTCGCGTACCGCAAGAACATCGTCAACGCGGCGAGCGCCGAGGCGGGCGCGCGCGTGGGCACGGTCGTCACCTGGACCACCTACCGCACCGGCGACGACTCCCTGGACCCCGCGACCCTCACCGCCCTCGCCCGCATGATCGTGGACCGCGCCCAACAGGCCCAGGACGGGCGGGAACCCACCGCCCGGGCCGGCCTCTGAGCACCGGGCACGGGCGGCGCCCGCGCACCCCGGGGTAATCCCTGGGCCCGTCCCCGATGCCGGGGCGCCCGGCGGCGGCCTACGGTGGCAGCCGCCGGAAGCTGAGGGGCGCCGCAGACGGCTGCGGTGAGCTTCGGGCGGGCCGGAGGTTTGCGCGATGCACCCATCCCGCAGGAACTGCGTCCACAGCGGGACGAGCGGGCGGCTCGCCTCGACCACCACCGACGACATCGACGCGCTCGTCGCCCGCCTGAAGGACCGCGAGCGCGTCGTCCTGCACTTCCACGGCGGACTCGTCGACGACACGCTGGGCTTCGTGACGGCCGAACGGCTCGCCCCGGTGTACGAGGCCGCGGGCGCCGAGCCGGTGTTCTTCGTGTGGAGCAGCGGCCTCCTCGAGGTGCTGCGCGGCAACCTGCCGCAGATCCTCAGCGAGGGCGTCTTCCAGACCCTCCTGAACCGGGTCGTGCGCTTCGCCTCCGGCGTCCTCTTCCAGCAGTCCGGCCGGCGCGCCCCCGGCGGCCTCGTCGTGCCGTCGACCCGGGCCGTGGCCCGTGAACTCGCCCTGCTGCGCACGGGACAGGAGCCGTACGCGCGCCTCACGCCGCCCGCCGAGGTCCCCGCGCTGGGCGAGGCCGAGCGCGTGCGCATCACCGCCGACCTCGCGGCGGACACCGAACTCGCCGAGCGCAACCGGGAGATCGTGGGCTCCGTCCTGCGCTCGGCTCCCGCGACGACCGCCGCGCGCGACATCGACGGGGGGCGCGCGGCGGTCGCCACCCTCATGTCCCCGGAGACCGTGGCCGAGCTCGCGGCGGAGACCGCCGACGCGGAGAACCGCAGGGCCGTGGTGACCTCCGCGCTCCTGGTGCGCAAGACGGTGCGCGTCGTCTCCGCCGTCGTCGCCCGCTTCCGGCACCACACCGACCACGGCCTGTACCCGACCGTCGTCGAGGAGATACTCCGCGAGTTCTACCTCGCCAACGTCGGCGCGGCCGTCTGGGACGCGATGAAGCGGCAGACCGCGGACACCTTCGCGGACGGCGCCCCGGACGCCGCGGGCGACACCCGCGCCGGACGTTACTTCCTCGACCGCTTCGGCCAGCTGCTCGCCTCGGGGAGCAGGCCCCGGGTGACCCTGGTCGGGCACAGCGCGGGCGCCGTCTTCATCGGCAACCTCCTCGGCGAGCTCGCCCGCAGGCGCGCCGACGCCGACGACCCGCTGCCGGAGGACTTCCGCGTCCACGACGTCGTCCTCCTCGCGCCCGCCTGCACCGTCGGTCAACTGGCCGACGTGGTGCGCCGCAGGGCCGAACTCTTCGACCGGCTGCGGATGTTCACCCTGACCGACGCGGCCGAACGCGCCGACCAGCTGGTGCCCTTCCTGTATCCGCGCTCCCTGCTGTACTTCGTCTCCGGCGTCCTGGAGCGCGGGCCCGAGGGGGAGAGCGCCGTGTCGCCGCTCGCGGGCCTGCAGCGCTGGTTCACAGCCGAGGGCGACACCGGCGGCGCGGACGCACGGGACCTGCGGACCTTCCTGCGCGCGGACGTCACCCGCACCGTGTGGTCGCCGGTGGACGGCGGCCCGGGACTCACCTCCGGCGCCCGCAGCCACGCCGGATTCGACGACGACCCGGAGGTCCTGGCCAGCCTGGCCCGGATGCTCGCCGACTGACGGCCGGGGGGACGGCTCCATCCAGGGGGAAAACTCGATGAACGACCTGCACTACGCCGTGGTCGTCGGAATCAACCGCTATCCGGCGATCAGCGACCTGCGCGGCGCCCGTGGCGACGCGGGCCGGTTCCGCGACTGGCTGGTGGACCCGGCCGGCGGCAACGTACCGGAGGACAACGTCGCCCTGGTCACGGCCACCGAGCGCGACGAGCGCGAGGCCGACGTGATGACCGCGGTGCCGACCCGCGAGGGTGTCAACCGGGCCCTGTACCTGGCCCACCGCGCGGTCCGGAAGGCCGTCGACGAGGGCGGCAACTGGGCCGACACGCGCCTGTACCTGTTCCTCGCCGGGCACGGCATCGCCCCGTTCGGCGGCGACGCCGCGCTGCTCATGGCCAACGCCGCGATCGACCTGCTCGGCAACCACATCGCCGTACGTCCCTACCTGTCCTGGTACGAGTCGGCGTCGCCGTTCCACGAGATCGTCTTCTTCGCCGACTGCTGCCGCACCCGCTTCGGCGGCGTCGCCGCCTTCGGCCCGCCGTTCACCGACACCACCGAGGCGCCCGACAAGGTCGAGTGCCTCGTCGGCTACGCGACCTCGCTCGGCGACCCGGCCTACGAACAGCAGGCGCCCGACCCGAACCAGTCCCGCGGGCACTTCACCAGCGCGCTGATCGAGGGCCTCCGCGGCGCGGGCGGCGGCACGGTCACGTCCGAGGGCAAGGTCACCTCCGACAGCCTCAGCGACTACGTGCGCCGCCACGTGGCGGACCGCACCGCGCGGCAACTCGTCCCGCAGGAGGCCCGGTTCCTGCGGGAGACCAGCACGCCCATCGTCTTCGCGGAAGGCCTGCGGGGCATCGGCTCCTACCCGGTGACGCTGCGCTTCCCCGCGGGCTTCCACGGCTGGGTGGAGCTGCGCGGCCGCGACGTCTCGCCGCCGCGCAGGCTGTACGTCGACGGGAGCGGCGGCGCCGACCACGTCGAGCCGCTCGTGCCGGGCCTGTACAAGGTCGTCCCGGAGAGCCCGGCCGCGCCGGACTTCCGGGACGGCGGATTCTTCGAGGTCGTCACCGGAGGTGGCCGCGGTGTCCAGTTCTGAACAGGCCCGCCCCGAGGTGCCGTTCGTCGTCATCCCCGACACCCCGTCCGTCCTGGTCACCGTCACCGACGAGGCACTGCGCGAGGTCGCCTCCGGCATCGGCACCATCGAGACGACCGTGACGCCCGGCATCTACCGCATCGAGCAGCGCTTCGCGGGCGCCGTCGCCACCCGGTTCGTCGAGGTCGGCGACGAGGCGTTCACGGAGCGCCTGCCGCTGCCCCGGGTCCCGGCCCCGGCGCCCGTGCGGCGGACCGCCACCACCCACGACGAGCACGGGGCCGCTGCGCTGCGCTGGAGCCGGGAGTCCACGCACGGCACGGGCGCGCCCAGCCTGATGGTGCTGCTGCGCAATCTGCGCCCCGCCCTGCGGCTCGACCCGTACGCCCTGCAGATCGCCGCGGAGAGCGGCGCGGCCGTGGACGGCGGCGAGGTCGGCTGGCGCGTCGACGAGCAGCAGGGCTGGTCGGCGTGGAGCGCCCCGCTGGCGCCCGGCGGCTACCGGCTCCGGCTGCGCAGGCCGTCCGGTGAGGGCCTGCCGCTGGCCCAGGCGCTGTGGGTGTCCGAGGGCTGGACCACGCTCGTCTTCGTCAGCAACAGCACGCGCGGTGCCCAGCCCCAGCACGCCTCCGTGGAGATGGCGCCGCTCGGCAGCGGCTGGAGCCCCGTCGACGAGGAGCTGGGCCTCGCCCGCGAGGCGGCGCTCTCCGGGCTGCGCCAGGGCATCGACCTCATCTCGGACCAGCAGCTCCTGCCGATGCTGGACTCGCGGCGCGCCGACCCGTTCCTCGGCGTCGTGGGCGCGCACGCGATGCTGCTCGACCACAGGCCCGATCTGCGGCGGCTCGACGAGGTGGTGCGGCGGCTCACCCCGCACCTGCCCGGACACCCGGACGTCGCCGCCCTGCGCACCCTGACCGACGGGCCGCCCGCGCGGATCGCGTCGCCGCCCATGCTGGCGGCCTCCTGCCGCCTGCTCATCGCGGCGGACGCGGCCGACCCAGGAGTGATCGAGGACGACTCCGTGGCGGAGGGCGTCGCCGAGCGCCTGGTGGGGCGCGGGGTGTGGACGACCTGGCTGGAGCAGGAGCGCTGGCCCGGCGCCGTCGCGGCCCGCGGCGGACCCGTGCCGCGCGGCGCGGGCGGCGCCCGGCCGCTGGCGGCCGACGCGGTCAGCCGCGTCCAGGCCTACGTCCAGGAGATCGCGGACCTGGAGGGCCGGGCCGTGGCCGATGTGCTGCACACCGTGTCGCGGGACGAGCTGTGCCGCAGGACGGGCCTGCCGCACCGGCCCGTGGAGCGGGCGATCGAGGGGCTGCGGGGGACCGGGGACGGGTGAGGGACGTGCCCGCCGGTGCGGCGGGCGCCGGGGGAGCGGGGCTGAGCCACGCGGGGGGTGGTTCAGCCCCTCCGCGTGTCCTCCGTACGTCCTTCGCGCGTCCGGAGCCGCTGCGCATGTCCGCAGGGTGCCCGAGGGATGCCCGGCCGGTGCTCGGCCCGGACCGGCCTGTGCCCTGGGCATGCCCGGCCGGTGCCCGGTGGGGGCCCGACGGGTGCCCGGGCGGGTGAAAGCCCCGTCCAGGGCGTGAGCGGACCAAAGCGGCGGCCTGTCGGCCGACGCGTCGCTCAACCAGGGGAGTTCCCCCTTCTCCCCGCATCCTGGACGAGGCAGGTCCATCCTGACGCGCGGGCGTCACCGCCGCGTCACACCGTCGCGTGCCGCAGCATTTCCGAGAACTGCCCGGACGGTTCGACGCCGAGCTCCCCGCGCAGCAGCCCGCGGAACCTCTCGTACTGCCGCACGGCCTCGGTCAGGTTGTGCTCCGCGAGGTGGACGGAGACCACCGCGCGATGGGCGCTCTCCCGCAGCGGGTCGATGCGGGTGCTCTCCAGGGCCGCCTCCAGGGCGGGGCCGTAGGCGCGCATCGCCACGAGCCGCGCCGACAGGTCCTCCAGGGCGTGCAGCCGCAGCTGGTGCAGCCGCTCCCGCTCGAAGGCCACCCAGTCCTGCTGCCAGCCGGGCAGCAACTCGCCCCCGCAGAGCAGGACTTCGTACGCCGAGCGCAGCCGCACCGGAGCCCCCGCGAGGACCTGGCGCGCGGCCGCCGTGAAGTCCTGGACGTCGACGCGCACCTTGCGGCTGAGCGCCAGGGCGCCGCCGCGCGCGTCCGACAGGGCCGAACCCGCCCCGTTCAGGCGCCACATGGCGGTCCGCAGACTGGCGCGGGCCCGTGCCTCGGTGGCGTCCGGCCACAGCATCCCCGCGAGCGCCGAGCGCGTGGCCGTGCCGCACAGCGCGAGCCGGGCGAGGACCTGCTGCCCGCTGGCGGGCACCTCCACCGGGTCGCCGCCCCAGCCGCAACAGCACGCGCAGTCGCTGTCGGTCCCGCGGAGCTCACCGCTCGCCGGGCCCTCACGGGTGAGGAGAAAACCGCCGAGCAGTCGCAGTCGCAGCGCGGGCCGTTCGTCACCGGCCGTCGCGCACGTGAACGAAGCCATCGAGCCACCTCCAGGGGTCCCGCTGACGCCCTGCCGTCCGGCACGAACGTACGGGCCGGGGCGGCCGTGCGCCTCCGGGAGCGTGCCGGGGTTTACCCCGGTGTGCCCGTGAGCGGGCCGTGGCGCCGCCCGTCACCCCGCCGAGGGCGACGACCGGTCCTGGGGGCCGAGCCGCTGGACCAGGCCGATCCGCGAGGTGATGCCGAGCTTGGCGTACGTATGGCCCAGGTGGTACTCGATGGTCTTGACGCTCAGGGCGAGGGCGGTGGCGATCTGCCGGTTGGTGAGGCCCTGCGCGGCCAGGCGCGCCACCGCGAGCTCCTGCGGGGTGAGCGCCCCGTCGAGGTCGTCGCCGACGCCGTCCTGCCCCCGCCCGTCGGCCGCGAGCGGCGGTGCCGCCCGCCCGCAGGCGCTGAGTTCCCGCACGCACCGGGCCCGGTAGGGCAGCGCCCCGAGCCCCGTCATCGCCGTGTGCGCCGCCTGGAGCTGGGCGATGGCCAGGGACCTGCGGCCGATGCGGCGCAGGAACGCGCCGTGGTCGAGCGCCACCCGGGCCCGCAGATACGGCAGCGGGGCCTGTGCCGCGTGGTCCTGCGCGCGGGCGTACGCCGCCTGGGCGCGCTGGGGTTCGCGGCGGGCGGCCAGCAGATTGCCGCGGATCCGCGCGGCCGAGGCGAGCGCCGAGTGCAGCCCGCGCGCCCGCGCGAGCTCCTCGTAGGGACCGAGGACCGCCTCCGCCTCGTCGAGCTCCCCGAGCTGGACGAGGGCGTCGACGAGCAGCGGCTGCCAGTCCACGACGCCGGGTTCGTTGACGCCGTCCTGCGCGGCGAAGCCGAGCAGCGGACGCAGGGCCTCCACGACGGCCCGCGGTTCGCCGCGCGCGTCCGCGCAGTGCCCCTGGGCGCACACGCCGTACGCGTACGCCACGGGTGTCTCCGCGCCGCCGGGCCCCTCGCCCGCCGTGCGCAGGTGCTCCGCCGCCCGGTCGAAGGCGCCGCGGGCGGCGAGGATCTGCGCGGCGACGCCGTGCGTGACCGGCTTGAGCCACCACTGGTCGGCGTCGTCGGCGATGGACGCCGCGGACTCGGCGTGGATCAGCGCCTCGTCCCACTCGCCGAGCCGGTACAGGGTCTGGGCGAGCGCCGAGGTGGAGAGCAGCCGCAGCGGGACCGTCGTCGCCCGGCAGTTGGCGACGGCGCCGCGCAGGTCGTGGCGCGCCCCGTGCAGGTCGTCCGACCACAGCCGCAGCTCGCCCCGCGCGAGCAGCAGGTCGATGCTCTTGAGCGGCACGATCATCGGGTCCGGCAGGTCCGCGGCGAGCGCGATGCCCTCCTTCGCGCGGCCGCTCAGGCCGAGCGCGATGAGGTGGTTGAAGCGCAGCATCCGGCTCGGCCCCTGCGCGGTGGACAGGCGCTGGGCGCGCTCGGCCCACCGCGCGGCCGACGCGGCCTGGCCGCACATGACGGCGGCGTAGCTGAGCTGCTCGGCCGCGCGCGCCGCGAGCGCGGGCTCGCGCTCCTGGTCACACTGCTCCCAGGCGTCGACGAGCAGCGTCCACGCCGCCTGGGTGCGGCCCTGGACGCGGGCCACATAGCCGCGGACGTAGCCGCGCAGCGCCGGATCCGCGCACTCGGACAGGCCGGTGGCCAGCTCCGCGGCCTCCTGGACACGGCCGTCCAGCAGCAGCGCCTCGACGGACTCCACGGCGAGCCGGTCCCGCTCCCGGGGGCTCGTCGCCACCCGCGACGCGTGCCGCAGATGGGTTCCGGCGACGGCCCACTGGCCGGTGGCCGCCTCGCGGCGCGCGCAGGCGGCGAGCGCCGCGGCGAGCTGCTCGTCGGGCCCGGTGGCGGCAAGCACCCGGTGGCGCAGCGTCGAGTACTCGTCGGTGACCAGGGCGGCGGCCCGGGTGTGCAGGGCCGCGCGCTGGGCGGGGCCGATGTCCTGGTAGACCGCCGCGTGCACCAGGGGGTGCGGGAAGGAGATCTCCGGCGCGCCGGGCCCGCCGTGCGCCTCGCGGAGCAGCCCGGCCTTGACGGCCCGCTCCAGGGCGGGCAGCGGCTGGGCGACCTTGGCGAGCCGCGCGGCGACCTGTAATCGGCAGGAGAGCCCGAGCACGCTGACCGCCTGCACCAGGCGCTGGGCCTGCGTCCCGCACCCGGCGAGGTTGGCGAGCACCAGCATGGCGTACGAGCGCGGCGCGGGCAGCGGGGTCGTGACGTCGAGCAGCACGGCGGACGGCACCTGGTCGAGCAGCGCGCGGGCGTGCAGCGGATTGCCGTGGGTGTGGGTGTGCAGCCTCAAGGACGCCGAGTGCGGCATCCGGGCCACGCCCAACCGGTCGCTGAGCGCGGCCAGTTCGTCCGGACTGAGGCCGTCGAGGGCGAGCCGTCGCGTGCGCGCGTCGGTGAGGAGCCTGCGCAGCCCCTCGGGCAGCGCGGGGACGTGCGGGTCGCGCAGCGCGACGACGGCGAGGACCCGGTCGTGGCGCAGGCGGCGCAGCGCGAACGTGAGCGCGTTCAGGGACTCGGGGTCGGCCCAGTGCGCGTCGTCGACGACGAGGACGACGGGTCCCTTGCCCTGCACCTCGCTGAGCAGGTCGATGAGTCCGAAGCCGGCGGAGAGCGCCGGGAGGTTCGCGTGCAGCGACTGCGGGGTGCGCACGAGTCCCGCCAGGGTCTCCGGCACCGGCAGCGGGCTCTGCCCGACGAGCTGGGCGAGGACGCCGCACGGCAGCGCGCTCTCGTTCTCCTCGCCGCTCGCGTGCAGCACGCACGTGTCGTCGTCCACGGTGTCGAGGAAGCGGCGCACGAGGGCCGTCTTGCCGATGCCGCCGGGGCCCTCCAGCAGGACGAGGCGCGGTGTGCCCGCGACGGCGGCCTCGAAGTCGGCGCGCAGCGCGGCGAGTTCGGGCGCGCGCCCGCAGAAGGCGTCGTCGGGTACGGCGGGGTGGTGGAGGTCGTGCGCCGCGTCCTCGAGTGTCATCGCCGCCCCCGCGCACCGGCAGCGGCCACGGGGGGCCTGTGGGAGAGGGCGACCCGTGCCGAACACATGGCCATGGACCCCACGATGGTGGCCAACGCACCCTGTGCACAAGCCAATTGCCCGGATCCGTGGCCATGTGGGGTGCCCGGCGGGGCGGTGGACTACGGCGTGTCGTCGGGGGCCGGGTCCCCCAGGGCGAAGGCCTCAGGAAGCGGCGGTTCGAGGAGCGAGAGCAGTTCCAGCCAGCCGTGGAACGGCCGCGGCGGGCTCTTGGGGTGCTCGGAGTTCTCCGTGTTCTCGCACACGACGTTCCCGCACACCCCCTCATGCGACCGGTACACCTCGATGACGTAGCGCACAACGCCTCCCGGGGCCGCTGCGGGGCGTGAGCCGTGACGCGTGACGACGGCGAAGGACGTGACGCGTGACGGCCGTGACGCATGGCAAGGGCGACCAGGATAGGAGCCCGCGCGCGGCCGCCGCGTCGGTGCGGCACCTAGGGAAGTCCCTAGGGTGGAAAGGGAGGTGCGTCCGGGGCGGGTGGGTCGCGCGTGAGTCCCAGGGGCGCCGGGCTCAGCGCTCCCAGGCGCGCGCCAGCTGGGCCCGCAGCAGCGGCACGGGGCTGTCGTCGTCCCCGTACAGGCGGTCGGCCAGCCGCAGGGCGGTGTCGTAGCGGGCCAGGAGCAGCCCGCGCTCGGCCACCGCCGGGGCGTGCCCGGCCGCGGCGGCCACCCGCGCGGCCGCCGCGGCGCCGAGGGACAGGGCGAGCCCGGCGACGTCCTCGGCGGGGTCGCCCACGACGGCGTCCGCCCAGTCGAGCACGCCGCTGACCCGGCCCGAGGAACTCACCAGCAGGTGCTCGCCCTTGAGGTCGTTGTGCAACACCACCGGGGCGATGGCGGGCGCGGGGTGGGCCGTGGCGTCGACGGTGAGGCCGCCGGGGACCTCGCCGTCGGCGGCGAGCCGGGCCAGGGCGCGTCCGGCCGCCGCGCCGAGCGCGTCCAGGGAGCGTGACGGCCGCGCGGGCAGCGCGGGAGCGGCCGCCGTGCGCAGCGCCCCGAGCAGCCGGGCCAGGTCCCGCTCGCCTTCCGGCCCGACCGGGCGGCGCTCGGCGGAGACTCCCGGCAGCCGTACGTCGACGGTGTAGGTGAGCCCCGGCGCCCACGAGCCGGACGCGACGCTCGCGGGCACGGCCACCGGCAGCAGGGAACGCAGCGCGTCCCGCAGGGCCAGTTCGCGCCGCTGCCTGCCCGTCGTGTCCGTGTCCAGGGCGATGCGCAGCACGTACCGGTCTCCCACCCACCAGGTGGAGTGCTCACCCCCCTCGGCCACGGGCGCGACGGGCAGGCCCTGTTCCTGCGGCAGCGCCTCGCGGACGAGGGCGCGGGCGTCGGCGGGCGCGGGCTGACGGGGGGTGGAGCCGGAGTGCATGCCGCCGATCATGGCAGGGGTGACTCGTCCGGGTGAACCGAATTCCGGGGCACGCCACCCGAGCCTCACCCGCACGCCGTGAGGCACGTGCGCCGGGCCCGGGTTGGCGGGCGTGTGCCAGGCCCGGGTTGGCAGGGTGTGCCGGGCCCCGGGGCGGCGGGCGTGGGCTGGGCCCGGGGCGGCAGGGCGTGCTGGGTCCGGGTCGGCAGGGGTGCGCCGGGCCCGGGGCGGCAGGGCACGCCGGGCCGGGTCGGCAGGGCACGCCGGGCCCGGGTGGACGGGCCACGGCGGGCCCGGGGCGGTGGGGGCGGGCCGAGCCGGGGTGACGTCTATGCGCCGAGTCGGGTGACGGTGCGCAAGGCGGTGTTGCCCGGCCCTCTGGGGTGCGCGAGTGTGCTGTGTCATGGACCGTGACAGCAACACTGACTCGTTGTCTTCGTCTTCCACTCCTCTCCTCCCGGTCTCCCTGACACGCCGTCAACTCCTGGTCGTCGCAGGCGCCGCGGGCGTCGCCGCCACGAGTGCGGCGGGTGTCGTGGCCCCCGCGCCCGCCGCGGCCCGCCCCGCCGCCGGGGTGCCCCTGTCCTTCACCCGCGCCACCAACGGCTCGGCGACCCTCTCGCCCGCCGGTGACCGGCTGATCGCCGAGGTGCAGCACGTCCTGTGGTCCGCCCCGCGCACCGGCGGAGAGGCCGTGCGGCTCACCCCCGCCGGGCTCGAACCCAACCGGCCGGTGTACGCGCCGGACGGCGAGCACATCGCGTTCTGCGCCTACCGCGACGGCGGCTTCCACCTCTGGACCCTGCGGGCCGACGGCACCGACCTGCGCCGCCGCACCGACGGCCCGTGGGACGACCGGGGCCCGGCCTGGTCGCCCGACGGCACCAGGATCGCCTTCGCCTCCGAGCGGGGCGGCGACCCGGTGGCGGGCAGCGCGTACCGCATCCACGTCCTCGACCTGCGCACCGGGGAGCTGACCCGGGTCACCGGCGTGCCGGGCCAGGACGGCCCCCTCCAGGACGGCCGCTGGGAGGACTTCGACCCCGCGTGGACCCCGGACGGCGCCCGCATCCTCTTCGTCCGGGCCAAGGCCGTCACCGGCCCCACGGGCGTCACGCTCGAAGCGCGCACGATCGCGGCCGTACCCGCCCGGGGCACGGGCCCCGTGGCCGTCGAGCACACCGAGACCGCCAGCGCCCAGGTGATGACCCCGGCGCCGGACCCGGACGGCCGCCGCCTCGCCCATCTGCGGACCACGGCGGCCCCGAACGGCTCCTGCGTGCTCGTCGTCGACGGCAAGCCCGTCGACGTCAGCGGCGACATCGCGCCCGTGCCGCCGCGCTGGACGAAGGACGGCGAACTGCTCCTGACCGTGGACGGCCGCTTCACCCTCGTGCGCCCCGAGACCCCGGGCACCCCGCGGCCCCTCCCCTTCGAGGGCGTCCTGCCCGTGGACCGGCCCCGCTACCGGGTCAAGGAGTACGACCTGGGCGAGGACCGGGCGCGCCCGGTGCGGGGCATCCATCTGCCCGCGCTCTCCCCGGACGGCCGGCACATCGCGTTCGCGGCCCTGAACTCGCTGTGGCTCGCGGGCACGTCGGGCGGCAAGGCGCCGCGCCGACTGCGCCGGGCGAAGCCCACCGGCTATCTGCTCGGCCCGTCGTGGGCGCGCGACGGCCGCTCCCTGGTGTACGCCGACGACCGTGACGGACTGCTCGGCGTCTACCGCCACGACCTGGACAGCGGCGCCGAGACCACGCTCGCCACCGGCGGCCGGGTGCACCCGGCGCTCTCGCCCGACGGCAAGCGGCTGGCCTGCCTCGACATGACCGGGCGGCTCGTCGTGCGCGACCTCGGCGCGGGGACCGAGCGGATCCTCGCGGAGCCCCTGGGCGGCGGCGGGCTGCCCGGCCGCCCCAGCTGGTCGCCGGACGGCCGTCACCTCGCGTTCTGCGACCGCAACCGGCTCAACCTGCGCTTCCGCGAGGGCTACAACCTCATCCGCGTCGTCGACACCACCACCGGCACCGACCGCCTCCACCCCGTCGCGCCGCACACCTCCATCGCCGACCGCTACGACTCCGGGCCCGTCTGGTCACCGGACGGCCGCTGGCTCGCCGTGATCGTCGAGTCCGCCCTGTGTCTGCTGCCCGTCGCGGCCGACGGCACCCCGCGCGGCAGGCTCCGCACCCTCACCACCGAGCCCGCCGACCACCCCACCTGGTCCGGTGACTCCGCGACCCTGCTCTATCTGTCGGGCACCCGTCTGCGCCTGATCGGCGTCGACGGCGGGCGCGCCCGCACCGTCCGCGTGCCCCTCGACCAGCGCCGCCCCACCCCGCCCGACACCGTGGTGCACGCCGGGCGGCTGTGGGACGGCACCGGCGCCGCCGTGCGCGAGGACGTCGACATCGTCGTACGCCGGGGCCGCGTCGCCGAGGTCGCGCCGCACCGCGGCGCACGGCCGGCCCGGCGCAGGATCGACGCCTCCGACCGCACGGTGCTCCCCGGCCTGTGGGACACGCACACCCACCCCTGGCAGAGCACCTACGGCGGCCGCCAGACGGTGGGCCAGCTCACGTACGGCATCACCACCGCGGTGTCCCTCGGCGGCTTCGCCCACGAGCAGGCCCGCATCCGCGAGGCGGTGGCCACCGGCCAGCTCGCCGGTCCGCGCCTGCTGACCACGGGTGAGCTCCTCGACGGCGGCCGCGTCGCCTACAGCATGGGCCGCGCCCACCGCACCCGGGCCGGGCTCAGACGCTCCCTGGAGCGGGCCGAGCACCTCGACTGGGACTTCGTCAAGACATACGTACGGGCGCCGACCTGGGTCATGGAGGAGGCGGCGCGCTTCGCCCACGAGCGGCTCGGCGTGCGCAGCGGCAGCCACTTCCTGTCCCCGGGCATCCAGACGGGCCAGGATCTGACGACCCATCTCCAGGCCACCCAGCGGGCCGAGTTCGGGCACGCCATCACCGCGTCGGGCCGGGCCTACGACGACGTCACGGAGATCTACACCGCGCGCGGCGCCCGCTTCGCGCTCATCGCGACGCCGTTCACGTCCGTGCCGCTGATCGGCGCCGATCCCGCGCTGGCCGACGACCCCCGGGTCACGGCCGTCATGCCACCGTGGGACGTCGAGTCCGTCCGCAAGTCGGCCGCGGCGCCGCCGACGGCCGCCCAGCTCGCCACGCTGCGCACGGAGACCGACGTCTACCGGCGGATCCTCGCCGCGGGCGGCCTCGTGGCCCTCGGTACGGACCAGCCCCTCGTGCCCGTCGGCCTGGCCCTGCACATGGGCCTGCGCGCGCTGCACCAGGGCGGGCTCTCCCCGGCCGAGGCGCTGCGCACCGCGACGGTCCTGCCCGCCCGCGTGTTCGGCGTGGAGAAGGACCTCGGCACCGTCGAGCGGGACCGGATCGCCGATCTGACGATCGTCGACGGCGACCCGTTCACCGACTTCGCCACGCTGGTGCGCACGGTCGGGGTGCTGCGCGGCGGCACCCCGTACGAGACCGAGGACCTGGTGGGCGCCTTCGCGTCGGCGGCCCGGCGCACCCCGCGCGACACCGACTGGCTCGCCGTGGGCCGGCTCATGCGCAGGGACGGCTGCTGCGACCCGGGGGTGTGAGGCGGGGCGGCGGGCCCGGTCCGTACGGCCGGGCCCGCCGCCACCCCGGTCGCTGTTACAGACCTGTGTCAATTCCCCCTACAACGAACCTGGCTCGCGCGCTGTCTACCAGGGGGAATTCGCCATACGTACGAAGAAGGAGCGCGCAGCCGTGGGGGAGACAGTCAGACGAGGAGCCGTCGCACTGGGGATAGCCGGACTGGTGGCCCCGCTCGCGATCGCGATGGGGACCGGCACCGCACAGGCAGCGTCGTGCTCGACGCAGACCGGGCCGTACCAGAAGCAGGTCGAGAAGTTCCTCGGCCGCCCGGTCGACGGCAAGCAGTCGGCCGCCGACTGCCAGGCCGTCAAGGCCTTCCAGACCAAGCACCAGATCACCCCGAACGCGGGGTACGCGGGCGCCGTCACCTGGGGCGTGATGGACCTGATGAACAAGCAGAAGAAGGTGGGGAACAACCCGAACAAGGCGGGCAAGTGCCCGACCAACAAGGGCCGCATCGCCTGCGTCGACCTGACGCTCCAGCTCAGCTGGATCCAGGACGGCAAGCAGCTCAAGTACGGACCGGTCCCGGTGCGCACCGGCCGCAACGGCCACGAGACCCGCACCGGCCTGAAGAAGGTCTACTGGCGGGACATCGACCACGTGTCGAGCCTGTACCACGTGCCGATGCCGTACAGCCAGTTCTTCGACGGCGGCCAGGCCTTCCACTCGGTGGGCATCAGCGTCTGGGCCCCGCCGGGCTCGCACGGCTGCGTCAACATGACGAAGAAGGACGCCGTGAAGTACTGGAGCATGCTGCGCAAGGGCGACGAGGTGTTCGTCTACGGCCGCAAGCCGGGCACCTGACCGGTCCGGAAACCGCCGAGCGCCGCCGGGAGGGACTCCTCCCGGCGGCGCTCGTGTGTTCAGACGGAACGCAGGTACTGGTTCGGCACGTGCACGTCGGCGCCCAGCTCCCGGGCGGCCCGGCGGGCGAACGACGGGTCGCGCAGCAGCTCCCGGCCCAGCAGGACCGCGTCGGCCTCGCCGTTGGCGAGGACCTTCTCGGCCTGCGCGGCCTCGGTGATCAGACCGACGGCCGCTACGGGCAGCTCCGTCTCCGTCTTCACCCGGGTGGCGAAGGGGACCTGGTAGTTGGGCCCGGCGGGGATGCGCACGCCCGCGGCGTTGCCGCCGGTGGAGACGTCGAGGAGGTCCACGCCGTGCTCCTTGAGCAGCGGCGCGAGCCGGACGGTGTCGTCGGCGGTCCAGCCCGGCTCGCCCTCCGCCAGCCAGTCCGTGGCCGAGATGCGGAAGAACAGCGGCTTGTCCTCGGGCCACACCGCGCGCACGGCGTCGACGACCTCCAGGGCGAAGCGGGTGCGGCCCGCGAAGTCGCCGCCGTAGGAGTCGGTGCGCCGGTTGCTGTGCGGGGACAGGAACTCGCCGATCAGATAGCCGTGGGCGCCGTGGATCTCGGCGACGTCGAAGCCCGCGTCCAGGGCGCGCCGCGCCGCGTCCGCGAACTCGCCGACGACCCGCCGGATGCCGGCCGCCGTCAGCTCGGTGGGAACGGGGTGGCCCTCGGCGAAGGCCACCGCGCTCGGGCCCAGCGGCTGCCAGCCGCCCGCGTCCGGGGCGAGCGGCGCGCCGCCGCGCCAGGTGGCGTCCGTGGAGGCCTTGCGGCCCGCGTGCGCGAGCTGGATGCCGGGCACCGAGCCCTGGCCCCTGACGAAGTCGGTGATCCTGCGCAGCGCCGCGACCTGGGTGTCGTTCCAGATGCCGAGGTCCCAGGGGCTGATGCGGCCCTCGGCGCTGACGGCGGTGGCCTCGGTGAGGATCAGGCCGGTGCCGCCCGTGGCCCGCGCCGCGTAGTGGGCCAGGTGCCAGTCCGTGGCGACCCCCGCGTCGGGCCCGGTGGCCTCGGCGGAGTACTGGCACATCGGCGCCATCCAGACGCGGTTGGGGATGGTCAGGTTCCGCAGGGTGTAGGGCTCGAACAGCGCGCTCACGGCGTGCTCCCTTCGGGGGCGGCGAGTGGAACGGGGCAGGGGGCGCCACAGGCCGCTCCGGACGCCCCCTGCCGCTCGTACGATAGGCACCGTAGTACGGAACCTGTCAAACTACGATGCTCCTCGTACAATGGAAACGTTCCGTACACACACCGGTGCCGCGCACGCCCTCGTCCCAGTGGAGCCGCCATGACGACCGCCACCCCGAGCTCGCGCGTGCTCGCGCACCCGGCGCGTGACGAGATCCGCCTCGAAGGCGTGCTGCACGCCCTCTCCGACCCGCTGCGCCTGCTGGTCGTGTGCGAACTGGCCGGGGACGACGCCGGTCTCACCTGCTCGGACTTCGCGCTGCCGGTCACCAAGTCGACCAGCACGCACCACTTCCGCGTGCTGCGCGAGGCGGGCGTGATCCAGCAGATCTACCGCGGCACCGCCAAGCTCAACGCCCTGCGCCGCGCCGATCTGGACGCCCTGTTCCCCGGCCTGCTGGACAGCGTCCTGGCCGCGGCGGCCCGCCAGGCGGACCGACTGGCGGACGAGGTCTGACCCTCCTGGGGTCCTTCTGTGACCCGTCCGGGCCCCGGACGGGCCGGTCGGGGGCGAAGGCGAGGCCACGGGCCGGTCAGGGCCGCGGCTGCGGGTGTTCGCCGCCGCGGGCCGCCGCCTCGCGAAGGCCCGCCCAGTCCGGGATCTTCACCGGCCCGGCGCGCCCGAGCAGCCGCCCCCGCTGCGCCTCGGCCCGCTCGATCGCGAGCCACCCGGGCCACTCCACGGGATCGGCGCCCGCCGCCCGCAGCGCGGCGAGCGGCTCGTCCGGCACCGCCCGGCGCGCCAGGGCGGGCGCGTCGTCGAGCAGGGAGAGCGCCGTCTCCTTCGCGCACGGCCGGTTCGTGCCGATCACGCCCGTGGGCCCGCGCTTGATCCAGCCCGCGACGTACTCGCCCGGCGACACCGCGCCCTCGCGCAGCACCCGGCCCGCCGTGTGCGGCACCGTGCCGCCCGCCCCGTCGAACGGCAGCCCCTCGATCGGCACCCCGCGGTAGCCCACCGACCGCAGCACGAGCTGCGCCCCGATCTCCTCGTGCGTGCCGGAGCCGGTCACGCCGCCGTGCCCGTCCGGCAGCGTCCGCTCGAACCGCACGCCGCCCACCCGGCCCGCCGCCTCGGTCAGCGCCACCGGCCGCAGGAAGAACCGCAGCCGGATCCGGCGCGCGAGCCCGCGCTCGGGCCGCTCGGCCCAGCCGCGCAGGACCTCCACGTTGCGGCGGTTCGCCGCGGGCAGGTCCGAAGGGTCGGCGTAGGCGGGGTCGAGGGCCAGCTCCTCGGGGTCCACGAGCACCTCGGTGTCCGGGAGCGAGCCCAGCTCCCGCAGCTCCTTCGTGGTGAAGCGCGCCTGCGAAGGGCCGCGCCGCCCCACCATGTGGACCTCGCGCACCCGGCTGGCGGCGAGGACGCCGAGCGCCTCGTGCGGCATGTCGGTGGGCGCGAGCTCCGCGACGCCGCGCGCCAGCATCCGCGCCACGTCCACCGCGACGTTCCCGACGCCGATGACGACGGCCGCGTCCACGTCCCGCACGAAGCGGTCCTGCGGCCCCGAGCCGTTCACCGCCACGTCCGGGTGGGCGCTGTACCAGGACACGAACTCCGTCGCCGAGTGGCTGCCCGGCAGGTCCTCGCCCGGCACCCCGAGCCTGCGGTCGGTGGCGGCGCCCACGCAGTACACCACCGCGTGGTAGCAGTCGAGGAGCCGGGCCGGGGGCAGCGCGCCGGGGCCGATCTCCACGCCGCCGAGGAACCGCACGCGCTCGTGCTCCAGGATCGTGCGCAGCGTCTTCTGCAGGGACTTGATCTTCTCGTGGTCGGGCGCCACGCCGTAGCGCACCAGGCCGTACGGGCACGGGAGCCGGTCGAGCACGTCGACCCGTACGCCAGGCACCCGGTCCTGCTGGACCAGGCTCTGCGCGGTGTAGACCCCACTCGGACCCGATCCCACGACGGCGACGTGCACGGCGGAGCTCCTTCCGCGAGGTGTCCCCGGGACGCCCTGATGCCTGTCCTGCTTCAGCATCGCACCGGTGTGCCCAAAGGGGGAGGGGACGAACGGGTCGCGGGACCCGTGGCGCGGGCCGCTTCAGGGGCGCCCGCCGGACGCGTCCGCGCGTGCCGCTGACAGGGTGCCCTGTCGCCCGCCGCGTGCGTGCCGCCCTGGCGGAGTGTGACTGTAGGGCTACCGTGCGGCTGTGCTGGAAAGCTCATTTTTCGACGAGAGTGATCATTACCCACGGACGGCCGAAGGGCCGGGGTGGTCCGGCGCGGATCCGCTGGAGGAGTGGCCCCCGGCCCCGCAGGAGCCGCTGGACCCCGCGGCGTACGACGAGGCGCCGCGCTGGGCGGCGGACCCCTCGGCCGCCACGCTCCAGCTGTTCACGAGCGCGGACGGCCACCTGGACGTCCGCAGGCCGGGCGGCGGGCCCGCGTCCCTGCTGCACGTGCGCCTCGACCTCGACGGCGCCCACG
Organism: Streptomyces sp. YIM 121038; assembly: GCF_006088715.1. NCBI lineage: Bacteria > Bacillati > Actinomycetota > Actinomycetes > Kitasatosporales > Streptomycetaceae > Streptomyces > Streptomyces sp. YIM 121038. Next base: position 8,933,398 of record NZ_CP030771.1, read on the forward strand.
TCGACGTGCTCGCCGCCGTCTGCGAGGGCCGCGTCGCCATCGAGGACCTGCGGGCGGAGCCCCCGCTGCCGCTGCCCGAGCTCGTCGCCCTCGCCGACCGCATCGAGGGCCCGCTGGCGGACGTCTGCCGGGGCGTCACCCAGCAGTACGGTCCGGCCGACACCTCCTGTCGCGGCGCCCTCGGGGGCGAGGCGGCGGCTGCCGCGCGCCCGGCCCGGCCCTCCGGGCAGCGCGGCGACACCGTCCGCCAGACCGCCGTCGAGGCGTACCGCACGGCGCGTGACGAGGGCCGTGACCCGGTGCTCGCGGTGATGTGCGCGACGGGGCACAGCCGCCGCAAGTCCCTGCGCCTCATCGCGGGGGCGCGTGACGCGGGCCATCTGTCGCCCCGGCACCGCCGCCGCTAGCCGCGGTGGCCGGGGGGGCTCAGCTCATCCCGCGCATCCGGTTGATCTCGGCCGTCTGCTGCGCCACGACGTCGTTGGCCATCTCCTCGACCAGGAGGTTGTTGCCCTCCGAGAGCGCGTCCGTGGCCATGGTGACGGCCCCCGAGTGATGCGTGATCATCAGCTTCAGGAACAGCTCGTCGAAGGCCTCGCCCCTGGCCGCCCGCAACTGCTCGAGCTGTGCGGGCGTGGCCATCCCCGGCATCCCCGCGTGGTCGTGGTGCGCGCCGTGCCCGCGCTTCCGAGCCTTCTTGCCCTGGCTCTTCAGCCACCGCTCCATGGCGCCGATCTCCGGCTTCTGGGCGGCCGTGATGCGGTCGGCGAGCCGCTTCACCCGCGTCGACTTCGCCCGCTTCGGCACGAGCCGGGTCATCTCCAGGGCCTGGGCGTGGTGCGGGATCATCTTCTCGACGTAGTCGAAGTCCGCCGAGTTCGGGCTGTCGTCGTCGGTTCTCTGCTTCGCGGCCTCCTCGGCCGAGAGCGTCGCCGCCTTCTCCCCGGGCTTGCCCGGAGCGATCACCGAAGGGCCGGTCGAGGAGCCGGACTTGGCCTTCGCGTCCGCGTCCGACGCGGAGTCGCAGGCGCCGAGCGCGAGGGCGGCGGCCGCGACGAGCGCGGTCACGGCGGAGGCGCGGACAACGGACGTACGGGCGGCGGGCGTACGGCGGTGGGGCACGGCAACCTCCTGGGACGCGCGGGGTAGTTGGGTCCGTCCTAGCACGCCGATGAGCGTCAGTGATCGGATGCGTTCATTACGGCCGTGTTTCCATCTGTTGATTTGTACATGAGGAGCACGATACTGCGGGTGTCCGTGCACCGTTCGCCTTCGAACGGCCACAAGGGAGGAAGCAGTGACTCTGCTGAACGAACCCCGAACCCGGCGCAGACGCCTGGGAGTAACCACGGCGGCCGCCGGGCTCCTCGCCGCGCTGCTCACCGCCGTCCCCGCGGCGGCGACGCCCGACCCCGGCGACACCCCCGCGGCACCGAAGAAGGTGTCGAAGTCGGATGCCGCCGACACCCGGCGGGCCATACGGGACGGGAAGATCCCCGCGCCCGACGAGATAGTCCACTCCGACAACATCGAGCACCTGGGCAACATCCCCAAGGACGCGCTGCCGGGCACCAACTCCGACCTCGCCTTCCAGGGGAAGTACGCCTTCGCCGGGAACTACGACGGCTTCCGCATCTTCGACATCAGCAACCCGAAGAAGCCCGAGACCGTCGCGCAGGTGCTCTGCCCGGGATCCCAGAACGACGTCTCGGTCTCCGGCGACCTGCTGTTCCTGTCGACCGACTCCTCGCGCAGCGACAGCTCCTGCGCCAGCACCACGCAGCCCGCCACGGAGAAGTCCTCCTGGGAGGGCATGAAGGTGTTCGACATCAGCGACAAGCGCAACCCGCGCTACGTCGCCGCCGTCGAGACCGCCTGTGGTTCGCACACCCACACGCTGGTGCCCGAGCGCCGCAACGTCTACATCTACGTCTCCTCGTACGCGCCGAGCGCGGCGTTCCCCGACTGCCAGCCGCCGCACGACGGCATCTCCGTGATCAAGGTGCCGCGCAAGGCGCCGCAGAAGGCGGCGGTCGTCGGCTTCCCCGTGCTGTTCCCGGGCGAGGGCCCGGACGGCGGCGGGAACCCGGGTTCGCCCACCAACCCGGGCGTCTCCAAGACCACCGGCTGCCACGACATCACCGTGCTGCCCTCGGAGGACCTCGCCGCGGGCGCCTGCATGGGTGACGGGATCCTGTTCTCCATCGAGGACCCCGAACGTCCGAAGGTCATCGACCGCGTCCAGGACAACGTGAACTTCGCGTTCTGGCACTCGGCGACCTTCAACCAGGACGCCGACAAGGTCGTGTTCACCGACGAGCTCGGCGGGGGCGGCGGCGCCACCTGCAACGCCGAGATCGGCCCGAACCGCGGCGCCGACGGCATCTACGAGATCAAGGGCCGGGGCGACAAGCGCCAGCTCGTCTTCAAGAGCTACTACAAGATCCCGCGCTACCAGGCGGACACCGAGAACTGCGTGGCCCACAACGGCTCGCTGATCCCGGTCAAGGGCAGGGACCTCATGGTGCAGGCCTGGTACCAGGGCGGCGTCTCCGTGTGGGACTTCACCAATTCGGCCAAGCCCAAGGAGATCGCCTACTTCGAGCGCGGCCCGCTCTCCGCGGACCAGCTCGTCGGCGGCGGCTCGTGGTCGGCGTACTACTACAACGGCCACATCTACTCGAACGACATGGTCAAGGGCTTCGACGTGCTGAAGCTCAACGACAAGCGCACGGACCCGGCCAAGCGCGTGCGGCTGCGCGAGCTCAACGTGCAGACGCAGCCGGAGTACTTCAACGGGCACTGAGCCCCTGCTCCGGTGAGGTCTAGAACGTCCCGTCGGGCGGTTCGTCGCCCGGCGGGACGCCGAGCTTCCAGTCGAGTCCGTAGCGCTGGAACAGCTCCGCGCGCAGCCGCTCGTAGGGCATCGGCGCGCCCGGGATGAGCAGCGCGAACACCGCGCCCATCAGCAGGGCGCGCAGCATCGGGTAGTCCGTCTCCACGTCCGGCGAGCCGTGCCGGACCATGGTGTCGCGCAGCAGGAACGCCAGCCGCTGCTGCTCGGGGCACTGCACGAACCCGTCGGCCTGGAGGATCCCCGCCATGTGCGTGCGCATCAGGACCGGCCGGTCCCGGGCGAGGCCGAGGATCGCGTCGACGGCGCGGGCCAGGAGCTCGTCCCCGTCCTCGGTGCGCGGCTCGCGCTCCAGGCCCTCCTGGAGGGTGAGGTGCATCAGACGGTGCACGGCCGACTGCAGGAGCTGGCGCTTTCCCGGGAAGTAGTACGACACGAGGCCGCGTGCGGAGCCGGCGCGGTCGGCGATGTCCGCGAGCGTCGTCGCCTCGTAGCCGCGCTCGCCCACCAGGTCCACCGTGGCTTGCAGAAGCCGCTCGCGGGAACGCCGTCGCAACTCTTCATTGACCGATGGGCTACGCGGGGACATCCTGTAACTCCTGCGTTGACTGGCTCACAGCCAATATACTCAGGACGTCCCGGACCGGGCCGACATGGGCCGGGGCTGCTCGGGGCAGGCAACACCGCGGGGGAGTGTTGCCTGCCTCCAGGCATGTCCGGAGTGCGGCCGACGCGGCCGCCCCATTGCTCCGCATGTCTACTACATCCCCCCTGTTGTCCCCCGTCACCCCGTTCTCCCCGTTCTTCCCTTCTCTCCTCGCCGATCCGGCTTTGTCTCCTTACAGTGGGGCCGGGGGTCTGAGGAGGCGTGTGGACATGGACCAACAGCAGATTCTGGCGCGGATCACGGAGATGGTCGACGCCGAGAAGACCCTCCGCGAATCGCTGGCTTCCGGAGCGATCGACGAGGCCACGGAGCGGGCCCGCCTGGGCGATCTGGAGCGGGAGCTCGACCAGTGCTGGGACCTGCTGCGCAGACGGCGGGCCAAGGAGGAGTTCGGCGGCGACCCGGACGCGGTCCGGGCGCGCCCCGTCGCGCAGGTCGAGAACTACGAGTCGTAGGCGCGTCCCGCGGGCACGGCGGTCAGCCCGCGCCGCCCACCAGGGTCAGGACCGTGCGCAGCGCGTCGGGGCGCTGGAGCACCGGCAGATGGGCCACGAAGTGCACGGCGCAGCCGAGGGCGGCCGCGCCGCCGTCCGCACGGCGGTCGTCGCCGACCATCAGCGTGTCCGCGGGGGCGACGGCCAGCGCGTCGCAGCCGTGCGCGAAGAGGCGCGGGTCGGGCTTCTGGACGCCGTGCTCGTACGACAGCACGTACGCGTCCACGTACGGGTCGAGGCCGTGCGTGCGGAAGACGGGGCGCGGATCCCAGCCGATGTTGCTCACGACCCCGACGCGCACCCCGCGCGCCCGCAGGCCGCGCAGGACGTCGAGGGCGTCGGGGTAGGCCTGCCAGGCCTCCGGCGCCATGTGCCGGTCGTAGAGGGCGTCGTACAGGCCCGGATCGGGCAGCGGCACGGTCCGGGCGAGGCCGGTGTACGCGGCGCGGTGCAGCTCCGCGCTCTCGTCGCGGCGCGCGACCAGGCCGGCGAGGTGCCCGGGCGCCTTCGGGGTCGGCGCGCCGCCGGGCAGCGCGCCCGCGCGGTCGAGCGCCGCCGCGAGCCGCGCCTCCTCGTCCGGCGGCAGGGCGAGCCCGCGCGCGGTGAGCGCGGCCCGCAGCCAGGACGCGGTGGACTCGACGCGGAACAGCGTCCCGGAGAAGTCGAACAGCACGCCCTTGATCGCCATGCCGCGATCCTCCGGGACCTCCCGGCGCGGGGTCAAGCACCGCCCGACGCGCCCCACGGGATCGCGGTCACCGACGGCTGTGCGCCCGTCCCGTCGCCGCCGGGGGCCGTACGGGCGGTGCGTAGCGGTCGTACAGGGCGATCGCCGCGGCGACGACCAGGGCGCCGATCAGCCAGCCCGCCACGACGTCCGAGGCCCAGTGGACCCCCAGCCACACACGGGTGAGGCCGACGCCGACGACGGACACCACCGCCACGGCGACGGCGGTGCGCCACACGCGGGGGCCCACGGCGCGGCGGCGGAGCAGCCACAGGAGCAGCCCGCACACGACGGTGGCGGTCAGTGCGTGCCCGGACGGGAAGGCCGCGTAGCGCGCGGAGTCCACCGGGTCCGGCCAGACCGGACGCTCCCGGCCGACCGCCGCCTTCATGGCCTGTTGCAGCAGCGTGCCCACCAGGCAGGTCGCCGCGAGCCACAGGGCGAGCCACCACGCCCGCTGCGCGGCGAGCCACAGCACGACGGCCGTGCACAGGGCGCGCATCGTCCACGGGTCCCACACCCAGTCCGTGAGGACGCGGGCGGCGTGGGTGAGGTCCCGGTGGGCCACCGCCCAGCGGTGCGTGGTCCGCGCGATGTCGCCGTCCAGCGTGAGCAGCGGCTGCCACTCGGCGGAGACCAGGACGAGCAGCAGCAGCGAGGGGAGCGCGAGCAGCGCCGCCACGCGGGCGGCGCGGGACGGCGGGGGAGGCGGGGGAGGCGCGGAGTCCATGTCCCGATCCTGACCGATGCCCCGCGGCGACGCCTAACCGAGCGCGCGCAGCGCCGGGACGAACGCGACCAGGAGCGGTACGACCGGCACGAGCGCGGCCGCGGCGGTCAGCCGCAGACGGCGCCCCGCGGTGAGCCGGGGGCGGGCGGCGAGCAGCCGGTGCACCCGGGCGGGGACGTGTGCCTGCGGGGTCGGGCAGGGCCCGAACACGCCCCGGTCCTCGTTGAGTTCGACGAGGGCGAGCGCGATGGTCAGGCGCCCGAAGCGGCGCGAGGCCACGTCGTCGGCGGCCAGCTCCACGAGCCGGTGCATCTCGTCGCGGAACGCGGCGAACACCGGCACCTGCGGGAAGCCCGCGGCGAGCGCGCCGGAGCAGTGCAGGAGCCAGTCGTGCCGGGCCTGCGCGTGCCCCTGCTCGTGGGCGAGCACCGCATCGAGCTGGCGGCCCTTCAGGCGGCGCAACGCGGCGGTGGTGATGACCAGTTGGGGCGCGGTGCCGGGCAGCCACCAGGCGTCGGGGCGCTCGCCCTCCAGGACGACGAGCCGGTCGGCGCCGGGCTCCTCGCCGGGCAACAGCGGGGCGCGCACGACCAGTTCGGCCCGCCGCCTGGCGCGCCGGGTGCGGGCGCGGGCGATCTCGCGCGTGAGCATCACGGCCGTCCAGACGCCGCCGCAGGCGAGGGCCACCGCCGTCACCGTGGCCCAGGGCGTCGGGCCGAGCGCGTACGCCTCGACGACGCCGTGCGGCGCGGGCGCGAAGAGCTGGCCCCGCACGGCCTGCCAGGCGGCGGCCGCGCTGAAGGTCATCGACAGGGCGCAGCAGAGCAGCACGCCCGCCACCACGCACTGCCAGGCCCACAGTGCCACCACCGGTTCGCGCTCCGGCCAGTCCGCTCGCGCGAGCATCCGGGGCGCGACGACGGCGGTCAGCCCGGCAAGGAGCAGCAGCGCGACGGGGACCATCATGGGTCAACCCTATGAGGGGCATGCCTCATGAGGGTATGGACCTTCGCCGTGAAGTGACGCACGCCACGACGGGGGCCGGGGGTTCAGGGCCGTCGGCGCGGGGCGGGAGGGGTGCTCGCGGGCAGGGGGCTCACAGGGTCAGGAGCATCGCGATCATGGCCATGCTCATCGCGAGGCGGCACACCAGGGCCAGCTCCGGCCGGTCCGCCCAGCGGACGACACCGGCCTCCGGGGTGACCACCGCGCCCACCGGGGCGAGCCGCGCGCCCGAGGCGAGCACGTGCGCGGTGAAGTACAGGAGCAGGGCGCCGGTCAGCGCGGGGACGCCCGCGTCGCCGTGGCCGCCGCCGGGGGCGGAGAGCATCGCCGCCGACATGTAGACCATCGCGGCGGCGCCCACCAGGTGGTGGACGTGGTGGACGGAGCGCCGCGTCGTCCAGGCCGCGTGCAGGGCGATGGCGGTGAACACCGTCGCGTACGCGAGCCACGCGCCCCGGGGCGGGGAGAGTGCGGCGGCGGGCACGGCCATCATCGCCATGCCGAAGCCCATGAGCGCCTCGCCGCCCGCCGTGCGGCGCTGCTCCGCGACGCGGCTGCGCATCCGCAGCACGCAGTAGGCGCCGCTCGCCGCGCAGAGCGCCACGAGCAGCCAGCTCGCCGAACCGGGTCCGTGCACCGGGCACCTCCTCGATCGACGGACGACGCCGATGACGAGTCGATGCCCGGCGCGGGGGCGGCGTACGGGAGCGCACGGGTGTACGGCGGGAGCGCGACGGGGGAGCGGAAGGGGTGCGGCGCTGGTCGCGGGACCCCTCGTTCCGGGGCGGGTCTCGGCTGCGCCTGCTCCGTCCGGTCGTCGGTGCAGCCGTGCGCGGGCCGGTGGGTCTCGGTCGTGCCCGCTCCGGCTGGTCGCGAGCGCAATCGTGCGCGGGCCGGTGGGTCTCGGTCGTGCCCGCTCCGGCCGGTCGTCGGCGCAGCCGTGCGCGGACCGGCGGTCCCGGCTGTGCCCGTTCGGGTCGGTCGCCAGCTCGACAACAACCGCGCGCGGGCGCGGAGCCGGTCGTGCGCCTATTTAGTTTTCAGGTAAAACACTTGCTAATCTTCTTGCATGAGCAGCACCCCACCTCCCGCCCACGCCTCGCCCCCGTCCAGGCCTTCGCCGCGCGCGCACCCGCGCCGTCTGCCGCTCGCCGGTGTGCTCCGCCTCGGCAAGCCGTCGGACATCTGGTTCAAGCCCGCGACGAGCGTCTTCGTCGCCATGGCGATCCCCCATCTGACGCTGCTCGCCCTCGGCCGCCTCGACCTCGTGATGTACACGATGGCCGGGTCGCTCTGCGCCCTGTACGCACACCAACTGCCGTACGCCGCACGGGCCCGCGCCCTCGCCCGGGTCGTCGCCGGGATGGTCGCGAGCGTGGCGGTCGCCCTGACCACCGCCGCGCTCGCGCCCGGCGCGGCGGTGCTCGTGGCGGTGGGCGCGCTCCTCGCCGCCGCCCAGAAGGCGCTCTGCGACGCCACCCGCATCGGCCCGCCCGGCCATCTGATCTTCACCTTCGTCAGCTCCGCGAGCCTGTTCGCGCCGCAGCGCCTCGGCCAGGTGCCCGGCCATCTCGCCCTGACGCTCGGCGCGGGGGCCGTGGCCTGGCTCGTCGGCATGGCACCCGCGCCGCTGCGCCCGCACGGCCCCGAGCGGCGCGCCACCGGCCGGGCCCTGCGTGCCGCCGCCGCGTACGCCGACGCCGTGGCGGCCGACGCGAGCGGGCCCGGCGCCGCGCGGGCCCGTGCCGCCGCCACCGACGCCGCGCACGCCGCCTGGCAGTCCCTGCACGCGACCCGCGCCGACGCGACCCGCACCGCGCTGCACCACCTCGTGGCGAGTGCCGAGGAAGCCCTCGCCGCGCCCGCCGCGGGAGACCCCGTGCGGCTGCGCGCCCTGGCCGCGGGGCTGCGCGGCACCGGGGCCGTCCCGGACACCGGCGCCACGGCCCCGCACCCGCCGCTGGAGCGGGCCGAGGAGGCCGAGGCCGCGCTGCCGCTGTGGCGGCGGCTCGCGCCCGGGTCGCCGCTGCTGCCCATCGCGCTGCGCACCGGTGTCGGCTGCGCCCTCGCCGGATACGCGGCGCTCGCGCTCGGCGTCGGGCGCCCCTACTGGGCCCTGGTCACCGCCGCGTCCCTGTACCAGGCCAACGTCACCCTGACCTGGAGCCGCGGCGTACAGCGCGTCGTCGGCAACGTCGTGGGCGTGGTCGCCTTCGCCGCGCTCGTGCCGCTCGCGCACCACGACCACGCCGCGCTGATCGTGTGCGGGCTGCTCTGTGCCTTCGGCGCGGAGGCCCTCATCACCCGCAACTACTGGCTGGGCTGCGTGTGCGTGACGCCGATGGCGCTGCTCGTCACCGAGTTCGGACGCTTCCAGGACCCCGGCGCGCTGATCGCCGACCGCGTCGTGGACACCCTGCTCGGCGCGCTGCTCGGCCTCGTCGCCGCCGTGGCCGTCACCAACCGGCGGGCCGCCGACCACATCGAGCACGCCCTCGCCGCCACGGACCGCGCCCGCGCCCACGCCGAAAGCGCCCTGCGGGGGCCCGCCCGCGACCTGCACCGGGCCCGGCGCCGTCTGACCGCGAGCCTCGTCGCCCTGCGCGCCGCCCACGACACGGCCGCGGGCGAGTGGTGGCAGCGCGAGCTCCCCGCGCGCCGGGTGGCGGACGCCGAGCGCGCCGGGCACCGTACGCTCGCGGCTACGGTACGTGGTGGACCGCAGGCCGCGGAGGGCGCGCGGCCGTGACACCGGCGGAATGAGCACGAGGAGCGGGGCGCGGGGATGACGAGTGGGTACGGCCGGGCGGGTGCGGGCGACACGGTGGCCGCGGTGGTCCGCCAGTGGCAGCAGGTGCATCCGGGCGTGGACACGGCGCCGATGGAGATCATCGGCCGCATCAACCGCTGCGCGGCCCTGCTCCAGCAGGCGGAGGACGCCCCGCTGCGCCGGGCGGGCCTGACCCGCCCGGAGTTCGACCTGCTCGGCGCCCTGCGCCGCACCGGCCACGAGTTGACCCCCGGCGAGCTGGCCCGCGAGACCTTCTCCTCGGGCGCGGCGGTCACCAAGCGCCTCAAGCTGCTCCAGGAGCGCGCCCTGATCGACCGCCGCCCGGACACGCGTGACCGCCGTGTCGCGCACGTCCGCCTGACCGACGCGGGCCGCGACCTCGTCGACGCGGTCCTGCCCGACCAGCTGGCGTACGAGACGACGGTGCTCGCGGGCCTGGCGGGCGACGGCCAGGAGCGCCTCGGGGCCCTCCTGGGCGAGCTGCTCAGCCAGCTGGAGGGCCGCCTCGGCGTCCCGCGCGGGTGACCCGGGGCCCGTCCGGCGGGCCGACACGGCGTCGTACCGGACCGTCCCTAGGGGCGGTACCGCAGCGGATGGTCCTCCGGCACCTCCACCACCGCGATGCGCACGCCGTCCGGGTCGGCGATCCACATCTCGACGAGGCCCCACGGCTCCTTGACCGGCGGCCGCAGGATCTCCACGCCGCGCGCGGCCAGGTCCGCGTGCGCGGCGGCCGCGTCCGCGACCTGGAGCCACAACTGCACGGCGGGCGAAGGGGGCTCCGCCGAGCGGCCGGAGACCTCCAGGAAGCCGCCGCCGAGGAAGTACACCGTGCCGCGCTCGGGCCCCGTGCCGAACTCGCGGTGGACGGCGAGGCCGAGGTCCGTGCCGTAGAAGGTCCGGGAGCGCTCCGGGTCGGTGGGGCGCAGGAGGATTCTGCTGCTGAGTACGTGCACCATGCGGCCGCACCTTAGTCCCGGGTTACGCTCGGCGGTGCGTGCCGGGGCTCAGGAGTCCGGACGCGCGACGGCACCGCAGCACCAGCAGATCGGAGACCCGCCCCCATGGCCACCGCCCCGCACCCGAGCACGCACGGCGACCTCACCTTCCGCGACGCCACCGAAGCCGACGCCGAGGCGCTGGTCGGGCTGATCGAGTCGGCGTACCGGGGCGACGACAGCCGTGCCGGGTGGACCACCGAGGCGGACATCCTCGAGGGCCGGCGCACCGATGCGCAGGGCGTCGTCGACGTCATCACCGCGCCCGCCGGCAAGCTGCTCGCGGTCGAGCGCGATGGCCGGATCGTGGCCTGCTGCCAGCTCGAACACCGCGGGGACCACGTGTACTTCGGGATGTTCGCCGTCAGCCCGGCGCTCCAGGGCGCGGGCCTGGGCAAGGTGATCATGGCGGAGGCGGAGCGGACCGCGCGGGACACCTGGGGCGCCCGGGAGATGCACATGACCGTGATCTCCGTACGCGAGGAGCTCATCGCCTGGTACGAGCGGCGCGGCTACCGCCGTACGGGAAAGATGAGCCCCTTCCCGTACGGCGACGAGCGCTTCGGCGTCCCGCAGCGCGACGACCTGGAGTTCGAGCTCCTGGTGAAGCAGATCGGCTGAGTCGGGCCCGCCCCGCCCCGCCCCGGCGCGGCGGCGGCCCGGCCGGGACCCGGTGCGGGCCCCGCGAGACGGCTCAGGCGGTGAAACGTCCCGTCCGTTTGATGTCCGGGTAGTCCGTCGTCGCGCCGTCGAGCTGGAGCGCGCGCACCAGGCGCAGATCGTCCTGGGTGTTCACGACCCAGCCGATGATCCGCAGACCGGCCTTGCGCGCGTGCTCGACGACCTCCAGGGTCAGCCGGCGGATGTTCAGCACCAGCGTGGCGGCGCCGACCGCGGTGGCGCGCTCCACCACGTCCACGCCGTAGCGGCTGGCGACGAGCGCGGTACGCACGCCGGGGACGAGCCGGGCGATCTCGGCGATCGCCTCGTCGTGGAAGGAGAGCACCTCCACCCGGCCGACCAGGTCCCGCGCGTGCATGACGTCGGCGAGGGCGCGCGCCGCCGCCACGTCCTTGATCTCGGCCTGCAGCGGCGCCCGGACGGCGTCCAGGACCTCCTCGAAGACCGGGACGCGCTCGCCCAGACCCGCGTCGAGCTCGCGCAGCTCGGCGAGGGTCTTCTCGGCGATGGGACCGCTGCCGTCGGTGGTGCGGCGCACGTCGGCGTCGTGCATGACGACGAGGGCGCCGTCCTTGCTCAGGTGCAGGTCCAGTTCGATGACGTCCAGGCCCGCGGCTTGCGCGGCGACGAAGGATCGCAGGGTGTTCTCGGGTTCGGTGCCCATGACACCGCGATGCCCGATGGTGAGGAAGTTCAAGGTCACTCGCTTCCGTCGACGGCGGCTCGGCTCCGCGCGGTGCGGAGGCAGGGGACCGCGCGGCACGGCCGCAGCCTAATCGCCCGCCTCCACGATCGGATCGTTCCTGCGGGGCGAAGCGGAATCATCCGGTCTGGTGCCCACGATGCCCAGGATGAGTCCGGTGATGACGGCGGCGACCAGAACGGCGCGGGTGCTCAACGGTTCGGCGCTCCCTGCGGTGGGGACGGCTGACCCGGCCCGTCCTACCGCCGCGGGCACCGTGATCGCGAGCGGTCTCACCCGTGGGTGGGCGCGTCGGCCGGGGGTTGACCCGCGCGCCTGCGGGTGCGCCGCGCCAGCTCCTGGGCCTGCGCCGCGGCCTTGGCCTCGACGGCGTACGTGTCGACGTACTCCTGGCCCGAGAGTTCCAGGATCGCGTACATGATCTCGTCCGTGGCGGCCCGCAGCGCGGCGCGCTGGTCCTCCATGCCCGCGTACTTGGAGAAGTCGAGCGGCCTGCCGAAGCGCAGGGTGATCGGCACGATGCTCGGCACCCGGCGGCCCGCGGGCTGGGCCTCGAACGTGCCGATCATGGCGCAGGGGACCACGGGTGCGCCGGACCGCAGCGCCATCGCGGCCACGCCCACCCGGCCCTTGTACAGGCGCCCGTCGTGCGAGCGGGTGCCCTCCGGGAAGATGCCGAGCAGGCCGCCCCGGTCGAGCACGGCGAGCCCGGCCTCGACGGCGGCCTGCCCGGCGCCGTTGCCCGACCGGTCCACGGGGATCGCGCCGATGCCCCGGAAGAACGCGGCGGCGAGGCGTCCGCGCAGGCCCCTGCCCGTGAAGTACTCCTGTTTGGCAAGGAAGTTGATGCGTCGGCGCAGCGTCACGCCCAGCAGGAACTGGTCGCAGAACGACTGGTGGTTCCCCGCCACGATGGCCGCGCCCCGGGCCGGCACGTTGGCCAGCCCCTCGATCCGCGGCCGGAACAGCCACCGCAGCAGCGGTATCAGGACGACACACCTGAACACGGCATAGAACATTCCTCTGACCCCTCCTCGACTGCCCCCGCGCCCGGGCACGCTAGCCGCCTTTCGGGGCGGGAGGGAGAACGCGAATCGAGCCAGCGGAAGCGGCGTGGGGAACGCGGCTGAAAAGCGCGGGATCCATGGTGCGCTGAACAATTGGAGGGATGAAAGGTTGGGAGCCGTAGCGCCTGTATACGAGCGAGGATGTGGCCGCTGAGCTGGAGTGATGCCGGTGGGCGTAGTGCTCGGTGAGGCGCTCTTCGTGCCGCCGCGGTGAACTTCTTCGCGGTGTGCCGATCCGCCCGCATCCGCTTTTCGGTTGGCATTCCCGGCGCGTTTTCCGGGGCGCGGGCCTTTTGCGTGTGGCCGTACTCGTGGACTTTGCCTTCGGGGCGATGGCGTGGTCTTGCGCGGGCGGCGGCCGCACCTCGTGGCGCGCGGGTCGCCCCGGGGTGAGGGGTGTCCGCCCGCCCGGAGCGGGAAACAGTGGGGGGAGGCGGCCGCACCGGCACCGGGCGACAGGAAAAACAGCGGCCCAGTGGAGGGCGAGCAGGATAATTTCCCGGATCCCCCCTTGTAACGGAGAAGCTCGCACACATACGCTGCTCATACGCGAGGTTCTCCCGTGGAGGATGGGACATGACGGAAATTCTTGTGCAGACGGCGGCGGACAGCCCCGGGGCTTCCCGTGACGGGCGAGTGGTGGACCACCCGGCCTGGCCGGTGCTCAAGGGTGCCGTCGAGGAGATCAGGCCCTGGCAGTCCAAGGACGGCTCGATCGACTTCGAGCGCGAGGGCGCGCCGTCCAGGGCCGCGGCCGGACAGGCGGTCGACCGCCTCATAGCCTCGGTCGGGGAGCTGGCCCCGCTGCTCGCCCACGACGCCGCGTACCTCACGGCCCTGGTGGCCGATCTGCGCAAGTGGGTCGAAGGCGGCTTCCAGGTGCCGGACTTCCTCGACTCGCTGCTCGCCTTCCACCCGGCGGCCCGCCGTGAGGACGGCCTCCAGCACCTCGTGCTCTTCCCCATGTACACGCAGAACGGCAATCCGGACCGCAACTTCGAAGCGGTCGTGCTGCGCATGGTGTGGCCCGAGTGGCTCGCCGAGCTGGAGCGCACGCGCTACGACAACCCGCTGTTCTGCGGCATCACCTTCGAGGACTTCACGGCCGGTTACGACACCAACTCGGCGGTGCTCTTCCCCGAGACGATCGCCGTGCGCGAGGCCCCCGAGCGCTTCACCTGGGGCGGCATCTTCTGCGACCGCGAGGCCGCCCGCTTCCGCCGGGTCACCGAGGCCGCCGTGGACATCCTCGGCATCGAGCTGCCGGACGACATCCGCGCCATGGTCGCCGACCAGGCCCGCTGCCAGGAGGCGTTCGTCCTGTGGGACATGGTCCACGACCGCACCCACAGCCACGGCGACCTGCCCTTCGACCCCTTCATGATCAAGCAGCGGCAGCCGTTCTGGATGTACGGCCTCGAGGAGCTGCGCTGTGACCTCACCGCCTTCAAGGAGGCCGTGAAGCTGGAGGCCGAGGGCGTGCCCCAGGCCCGTGACGTGCAGTACGCGGTGCTCTTCGACCGGATGTTCCGCTTCCCGGTCACCGGCGACCGCGTGCGCAACTACGACGGCGTCGGCGGCCAGCTGCTCTTCGCGTATCTGCACAAGCACGACGTCGTCCGCTGGACCGACAACAAGCTGAAGATCGACTGGGACCGTGCCCCGCAGCTCACCAACCAGCTCTGCGCGGAGATCGAGAAGCTCTACCGCGACGGCATCGACCGGCCCAAGCTCGTCCACTGGCTGGCCGGCTACCAGCTGGTTTCCTCCTATCTGGCCCCGCACCCCGGCTCGCGCTGGGCCAAGGGTCCGGAGGCCCTGGACACGTCGCTGCCGCCGCGCAAACTGGTCGACGACGTGCTTCCCGACGAATTTCCGCTCAGCATGTTCTATGAGGCGCTCTCCAAGAAGCTCAAGCACGTGATCGCCTCCACCAAGGGGATCACTGCGGAGTCCGGCGCCGAGACGGTTGCCGCGTGAGCGGCCGCAACAAGGAGGCGAGGGCCATGTCCGCACTCGACGGAGCCGTGATCGCGGTGGCGGGGGCCGCAGGGCCCGCGGGGCGGGCGACCCTGCTGCGCCTGGCGGAGGCGGGGGCGACCGTGGTCGCGTCCGACGCCGACGCCTCGCGCCTGGCGGAGGCCGTGGACGCGGCGCGCTACGCGCACGGCGGCGCCACGGTCACCGGTGACACGGTCGACCTGCTCGACCTGGAGGCCGCCCGCGCCTGGGCCGACCGCACGGAGAAGGAGTACGGCCGGATCGACGGCCTGGTGCACCTCGTCGGCGGCTGGCGCGGCAGCTCCTCCTTCGCCGACACCGACCTCGGCGACTGGGACGTCCTCGAAGACCTCCTGATCCGCACGGTGCAGCACACGTCGCTCGCCTTCCAGGGCGGCCTCCAGCGCGGCGGCAACGGCCGCTACCTGCTGATCAGCGCCGCGGGTGCCAGCAAGCCGACCGCGGGGAACGCGGCGTACTCGGCGGCGAAGGCGGCCGCCGAGGCCTGGACGCTCGCGCTCGGCGACGCCTTCCGCAAGGAGGGGGGCGAGGACGGCCCGCGGGCCGCGGCTGCCATCCTGATCGTCAAGGCGCTGGTGCACGACGCGATGCGCGCGGAGCGCCCCAACGCGAAGTTCGCGGGCTTCACGGACGTCAAGGAGCTGGCCGAGGCCATCACCGGCGTCTGGGAGCGCCCCACATCGGAAGTGAACGGGAAACGTCTGTGGCTGACCGAGAAGCCGTGAACCCTCCGAAGACCGATGCCAGGCGGCATCACGACCCCGCCGTCCGCGGTTTCGCGAGCGACAACTACGCGGGCGCGCACCCGGAGGTCATGGCGGCGCTCGCCCTCGCCAACGGCGGCCACCAGGTCGCCTACGGCGAGGACGAGTACACCGACCACCTCCAGCAGGTCATCCGCGGCCACTTCGGCGCGGGCGCCGAGGCGTTCCCGGTCTTCAACGGCACCGGTGCCAACGTCGTCGCTCTCCAGGCGGTCACCGACCGCTGGGGCGCGGTGATCTGCGCGGAGAGCGCGCACATCAACGTGGACGAGGGCGGCGCCCCCGAGCGCATGGGCGGTCTGAAGCTGCTCACCGTGCCGACGCCCGACGGCAAGCTCACCCCCGAGCTGATCGACCGTCAGGCATTCGGCTGGGAGGACGAGCACCGCGCGATGCCGCAGGTGGTCTCGCTCGCGCAGAACACCGAGCTGGGCACCCTGTACACGGTGGACGAGATACGCGCGATCGTCGAACACGCCCACGGCCTCGGCATGCTGGTGCACGTCGACGGCGCCCGCCTGGCCAACGCGGCGGCCGCGCTCGACGTGCCGATGCGGACGTTCACGAACGCCGTCGGCGTCGACATCCTCACCCTGGGCGGCACCAAGAACGGCGCGCTGTTCGGTGAGGCCGTCGTCGTCCTCAACCGCGACGCGGTGCGCCACATGAAGCACCTGCGCAAGCTGTCCATGCAGCTCGCCTCCAAGATGCGCTTCGTCTCGGTGCAGTTCGAGGCGCTGCTGGCCAAGGACCTGTGGCTGCGCAACGCCCGGCACGCCAACGAGATGGCCCAGCGCCTCGCCGAGGGCGTCCGCGCGGTGCACGGCGTGGAGATCCTCTACCCCGTGCAGGCCAACGCCGTCTTCGCGCGGCTGCCGCACGACGTCAGCGAGCGCCTGCAGAAGCGGTTCCGCTTCTACTTCTGGGACGAGGCCGCGGGCGACGTCCGCTGGATGTGCTCCTTCGACACCACGGGGGACGACGTCGACGCCTTCGTGGCGGCGCTGAAGGAGGAGATGGCGCGCTAGTCGCGCCCGGACCTGCCGTGGGCACGGCGACCGTGCCCGTCCCGCGCAGGCCCTGATATCGCATAGGTATGCGGCTGATCGAAAAGTCATTGACTCTCGGTCGGCCGCTTTCCTATGCTCGCGGCTCATGGAGCTGATCCAGGAGAACCCAGACCTGTCCGCCTATCTCGCGGCGGACGAGGCCATCGACCACAGGCACCCCCTGGTCCGGGAGACCGCGGCGCGCCTGGCCGAGGGCGCCGACGACTCATACGTATACGCGCGGGCGGCCTATGCGTACGTCCGCGACACCATTCCGCACTCCGCGGACGCCGGGGACCCGCGCGTGACGTGGCGCGCCTCCGACGTCCTGGAGCGGCGGACCGGCATCTGCCACGCCAAAGCGCACGCGCTCGCCGCGCTGCTGCGCGCCGAGGACATCCCCACGGCCCTGTGCTACCAGCGGCTCCTCCATGACGACGGCAGTGGCTTCGCGCTGCACGGCCTCGTCGCCGTGCGCTTCGACGGTTCCTGGCACCGCCAGGACGCGCGCGGCAACAAGCCCGGCGTGGACGCGCGGTTCTCCCTCGCGGGCGAGCGGCTGGCCTTCCCGGTGGACGCGGCCGCCGGGGAAGTCGACTACCCGACGCTGCACGCCGAGCCGAACCCGGTGCTGCTGGAGATCCTCAAGGCGGCCCCGGACCGGCCCTGGCTCTGGGCGAGGCTGCCGGAGGAACTCCCCGCGGCGCAAGGCTGAAACATCGGATGTGGCGAGGGGGTGCTTGCCGAATTCACCGCGTGAAAGAGGCTTATGAGGCGGCGAGTTGGAAAGTCATCCGACCTATTCCTGTCGGATCGCTTGACGCGGCAGGGCGTGGACCCGATGCTGCGTACGCCAACTCACCCTGACCGCACCGCTGTTGGAGAGGCCCACGCCATGACTCCCCTCTCACGGCGCGCCTTCGTCGCAGGCGCCTCCGGAGCACTCGTCGCGGCGGGCTCGCCCGTCGCCTGGGCCGCGTCCGCGGCGTCGCCCCGCGCGGACGCGCACGCCGCGCTGCTGCGGGACGCCGCCATGGTGTGGAAGCGGCTCCCGCGCAGCTGGCAGGAGGGGCCGTTCCTCGGCAACGGCTTCCTCGCCGCGCACGTGTACGCGCAGCCCGGCGAGGGCAACGTCCTGCGCTTCATGGTCAACCACGGGCACGTACAGGACCAGCGCGGTCAGTGGGAGGCCGCGATCGGCTACTCCCGGCTCGGCGTCGGCTTCCTGACGCTCACCTTCGCCGGGACGGTCACCGGCGTCGACTGGCGCCTGGACCTGGACGACGCCGAACTGGCGGGCACCGTCACCACCACCCGCGGCAGCGTCGCCTTCTCCGCCCTGATCCTCAGCCACGAGGACGTCCTGCTGATCTCGACGGAGCCGAGCGCGGGCGAGGAGGCCGCGTCCTGGGGGTTCACCGCGCTGCCCTCGCGCACCACCCGCACCGTCCGGGTCCCGCCCGAGTACACCGCCAACCCCGACCCCGCGACCGGCCCCGGCCACGTCGAACAGCCCCTGCACGCGGGCGGCGGCTACACCACGGCCTGGCGCGAGCGCCGCTCCGGCACCGGCCGCCTCCTCGCGGCCACCATCGCGTACGGACACCCGGACTCCACCGGCCGGGAGCGGGCGCTCCGCGCGGTCGAGAAGGCGCTCGACGGTTCGGCCGAGGCCGCCGTGGCCCGCCACCGCGGCTGGTGGCACGCCTTCCACCGGCGCAGCTTCGTGTCCGTGCCCGACAAGAAGCTCCAGCGCTTCTACTGGATCCAGCTGTACAAGCTGGCGTGCGCGACCCGCGCGGACGGGCCCGTCACCCCGGTCTTCGGCCCGTGGTTCCCGGAGACGGGCAACAACTGGACGAGCATCTGGTGGAACACCAACGTCCAGGTCACGTATCCCCTCGCCGACGTCTCCAACCACCGCGAACTCGACGCCGTCACACCGGCGTTCGCCCGCGACCACGCCAACCTGGAGAGCAACATCCGCCCGGAGCTGCGCGACGGCGACACCTACGCGCTCTGCCACCCCGGCGACTGGCGGCTGCGCTCCGGGCCGCGCTACGTCGGCGTGCCCGGCGTGAGCCCCAACGACCACACGGGCAACCTCGTCTGGGCCCTGCACAACGCGTGGGTCACCTACCGCCACCACATGGACGACGACGCCCTGCGACACGTGATCCGCCCGGTCCTCGCCAAGGCGGTCCGCTACTACGCGCGGCACCTCACCGAGGGCTCCGACGGCAGGCTGCACCTGCCCGAGACCCGCTCGCCCGAGTACGCCAACGCCGCCGACTGCACCTACGACCTGTCGCTGCTGCGCTGGGGCGTCACGGCCCTGCTCGACTCCGTGCGGCGGCTGCGCCTGCGGGACCCCGACGAGAAGCGGTGGCGCGACATCCGCGACCGCCTCGTCCCGTACCACCGCGACGAGAACGGCGTCATGATCGGCGCCGGGGTCCCGCTCGCCGAGTCCCACCGCCACTTCTCCCACCTGCTGTGGCTCCACCCGCTCCAGGAGGCCCTCGACCGGCGCAGCTTCGACCACTGGGCCGGGCGGCAGGACCGCTGGCACGGCTACAGCTACGCGGCGGCCGCCTCCATGGAGACGCTGTTCGGACAGGCGGAGCGGGCCCTGCGCCACCTGCGGTTCTTCGTGGACGGCAACGTCACCGACAACTGCGCGCTCACGCCCAACACCATGTACCGCGAAGGCTCCAACTTCGCCCTGGAGAGCCCCGTCGCCGCGGGCCGGTCCCTGCTCGACATGCTGACGCAGAGCCACGGGGGAGTGGTCAAGGTCTTCCCCGCCGTCTCCGACACCTGGCGGGACGCGAGCCTCCAGCGGCTCCGTACGCAGGGCGCGTTCCTCGTCGACGCCTCGCGGCGCGCCGGGCGCACGGAGTGGGTCCGGGTGCACAGCGAGGCCGGGGAGCCGCTGCGGCTGCGGCACGGCATCGCAGGGGAGATCGACGTACGCGACGAGCGGGGCCGTGACCTGCCGTACCGGGGCAGCGACGTGATCAGTGTCCCGCTGCGGCGCGGACAGACGGCGCTGGTCACCCCGAAGGGCGCCCGCCCGGCACCGGGTCCGCGCGACGTGCCGGGCAACGCGACGGAACCGGCCTGGGGGCTGCCGTAGGCGGGCCGCGGGCCTGTCGTAAGCCTGGAGTATGCCTGGCGTCGTCCGGCGCGGGGCCGCGCCGAGCCCGCCGCGGAGCGAAAGTACAGTGCAATGAACTAATGAGTTCGTTATGCTGTACTTCCGCTGATGACGTCCGCGACCCAAGGCAGATCATGACGCTCACGCTCACCGTGTCCGACGAGGTGCGGGCACTCGCGCCCGGCTTCACCCACATCGCCGTCGAGGCGTACGACCTCGTGAACGGCCCTAGCTCCGACGGCACGTCGGCCCTCCTCGACGACGCGGCCCGGCGCCTGGCCGCGCGCCTCGACGGCCGCGCCCCGCACGAGGACCCGCACATGGCGGACTGGCGCGGGGCCTACACGGACTTCGGCGCCAAGCCCTCGCGCACCCGGAACTCCGCCGAGGCCCTGGCCAAGAGGGCCCTCACCGACGCGGGGCTGCCGCGGATCAACGCGCTGGTCGACGTCTACAACGCGATCAGCGTGGCGCATCTGATCCCCGTCGGCGGCGAGGACCTGGACCACATCAAGGGCGCCATGCGGCTCGTCCGCGCCACCGGGGACGAGGACTTCGTCACCATGGCCGGGGGCGAGCGGACCGTCGAGCACCCCGACGCGGGCGAGGTCGTCTGGCGCGACGACGAAGGCGTGACCTGCCGCCGCTGGAACTGGCGGCAGGGCCCGCGCACCCGCCTCACCGAGCAGACCGTCAACGCGGTCTTCCTGCTCGAAGGCATGGGCCCGCACGCGGGCCTCGACGCGGCGGCCGCGGAGCTCGTGGAGCTCCTGGAGAAGTTCAGCCCCGGCGCGCGGATCGTCGTCCACGAGCCGGCGGGCGGGCCGCTCCGCTAAGGCGGGCCGCCCGCCGTGGCCTCAGTGCGCCTCGGCGGCGCGGACCTCGGCCGGGGTCGGGGCCGTGCCGCCCAGGTGGGCGGGGAGCCACCAGGTGTCGTCCGGGCCCTTGGGGCGGCCGGGGTAGGCGCGCTGGGCGGCTTCCAGCAGCTCCTGGCAGCGCTCGCGCAGGCGCCGCGTGATCGCGCCCGCGTACTGCTCCTTCGGCGCCTCCACGCCCTCGCCGACCCGGATCGTCACGGGCAGGTGCTGGCGCTTGAAGTTGCGCGGGTGCCCCTTCGTCCAGACCCGCTGCGTGCCCCACACCGCCATGGGGATCAGCGGAACCCCCGCCTCCTGGGCCAGGCGCGCGGCACCCGTCTTGAACGACTTCAGGGTGAACGACTGCGAGATCGTCGCCTCGGGGAAGACGCCGATGATCTCCCCGGAGCGCAGCGAGTCCAGGGCGTGGGCGTACGCCTGGTCGCCCTGCTTGCGGTCCACGGGAATGTGCTTCATTCCGCGCATCAGCGGACCGGAGATCTTGTGGCGGAACACCGACTCCTTCGCCATGAAGCGCACCAGGCGCTTCTGCGGAAGCGCCGCCAGGCCGTTGAAGACGAAGTCGAGATAGCTGATGTGATTGCTGACGAGGACCGCGCCACCCGTGCGCGGAATGTTCTCGGAACCCTTGCAGTCGATCTTCAGGTCCAGTGCCTTGAAGAAGGTCTTGGCGACGCCGACGACCGGTCGGTACACGAGTTCTGCCATGGGTGGGGAGGCCCTTCATCTCTGCCAGAGGAGGGGGGCCTTTGGCAGGTAACCAAGTTACGGATCCGTAGGTATACGGCTCCGCAGATCGTGCCCCAAGAACGAGCGACTGGCCAGCGCTAGTGCCCGTAGTGCGGGAGATTCTCGTCACGTCGGAATCTTTGAGCCCGCGCGCGTGCTGAAGGGAATGAGGTATGTGCGCCCCCGGCCGGGGGCCGGACAGCGCCCCGGCGGGCGACGGAGAAGGGTGGGAGGCGCGGGTGACAGCGGCGCGCGGACACGAGAGCGCACGGCGGCTGGACGCGGGGGACCTGGGCGGACCGCTCGGTGAGCGGGCCACGCTCGTGCAGTTCTCCAGCGCCTTCTGCCAACCCTGCCGGGCCACCCGCAGGGTCCTTGCCGACGTCGCCGCCATGGTGCCCGGCGTCGCGCACGTGGAGATCGACGCGGAGGGTGCCCTGGCGCTCGTCCGCGAGCTGCGCATCGACAAGACGCCCACGGTGCTCGTCCTCGACCGCGGCGGGCGCGTGGTGCGGCGCGCGGCGGGACAGCCGCGCAAGGCCGACGTCATCGCCGCCCTCGGAGCGGCCGTATGAGGCGGGGGCCCGCGGTCCCGGAAGGAGGCCACGTGCTCCGGCCCGTGTTCCTGAGTGATCTTTACCGCGCCCGCAGGGCCTTGACTGCACCGGCCATCTATCGACAGCCTGCTGCCATGCCACCGGAGCTCCTTCTCTACGAGCGCGTCCATGTGGACCTCGCCCGTCATGCCAGTGCGCGCTGTTGGTCCTGCTGAGCAGCCACGGACCCGCTCGTACCTCCTGCAGAAGGACAACTCCATGACGGCTTCGCCCGACCTCGACACCCCTCAGCTCGCCGCGCCCGACCTGCTGCGCTCCGTCTTCCGGCGGCACGCGGCCGGGGTCGCGGTGATCACCGCGACCGGCTCAGGTCCCGTCGGCTTCACCGCCACCTCGCTCACCTCGGTGTCCGCCGAGCCGCCCATGATCTCGTTCGGCATCGGCACCGGCGCCTCCAGCTGGCCCGCGATATCCCGGGCCGAGTACGTCGGCGTCCACGTCCTCGGTGAGCACCAGGAAGAGCTCGCCGCGACCTTCGCGCGCAGCGGCGCCGACCGCTTCGGCGCGCCCACGCGCTGGTTCGAGGGACCGCACGGCGTGCCCGTGCTCGACGGCGTCCTCGCCTGGCTGGTGTGCCGCGTCGTGGCGCGGGTGCCCGCGGGCGACCACCGGCTCGTGCTCGCGGAGGCGGTCGTCGGCGACCCCGCGGGGGCGGGCCGCCCGCTGCTGTACCACCAGGGGCGCTTCAACGCGCTGCGTGACTGAGAGTTCCCGATGACGCGGCGTGCGCGCGATTACGGAGCGTTGCGAAGGTCACAGTTCAAAGCGCTTGCTCAGCGGGAAAGCAGTGGGTGTACTCATGAGTAATATTCCGGTTGGAGCGGGGGCCGCCCCGACCGGGATCCGCCGCTTGAGGCGCCTATGCTGCCTGCAAGAAGGCAGTGGCCCAGCCAAGGCAGCAGCCCAGTAATGACGATGCAGTAGGAGAGCCGGCGTGAGCTTGAGGATCGTTGTCTGTGTGAAGTACGTGCCCGACGCCACCGGCGATCGGCACTTCGCCGAGGACCTGACCGTCGACCGTGACGACGTGGACGGCCTCCTCTCGGAACTCGACGAGTACGCGGTCGAGCAGGCCCTGCAGATCAAGGAGGCGGCGGACGGCGAGGCCGAGATCACGGTCCTGACCGTCGGCCCCGAGGACGCCAAGGACGCGCTGCGCAAGGCCCTGTCGATGGGCGCCGACAAGGCCGTCCACGTCGAGGACGACGACCTGCACGGCACGGACGTCATGGGCACCTCGCTGGTCCTCGCCAAGGCCGTCGAGAAGACGGGCTACGACCTCGTCATCGCCGGTATGGCCTCGACGGACGGCACCATGGGCGTGCTCCCCGCGATCCTCGCCGAGCGCCTGGGCGTCCCGCAGGTCACGCTGCTCTCCGAGGTCTCCGTGGCGGACGGCGTCGTCAAGGGCCGCCGTGACGGCGACACCGCCTCCGAGCAGCTGGAGGCGTCCCTGCCGGCCGTCGTGTCCGTCACGGACCAGTCGGGCGAGGCCCGTTACCCCTCGTTCAAGGGCATCATGGCGGCCAAGAAGAAGCCGGTGGAGTCCCTGGACCTGGACGACCTGGACATCGACGCGGAAGAGGTCGGTCTCGAGGGCGCCTGGACCAAGGTCGACTCCGCCGCCGAGCGTCCCGCGCGCACCGCGGGCACGATCGTCAAGGACGAGGGCGAGGGCGGCAAGCAGCTCGCCGAGTTCCTCGCGGGCCAGAAGTTCATCTGAGCTTCAGTCACTCCCTCAACCGCCCCAACTTCTTCGTAATCGCAGGAGATTGAAGTCCCATGGCTGAAGTTCTCGTCTACGTCGACCACGTCGACGGAGCCGTCCGCAAGCCCACCCTTGAGCTGCTGACGCTCGCCCGCCGTCTCGGCGAGCCCGTCGCCGTCGCTCTCGGCGCGGGCGCCGAGGCCACCGCCGCCACGCTCGCCGAGCACGGCGCGGTCAAGGTCCTCACCGCCGACGCCCCCGAGTTCGCCGACTACCTCGTCGTGCCGAAGGTGGACGCGCTGCAGGCCGCGTACGACGCCGTGTCCCCGGTCGCCGTGCTCGTGCCGTCGTCCGCCGAGGGCAAGGAGATCGCGGCTCGCCTCGCGGTCCGCGTCGAGTCCGGCATCATCACCGACGCCATCGACCTGGAGGCCGGCGACGAGGGCCCGGTGGCCACGCAGTCCGTGTTCGCGGCCGCGTTCACCACCAAGTCCCGCATCTCCAAGGGCACCCCGGTCATCACCGTGAAGCCGAACTCGGCGCCGGTCGAGGCCGCCCCGGCCGCGGGCGCCGTCGAGGCCCTGGCCGTGTCGTTCTCCGCCCAGGCCACCGGCACCAAGGTCACCGCGCGCACGCCGCGCGAGTCGACCGGCCGCCCCGAGCTCACCGAGGCCGCGATCGTGGTCTCCGGCGGCCGCGGTGTCAACGGCGCCGAGAACTTCGCGATCATCGAGGCGCTCGCCGACTCGCTCGGTGCCGCCGTCGGCGCCTCGCGCGCCGCCGTCGACGCCGGCTGGTACCCGCACTCCAACCAGGTCGGCCAGACCGGCAAGTCCGTGTCGCCGCAGCTGTACATCGCCTCCGGCATCTCCGGCGCGATCCAGCACCGCGCGGGCATGCAGACGTCGAAGACCATCGTGGCCGTCAACAAGGACGCCGAGGCCCCGATCTTCGACCTCGTCGACTACGGCGTGGTCGGCGACCTCTTCGAGGTCGTCCCGCAGCTCACCGAAGAGGTCAAGGCCCGCAAGGGCTGAGCCGTTCGACGCTCACGAGGCCCCTGGTTCCGCCGCGCGCGGGGCCGGGGGCCTCGCGCGTCACAGCGTCAGGCTCGCCTGCACCGGCAGGTGGTCGCTCGGGAACTGGCCGTCCAGGGAGAAGACGTTGACGGCCGCCGCGTGCACGCGCGCGGCCGGAGTCGCCAGGATCCAGTCGATGCGGTCGCCGTCCGGCACGAGCGGCTTGTAGCCGTGGAAGGTCGCGTACTGCTTGCCGCGTTCGTCGGCCGCGTCCCAGGTGTCGACGAGCCCCGCCTTGAGCAGCGTCTCGTACACCGGGTTCTTGTGGGCCGCGACGTTGAAGTCGCCGGTGACGACCTTCGGCACGGTGCGGTCGAGGGCGGAGAGGCGGTCGGAGATCAGATGCGCGGCCCGCGTGCGCGCGTACTGGCTGTGGTTGTCCAGATGGGTGTTGAGGAAGTAGAACTCGCGCTCCGTGCGCCGGTCGTGGAAGCGGACCCAGGTGACCATGCGCACGGAGCCGCCGCCCCAGGTGTTGGAGCCGATCACCTCCGGGGTGTCGGAGAGCCAGAAGTGTTCGTACGCGACGGGCGTCAGCCTGCGCGTGTCGTAGTAGACGGTCATGAACTCGTCGCGGCTGCCGCCCGCGCGGCCCGTGCCGATCCAGGCGTAGTGCGGGCCCAGGTCCTCGGCGATGTCCCGCACCTGCTGGTAGAGGCCCTCCTGGGTGCCGATCACATGGGGCCGCGCCCGGTGCAGGAGCTCGCGGGTCACCGGGCGGCGCTCCGGCCACGCGTTCGGCGGCGTGGGGCTCGCGTAGCGCAGGTTGAAGGTCATGACCTCCAGGCGGCGGCCCGGGCGCTCCGCGGCGTGCGCGGGAGCGGCGGCGAACGCCGTGGCGAGCAGCGGGACCGTGACGGCCGTCGCGGTGGCCACGGCCGTACGCAGGCCGGAGCGGCGGGTCACGGGTGTGTCGGTCGGCACGCGTTCTCCTTCGGTCGGTCGCGGTGCGGCGCTGTCGGGCTCCGAGCGGACCCCGACCGTGCGGAAGGGGCCCATCGGAGTGTGGAAGCACCATCTGAGACAGGCGTGAACGCCCGGGGTCCGGTACACGAGAAGGTGTTGACCAGTGGGAAGGTACACGGATAACTTCGCCATACGGATTCCTGATTCCGTGAAGCGGAAGATTCGATGCTCGGTTCACCGGCGTCCCCGCCATGGAACACCGTGAGCACGGAACGCCGCACTATGAATGTGGAGGGTGCACGGATGGGTCAGCAGGAAAAGGTGGCGACGAGTCTCGCGGGCGCCGTCAGCGAGCGGGTCAGCGCCTCGCTCACGCCGGTGGACGAGGAGCTGGAGCGCCGCTACCCCGGAGACCCCGGCACCCGCCAGCCCGTCCACACCGTGTACGTGCCCGGCGAGCTGTTCGCCGCCGACACCATCCGCTCCTGGGGCGACCGGGCGCTGGCCGCGCTCGACGAGCACGCGCCGGACGCCGCCTCCTTCGCCGCCGTCCTCGGCCTCGCCGACGACCTCGCCGAGCCGGTCTACGCGCGCGTGCGGGCCAAGCTGGAGCGCGAGCCCGTCGAGGACCTGCGCGTCGACTTCGAGGACGGCTACGGCGGCCGCACGGACGCCGACGAGGACGCCGACGCGGCACGCGCGGCCCGGCTGATCACCGAGACGTACGCGGGCGGCAGCGCCGCGCCGTACATGGGCATCCGCATGAAGTGCATGGAGGCCGCCGTACGGGACCGCGGCATCCGCACCCTGGACGTCTTCCTGACCGGCCTCATGGAGGCGGGGGGCCTGCCCGACGGGCTCGTCCTGACGCTGCCGAAGGTGACGTATCCGCAGCAGGTCACCGCGATGGTGCGGCTCCTGGAGGAGTTCGAGAAGGCGCGCGGCCTCGCCCCCGGCCGGATCGGCTTCGAGATCCAGATCGAGACCAGCCAGTCGATCCTCGCCGCCGACGGCACCGCGACCGTCGCCCGCATGATCGACGCCGCCGAGGGCCGCGCCACCGGCCTGCACTACGGCACCTTCGACTACAGCGCCTGCCTCGGCGTGTCCGCCGCGTACCAGGCGAGCGACCACCCGGCCGCCGACCACGCCAAGGCGATCATGCAGGTCGCGGCCGCGGGCACGGGCGTGCGCGTCTCCGACGGCTCCACCAACGTCCTGCCGGTCGGCCCCACGGCGAAGGTCCACGACGCCTGGCGCCTGCACTACGGCCTCACCCGGCGTGCCCTGGCCCGCGCCTACTACCAGGGCTGGGACATGCACCCCGGCCACATCCCCACCCGCTACGCCGCCGTGTTCGCCTTCTACCGCGAGGGCTTCGAGCAGGCCGCCGCCCGCCTGGCCGCGTACGCCAACCGGACCGCGGGCGACATCGCGGACGAGCCCGCCACCGCCAAGGCGCTCGCCGGGTATCTGCTCCGCGGCCTGGACTGCGGCGCGCTCGACACCGCCGAGGTCACCCGGCTCACCGGCCTCACCCCGGCCGGGCTCCAGACGTACGCGGGGCCGCGCCGGGGCGACCTGACGCCCTCGGCCACATAGCGTCCCGCCGCGCTCAGTCCGCGGGCGCCAGCTCCCCCGAGCCCCGGGTGATCAGGCGCGTCGGCAGCTCCACCCGCTCCGGCGGGCCCGACGCGCCGTCCAGCTGACGGAAGAGGCGCTCCGCCGCCGTGCGGCCGAGCTGGGCCGCGTCCTGGGCGACCACCGTGACCCCAGGCCGGAGCAGGTCGGCCAGCTCGATGTCGTCGAAGCCGACCAGGGCCACGGGGCGGGGGAGCCCCGCGAGGACGCGTACGACGGTGACCGTCACGCGGTTGTTGCCCGCGAAGATCGCGGTGACGGGAGCCGGGCCCGCCAGCATCGTCTCGGCGGCGCGGGCGACGCGCTCGGGGTGCGTGAGGCCGAGGGACACCCAGGACTCGTCGACGTCGATGCCCGCGTCCGCCATGGCCGTGCGGTAGCCCCGCAGGCGCTCTATGGCGGTGTGGATGCGCGGCTGGTCGCCGATGAAGCCGATGCGGCGGTGGCCGTGCGCGATCAGGTGCGCGACGCCGTCCCGCGCGCCGCCGAAGCTGTCGGAGAGCACCACGTCCGCGTCGATCCGCCCCGGCGGCCGGTCCACGAACACCGTGGCGACGCCCGCGGCGATCTCCGGCTCCAGATAGCGGTGGTCGTCGCCCGCGGGGATCACCACGAGACCGTCGACGCGCCGCGCGCACAGGGCGAGCACCAACTCCTGCTCGCGGTCCGGGTCCTCGGCGCTCGAACCGTTGATGAGCAGCGCCCCGTGCGCCCGCGCCACCTCTTCGACCGCGCGGCTCAGCGGGCCGTAGAACGGGTCGGCCAGGTCCTCCAGGACGAGGCCGATGCTGGCCGTGCGGCCCTTGCGCAGCACCCGCGCGCTGTCGTTGCGCCGGAAGCCGAGGGCGTCGATGGCCTCCTGGACGCGCCGCTCGGTGTCGGGCGTGACCCCCGGCTCGCCGTTCACGACGCGGGAGACCGTCTTGAGGCCCACGCCCGCGCGGGCGGCGACGTCCTTCATGGTCGGCCGGTTGCCGTAGCGGCTCCTGGGGTCCGCGGGGTCCGAACTGCCGTCGGTGCGGCGGTGGGAGACGGGGGTGCGGGCGGTCTCTGCCACGGTGCGCTGTCCTGTCTGTCGTCCACTACGGGGCTGTGCTGCGCGGGTCGCGGACCCAGTCTGCGTAACGGAGGCCGGTTCGCGTGCGGAAGTTCAGGTTTCCACGGTGTACGGGGCTCATGTGACGTCCACTATGTATACGGGGGGTTGGATGTCCGGTGTTTACCCGGGGGTGGCGTGCTGCGCTGCCGAGGCGGGGGCCGCGGTTCCGGCGGTGGGCGCAAGGGCCCGCCGTGTGGCATCGAGCATAGAACCTGGACAACGTTGTCAGATGCACGAGAGACTGTCCCCCCGCACTCTCCGGCCTGCCCTTTCACCAGGAGATCTGACAGTGATGCCCACGGACCTCGTCGCCGCACTCGACATCGGCGGCACCAAGATCGCCGGAGCCCTGGTGGACGGCCGCGGCCGGATCCTGCTGCGCACCCAGCGGCCGACGCCCGCGCGCGAGGACGGCGACACCGTGATGCGGGCGGTCCAGGACGTGCTCGGCGAGCTCGCGGCCGGGGAGGCGTGGGCCCAGGTGCGCGCCGTCGGGATCGGCAGCGCGGGCCCCGTGGACGCGTCGGCGGGCACGGTCAGCCCCGTCAACGTGCCCGGCTGGCGCGGCTATCCCCTGGTGGAGCGGGTGCGCGCCGCCACGGACGGCCTGCCGGTGGAGCTGGTGGGCGACGGCGTGGCGATGACGGCCGCCGAGCACTGGCAAGGTGCCGCCCGGGGTCACGACAACGCCCTGTGCATGGTGGTCTCCACCGGCGTCGGCGGCGGCCTGATCCTGGGCGGCTCGCTGCACCCCGGCCCCACCGGAAACGCGGGCCACATCGGCCACATCTGCGTCGACCTGGACGGCGACCCGTGTCCCTGCGGCGCCCGCGGCTGCGTCGAACGGATAGCGAGCGGCCCGAACATCGCCCGGCGCGCCCTGGAGGCGGGCTGGCGGCCGGGCCCGGACGGCGACACCTCCGCGGCCGCCGTGGCGCTCGCGGCCCGCGCGGGCGACGCGGTCGCCACGGCGTCCTTCGACCGGGCCGCCCAGGCGCTCGCGGCCGGCATCGCCGCCACCGCCACGCTCGTCGAGATCGACATCGCGGTGATCGGCGGGGGCGTGGCGATGGCGGGCGACGTCCTGTTCGCGCCGCTGCGCCGAGCCCTGCGGGACTACGCCGCGCTGTCCTTCGTACGCCAACTGACGGTCGCCCCGGCCCTGATGGGCACGGACGCGGGTCTGGTGGGCGCGGCGGCGGCCGCGCTGCGGGCCTTCCCCGACCCGGCGGTGCCCCGGCTGCCGTCCGCCGTCAACGGCTGAGCGGACCGGAGCCCGCTCGCGCGGCGCCCGGCGCGAGCGGGCTCCGGCGCCCGGCGAGTCGCTCAGCAGCTGAGGACGGGCTCCGCCCAGTCCGCGTGGTCGGAGTCGATGCCGTCGCCGCCGTCGGTGACGACGAGGCGCACCACCTCGGCGCCGCTGACGTCGGCGGAAACGGTCTGCGCGGGCAGCTGGTTGGTGAGGACGCCGGTGGACGCGGCCTTCTCGCCGTCGGCCCAGACCTCGAAGGCGACGGTGCCCTTGAGGAGCTTCTCGTCGTCGAGACCGACCTGTGCGGTCAGCCGCTCGCAGGCGCCGCCCGCGTAGTAGGCGATGTCGCTCTCGGCGTGGACGCCGAGCCCCTTGGCGTACACCTTGCCGTCGATGGTGAGCGGATTGCCGTCGCCCGCCCGGCTCTCGCCGTTGCTGGTGTCCTTCTCGACGGGGCCCCAGCCGTTGGTGGTGGAGATCCACGGCAGGTCGCTCAGGGCGGAGCGGCCCGCCGGGGGCGCGGTCACCACCTGGGCCGTCAGGGGCAGCGCGCTCTCGACCTGGCGGCCGCCCGGGCCGCGGTGGGTCGTCTTGAGCTCGAAGGCGTACGCGCCGGTGGGCGTGCCCGCGGGTGCCGTCACGGTCCAGGAAGTGGTGAGGGCCTTGCCGGTGGGCAGCGCCGCCGCGCCGGTGGGTGACGTCGCCTTCACCTGCCAGCCCGCGGGGCCGCTGAGGCGTGCGCGGACGTCGCGCGCGGGGGTGCGGCCGAGGTCGGTGACACGGGTGGTGAGCTCCTCGGGCCTTCCCGCCTCGACCAACGCGCCGCCGTCGAGGCCGAGTTCGACGGCCGGGGGCTTGTCGGCCCACGTGCCGTCGGCGGCGACGCGCACCAGGACGGTGCCGTGCGCGGGCACGGTCGCGGAGATGGCCCCCGCGGTGTTGAAGCTCTCGTGCTTCCACAGGTCGCGCAGCGTGTAGCCGGCGGCCTGCGGCAGGCCGACGGCCTTCGCGGTCGTGGCGACGCGCTGGGGGCTCCCGGTCTCGTTGAACAGCGCGACCGCGCGGCTGCCGTCCTTCATCTCCTTGGCGACGACCCAGCGCCCGCCGGTGGAGGAGAGGACGGTGCCCTGCTTGCCGAGCGGGTCCTGGTCGACGGCGACGACTTCCTTGTTGCCGAGGATCTCGAAGGTCTGGGGCGAGACCTTGCGCAGGTCGGAGCCGATGAGCAGGGGTGCGGCCATGATCGACCACATGGAGAAGTGCGTGCGGTACTCGGTGTCGGTCATTCCGCCGTTGCCGACTTCGAGCATGTCCGGGTCGTTCCAGCGGCCGGGGCCCGCGTAGCGCGCGAGCGGCAGGTTCCGCTTCATGATGGAGAGCATGGAGTTCCAGTTGTCGCTGATGTCACCCGTCGTGCGCCACAGGTGGCCGACGCCGGAGGCCCACTCCCAGGGCTTGTTCTCGCCCCACTCGCAGATGCTGTAGACGATGGGGCGCCCCGTGCTCTCGGACGCGGCCTTGAGGGCGTCGCGCATGGCGATGTAGCGCTCCTTGGCGTCCACGCCCTGGTTATTGCAGTTGTCGTACTTGAGGTAGTCGACGCCCCACTCCGCGAACTGCCGTGCGTCGCTGCGCTCGTGGCCGAGCGCCCCGGGGAAGCCCGCCTGGTTGCAGGTCTTGGTGCCCGCGCTGGTGTAGATGCCGAGCTTGAGGCCCTTGCCGTGCACGTAGTCGGCGACGGCCTTGATGCCGCCGGGGAACCTCTTCGGGTCGGGCACGAGCTTGCCGTTCGCGTCGCGCTGCGGCAGGGCCCAGCAGTCGTCGAGGTTGACGTACTGGTAGCCCGCGTCCTTGAGGCCCTTGGACACGAAGAGGTCGGCGATCCCCTTGACCATCGCCTCGTCGAACTCGGCGCGGCAGTGCGTGGCGTTCCAGTTGTTGAAGCCCATCGGCGGGGTCAGCGCGAGGCCGTCGGGCAGCCGGGGCCCGTCGGCGCCCGCGGCCCGCGGGCCCGGTGCCTCGCCCGCCACGGCGGGCGAGGCGAGCCCCGCCGCGCAGAGCAGCGCCGCGGTGAGGGATCCGACCACTCTTCGGCGGGATGTGCGGGTGGGAAGGTGACGCATCGTTACGTTCCTCCGTACTCGCGGAAGATGGGATGTCTCCATGTACGTGTCAGTCGTGCGCGCTTACGGTAGAGCGTGTTGAAGTCTGTTGGAAGAGGAGGGGTAACGGTTCGAGCATTTGCCGTCAGAACCCTTGACGGCGGTGACTCTTGGGAGTGAGATCCAAGCCTTGCGTTCGGTTGTGTTGGGTTGCACCCCGAGGAGGGGGACATGGCACAGTCAGATTTCACCGGGTCCCACGGTCCGACCGCCCCCCGGAATGTGAATGGACATCCGATGTCCCGCCGGACCCTCCTGCGCGGTACCGCCCTCGGCGCCGGGGCGGTGACGCTCCCCGCCCTGCTCACCGCCTGCGGCGACGGGCCCGGCGGCGACAAGAACGAGGTGACGGTGGGCTCCAACTCCTCGGACGCCGTGCCCAAGGCGGCCTTCGCGCAGGCCTTCAAGGCGTACGAGAAGGAGAGCGACAAGCGCGTCAAGGTCAACACCACAGAGCACAACGAATTCCAGCAGAACATCACGCGCTATCTGCAAGGATCGCCCGACAACGTCTTCATGTGGTTCGCCGGTTACCGCATGCAGTACTTCGCCGAGAAGGGCCTGCTGGTCGAGATCAGCGACGTGTGGAAGGGCTTCCGGGGCTTTTCGCAGGCACTGCGGGACCAGTCCACGCACGACGGGAAACAGTACTTCGTGCCGTACTACTACTACCCGTGGGCGGTCTTCCACCGGAAGAGCCTCTTCGAGAAGCAGGGATACGAACAGGCCGGGAACTGGGACCAGTTCATCGCGCTCGCCAAGAAGATGCACAAGGACGGCATCCCCGTCGCCTTCTGCGACAAGGACGGCTGGCCGGCGATGGGCACCTTCGACTACATCGACCTGCGGCTCAACGGCTACGACTTCCACAAGCGCCTGATGGCGGGCGAGGAGGCGTGGACCGACCGGAAGGTCAAGAAGGTCTTCGACCTGTGGCGTGAACTCATGCCGTACTACCAGAAGGGCGCCCTCGGCCGGACCTGGGAGGAGGCCGGACAGGGCCTCCAGCGCCGCAGGACCGGCATGGCGGTGTTCGGCATGCCGCACCCCGGCAGCCAGTTCCCGGAGGGCGAGCGCGACGACATCGACTTCTTCGCCTTCCCCGAGATCGACCCGCAGTACGGCCAGGACGCCGTGGAGGCTCCCATCGACGGATTCCTCGTCCCGAAGAAGTCGAGGAACGTGGAAGGCGCCAAGGACTTCATGAAGTGGCTCGGCACGGCGGAGGCCGAGGACGCCTATCTCAAGGGCGACCCGAACAACGTCGCCGTCAACGAGGACGCGGACACCAGCAAGTACAGCCCGCTGCAGAAGAAGTCCGCCGAACTGGTCGCCGAGGCGAAGCAGATCTCCCAGTTCCTGGACCGCGACACCCGTCCCGACTTCGCCCAGACCGTCATGATCAAGGCGCTGCAGGACTTCATCGACGACCCCAAGGACGTCGACGGTCTGTGCAACAGGATCGAACGGCAGAAGAAGGACATCTTCTCCACGTCCGTGAGCTGAGTCAGGGGAGCGCACTCCGTGCCGCAGAACACCGCGCGGCGCGCCGGACGGCGTACGACGCGGCGTTTCACACGCCGCGACATCGCCGTTCTCGGCGCGCTCTTGGGCCTGCCCGTCCTGCTGGACGTCCTCATCGTCTGGGGGCCCGCCCTCGCCTCCGTCGGCCTGTCCTTCACGTCCTGGGACGGCATCGGGGACATCCACTGGGTGGGCGGCGACAACTACGAGAACCTGGTCCAGGACTATCCCGCGTTCTGGCCCGCCGTCCGTCACAACCTGCTGTGGATCGCCTTCCTCGGGCTCGTCGCGACGCCCTTCGGGCTCCTCCTCGCGGTCCTCATCGACCGGGGCATCCGCTTCAGCCGCTTCTACCAGTCCGTGATCTACCTGCCGGTCGTGCTGTCGCTCGCCGTCGTCGGCTTCATGGCGCAACTGCTGCTCGGCACCGACCAGGGCGTGGTCAACACCGTCCTCGGCAACGAGCAGGACCCCGTCGACTGGCTCGGCGACTCCGACATCAACCTGTGGATGATGATGCTCGCCGCGAGCTGGCGGCACACCGGCTACGTGATGATCCTGTACCTGGCCGGGCTGAAGTCCGTCGACCCCGAGCTGAAGGAGGCCGCGGCGATCGACGGCGCGAACGAGCGCCAGACCTTCTTCCGCGTCACCTTCCCCACCCTGCGCCCCGTCAACGTCATCGTGGGCGTCATCACGGTCATCGAAGCGCTGCGCGCCTTCGACATCGTGTACGCGGTGAACAAGGGCCGCAACGGCCTGGAACTGCTCTCCGTCCTCATCACCGACAACATCATCGGGGAGGCCAGCCGCATCGGCTTCGGCTCGGCCATCGCGGTCGTACTGCTCGGCGTCTCGCTGGGCTTCATCGTGACGTTCCTGGTCCAGGAGCTGAGAGGGGCGCGCGAGAAATGACCGCGGACCTGAAGTCCACGACACGGGCCGGCGACGTGACGCCGAGCCTCCGGGGCGCCGCGCCGCGACCCCGCCCGCGCCGGGGCAGATACGGCGTCCACCTCTTCCTGTCCGCGGTCTGCCTGGCGTTCGTCGCCCCGCTGCTCCTCGCCGTCTACGCCAGCCTGCGCCCGTACGAGGAGACCGCCCGGGACGGCTACTTCTCCTGGCCGGACAAGCTGTCCTTCGCCTACTACCGCGAGGCCTACACCGCCTCCGGCATGGGCAAGTACTTCACCAACACGCTGATCATCGCCGTGCCCGCGGTGCTCGTCACGCTGTTCCTCGCGGCCTTCGTCGCCTTCGCGGTCTCCCGTCTGAACATCCGCGGCGGCCTCGCGCTGCTCATGTTCTTCACGGCAGGCAACCTACTCCCGCCACAGGTCCTCGTGACCCCGCTCTACGTCCTCTTCCTGAAGGTCGACCTGCCCTGGTGGATGTCGGACTCGATGACCCTCTACGACTCGTACTGGGCGGTCATCCTCGTCAACATCGGCTTCCAGGTGGGCTTCTGCGTCTTCGTCCTCTCCCAGTTCATGCGCACCCTGCCC
This sequence comes from Streptomyces sp. YIM 121038, assembly GCF_006088715.1. Taxonomy (NCBI): domain Bacteria; kingdom Bacillati; phylum Actinomycetota; class Actinomycetes; order Kitasatosporales; family Streptomycetaceae; genus Streptomyces; species Streptomyces sp. YIM 121038. Next base: position 8,968,210 of record NZ_CP030771.1, read on the forward strand.
AAGGAGATCCTGGAGGCCGCGGTCGTCGACGGGGCCGGGGTGTGGACGCAGTTCTGGCGCATCACCCTGCCGCTGTGCCGCCCGGCCCTCGCGGCCCTGGCCACCCTCGAATTCACCTGGATCTACAACGACTTCCTCTGGGCCCTCATCTTCATCTCCAACCCCGACAAGCTCCCCATCACCTCGTCCCTGAACAACCTCCGCGGCCAGTTCTTCACCGACTACAACCTCCTGGCGGCAGGCTCCGTCCTGGTGGCGCTCCCGACGATCCTGGTGTTCCTCCTCCTGCAACGCCACTTCATCGCGGGTCTGACCTTGGGGTCGAGCAAGGGCTGAGGCCGACCTGGAACAGCGCACCCCGGCACGGACGTGCCGGGGTGCGCTGCGACCGTACCGGGCCGGGCGAGGGCGAGCGGGCTACCGCCGACGCCGGATGAGGAACCAGACGCGGAGCGCCGCCAGGCCGAGCACCACGACCCCGGCCGTGACCCGCAGCCACGGAGGGATGGCTCCCGCTTCGGGGAGGAAGAGGGCCATGGAGTTCACGTGGCGTCCTCGTCTCGGTCGTGGCTCGTCCGAGCCCATGATCCCGGATCCGGGCGGCCGCCACCGTCAGGGGGCGGACGGGCCGCGGGGCGCCGGGGTGTCGTCCGGCTTGGTGGGGGTTGCGGTCCAGACCTCGGCCGCGAGGGCGTCCACCTCGGCCTGGGGCAGGCCCGCCCGCACCGTGATCACGCCCTTCGTTCCGTCGGGGAACACCGCCTCCCGCATCTCCACGCCCAACCGGCCAGGCACAGGCTCGTCAGCCATGACATCCCTCTCGACGACTGGACCTCCACGACTACCACGAAGATCCCGCCGGGTTGAGGAGGCGTTTCACCGGCGTGGCGGTCCGGCACCGGCCCTACCTCAGGTGCCGGTCGAAGAAGCGGCCCCCGTCCTCCACCTCGAACCACGGGGTGCCGGTGTGCCCGCCCGGATTGGCGTGCAGCGTCTTCTGCGCGGTGCCGAAGGCGTCGAACAGGTCGAGGGCCCGCTGCCGGGGGTTGCCCTCGTCGTCCCACTGCAACAGGAGCAGCAGCGGAACGGCGACCTGCCGGGCCTCCTCGCGCTGGGCGCGGGGCACGTACCCCCCGGCGAAGAAGCCGGCGGCCGCGATGCGCGGCTCGGTCACCGCGAGGCGGATGCCGAGGGCGGTCCACCCCGAGTACCCGACCGGGCCGCCGATCCCGGGCAGCTGAAGGAGGGCGTCCAGGGTGGTCCGCCACTCCGGGACCGCCTGTGCGACGAGCGAGCCGACCAAGGACTCGAAGATGTCGTCGACCGGTTCACCGGCCCGCATCGCCCGGCGCAGGTCGGCGCGGGCCCGCTCGTCGGCTGCGGAGCGGGGCCGGTCACCGCACCCGGCGGCATCGATGGTGGCCACCGCGTAGCCGTGCGCCGCGGAGTGCCGGGCGCGGGCCACCAGCCGCGGTTCCCGCTTGGGCAGGCCGTTGTTGTGGGCCATCAGGATCAGCGGGGCCGGTGCGGCGGACGCGGGTGTCCACAGGGTGCCGGGGATCTCGCCGAGGGTGAACTCGCGCTCGATGACGCCGTCGTCGAGGCGTCGTTCGGACGTGATGTGCATGGTCGTGCCTTTCGGGAGTGCGCTGCAACGGCGCTCCCGGACGACCTACCGCCCGACCGTGACCCCGGAGGGGAGCACCCATGTCGATACGTTCACGGGTACCACCTCCTCACTCTCTCGCACGGCCTTCGGAAACGTAGCAGCGCCCGCCGCGGCCCGCCAACGGATTTTCCCGGAGGCCCCGGTCAGGACGTGGGCGACGCCTGCTTGAACACCTCGTAGACGGCGAGGTAGTTGTGCTCGCCGTAGCCCTGACGTATCGCGCGTTCGGCGACCTCGTGCATCAGCCGTGGCAGGTCGGTGTGGACGCCCTGCTCCGCGCTGGCCCGCGTGATGTGTTCCAGGGCGTTCGCGTTCATCACCAACGTGCCGAGTTCGCCGGGGTAGTCGGCCTCGTCCAGGGCGGGTGCGTACCGGGCGAGCATCGGGTCGACGACCGTCGGTGTGAACCAGTCGAGTGCGAGCTTCGAGAAGTCGGCCGCGGACACCCCTGCGGAGCCGACCAGGGCGGAGGCCTGGAGGAAGCCGTTGACGCTCGCGAACATCATGTGCAGCAGGGCCGTGTTGTACAGGACGGCCAGCGCCGGGTCCGTGCCGATGAAGCGCGGGTCGCCGAGGCTCGCCAGGGGTGCCCGGTACTCGTCGAAGACGGCGCGGTCGCCGCTGTACAGGAAGACCGCGTCGGGCCGCCCGACCAGCGGCGGCGGCACCATGATGGCGCCGTCGAGATAGCCGGCGCCCCGCTCGGACGCCCAGGCGACGGCAGCGTGGACCTCCTGTGGCGTACCGGAGTTGAGGTTCACCAGGGCCCGGCCCCGCAGGGCGTCGTGGGCGGGGGCGAAGACCTCGTACATCGTGTCGTAGGTGTTGAGGCACATGAGCGTGACGGGGCTCGCGGACACCGCGTCGGTGATGCTCCCGGCGAGCCGCGCGCCCTGGGCGACGAGGCCGCTCGCCCGTTCCTCGGTGCGGTTCCAGACGGTCGTGGGGTGGCCCTTGGCCAGGAGGACCTCGGCGAGGACCAGGCCCATGGGGCCGAGGCCGACGACGGAGACGGGGGTCGTGGGAGTCGTGGCTGCTGATGTTCCGTGGTGCGTCATGCGGCCTAGACTGCTCTCTCACATCGATGTGAGAGTCAACGGGCGCGAGAGTCAACAGACGTGGTGGTGATCACATGCGCATGGGTGGGTTCTCCCGGCGGACCGGCGTCAGCCAGCGGCTGTTGCGCTACTACGAGGAGCAGGGCCTGCTCGCTCCCGCGCGGCGGCCCAGCGGATACCGCGAGTACACGGAGGACGACGTGGTCACGGTGCGCGGCATCCGCGTCCTGCTGGCCGCGGGCCTCAACACGGCCACCATCGCGGAGCTGCTGCCCTGCATGATCGACGACGACGGCGCCCTCGCCCCCGGCTGTTCCGGGATGCTGCCGGACCTCACCAAGGAGCGTGACCGCATCGACGAGGCCGTCGCCGGTCTGCTCGCCGCCCGTGCCCGTCTCGACGAGATCATCAACGCGACGGTGCCGGGCGCGCTCGACGACCCGGACGCCTGTTACGCGAGCGCCGCGCCGGGCGCCGCGTGACGTGTGCGCTCTGCGTGGCGCCGGGGCCCGAGGCGGGCGGCGAATCGCGGGTGGGGCGGGGGTGTGCCACGGTGGAGACACACTCCGGCTCAGGCACAGGCCCTGACCAGCAGGGAGAGGAGCACGCATGTCCTCGAAGCGACGCCGTAAGAAGAAGGCCCGCCGCAAGCACGCGGCCAACCACGGAAAGCGGCCGCAGTCCTGACCCGGCCGGGGCGGCTCCGGGCCGCCCCCGCCCTCTCCGACGGCTAGGTGCCGGGCCCCGCCTGCTCCAGTGCCTCGCGCACCGACGCCACCGGCGCGAGGATCACCCGAAGGCCGGTGATGCCCATGACGCGCAGCGCCATCGGATCGCGGCACACGACCCGCAGCTCGGCGCCCCTCGACGCGAGGCGGCGCCGCGCCCGCATGAGCAGGGCGAGGCCGGAGCAGTCGATGAACGTCGTGTGGGTCAGGTCGATGACGACGGTCTCCGCGGAGCCCGCGGTGACGGGATCGAGTACCGGTGCCGCCTGCTGGAAGCCCACGAGGTCGACCTCGCCGCGCAGTTCCACCACGACGCCGCCCCCGGACTCGTACACCCGAGGCGGTAAGTCCGGAATCTCGCACGCGAATTCGCGCAGTTCGTCCTGATGCACTAATCCCCCCAGGGCGGGCCCCGGCCGGTCTGCGAGGCCGGGGTGGATGCGGTGAAGCAACCGGAATGAGGAGGTCACCAGGGGCCGGGGTGCCTGGCTGATCACGGTAGCGGGCGGGGGCCCGCCCCGCAGTGCGGGAACGATTCGTGGGGTGGCGGTGCCACTCGATGGGGCGAAGTTGTCGCGAGAGGCTTGACATGATCTGGCGGCTTTTGGTCTGGCGTCGGCGGCGCTCATCAGGTGCTGGTTTCCGTGGCACTGTGTAGCGGGCAAGCCACTTGGGGCCAACAGAAGAGGGGGAAACGTGATCGTCTGGATCAAACGCGTGGCTGGCGAAGGGGCTGGTCAGTTGCCTGCCTGCGAGGTGGGAGCCTTGACTGTTGGCCCAAGTTAGCTCCAGTTGGGTCCAGTTAGCCTTGGTGGGCAAGATCTATCTCCCATCTTTCTCCCATGTGCACAGAGGAGCCCCCGGCGGCTACGCCGGGGGCTCTCTCCTGTGGGGGACCAGAGTGGGGCCGCCACCCGGGGAGGCGGACTTAGCGCCCCACTCTGGCCGTCTGGAGAACGAAACTGGCCAGGCACATGACACGGTCAAATGCCTGCCCCAGATAGATGAGTTTGAGCCATGGCTGGTTCTTACTCAAGAGGGCAGGGCCGCCCACTCGTCGACGAGGGGGTGCTCACGGCGAGCGGGCGGCTGCCGACGGCGCGGGCGGGGTCTCGGCGCGCGCCGGTCCTGTCGGGGGTGGTCCCCTCATCTCACTGCGGATCACGACGTGCCGGGAGTGTGTGCACACGGCACGTGACTGCGCTCTATTCACACGGGGCGCGTTCCGATCACACGCTGTTCAGCTTTCGCGATAGGTCGCGCGCGGTCCGCCGCAGCGACCCAGTCAAGATCACATAATTTACCTGGCCAGGTAAAGACTCTTGCTCATGATCTTTACAAGGTGGGCGAGTGCCACTCGACCCCATGCCCGCCTGGGTACTCACCCGCCGCCGGGCCATCGGGGACCGCATCCGCACCGCACGCCTCAACGCGCAGCTCTCACAGGTCCAACTCGGCGAACGCATCGGCCGCGACCACAAGACCATCCACCGCTACGAGGTGGCGTCCAGCGTGCCCACCCTCGTCGATCTGCTCCTGATCGCCGATGCACTCGACGTGCCGCTCGCCGACCTCGTCCGCTGACTCAGGGTCAGGGCTGCGGGCAGGTGCCGGCGTGCCGGTAGCTGAGCTCCGTCCCGCGGCGGCTCTGCCACAAGTGCGGCTGCCACAGCTCGTCGGACCGCATCACGCGCAGGCACTCCCTGCACCAGACCGCCGGCCGCCCGATGCGGCGCCGGGCCTCTATGTGCGCGGCGCGCAAGGTGCCCACGGTGGAGCACGGCGCGTGCTGGCAGCAGGCGGCGCAGCCGAGCAGGTGGTCGTTCCAGTCGAGGGCCGTCGCCACGGACCGGAGATTGTTCGCGTAGCAGGCCTTGCAGGCGTGCGGCCACCAGTCCCGCTCGGCGGTGCGGCCGCCGCGGATGTCGACGCCGTCGCCGGGGAGCAGAACCGCGGGGCACCACACGCAGGCGTTGCCCTGGACTTGCTGGACGCTCAGCGCGGGGCCGCGCTCGACGATGGCCAGCAGCAGGGTCTCGGCGACGCCGGGCGCGCTCACCGGGGCCTCGGCGGGCAGGTGTGCCCTCCGGCGCTGGCTGGGTACACCGCCAGGGCCCGCAGTCTGGGGGCGAGCTCGGCGACGCGCAGCGCCGCGCCGGTCGGACCGTCGCCCGGGGACGGCTCCTCGCCCACCATCGCCAGGGCGTCGTGCGTCGCGTCGACCACCCGCTGGTGCGTGTACCAGGCGTCGCTGCGCACACGCTCGGCCGCCGCGGCCTGCTCTGCCTGAGGCAGGCGCAGGAGGATCTCCGCGACGATGCGGCGGTGCAGGGTGGCGGTGTCCTCGGGCCTGGGCAGGTCGGCGAGCGCACTGAAGGCGAGCTCGACGAGCTCCTCCAGTCGGGGCTGGTCGGCGGTCATCATCGGCCCACCGTCCTGAGGGAGGCGGTCGTCGAGAGGAGCGTGTGCACGTACCGGGTGTCGCACAGGGCGCCGGGGTACGACGGCAGCACCACCCAGCGGGAGAGCATCGTGGAGTGGCCCGGGCGCGGGACGCCGAGGTATGTGTCGGTGCTGAGCCGCTCGGCCGGGCCGTCCCAGTCGGCGCCCGGCGCGATGAGTACGTAGTACGGGCCCATGCTGCTGCGGGAATCCCGGATGACCGGGCCGTCGAGCCAGGCTGCCAGCACCTTGGCCACCGTCTTCGCGGCGTCGCTGCCTACTACGTCGTGGACCTGCTCGGCCGGGATGCGGATCGCGTCGAAGAGGCGGCCGAGCGGGAGCAGCGCGGCTCCGCGTTTCTCCCACTCCGCCCATGCGTTGCCCGGTCGCGGGTCGGCGTCCGCCAGCCACTGCGATACGGCGAGCAGTTGCCTGTCCTCAAGCGTGGTCATCGGGCCCTCACAGTTGCAGGTGATCTGAATCACTTCTGCGACCGTAAGTAGTCCTCCTCGGACTCACCCGAACTGTCAGCTCGGGTGAGCCACGGGCTCGGCAGCTACACGAGCCCCATCCGTACAGCGAGTTTCTCCGCCTGCCGTGCGTGCATCGCTCGGGCCCGCCGGATCACCGTCAGTACCAGCTGCCGGGCAAGCGGCGTCCGGGCCAGGTCTTCTGGGGCGATCGCCTCCAGGCTGAGCAAGGAAAGGAGTGCTGCGGCGTCGTCCCGCCGCTGGCTGTGGCAGGCCGCCACCTCCAGGCCGAACGTGAACTCCCGCTCCACCGAGGGAAGCCCAGCGGTATCGATGGCGTCCGCTGTGTGCAGAGCCTCTCCTGTCTCTCCCGCTTCCATCTCGATGGACAGTGCGTGCAGGGCGATGTTCGTCGACCCGAAGACCGTCCAGCCGATGTTGCTGTTGTCGGGCACCTTGCGCGCTGCGGGCGCTGCGTGCTCGACCAGTCGCTCGCGCGCCTCCCACCAGCGCCGCCGACGGGCCGCGCCGAGCACGGCCACCAGCTGGAGCGCGCCGCGCATCGCTTGGCGCTCCACCTCCGGCATCTGAGCGGTAGCCACCTGCTCGGCCGCCCGCAGAGCCATTTCCTCCGCCTCGGACGGCTGGCCCGCCGCGAGGAGCGCGTGCCCCAGATTCCACTGGGCAGTGGCAATGCGCAGCGGATCGTCAGCGTCTTCGGCGGCCCTCATCGCCCGGTCGGCCGCGAGCGTGGCAAGGTCGACACGGCCGATGCGGCGCAGGTAGGAGCGGAGCAGACAGTACAAATCAGCAGCTGCACGCAGGACCGCACGGCGGTCCCCGGCGTCGCTGCTGGCACGCACAGTGCGCAGCGTGTGCTCCACGTCGGCCACCAGCCCCGGGAGCGTCTCAGCCGCGGTGGTGAACCGCTCGCCGCTGGTCTGCCAGCTGTGCCACGCAGTCTCTACCCGGTCCCTCAGTACACCAGCCTCGACGGGCGTGGAGCTGCGGGCGGGGCCGTAGCCGAGGAGCGCGCGACCCACGGCTGTCTCGGGGCTGTCCGCTGTCTCGATCTCGGGGGGCGGCTGCTCAGACAGCAGCGCTGCGGTGGGCACGCCCAACTCCTGCGCGAGGGCGTACAGGATCGGTAGCGATGGCACCTTGAGGCCTCGCTCGATCTGTGACAGGTAGTCCGGCGAGATGCCGACCAGTCCGGCGATCGCGTCCTGCCGACGCCCTCCGCGGTAGTGCCTGATCCGGTCCCCGATGGGTAGATCCGCTGCAACCATGCTGCCCACACTCCTCGTTCACTGCCTGAGCGTAGGGTTCCCGCTACGCGGGGACACGCGAATCTGCCGAGACAGGGGGCGCCGTGACGAAGCTGGTGCTGTGGGACATCGACCATACGCTGATGGCCACCAGGGGCCTGGGGGGCGAGCTGTGGGCTCAGGCTTTCCGCGAGGTCACGGGAGTTGAGCTGCGGAGGCAGGCGTCCGTCACCGGGTCGACCGAGCGCGTCATCCTGCGAGAGACCGCGCGCCTGCACGATCTGCCCTACAACGATGAGCTGTTCGAGTCCTTCGCTCACGCGCTCAGCACCGTCCATGTCCGACGGGTCGCCGAGCTGCGCGAGCGCGGGCACGCGTTGCCCGGAGCCGCTGCGGTCCTCGACCGTCTCGCTGAGCAGGGCCTGCGGCAGAGCGTGGTGACGGGCAACGTCCGCGGCGCCGCCGAGGTGAAGCTCGCGGTCTTCGGCCTCGATGACTACCTGCGTCTGGACGACGGGGCGTACGGCGAGGACGGGGAAGAGCGCCTCGAGCTCCTGCGCGTGGCCCTGGCCCGGAACTCCGCCCGGCGCGAGGACGCGGTGTTCCTGGGGGACACGCCCGCGGACGTCGCGGGCGGGCTGGAGGCTGGCGTCCGGGTCGTCGCTGTTGCGACGGGACGCACGTCGGCGGATGAGCTCCGCGATGCTGGTGCTGACGCAGTGCTCGACGGGCTGACGGACATGGACGCGGTGCTCACTGCCATCGTGGCCTGACTGTGAATTGGCCAGACGGTGGCGGCGCCGTGGCCGCTGTCAGCGCGACCGCCTACGCTGGCAGGCATGTCCCCCAACCCCAGCCCCCGGGCCGCCGCGCGCCCTGCTGCGGCCGTGAACGAGGACATCCGCAACCTCTGGCGCGACCCCCGCGTCCGCCTCACCGCCCCCCAACGGGCCCTGTACGAACGCCTGCTCGCCGAGTGGGCCGCCGCCGCCCGCGCGGACATCGTCGCCGCGGCCTGACTCCGGACATGACGAAGCGGCCCCCTCCGCCCGAAGGCAGAGGGGGCCTGAGCCGTTGTCCTACCGGTTGGCGATGGTGAGGTAGATCGACCGCTCGTCGATCAGCCCTCCAGCCGTGATGATCTGGCAGACCACCGTGTACGCGCCGCCGAGGGACCCGCCCGAGATCCGCTGAGTCACGGCCGCCTCGTCGACGACAGGCGCCCCGACGGCCGTCAGCCCGGCAGGCACGGCGACCGTGGCCGTGCTGATCGTGTCGGCGACCGCGTCGAGCCAGCCCGACCAGTCCCAGGTGTAATCCAGCAGCGCCGACGGGTCCTTGACGAATCGGTCCGGCACGGCCTACCTCCCGACTCTCAGGGTGCGGTGCTCGGCGGGGATCCGGTACGTGCGCTCCGGGCTGCGCGTGGTGGCGGACCGCACGGTGAGCGGGCGCGCCGTGTCGACCTCCACCGCGGGCGCGAGCGCGACGGTCTTGCTGCCGGTCAGCGCGAGCGCGGCCTCGACGACTGCGGCAGTGCCGAGGACCGCGGTGACCGTCCCGGTGAGGGGCTGCGCGGCCTCCACAGCAGTCGCGGGGGCGAGCGCGGCCGTCTTGGTCCCCGCGAGCGCCTGCGCAGCCTCCAGCTCGGTGGCTGGCGTCAGGACGGCCGCCTTAGCGCCGGTGAGCGGCTGCGCCGTGCTGGTCTCCCCCGCGATGCCGAGCGGGGCCTGTTTCGCCCCCGCGAGGGGCTGGGCGCTCTCGGTGCTGCTGGCGGTGCCGAGGGCCGCGCCGGTGGTTACGTCGGCGGCGGCGAAGTCGTCGTAGCGGATGCCGCTGGCGGTGCCGGAGCGGATGCCGACGCCGGTGCCGCTCGTGACCGCGGTGTTGGTGACCGAGACGCGTTCGACTCCGTTGACGTAGGCCTTGATCGTCGAGCCGACGGCCTGCACCTTCGCGACATCGCCCGGGCCAGCGGGGGCAGCGTAGGTACCGATCAGCGTGAAGGTGCTGCTGACGACGCTGAACAGGTCCCAGGTGCTGCCGTCGTTGCGCCACAGGTAGCCGGTGCTGATGTTGCTGTTGCCGCGGCACCACACGCCCATGCTCGCCGCCGCGGTGGCGGCGATCGTGACCTGCGCGGAGTGGTCGCTGCTGTCCATCGCGCCCGCGGCGCGCAGGATGACGGTGCCGGTGTCCACGCCCGGGCTCAGCTGGTTGGAGGTGATCGACCAGTCGCCGGATACCTCCAACCATCCGGCGCCCAGGTCGCTGCTGTTGGCGCGGTTGAAGTCGTCGCTGAAGCTCGCCACGGTTACGCGGCCGAGGTGGCCCGGTAGAAGTCGGAGACCGTCAGCGTGAAGTTGTTGCCGTCCGGCGTCCAGCTCAGATCGTGCTTGGTGAGCGGGATGATCGCGGCGTCGCTCGGGGTCGTCGTGTCCGGTACGTAGCCGATGACCACCGCGCCGACCGGGGTGCCGGTGGGGGCGGTCCAGGTGACGTCGGCCGCGTCGACTTCGACCCGGTCGGCGGTGTCGTTCACCGTGACCGTGACGGACGCGAGGGTCTTGCGGCCGATCGACGTCTGCTCGTTGGAGGCGCCCGCCAGCAGGTCAGCGAGGGTGTCGTAGTCGCGCATCGTCGAGTCCGCGACGAGCCCCGACGCCTCCAGCGGCACCAGGACCAGCGCGTCGTTGGCAGCGGGCAGGGCGGCCAGCGCGGCGACGCGCCCCAGCGCGGTGTTGAAGGTGATGGTGGCCATGCTCTCTCTCCAGGTCTTGCACGTCGATGTGGGGGTGGTCAGACGCCGGTGCGGTTGTACTCGTCGACGCGGTCGGGCGGCGCGGGCGGCTCGATGCCGTGGCGGCGCATCTGGCTCGTGAGCTCGGAGACGTACCAGGCGAAGGAGCGCACCAGCGCGCGCAGGGACCGCACTTCCTCCTTCGTCGCGGAGAGGTCCGAACGCAGTTCGTTCTTGATCGCCTCGAAGGCGGCCCGGTCCTCGGCCCGCTGGTTCGGCTCGGCCGTCGCGGCTGCGGCCGCCCGGGTGGCCTCCGCCGTCGCGGCCGCCGCCCGTGTCGTCGCCCGCGCGGCGAACAGTCCGGCGACCACCATGCCGACCGTGCCGATCACGGCCACGATCCCCGCCCACACCGTCATGGCGTCCCGCCTTTCCGGGCGGGTCTCGGCGCGTGGGGGACCGAATACTCGGGCACCGCGGCCGCCCACATGATGACCCCGACGTGCGAAGTCAGGTACCAGAGAGCGACGTACGCGCCGCGGGAGTAGTCGCCGTTGATCACGGCGACGGTGTAGGAGATAGCCCACACGGTGGGGGGAATCAGCGCGGCGACGAAGCCGATCCAGTCCCGGCCGACCTGCACGAACGCCGAACTGGCAGTGATGACACCGGCGATGATCCACAGCCATGCCCAGTGCTGCAGGCCGCACAGGTTCGTCAGCAGCCGCAGGCCCTGGCCCGGGGGTGGGTCGACGAGCATGCCCACGCCCCAGCAGGTCTTGCCGGTGCCGACGATCGCGAGGAAGACGCCGCGGCGGCCGAGCAGCTGGCCGAGCCGCCGGGCCGCCGCGCACATCAGGCGCCCGGGCCGGGCTTGTTGGGCACGGCGTACGTGATGCCCCAGGCGCCGAGGACAGCGAGGACGATCGTGACGACCTCGCCGGTGGCGAGCGCGTCGTCCTGGACGGCGGTGACCGCGGCGGCTGCGCCGGCGGCGAGCCCGGCGATAAGCGACTTGGCGATGCTGGAGATACGCATGATCGTTCCTCATCTCTTGGGGAGGGTGAGCTTCTGGCCGGGCACGATGTCGTCGGCGTCCCGGAGCCGGTTGAGGTCGGCGATCTCGCGCCAGCGGGCGCCGTCGCCGAGCTTGGAGGCGGCGATCGACCACAGGGTGTCGCCCGCGCGGACCGTGTAGCGCAGCTGGTCGCCGGGCGACCACGTGGCAGGGTGCTTCAGGCGCTCGGCCGCGCGGGCGCGCACGTCCGTCATGGTGATGCCGGGCCCCTTGGGGTCGCTCTTGCCGGGCTGCCACTCGGCGTGCCCGATCACGGACGTCGCCCCGGCCTTGCCCCAGCCGTGCGCGCGGCAGAGCGCGGCCGCAGCGCGCACGATCGCCTCCACCTGGACGCCCGGCCAGGGGTCGTCGCCGTCGCCGAGGTTCTCGCACTCGAAGCCGTAGAAGTGGCGGTTGCCGTCGGTGCTGGCCTCGTTGTCCGGGGGCAGCGCGCGCTCGGCGATGACGGCCTGGAGCACGTCGTCGTCACCGAGGCCCGCGTGGTTGGCGCGGCCGTAGCCGACGAGGTGGACCGTGCCGTCCTTGGTGATGACGCCGTGGCACAGCGGGCCAGGCAGGCCTGCGTAGCCGTCGCGGCAGATGGCGACGGTGCGGGCCGAGCCAGACGTGACGGTGTGGTGGATCATCACGCCGTGTACCGGGCCCCACGGCCCCTTCGAATTGCGGTTGTGCGTGCGCCAGTCGCCGACCTCGACGACCCGCACGCCCTCAGCGCGCAGTACGTCGAGCAGCCTGGACGCGGTCAGGGGCGCGGCCATCACACACGCTCCGGCCAGTGCCAGGTGCCGCCGCGGCGCTCGTCTTGCGATTCCAGCACGTACCGGTTGAAGAACATCCCTTCGGGGTTCAGCACAGCGAGGCCGATCAAGTCGCTGTCGCCTTGGGCTGCCTCGGTCACGATGGCCGCCCGGCACTGCGAGGTGTACTCGCCGCCCGGGGTGCCGTGGCTGACGTAGTGGACGATGCGGCCGACGGTCGCCTCGGGATGGGACATGGGACCTCCGTGCATGAAGAACGCCCTGGCCGAAGGGCTCAGGGCGTGCGAAGGGGAAGGGATCAGGTGGTGTAGCCGTAGGCGAGCAGGCCGGTGTTGCCGCCGAAAGCGGCCGCCGTGAAAGCACCCGACGTCACCGTCGGCGGGGTGGTCTGGCCGGTGTTCGTGTCGCCGAAACCGGGCGAGGAGCTGGCCCCTGCGGTCATGGATCCCTCGCCGACGATGGTCGGCATGGTCGTGGCCTTGATCATGATGCCGAGGTAGTACAGGCCCGCGTACGTCGTCGTGTACGTGGACGCCGAGCCCGCCGTGGTCTGCGCGATCGCCAGGGTCTTCGTGGTGTTCGCGGCCCACGCGGCCGTCGTCTGGTCCGCCGTCCGGGCCAGCGCCACGCGGCTGCGGTCGTGCAACGTGAACCAGTAGTTCGTCGGCGTGCCCACCCCCGTGCCGCCGGTGACGAACGACAAGTTCGAGATCACGGCGCCCTTAGGCAGCCAGATCGGCACCAGGTACAGCACCCCGGATGTCATCGCCGAGGACGAGGTGCCGCAGCGCAGCCGTGAGGTGGTCTCGAAGCGGCCCGCGGGCCGCATCAGCTCCTCCAGCGCCCCCACGGTGTCGTACGGCGTGGTCTCAGGCCCGGTGGACTGGTCATCGATGCCGGTGTCGCCGAGGTCGTTGCCGTACCGGCGCACGTTCGTGCAGGTGTTGGTGATGCCGATGCCGTTGGCGACCTCGTTGCCGCTGCCGTACTTGCGGATCTTGTTGCCGGTGATCAGGAGCCCGTCGGAGGACGTCGAGGCGCGGATGCCCCACGACCCGGCTGCGGCCCGGGAGGCGCCCTTGATGTAGTTGTCGACGATCGTGACGTCCGTGCCCCCGAGAACGTGGATGCCGTTGACGCCGAGCTCGCGCATCGTGTTGTCCGCGATCTCGATCTCGGAGCACGTGGTGCAGGCGATGCCGGAGCCGGTCGTGCCGCGCACCCGGTTGCCGGTGACGGTGCCGCCGCTGGTCTGCTCCTGGCTGATGCCGGTGCCCGCCGTGTCGCGGATCGTGTTGTCGCCGATCGTGTAGTCGTCGGCGTACTCGATGCGGATGCCGTTCTGCCCACCCGCGCTGTTGCCGTCGAGGATGTTCCCGTCGATCGTCGCGTCGATGATCCGGCCGGTGGCCTCGCCCTGGAGGACGATGCAGTCGTCGTAGCCGGTCGTGCCGGTGATCGTGTTGCCGACGATGGTGAAGTTGCGGGCGGCCTGGGAGGCGGAGGTCTGCGTCCCGGACGTGTTCTTGGTGTCCTCGGTGTCGGCGGTGTCGACGGTGCGCATGCGGACCCCGGCGCCGCACCCGGTGATCGTGTTGCCCTCGACGACCGGGTCCTGCCAGTTGTAGCCGCCGACGGCGTACTGGGCGCCGCCCTCGAAGGTGTTGCCGATGACCTTGATGCGCTTGTGCCAGCGGCCGATGGTCGCCGAGTGCGAGCCCACCCCGCGCGGCCAGGGCACGGTCCCGGCGGTGCCGGAGGCCCCGAAGTAGCAGTCGGTGACAGTGAGGTCTTCGACCGGCGTGTGGTCGTACGGGCCGAACGCACCGAAGTACGCCGAGCCCTTGGCCAGGTCGGGCTGGATCGCCTCGGAGAACGGGCGCGAGCCTGGGTCGATGTAGCCGAGGAAGCGGCAGTTCTCCACCCGGATGTTCTTGCACGCGTTGATCTCCAGGGCGTGAAAGCCCGGCGTGTCGCGGACCTCGGTGTCGCGGATCAGGATGCGCTGCGCGTGGCCGAGGCTGATGCACATCCGGGAGGCGGTCAGGCCGCTGGTGGTGCCGCGCATCTCCCAGGTCCCGCCCTCGATGACGAGGTCGCCGTGCCCGGTGTAGCCGCCCAGGTTCTGCGAGGCGGCGCCGTTGGTCAGCACGGTGGAGTCCGCGGCGCGCAGCATCCGCGCGCCCGGCAGCAGGGTGAGGCGGGTCTTGCCCCAGATCCGCAGAGGGAGCGTGGCCAGCCGGTAGTCGCCGGGCGGGATGATGACCCAGCCGCCGCCCGCGGCCTGCGCGGCGTCGAAGGCGGCCTGGATGAACGGGGCGTCGTCGACGGTGCCGCCGCCCGTCGCTCCGTGGATGCGCACGTTGAACAGGCGCATCCCGGACAGGGAGACCTGCCCGGCCACGAACGTGCCCGGCGTCTCCAGCACTCCCGCGGCCGAGCGGGACAGGAACGTGTCGCGTGCGGCGGCGCCGCTGCCCCAGGCCATCGCGCCGTCGGCGGTCATCCGCCACCGGTCGAAGGCGTCGGCGACCTTGAACGATCCGAGGGCCACGTCGGTGCTGTTGGCCATGCCCCACTGGAGCTTGCCGGTCAGCGTGCTCCCGGACTTGTCGACCTTCGCCTCCAGCTGGTCCAGGGCGCCGGTGGCGGCCTCGCGCGCGGCCGCGTACCAGCGCACCGGGTCGCCCTCGCCGTCGAGGTACTCGAACTGGATCGCCGTCACGCTGTCCGCCTTGAACGTGCGGATCGCCCCCGGCGCCCCGCTGCCCACCGGATTCGAGCGCAGTTCGCTGATCGGGGTGGTGCCGTCCTCCTCGTACAGGGCGGTCACCAGCTCGCCGGTGCCCGCGCGACGTACGAGGACCGGGTAGTCGGGCACGACGTCGCCGGTGACCGTGGTCAGGACGTCGGCGGGGGTGCCGCCGTAGGTGTACAGAGCCATGCGCGCGGCCTCCTAGTCGAGCCAGTAGTCGCCGCTGATGTCCACCCAGCCGGTCCCGCCCGGGCCCTGGTACCACCACAGGAGATCGCCCGGATCCCCGTACGCCGAGGACGTGTTGTCGCCCAGGACCTCCATGCGCCCGGCCGCGAGGGTGGTGGTGCCCGCCATCGAGCAGGTCCCGGCCCACGTGCCGAGCGCCTCGGGGACCAGGCTGGACGGCACGCTGCCCAAGTTCACCGCGTTGGCGTCCTCGATGTTGTTGCCGTCGATGCGCTGGACGCGGCCCTTGAGGTAGACGTGGCCGCCCTCCAGGCGGCGGATCCCCAGGTCGACCGCCCCCTCCTCGAACCCCGCCTTCAGGGTCAGGGTGGACTGCCAGGTCTGCATCGGCTCCCATATCGTCACCCACGTGTTCGCCACCGAGGAGGTCTTGATCCAGGTGGTGCCGTTCTGGGCGATGACCAGGGTCTGCACCGGCGCGGCCGCGTACGTCGCATCCCGGTCGGCCTGGTCCACAGCGTGCTGGACCAGGTGCGGGTCCAGCACGGAGGCGAGTTCGGCGATGTCGGCGGGGATCGTGGGGCTGTCCCCGCCCACCGGGACGGGAAGTTCGGCGAATCCGATGGTCACAGCACGGCTCCCTAGGAGGCAGAGAAGGTGATCACGATGCGGCCGTCGGTGAACGCGCCGTAGTCCGCCGAGCCGGTGGTGTAGATGGCCAGCCCGCGCGCGGCCCCGGACGCCAGCTGCGAGCGCCAGGACGCGGGCAGGGTGGCGGTGCCCTTCGCGCCGACGGACAGGCGCAGGAGTTCCTCGGGGCCGTCGTCGAGGTCGAGCTGCCCGGACGGCGGGGAGGTGTGGTCGTGGAGGTACAGGTGCATGGGCACGCGGGAGTTGCGGCCGGCGCCGCGCTTGCGCGTGAACTTGACCTTCATGCTGGAGACGGTCTTGCCGGAGCAGGCGGAGGCGATCGCGGTGCCGTAGAACCAGCCCCCGCGCCGCGGCCCCCGGGAGGTCCAGGTGCCCTGGGTGGGGCTGGAGGCGTAGTCGTCGGGCCGTCCGTCGCGCCAGGATCCGGAGGCGGTCGGGGAGATCGTCACCGTCTTCGGCGGCCGGGTCGGCGTGGTGGGCGGGGAGGGGTCGGTGGCGCCGATCTGCGCGTACAGCTGGCCGATGCCGTTGGAGTCCTTGCGGGTGTAGAGCTGGGTGACCGTCTGCCAGCCGGAGCCGCCGGGGGCGCCGGTGCCCCACGTGAACGCGCTGACGGCGATCATGTCCTGGGCGGCGTCCTGGGCGAGCTCGGTGACCGTGGCGGCCTCGGCCTCGGCCGGGTCGTCGCCGAGGCGCCACAGCACGACCGGCCGGGCGCCGAGCTGCACGGCGACCCAGTCCCCGGCGGCCCGGTTGCGGTAGGAGTCGGTGCACGGCACGTCCGGGACGAGCGCGCCGAGCAGGTCCAGGTTCACGCGGCCCTCGGCGGTGACGTCGACGACGCGCGCGGTGACCTGCCGCGGCGAGGATGCCCGGCCCGCGCGGGCGAGTTCAGCGCCCCACAGTTCGGCTTCGTCCACTACAGCCTCCTGGCGGTGGTGCGCGTGGTCAGGGACATGGAGGCCGCGCCGAGGGTGTAGGACAGCGAGTCGACCAGGTGCCGCTCCCAGGTCCCGGGGAGGGTGTCGACCTCGACGACGTCGCCGGGCTCCAGGGCGGGGTTGCAGGCCGCGGTCAGGGAGAGCGCGTACTGCACGCCCAGGGAGTCGGCGAGCTTGGCCTGCGCGACCTCGTGGGCCTGGCCGAGGCTGGTGATCACGGCGCTGGAGTGGCGCTGGACCCGCAGGCGTACGTGCCACAGGCCGAGCCGCTGCGGCGCCAGGGGATCGGAGATGGGGTCCGGGCCCGCGTACGTGAGGCTGTTGGGGTCGTCGTCCCAGGCGTAGGCCGGGCCGATCGTGGCTTCGCCGGATCCGCTGTCGCCGGTGACGGCCCATACGTTGGCCAGGCCTTCATCGGACTGCTCGGTCTGGGGCTCGATGAGCACGCCGCCCGCGCCGCGGGCGATCCGCCACCGGACGGGGTCGGCGAGGGTGGGCACCGGGGCGACGGTGATGATGCCGCGGGCGTCGGCGTAGATCTCGGCGGCCAGGGCCTCGACGATGCCGGTGGAGGTGCCGGAGGAGTCCGTGCCGGAGGAGAGCACCGACCAGCGGCTGGACTCCGCCAGGACCTGCGGCACCAGACGGTCGCCGTCCACGCCGTCGCGCCAGGACACCGGGATGCCCGGCAGGGCCTCGCCGACGAGCTGCTCCACCAGCGCGCGGGCGGCGCCCGGGCCCACAGGGCGGGCGGTGGGCAGCCCGGCGTCGCGGATCTCGTCCTCGATCCCGGCGAGCTCCACCTCCAGCCCCGTCTTGGTCTGCCGCGGGCGACCGACGGTGTACCGCCCGGCCGGGAACCACACGACGTTGCTGCGTGGGAGCTGGATGCCCTGCCACAGCCGCACGTTCGTGCTGATGGGGTTGATGCCCTGCGCGCCGGCGGGGGCGCCGGTGAGGGTGGCCTGGCCGGTGTAGCGGGTCTCCGCGGTGCGGCTGGCGGTGATCTGCGCCGACCCGGCCTGGATGCCGCAGCCGGTCCAGGTGCGGCCGCCGTCGTTGGACCAGTCGGCCCGGTACGGACGCCCCACGGCCTGGCCGAGTGCGGCCAGCACGGCGTCGGTGACGGGCAGCATCACAGCACCCCGCGCAGGGCGAGGGACCGGTAGGTGCTGTAGCTGGCCTCCACCGCGTCGTAGGTGGCGACCTGCTCGGCGAGCGCGTCGTAGGACCAGCCGGGCATGCGCATGCGCTGCCCGGCCGTGTCCGGCCGCTCCACCTGGACCAGAGAGGCGGTGAACGTCCGGGACTCGTCGGGCTCGCCGTCCAGGGCCTCGGCCGGGCCGGACACCAGCACGTACATGTCGGGCCGGTGGTAGGCGGCCCGGGTCTGGATCAGCAGCACGCCGGGCGTCGTCAGCAGCGCGCGCACGGCCTCGATCGCGGAGCCCTCGGCGTCCATGGTGATCTCGGAGGCGGTGGCCGCGTATACGTCCTGCGCGGCCGCCGGGAAGCGGCTGCCCGCGATCGCGGCCTGGTCGATGCGGGCCTCCCAGGACAGCTGCGGCCAGGCGGTGACCGTCACCCGCGCGGATGCCCCCGGCGCCTCCAGCGATTTGATCCACACGTCGGCGGGCGGGGCGGGGGCGGGCAGGGTCAGACCGAGCGACGAGGTGGGGCCCCAGCTGCCGTCGGCGAACAGCGGGCGCGCGGTGTAGGTGACGCCCACGCCGAGCGGCGCCTCGTGGTCGTAGCCCTGGCTCACGCCGCCGATCGCCCACGCCAGGTCCGCGCCCCGCACCGGCACCGGGGCGGCGGCGTCCGGGTCCTGGCGGGTGATCAGGACCTTGCGGACGTCGGCCACATCCGGCAGCGGGGTGGCGGCGGTGTAGTCGACGGACAGCACCACCCCGGCCCATACCGCATCCACGGCCGCCGTCAGCCAGCCGTCCGGGCTGGAGACGGTTTCCGGCGGCTCGACCAGCGGCGCCCCGGGGTCGACGATCATCGGCATGGGCCGGGCCCTCCCTTCCTCTACTTGCTGCCGGCGTGCTGCGCGCGGCGGGCCCGCGCGAACCCGGCGCTGACCCGGCTGTCTGCGCGGTCGTCGACGTAGGCGGCGAACTCCCGGCCGTCCTCGACGACCAGGCGCAGCCGCGTCCCCGCCGCGAGCCCGGTCGGGGTGCTGGCGGCGCGGGCGATCCCGGCGGGCGACACGGCCGGTATCTCGGGCACCGCGGCGTCGGCCAGGCGGGCCGCGGAGGCGGCGACGGCGGACGCGGTGCTGTCCAGGCCCACCCCGACCCCGGCGCCGGTCATCTCACCCAGGTACGCGGTGACCCGCGACGGGGACTTGATCTTCAGGCGGCGTTTGATGGCGTTGACCAGGCCCGCGCCGAGGCGGTCCATGGCCTTCTGCAGTTCCTTCTCCTGCGCCTTCAGCCCGGTCAGGAACCCCTTCCCCGCCTGGCTGCCCGCGTCGAACATCGCGTCCGCCATCGTGTTGCCGTACGACGTCGACAGCTTGCCGCCGGACTTCGCCAACTGGTTGAGCTGCGCCAGCTGCCCCTTGGAAGCGCCGGAGACCAGGTCGATGAGCGGCCCGCCGGGGCCCTGCGCCACCAGCTGGCTGATGATGGACTTCGAGACCCCCTTCTTCGACAGGCCCGCGATCTGCTTCTGGAACGCACGCGCCTGGTCCTGGCGGGACTGCAGCCCGCCCAGCAGGTCGGAGAAGGTGGTGACCTCCCCGACCTGGCCGAGGCCGAAGAAGTCGGCGGCCGACTTCTTCTGGTCGGCCGCCGCGGCCTTGGCCTCCTGCAGCCGCTTGTCGACGCTGTCGCGCTGCTTGGCCAGCGCCTGCAGCTTCGCCGACGCCTTCGAGGAGGAAGCGGCCAGGGCCCGCCCGGCGCCGCCCGCCGCGCGCAGGTCCTTGGTCAGCTCGTCGAAGGCCCGCTTGATCTCTGCCACGGATCCCGTGAGTGCCTTGCTCGCCCCGGTCAGGTCGCCGGGGATCTGACCGCGCGCGGTCGCGCGGGCCCGGGCCGCCGCCTTCGCCTTGCTGGTGCCCTTGGCGAAGCCGCGCGCGCCCAGCCCGGCGGCCATCTGCACCGAGGTGCGGTGGTCGTAGACCTCGCTGGTGCCGGAGCCGAACCGCACGAGCTCCGGGCCCATCTCACCGACCCAGGCCAGCTCGCCGGGGCGCGGGCGCCCGCCGGACGCGTAGCCCTTGGCGTTGAACCCGTACCGGGCGGTGAACAGGAAGTCCCCGGCCCCGCGGGCGCGCTTGCCGACGAGGACACCGTCCCCGCCGCGCGACTCGACGTTGACGCCGTTCAGGGTCCCCGCCGTGTGGCCGACACCCGCGTTCGTGATGCCGATCATGAACGGGGAGCGCTTGCCGCGCACCCAGCCCGCCGGAGCACTGGACCCCGAGAACGCCCCGGTCGCCCACCTCCTGTGCGGCTTCTGGCCGCGGATGACGGACTCGATCGCCGACATGAAACCGGAGCAGTCCCAGGACGGGTTCCCGTTACCGGCCCACTGGTAGGGCTTGCCCGCCTGCGTGCGCGCCCACGCGAGCGCACCCTTGTAGCCCTTGCCGCCGACGCCGAGGGCGATGAACTTCTTGTCCGCCTCCCCGGAGTACGACAGCACGGTCTTGAGGATCTTCTGGGGGATCTTCGTGACCATGTCCTTGTAGAGGGACGCGGACCCGGAGATCTTGTCGATCAGCGGCTGCACGATCTTGTTGAACCCGGCCATCGCACTGGCCTTGACGCCGTCCTTCAGCCACGACACCCCCGACGTGACCAGGTCGCCGCCCTTGGACGCGGCGTCCTTGACCCAGTCGAAGATGCCGCCCTTGGCGAACCCGCCGCCCTGGTACGGCTGCAGAGAACGGCCCGACATGGCGGCCCGGTTCACCGCGTGCAGGCGCGCCCGCTCGTACGGGTCGCGCATCGCCTCGGAGACGTACACGCCCTCGCCACGGCGCATGGGCACCAACTGGTCGTCGCCCTGCCTCCACGAGGAGGTACCCGGCAGCACACCGCCGCGCGCCAGACCCGCGATCTTGTGAAGCGTCGGCGCCCCGAACTTGGAGGCGACCGCATTCCAGACACGGACGATGCCCCCGTTGTAGACGGTGTCGATAATGAAGCTGACCGGCCCCTTGGCGATGCCCTTGACCTTGTCCCAGGCAATCTTGATCGCGCGGCGGGCGGTCTCGAACGAATCAGCCGTCTTACCGACGGCGCCCCGCAGAGCGGCCAGGACGGGCTTGATCCCCGTGTTGTAGACGGTGGAGATCACCGACTTGATGCCGCTCATGGCCGGGGAGATGGCGTTGGTCCACAGCCACTTAGCCCCGGCACCCACACCCTTCAGCCCGGCCGTGAACAGACCGAAGACGACCTTCACGCCGGTCCACATGAGGCGGAACCCGGCCACGACCAGCCGCACCACGGGCGCGACCGCGGCGTCGTACAGCCACCGCACCGCCGCGCCACCGCCGCGCACGCCCGCGATCAGCAGGCCGAGGACCACCTGGATCCCGGCCCACATGAGCTTCCACCCGGCGACGATCAGACGGACCGTCGGCCCGATGGCCACCGCCCACAGCCACATGAACGTCGCGCCGAGGAGCCGGATGGCCAGGTAGATCGGGCCGAACACCACGATCGTCACGACGGTCAGCAGGATCCGCAGCGCGGTGTCGATGAAGCCGAACACCGGCTTCAGCACGGTCGACCACAGCCACACCGCGGCCGCGCCGATGGCACGCAGCCCGGTCAGGAACCCGGCGAACAGCATCTTCAGCACGCCCCACACCGCGAGCGCGCCCGTCTGGACCCCTGCCCACACGGCCTGCACGACGCTGCGGAAGGTCGCGCTGCGCTGGTAGGCGATGACGAGCGCGGCGCCCAGGGCCACGATCGCCGTGATCACCAGGACGACCGGGTTGGCGTTCATCACGGCGTTGAACGCGGCCTGCGCGATCGTCGCGCCGCGCTGCACCACCGTCCACGCCAGGATCGCCGCCCGGTACAGCGCGAACGTGGCTGTCACCGCGCCCGTGGCGATGGCCTGCGCGGTGATGGCCACGGTCAGACCGGCGACGAGGATGCCCACCGGGATGAGCCACACGCCCATGTCCCGCAGCCAGGCGACAGTGCCTGTGCCCGCCGTCCACAGAGCCGTCAGGGCCGGGACGAGGAGGGCGACGACGACGCTGCCGGTGGCCTTCAGCGGGGGCAGCACGGCCCGGTTCATGAACGCCCCGGCCTTGGCGATGACCGGCAGGACCTGCCCGCCCAGGACGTTGACGAAGCTCTGCTTCAGGCCGCGCGTGAACACCTCGATCTCGTAGCTCGGCCCGGAGTGCAGGTCCTTGCCGAGCTTCTTCGCCGACCCGGCCACGTCCCCCATCACGGAGACGGCCTTGCCCGGGTCCAGCTTGAACAGGGCCTTGCCGAGGTCCTCGGCCTGGGTACCGAACAGCCCGACAGCCGCGGCCTCGCGCTTGACGGGGTCCTTCATCGACCGCAGCTTGTCCAGGACGGTCTGCAGGCCGCGCTGGGCGGCGTCGCCGCCCTGCCCGATCTGCTTCTCCATGTCCTTGGCGTCCAGGCCGAGCGCCTTGTACGCCTCCCGCGAGCCGTCGCTCATGTCGACCGCGCGGATGGAGAACTCCTTGAACGCGTCCGCGATGATGTCGGTGTCGCGGGCGCCACCCTGGATGCCCTGCCGGAACAGCCCGAGCGCCTCGCTGCTGTCGATGCCGAGCTTGCGCAGCTGCACGCTGTACTCCTGGAACGTCTCCAGGAGGTCCTCGGCGTTCGGGCCGAGCTTCTGCATGCCGACCGTGATGACGTCCAGCGCCGCGGCGGCGTTGGGGGCCAGCTTGTTCTTGAGCATCGCCGAGACGGCCTGCGTCTGCAGCGACATGTCGGTGCCGAACGTGTTCGCCACGTCCGCCATCTGCGCGCTGATGGCCTTCAGCTGCTTGTTCGTCGCGTCCGGCGGCACCAGCCCCGCGTTGATCACGGAGCGGATGATCTCCGCGCCCTGCGCGACGTCTTCGGTGATGCCCTTCGCGTACAGCTGCCCGGCGATCTTTCCGTAGCGGGCCGCGTCCTTGCCCGTCGCGCCGAGCTGCGCCTTCAGCGTGGAGGTGATGTTCGCCTGGTCCATCGCCTCCTGGATCCCGGCGACGAACAGCGCCCCGGCCGCAGCGCCCGCGGCGGCCGCGCCCATCTTGACCTTGTCGCGCAGCCCGCTGCCCGCCGCCTCACCGGCATCCTGCCCGGCATCGCCTGCGGGGCCGATGAGCTGGCGCCGCAGTTCGTCGCCGATGCCCCGTACGGAGGGGATGACCTGGAGGGTGGCGTAGCCGACCGAGGGCATGGAACACCCCCTCTGCGCTGGTTCAGGTGATCTCGCCGGACGCGATAGCGCGGCGCCGCGCCGCTGCCCGCTCCAGGGCCGAGCGGCGTTTGGCGATCCGCTCCGGGCTGTTCTTGTCCCGCCCCCGGCCGACGCCGGGCCGGACCATGGGCTTGGGCGGCTTGGTCTGCTTGGACGGCTTCACGCCCTCGTTGCCGCGCTGCCAGTTGGCCACCCGCAGCTCGTCGACGACGAGCGCGGTCAGGTGCTCCTGCAGCCCCCACACACCGTCGGTCTCGCCCATGACCAGGCGGGTGCGGGCGCGCGGGGGGAGCTGGCGGATGTAGCCAGCCAGCTCCCGCCACGTCAGCAGCGGCCGCCCGTACGGGTCGCGCGCAAACAGGTCACTGAGGCGGATGCCGTAGTGCTCGCGCAGGTCGGCTTGGACGGCCTCGCCATGCTCACTCAGGAGCTGGACGAGGCGAGCGATTCCCCCACGTTCGTGCCGCAGTGCTTGGTGTAGGCCTTGAACAGAGCCTTCATCTTGTACTGGGGCAAGGGGGTCTTCTGGAAGTCTTCCCACTGGTCGTCGCCCAGCGCGGTGCGGAAGACGCCCACCATGGCACCGACATCACCGCCGTCGGCGGCGGCCATGAGCGGCCAGATGTTCAGGCCCTCCAGGTGCTGCATGGTCAGACGGCGGTTGGGGTTCTGCTTGCTGGCCCACATGAAGCGGAAGGGCTTCAGCTCGGTCTCCGCCTGGACGGAGTTGAGGTTGAACTCGAAGACCTCGCCGTCATCGGGCTGGTCGGTCGCGGTTCGGCTGGTCATGGCGCTACTCGCTCTCGCTCTGGTCGGGGTTCTGCTTGGGTTTGAGGACCTGCACGGCGCCGGCCATCAGGGTCAGGCGCACGGTGGAGATCCCGTCGGGGTTGAGGCCGATCTCCATGGCCTGCTTGGCGATCAGCCAGGGGAACGGGGCGCCATCGACGAGGACGGCGCCGCCGGGCTGCACGACGATCTCCCCGGCCAGTACCGGCTCCGGCGCGGCGTCCTCGGCGTGCGCGGCCTGGCGTTCCTGAAGGAGGGCGGCGGCGACCTTCGAGCGCTGCTGGCGCGGCAGGTCCTGCTCGTCGGTGATGATGCCGAGCTGCACGGCCTTGGCGTGGAGCTCGGCGTCGGTGAACTGCTGCAGAGGCACAGGGCCCTCCGAGTCGCGGTTCGGCGGGCGGGTGATGCACCGGGGCGCGGGCCGAACCGCGACGAACTCCCCGCGCCCCGGGCGCTCAGGCCGTGACGGTCACGGCGCAGGTGTCGGACTGCCCCTGGTAGGTGGCCGTGACGGTGGACGAGCCGGGGTCCACGCCGGTCACGAACCCGGCCGAGACGGTGGCCTTGGCCGGGTTCGACGAGACCCACGACGCGGTCGCGGTGACGTCCGCCGTGCTGGCGTCGGAATACGTCGCTGTCGCCATCAGGGCGCTGATCTCGCCGTCGGCGACTGTCAGCGTGGCCGGGGTGACGGAGATCGACGACAGCACTGGGGTGTCCTGCCGGTTGAAGAGCCAGCCCTCGGCGGTGGGGAAGATCGTCGCGGCGATCGTGGCGGATTCGAGGTCGGTCTCGTTCTCGCCGTGGTCACCGTCCAGCGAGCACTCGGCGTACTGGGCAGTGATCAGGCGGCGGATCTTCTCGCCCTCGCGGGTCTCGAAGGCGACCAGCACCCGCTCGGGGCGCGGGACCTTGATCTGGGTGGCGGTCGAGCCGGGCCACACCAGCTTGCGGGTCCACTCGTTGTCCTCCAGGCACGTGAAGCTCTTGGTGAGCTTGAAGTGGTTCCGGGACGTGCGGACGATCATGCCGCCCCAGGCGAACTTGTCGTCGGAGTCCTCATCCCTGCTTTCGGGGAATCCTTCGTCGCCGTCGAGCAGGCCGATGAGCTTCCAGTCCGAGGAGAACGCCGCCTCGGCGTTCGCGGGCAGCGTCGCGCTCAGGTTCCAGGACACGTACACGTCCGCGTCGATCCAGAGATTTGCCTTGGTCGGGTCGCCAGCCACGGCGCCCTCCTCTCAGGTAGCAGATGCAGGGAGCCGCGGTTCAGCAGAGGGGCCCCGCCCGGTCAGGGCAGGCGGGGCTTGATGTTGGCGAGCACAGTGATCGTCGACAGGTCGACGCCGGAGATGTCGTCGACAGCAGCGAGCGGGCCGGTGCCCGGGCGCACCCCACGGATGACGGGCCCGGAGTGGACGATGAGCAGGCCCTGGCAGAGCATCGCCAGGTCGTGCGCCTGATCGGCGTCCCGGTGCCAGACCGTGATCCGCAGCGTGCACCGGGCGTTGGCCATCGAGGGGTGCGGGCTGTCGGAGTCCTTGCGGACCATCACGTAGGGCAGGTGGTCCAGTTCTGGGGCACGGTCGTAGGGGACCCTCGTGCCGACCGTGGCACTGGCCGCGTACGCCTCGGCGCGCCCGGCGAGCGCGGTCCGCAGTACCCCAGCCCCGGCGGCCTGCGCGTCGTCGAAGACCGTCAGCGTCTTCACCGCTGCCACGCCTTCACCTCAAGGCCCGCGGCCGCGGCCGCGCGCGTGAGGATCCCGTCGCGGGCCTGCCACGCCATGGCGCGCACGTCCTGGACGGTGACCGTCGCGGCGCCGCGGTCGGTGGTGTAGCCGCGCACGCTCACCGCCACGTCCGACGGCACCGACGTGCGGACGTGCGCGGCGATGTCGTTGGCCAGGCCGTCGACGACACGACGGATCTCGGGGCCCTTGAGGATCTCCCGGATGCCCGCCGAATCGAGGCGGAGTTCTTCGAGCACGAGGGCCTCCTAGCCGGTGGCGCGGGTCATGGTGAACTCGACGTGGTGCACGGCCCCGGTGAGCGGGTCCGACCACTCGGCGACCTCGCCCTCCACCTCAAGGACCATGCCGCGCCACTCCAGCCGGTCGGCGGCGGTGATGTCCGGGCGGGTGCCCTCGGCGGACTGCACGCGCCAGCCCGTGACCACCGCGGTGCGGGTGGGGTCCGCGGCTCCGCTGGACGTGCTGCTGCCCTCGGCCTGGCTGGACGGCTGGATGTTCAGCTGGCCCACCGGGACCCGTACGACCTTGTCCGCCGACCAGTCCGGCACCGTGTTCCCGCCGCGGTCCGTGCGCGTGCCCGCGCGCACGCGCACCAGGGAGTCGAAGAAGAACACCACCAGCCCCCGTTCGTCACGCGTAGGCGGAGGTGCGGACCTTGTGCCGGGCAACGGCCTGCACCCAGGCCTCGGTCGCGCCGGACGCGGCCTGCGCGCCGAACGTCACGGACTGCCCGCCCACCGCCTTGGACTGCACGCCGACCGGGATCGTGACCCCCGCCTGCGCGCGCTCCAGCACGGCCTCCTGAATGTCGTCCGGGATGGCCGCCGCCGACCAGCCGTGGCTGTAGGTGACCTGCAGACAGCGCAGCCGGTCCGGCCACATCCGGCAGCCCAGACGGCGCAGGATCCCGCTCTCCGACCAGGAGAAGTCGGTTCCCTCGGTGAGCTCCTGGCCGTCCAGGAGGACCTCGTGGACGGCCGTGGTGGGCCACACGGGCAGCAGCAGCGAGCCGCGGCCGGTCCCGTCCAGCACCACCGTCTCCTCGGCGACGAGGTGGACCGGGTGGCCGACCTGCCCGCGAAAGCGCCGGGTGGCCGCGCGCAGGGCGGCGAGCAGCGTGGGGTCGTCCTCGGACCGGCCGAGCAGCGCGGCCAGCTCGCCCGGGTCGGCGAGGAACTCCTCAGCCATCGGCCTTCGTGGACGCGCCGGTGCGGGCCTTGTTCGACGACGCGGTGCGCCGCTTGGCCGCCGTCCTGCGCGCGGGCTCCGCAGGCGCCGCATCCTCGGGCCCGTCCGGCTGCTCCTCGTCGGCGGCGGTCACGGGCTGGATCGTCGAGGCCGCGCCCACGATGTCCTCAGGTCCGGCCCCCAGCCGCTTCGCGTCGTCGTCGGACAGCTTCATCACGGTCACGACGCCGCCGCGCCGGACTCGGTACTTCTTCAGGGGACCGCTCACCGGCCCCACCTCCTCGATGAGTTGGTCCACCGGCACCACGCTGGAGGGCGGCCCGCACGCGGCGTTCTCGGCCCCGCACGGGCAACGCCCTCCAGCGACACGGTGGACGAACAGGGTCACGGCGCGAGCTGGCCGGACGTGCGCATCGCCGCGAGCAGCGCGTTCAGCTTGGTGCGCAGCGCGTTCACGTCGGCCAGCAGCGCGTCGTACTCGGCCTTCGTCGGCGTCGCCCCGGCAGCCGCCGCGGCCGTGGCCGCAGCGGCGTTGGCGACGGCGGCGGTCTGCCTGCCCTCGCGGGCCTTGCCCTTGGACGCGTTCAGGTACGCCATAGCGGTCGTCTCCGATCAGGCCGTGAGGTCGATCTCGACGAACGCGGACGGCTGCATGATGCCGAAGGCCGCGCGCATCTCGGCGAGGATCGCGACGAGGTTGCGGACGAAGAAATCGAGGTGGCTGTCGGTGACCTGGACGGTGGCCTGCTCGCGGTCCCACAGCACGGCCTTGCGGAAGTCCCCGACGTAGCCGGTGCCCGCCGGGACGGCCTCGGTCTCGACGACGCCCACGCCCCACAGGGGGTTGGCGCTGCCTGAGGCGGTCGGGCCGCCGAAATAGTACCGGCCCTCGTTGTCCTGCAGCAGGTCGAGGGTCTCCAGGTCGGCCGGGTTGAACAGGTAGGCGTTGGCGATGGACCGGCCCACCGTGCGGACCTTGGTCCGTGCCTTGCGCAGCGTGGTGAGCAGGTCGGTGTCCCAGGCCTGCGCCTGCACGCCGGACACGTTGCCGAGGCCCTCGAAGTTCTCGCCAGTGTTGTCGCCCTGGATCATCTGGTCTTCGAGTTCTTCCTCCAGCCCATACAGCAGGAAGGAGTCGATCAGAGTCCGGATCTGCGCGGCGTCGGACAAGGACCGCTTGGTCGCGGGCATCCAGTGCGCGATCGTCCTGACCGGTGCCTGGATCTTCGCCAGGGCGAGGCCGGACTCCGGCTTGTAGCCGCCGCCCGCCGCATTCACCAGGGCGCCCGCACCGCCCGGCGCGGTCGGGGCTGCCGCGGTCGTGGCCTCAGCCACCGGGGCGGCGTTGTTCGTCACCGAGGTGACGCGCACGTACTCCACCGTGTCGGAGGTGGTTGTGCCCGGGGTGACGACGTCCCGCATGCGCAGCGGCCGCTGGAAGACGTCCAGGCCCACCTGCAGGCCCCGGTAGTCGGGCTGGACCAGCGCGCCGCCGGAGGTGTCGGAGGCGCCGGTGACCAGCGACTTGTAGCCGACCATGCCGGACTGCACCCGCTGGTTCTTCGCGAAGACCCCGTTGGGGGCCTGGGCGAGCAGGGCCTTGTACTCCGGCGACTCGGTGAACTGCTCACCGACGGACTTGGCCTTGTCCGGCAGATGGAAGCCGGACGCGGTCTGCCGCTGCCCATCCTCATCCGTCTTGGCGTTCAGGGCGATGTCGTCGCCGAGCTGGGCGAGCGTCGCCTTGAGCTCCTCATTGCCCTTCAGCTTCTCGATCTGGGCCTTGGCCGCGGTGGCCTTGGCCATGTGCTCGCGAAGCTGCGTGTTCTCCTCGTCGGTGAAGCCCCGGTCGTCCTCCTTCTCAGCGAGGGCGGTGATCTCCCGCGCCTTGAGGAGGTGGTGCTTCATCTCCTCGGAGAGTTCCTTGATCGTGTTGGGCATGTCTCCTCATTCCGTGAGCGAGACCTCCAGCTCCAGGAGCTGGAGATCGGTGCGCAGACGGGCAGAGGCGGCACCGTCCCTGGCGGCGGCGTCGGGCGACGGCGCTTCGCGGGGGTCCGGCGTGGTCTCGTCCTCGGTGCTGCTCTTACTGGTGTCCGCGACGGTGTCCTGGGCGGGCGCGGGCTCGGAGGGCTGAGCGGGCGGCACGGTGCCGCTGGCCGCCGCCGGGCCGGGCTGGCCGGACTCCTCGGGGCTGGTCGTGGGGGCGGCCGGGCCGCGGGCCTTCTCCGGCTCCGCAGCGGCCAGGACCTCACCGATCGCCGAGTGGGCGGAGGCGAGGCGGTCATAGTTGGCCGCGCTCAGGACGCGGCCTGCCTTGGCTCCGGCGGCCAGGCTCTGCGCCTTCGCCGCCAGCAGCTCGGTGTCCCTGTTGACGCCGAGCAGGCACGGGCCGACCTCGTGCAGGTCCAGGCGCCGCAGCTCGTAGTAGCCGCCCCAGGGGTGCTCGTCGTCGGTGATCCAGCCGCCCTCGCCGACGTCGTACGCGAAAGAGAACTGCGTGACGCGGCGGCCCTTGAGCAGGCGGTAGACCTGGGCGGACGTCGGGTTGTCGGCGAGGTCCTCGATCTGCCCGGTGACCTCCAGGCCCTGCAGCGTCTCCACCGCCTTGACGACCCGTCCGATGTGGGAGAACGGGTCCGACCACTGGTGCGACCAGATCACCGGGATGTCGTCGCCCTTGGCCGCCCACTCAGCCAGCGTCTGGGTGAACGCGCCCGGCCGGACGATGTCGCCCATGCTGTCCTCGGTGTCGAACACACTGACCAGGGCGGTGAACTGCCCCTCGGCCAGCCCGTCGGCGACGCCCGCCGCCTTGACCTTGGCGGCCACTTCCATCGTGCGCACGGCGTCACTCCTCCTTCGCGTAGTCGAGAGTGCAGTTGCAGTTCACGAGCTCCTCGGTGCGGCCCTTGCCGTCGCCCGGCCAGCGCAGCCCGTTGGAGAACACGTCATCCAGCGCCACGGCCTCGCCATCCTGTGCGCGGTGGGAGGCCCGCGGGTTCTTGCCGCCCGTGCGCCAGACCTTCCGCGTCAGCCCGGACGCGCCGGCCGCGTCGTGGCCGCCGAAGGAGCGGAGTTCGGTGGAGGCGGTGAGCGCCCGTGCCGCAGCCGCGGTGCCCCACGCGACCGCAGCCGACTGCAGGGCCTCCCGCCAGCCCTCGCCGCCCTCCTCCTGCACCTGGGCGACGGCCTCCCGTCCGGCCTCCTCGTGCTGCGCCGCATGCGTCTCAGCAGCCGCGAGGATCCAGGCGAGCATCACCTCGGCCGACCAACCCTCGGCCTCCTCGTTCCAGACGTCGAGGACCTCCCACGCCCCCACCTGCGCGAGGCGGTAGCCGTGGTGGGCCAGCAGAGCCTGCAGCTGCGCGAGCCGGTCCTCGGACCCGGCCGCCCACAGCGCCAGCAGGTCCGGCAGCGCCTGCCCCTCGGCGGCCTTCGCCCCGGCCGCCACCAGCAGCGCGGTGCTCTGCCGCTCGGTGAACGCGGTGAGCGTCTGCTGCAGCGCGTCCCGCTCGCTGGCGAAGGACCCGATCGATGACGGCCTGCCGGAGGCTTTCCTACGCGGCAGGCCGCGCGCTTTTGGGACCGCGTCCACCGCATCCGGCGCCGTATCCCTGGGGCTGGCGAGGCCGCCCTCGGTGACGTTCATCGGCACGATCAGCTCGTCGCCGCCCTCAACGCGCGGCAGGTTGAAGCGGGCCCGCTGTTCGTTCCGAGTCATCCACGGCCCGCCCGTAGCGGTCGACGCCGCGGCCGCCTGGCTCTCGAAGTCGCCGCGCATCTTCTCCGCGATGTTGAACTCGCAGTACACATCGCCGTACTCGCCCGGTGTGCCCTCCAGGTCGGGCAGGATCTGCGCCGCGAACTCCTGCTGGATCATCACCGTCCACGGACCGAGGGTGTCCTGGTAGAGGTGGCTGTGCTGCTCCTTGATGTTGCTGTACGTGGCGTGATCCAGGATCCCGATCAGCGGCGGCGGGATGAAGTACGCCGCGGAGACCTCCTCGCGGGTCAGCTTCCTGGCCTCGATGTACTGCGCCTGCTCGGGGTTGAAGCCGACCTTGTCGTAGGTCATGCCGTCCTCGAGGATCGGCGTACCGCCCTCGGCGCCGCCGCCGTCGGCGAAGGAGCGCCACATCTCGCGGAAGCGGCGCTTGTCGTCCGGCGACCAGTCCGGCGCGTCGGCTGGCCGGACCAGGACACCGGTGAGGCGAGCCCCGGACTTCCACATGTGCCGTCGCTGCTTGGACGCCTCGGAGGACTCCAGCAGCAGGTCGCGCAGGGACTCGATGGGCGACTCGCCGTACGTGAGGTCAGTGGGCGAGTAGCCGTGGATGTGGACGACCTCGTCCACCCCGAAGTCCCGCCCGCCCGCGGTCTCGAAGTGCTTGGGCCGGATCCAGTTGCCCCCGTAGGGGCGGATCAGCGTGGGCGGCACCGGCAGGATCTGCAACTGCCCGTTGAGCTTCAGCTTGATCCCGTACCAGTTGTCGTACAGCGCGATGTCCGAGACGAGCCGCTCGATGAACCGGTACGTCGTCATGCCGAGCAGCGGGGTGTTGAGCAGCTGCGCGAGCGGGTGCAGCGTGAGCCGCTCCCGGTCGGTATCGCTCACCCGCCGGTAGACGTGCACACCGAGCTGGGCGATGTTCCGCGCCAGGAACGCGATCACCGTGCGGACCTGGGGCTGGGTGCGCCAGATCGTCTCGTACTCCCACGGCGCCGCCCGGTAGGTCATCGGCGCGTACGCGGGCAGCACCCCGGCGCCGGTGGTGGCGAGATCACCGGAGGAGACCACGAACGCCATCAGCCACCCCCCGGCAGGACCTGCGTGAACTCCACCCGAGGCCGCTCGACCACGACTTCCCCGTCCACCGGCTGCGGCTCCCGCCCCGCCTCCAGCAGCCGCGCATCACGCAGCACCAGCAGCGGGCCCCGCTGCGCCCACAGCACCCCTTCGAAGGCCTTGTCCGCCAGGTTCACGATCACCCGCTTACGGACCGCCGTACGCCGCCATGCGAACACGCCGCCTCCCGCCCGGCCGCGTCACACGACCATGATCTCGTCCTCGTCCGCGTACCTCGACTTCCGCCGCGGCGGGCGGGCGAGGATCTCCGACATGGCGGTGGCCAGCGCCGACACACCATCGATCTTGTCGCCGCTGTTGGCCTTGTCCGGCTTCACGTTCCCGGCCGGATCCATCGCCACGGCCAGGTTGTCCACGCACCAGCGCACGACCGGATGCCCGCCGTGCCGCAGCGCCGGAGCCTCAGGCGTGCCCTGCAGCACCAGCCGCTGAATCGCCTTCAGCGACGGCGACATGGTCAGAAAGCCCTGGCGGACCTTCACCATCGGCGCCCGCTCACTGATCAAGTCGTTCGTCAACTGCGAGGCGTTCCACGGGTCGTAGCCCAGCGAGCGGACCCGGAAGGTGTCCCGGTCCCGGCGGACCTGCTCGCGGATAAAGTCGTAGTCCGCGACGTTGCCCGGCGTCGCCACCAGGAAGCCCTCACGCACCCACCGCGAGGCCGCCCCCGCCGTCCGCTTGTCCAGGGCCCGCAGGTTGTCCTCCGGCGTCCAGAACCGCCACAGCGCATCGAGCGTGCCGTCGCTGTCGTCGGGGAACAGCCAGCACAGCGCACACAGGTCGCTGGTGCTGGCCAGGTCCAGGCCGCCCCACGTCTCCCGCCCGGCGAAGGCCTGCTCGTCGACCAGGCCCGCGTTCGCATCCCAGTCCTCCAGCCGCAAGAACCTGGTGGACTGCTTCGTGCGGATCCCCAGGTGCAGCCGCAGGTACTTCGCCAGGTCCGCCGGTGACTGCTGCGCCTCCGCCGCCGCGCCCCGCAGATACGCCGCGCTCGGGCTCACCCCGTAGCCGGGATTCGCCTTGCGCATCGTCTCCTCGGCGAACGGATCATCACCCTCGTCCGCGCCCCACACCACGCCGTACGTGTCCGGATCGTGCAACGACCGGCGGGCGAGCTGCTCGACGTACTGACGGCGCCGGTCGTAGATCGACTCCTGCTTGCCGTCGTCCGCTGTAGTGATGATCACGACCAGCGGCTGACGACGCGAGCCGGTACCGGTCTCGATCGTCTCCACCAGGTCCGGGGACTTGTGGACGTGCAGCTCGTCGATGATCCCGCCGTGCACGTTCGCGCCGTGCATCGCCTCGGCCACCGACGAGACGACGGTGAAGTACGAGCCGGACGCCGGGTGCGTGATCTTCTTCGTGAACGCCTTGACGTTGCCCTTCAGCGCGGGCGCCCGCTCGGCGATCTGTCGGATCGGATCGAACGTGAACCGCGCCTGCTTCTCCGACGTGGCCGCCGCGTACACCTGTGCGCCCGGCTCCCCGTCCGCCGCCATCAGGTACACCGCGATGCCGCCGCTGAGGGTGGTCTTCCCGTTGCGCCGGGGCACGTCCACGTACAGCTTGCGGACGACCCGCACGTAGCCCTCGGCCTCGTCGTCCCACCGCACCCAGCCGAAGACGGGCGCCAGGATGTACGCGACCTGCCACGGGTCCGGGTCCAGCGGCCGGCCCGCCCATTTGCCCTGCGTGTGCCGCAGCAGGTGGAAGGAGCGCAGCACCCGGTCGACGCGGGCCGGATCGAACACGGCCCCGGGCGCCTCACCGGGCGACGGCGTGATCACCTTGGGCGGGCAGTCAGGCAGCGGGATCCCGCGCTCCACCAGGTACCAGGCGACCTCACGCGACAGCTTCAGCCGCGCCAGCAACTCCTCGTCCAGGTACGCCGCCGGCGTCTTCGTCGCCCGGCGCCTACCCCGACCCGGCGAACGGGTTGTCGTCCCCAACGTCATCGCCCCCGCCCCGGCTCAGCCCCTGCTCCGTGGAGGGCGTCAGGCCGAAGTGCGCGGCCCACGTCCGCAACTCCCTCCCCGCGTTCCGGGCGATCGCGACCGCCGGGTGCGCGAGGGTGCCCTGCTTCGCCTCGATCGTCAGGCCCTCCCGCTGCACCGCCTCCGTCGCCTCCCTGAACGTCGCCCACGCCTCGCAGTACGCGGCCAGCCCCGCCCGGTCGTTCTCCTTCAGCAGGTCCAGCCGCGCCAGCTCCGGCACCACCCGGTCCCACTCCGCGCGCGCCTCCGCCGACAGCCACTCAGGCGGGGCCGGGGCGACGCGCTTGAACGTCGGCACGGCCGGGACCGGCCGCCCGCCGGAGTCGCGGCCCTCTGACCTGCCTTTTAGCAGCCGCAGCGGGGCAGGCTCGGAAGCCTTGGCCATAGCTGACCCCCTATCAGCGAGCTGAGCTCACGTCTTCCGAGTTGACCGCGGCGGGCCCCCAGGATTTTGACCTGGTGATTTCGACTCCCCTACCCCTCCGGGAGGGGTGCGGGGCGGGCTCGGCGGGGGTTACAGACAGTGAAATTCGGGTCTGTGCGGCGACTTTTGGGCCGTTCGGAGACCAAATTCGTGGTCTGCGTGCACGTTTTTCGTGTGGTCCTTGGCTCGCGGTGAGCGCCGGGAGGGGGCTCGGGCCCGTGTGGGGCTCGTGGTGGCCCCTTGCGGGGCTCTCAGCGGGCCTTGCGGCGCCGTGCGTTGGCTCGTGCGGCCTCGGCCTTGCTCTTGGCCTCGTGACACGTCACGCAGGCCAGGCCGAGGTTGTCGAGGTCGCGGCGTGCTCCGCCTTCGCTGATGGGGATGACGTGGTCGAGCTCGTGTGGCCAGGTGGTGCGGTCGCCTTCGTCGTACTGCTCGGGGTCGGGCGACTCGGCGCCGCAGAGGTAGCAGCAGCCGTGATCACGTCGTGTGATCTTGGCCTTGAGTGATCGCCACTCGCCTGAGCTGATGCCGTAGCGCTCGGCCTTGTTGTCGCGTCCTCGCCAGGGGATGGGCTGGTGGTCGTCGCAGCGTGATCCTTTGGTGGCGTACTCGTGGCACTCGGGGTCGGTGCAGCGGGAGGGCGGGGCGTACGGCATGGGCCCCTCCTGGGTATGGCGAAGCCCCCGGGGCGTGGCCGTCGGGGGCTTGATCATGTGTGGTGTGTGTGCCCGGTTTTGGGCATGGGTCTGCGGAAAGATCGTGGCGCATGAGATTGGTGCACGTCAAGCGGCTTCGCTGCGTTGGCCTGGGCGGGTGGGCTTGGCTGCTGCTCGTGCGGTGGTGATGTCGTCGATGCGGTAGTAGGGGCGGCGGGGGCTTCCGCCTGCGCGGTGGAGGATGCCGCGGCGTATCCAGTCGCGGATGGTGGCCGGGCGGACGCCGCAGGCTGTGGCGGCCTGGGTGGTGGTGAGGAGGCCTGGGGGCAGGGACGGATACTCCATGGTGACCATGATGCGGCCGTAGCCTCACCAGGACGCGTCTCCCAAGCGCTGGCCCACGTTGCGGGCGGCGTGCCACAGCCACTCTGCCCAGTCCCTGATCTGCGCGTAGTGCTGGGGGCCTGCGTCCTGCGGGGGCGGCACGAGGGCGGTGATGGCGGCCAGGGCCCTGGTGACGTCGGCCCGAGTCCCGGGGTACGAGGGGCCGATGGGCAGTTCTTCCTGCGGGTGCGGTGTGCCCTCTTTCAGTGTGATGGCGGCGCCGCTGATCCACTCCACGAGCTGTTCCACCCGCTCGTAGTCCTGCTGCGTGGTCGGCTTGCGGGGAAGGGCCTGGACGGCGCGGGTCAGATCCTTGATCGTGGCGTCGAATTGGTGTGGCAGCGGCCGGTCGTCGGGCAGGTCGGGCATGGGGGGATCCTCTCGTGACGGGGTGGGGATGAAGAAGGCCCCGCTGCGACGAAGCGCGGCGGGGCCGGTGCCGGGCGCGGCCCGGCGTGTGCTGGCGGCCTAGACGTTCACCCTTCCTGGCGCGGTCGCCCTCCCTCGGACTCAGGCACGCGCGGATCGATCCAGTTGATCAGGTCAGCCATCGATACCTCTCCGCCGCTGTCCAGTGATACGGCGTGGTGCTTGGCCATGGCGCGCTGCTCCTCAGCCATGAGGTGCGCGGCCTCGTCCAGCAGGGCTTCGATCAGGTCGTCGGCGCGCTGCTCATCGAGGTCCGGGTTGTTGCGGAGCATCTCGCGCAGCACCGCCTCGTGGGCCTGACGGTGGGCTGCCCCGTAGTCGCCCAGGCCGCAGTCGGGCATGTCGTCGCTCATGTGCTCATCCTTCTCCAGCTGTAGACGGTGCCGGGGCACTTCTCTGGTTCTGGCACGTTTTTGTCAACTCTGCTCGTGGCCCTGCGGCGCGCCGGGTACGGGCTTGGGTTCGGTGGGGTAGTAGCCGCCGCGGCTGGCCTGGTAGTCGGTGGCGTGGGCCGGGTCGGGCTCGGCGTCGTGGGGTGGGCGGATGGGCATGTCCTGCGGGAGCGGTGCCACGATGGCGGTCTCCTGTCTCGTGTCGCGGGATGGGTGGTCCGGGGCGGCCGGTCTGCTGGCCGGCGGGCGGCCGCGCCGGGGCTTGCGGGTCAACGGCCCTGCCGGGCGCGAACCTTCTTCGCGACGTCGGCGTACGACGTGCCAGCGAGGAAGACCGACACCGCGACAGCGGGCCAGGCGAAGCTGAGGGCCAGCGCCGCGAGCGGCCCGGCCATGTAGGTGTCCCAGAACGCTGACCACTGCGCGACGGGTAGGCGCGGCAGCAGGACTTCGCGGACGGCTGCGTCGAAGCCGACGTCCCAGAGGATCCATCCGCCTGCGCTGAGAGCTGCCAGGCAGTTGCCGATGAATGTGTGGAGCAGCGCGCGCAGTACTGCCCGCAGCAGGAGCGCCGCCGCGTAGGCAGGCCCGCCTGCTGTGACGATCAAGGCAGCTGCCCACGCGGGCACCGTGTCGTTGGCGCGGGCCTTGGCCAGGCGGCCGAACGCCCATGCCGCGAGCCGCACATCGGGGATGGCGCTGTTCGGGACCCGGGCAGGGGCGGGGGCCGCCTGCCCTAGATCGGCGAGGTGCTGGCGGTAGTACGGGAAGTTCAGGAGTCGGTGGCCCTGGTCGGCGTGGCGGCGGATCTGCAGCTGTTCCTCGTGGTTGAGCAGGGGTACGGGGACGGTGGTGAGGGGCTCGATCCGCGGGGTCATCCCTTGGAGGCTGAGGGCGTTGATCCAGACGCGCATCGCTGGGTTGGTGGGGGTGGCGAGGTGGCTGCCGAGTCGGGTGAGGACGGGTTTCTCGGTCTTGCCGATGTAGCGGATCTTGTTGTCGCGGGGGTCGATCAGGGCGTAGATGGTGCCGTTGCGGGTTGGGCTCACGGTGTCCGTCCGGTCGGTTCGCTGCTGTCGGTGGGCTGGGTGGGGGCGACCTCGACCCGGACTGGGTGCAGGATGAAGCCAACCCCTTCTGCGATCGGCTCCACTCGCTCGACTTCGCCGGTCTCACCTGCGAGGACGTCGCCTTGGGGGCGAGCCCCTCTCGGTGGGGGAGGGGCGGACGATTCGGACATCTGCCAGGCGCCGTAGAGCCACACGAGCGGTACGGCGTAGATCAGGTGCGGGGCCCGCATCAGCAGCAGGCCGTAGAAGACGGCGGCGCCGACGGCGAGGACCAGGCGGCGCACGGCGACGCCGACGGCGCGCGCGATGGCGCCGAGGGTCCGCTCGCGCGGAGCGTGGTCGGCGGCCGTCTGCCAGCGCCCCCACGCCTCGATGCCGAGCCAGGTGCCGCGGCACAGTCGACGGCCCGCGGCGGCCGCGCGGGCGCTCACAGCAGCCCCGCGACGTAGTCACCGGCGGTGGAGACGACAGGGGCCGCGAGGTAGCCGACGGCTCCGGCGATGCTCTTGGCGAGGCCGAGGCTGATCCCGGCGAGGATGCCGCGCACGAAGCGCCAGTTGATGCCGCGGCGGCTGGTCACGGCGGCGACGATGACGGTGAGGATGATGACGACGGAGTGCCCGCCGGGGGTGAGCGCGAGCTGGGAGGTGCGGGTGACGTCGGGGCTGGTGCCGCCGACGCCGTAGACGAGGCCGACCTCACCAACCTGGTTGCTGCCCCAGAGGGACCAGTCGGCGGCGGCGCCGATGATGCCGCCTGCGGACAGGACGAGCAGGGCGCCGTAGAGCATGCACAGCACGACCGGGGCCAGGTCCTTGAGGGCCTTGGCGGCGAGGCGCTTCTTGTGGGTGGCCCACCAGCGGGTGACGTCCCAGGCGGTGAGGGACAGGCCGACGGTGACGCCGCCGAGGGAGACGGCGGTGTAGACGGGAATGCCGAGCGGGGTCACGGTGGGTCCTATCGGAGGACGGCGATGCCGAGGGCGGCCAGGGCGAGGATGGCGAGGGTCGTGGCGCTGATCGGGGTGAGGTAGAGCAGGCGCGCGCGGCGGGGCGCGAGGCTGCACAGGCCGAGGAGGCCGACCAGGGCTGCGGCTGGGAACAGGGCTTCGAGGACAGGTGTGTTGGCCATGGGCGTCTCAGTGGATGAGGTGGGCGGCGAGCGCGCTGGCGGTGGTGGCCGCGGTGAGGGTGGCGGCGGGGCGGTGGTGTCCGTACGTGGCCGCCGTGATCGCGAGGAGCAGCGCGAGGGCCTCGGTGAGCGCGGCGGCCGTCGGGCTGGTGGTCCCGGCGAGGACGCACAGGTGCCAGGCGTCGGCGACGTCGCGCAGGACGGTGGTGTCGCTCACCGCCCCACCGTCCAGGCCTTGAGGAGGCAGAAGGTCATCGTGCACGTGAGGCCCACGACGAGGGCTGTGGCGCCGGTGGTGGACAGGAGCGGACGCTGGTGGCGCTCGCCCCAGGCCGCAGCCGCGCTGGTGACGGCGATGCCGCCGCCGAGGACCGCGCCGATCACGAGGCCGAGTTCGAGGGTCACCAGGCCCCCAGTTCGGTGAGGGCGCGCAGGGTGATGTACGCGGTGAGGATCCAGGCGGCGAGGCGGGGGCCGGGCTGTGTGCGGGTGCTGGTGGCGACGGTGCCGCTGAGGAGACCGGCGGCGAGCAGGACGTAGATCATGCGTAGCCGCCCCCGCCCTGGCCGACGCCGTCGTCGGGCGGCTGCTTCTTCAGCTTCAGCTCCCGCTCGAAGGTGCGCCGGACTGAGTCCGGATTCGTGTCCGGACCCAGCAGTTCCCGAGTGATGGTGACGACTGCGGACCGGTCGGTGACGCCGCGGTCGAGGAGGGCGCGTACGGCGGTGGTGATGTTGTCCGGGCGTTGTCCGGACAGCATGTCCGCCCTGGCCAAAGCGATGCGGGGGTCTTCGCGCCGGTCGGTGTCCGCCGTGGTCCGGGCGCTGTCCGGACGCTCGACCGTGACCTGGGCCGGGCGGCCGTGGAGGACGAGGGCGACCTGGACGGCGTCGACGTTCACGCCGTAGGTGCGCAGCAGCGCGGCCAGGTCGGCGGGGGCGAGGTCGGGCTGGGACTCGTGGGCGATGCGGATGGCCTCTGCGGGGTCGCACTGGGCGAAATGCACGCGCAGCAGGTCGGTGGCGGAGGGGCTGGTGTCCGGATCGTGTCCGGACGGCTGTCCGGCGAGCTGGATGTGGTCGACGGCTCGCGCCATGACGGCCTTGCTGGCGCGTCCAGGGGCGAGGACCCAGGCCCATCCGCCGAAGGCGGGAAGCCGGTAGGGCCGGTCACCGCGGGCGGCGCGGGCTTGGGCGCGGGGGCCGGACCAGGACATCTCGGAGACGGCGAGCAGGCCGAGGGTGGGGACGGCGAACAGGACGGCGGCGGGCAGGCCGCCGCCGATCAGATTGGCGTGAGTGATGTTGAGGTAGACCGACATGCCGGCCATGGCCAGGGCGGTGAGGCGGGCGCCGAAGGCGCTGCGGCCGTCGGTGGCGGCTTCGGAGGCGAGGTGGAGGCACATGTAGGCGATGCCGTCGAACACGGCGACGGCGGCGCCCGCGATGCCCTTGGGGGTGTCGTAGTGGCGAGCGACGGTGTAGAGGGACCAGCCGGTGGTGATGAGGGCGGCGAGGGAGACGATGGTCATGGCCGTGCGGCGTGCGGTGTGGTTCACGGTGCTGCTCCAGAAGGAGGAGCCGGGCCCGGGGCGGGGGCTGGGGCGCGGGGCCCGGCGGCGGGGTTCAGTGGGCAGATTCGGCGTGGAGTCCGACGAAGCCGGTCAGGCGGTGCTCAGCGGGAGCGGCTGCACTCGCCACGCCACCTCGGACGCGGGCGGCAGGGCAGCCCCCGCAGTGAGCGACGTCCAGCCGGAGGGGGTCGCGCCCTCGGCTTCTGCTGCCGCTTCGGCGCCGTCCAGCGTGGTGTGGATGCTGTGCAGGGCCCCGCGCTGGAAGAGGACGAACACGCGGTCGGGTAGCGAGGACTGTCGCCGGGCGGAGCGCAGCAGCATCCGCAGGGCGACGCGGTCCTCGGCGTCGAGGTGCGTCTGAGCGCGCAGCGCGACGAGCTCGCCCTCGGCTCCGGCGAGGGCGCCGCGCAGCTTGTCGGCCTCGGCGTGGTGCTCGCGAGCGACGGCCTCGGCGGCGGCGCAGTGCCGCTCGGCTTCGGCGCGGGCGGTGGCGGCGTCGCTGCGTAGGGCGTCGAGCGTGGTGGTGCGGACGAAACGGAACATCGTGGCCTCTCTGGGATGGCCGGGCCCGCGCGGGCGGCGGGCCCGGCCGGGTGGGTCAGCCGTGGGAGCGGGGTACGCCGGCCTGCTCGGCGCCGTGGGCGCGGG
The DNA here is from genome assembly GCF_006088715.1 of Streptomyces sp. YIM 121038. Taxonomy (NCBI): domain Bacteria; kingdom Bacillati; phylum Actinomycetota; class Actinomycetes; order Kitasatosporales; family Streptomycetaceae; genus Streptomyces; species Streptomyces sp. YIM 121038. The sequence continues at coordinate 9,008,687 of NZ_CP030771.1, forward strand.
CGAGGGCGAGCTGGTCACGGGCGGCGGCGGGGTCGGTGCCGAGGTCGGCCGCGCAGGCCTTGACGGTCGCGGGCTCGGCGAGGATCCGGTTCGGCTGCGGCGGGTGCTGCTCGGTCATCGCGGGTGGACCCCCTCGGCGGCGAGGGCGGCGAGCAGCTGGCGCATCCGGTGGTCCAGCGCGACGCTGTGGCGGATCAGGGCCCGGTGGTCGTTGATGTCGACCTGGTCGGCTGCGGTGAGGATGCGGTGGGCCTGGTCGAGGGTGATGGCCAGGGAGGGGACGTAGCCGAGGGTGCTGCCGGGCTTGTGCAGGGGTGCGGTCGGCTCGCTCATCGCAGCCTCCTGGCCACGCCGCGCAGGACCTGGGCCTGGACGTGGTGCGTGTTGCCGTCGACTCCGGCGGGGATCGCGGCCCATGCCCGCGCGGCGGCCGTGTCGGCGACGGCGGTGGGCAGGGTGTGGAGGTGGGTGGCGACCGCGACGGTGACGGCGCGACGCAGCGTGGTCTCGGTGACGCGGCGGTCACGGCCCATGCCCTCCAGTACGTCGGCCGCGGTGGTGAGGACGTCCACGGCGTACGAGGGTTCGGGCAGCGCAGGGCTGGGCTGGTCAGGGGGCTGATCTGTACGGTTGGGCATGCCTGCCTCTTCGTGGAGTTGAAGGTGGGCGCCCCCGGCCCATATGGCGTTCCAGCGCCGGGCCGGGGGCTTTGTGCATCAGTGACTGCGGTGCCACTTCCAGCACTGTAGGGGAACCCCCTACACTCGCGCCAGTGGCCCGCCCAAGAAGAAGGGGCTGGGTGTGACCGAGGAGGCGCAGCGGGTGTTCGACGCCATCGACGCTCTGAAGGAGATCGCTGACCCGACCGAGAGAGCGCGCGCCCTCGGAGAGGTGCTGAAGGCGATGCCGTCGCAGAACAAGGCCCTGAAGGAAGCGCGGCAGGCTGCCGTCAGCGAGATGCTGGCGAAGCCGGACGCGTCGCTGCGATCGGTGGGGGCCGAGCTGAACATCAGTTTCAGCACGGTGCAGGACATCATGAAGGGCTACTCGGGGTCCGGCTCGAAGCGCCCCAAGAAGACCGATGCGGAGGCCTAGCCGTGGATGATCTCGTGCAGTGGCTGCGCGCCCAGCTCGACGAGGACGAGAGGATCGCGCGGGCGGCTCGCGGCGTCGAGTTCTGTAAGGACGGCCGTTGGGTAACGAGAGGTCCGTTCGAGGAGGGGCTCGGCGGTATCCACTCCGAAGCCGGGGAGGCCATCCTCGGCGAGGAGGAAAACGTGCCGTTCGCCGTAGCTGATCACGCCTCCCGTCATGATCCGGCGCGGGTGCTGCGCGAGATCGGCGCCAAGCGGGATCTGCTGCGCGTCGCCAAGGCCGCTCGCGACTACCACGAGACGTTCACCAGCGGCTTCGCCTCCGCACTGGAGGGGACGCTGCGCCTGTTCGCTCTGGCCTATGCGGACCGGCCGGGCTACCGCGAGGAATGGCGGCCGTAGCCGCGCGCGGCGAAGCCCCGGTCGAGGCCCCGGGGCTTCCGCGTGGCGGGCGGCGTGCGTGAGTGGCGTGACCTGCGAGGCAGCCTAGAATTCGGTCACGTGGCTGATACTGATCTCCCTGACGACCTGATCATGCTGGAACGTTCCTCCGAAGAGGCCCGCGCCGCGCTCGCCAGCCTCGACAGCGAGGCGTTCGAGGAGCAGTGGCGCGCCTGGCGCGACGCCGCCGAGCGCTTCCAGGCCGCAGTCACCGAGCATGCCGCGCGTGAGGACGTGACCATGCCGCGCCACCAGCTGGAGCAGGCCGTGAAACGGGCCGTGAGGCACGCCGAGGAGGACCCGGCCGAGTAGGGCGCCCCGCCCCGCTCGGCGTGCTGGACTGCCCGGGCTGCCGCACGCTGGGGTCATGGTCTCCGCCACGCCCGTAGTGATCTACCCGCCCGACGAGGAGGGCGGCCGGCGTGTCCGGATCGACGGCACGATCCTCGGCCGCGCGTACGGCGTCCGCGATGTCGCGGCGTTCATGCAGGAGGCCGGGCTCCAGGACTTCGACGAGATGGACGTGGTCCGGTCCGCGCTGATCGAGTGGCGGGGCGGCGGGCCCGAGGTCTGGACGCGCTGACCGGGCGGGCGTAGCGTCGGCCTTTACTTGGGAGAGCGCGGCCCGCTGGTCCTGTCCGGATCCGCGGGCCGCGTGCTGCGCGGGGCCCCGGGCGCGGCTCGGTCGTGGCGCCTCACCGCTGCCTCGTGCCGGGCAATGAGTTCATCGTCGGTCATCCGCGCGGTGCGCTCGGTCTCTTCGAAGGCGACGATCACACGCTCGTCCTTGGTGGGCCAGTACTCGATCACGCGGCACTTGTATGCTTTTTCAGCCATGACGCCCCCTATTCGAGACAGGGCGTTCAGCGTGGGTCCGCGGGCGGTGCAGGTCAATACGCCGGAGCCGGATTTCTACGCTGCCATGCCTTGGCCGCGTCCGGGCTGGTAGTGCCGAAGGGCGAGCCAGGTGTCCGGGGTGTAGACGCACAGGCACCAGTCGCACTGCACGGCCCGGTCCGGGTACGCGTGCAGCGGCCGCCCGCACACGGCGCCGGTCGTGTCGGTGGCGATGCAGCGGCCGAGATATTGCGGCTCGTCGGGGTCGCGTCCGGGCTGGATGACGGCGTAGGCGCGGCCGACGAGGGTGCGGATGTCGGTGGCGAGGTCGGGGGCGGCGTACCAGCGGGCGATCCAGTCGAGGTGTCCGTCGAGGGCCCGGGCGGCGATGGCGACGCGGTGTTCCAGGGAGACGGCGCGCGGGGGCGGGGCCATTCCGCGGGCGTCGTGCACGGCCGCGCGCCAGTCTTCGAGGACGCCGACGATGCCGCCCTCGGCGCGCAGGTCCAGGACCTCCTCGCGGAGCGGGAGCGGGGCTTCGGCGCGGGGGGTGCGGCCGCTGATGAAGGGGGCGCCGCGTCCTGGTGCGAGCCAGATCTCCAGCGCCGACCACAGGGTGGGGAGTTGGAGGAGGTGGCGGCTGGTGGCGCGTACGCAGGGGTCGCAGAGGAACCCTCCGTGAGGGAGGTCGTTGGTGGTGCAGTGTGGGCAGGTGGTCATCGTCGTGCTCCGATGCGTGCAGAGGGCGTACGGTGATGCCACCGGTGGGGGCGCGCCTGGTCTGGGGAGATCGTGGGCGCGCCCCTTCGTCATGCGTCAGTCGTCCCAGCGGATGCCGTTGTTGGCGAAGGCGCGGACGATCGCGGGGTCGTCGAGGAAGAGCTGGAGCGAGTCGAGTTCTGTGTCCCAGTCCTCGGCTTGGAGGTTGGCGATCAAGTCGGTGAGTGTCTTCTCCTTGACCTCGTCGGACGCTCCGGCCCCGATGAGGGAGCGGGCGACCGGGTTGAAGAAGGTAAGTCCTGCGCTGCCGAATCCCATGGTCATTCCTCCGTGGCTGGCTGTTGGGTGGTCGTGGTGGTCCGCTCCATCAGCCGGTGCTCCCATCCGGGCTGCATCTCGCGGCGGGTGGCGAGCCGCTCAAGGGCTGCGGCCTTGGAGGCCCAGGTGCGCGGGACGCCCGTCGGGCGCTGCCAGGGCTGGCTCGGGGCGGGGCGGGACTGGATGAAGTAGGCGGTGGTGGTGCGCTCTTCGGGCATGGTGATCCGTTCAGGTGGTGGGCGGGAGGATCGCGTCGTGGAGCTCGGCGAGGCGGGCGTCCCACCAGCGGGACACAGACGTGCCGAGCGGCGGGGGTCCGGCCGCGAGCCAGCGTTCGTACAGGTCGATGACGCGGCTGACGTTCTGCTCGGCGCTGCGGTGAAGGGCCGCGAAGACGCGGGCGGTCGTATCGGTCGCTGCCGGGCCGGGCTGATCGAGAGTGCCGAGGACGGCAACGGAGCATGCCCTGAAGCCTCGCTGCCAGTCGGTCACGTCTTCGTCGTCGGCGATGTGTACGGCGGCCCGCACGCGGGCGAGGGCGCCCTCGGCCTGCTCGGCGCGCCTCACGGCGCTGGCGCGTTCGGCCTCGGCCCGGTTGGACGTCTCGTGCGCGATGCGGAGGAGGTCCTCGGCCTGCTCCGCGCGGGTCTGCGCCTGCTCCAGCCCGGCGTACAGCTCGTCGAGGGCATCGTCGGTGACCGTGTCGGCGGTGTGGCGGGGCTCGGTCATGCTGCGGTCCCGTGGTCGAAGTCGGCCTCCAGGGAGGCGATCACGGCGCGCTCGTAGGCGTCGAGCGGGGCCCCGTCCCGGAGCGTGCGGGCGGCTGCCGGGCGGGTGCAGTCGGGTGCGGGCCGGGCGGCGAGCTCCGCGCAGCGGGCGTGGACGCGGGCCCGGCGGTCGAGCACGGCCTCGCGGCGCCCGCACCAGGCGAGGAACGCAGCGCCGTAGACGGTGGCGAAGGCAGCGGGCCAGTACGGCGTTGCGGCGGTGGCCGCGGTGGCGACGAGGAGGGTGAAGGCGCCGGCGCGGCAGGCGAGGGCGCGGTGGTGTGGGGTCATGGCTGGCTCCCGAGGATCGCGCGGGCGACGGCGAGGGCGTGGTCGCCGTCGATGGCGACGGCGTGTTCGTCGGTGCCGTCCTGCGCGATACGTCCGGCGATGACGTCGGCTTCCAGGTCCAGCCAGTCGGCGAGGGCGAGGCCGACGGTCGGGTCCATGGCGGCGGCGTACTGGCCGTGTCGGGTGCGCATGCCGGGGTGGCCGTCGCGTCCGGTGCCGTGGGTGAGCCGTGCGCCGGGGCCGTTGGGGTTCTCTGCGTACAGGTAGCCGGAGCCGAAGCCGGGGCGTTCCGCGAAGTGCCAGCGGGTGGTGGGCTTGCCGCCCCTGTCGAGTGGTGCGGACGTGGCGGTGGATGCGGCGGTGGCGAGGGCGCGCAGTGTGGCGGCTGCGGTGCGGATTTCGTCGGTGGGGCTGGTCATGGGCTGACCTCGATCTCTGAGAGCGGGACGCGGCGTTCGAGCTGGCGGTGGAGTTGGCGGACCCGGGCTGTGGCGCCGGGGTCGCGGCGTGAGAGGGAGCGGAGGGCGGGAGCGGGGAGTTGGTTCCAGCAGGTCCAGCAGAGGTACTGGTGGGGGCGGCGGGTGCTGTGGCAGGTGGGGTTGGGGCAGGGCGTGGTCATCGCTGCTCGCCCGTTCGGCGCCGTAGCTCGTCCTGTGCGGCGAGGCGCTGCTGTGCTTCGGTGAGGCACTCGCGGTACGGCTTGCCGGTCTCGGCTTGGATCTGGCGGGCGAGCTTCTGTGCGGGGGTGCGCTTCTTCTTGGTCACGGCTGACTCCTGGTGCGAGTGGGGCGGCGAGGGCCTGAGCGCCCGTCTGGGGCGCGTGTGCGGTGCCGGGCGTGGATTCGGGCCTGGAGGCGTCCGCGAGCCCAGGAGGGGCGCCTGGGGCCGCTCCTGACGGCATTCCAGGCCCACGCGACGGCGGCGGTCAGGGCCGCGAAGAGCAGCGCGGCGGCCGCGGCGAGGCCGATGACCCACCAGAAGAGGGCCCGGAGCAGGACGAGGGCGGTCTCGATGGCCTCGCCGATCACGTCGCTCCCGCCTCGCCGCCGAGCACCCGCCGCTTGGCGACCTCGATGAGGGCTCCGAGCGCCTGCTCGGCCTCCGGGCTCAGGTCCGGTGCGGCGTGGACCATGACGACGACCTCGTCCTGTTGCGCGCCGTCCTCGGCGTGGCAGGGGCAGATGCAGCGGGCCCCGCAGACCTTGCAGGTGCCCGCGACCTTGGTCGTGCCGTCGTACCGCCGTGCCTCGGTCTGGCAGTACTCGTGTCCGGTGCGCCCGTCGGGGATGACGGTGTCTCCGTGATGGCAGCCGGTGGACAGGTACACGTGCGCGCCGTCGTCCTGCTGCGCCTCGTCGGCCATGCGGCGGAGCCTGACCTCAGCGTCGATGAGCGCCCGCTGCTCCGTCGCGGTGGGGTACGACGGGTTCAGTTCGCCCTCGACGTACTCGCGGCGCATCTCCTTGACCGCGTCGGCGGCCTCGTGGAGCACTGCGGCCTTGTCGGCGGGTGCGGGGAGGACGGCCAGCACCGCGTCGGCGATCTGCCGCGCTGCCTGGTCCGGGATCTGGCCGCTGTAGATCTCGTGCATCTTGGCGACTGCGGCGGCATGGGCGCGGTCGCGGAGGTCCCGGTCGGCGGGCGCAGACGACGCGGCGGCCTGCTCCAGCTCGGCGATCCGGGCGCGTTGCTGGGAGACGTCCCGGATCAGGTCCGCCCACTCCGCCTGCGGGTCGGCGGCGAGGGCGGTGACGAGGTCGTCGTGGCTGTCGGCGAGGTCCTGGCGGGCCTGGTCCCGCTCGGCGCGGAGGTCGGCCTGCTCGGCGTCCGCCACCGCCAGGACGGCGCGGGTGATCGCCTCGTAGAACGGGCTGTTCCCGTATGCGGCGTCGCCCGCGGTGCGGATCGCTGCCGCGTACCGGTCGCGGCGCCCGGCGTCGGGCACCGCGGGCGCAGACGGGACGGCGACGGGGCGGGCCATGAAGGCGTGAGCCCAGTCCTGCGTGTACTCGCAGGCCGGGTCCGGGCAGATCCAGCCCGAGTGCGTAGCGTCAAGCACTGGCGTCATCCCACTCGCGTGCAGGGCACCGCACGTGAACGGATGCATCGGGCCCGCCTGCTGAAACTGGTTGAGCGCTTCGACTTGCTCTGAGGTCCACGGCGCGTGGATCAGCTCAGTCATGGTCGTCTCCAGGTGTTGTGTGGTGTGCTTGGTGGTGCGGCCGCCCCGATACCCGCGGGGCGGCCGTCCTGCTGCTCACGCCTGCGCGGCCAGACGGTGCAGCGCAGCGATCAGGGCGTCGAGCTCGGCGACGGGCACGTACACCGGATCCGTCGGGGTGTAGAAGCTGACGACGCGGCCGTCGGGCGTCCCCGGAATGCCGATGTGGACGTAGTCGCCGTCAGCGTCGGTGTACCGGTACGGCTCGCACGGCTTCAGGGCCGACGGCTCGTCGACCGGCACCCACTGCTGGACGACGACGGGCCGCTCCTCGACCTCGACGGCCTCGACCGTGGGCCCGTACCAGCCGTAGTCGTCCGGGCCTCCGTCGCCGACCTCGAAGTCCCCGACGTCGATGGGCGCCTGGTACTCGACGGCGTACGTCCGGCCGTCGTCGGGCGCGGTGAAGATCACGCGGCGTAGGGCGGTGTACTTCAGGTTCGTGACGTGCTCGTCGGCGAGGAGGACGTCGCTGTACTCGACGTCGTCGGGCTGGTCGGGCGGGACGCCGAGGGCGGCGAGCTGCTCGCGGGTGAAGTGGCGGTCGGTCATGGTGCTCCTTCGTGGTGCCGGGTCGGTGGTCGGGCGCCGCGCCCGGGGGTTCACGGGGTGGTCTTGCAGGCGGGGCACAGGTCGACGAGCCGGCCATCGCGGCGGCGCCGCACCCAGCCGTCCCGTCGGCCGTCGGCCCGCACCTGCGCGGCGGTCAGAGAGCCGAGCCTGGCGCTGATCGCTGCCGAGTCGGGGCAGTCGCTGGCCTTGTCGGGGCCGTCGCAGGCGATCTCGAAGCCGAGGTCGTGCGCGGTCACCGCTGCACCGCTTCGTCGAAGCCCGCGGCCAGGAACTCGCGGACCGCCTGATCACCGCGGCCGGTCTCGGCGTCCCGCTTGGCGAGCTGGCCGAGGAGGTACCTCCGCTGGTGCTGGAGGCGGCGGACTTCGGCGACGAGCGCGGTCACGTCCTGCTGCGCGTGCCGCACGAACTCCTCGTCCGCTGCCGCCTGGCGGCCCGCCCCGAAGGCGAGGTCACCGACACCCTGGAGGTACGGGCCGGAGACGTTGGCGAAGAAGTGGCGGCCGCTGTCGGGGTGGCGGTCCCAGGGGCCGTCGGTGGCAGCGGTGGCGCGGGCGTCGATCTGGGTGAGCTGCTCGTCGGTCAGCGGGGCGGGGGCTTCCCCCGCAGGGGCAGGCTGTTCCTCAGCCACCGGCGCGGCTGCGGAGGCCGTGCGTCGGTCGATGGCCTGTACCCACGCGACGGCGACCGCAGCGACCTGGACCAGCTCCGCGCGCAGCCGGGCCGGGTCCTCCTCGGCGAGGGCCTCGTACACCTCCTCCAAGAGGATCGCGCGCCAGTCGGGGCCGCCGTTGGCGGCGAGGTGCTGGCACTGTGCGCGGGCCTTGTCGGCGCGGGCACGCATCACGGGGCCGCCGGTGCCGTCTCGGTGGTTCTGTTCGCCGAACGTGGTGTCCTGGCGGGTGCGTTCGGTGCGGATCTCGACGAGGACGGTGTTGAGGGTGCGCTGGTTGGTCATGTGCTGCTCCCTGGGGTTGTGGTGTGTGTTGGTTGGTGGGGTGGCTGGTTGGAGCGGTCAGACGGTGTCGTGGCCGCCGCGGGCCGAATCGGGGCCCGGGGGCCCTTCGGCTGCGAGGGCGAGGCAGTCGGCATCTGGGGGCCGCCATCCGGCGTCGAGGAGGCAGGCAACGATGCGGCGGGCGGCACATTCGGCGGAGTCGTCGGGGCCGTAGGTGGGGAAGGAGTCTGGGCTTTCGGCGCGTGCGGCACGGACTTCGAGGAGTGCCCAGATGCGTGTGGTGACGATGTCTTCGGCGATCTTGAGTCCGGTCTGGCCGTGGGCGTAGCCGGTGCGGGCGAGGGGGCATTCGACGTTGGTCATGCGGGGGTCGTTGGGGTTCATCCGGCTTCTCCGGTGTCGTGGTCGGTGGCGGGGTCGACGAGGCGGAGTTCGGGGCAGTGGGCGTGGGTGGTGCGGCCGGGGCGGGGGAGCATCGGTTTGCGGCAGCGGGCGCAGCGGATGAAGTCGCTCGGCGGCGGGTCTGCTCTTGGCTCGTCTTGGTGATCGATTTCGGGGGCGGCGGACCCAACCACCTGAGGTTGGAAGATCACCTCAGCCCCGTCTTGGGAAGTCCCTTGGGAAGTACCTGGGTTGTTCGGGGGGCGGTCCCCCGAACTCAACGGGGGGCGGTCCCCCGAACTCCAACGGGGGGCGGTCCCCCGAACTTCGTTCTCCGTACCGTCGGTAAGTTCCGGGGGCGGTCCCCCGAACTTCGGGTCTGCAAGTTCGGGGGACCGCCCCCCGAACTTTGGGCCCTGCTCGTCGGCCCACGGAGCGCTCTTTCGGCCGGAGCGCGTGCGCTTCGTGGCATCGAGATGGGCGAGCGCGGCACCCCAGTCGGGCCGGGGGGACATGACCAGGGCGTACAGGTTCGGGCGGCCTCGGCGCCGCTCGCCGACGACGACCAGCACGCCCGCGTGCTCGGCGGCGTCCAGGTAGCGCCGGGTGTCCTTCTCGTCGGCGCAGGCCGCCTTGGCGAGGTCCTGGATGCGGATCGGTCGGCCGTCGGAGAAGCGGAGCTGCCCGGCCGCGTTGGCCATGGCGCGGAGGGCGTAGAGGAGCGTGGGCAGCCCGGAGCGCCGGAGGGCGGGGGGCATGCTGCGGGTCCACTTCCAGGCGAGGGCGTTACCGAAGGCGTTCGGCACACTGCCGCTGGCGCGGGTGTCCTGCTCCTCGTTGCTCAACTCGTGCTCTTCTCTGAGGCGTTCCGGTCAGGGCGTGACTGCGGAGGCCCCAGTTCAGGGCGGTCTCTCGTGTCGCTCCTGCGTCTCAGATCCTACCGGATTTGTGTACACATGTGGACCTTGGTGTACCACGGCTACCATGTGTGTATGCCTGCGACCACAAGCGCCGAGATCGGGGTCCGCGAACTGCGCGCGACGCTGTCCGAAGTCCTGAACGACACCGCCGTGCGCGGCCGCATCACCTACGTGACCAGCCACGGCCGCCGCGTCGCCGCGATCGTGCCGGTGCCCGACGCGGAGGCCGTTGAGACGAAGAGGCAGGCGCCGCCCGCCGAGTCCTGACACCGCTCTCTCCCCTCTGTCTGGCCCCGCACCGTGCTGGTGCGGGGCTTCGTGCTGCCGGTCAGCTCTGCTGGTCGAGCGCGAGCCGGGTGATGCCGACGACGTCCGCGAGGAGCGCACACACCGAGTCGATGTACTGCTCGCCGTGCGCGCGCACGGCGGCTGCGAAGAGCGCCTGCGTGGTCGAGTGGTCGCCGTTCGCGTGCGCGATCAGGAACCGGACGGCGAACGCGCCCGCCGGGTCGCGGTCGAGGGCGCCGGGCTGCAACTGCTCCAAGACCCACATGTCGCCCTGTTCCGGGGACACGACACGACCGCCGTTGAGGCGGACGAGCATGAGCTTCCCGGCCTCAGCGATGGAGCAGCAGGCTGCGTACATCAGCCGGTTGTCGCCCTGGATGCCGAGCTTGGTCAGGTTGTCGGCTGCCCGCTCGGAGTCGCCTGCGACCCCGTAAGCGATGGCATCGAAGACGAGCGTGGAGGCTTCTCGGGAGTCCATCAGGCAGCCGCCTTCGAGCGGTGGCCGCCTCGGGCCCGGAGCGTGACCCCGGCCTCCAGCAGCAGCGCCCGGGTCCCGCCGTACGAGCGGCCGAGCTGCCGGGCGACGGAAGCGATCGTGCAGCCCTGCGCGTACAGCTCGGCGGCGCGGCGGGCGGTCTCCTCGCGTTCGGGGCCCTTGAGGCGGGTGCGGGTCGTGGTGCTCATGTGCGGTGCCTTTCGTGGTGGTTGGGGTCCGGGCCCGCCCGCCGGGCAAGGACGGGCGGGCCCGGGTGGCGGCCGCGAGGGGCGTGGAACGGGGGCGCGGCCGCCGGTCTCGGTGCGGTCAGAGGAGCTCGTCGAAGTACGGCTTGCCGAGCCAGACCAGGACCGCGACGCACACGCCGATCACGACGGAGACGGTCAGGTCATGGCTCGCGCCCCGGCGATGCCGAAGGCACCGGCGCCGAGGATGAGTCCGACGAGGAACCGCGTCACCGGACAACTCCCGCCGTGCGGGCGGCCGTCAGCCAGCCCGCGAACTCGTGGGTGATGCCGTCGTACAGCTCGGCGTCGGACACGAGGTGCGGTTCGGCTGCGTGGAAGAACGAGGCGTTGTCGACCACGCGCCCGCCCAGGCCATCGAGCTGCTCCAGGAACTCGACGCGGCCGCCGAAGCCGACGAAGGCCCAGAAGATCGGCAGCGACGACGCGTGACGCAGCACCCGCTCGGCGCCCTCGCGGTCGTCGGGCCCACCATCGGTCTGGAAGATGACCAGGGCCGGGTCTGTGGCCCCTGAGGCCCGGTACTCGCTGACCGCCGCGTTCATCGCGGCGACGTAGTTCGTCGAGCCCCAACGGAGCCGCTGGTGAGCGCGGTCGATGAGGCCGGTGTAGTTGTCGAGGCGGACGTCCTCGTGCTGCTCGGCCTGCGAGCCGAAGAAGATCAGAGGCACGCTGCCGTCGTCGTCGAGGTTCACGGACAGCCCGAGAGCCTGTTCAGCGAGGCGCTGGACGCTGCCGTCACGGTAGAAGGGCCGCATGCTGCCGGAGTGGTCCAGGACAAGCTGGACGGCGGCGCGCTGCCCGCCCAGGCCCTGCTTCTCCAGGCTGACGGCGGCGGTCTTGGCGAGGCTGACCAGGCCGGGGGCCTGCTGCTCGATGCTGGTGAGTGCGATGGGCACGTGTTCTCCTGATGGGTTAGGTGCCCCGCCGGATTCCGCCCGGCGGGGCGCTCGGGCGGGTGGTCAGTCGCAGTCGTCGAAGTCGACGTGCGCCTTGCCGGGCTTGGACTTCGGCTTGGGCTTCGCCTTCTGCTTGGCGGGCGCCTGACGGGCCGGGCGCGGCGGTGCGGGCTTCACCGCGGCGGCCACGGCGAGCGCGTCGCCGTCGCAGCCGTCGTCCGGCTCGTCGCCGCACGCGGCCAACAGGCCAAGCGCGAAGACCGTGGCGACCGCAGCGGCGGCGGCCCGGCGGCGGGCGGGGTGGTGGGTCATGACTGTCCGTTCTGGTAGACGTCAGCCGCCTCGGCGGCCTGCTGGGCAAGCGCGGTCTCGGCGCAGATCTTGTGGGCCGATTTGCCCTTGGAGTCCCGCAGTTGGGTCGGGCGACCGCAGTAGCGGCAGGGCAGCGGGCCGTCGTAGTCCCAGTGCGCCGAGCTGGTCCAGTCGAGGAGCGTGCCGGGCACGTACTCAGGCTCCGGCGGGGCACGATGGCGCCGACGGCCGCTCACGGGCTGATCCTTCGCTTGCGGAGCTCCAGGTGGAGTCGGTGCCGCTGGCGGGGCGTGAGCCCTCCGAAGATTCCGTAGCGACTGTCCCGTCCTGCCTTGCCTTCCGCTCGCAGCGCCAAGACGAGGCAGGCTCGGGTGACGGGGCAGGCGGCGCAGACGGTCTGCGCGAACTTGATGCGGACGGCGTCGCTGTCCGGGAACATCTCCTCGGGCTCGACGTCACGACAGGCAGCGCGCTTCAGCCAGGCGTCGGCGGGGGCGAGGGTGCGTGGGGCCGAGTGGCTGTTACTGATCATGGCGTCACTGCCCGCCGCGCGCGGGCCTGGACCGTGTTGCACGCCGCGCAGTACGCAGTTCCGTCTGGCCCGTACCGCCCGTGCTCCGCCTGGTCGTGGCCCTGCCCGCAGAACGGCTTCCGCTCACGACCACCCCGCAGGTACCGGAACTGCTCACGGGCCCGGAGGCGGCCCGGCTCGTCTTCGACATGGGCCGGGGCGACACAGTGCGGACGCCCGCACTCGGCGAAGACCATGCCCTTGGGCTCGCGGCCGTGCTGGATGCGGAACGCGATGGCCGCGGGGCTGTAGTGCTTGCCCTTGTGACGCATGACGGGGGTGGTGGCCCGTAGCGGCCCGGTCCACTCCAGGTGGCCGTGCTCGGCGGGCTGCACGAACTGCGCCCACTTCTCCTCGGCGGTGTCTGGCTCCGTCGCCTGGACGAAGACGGGCAGGCCGAGCTCGCGGCGGATCTGGACGACTCGGGTCTTGGCACAGTGGAGGCTGCGGGCGATCTTCCTTGCGCTGTGGCCGTCGTGGAGCATGGCGATGATGTCGGCGCGGGTAGCGTTCATGCGGCGAGGGCTCATCGGGCCGTCACCGCCTCGCGGTCGGGCCAGCGCACCGAGTCGAGAGCGCGGCGCCGGTCGTCGGCGACGACAGCGAGCGGGTAGCCGAGCCAGTGCAGGCCCATCGCCATCAGGACGTAGGCGTCGGCCTCGTCGTACCGCGCGGGCCCTTCGGTGGTGATGCCGTACGTCTCGGCCACGGCCTGCCGCAGGATCGCCTTGAGGCCCGTGCCTTTCAGCCGCTTCCCGGTCTCCGGGTCGGTGGGCGCCGCGGTGCCGACCGCGTAGATCATGCGCTGGCCCGGGGTGACGACGGCGTAGGGGATGCGGCGCTTCCACAGGGCGTGGCGGACCATCCACCGCATCGCGGCGAGGGCGTCGGCGCCCTGGTTGTTGTGGCCGTAGGCGGCGCCTTCGATGACGACGAGTGCGGCGTGGCGGGTGTGGTCGGCGATCCCGGCGAGCTGCTGCTCGAAGCGGGAGTGTTGGCTGGCGCCCTTCGCGCGGACGTAGTCGGTCCAGCCCTCGCCCGCGATGCCGGTGATGCTCATCGCGACGTCGAGGCCGATCACCTTGGGGACGCTGGCGGTGGACCGGGGCCCGGCCGCCGCGGGGGCGGCCAGTGTCTCGGTGGAGGTCAGGCCCATGAGCCCCCCTTGGCAGTCGTGTGGCCTTCGGCGCAGGTGTGGGATCCGTCGGCGTGGACGACAGCAACGGCCTCGATGCCGCACGTCAGGCAGAACCGGAACGCCGTGTGGGCGGCGGCCCCGTGCGGGCGGCGGTGACGGCCGTCAGGAGCCACGACCTGCCGCAGGAAGCGGAAGGCTCTCATCAGTCCTCACCTACCTGACGCGGAGCCGGGACGAGCGGCCAGCGGCCATCCACCACCGCCTGCGGATCCCGCTTCCCCTCCGGCGCCTTGCACCGCAGCCACTCCTGGAACCCGGCCGCCTGCTCCTTCGCCCACGCCTGCTGCATCAGGTGCAGGTCATCGACCGACACCCCCGCCAGCGCGTCGAAGCGCTGCGCGCGCAGCCGGTGCACCCACACCGGCCGCTCCGCCCGCGGCTGGTGGGCGATGGCACCCATCCGGTACGCGGCCCGCGCCGACTGCAGCGCGTCGTACTCCGCGCCGTGCGCCGCCGCCTCGTCCCAGGCGAGCCCGTACGTCTCTGCGGTGGTCCGCATCTGGTAAGGGCCCTGGGTTTCCGAGACGCGCCGCCGGTAGGGGGCGACGTGCCGGTCGATGACCATGGTGTCGATCACCCGGGTGAGCGGCTGCCGCAGGATCCCTTCGAGGCCGTCGCCGAGGTGGCGCAGACACTCGTGGTTCAGCAGGTTCAGATCGAAGCTGCCGATGTTGTGGCCGACGATCGGCACGCCGGCGGCGACGACTTCAGCAATCGACTTCGCGATGTCGGCGACGGCCTGAGCAGCCGGTGCACCATGCTCTGACAGGTGCTCGTCGGTCAGCTTGTGCACTGCAATCGCGCCGGGCTCCTGTGCGACCCCCGGGTTGACCAGCCACGTTCGGGTATTGGTGTCGAGTCCACCGCCCACGAGGATCAGGGCGCAGCTGACGATGCGCGCAGTCTCGGGGACCTTGTCCGAGCACTCAAAGTCGAGTGCCGCCATCCTCTGGGTGTGCCAGGGAGCGTTCACTTGGTCACCGCCCGGTTCGCCGCGGTCTTCCGCTGACCCCACTCGCGCTGGCAGGCCTTGCAGCGGCGGGTGCCAAGGGGAGTGATGCGCAGGTTGGCGCCCGAATACGGGTGTCCGCTCGGGCAGTGGGTCTTGGCCGCCGCTGTTTCGCGGCGACGCTGCACGGCGATGCCACGCCGGACGTTCTCCGCGTGCGTGACGGGTTCGAGATGCTTGGGGTTGCAGCAAGCCGGAACGCGGCAGAGGTGATCGAGCTCCAGACCAGCGGGGACTTCCCCCACCGCGTGCTCGTAGACGACACGGTGCACGAGCGCCCCTCCGAGGCCACTTCCGCGCTTAACCTGGCCGTGCCCGAAAGGCATCCGGTAGCCCGTCCAGATCCAGCACGGGCCGAGCTCAGGGCGCTCGGGCGACACCGGTCCGCTCTTGTCGACCTTGGCCATCACCCGCTCGATCAGCGTCGGCTTCGGCAGGACAGCTACGCCGTGGCGCCGCCAGTTCTTGGCGTGGCCGCCGCAGTAGCCATGCGCGTGGTGCTTCTTCCCGCAGTCGGGGACAGAGCAGGTCGTCATGCGCGGGCCCCCGATCCGGGCTGCGCGACAGCAGGCCAGCCAGCGGGGTCTCCCTCGCCCGGCTCGTCCTCGACCACCTCGGCCTCGTACGCACCGTCCTCGTCCGGGCCCGGGCCGTCGCCGGTGGCGTTGTCGGCGTCCTTCGCCGCGGCGATGGCCATCAGCTTCTTCGAGAGCTCATCCGTGCCCTTCGGGTGCACGGCGCCCGCCGCCTGAGCCTCCATCCACAGGTCCCGCACGTCGTCCGACGTGAGCGCGCCCTCCGCCTCGGCGATCCAGTCCCGCCCCTTCGGCGCCTCGATCGCGGCCCGCTGCTGCCCGGCCGCCCCCGGATCGAGGGCGGTCGCGGCGTTCATCGGCCCGGCCAGGGCCTGGCGCGGCGTCACACCGCGCAGCTCGACCACGACGACAGGGAACTTCTTCGTCTTCCCCTCGCGGATCACCTGTCGGGGCTCGATCCGCAGCGTCACGGGGACGAAGCCCTTGCCGTCGGTCCCGGCGAGGACCATGTCGACCATGCCGCCCCACTCGGAGGCTGCGTAGAAGCTGTGGGTCTCGGCCCGCCACATGCCCATCCCGGACAGGTCGGGCAGCATGACGTTGAAGCGGGAGGTCGCCGAGCAGACGCGGCCCTTGGGCTGGGTGTGCCAGTCCTCGCCGAACTGGCGGGCGCAGATGCAGGGCTGGCGGGTCAGGAGTTCGGTCTCGCCGTCGCACCGGCGCTGGCACCCGCCGGCGGACCACATCTCGTTGTACTGGTTCAGCGGGTCCCCGGGCGTGATCAGCGCCTCGATCGAGGGCGCCTTCGTGATGACGCGCCACTGCGTGATCGTCGAGTTGAGCGGCTGCCACTGCTCGGGCTCACCGCCCCACAGCTCGGCCGCACGGCGCACGTGCTCTTCGCTGTGGGAGGTAATGACCCACGTCGCGGAACGCATGGGCCGCTTGCCCTGGGTGTAGCCGGTGCGCAAGCGGCCGTGCTCGGCCGCGCGGGCTTGGATGTTGCGGAGGCGAGATCCCATCAGGCCGCCTTTCGATTCGACCGCGCGGCCCCATCGGGGGCGGTGAGCGCGGGGTACGAGGAGGGCGCGGCGTGCAGCCAGCGCGTGGTTTCCAGGGCGCCGCGGAAGGCGCGGTGCGCGTCCCGGCCAGCGGGCATCGGCACGAGCGCGTGCGATTTGGCGCGGAGGTTGAGGACGCCGGTGCGGTCGATGCGGGGCATCGGCTGCTCGGTGTCGTCAGGCAGCAGCGCGGTCTCGGCGTAGCGGAGCGCGGCGAGCTGGAGCGTGTTCTCGGGGTAGACCGACGAGGCGCGGCGGGTGGCGGACGACTTGTAGTCGATGAGCCACAGCTCCAGGCGCCGGGCCGGACCGGTGGGCAGCCAGATCATGAGGTCCGCCGTCCCGGCGTAGCCCAGGCGCCGGTGCAGGACGGTGATCTCGGTGGCCTCGACGTGCTCGTCGACGTCGACGTCCCAGGAGGCGAGCCACTGGTCGAACTGCGCCAGGTACGGGGCGACTTCCGGGTCGTCCGCGATCGGGGCCCGCAGGAGGCGTGCTTCGGCGGCGGCGTGGACGCGGTCGCCGAGGTCGGCCGCGCGCTCGCGGGCCTCGCGGTGGATGGCCTTGATCTCCTTGGTGAGGCCGGTCCGGTCGCCGAGGACGCGGCGGGTGATGCTCGCGATGTTGTCGAGGACGTGCTCGACGGTGAGCTTCACGCCCCACGGCACCAGGGCCATGGACTTGTTCACGGCGGTGTCGAGGACGTTGGTGACGGATACGAGGTCCGGGCCCCCGGCGGGGTCGCTGTAGTAGCGGCCCCGCTCGGTGTCCCGGGCGTGCTTGGGACTGGTCACGCGGCACCTCGCAGCGGCTGGCACGAGCAGCCGGTCGACACCCGCGGGTCGCAGTGCTCCTGATGCCGTAGCGCCACGGGCGCGGGCGGGCGGAGCATGGTGGTCGGCCACACTGCGCGGCCGTACGCGGCCTCGTGACGGGCGGCGATCGCCCGGGCACCGGCCGCACCGGCGAGGACCTCACCGCGCTCGATCTGGCCGAGCACCCGCTCGGCGTCGTCGCGTGGCGTCATCGCGGATCACCCACCACGTACCGCACCAGGACCTCACACCCGTACTCCGTGAGCCTCTTCACGGCCTGGAAAGCCCCCGCAGGCCGGTACTCCGAGACCTGGCCGAGCCTGCTGCCCGCTGTGTGGATGTCGCGGACGATGCCTTCGGCGGACTGGCCGGACCGGTACTCGCCCACGACGAGCCAGGTGTGCGGCTTGCTGCGGGCTCGGGCGGCGACGGCGGCGTGGTCGACGCGCGGGCGACGAACGAGGCGGCTCATCGGCGGCCCTCCTTCCTGAGGTGGTAGTAGCGGCCGTCCTCCGGCCCGTGCTGGGTCAGGTGGCCCCGGCGGTGCAGCTCGGCGAGGTCACGCCGGGCCGTGCCGGTCTGCGGAGCACCCCAGCCGGGCCCGCGGTAGAGGGCGTGGACGCGGGCGGTGTTCCACCGGCCGCCGTGGGAGCGCATCTCGTCGAGGAGGCGCTGGAGGCGGGCTTCCTGCCCGCGGGCGCTCACGCCGTACTCCCGAGCCAGCGGGCGACCTTCGCCCGGGTCTCGACGTCCAGCAGCAGGGCGACGGGGCGCCCGTCCTCGGCGATCGCGCCGATGGTGAGGACGGGCTCCTCCTCGGGCGCGGGCTCGATGGCCACGTCGAAGCGGGACACCAACAGCGGCTCGGGAGTGTCGGGAGTGACCGTCGCCGCCGAAGCGCTGGCCTTCTCCTCGCTGCCCTCGGTGACCTCCGTGTGCCCTACCAGCTGGTGCAGGTCCCAGTCGTCCGTGTGATAGGCGTAGGGCTCCCACACGCCGTAGAAGTGCCGCCACCCGAGCGCGGCGCGCTCACCGGTTTCCGGGCAGGTGGTGATGTGGTCGACCCGGAATGCCCAGTCGGTGCCGCGGTCCGAGTCCGTGTAGGTGCGGCCGGGCTGGAAGAAGTCGGCGCTCATGCGGTGCGCCTCCCGTCCTGCTCCGGCAGGGGGTGCGCGGCCAGGTACTTGCGCGTGGCCCGCATGGTCGGGTGCTTGATGTCCGAGGCGCCCTTCGGCCGCTCGACGCGGTCCGGGTTGAAGCGGCCGAGCTTCGCGATCACCGCGTCCAGCTCGGCCCGCAGCCGGAGAGCGTCATCGAGACGGACCTCGACCTGCGCGTCATCCATCCCGGCCGCGCCCTCGACCTGCTCGACGAGGGCATCCAGCTCGCCCTCGCGCGGGGAGGCCACCGTCTCGGCGAGCGCGTCGAGCTGCGCGAGCACGTCGTCCCGCGCGTCCGGGTCCGACCAGGCGGCGACCAGGCCGACGAGCGTGTCGTGACGGATCTGGTCGACGCGGAGGTAGGCGGCCAGCCAGTCCGAGCGGAGAGAGAAGGAGAGCTGCGGCTTCGACGATTCGGTCATGACGAGATCCCCTTCGGGGCGGAGAGCAGCAGGAGAAGAGCAGCGCCCGACAGCGCGGCGCGGGTCCGGGCGCCGGCGGCGGTGTGGCGCGCGCGGGCGATCTCGACGAGCAGCCGGTCACCGGCACGGGTCTCGATCAGCTCCCGACGCGACGGCCATACGGGGTCGTCGACGAGGAGCAGCACCGGGATGCTCGCGGTGGCGTACGCGCTGGTCGCCAGCGCGACAGCGGCGGGCACGGTCTCGGCAATCACGAGGCACCACCCCACGAGGCGTTCGCGTGAGTGCACGCGTTGCCGTCGAACCCTCCGAAGCAGCCCTTCTGGCAGGCCGCGCAGTCCGGGCACCAGCTCTCCGGCAGCGAGCCGCACGCGTCACAGGCTCCGGGAGCCGGGCGCGGCGACTCGGCGAGCAGCCCTCGCAGCCTCGCGGCCGCCCGCTCCTCGGCTCGCTGCGCCACGGTCACGTCGGCCAACACGGCGTTCGTCGCGTGCCGCTCGGCCTCCAGCTCGCCGACCCGAGCCCGCAGCCCCTCGCGCTCCGCCTCGACATCCAGCAGACGCCTCAGCACCGGGCCGACCCGCTCGCCCATCCAGCCGTAGAGATTGCCGCAGAAGATGTCCTCCTGCTTCGGGTGCTCGTGCCCCCAGCAGTCCCGCAGCACCTCCGCCACCGCGACCACGAGACCAGCCGTCGCCGGAGCCGTCCCCGCGAGGATCTCGGCCAGCTGCTCCCGCTCCTCCGGGTACAGCTCCGTCGCCCGCTCCGGGGCCTGCGCCCGCAACCGATCCAGGTGGAAGCGCAGCGCCTCAGCACCCACCGGCACCGGCAGCACGTCCGCCGTCCCCACGATCCCGAGCTCAGCCAGATCCGCCAGCGACGCCAGCACGCACTCCGGAACACCCGGCACCGCACCAGCCACCGCGTACAGGCCACGCCCATCCACGCTGACCGCGTGCCGCAGCCACGACGCTCCATCCCGGGTCGTCACCGCGACCGGGTCATGCGACGACGGGGCACTCATACCGACACCTCCAGCGGGTCCATGAGCGTCCAGATCTTCACGGGGATGCCAGCGATTTCGGCCGTCGCCACCGTGTAGAGCTGCGGGTCGGTCGTGCTGTGCTGCCGAGTCGTCGTCCCTACGCCGAGCACCTCGGCGAGCTGCTGCACACCGTCGCGGTCCACGTGGAAGTTGATGTCCACGCTGGGCTCGGTGGGGCTGAAGGCGTGGCACATGATCGTGACCGACGACGGCGGAACCGGGGCCACGACCTGCACGTGCAGGGCCACGGAGTGCGCCGCCAACAGGCTCTTCCTGCGCTGCGAGTCGCTCATGCCGACACCTCGCACGCAGCCGCAGCCGCCTCCAGCACCGCCACTGCCGACTCCGTCGTACGGCCCTCGGCGTCGCCCCACTCGTCCACGTGGAACGCGAGCGCGAACTCGTCCTCGGCGTACGGGCCTTCGCCTCGGACGACGAGGCGGTGCGCGAGGAACGCGACTGCCCGGCGGGACTCATCCGACGGCCGGTGCGGGTCCGCGGTCGTCACGTAGTTCAGCGACGCCACGATCGACATCCGACGCATCGCGTGCGGCGTCGTCAGACGCCGGTCGAAGGGGTCCTCGACGAAGTCGCCCTGGTGGAGGCGGTTCACGGCGAGGACGCACGCCGCAGCGCGGAAGGTCTGAGCGTCGGCAGCGAGGCCGCTGGTGGGCGGTCGATCGCTAAGGTGTGTGGCCATGGTGACCTCTGCTTTCATGAGTGGTGGAGGCGCCGTAGTCGTGGGGGTCGCCGGGCCTGGCAGTCGGGCGGCCCCTGCGGCGCGTTGAGCTCAGGACTTGGCGAGAGCCGCTGCGGACCGCGGGGAAGTACGGCGCCGCTGACGCGGCAGACTGCGACCAGCACGCGGGTCACCCGCGCTGCGCGCTTTGTGGATGGCAGTCCGCTGCTCACGGTCGGTGGTGATCCGGCCCCGGGTTCCGTTGCGGCCGCGCAGGTGCGCGTTGTCCCGGAGGAAGCGGTACAGCCACGAGACGCTGCACTTCATGACGTAGGCCGTCTCCTGGATGGTCATGTACTCCTGGTCCGGGGAGTCGGGGGGAGTCGGTCGGCCGTAGCGCTCGTATGCCCTGGTGGCCATGTCGTCACTTCCTTTCGGGTTGGGCCTCGGTGGGGGGCGAGGAGGCGCGTGTCGGTCGCTTGCAAGGCCTCGCGGAGGGCGATGTAGCGCTTGGGGCTCATGTGCTTGCGGGTGCCGTTTTCGAGGTGGGCGAGGTAGCGGTGGCTCATGCCTGCTCTCTCGGCCAGCTCGGATCGGGCGAGGCCCGCCTGCATGCGCTCTTCACGGATCGCGTCCCCGACGACCTCGAAGGTCGTGGGTTGGTGCATGCGACGAAGTTAGCCCTAGTTAGCTTCCATGTCTAGCCTCAGTGCGTGTTACATCGTGCCAAATAGTCCCGAGGTCGCCTTAGATCGTCTCGCAAGGCGTGGGTGTGGCCAAGAATCCGGCCGTTCTGGCTGGTGGCCCTAGTTGGCCCTAGTTGGTCCTGCGAAGATGTCGACATGGCACTTCGTGATCTCGACCGCGTGGCGAAGCGTGTGAAAGCTCGCCGCATGGAGCAGTACCCCTCGCGCCGAGCCGCGGCGGAGGCGGCTGGCGTCTCCAAGGACACCTGGCAGCGCATCGAAGAGGGCCGGGAGGTGCGCGAGGTTACCTACGCCAAGGTGGATCGAGGGCTGGGGTGGGCCGCTGGCAGCTGCCTCGCTATCGCGGAAGGTGGCGAGCCGGTCGAGGTCGGATACATCGAGACTGGCCCCGACGTGACGATGGTGTCCAGGCTGCCCGCCGCATGGTCCGACGAGTTCGAGGATGACGTGCGGCAGGCGCTGATGGACTCGGCGATCGCGACAACCCCCGACCTGCCGATCGGCAAGATTCAAGAGCTGGCTGATCAGTTCATGGAAGCGCTGCGGAAGCGTGCAGCTTCGAGCGGCCCAGGGCAAGGTTGATCTGCGCCATTCTGCGTACAACCATTCGACCGTAACGGGATCGTGACATTCCGTCACGGTAGAAAGTGGCCGCGCCCCCTCCCGCGCGCGCGACCCACGTGCCACTCTGACGATCCACCCGGGGAGGTCTCCGCGAGAACATAGGGGGACCGGTGAGTTACGCCATCGAACTGGATCTCGGACCAGATTTCTTCGGACTCGCAGCCCGAGAAGCAGGAGAGGCGGTGTGTTACCTGACCCCCAGGGCCGCCACCGACACGCGTATTCAGGCACGCGTCAGGCAGTTCATGAGGGGACAGGGAAGAGACTGCGCAAAATGCCGCGGCTGCCCCGTCGGGCAGGCAAGGTAGAAGCAGTCAGGGACGGGCCGGCGGTAGGGGTGCCTGCCGGCGCATCCACTCAACTCAGGCAAGATTTGGGGGGATGACGCATGCCTTACGTAGAAACGCGTGGCAACTCGATTCGCGTGAAGTGGTGGTCAGGCGAGTACCACCTCGACACTAAGGGCAAGCCCACGAAGCGGAAGCGCTACGACTCCGCGAGCGGTCCCGAAGACGGGGTGCCCTTCAAGGACGAGGACGAGGCGTACCACTACGGCCTCGACCGTGAATCCGATGTGCGGAACAAACGGAACCGACGCAAGGTGTCCGACCGCCTGGCCATGGGCGAGTACGTCGATCTCTGGTTCAGCAACATCGAACTGAGGGTGAAGTCCGACGCCACGTACAAGTCCCGCCTGAACGCGGTGATCAAACCGTACTGGGAAGGGTGGACCGTCGACGGGATCACTCCGCCCGACTACGACACGTTCCGGGATTACGTCATCGGGAAGTACTCGCACAACTACAGCAAGCACGTCCTCGGCATGTTCAGGATGCTGATGGACGACGCGGTCGTGAAGTACAAGCTCCGCGACGAGTCACCCATCGTGGAGCAGCGCCGTCGTGGCCTCTATCGAAAGAAGCAGACCCGACGAGTGAAGCGCAAGTTGGGAATTCAGTCGATTCATCAAGCGGCAGTAAACGCTTACATCGTGTGGGGCTTCGCCGGGTGGGTGTACATCTGGACCGTCGCGTTCACGGGCATGCGGTCGCCCGGCGAGATGTACGGACTCCAGCGGGGATACTCGTCGCCCTACTGGCCTGCGTCGGAACCGGACGAGGAGCTTCGCGAGGAGTCGCTCGCGAGATACGAGGCGATGCACGCGCTACGGGTGCAGTATCAGACGTACTTGGCTGATGGCGGGCCAGTTCTCGCGGGGCCGAAGTACGACTCGTGGAGAACGCTTGTGATGCCGCCGTTCTTGCATGCGATGCATGTGGCGCTGCTGGCGTCCCACGACCAGCCGTGGACGTTCCTGTCGATGACTGGGAAGCCGCTACTGGGGTCGAACTTCAAGAGCCACTATTGGTATCCGATCCGTGACGGCGCAGATGAGCGACTAGAGGAAGGGCGTAACAGGCGGTGGGCCCGGCCTGCGATCCCGCCGGTGCCGGAGCTTGCGGGAGAAGACATCTACCGGATCAGGCACTGGCACAAGGGGAAGCTTGATGAGCCGGGGGACATTCCGCGTGTGGCGGTTGAGGCGCGTCTGGGTCACGAGTTGCCAGGGGTTGAGGGCACCTACAGTGAGGTGACGGTCGCGATGGAGGAGCGGATCGTGGAGTACCTGCAGCAGGTCTGGGAGAAGGAGGTAGTGGGTGCGGGGCTGTGGACGCCGCCATTTCCCATGCCTCTCCCATCCGGTCCTGCGCAAGCCGTTCCGTCGCTGTTCAGCGGCCTTCGAGTCTTGGAGTATGAATGATCGTCTGGATCAATGGGGCGTTCGGTGCGGGAAAGACATCCGCCGCACGGGAACTGATCGAGCTGATCCCGAACAGCGCGCTCTTCGACCCTGAGGTCATCGGCGGCGCCCTGCCGCAGCTGCTGCCCGCCAAGCGACTCGCCGAGGTGAGCGACTACCAGGACCTGCCGATCTGGCGACGCCTCGTGGTGGACACGGCGGCCGGACTGCTCGCGGAGCTGGGCGGGGTCCTCGTGGTGCCGATGACGCTCCTGCGCCAGGAGTACCGGGACGAGATATTCGGGGGGCTCGCCTCGCGGCGGATACCGATACGCCATGTGGTGCTCGCCCCGGACGAAACGATCCTGCGCAAACGCATAGCCGGACGCGAAGTCCCCCCGGACCTCCCCGATGGCGAACTGCGCATTCGCCAATGGTCGTTCGACCACATCGAGCCCTTCCACACGGCGCTCGCCGTCTGGCTGGGGGCGGACGCCCATCGCGTCGACACCAGCGCCCTGACGCCGTACGAGACGGCCGAGCACATCGCCGACGCGGTGCGCACCGGAGCCGCCCCCGTCTGCGAGATCGTGCAGACCCCGCAGCCCACCGCCGAGACGCTGGCCGCGGGCGTGCTGCTCTTCGACGAACGGGACCGGGTGCTGCTCGTCGACCCCACGTACAAGGCGGGCTGGGAGTTCCCCGGCGGGGTCGTGGAGCGCGGCGAGGCGCCCGCGCACGCCGGTGTGCGCGAGGTCGCGGAGGAGACCGGCATCCGGCTCACCGGGACTCCCCGGCTCCTCGTCGCCGACTGGGAGCCGCCGCTGCCGCCCGGCTACGGCGGGATGCGCTTCCTCTTCGACGGCGGCGTCCTCGACGGCACCGAGGCCGAGCGCCTGCTGCTGCCGGGACCCGAACTGCGCGACTGGCGCTTCGTCACCGAGGAGGAGGCCGCACGGCTCCTGCCGCCGGTGCGCTACGAGCGCCTGCGCTGGGCCCTGCGCGCCCGGGAGCGGGGCGTTCCGCTGTATCTGGAGGCCGGGAAGCCCGTGGGCGACTGAGCCCGCGCGGGCGCCGGGCGCGCGGCAGGCCGGGCGCCGTCCAGGCCCTGGCCCTGGCACGGGTGGAGGCGGTCACCCGCCGCTGAGGGCCGCCGCCCCCGCTCGTCCCGCCCAGGCGGTGTCAGGCGTGCGCATACCGCGCCGCCGACTCCCGCAGCACCGCCGACGCGTCCGCGCGGACCGGATCGCCGTGACCGAAACACGCCATGTCCGAGTCAAGCGCGGCGAGCCGGTGGAACGAGGCGACGGCCTGCTCCGCGTCCTGGTTGAACACGCCGAGGAGCACGCCCGTTTCGGGGGTGTTGGCGATGGCGTCGCCGGTGAACAGGACGCCGTGCTCCGGCAGGTGCAGGCCGATGCTGCCCCGCGTGTGCCCGGGGGCGCCGACCACGTGGGCCCCGCCGCCGAAGGGCAGGACGTCGCCGTCCGTCACCTCCTGGACCTCGGCGGCGTACACCCGCCGCTCGGTCGGCTTCGGCACGTTCTTCGACGTCTCCGCGAAGATCGGCACCTCCCAGTCCTCCAGGACGGGGGCCGGGCCCGGGACCTCGCCGCGCACCATGGGCGCGTCCAGGTGGTGCGCGAGGACCGTGGCGCCGGTGAGGGCCGCCACCTCGCCCGCGCCGCCCACGTGGTCGCTGTGGAAGTGCGTCAGGACGACGCGCCGTACGTCGCGGGCGCGCAGCCCGAGGCCCTCGATGGCCTCCGCGATGGCCGGACCCGAGCCGGGGGTGCCCGCGTCCACCAGGGTCAGCTCGTCGCCGTCGCGCCACAGATAGGCCTGGCCGACGGAGAAGCGGAAGAGGTGGACGCGGGGCCGGAGTTCGACGATCTCGATCGGGTTCATACGGCGACCGTAGGGACGGCGCGCCCCGCGGAGCGAGCCCCCTTCGCCCGGAGCGTACGGGTTCTGCTTCCGGCAGAGCGGCCCGGCCGGAGCCCGTGCCGGGCTCAGAGCGCGCACGTGTGCACCGGGTCGCCGTCCGGGCGCGGCACCGTGCGGCCGCGCGGGGGCGCCGTGCCGTCCTCCACCCAGGCCGTCAGGGCGTCGAAGGCGTCGCGCACGCACGGCAGCAGGGGGCGGACGAGGTCCGGGTGCGCGGCGTACAGGCCGTCCGTGTGGTTGCCCCCGGTGATCCGGTAGTAGCGGTGGAGCGGGCCGCGCCGGGCCCCGTCGACGAGCCGCGCGTAGCGGTCGGAGCCGGGCCCGATGGGGATCAGGGCGTCCAGGGTGCCGTGCACGGTCAGGAGCGGCCGGGCGATGCGGCCGGTCAGCGCGAGCCTGCCCACGGTGTCGTGCACCGCGCGGGGGCGCGCCGCGTAGTCGTAGTCCGTGTCGCAGCCCCGGCCGGTGCCCTCGGGGCAGAACGGCGTACCGGCCTCGGTGGCGCCGTCGTAGCCGGGGTCGACCTCCTCGCGGATCAGCCGCTGGAAGGTGTCCCACTGCGTCCGGTAGTGCGTGTCCCACAGGGGCTCGGACTCCGGCGGGTACCCGGCGGCGGCCAGCGCGTCGCGTGCGCCCGGCTCGCCCGCGCGGAGCCGTGGGTAGGCGCGCAGCGCGGGCGGCAGCGTCGTGAGGAGGTCGGGCGCGTCGCGGGTCAGCAGGACGCCCTCCCAGTCGAGCCCGCCGTCGTACAGCCACGGGACGTTCTCCAGCTGCCAGCGCACCAGGTAGCCGCCCATGGACATGCCCGCCGCGTAGGTGCGCCGGGGCGCGCGGCCGTAGTGCCGCGCCGCGACCCGCTCGGCGGCGACGGTCAGCTGGGTCAGGCGCCGGTGCCACTCGGCGATGGCGTCGCCGGGACGTGCGCCGTCGCGGTACAGCGTGGGCCCCGTGTTGCCCTTGTCGGTGGCCGCGAACGCGTAGCCCCGCGCCAGGACGTGGTCGCCGATGGTGCGGTCGTTGGCGTACTGCTCCCGGACGCCGGGCGGCCCGGCCACGACGAGGCCGCCGTTCCACCGCTCGGGCAGCCGGATCACGAACTGGCTGTCGTGGTTCCAGCCGTGCGTGCCGTTGGTGTGCGAGGAGTCGGGGAAGTAGCCGTCGAGCTGCACACCGGGCACGCCCGACGGGCTGCGGGTGCCGGGCGCCACCAGACCCGCCCAGTCCGCCGGGTCGGTGTGGCCGGAGGCGACCGTTCCGGCCGTGGTGAGGTCGCTCAGACAGGCGGCGACGGTCTTCTCGGCTCCGGGGACGCGCAGCCGCTCGCCGGGGCAGGCCCCTGGCGGCGCGGCCGTGGCGGCGGGGGCGAGCGTCGCGAGCAGCAACGCCGCGGTGGTGGCGGCCAGATGACGGATCATGCGTGGGGCTCCCGGTTCTCGTCGTGGGCCCGGCCGCGGACAGCGCCGGGGCGACAGACCCTAGGGAGCGGCCGAGGGCGGCGGTCAGTGCCGGACGGCCGCAGCGGCGGCCACCGTCCCGGGCGGCGGCCGTCCGTTCGGCACGTGCCGAACGGCCAGAGCTCCTGCGGGAGCCCCCGAAGGGTCGTGGCCCGCCGCCCGCCCCAAGTACCGTGACCCGCACGCCGTGGGGGGAGGGGCGGATGACGACCACGCCGTGGCACCCGGGGGAACCGTCACCGGTGCGACCGGGCCACGCTCCGCCCTGGGTGGCCTCCGTGCTCTACGCGGCCGTCCTGTTCGCGGGCGTGTACTACGACCTCGTCGGGGACGAGCCCCAGGTGCCCGCGCGCACCACCGGATTCGTCGCGGCGCTGGCCGCGCTGTTCGCGCTGGACGCGGCCGAGCGGCGGCTCCACCGGCGTGCGGGCGTCGCGCGCGGCCTCGCGGCGGGCGTGCTCCTCGCGCGCGTGGGCCTCTTCTTCGCGGTGACGGCCTGCGACAGCGCGGGCCTTGCGCGGGCCTTGTTCGTGCTCGTGCCGTTCACCGCGTACTTCGCCTTCGGGCGGCGCGTGAGCCTCGCGCTCGGCGCGGGCTGCGCGGGCGCGCTGCTCGGCCGCTACGCGCTGACCTCCGACGGCTGGTACACGGACGCCGAAGCGATCTCCGACCTGCTGATGTTCGCCCTCGTCCTGGTGCTCACGGTGTCCATGGCGGCCGTCGCGACGGGGGAGCGGGACGCCCGGTGGCGCCTGGAGTCGACGGTGCGCGAACTCACCTGCTCCCAGCGCCGGTTGCGCGCCTACGCCGCCCGGGTCGCCGAACTGTCCACGGCCGAGGAGCGCAACCGGCTCGCCCGCGAGATCCACGACAGCATCGGCCACCACCTCACGGCCGTCGCCGTGCAGGTGGAGAAGGCGGAGGCGTTCCGCGACCTCGACCGCGCGGAGTCCGACCGGGCGCTGGCCGCCGCCCGCTGGTCGGCGCGGCGCGCGCTGGCCGAGGCCCGCCGCTCGGTGCGGGCCCTGCGGGACGAGCCGGAGCCGTTCTCGCTCTCGGACGCGCTCACGGACCTCGTGCGGAACGGGGCCGACGGCGGCGGCCCGCACGTCACCCTCGACATCACCGGAGAGGAAACGGGCTACGGAGAAGGCCAGTTGACCGCGCTGTACCGCGCCGCCCAGGAGGCCCTGACGAACGCCCGCCGCCACGCGGACGCGGCACACGTCCACCTCCACGTGGCATACGGTCCGGCCGCCGCGCGCCTGACCGTCACCGACGACGGCCGCGGCCTGCCCGACCCGGCCGCCGCGCGGGCCGCCCCCGGCGTCGGCCTGCGCGGCCTGCGCGAGCGGCTCCAGCCGCTCGGGGGCGCGCTGTGCGTGCGGAGCGCGCCGGGCGACGGCACCACGCTCACGGCGACGGTGCCCCGAACCCTGCCGGTGCCGGGCGCCGCGGACGCCGTCGACCCCACGGCGCCGACCGGACCCGGCCGATGAACTCCCCGGCCCCCGAAGGCCCCGAGGCCGTGCGCGTCCTCGTCGTCGACGACCAGGAGCTCGTCCGTGAGGGCATCGCGTCCCTGCTCGGCATCCAGCCCGGCGTCCGGGTGGTCGGCACGGCCGCCGACGGTGCCGCGGCGGTCGACGCCGCGCTGACGCTGGCGCCCGACGTGATCCTGATGGACGTGCGCATGCCGGGCATGGACGGCGTCACGGCCGTCGCCGCCGTCCATGCCCGCGCCCCCGCCTGCAAGGTCGTCATGCTGACGACGTTCGACGACGAGGACTACGTGGTGCGCGCCCTGCGGGCAGGGGCCGTCGGCTACCTCCTCAAGAGCCTGCCCGCGGCCGAACTCGCCGACGCCGTACGGCTCGCGCACCGGGGCGTGGCCCCGCTCGACCCGGCGGTCACCCGCCGCCTCGCGGCCGCGCCGCCGCCCGCCGGGCCGCCCGCGCCCGTCGTGGAACCGGGCGGCGCGCCCACCGCCCGTGAGATCGAGATCCTGCGGCTCGTCGCCGCCGGGGCCACCAACCGCGAGATCGCGGCGGAGCTCTACCTCAGCGAGGGCACGGTCAAGAACCACATCTCGCGCGTCCTGACCCGCCTCGGCCTGCGCGGCCGCGCCCAGGCCGCGCTGTACGCCCGCGACCACGGCCTGCTGTAGGACCCGGGGCCTTGCGCTGCGGGTCAAGGAATCCTGCGCTCCGTGCCGACGACACGAGGGGGTGCGGCCGGGCACGGTAGGGCTCCGGAGGGGGAGCCGGAGCCCGGGGCCGCGTTCACGGCCCCGGGCATCGGGGCGGGGTCAGGCCCCGGTCGCGTACCGCTGCAGGAACAGGGCCTCGGCGACCGACATGCGCTCCAGCTCGTCCGGCGACACGCTCTCGTTCACGGCGTGGATCTGCGCCTCGGGCTCGCTCAGGCCGATGAGGAGGATCTCCGCCTCCGGGTACAGCGCGCCCAGCGTGTTGCACAGCGGGATCGAGCCGCCCATGCCGGAGGCCTGCATCTGCCGCCCGTCGTACGCCTCGCTGAGGGCGGCCGCCATCGCCTCGTACGCGGGGCTTGTGACGTCCGCGCGGAAGGCCTGGCCCTGGCCGACCTGCTCCGTGCGCACCCGGGCGCCCCACGGCGTGTGCGCCTCCAGGTGGGCGCGCAGCAGCTTCGTCGCCTCCGCGGCGTCCACGCCCGGCGGCACCCGCAGGCTGATCAGCGCCCGCGCGCCCGCCTGCACGGACGGGGTGGCGCCGACGACGGGCGGGCAGTCGATGCCGAGCACGGTGACGGCCGGGCGCGCCCAGATGCGGTCGGCGACCGTGCCCTCGCCGATGAGGCCGACCCCGTCGAGGACCTTGGCGTCCCTGCGGAAGTCGTCCTCGGCGTACTGCAGGCCCTCCCAGACGCCGGCGCTGTCGAGGCCGTCGACCGTCGTCGAGCCGTCCTCGGCGCGCAGCGAGTCCAGGACGCGCACGAGGGCCGCGAGCGCGTCCGGGGCCGCGCCGCCGAACTGCCCGGAGTGGAGGTTGCCTTCGAGCGTGTCGACCTCCACGCGCACCAGGGTCATGCCGCGCAGGGTCGCGGTGACCGTCGGCAGTCCGGCGCGGAAGTTGCCCGCGTCGCCGATGACGATGGTGTCGGCGCGCAGCAGGTCGGGGTGTGCCTCGGCGTAGCGCTCCAGGCCGCCGGTGCCCTGCTCCTCCGAGCCCTCGGCGATGAACTTCACGGCCACGGGGATGCCGCCGTTGGCCTTCAGGGCGCGCAGCGCGAGCAGGTGCATGACCACGCCGCCCTTGCAGTCGGCGCTGCCGCGGCCGTACCAGCGGCCGTCGCGCTCGGTCAGCTCGAAGGGGGGCGTGGTCCAGCCGGACTCGTCGAGCGGGGGCTGGACGTCGTAGTGCGCGTACAGGAGCACCGTCGGGGCGCCCTCGGGGCCCGGCAGGTAGCCGTACACCGACTGCGTGCCGTCCGGGGTGTCCAGGAGCGCGACGTCCTCGAAGCCCTCGGTGCGCAGGGCGTCGGCCACCCAGTGCGCGGCGGCCTCGCTCTCGCTCTTCGGATACTGCTCGAAGTCCGCCACCGACTTGAAGGCCACCAGCTCGGTGAGCTCCGCCTTCGCCCGCGGCATGAGCGAAGCGACGGTCTCGGCGATCGGATGCGACGGCATGGGCACGCTCCTCGTAGGTGCGACGTTGTCCTTGGGGACGGGTGACGCGGTTCGCGGTGGTCTCGGGTGCGCGCCGCGCGCGTGGCCTGTGGGCACGGTGCGTGCGGTGTGCACGTTGCTGATCCTCCCACAGGAGGATCGCGCGGGCGTGCGCCGTAGGATGCCCTCCAGAGAGCAAGGACAGCGCGGCCAAGACGGGGATCAGGAGCGTAAGACCAACGTGAGCAGCGAGAAGTCAGCGGACGACCCGCGGCAGGTGTGGGACGTCGTGGTGGTCGGCGCGGGCCCCGCGGGAGCCTCCGCGGCCTATGCGGCGGCCGTCGCGGGACGCAGCGTCCTGGTCCTGGAGAAGGCCGCCCTGCCGCGGTACAAGACGTGCGGCGGAGGCATCATCGGTCCCTCGCGGGACGCGCTGCCCCCGGGCTTCGACCTGCCCCTGCGGGACCGGGTGCACGCGGTCACGTTCACCCTGGACGGCAAGTTCTCCCGCACCCGCCGCTCGCGGAAGATGCTCTTCGGGCTCATCAACCGGCCGGAGTTCGACCAGCAGCTCGTGGAGCACGCGGAGAAGGCGGGCGCCGAGGTGCGCACCGGCGTCACCGTGGCGCGCGTCGAGCAGCACGGCCCGGCCGTGCCGGACCGGCGCACGGTCGCGGTCGTCCTCCAGGGCGGTGAGACGGTCCTGGCGCGCGCGGTCGTGGGCGCCGACGGCAGCGCGAGCCGCATAGGAGCGCACGTCGGGGTGAAGCTGGACCAGGTGGACCTCGGCCTGGAGGCGGAGATCCCCGTGCCCGCGACGGTCGCCGAGGACTGGGCGGGCCGGGTGCTCATCGACTGGGGCCCGATGCCCGGCAGTTACGGCTGGGTGTTCCCCAAGGGCGACACGCTGACCGTCGGTGTGATCTCCGCGCGCGGTGAAGGCGCCGCGACGAAGCGCTATTTGGAGGACTTCATCGCCCGGCTCGGCCTTTCGGGCTTCGAGCCGAGCATCTCCTCCGGTCACCTCACGCGCTGCCGCAGCGACGACTCGCCGCTGTCCCGCGGCCGGGTCCTGGTGTGCGGCGACGCGGCGGGCCTCCTCGAGCCGTGGACCCGCGAGGGCATCTCGTTCGCGCTGCGCTCGGGCCGGCTCGCGGGGGAGTGGGCGGTGCGCATCGCGGAGGCGCACGACGCGGTGGACGCCCGCCGCCAGGCGTTGAACTACGCGTTCGCCGTCAAGGCGGGCCTCGGCGTGGAGATGAGCGTCGGGCGGCGCATGCTGGCCGTCTTCGAGCGGCGCCCCGGCCTCCTGCACACGGCGATCACCGGCTTCCGCCCGGCGTGGAACGCGTTCGCGAAGATCACCAGCGGCCGGACGACGCTCGCCGAGATCGTGCGCACGCACCCGATGGCGGGCCGCGTGCTCGGCAAGCTCGACCGGTAGCGCCCCGACCGGGGCGGGCGGCGGGCGGAGGGACGCCCCGCGCGCCCGCCCCGACGGCCCCGCCCCCACCCGTGCGCTCGTGCCGCACGCCCCCTGGCGGGAAACGCGTGGAGCGGCCGAGTTCGGTGATCGGCTTGTGAAGAATGAGAAGTCGTCTAGCGTTTCGCATGAAGGTTTCTCCAACTCGCCATGGGCATAGGCTGGTTAGCTCGGATGAGGGGGCTCCACACATGCCGTCGCACTCGAAGATCCTCGTCGTGGACGACCACGAGGATTACCTCTTCGCGCTCGAAAGCGCGCTGGCTCCGCTCGGCTATGAGACGACGTGCGCGACCAACGGGGACGACGCCCTCAAGGAGATACTCCGCGGCCACATCGCCGTGGCCCTGCTCGATGTGCGCATGCCCGGCGTCGACGGCCTGGACGTGGTGCGTTACGTACGGGGCGTGGAGCAGACGCAGCTCCTGCCGATCATCCTCCTGACCGGCTTCGACGTGAGCCAGGAGCTGTCGGCGACGGCCCTGCGCCTCGGCGTGGCCGACATCGTCGTGAAGCCCGTCGACCCGTGGACGCTGCGCACCAAGGTGCGCTACCTCTACGACACCTACCAGCGGTTGCGCGCCCTCCAGGCCGAGGTCGACGGCTATCGCTCCCGGAGCCTCGACGGCGTGCGCCCCGGCGCGGGCGCACCGGCCCGCCGGGGCGTGCCGAAGACACCGTCCGATTCCCCCGCCCCGCCGGACGCCGTACAGGTCCGCGTGCCCTCCCAGCCCAAGGGGACGGCGCGCCGAAGACCGCTGCCGAAGGACTGACCGCCGGGGGCGCGCGTGGCGTACTCCCCAGGGAGTACGCCTGATCGCCACGCCTGGCGGACGCCCGGTGCCCCGGCCGCCGTCTAGCGTGGCCGCCATGGACGAACAGCGCGGACGCGGGTGTCCCGGCCCGCCCCGGAGCGGACCACCGGGGTGGCGGCAGGGGCCGCCGTGGTGGCGGTTGCGGGGCCCCGACGAGCCTGCTGCGGCCGGGCGCCGCCTGCCCTGGCTGACGACCGTGCTGCTCACGGCGTTCATCCAGATCGGCACGGGCTTCGCGGCGCACGGCCAGCCCGAGCGCGTGGGGGTCGACGGCTTCGCTCGGGCGCTGCTCCTGCTCGCGTCGGGCTCCCTGTTGCTGCGCCACCGCCACCCCGTGGCCGTGGCCTACGTCACCGCCGGGGCCACCCTGGTCTACCTGGGCGCCGGATATCCGTACGGGCCCGTGCTCCTCACGGTCGCGGTCGGCTGCTTCGCGGCGGTCGTCGCGGGGCACCGGCGGGCGGCGTGGGGCGCCGTCGGCCTGTGGTGGGCCGGGCAGATCCTGGTCACGCAGGTGCTGTACCGCTGGCTGCCGCCGGACGGGGACGGCGCGCTCGGCTGGGGCGAGGAACTGGTCGTCGCCGTCTGGGTGGTGGCGACCGTCGCGGTCGCGGAGCTGGCCCGCACCCGCCGCGAGCAGTGGGCCAAGGAGCGCGCCGAGCGGGCGCTCGCGGCCCGGCGCCGCGCCGACGAGGAGCGCCTGCGGATGGCCCGCGAGCTGCACGACGTCCTGGCCCACAGCATCTCCGTCATCAACGTGCAGGCCGGGGTGGGCCTCGCCCTGCTCGACTCCGACCCCGAGCAGGCCAGAACCGCCCTGACCACGATCAAGGCCGCCAGCAAGGAGGCCCTCGGCGAGGTCCGTCAGGTCCTCGACACCCTGCGGGCCCCGGGAGCCGCCCCGCGCGCCCCGGCCCCGGGCCTCGACCGGCTGCCCGAGCTCGTCGAGCAGGCGGGGAGCACCGGCCTGACGGTGACCGTCACCAGGGAGGGCCGCGACGGCCCGCTGCCGCCCGGCGTGGACCTGGCCGCCTTCCGCATCGTCCAGGAGGCGCTCACCAACGTCGTACGCCACTCCGGTTCGCGGCGGGCCCGCGTCCTGGTGCGCCGCGCCCCGGGCTCCGTGACCCTGCGCGTCGACGACGACGGCCCCGCCACCGGCGCGGACGCGGGCGGCAGCGGCAACGGCCTGGCCGGCATGCGGGAGCGGGCCGCCGCGCTCAAGGGCACCATTGAGGCGGGTCCGCGCCCCGACGGCGGCTTCCGCGTGACGGCGGTGCTGCCCACCACCGGTGCCGCGCGGCCCGGCCGGGACCGGCACGACGACCAGTGAGCACCCCACCCCAGGAGGCCCCGTGATCCGCGTACTGCTCGCCGACGACCAGTCGTTGGTCCGCGCGGGGTTCAAGGCGCTGCTCGACGCCCAGGCGGACATCGAGGTGGCGGGCGAGGCCGCGGACGGCGAGGAGGCGGTGCGCAAGGTGCGGGAGCTGCGGCCCGACGTCGTCCTGATGGACATCCGCATGCCGCTGCTCGACGGCCTGGAGGCCACCCGCCGGATCACCGGAGAGCCGGACCTCGACGGGGTCCGGGTGGTCATGCTCACCACGTTCGAGCTCGACGAGTACGTCTTCGAGGCGATCCGCTCCGGCGCCTCGGGCTTCCTGGTGAAGGACACCGAGCCCGACGAACTGCTGCGCGCGGTGCGGGCGGTGGTCGCGGGCGACGCGCTGCTCTCGCCCGGGGTGACGCGCCGCCTCATCGGGGAGTTCGCCGCGCGCTCCAAGGAACCTGCGGCCGCCGGGGCGCTCGCCGACCTCACCGAGCGGGAGCGGGAGGTGATGGCCCTGGTCGGCATCGGCCTGTCCAACGAGGAGATCGCGCGCCGCCTGGTCGTCAGCCCGCTCACCGCCAAGACGCATGTGAGCCGCACGATGGTGAAACTGGGCGCCCGCGACCGCGCCCAACTGGTCGTCCTGGCCTATGAGTCGGGCCTGGTCCGCCCCGGCTGGCTGGGCTGAGCGGGCAGCCCGGGAAGGGCCGCGCGGCGCGCCCGCCACCGCTCGGTGAAGCGCCACAGGACGGTGACGACGCGGACGACGAACACGAGGGCGGCGAGCGTCA
Organism: Streptomyces sp. YIM 121038; assembly: GCF_006088715.1. Taxonomy (NCBI): domain Bacteria; kingdom Bacillati; phylum Actinomycetota; class Actinomycetes; order Kitasatosporales; family Streptomycetaceae; genus Streptomyces; species Streptomyces sp. YIM 121038. The sequence goes on from NZ_CP030771.1 coordinate 9,043,485, forward strand.
CGCCCACGACCGTGAGCGTCCGCGCGGCGCCGCCCGACAGGCCGAAGACGAGGACGGGCCCGCCCGCGAGGGCCATGAAGACGAGCACGGCGGCCGCCGCCGCGCTCGCGAGCGCGTACCCGATCTCGACCGTGACCGCGTCCCGCTCGGCCTGGCTCCGTCGGCCTTGTCCGACCGTGTCCCCCATGTCATTCATACGGGGAGTGTCACAGGGCCGGGGCCCGGCGGGCAAGAAACCGCCCGCCGGGCCCCGGGGGCCGGTCGTGGTCAGTCGCCGACGGTGACCTGCTCGCGCGGGGCGTCCGTCCGCGGCTGCGACGAGGCGACGGTGATCGTCCGCTGCTTGCGCCGCGCGCGCAGGCCGGTGAGGTTGATGAGCAGACCGGCGACCGCGAAGGCCGTCACCAGGACCAGGCCCGGCCGGTAGCTGTCGAGGACCTCCGCGGGCGAGGCGCCGGTCTCGGGCGAACCCTTGCCGGAGGCCGTGATGGCCGCGGTGGTGATCGCGAGGATGACCGCGCCGCCCACCTGGATCGAGGTGTTGAGCAGGCCCGAGACCATGCCCTGCTCGTGGTCGGCCACGCCGTTGGTGGCCTGGATGTTGAGCGAGGGGAAGACCAGGGCGCACGCGACGCCGAGCAGCACCATCGAGGGCAGGATGACCGCGACGTACGTCGGCGTCAGGTCGATGCGCAGGAACAGCGCGTACGACGCGACGAGCAGCGCGAAGCCGGTCACGATGACCCGGGTGGTGCCGAACCGGTCGATGACCCCGGCGATCTTCGTGGCGGACAGGGCCACGATCACGCCCGCGGGCAGGAAGGCGAGCGCCGTCTCCAGGGCCGACCAGCCGAGCAGCGACTGGAGGTACTGGGTGGCGATGAACTGGAACGAGACGTAGCCGCCGAAGAAGGTCACCGCGCCGAGCTGGGCGCGGACCTGCGCTCCCGAGCGCAGGACGCCGAGGCGGATCAGCGGGCTCGCGGTGCGCAGCTCGATGGCGACGAAGGCGGCGAGGAGCACCGCCACGGCCAGGAACGACAGCAGCGTGCGGGCGGAGGCCCAGCCGACCTCGGGGGCCTGGACGACGGTGAAGACGAGCAGCAGCATCGACGCCGTGCCGGTGACGGCGCCCGGCACGTCGTAGCCGCCGCGGTTCGCCTCGCGGGCGGAGCGCGGGATGAGCTTGAGACCGGCGACGAGCGCGATGACGGCGATCGGCGCGGGCAGCAGCATGGTCAGGCGCCAGCTGACCTCGGTGAGGACGCCGGACAGGACGAGGCCGAGCGAGAAGCCGGTGGCGGCACAGGTGGTGTAGATGGACAGGGCGCGGTTGCGGACCGGGCCCTCGGCGAAGGTCGTGGTGATGATCGACAGGCCCGCGGGCGCGGTGAACGCGGCGCTCAGGCCCTTCACGAAGCGGCTGGCGATGAGGAGCGGCCCGGAGTCGACGAGCCCTCCGAACAGGGAGGTGACGGCGAAGACGCCGAGGGCGATGAGGAAGACCTCTCGGCGTCCGAGGAGGTCGGCGGCGCGGCCGCCGAGCAGCAGCAGACCGCCGTAGCCGAGGATGTAGCCGCTGACGACCCACTGCAGGGACGAGGTGGAGAGGTCCAGGTCCGAGCCGATGGAGGGCAGGGCGACGCCGACCATCGAGACGTCGAGGGCGTCCAGGAACATCGCGGCACACAGGACGAGCAGCGTGCCCCACAGGCGTGGGGTCCAGCGCTCCGCCGACGCGGAGGCATGGGGGACAGGGGAGACCGGTGAAGTCATGCGGAGCACAGTACATGCATATGCATTGACTGCAAGTGCATTTAATTCCGATGCAATAATCGCCCGATTTCTGCTACGGTGCCGCCATGGCGGCGACGAAGGCCGAGCCCCCGGCGGAGGCCGAGCAAGGGCTTGTGAACGAGTGGCGGGAGATCCTCGCGGTGCACGCGCGCACCCTCTGCGAGCTGGACCGGGAGCTGCATCCGCACGGTCTGGGCGCGAGTGACTTCGAGGTGCTCGACGTGCTCGCCGCGGGCCACTCCGCGGGCGGTGGCGGCGGCTTCCGGGTCCAGGACATCGCCTGCCAGGTCCACTTGAGCCAGAGCGCCCTGTCCCGCCTCGTCGGCCGTCTGGAGAAGGACGGCCTGGTCGAGCGCGGCATGTGCAGCGAGGACCGCCGCGGCGTGCTCGTCTGTCTGACCGCCAAGGGGCGTGCGCTGCACGCCGAGGTGAAGCCGGTGCAGCGCGCCGTGCTCACCCGCATGCTGGCCGCGCCGGACGCCTGACCGCGGCCCCGGGGGGGCGGGCCCGGCCGGAGCCGGGCCCTCGTCGGCCCGGCGTCAGCCGACCCCCGCCGTCTCGCGCCACAGCGTGGCGAGCGCGGTGTCGCCCGTGATCTGCGGGAACGGCAGCCGGTTCCACAGGGCCAGATACAGATACGCCGCCTGACCCGCGACCTCGCAGTCGGCGGGCAGGGTGTCGCCGTGCTCGGTGACGGGCACCTCCGTGGACAGATGGACCGTCCACGCCTCCTTCGCGTCGGTGGCGCGGATCCGCAGCACGCGCGGCTCCGGCGTGCGCAACCGGCTCTTGGGCCGGGCGTGGAAGCCGCGGAGCAGCTCGTCGATGCCGTCCACCGCGAAGTCCGTGCCGACGGCCGTGGGCGTACCGCCCCGGGCGGACTCGGCGTCCACCCGGTGCACGGCCGTCTCGTTCGCCTGCCGCCGCGCCCAGAAGGCCAGCGGTGACGGGGCGGGCAGGAACGTCCAGCACCGCAGGTCGGCCGGGGCGGCGGTGAGTGCGGCGACGAGCCGCGCGTGCCCCTCGCGGAACCACGCCACGAGGTCGGCGCCGTCCAGGGCCGGCTCCTCCGGCAAGGAGCGGAAGGAAGGATGCGCGTCGGCGACGAAGGCGGCGGCCCAGCGGTGCACCACGCCCGTGTGCCGCACCAGGTCACGCACCCGCCACCCGGGGCAGGTGGGCACGGCGGCAGCGGTCCCCGCCTCCTCGGCGGCGCGGGCGAGCAGCCGCCCTTCCCGGTCGAGGATCTCTATGTGCTCGGCAATCTCCATGCGGGGATTGTGCAGGACGATCCGGCCCGCGCGTGGGGGAAGCGATGCCCGCGTTCGCGCCGGGACGAAAGGCGCTTGTGGCCGGGCGCGGGGGCGCGCGTGAGGGCGGGCGCGGTGGCGGAGGGCGCCGCACCCACCCTCCCTCGGAGGGCTCAGGCGTCGCCGCGCGCCGCGGACGCGCGGCCCGTCGCCCCCGCGATGCCCGCGGCGAGCGCCGCGAGGAGGGCCACGCTGGTCAGCGCCACCGGCAGGGAGAACCAGTCCGCCATGAAGCCGATCGCGGGCGGCCCGAGCAGCATGCCGCCGTAGCCGAGCGTGGACGCGGCCGCCACCCCGCTCGGACCGGCGAGCGCACCGGCGCGCTCGATCGCCACGGGGAAGATGTTGGCCAGGCCGAGGCCCGTGATCGCGAACCCGGCGAGCGCCGCGCCCGTGGAGGGGGCGAGCGCGCCGAGGAGCATCCCGGCCGCGGCGAGCAGGCCGCCGCCGACGACGGTGCGGGTGCCGCCGAGGCGTTCGAGGAGCGCCGTGCCGGACAGACGGCCGATCGTCATCGCGAGGGCGAAGCACGAGTACCCCGCCGCGGCGACGCCGGGGTGTGCGTCGAGGTCCTGCTCCAGGTGGAGCGCGCCCCAGTCGGCCAGCGCCCCTTCGCCGTACGCCGTGCACAGCGCGACGAGCCCGAAGACCAGGACGAGCACCCGCGCGCCGCCGCCGCCGGACCCGGGCGGCGCGGACGCCCGCGACCCGGCGGCGGCCGGGGCCTGCGGCACCTCGTACCGCAGCAGCGTCGGCGCGGTCACCGCCGTGACGAGGAGGCCGATCAGGGCGAGCCCGAGCAGGTGCCGGGTGGGGGAGAGGTGCCCGGCGACCAGGCCGCCGAGGCCCGCCCCGATCATGCCGCCGAGGCTGAACGCCGCGTGGAAACTGGGCATGACCGGCCGCCGCAGCGCCCGGACGAGATCGACGGCCGCGCTGTTCATGGCCACGTTGATGCCGCCGTACGCGGCGCCGAAGAGCAGCAGGACCAGGCCGAGGGCGAGGGCCGAGTGCGTCAGCGGGGGCAGCGCGACGCTCAGCGGCATCAGGACGCCGCACGCCACGGTCACCGGATGGCTGCCGAAGCGCGTACACAGCCGCCCCGTCATCGTCATCGTCACCACGGCCCCCGCCGAGACCCCGAGCAGCGCGAGCCCCAGCGTGCTCGCCGACGCCCCCGTCTGCTCCTTGATGGCGGGGATGCGGACGACCCATCCGGCGAAGACGAAGCCGTCGAGGGCGAAGAACACGGTGAGGGCGGCGCGCAGTCGGCCGAAGTCGTGGGACGTGGCCTCGGACGCCTCTGACGTGGTTTTGTTTAGTAGCGGCACAAAGTCAGCGTAGGGCCGCACCCCGGTCGGGGACAAGGCGGTTGTCCGGGGTGCGGCCGCCGCGCGGTGCGCGCGGTGCGGCGCGGCCCCGGCGCGGAGCCGAGGCGGCGCACTTCGGAAAGAGGCGTACGAAACCGTGGATCACGGGCAGGCGAAGAGCGCGGGAAGGCCGGATGGCGACGACGGAACGGCGAGGTGGCGTACGGATCATGGGAGACTCGCACTCATGAACGGGAAGGCTGCCACCGGGGGTGAGGCGCGTACGCGCCTGGAGCGAGGGCGTACCGCGCTCGGCCCCGCACTCGAACTCGTCCACACCGGGCGCGCACCCACCCGAGCCGTCCTCACCGCCGAGTTGGGCGTCACGCGCGCCACGGCGGGCGCCGTCGCGGCCGAGTTGGAGGCGCTCGGCCTGATCAGCGTCGACGCGAAGCCGAGCGCCGCCTCGGGGTCGCAGGGCCGCCCCTCGCACCGCCTCTCCGTCGCGGGGACCGGTCCGGTCGCCCTCGCCGCCCAGGTGCACGCCGACGGCTTCCGCGCGGCGCTCGTCGGCCTCGGCGGCGAGATCGTCGCCACGACGCCCGGCTGCGAGACGATCGACGCGGACCCGGCGCAGGTGCTCGGCACGGTCGTCGACGAGGGCGCGCGCCTGCTGCGCGAGACCGGGAGGCGGTGCGTCGGCGCCGGACTCGCGGTGCCCTCGGCCGTCGCGGAACCGGAGGGCACCGCCCTCAACCCGCTGCACCTGGCCTGGCCCGCGGGCGCGCCGGTGCGGGAGATCTTCGCGGACTGCGTACGCCGGGCCGGGGTCACGGGCCCCGCCTTCACCGGCAACGACGTGAACCTCGCGGCGCTCGCCGAGCACCGGCACGGCGCCGGGCGCGGCGCCCGCGACCTGCTGTGCGTGGCGACCGGGCACCGGGGGGTCGGCGGCGCCCTGGTCCTGGACGGCCGCCTGCACACCGGGAGTTCGGGACTCGCCCTCGAAGTCGGGCACCTCACGGTGCACCCGGAGGGGCGCCCCTGCCACTGCGGCAGCCGCGGCTGTCTGGACGTGGAGACCGACCCGCTCGCCTTCCTGACGGAGGCCGGGGTCAGGCCCGGCCCCGAGGGGCTGCTCAACCAGGCGCGCACGCTGTTGGCCGAGCACTACGCCGACCCGGCGGTGCGGGTGGCCGCCGAAGCCCTGATCGACCGTCTGGGCCTCGGTCTCGCGGGCCTGGTGAACATCCTCAACCCCGACCGCATCGTCCTCGGCGGTCTGCACCGCGCGCTGCTCGACGCGGACCCGGAGCGGCTGCGCGCGGTCGTCGCCGACCGGAGCCTGTGGGGCCGCAGCGGCGGGGTGCCGATCCTGGCCTGCACCCTCGACCACAACAGCCTGGTGGGGGCCGCCGAGCTGGCCTGGCAGCCGGTGCTCGACGACCCCCTGGGGGCGCTGGGTTAGGGGCGCGAGGCGCCTCAGCCGACCCGAGCGGGTTCCCGTACGGGGGCCACGACGTCGGCGGTGGCCGGTGCGGCGGCCCCGCGCCGCCGCAGGTCCGGGATCAGCGAGAGCAGTCCGAGCACCGCGAGCCCGGCGCCGATCCACAGCGGGGCGCGCAGCCCGTAGGCGTCGATGGCGGGGCCGCCGACGGACGTCGCGATGATGATGCCGCCCGTGATGAACGACGAGTGGACGCTGTTGACCAGGGGGCCGGTGTTGCTGGCGCGCTGGACGCGGGTGATCATCGCCGGGTTCATGGTGACGCCCACCAGGCCGATGCCCAGCATCATCGCCACGGCGGCGACCGGTACGTCGGCGACGAGCGCGAAGCCGATGAGGAAGCCGAGGTTCAGCAGCAGGCCCGTGGCCAGGACGGGCAGGGTGTACCGGTCGGCGAGGCGGCCGACGACGGTGTTGCCGATGAGGGTGGCGGCACCGTAGGCGATGAGCAGCAGCGGCACGGTGCCGGTGGCGAAGCCGGTGATCTCGGTGAGGATCGGGTTGAGGTAGCTGAAGGCGGAGAAGGTGGCGCCGATGACGAACGTACTGGTGAGAAGGGAGAGCCAGAGCCGCGGGCTCTTGAAGGCGCCCAGCTCGTCGCGGAGCGCGCCACCGCCCTCGGTGCGCTCGACGTGCGGCACCCCGAAGAACGTCGTGACCGCGGCGAGGGCGGTGAGCACGGTGATGGCCCAGAACGCGGCGCGCCAGCCGAGGTGTTCCCCGACGACGGTGGCCATCGGCAGGCCGAGGAGCGTGCCCAGCATCAGCCCGTTCAGCGCGACGGCGACGGCGCGGCCCCGCATCTCGGGCCGGGCCAGCTGCGTGGCCATGGAGATGCCGACCCCGAAGAAGGCCTGCGAGGCGACGCCGGTGACCACGCGCGCCACCAGCATGGTCCCGTAGTCGGGGGCGAGGGCGGCCAGGACGTTGCCCGCCAGGAAGACGGCGAAGACGACCAGCAGGGCCCGCTTCGGCGCCAGTTTGAGCAGGGCGGCCGTCAGGAACGGCCCGCCGAAGGCCATGGCGATCGCGAAGGCCGTGATCAGATAGCCGATCTCGGGGATCGTGGCGCCGAGCCCGTCGGCCATCTGCGGCATGAGTCCGGCGACGACGAACTCGCTGGTCACCATGGCGAAGATGCCTAGGGCCAGGACGTATACGGCGCGGGGCATGGGTGCTCCTCGGGGTGGGCGGGGCAAGTATTGGATAGGTCAGTACAAAATTGGGGCAGGGGGTGCCGCGGAAGGGGCTCCGGGGTGGGTTCGCCGTGCCCGTGCGGCGGGGAGGGTCAGGGGCGCAGCGCGTCCAGAGCCGTCTCGGCGATGGCTTCGAGGGCGGCGCGGTCGGCGCCCGCCTGGGCGGAGACCCGCATGCCGCCGATGGTGGCGTTGACGAACCGGGCCAGGGACTCCGTGTCCCGGCGGGCGGTGATGGTGCCGTCGCGCTTGCCCGCGTCGATCGCGATCCGCAGCAGCCGGAGCCGCAGGTCGAGGTCGCGCTGGATCAGCGCGTCCGCGTCGGCGTCGCGCCGGGCGAGCTCGACCACCGTGTTGACGGTGAGGCAGCCGATGCTGCGGTCGTCCTCGCGGTACTCGAACTCGCTGTCGACGATCCGGGTGTACAGCGCGCGGAGCCGGTCGAAGCCCGGGCGCTCGCTGTCCTCCAGGATCTCCGCCTGCGGGGCGCTCATCATGTCGATGTAGCGGTTCAGCGACCTGCGGAACAGGTCGTGCTTGCTGGTGAAGGTGTTGTAGATGCTGCTGCGGCCCAGTCCGGTGGCGTCGCACAGGTCCTGGGTCGAAGTGGCTTCGTAGCCCTTTTCCCAGAAGGCGCGCATCGCCGCGTCCAGGGCCCGCTCCTCGTCGAACGTCCTCGGTCGGGCCATGACGGAACCGTACCTGTTTTGGAACGCGCGATGCAATACGGGTGTGCGGGTGAGCGCCCGCCTTCCCGGTGCGGTGCCGGGCGGCACCGCACCGGTGGTGTCAGGCGGGCCACTCCACGGCGAAGGCCGCGGCCGGGTTCGCCGTGAGCATCCGGTCCACCAGGTCCTCGCCGACGGCGCGCGCCAGGCGCGGGCGGACCCCGCGCAGCAGATGCGGCAGGCCGGGCCCGCCGTGCACGGAGCGCGCGGCGGCCGTCGTGGTGTCGCCGCCCAGGAGCAGCCGGGCGCCGTGGCCCGCGTCGGCGAGGGCCCGTACCGCGTCCGGCATGCGCCAGTCCGTGGCGTGGTGGGCGCGCGAGGGCCCGTCGAAGGCCAGATAGGCGCCCGCCGCCGCGGCCCGGAGGTGGACGTCGAGGTCCGGGAAGCGGTTGAGGTGGCCGAGGATCACCTTGGCGGGCGGCACCTCCAGATCGGCGCAGAGCAGGTCGAGCACGTCCTCGGCGCCGGTGCCCAGCTCCAGGTGGACGGCGATGGGCGCGCCCGTCGCGTGGTGGGCCTCGGCCGCCGCCGTCATCGTCCAGCGGGCGTGGGCGTCCAGGGTGTGGAAGCCGCCCGCGACCTTGATCAGACCGGCCCGTACGCCGCTGCCGGCGATGCCGTCGGTCAGCTCCCGTACGAACACCGCGGCCAGGCCGGTGGCGCGCAGCGCGGCGAGTGCGTCCGCGTCGTAGTGCACGGCCTGGTGCAGGCCCGTCGCGGCCACGATCCGGGTGTCCGTCGCGCGGGCCAGGGCGGGCAGTTCGGCCGCGTGGCGGCCCATGCCGTGCGGGGTCCACTGGATGAGGCTGCGGCCGCCCGCCGCGCGGAAGGCCGCGAGCTCGTCGGCCGCGGCCCGCGCCGAGTCCAGCTCCTGGCCCGGGAGCCGGGGGCTGCGCAGGAAGAGGTGGTCGTGCGCGTCGCAGACGCCGAGCTCGGACGGCGCGACGTCCCCCGTGACGGTACGGACCGCCGGGCCCGCCCCGTTCACCACGACCTGCCCCGGACGAGCCGGTCGCGCTCGGGCGTCGAGCAGTGCAGGACCTGGAAGACCTCGCCGCGCCCCGCGGGCGCCTCGTGGGCCCAGAGCGAGAACGTCACCGCCTCCCAGTGCCGCGGGTCGACGGCCACCGTCACGCCGACCGCCCCGTCGACGCGGGAGAGGGCCGCCGCGTCGTCGAGGAGCCCGGTGGCGAGGTCCGCGATCCGCGCGCCCTCCGGCAGCGGCGTCCGGTGGCGCACCGCCGCCGTCGGCGGGGCGTCGACGGCGGGCCCGGCCTCGTAGGCGAGCGCCGTCCAGTGCTGCACCACCGGCCGCCCGAAGTCGTCGGTGAGCCCCTGGAATCCGGGCCCCCAGAGGAAGGAGTTCATGCCCTCGGCGGTGTTCCAGAGGTAGAACGGCGCGTACTGGTTCACGGGCGAGCCGTCGACGCCGCGCTCGCGCATGAGGTAGGCCTTGAAGCCGAGGCCGGGGAAGTCGTCGAGGAGATGGCCCTTGGCCGCCACGCGGTCACGGATGACGCCCATGTCGTAGTCGGCGGGCAGGGTGATCTCGTACTGCAGAGCGTGCATGGTGTGCGTACCTGCTGTTCTGTCGGATGCGGGGTCTCAGGCCGGGTACTCGTCGGCGGCGAGGAGTTCCTCCCAGTGGGCGGCGGTGCCGTCGTCGGCGGCCTCCACCACGGCCAGGTGCGTCATGAACGTGTGCGGCCCGGCTCCGTGCCAGTGCCGCTCACCGGGCGCGATCCACACGGTGTCGCCCGCCCGGATCGGCTCCACGGGCCCGCCCTCGCGCTGCACCAGGCCCTCGCCCTCGGTGACGTGCAGGACCTGGCCGTGCGGATGGCGGTGCCAGGCGGTGTGCGCGCCCGGAGCGAAGTGGACGTTGAACATCCGTAGCCGGGACGGGGCTTCGGGGCTCGCGATCTCGTCGAGCCAGACGCTGCCGGTGAAGTGCTCGGCGGGGCCGCGCAGGCTTGCGGGGCGGGTGCGGGTGATGTGCACGGCGTTCCTCTGTGCGTAGTGCGGGGCGTGCGGGAAGCGCGACGCCCCGGTGGTGAGTGCGGGCGCCGGAGTGCGTACGGCGGGCTCAGCGCGGGGCGAGCAGGGCAAGCAGGCCGCGTACGCCCGCGTCGAAGGCGTCGGGGGAGCCCGTGGAGCGGGCCAGGACATAGCCGCCCTGGACCGTGGCGACGATGGTCGACGCGATCTCGTGGGCGTCGAGCGACGGGCTGAACTCGCCCTGGTCCAGGCCCTCCTGGACGATCGCGGCGAGCCGCCCGCGCAGCCACTCCAGGGTCTCGGTGACCGGCGCGCGCAGCGTGTCGCTCGCGATGACGTCCGGGTCCATCGTCAGGCGCCCGACGGGGCAGCCGCGCAACACGTCGCGCTCGCGCAGCAGATACCCGGCGACGCGCTCGTACGCCGACCCGGCGCCGCTCAGCGAGGCCTCGGCGGTGGCGCGCATCTCCTGGGCCGTGCGCCGGATCGCGGCGAGCGCGAGGTCGGGCTTGCCGGAGAAGTGGTGGTACATGCTGCCCTGTCCGGCGCCCGCGTGCTGCTGGATGGCCTTGGGGCTCGTGCCCACATAGCCCCGCTCCCACAGCAGCTCGCGGGTGGACTCGATCAGACGCTCCGGGGTGCTCATGCCGACACTGTACATACTAATAGGTACAGAGCGCCAGGTGAGAAGGCATCCGTCGCGGCACCGCACACGGGGGAGCAGGCGCCACGCCCCCTCGTACTCCCCGGGAGGTACGCGCACGGCCGCTGGCCGTACGACGACTTCGACGCGCCCCCGGACCAGGCTCGGAAGCGACGGAAAGCACGGCTCCGCACCCCTTCGAGGAGATGGACATCATGTACACCCTGGCGTTCGACGGCGGGCCCGGCCCGTGGATCCTGTTCTTCCCGCTGATCTGGGCGGCCGTGGTGTTCGGCGTCGTCACGGTCCTGCGCCGCACCGTGTGGCGCGGCCGGGGCGGGCCCTGGCAGCGGGGCGCCGCGCCGGTCGACCCGAAGTCGCCCATCGCCGTCCTCGGCCACCGCTTCGCCTCCGGCGAGATCGACGAGGACGAGTACTGGCGCCGCCTCACCGTCCTGAACGAGGAGTTCGGCCGCGTGGCCGAGGGAGGCCGGTCATGAGCACCGCCACCACCCCGCAGCCGGCCGGGATCCGCTACGCCGCACGGGTCGAGCGGGCCGTCAAGGTCTACGGCTCGACCGCGGCCGCCGAGACCGCGGTGACCGCCCTGGACGACGTCAGCGTCGGGTTCCCCGCCGGGCGCTTCACCGCGATCATGGGCCCGTCCGGCTCGGGCAAGTCCACCCTGATGCACTGCGCCGCGGGCCTGGACACCCTCACCTCGGGCTCCGCCCTCATCGGCGAGACGGACCTCGGCTCCCTCGACGACCGGCAGTTGACCCTGCTGCGCCGCGACCGGATCGGCTTCGTCTTCCAGGCCTTCAACCTGGTGCCGACGCTGACCGTCGCGGAGAACATCACCCTGCCGATGGACCTCGCCGGGCGCCGCCGCGACCGCGCGCAACAGGAGTGGACGGACGCGCTCATCGACGTCGTCGGCCTGCGTGACCGCCTGCACCACCGGCCCGCCGAACTCTCCGGCGGACAGCAGCAACGCGTCGCCGTGGCCCGGGCGTTCGCGGGCCGCCCCGACGTCGTCTTCGCCGACGAGCCCACCGGCAACCTCGACTCGCGCTCCGGCGGGGAGGTCCTCGGACTGCTCGGCCGCACGGTGCGCCAGATGGACCGCACCGTCGTCATGGTCACCCACGACCCGGTGGCCGCCGCCCACGCCGACGAGGTCGTCTTCCTCGCCGACGGCCGTCTGGTGGACCGCATGCGGGCGCCCACGGCGGACAAGGTCCTCGACCGCATGAAGGCCTTCGAGACCACGGGCGCGGCCCGCTCCGGCCTGGCCTCCTACGACGCGTACGGCGAAGCGGCCTACGACGTCCCGAGCGCGTACGACCCCACGAAGGGGGCGGCGTCATGACCTCCCTCGCCCCCGCCGCGCGCCTCGGCCTCACCTCCCTGCGCGGCCACAAGCGCCGCTTCGCCGGTACGTTCGTCGCGGTACTGCTCGGCGTCGCGTTCCTGGCGGGCACCCTCGTCATGGGCGACACGCTGCGCGCCGGCTTCGACACGATGTTCGGCGACGCGACCCGCGGCACCGACGCGGTCGTCCGCGCGGAGAACACCATCACCGCGCCCGGCGAGAGCCAGGGCGTCCGGCAGGCCGTCGACTCGGGCCTCGCCGAGCGGATCGCGCGCGTGCCGGGCGTCGCGGCCGCCGAGCCCAGCATCCAGGGCGCCGGCCAGCTCGTCGGCAAGGACGGCGACCCCGTCGGCGGCCAGGGCCCGCCCACCCTCGCGGGCAACTGGATCGAGGACACCGCGCTCAACCCCTACCGGCTCGCCGAGGGCCGCGCCCCGGCGAGGTCCGGCGAGGTCGTCGTCAACCGCGGCGCCGCACAGCGCGGCGACCTGAAGATCGGCGACACCACGACCCTGCGCACGCCCGACCCGGTCCGGGTGACCGTCGTGGGCCTGGCCACGTTCGGCGGCGAGGACGGGATGGCGCAGACGACCTTCACCGGCATGACCCGCGCGGACGCGGAGAAACATCTGACGCCGGAGCCCGGCCGGGCCTCGTCCATCCAGGTGCGGGCCGGGCCCGGCACCAGCCAGGCGGAGCTCGTCGACGCGCTGACCCCCGTCCTTCCCGACGGCGTCGAGGCCATCACCGGCCAGGAGGCCGCGGAGGAGAACTCCGAGATGATCTCCGGGCAGTTCCTGACCCTGTTCACGACGTTCCTGCTCGTCTTCTCCGGCATCGCGCTGCTGGTGGCGACCTTCTCGATCCACAACACGTTCGCGATCGTCGTCGCCCAGCGCACCCGTGAGAACGCCCTGCTGCGCGCCCTCGGCGCCTCCCGCCGCCAGGTCACCGGCGCGACACTGCTCGAAGCGGGCGCCGTCGCCGTGGTCGCGTCCCTGGCGGGCCTCGCGGGCGGCATCGCCGTCGCGGCCGGGCTCCAGAAGCTGTTCCCCGCCATCGGATTCCCCTTCCCCGAGGGCGACTTGGTGATCAGCGCCACCTCCATGCTGCTGCCCCTCGCGGTCGGCGTCGTCGTCTGCATGGCCTCCGCGCTGCTGCCCGCCGTCCGGGCCGGGCGCACCGCGCCGCTGGCCGCGCTGCGCGAGACGGCCGTCGACCACTCCGGCGCCTCGCGGACGCGGGCCGTGGCGGGCACCGCACTCGGGCTCACCGCCGTGGCCCTCGCGCTGGCCGGGGTCCTCGCCGACCCGTCGGTGTGGCTGGCGGGGACCGGCGCCGTGCTCGCGCTCGCCTCGTTCGTGGTGCTCGGCCCCGTCGCCGCCGCGCGCGCGGTCCGTCTCATCGGCGGCCCGCTGGACCGGCTGCGCGGCGTCACCGGCGCCCTCGCCCGGCGCAACGCCCTGCGCAGCCCCAAGCGCACCGCCGCCACCGCGAGCGCGCTGATGATCGGCGTCGCCGTCGTCTCCCTGTTCACGGTCTTCGGCGCGTCCCTGAAGGCGACCATGGACCAGACCGTGTCCCGGTCCTTCGCGGGCGACATCGCGGTCAGCACCCCGTCCTTCGGCGCCGGAGGCAGCGGACTGAGCCCGCGTCTGGCCCCCGCGCTCGCCGAGCGCCCGGAGGTCGCGACGGCCGTCGGTCTCGGCAAGGGAGTGGCCGAAGTGGACGGCAAGGGCCGGGCCCTGACCGTCACCGACCCCCGGGCCCTCGCCGAGGCCTTCGACCTCGGCGACGTCCAGGGCTCCCTGGCCCGGCTCGGCGACGACGGCATCGCCGTCACCCGGGGCGAGGCCGACAAGCGCGGCCTGAAGGTCGGCGACCGCGCCGAACTCGCCTTCACCGACGGCACGAAGGACACCTTCACCGTGCGCGCCGTGTACGGCCGGTCGGAACTCGTGGGCGACTACGTCGTCACCCGCGAGGCCTGGGCCCCGCACCGGGCCCAGGACTCCGACACCCTGGTCTCCGTCACCTTCGCGGACGGCGTGAGCGCCGCCGACGGCAAGGCCGCGGTCTCCGCCGTGGCGAAGGACTACGGCAACCCCGAGGTGCAGACCCGTGACGCGTACGCGCGGTCCTCGGCCGGAGGCATCGACATGATGCTCACCCTTTGATTCAGCTACCCGTCTGACCTGTGAACTCCGTCGCTCTCGCTCCCAGATGGGAGACTGATGGGAACCGGTGGTGCCCACCAGACACCCATCGCCCAGAACTTGTCCCACCGCTCCTGCAGACTCTGCATGATGGCCGCCTCCATCCGCGGAGTCAGATTGCTGTACAGGCCCTCCACTCCGGCCACCTCGTGCCCCATGCGCGTCTCGATCGCCGTGCGCGAATGCCCGTCCTCGTCCAGCCACTCGCGGTGGCCGTGCCGCACCAGATAGAACCGCTTGCCTGCCATCTGAGGCACCGCGAAGATCCTCGGCCGTATCAGGTCCCTGCGCCCGCCACGCTCCGGAACGCCGTCCCTGATCGGGATCCAGTAGCTGTCGTACCAGTTCCTCGGCATCTCCCCGCCCTGGATGCCAGGGAACGTCCACTCGCTGTCATGCGACGCCAGCAATACCACGAACAGCTCGTGCAGGAACGGCGGGATCACGAGGGTCCGGTGCGAGTCGTACTTGGGGTCCACCAGGGACCGCGTCCCGTCAACGTACTGCTGCTGCCACTGCACCCGGATCGCAGGCATGTGATCCGGCCCGTACCGGCCTGCGGCCAGCGCGCGGCGCTCGTCGTCAGGGTCGGAGGCGGGCCAGGTGGGGGATGTGAACTCACGGCGCAACCCCCACAGTTCCCCCGGCGGGCGCAGGCCGGTGAACGCTGTGGCCCACACGCACACCCAGCCGGTGAACCCCCAGACCGTGTATGCGTTGCGGGCAAGATGGTGCAGGACCTGCATTTCCAGAGGCCGCTTGATCTCGCGCTTCCTCTTCACGTACCTGCCGCGGCGTCGGTGGTTGACGACAGGGGACTCGTTGCGCAGCTTGTACTTGACCACCGCATCAGTCATCAGCAGGTTGAACAGGCTGAGCAGCTGGCTGGCGTAGTGATGGGAGAGCTCGCCGGCGGCTTCCGCCTTCCTGAGGCTCTTCTTCCACGCGTCGTACTCCCATGCGGTGATGTCGCCGACGGGCCGGTCGCCCCAGTAGGGGACGATCCTGGCCTTCAGGCGGGACTTGTACCTGCCCATCGACATGGGGCGCAGGTCCTGCGCCTCCCACCACATCCAGCAGTAGTCCTCCATTAGGGTCTTCGCTGAGGCCCGGCGAATGTGCTTGCCGTGGCGGACGTCGTGCTCTCGGTCAAGGCCGTAGTCGTAGGCCTCGGCCTCGGTCTCAAAGGGCTCGCCGGGTTCGGGTCCAGACGCGGACTCGTAGCGCTTGGTCTTCCGACCGCCCGGATGGATCTTGTACTCGCCAGCCCACCACTTGACGCGGATGCTGTTCCCGCGCCGTTCGATCCACGGCATGTGGCCCCCTTGCTGCTGGTGCGGTCGTCCGGCGGGTACCCCTCCGCCGGAACACCGCGGCCGACTGTCAGCTGTCGTTGCCTATATGGCAGTTGCGGCAGCTGTCGCAGTCTCCTCCTCCGCGCCTGACGATCTCGCGTAGTGACTGACGGCGTTCCGTGTCAGTCACGAGATCGGCAGGCATCACACAAACCATCCTCTTCCCGTTGATCAATCCCGCCCACCCGTCGAACTGCGGGTCGGGATCGGTTACGAGCAGGGTGCTTTGCATGCTGGTTCCCCCTCTCGGGACTGTGGGGAACCCCCAAGGTGATGCAAAGACTCTGCCATGCCTGTGACTTGTTGGGACCTGGCAGGACCAGAAATGTGTGAGGCCAAGCGATAACAAAGCGATGTATGCGAATGGTTGTACGTCGAATGTGTGATTTCTGCTAGCTGAACAAGCGCGTCCTCGATCAGAGGATGCCGCGCTCCTTCAGGTGATCGAGGACGCGCTTGTTCAGCTCAAGGATCTCGTCTCCCGTCAGGGATCCCTTGGTGGCGATAGCGGCGTGCGTGACGGCGTCGCCGACGTGCCGCTCCAGTTCAGCCTTCGGGATCTCGGTGACGGTCGTGTCGGGGTGGTCGGTGAGGGGCTCGCTGACGATCGGGTCGCCGCCGTCGAGGACGCGCGTGCAGCTGCCTGACGCCCACTGGAGGGCGACCTCGATGCCTGCGTAGGTGCGGTCCCAGACCTTGGTGCCGGCCTCGACGCGCTTCCAGGTGTCCTTGCTGATGCCGCCGCGCCGGGCGGCGGGCTCCACGCCGAGGCGCAGCTCGGTGCGGCGTTTCTGTACGAGCGTCGCGAGCCGCTCGAAGTCGGGGGTGGTCATGACTCACATCTTCTCAGGACCAGCTAGGACCAGCTAGGACCAGGCCAAAGGAGGCCGGAACGCGCCGGTAAGCAGGCGGAGAGTGAGCGAGTCAGGACCTGATCAACCGGATAGGTAGCCGCGAACATCAGCAGACATGTGCACACTTCCGCTAGACATGGCCGCCCACTTCCGCTAACTTCGATGCATGGAAAGACCCCCCACCTACACGGTGAACGGGGCGGAAATCCGCAGGCTCCGCATGCAGGCGGGGCTGACCACCGAAGAGCTGGCACGAAAAGCACAGATCAGCAGGCGATACCTCGGCCACCTCGAAACCGGCTACCGCACCCGCATGAGACCGGACACCTACGCCGGACTCCGCACAGCACTCGGCCTCCCGGCCGACTCCCGACAGCTCCTCGATCCCACCGAGGGCACATCCGAGAAGAGGTGACATGCCCACGCGAAGCGGTCCCTCCGCCCCGCAGCTCGAGAGCTTCTACAACCTTGGCCTGGCGGCAGTGCTGCTCGGCCTCAAGACGAAGGACGAACACGAGAACGGCAGCAAGAAGGGCGAACGCTGGCTACGCGACGGCGTCAACCGGCTCGAAGACGGCAGCGAAGGCCGCCCGTTTCCCCACCACCGCATGAACGGCTGCCTGATGTTCAGCGAGAGCAATCTCGCCGAGATCGCCGAGATGCACCTCAACGCCCCCACCCAGGGGCCCCGCCGTCGGACCCGGCGCAAGAAGACCGCGCCGTCACAGGCGACGCCTTTGACTGAGGGCGCCAAGCGGCGACGCGGCTCTGAAATGCCGTCCGCCGCTTAGCGCGGTGTTGCGGCCCCAACCGCCGGGCCTTCACACACCGGCAGCCGGGGCCACCGCGGCCCGTGAGCCGCGAGATCCACCCACACCATCCACAGAGAAGAGGAGTGGACCAACATCATGGTCTCATCCCCGAACGAAGAACCCATGGCCTATGTGGTCATGATCGGCGGGCTGCCCCTGGCTGCTGCTTCCTCGTTGGAGGCCGCCCAGGCGGACGCCGAGGAAGGCGAGAAGCGCTACGCCATGAAGGGCGAGAGCCGCTGGGACGAGTACCGCCCCGGCAAGGAGTGGCGGCTGATGAGCCGCCCGGAGGGGCGTCGCCGCTTCGCGTGGACCCAGCGCTGGGTTGCCGCTGTACCCCTCCTCGCCGACGACCTCTCCGGCGGTGCGTCGTGACGAGCGTCCCGAAGCTGAAGTCCACGCGGGAGTACGCGGAAGCGATCACCGAGCTGCGGGACATGGTTCCGGCGGAGTCCCAGTACCGCATGTTCGACCTGCTGACGGCGGTCGTCGAGTACGTCACGGACGACGCCCGCGTGAAGACTCTCCGCGAGGCCGCCGAGCTCGGCCGTGAGTTGAGCCGTCAGGGCTACAGCGCGCAGGAGATCGCCAAGAAGCTCGACCGCAAGGCCGATGCCATGGAGGGCGGCGCATCATGACGACTCCGCTGGTGTTCACGTTCCCGGAGACCGCGCAGCACGTGCGCTCCGTGGTGATCGACGGCGAACCGTGGTTCGTCGCGAAGGACGTAACCGACGTGCTCGGTCTGGCGAACGGCCGCGACGCCGTCGGGCGCCTGCCGAAGCGCATGAAGAGTTCCGTCGTCATCTCCGACGGAACCCCCGGCAACCCCACCAAGACCCTGATCCGCGAATCGGGCGTCTACCGACTGATCATGCGGAGCAACCTTCCGGCCGCCGAACGCTTTCAGGACTGGCTCGCAGAAGAGGTAATCCCGGCGATCCGCCAGACCGGCTCGTACACGGTCGAGCCCGCGGCCCCGCGGCTGCCGGACCTGACCACCCCGCAGGGCGTCCTGGCTCTGGCCGAGCAGTTCAAGGCGACCGCCGAGCAGTTGGTGGAGGCGGACCGGAAGCTGAAGGAACTGGAGCCGAAGGCGCTGGCGCACGACACGCTGATGGCTGCGGCCGACGGTGATCTGCTGGTGCGGCAGGCGGCGAAGACGATCGGCTGGCAGGAGAAGCAGCTTCGGCACTTCCTCCTCGACGAGAAGCTGATCTACCGCCGTCAGGCGACGTGCGGCGCCACCCAGTACGACTTCTACGCGGCGCACGCCGACTGCTTCGACGCGGTCGAGAAGGTCGTCGAGCACACGTGGGGGTCCTGCGCGCACTACACGCTGATGCTCACCCCGCGCGGCCTGTCGTTCGTGCAGATGCGGATCGGCAAGAGGGCCGCCGAGATGCGGGCCGCGATCGAGGGCGGTGCCCGCGATGAGTGATCTGTTCGAGGAGATCGTGGCTGGGGTTGCGCAGCCGTCGGTGTGGCAGACGGCGTTCGGTATCGAGGAGGAGTACCTCCAGGCGGAGCGGCCGGGCGGCTACGAGGTCGAGGAGATCGGCCACCGCACGTGGGAGCGCCTGTCGGAGGAGGACCGCGAGACCGCGCTGCCTGAGCTGTTCTACGCGGCGTGGGAGAACCGTCAGCAGCAGCTGGATGAGCGGGCTCGCTGGGAGCGGGAGGGGTCGCTGAAGAAGGAGCTTCAGCCGCTGCTGGCCCGCTACGGCGAGCTGACCGAAGCGGGGGCTCCGGTGCCGCCGGGACTGGCGGCGTCGATCGCGCAGCTGACGTTCCGGCTGATGGTGCCGTGTGATCCGTCGTGCGAGTGCCCGGCCTGCAGCACGGCTGGGGGTGCGTCGTGAGTGCCCGCGACGAGCTGTTCTTGCATCTGCCGGACACGTTGTGGCTGAGTAAGCGTGACGCGCTGCTCGACGCCTACCGCGCCGAGGTGCTCCGGGAAGCGGCGGTCATGGCCGCTGCGCGAAGTGGGTGCCCGTGCAATGCGGCGGAGGCGATCGCGCACGATCTGCGGCGCGCGGCCGCCGAGGGTGGTGGCCGGGATGCCTAACCGTCTGTCGCCGCAGCGCGAAGCCGAGATCCGTGAACAGCGCACCGCGTGGGGCTTTAGCGAGGATCCCGATGAAGCGGTCCCCTACGAGATGCTGGACGACCTGCTCCGCGAGTTCGACCGGGTCCGCGCCGAACGCGACGCCGCTCAGGCGGAGACGGTTCGGCTTGCGGGGCTGCTGGGTGAGCGTGGCGCGGAGCTGGAGTCGCTGCGCGGCAAGGCTGCTGCTGCGGACGGCTACTACCGGCAGATCAAGGAACAGGCCGAGGAGCTCAACCAGCTGCGCCGCGAGCTGGAGCGGCGCCGCGGCGGCCGGCTTCCCCGGGTGTCGCTGGAGGAACAGGCCGCGCGCGAGACGGATCCGGCTCGCCGGGCTGCGCTGCGGATGATCGGCCAGCCCGCGCACTTCGGGTCGTGCGGCACGAACTCAAGTGGGCACCGGCTCGTGAACGGTCACTGCGTGTACTGCGGCACTCCGTCGGCTGAGGCGGGTGATCGGTGATGGCGATCGACATGCCGCGCCCGATTGAGGCCCTGGACCGTGCGCTGCACGCGCTGGAGGCGGACGCTCAGCGGCTGGCGTTGCAGGACGCGTACCGGCACGTGCCGGAGCCGCTGGAGGCCGAGTTCGCTGCCCTCGCGATCACGCACCCCGAGGCGTGCTCCACCGCCGCCGACTATCCCGGCTGGGCTGAGCAGCTTGCCGCCCTCGCCGAAACCAACCGCCGCCCCAAGGAGGGGTCATGAGGTGCGATGAGCCCTACGAGGGCAACGAGTACACGGGCTGCACGAAGGACCTGGGGCACCCCGGGGACCACGAGTACTACGGCAAGCAGTGGCCCCGGCCGGTCAAGGCGGGCGAGCTGACGGACGACGTCCTTGCTCTGATCCCCGACCAGTGGGACGTGGACGAGCGCGGTTACTACCTCGCCTTCGAGGTCACGAACGTCTACCCCATCAAGGTCGGCGCCGAGTCCGAGGACGACGCGCTGAGGCAGTACGACGACTACGTGGACCTGCCTGATTTCAACCGTGAGACCGCGATCGACGGATCCGTCGAGGTGCGGCGGCCGACCCAGTACGAACGGTCGGGCATGACTGGTGCACCGATCGGGCCGGTGATCGCTTGCCCTGGCTGCGGCAAGCAGGCCATGCAGCGGTCCTGGTTCCACAACCCGCTGCGTAAGTGCCACGGGCCCATCAAGTGGAGGGAAACACGCGCTCCGAGCCCTCGCTGGCGCTGGAGCAGGGACCATGAGGCGCACGCCGGACAGGCGGTGGCATCGTGACCGAGCCGATCACCAGGGAACTGCTCGCTGAGGTCGCGCAGTCGCATCCGGGCGACTGGTACGACGGCGAGTGGCGTAGCGAGTACATCGAGTCCACGCCGGACCGGTACGGGCACTACGTGGTCCGCCACCAGGAGTCGGGCGAGGTTCTGGCGGAGCTGCCGGACTGGGCAGGCGGGATCGCCCTGTTCATCGCCGACGCCCACGACCACACACCCGTACTGCTGGCTGGCGTCCAGCGCCTGACGGCACGGATCACACAGCTGGAAGACGCGGCCGTATGCCCGTCCGTCTCCCGCCTCGGCCACGCCCGCTGCTGCCTGCCGGTCCGGCATCGCGGTGACCACCAGACCGCGGACAAACGCCGGTACTGGGACGACCACCACGCCGCAGGGGAGGCGCTGTGACCGCCGTGAAGTGCTCGTGCATGTTCGGCCCGCGTACCGGCCTGAATGGCGAGATCGTCCACTCCGGCGACTGCCGGGTCATCAACCCGGTGCGCCACGCCTCGTGGCAGGCGATTCTCGCGCTCGTCGAGGACCTGCCTCGAGAGACCGGTGGCACGGACCGCAGTATCGGCGAGTTCACCGAGGACGGCCTGGGCGGCAGCTCCATGCGCGCCACATACAAGGTCGGCCAGGTGGACGGCTCCGACATGGTCTACACGATCACCGTGACCGTCGAGCAATCGGCCGATCACAAGGACAAGTTCTGGGGGCCCGGCGGCACCCGAGACGGAGATGACCCGACCAGGCGCGTGGTCGTCGGCGGCGAGCACTTCATGCTCGGTGACGATCGTCCGGGCGACGGATTCAAGGGGTTCGGCGGGCGCCGCTTCGACATCCAATTCTTCGACGGCCGCACCGTCACGACGCGCGACCTCTGGTACCAGGGCGTGGTCCCTCCCAAGTGGCGTGAGCGCTACCCCGACAACGCCCGCTTCGTCACCACCCAGGAGGCGCTGTGACTGCCGACGAGTTCAAGGCCCTGTGCCCAGTCGGTACTCGGGTCGCCGCGTACCCGATGACTCGCGACGAGGAGCCGCTCCTCACTGCCACCCGCACCCCGGCCTGGAATCTCGGCCACGGGGCTCCGGTCGTGTCCGTCGAGGGCTACGCGGGCGGCATCTGCCTCACCCACATCGACATCCGCACCGGAGGCACGTCGTGAAGAGGTTCGCTGATCTGTCCCGCCCGATGGCCCTGCTCCGCCTCCTGGCCCTGGACCATCCTGACCTGCCCGCAGCGGACGTGCAGATCTCACCGATCTACCCCGACCGCCTCACCTTGTCCATCCACAACAACCTGAGCGCCTTCGAAGCGTGGCGTGAGGCCCTCGGCCTCGACCCGGCGGAGGTCAAGCACAAGCTGCAGAGCGGCGACACGACGACCGTCCTCATCGCCGTCGGCCAGGTCGCCGACGCCACCGTCGAACTCGTCGGCTACGCCCGCAACCTGACACTCGTCGCACAGGCGGTGGCGTGATGGCGACTGAGATCGAGCCGCGCCGTTTGGAGGATCTGGAGGAGGACGCGCTCGTCCAGGTGGAGCGGGAGTGGCAGCGCCGGGCCCGCGGCCGCAAGCCGTGGACGAACTGCGAGTACGTCGACCAGATCGAGCGTGTCCACGCCCGCTACACGGCCCGCCGCGCCTGGCTCGCCAAACACGGGCAGGGGGTGGGGTCGTGACCGCGATCGTTCCGGAGCCGAATCTGCTCGCCGATCTGCCGTCGATGCCTGCAGGGGCTGACCCCGTGCTGCTTCCCCGCCTGCTGCGGGGGCTGGGGCTCACCGACTACCAGCGGTCGATCAACGACGGGCTCGTCGAGTCCTTCGAGGAGTACTGCAGCCGCATCAGCGCCAAGGAGGCGACACCATGAGCGATCATCCGGCCCCGGAGGAGCGGCTGGCTGAGCTGCGGGCTGCCGCGCGGGACCGGCTGGCGGCCCGGGAACAGGCTGTCGCCCGGCAGGACCCGATGCTTGCCGACCTGGAGCAGTTCCTGGTCGAGGGCGCCGAGCTGGAGCTCCTGTACCAGCTCGGGCTCGGCCACCTCGACGAGGGAGGCATGCCGTGACCACCGAAACCAAGCCGCGCAACACCGATGTTGCCGACGCCCTCGACAGGGCCGCCGACCACATCGAACGCTACGGCTGGGCACAGGGCGCCCTATACGACGGACGACAGGCCGAAGGCGCGCCGACCAGCGAATGCCGGGTCTGCGCGATCGGAGCCATCAACACCGCCGTCTACGGCAGCCCCAGCTACCCGGCCTACGACTCCCCGCACCACGATCTGGCCCTGCTCGCCGAGCGCTGGCTGCGCGTCTACCTCCAGCTCGACACGGTGACGCTCCCGGAGTGGAACGACGCGCTCGGACGCACGCAGGAGCAGGTGGTGCAGGCGATGCGCGACACCGCGAAACGGCTGCGCGAGGAGACGCCATGAGCATCGCCGACCTGATCACCGGATGGCGGGGCACCGGAAGCCGCCGCGCCATCGACGAAGTGCGGCGGCTCCGCGAGGAGGTCTTCCAACTCCGGGGCTTCCTGCAACAAGCGGGCGACGAACTCGCACTGCTGCAGTGGGACCTGACCGTCGCCAACAGCCATCTCGGCAAAGCCGAACTGCTGGTCGTGCATCTCGACGCGGACATCGAAGACCTCACCAAGGAACGCGACGCCCTGCAAGAGGAAGTCACCTCCCTGCGCCAGAGGTTCGCCGCTCAGCTGGCGGCCGAGGCGAATGCGGCCGCGATCCGGGTGCCGCCCGTCTACCGCGACACCTCCGACCCCGACGACCAGGCCACCGAACCCATCCGAGTCTTGACGCTGGCCGAGGCGTTCGGCAGCACCGACCCGACGCACGTGCCCGCCTGGGCCCTCAAGACCGGCCCGGCCGCCTAGTCCGCCGGTCGGCCGCAGGATCCCGCGACGCCGCGGCCGACCGGCGCACCACCTTCAGTCTTCTTGGAGAACCTCATGGATCACTTCGTTCAGGACGTCCTGTTTCCCGACACCGACCTGCAGCAGGCCGGATGGGCGATGCCCGCGCCGCGCGGCGAAGAGGCGGACGATGGGCCGCAGCCCGCAGAGGACGCGGCCTGATGCGCCTGACCATTCCCCAGCCCGAGCTGGCCGCGGCGGCGAAATGGGCGGTCCGGCAGCTGCCGCACAACCCGTCTCAGCCTGTCCTGCTTGGCGCCCGGCTCGAGGCCACCGACCACCAGCTGAAGCTCAGCGTGTGGGATGGGGCAACGGCAGCCCACACCACCGTCGACGCCGACGTCGACCAGCCGGGCATCGTCATCCCCTCCGGCCGACTCCTAGCCGACGTCACCGGCAGCCTCCGCAAGAGCGAGGTGACGCTCGAAGGCGACCGCGACTTGACCCTCACCACATCGGTCGCCGAGTTCCGTATCCCCGGCATCGACCCGTCCGACTACCCCGCCCTGCCCGGCCTGCCGCCGACTCAAGGGCAAGTGAGCGGAGACGAGTTCGCCGCCGCCTACCAGCGCGTGCACCGGGCCATCGACCCCAAGGCCACCGGCTCCTTCGCAGGCATGGCCGGGATCCGCCTGAAGGTACTGGGAGGCATGCTGAAGCTGTCGGCAACCGACCGGTTCCGTATCGCCTCCGCCTGGCTGCCCTGGTGCGGCGAGGCGGGGGATGAGGCCATGGGTGTCGTCACGGCCAAGGTCCTCGCGGACAACGCCAAGACCTTCGACGGCACACTACGGATCGCCTTGCCAGAGAAGGGCAACGGAACCGCCGCCTTCGTCGCCGACCGCACCGCCGTCACGAGCCTGCTGATCGATCCGGCCCTGTTCCCGCACAAGGTCGACAGTCAGATCCCGCGCCAGTTCACCGGCACCATCACCGGCCCCGCCGACGAACTGACCGCCTCACTCCAGGCGGCGATGACCGTGGCGGGCGGCAACCTCCTATGGATCAGCACCAGTGGCAGCACCGTCACCCTCAGGGCCGGACGCGACGCCTCCAGCCGCGTCACCGCCGACGCCGAATACGACGGCGACCACGACGAGTTCGAGATCGCCATCAACGCCGGCTACCTCCTCGACGGCCTCGCCCCCATCACGGGCAACGCCCAGATCAATCTCACCACCCCCATGCACCCGGTCCTGATCGAAGACGCCGCAGACGACTCCTACCAGTACGTCACCGTCCCCATCCGTGAACCCGCCAAAGCAGCCGCCTAAGCCGCCGGAGAACCAGACGTGATCACCATCGCCGACCATACTCTCAGCCGACTCGTCGCCCAGACCCGCCCGCACGTCGGCAACCTCATCGACGCCGAGGCCGTGCAGTGCATCACCTTCGACCACGACGGCCGCCACCTGTACGCCATGGCCACCAACCGCTACACCATCGCCGTCTCCCGCACCCAGATCACCGGCGGCGGCGACCAGCCCTGGTCGGCCATCGTCCACCGCCAGCAACTGCCTGACCTGGCAGCCGCGGTCAAGCTGCTCGACGCCCACACCGTCCAGCTCGAACGCACCCAGGACCAGCTGATCCTGTCGGGGCAACGCGGCAGCCGCATCGCCGTCGACCTCAGCCCCTACGCCAAGGAACCCCTCGACTGGCGCAAGGTACTGCTGCCCGCCCTGGACAAGCCCGCCGCAGGTGTGCACACGTCGCTGGACCCGAGGTTCTTCGGCGCCTGGAAGAACCTGCCCAAGCCCGTCCAAATGTGGTCCACCGGCGAGGGACGCCTGTCCCTGATCGTCGCAGCCGACTTCCTCGGCGCACAGATGCCGATCCGCCGCGAAGGCGCCGACCTCGAGCTACGCCGCCAACTCGACACCTGGGCGGCCGCCCGCCGCGACGAACCCGAGACCGCGGCCGCCGCCTGACCCCGAACACACTCCCTGGAGACCTTCATGCGCCGTACCCGAATCCGGGCCGCAGCAGCCGCTGGCGCCGCCATCCTCGCCCTCGGCCTGTTGTCCGCATGCGGCGACGAGCCGGACGACGACTGCGACACCGAGGCCCTGGCGCTCGTCGCTGTAGCGAAGCCAGCGCCTCCGCGGCCAGGACGTCAGGCGCCGGCCAAGAAGCAGACCATGCCGAAGGCGCCCGCGCAGCAGCAGCCTGGTAAGTCGAGGCACATCGACATCGACGACTGCGACGACTGACTGCCCCCAAGGAAGTGCCCCGCCGAGGCGTGTTCGGCAGGGCACCCAACCCCGAGGAGATCACGTGCTCAGCCTGAAGAAGAACCAGCCCGAAACCCTCACTGACATCACCACCCTCCAGGCCGGCGTCGCCTGGAAGACCTCCAGCGGCGGCCAGAAAGGCCTCATGGGCCGACTGCGCCGCGCCGTCGGCACCGACCTCGACCTGGCCGCCGTCGCCCTGGAAGAAGGCCGTCCGAAGCGGATCTGCTGGTTCGACAACGCGGACGCTTTCGACGACGGCTCCCTGATCACCCTCGG
This sequence comes from Streptomyces sp. YIM 121038, assembly GCF_006088715.1. NCBI lineage: Bacteria > Bacillati > Actinomycetota > Actinomycetes > Kitasatosporales > Streptomycetaceae > Streptomyces > Streptomyces sp. YIM 121038. Next base: position 9,069,399 of record NZ_CP030771.1, read on the forward strand.
CGACAACCGCAGCGGCAAGGGCGACGGAGACGACGAGACCATCATCGCCCGCCTCGACAAGCTCCCCGACTTCATCGACACCGTCGTGTTCATCGTCTCCGCGTTCAAGCAGGGTGTGTCGTTCTCCAACGTCGAGGGCGTCACCCTCAACGTCTACGACGGCAACGGCGGCCGCAAGCTCGGCTCCTACCTGCCTGACATCGACTCCCGCAACAACGCCTGCGTCATGGTCAAGGCCCGCCGCGCCGCCGGCCCCGAGTGGGAGATCGCCATCGTCAACGAGATGGGGCACGCCACCAGCCGCGAACAGCTCCTCCACCTCGCCAAGCAGCACGCCGCCTGACAACACGGCTGCGTTCCTGCGCCGCCCCTTCCTCACAACCGAAGACCACCGCAGCACCCCCGCCCCCCGGGCGGTCTGCGGCTCCCAGGCCCGCCGGGGCCGGGGCCCACCCCTCCTCGGCCCCGGCGGGTCCTACCTCGCACACCCTTTTGGAGCAGCACATGAGCACCGAAAGCACCACAAGGCAGGCGCCGTCACTCGTCTTCGTCGACACCGAGACCACGGGCCTCGACCCGTTCATGCACGACGCGTGGGAGTACGCCCTCATCGTCCGCCGCGACGGCCACGACACCGAGTACACGTTCCGCATCCGCCCCGACCTCGAGCATGCGGACCCCAAGGCACTGGAGATCAATCGGTTCCATAAGCGCACGAGCGACGAGGACTGGAGCTGGGACGACCCGCACGCTGCGGCGACCCGCATCTACCGGCTCCTCGACGGCGCCGTCCTCGTCGGCTCCAACCCCAGCTTCGACGCCAACATGACCAGCGGCCTGCTCGCCCTCTACTACGAGAACACTCAGCCCTGGCACTACCGCACCATCGACATCGCCACCCTCGCGGCCGGCTTCCGCTACGGCCAGGCCGCGTCGGGCGCCTACGGCGGAGACTTCGCCTTCCGCGCCGACTACCCGCAGGTGCCGTTCAAGTCCTACGAGCTGTCACGAGCCGTCGGCGTAGAACCGCCCGCCAAGGAGGTCGCACACACCGCACTCGGTGACGCGGCGTGGGCTCGGGACGTGTACGACGCCGTCACTCGCGTGCAGGCCGCGGCCCTCGGCGGCGCCGCATGACCGCCGCCGTCGAGGCCTCGGCGCCCGCCCTTGGCCTGCACACGGACCTCTCCAATGAGTCGTACCACGCTGACAAGACGTCGCTTTCCTCGTCTGGCGCCCGCAAGCTGCTGCCGCCGTCCTGCCCGGCCAAGTTCCGCTGGGAGCAGGACAATCCGCAGCCGCCGTCCAAGACCTTCGACTACGGCAACGCCGCTCACAAGAAGGTGCTCGGCAATGGGCCCGAGCTAGTTGTCATCGAGGACGACACCTGGAACACCAAGGACGTCAAGGCGGCCGTCTCAGAAGCCCGTTCACGCGGCGCCATCCCTCTGAAGCAGCACGAGATGGACATGGTCGACGCCATGGTCGACGCCATCCGCCGCCACCCTCTCGCCGCCGCCCTCCTCGACCCCGCCTACGGCGCGCCCGAACAGTCCGGGTTCTGGATCGACGAAGCCTCCGGGATCCGCTGCCGCGTCCGCTTCGACTGGCTGCCCTCCATCCACGAAGGCCGCCTGATCATCGCCGACTACAAGACCTGCACCGACGCCAGCAACGAGGCGATGCAGAAGGACATCGACAAGTACGGATACAACCAGCAGGCCGACTGGTACGAGACCGGAGCCCGCGCCCTAGGACTCGGCGACCAGGCCACCGAACTCCTGCTGATCGCACAGGAGAAGAAGCCGCCCCACCTCGTCAACGTCATTGGTATCGGCCTTGGCTCCCGCCTCCTCGCCGCCGCCAAGAACCGGCGCGCCATCGAGACCTTCGCCGAGTGCACCAGCACCGGCCACTGGCCCGGCTACGCCGACCACGAACCCAACTACCTCGAACTCCCCGGCTACGCCGAGAACCGCGACAAGGAGATCTACCTGTGAACTTCCCTGCCCAGATGCCCGCCGCGCAGGGCCCCGACCGCCTGGGCCAGCAGACCGCGGTCGAGCAGTCCCGTGCTGTCGCCGAGGTACAGGCTGCGATCTACGTGGCTCGCCAGTTCCCCCGCGATGTCGGCCGCTCCCGCGCTGCCATGCAGGCCGCCTGCGGCTCCATGGCGCTGGCCGAGCGCGCCTTCTACCGGTTCCCCCGCGCGGGGGGAGCGGTCGAAGGGTCCACGATCCACCTCGCCAAGACCCTCGCCCAGACGTGGGGCAACATCCAGTACGGCGTTTCCGAGATGCGCCGCGACGACGATTACCGCCAGTCCGAGATGCAGGCGTGGGCGTGGGACGTCGAGGCCAATACCCGGCACGTGCTCTCGTTCATCGTTCCGCACGCGAAGTTCGCCAACAAGCAGGTCCAGCAGCTCGTCGATCTCCGGGACATCTACGAGAACAACGCCAACAACGGTGCCCGCCGACTCCGAGAAGCGATCTTCGCGGTGATCCCCGACTTCTTCATCGACGAAGCCGAAGAACTCTGCCGCGAGACCCTCAACAAGGGCGACGGCAAACCCCTCGAGCAGCGCGTCGAAGGCGCCGTCAAGGTCTTCGAACAGCTCGGCATCACCGCAGACCGCCTGGAGCAGAAGCTCGGCCGCCCCCGCGCCCAGTGGGCTGGCGCCGACATCGCCCAACTACTCATCACCCACAAGTCGATCCAGCGCCGCGAGATCGCGGTCGACGAAGCCTTCCCTCAAGCCCGCATCACCGGCGCCGAAATCACCAGCAAAAAGAACGGCGGACGCAAGCAGCAAGGCCCGCCAGACGACGACCCCTGGGCCGGAGAGCCCTCGCACTAGCCCGCGCAGGCCTGAGCCGGCCGCACCCGTAATGCGGCCGGCTCCCAGCCCAGCAGACCACATCCGGAAGGAGCCGACCATGGCCCGCAAGCTCACACCCGCCGAACGCCTCGCCTCCGCCGAGAAGGACCTCCTCCTCGAGGAGATCGCCGACCAGTCCTCCTGGGACCAGTTCCTCGTCGAGCAGGCCGTGTTCCACTTCGGGCAGCGCCACACCGAATGGTCTTGCAACGACCTGCGCGACGTGCTCCCCGAGCTCGGGCACGGCTTCCTCGGCGCCGCCATCAACGCCCTACGCACCGCCGGAATCATCGCCCACACCGGCCGGATGGTGCCCTCCACCCAGGCCAACACCCACGGGCACCGCATCAACTGCTGGAAGTTGAGCGACAAGGGGCTGCAGATAGCCGCCCAGCGCCGCGCCGCCCGCACGCAGGGGAGGGCAGCGTGAGGCCCTACCGCATCCTCGTCACGGGGTCTCGGGCCTGGGACGACGTACTCACCGTCGAGGGCGCCCTCGCCGTGGCCTGCTACCAGAAGGTCCCCGCGGTCATCGTGCACGGCGCGTGCCCCAACGGGGCCGACGCGATCGCGTCCCGCTGGACCAGGACCCACCGCGTCATCGGTCTCACCGAGGAGATGCACCCCGCCAACTGGCAGTGGCTCGGCAAGCGGGCCGGGTTCGTCCGCAACCAGCTCATGGTCGACCTCGGCGCCGACCTCGTTCTCGCCTTCATCAAGGACGGCTCCCGCGGTGCCTCCCACACGGCGGCTCTTGCCGAGCGCGCCGGGATCCCCGTGCGCCGATTCGAGGTGCACGGCTGATGTGCCTCTTCGCCCTCCTCGTTGGGGCCCTTGGCCTCGCCGTCTCCGTCACCGCCGTCAGCCTCGCCCGCGCCGACCGCAGGTACAGGAGGCGGACGTGATGGCCGACCTCGTCCAGACCGCCGACGCGATCGTCTTCGGCGCCATCGTCACCGTGTCCGTCCTGTGCGGGGCCGCCGCAGCCGGCATCGCCCTCGGCGTCCAAGCCGCCCTCCACTGGGCCCGCACCCGCCGACTCCGCCAGCCGCAGGTTCCCGCCGCGCCAGACAACCAGCCCGGCACGAACACCGACGCCCTGTGGGAATGCCGCCGCATCCACGCCACCAGCAACCCCCAAACCCGGAAGGAGAAGCCATGAACGCCCGCCGTCCGCACGCCACATGGGCTGTGCCTGTCCGCCGCCCCCTACCCCTGCCGACCACCAAGACCAGCACCGGCGGCATCGACTGGATCGCGGTGGAACGCGCCATCACCGGCGACTACCCGCGCCCCCATCTCACTCGGGAAGAACGCTGCACCGCCGCGATCATCCTGATCCGCGCCGGGTTCACTGAGAAGGAGACAGCCCGACTTGTCGAGGTCGCCGAACGGCAGATCGCCCGCTGGAAGTTCCAGCACGGCCTCGGCGGGGCCAGCACCTGCGCCATCTCAGACTGCTACGACCTGGTGAAAGGCCGTGGTCTCTGCCACCGCCACTACCGGCGAGACCTGCGCCGCCGCCACGCTGCCCGCAAGCAGGTGGCCGCGTGAGCACGCGCGCCGCGATCGTCGAACTGCTGCACGCCGGCTACAGCGACAAGGCCATCGAACGCCAGCTCCACGTCTCCCGACGCCGGGCCCGCGACCTGCGCGCCGAGCTCGGCCTGCCCCAGCACAAGCCCGGCATCACGCCCGCCGCCAGCCCAGAGGACCTGTTCTGGCGGCGCACCCAGCCCACCGGCGACGGCCATCTGCTGTGGCCCCGCTACAGCACCGGACGCGGCGCGTCCGTCCGCCACGGCGGGCGCAGGCACTCCGTGCACCGGATCGCCTTCGCCATGGCCCATGAGCGAGAGCCCGTCGGCCACGTCGCAACCGGCTGCGGCACCCACGGCTGCGTCCACCCCCGCCATGTCGAAGACCAGCTCATGCGCGACCAGTTCCGCGCGATCTTCGGGGAGGCGGCATGACGAACCTCAGCCTCTGCTCCGGCTTCGGCGGACTGGACATCGCGGTCGAGCAGATCACCGGCAACAAGACCCTCGTCTACGCCGAGAACGACCCGTTCGCCGCCCAGGTCATGGCCGCCCGCTTCCCACACGCCACCAACCTCGGCGACATCACCGCCATCAACTGGGCGGGCCTCGCCCAAGACCACCACTTCGACACCGTCACCGCCGGTTTCCCCTGCCAGGGACTGTCCAACGCCGGCCTCAGGAAAGGATTCCTCGATGCCCGCTCGGCCCTCTGGAAGAACGTTGCTGAAGCTGTTCGCGTCCTTCGACCCCACCTCGTCTTCCTGGAAAACGTGGCGGCGATCCGGTCGCGCGGCCTCGGCGAAGTCGTCGCCGACCTGGCCCAGGTCGGGTATGACGCGCGGTGGACATGTGTACGAGCTGGAGACCCGGCCGTCGGCGCGCCGCACCCGCGGGACCGCTGGTTCCTCATCGCCCATCCCGCTGCTGAAGACCCCGACAGCGCAGCTTGGCGTCAACGGTGGCCCGCAGCACCCCGACAAGCGGAAAGCCGGGGGGCACGGACCGACCCTGGAGGACGAGGTCGTCTTCTTGCTGCCGCCCCCGCCGGCGGCATAGCGCTCCTGCCCACCCCCAAAGCCTCCGACGGGCCCAACGGCGGCCCCAACCAGCGCGACGGACAGGGCAACTACTACCTGCCCGGCATGGCGGTACGCCTCGGCCAGGACTGGGTCGCCCACGACGGCACCGACTACGGGCCCGCGATCCGTCGCTGGGAGTCAGTGCTCGGCCGCCGGGCCCCGTTCCCGACGGAGCCCGGATCGCGCGGCAACCGGCGCCTTACCCCGCCGTTCGTCGAATGGCTCATGGGCGCGCCGGAAGGCTGGGTTACCGGCCTCGGTCTGCCCCGCGCCCAGCAGCTCAAGATCCTCGGCAACGGCGTGGTGACCCTGCAGGCCATCGAGGGCTACCGCCGGCTGCTGTGCGCCGACCTCGAGGCGATGGCCGCGTGACACACCGGCCGCCCGCCGCACGCGGGCCCTGACGGGCACGGCAACCCGCACCCATGCGCGAAGGGGTCGGCCGCCCACCGGCTGACCCCTCCGTCACCCGACAAGGAGCAGAAGATGACCACAACGCTAGCGCCCGCGACCACCGCAGAACTCGACATGATCGGCGCCGACGGGCCCACCGCCGTCGTCATCACGATCACCCCCGAGCTCGCCCAGCAGCTACTTAAGCGCAACACCCGCAACCGCAAGCTGCGGGAACGCGCCGTGAGCGACTACGCCCGCGACATCACCGCAGGTAACTGGTCCCTCAACGGCGAAGCCCTCAAGCTCTCCGCCAACGGGGATGTTCTCGACGGGCAGCACCGCCTCCACGCCGTCATCGAGGCCGGAGTCCCCGTCGACATGTTCGTCGTCATCGGCCTCGACCCGGCCGCCCAGGAAACCATGGACTCCGGCCGCAAGCGCTCCACCGCCGACGTTCTCGCCCTGCGCTCCGAAGAGAACGCCACCACCCTCGCCGCCGTCCTGCGCCGCGTCTGGGCCTGGCAGAACGGCGACCACCGCTTCAAGGGCCGCCAGAGCCCCACCACCGCCGAATGCGCCGCACTGCTCGAGGCGCACCCCGAACTCCGGCGCTCCGCAGAAATCGCCAACCGGGTCCGCAGCTCCTTCCCGCACATCCCGCAGTCCGTCCTCGGCACCTGCCACCACCTGTTCAACGCCATCGACGCCGACGAGTGCGCATGGTTCTTCCAGCGCGTCGCCGACGGCGCCGAACTCCCTCTCGGCCACCCGGTTCTTGCCCTGCGCACCCGCGTCACCAGCGAACGCCTCGACAGCGTGCGCCTGAGCGAGGACCGGTTCATGGCCTACCTCATCCGCACCTGGAATGCCGTCCGCGAGGGCCGCGAACTCACTCGTCTCATGCACAAGCCCGGCACGGAAATCCCGATGCCCAAGTAGCCGTGCGTCGGGGCCGGTGGTCCCGGTCCCCGCACCCAGCCCCCATCCGCACTGCCAGGAATGAGAACGCTCGATGCCACGCATCCGCACTGTGAAGCCCGAGTTCTGGGAAGACGAGCTCCTCGGCGTCATGCCGCGTGATGCGCGGCTGCTGTTTATCGCCACGTTCAACATGGCCGACGACGAGGGGATCCTGCGGTGGACGCCGGCGTATATCAAGGCGCAGGCGTTCATGTACGACGACGACCTCACGATCAAGGATGTCGATCAGCTCATGCGGTGCCTTACCGACACGGGGCTCGTCTTCCCGTACATCGGTGGCGCCGCGCGGCAGCAGATGGCTGTGATCGTCAACTTCCGCAAGCACCAGCGGATCAACCGGCCGCAGAAGAGCAAGCTGCCGCCGCCGTCGACCGGGGCTTGGCAGGTGCGGGAGATGTACGCCCGCCGGGATGGCTGGGTGTGCCAGCTGTGCGGCGGCGAGATCCCTCGGCGGCTAGTCGTTAATGACGATCACAACCTTTGGGTCGACCACATCCGCCCGGTGGCGGCGGGGGGTACCGATCATCCGTCCAACGTCCGCGCCGTGCACCGGGTGTGCGGCCGGAGCCGGGGTGCCTGCGAGAGCGAGGAGGGCTTCATTCCGCCCGCCGGGCTGGCAGGCATTGAGGATTCACTGAACGATTCACTGAATCGTTCAGTGAATGACCCAGTGAAGGAAACTCACACTCCGTTGAACTTCGATGTCCAGACGGATACTGACGGTGAGTTTTCTTCCATGAACCATTCACTGACGGAAGGGAAGGGAAAGGAAGGGAACAGGGAAAGGAAGGGACCCCCCCCTACCCCCCGGCAGTCGTCCGGCAGCCCCACCGTCGCGCAGACGGGCGAGAGGGCCATCGAAGACCGGATGACCGACGCCTTCCTCCAGCGGTACGGCCGCGGCAACGCCTACAAGCAGCGACAGGTGCGCAAGGTCGTCGCCGACGCCCTCGCCAACAGCACCGACTCCAGCGAGCTATGGCGCGCCCTCGAGCGACTCGGATCCCTCTCGAAGCCCGTCAGCGCCGGAACCCTCCAGTTCGCCTTCTCCGAGATCCGGCAAGCCCAGAACGCCTCCAACGTCATCGCCCTCCCCTCCGGCCAGACCCTCACCGGCACCGACGCCACCGTCGCCGGATGGGCAGCCCTGGCCGTCCCGCCACCCTCAGAGGACTCCGCATGAACGAGTACGAAGCAGCCGAACTGCTTGGCCACTGCGCGGCCTTCGACAACCGGAAACCGTCCGTGGCCGCCCGCGCCGCGTGGGCCGCCGCCCTCCACGACGTGCCGCTCGACGCGGACGCCAAGGCTGCCGTCGCCAGCTACTACACGACGCCGCCGAAGGATCCGGACACGAAGCTGTGGATCCTGCCGCACCACCTCCGAACCCTCCGCTCCAAGATCCGTTCGGCCCGGCTGGAGAACTTTCAGTACGAGCCGCTGCCGGATGAGACGCCCGCCGAGTTCCTTGCCCGCTACAAGGGCCAGGTTCAGGCGATCGCCTCCGGCCGCGTTGCCGCCCCGTCCGCCCGGCTGGCCCTGGAGGGCGGCCCATCGCGGGAGTTCATGGCCGAGTTGGAGGCGCGCGGCTGGCAGGTCGGCCGCGACGTGCCCGACGACGAGGAGCCCCTCGTCGAGACCGTCCGCCGGTCCGGCCCGCTGGGCGTCGACTGCCCGGCCTGCCAGGCGGCGATAGGCCGGCCGTGCAAGACGCCAGGCGCCTCACAGAAGCAGCCGCTGGGCAAACCGCGCACCAAGCCGCACAGCGCCCGCCTGCGCGCCGCGGAGGGCGAAGCCGAGGCGACCGCTGCAGAGCGGGCCGAGCAGGAGCAGCGGATCCGGCAGATGTCCGCCCAGCACCTGGCCCGTGAAGCCGAGACCATCCCCGACGCCGAGATCGTCGACGAGGAGGCCGCGTCGTGAGCGATGCCCGGATCCCGGATGACGACGGCATCCAGGTCGACGACATCAGAGCCATCCGCGGCGAGGGCCGGGGGGAATTGCGGGCGCTGATGCGGTCGCAGATCGCCATTGGCCGCTCCCGCCGCGAACCCCCGCCGAAGCCCGTGCCGTCGTCGCCGCCAGGGCACCGGCCTGGCGCCTGGCCTACCGGCGCCTCGCCGCCGGGGCCGCCGCCGGACTGGCAGATCCCCACCCCTGTGTGGCGGGCCGCGGCCCGCCACTGCAGCAACCAGACCCACCGACCCGACGAGCCCTGCGACTGCGGCAACTGCCCTGAGGAGAACCGATGATGATGCGTTCCGGCGCCCCGATGCCCGAACAGCTCCGGCACTTCATGCGGGCCAGTCAGCACCCTGCCCGCTCGGTGCCCTGCCCGCACTGCGGGGCGCGCGCCCACCGGCCGTGCCTCCTGCGTGCTTCGGGCCGCCAGCTGCCGCAGCCGCACCCGCGGCGGGTCTCCGACTGGGCGCGCACGGTGGCCTGCTGCCCCGAATGCCAGGTCGAGCCGACCGTGTCCTGCCACGACGACGGCTGGGCCCGCACCACCGTCCACGCCCGCCGCCAGCAGGAAGCCGAGGCCACCGCCCCATGAGCATCGGAAGGACCGGGTGGCACGAGGCACGCCGCTGCTGGCGGGACGCCGACGACTACGACGTCGACTTGATCGTTCGGGAGCGGCGGCCCGCCGGAGACCTGACCCGCCTCGAGCGGGTGCTCGTCGCCCGCGGACTCCACGGCCAGCTGCCCGGTACGGAGATCGCCCGCATCGTCGGCGTGACGCCGCGCACGGTGTGGCGGTGGGCGGCCGACGGATGGAAGCAGGCCGCCTGACCCGTGCCCGGCCTCGCCTGCCGCCCGCAGCACCCCGTCCCGCGCTCACAGAAAGCCCTCAGGCGGCCTCGCAGGCATCCGGTGGCCCCTCGCGTCATCCCGAGCCGTTCCAGGGCCTCTGAGGGCCGTACACGGCTTCGCCGCCCAACCCGGGCCCGCAACACCTCGATCCGCAACCGAAGGAGAACCCCGATGACCGACCGCTACGCCGTGATCGGCGCCGACCAGATCGAGCTCCACGGAGGCGACGTGATGCTCCAGGAGCTGTCCGTCGGCGACCCCCTTGAGATCGGTAAGCAGACCGGGCCGCTCGCTCCCGGCACCTGGGTGATCGACCGCTTCGAAGCCGACGACCGCAGCCGGGCCCGGATGCGGAAGCTCACCCGCGCCGAGATCGAGGCTCGGCGACGCGCCGAAGCCTTCGGCCGGATCTACGAGTAGCCCGCCCCGTGACCCCGCGTGCGGCAGCGCCCGGCCGTTATCCGGGCGCTGCCAACCCGACCCTTCCACGAATCTCTGGAGAATGACCATGAACCTTGGTGATCTGATCGCCCGCCTCGAAGCCGCCGACCCCGGCCAGACCCTCCGGCACGGCTTCAACAACCCGCACTCCTACCGGGGCCAGTACATGGACCTCGCCTTCGAGCTCGCTTCCCACATCACGGTCGCGGCCATGCTCGCCGCGGCCCGCTCCGCGCTCGGCGCCACCTTCCAGGGCTGGAAGGGCGGCGACTTCACGATGGACGAAGACTCCTGGTGCTGGCTGTCTCAGGAGGGCGACGCGTCGGGGGAGACGATCAGTGCACTGCTGCTCGACTTCATGCTCACGCCCGACCGTGCCGCGGTCCTCGACGAGGCTGTCGCGGCAGCCGTCGCCGTGAACAGCCGTTACCCCTACGGGTGCAGCGGCGAGACGGTCATCACCGAACTCCGCCGCCTCGCCGACGACACGGGGGAGGCGAGCCGTGGCTGACTCCCAGCGCCGCGATCGGTACGCGACAGCGATCCGCGCCGAATCCTCCCGCGTCGATGACATCGCCCTCGCCACCGCCGTCATGGCCGTCGCCGACGCCGAGCAGGCCGACCTCCGTACCCGCATCGCGCAGGTTGAGGAACTCCTCAGCATCGCGCACCAGACGTCCAACACGTCCGAGGCCGCACGCGCCGCCGCCGAGCGCATCCGCGAGAACGCGGACTTCCACCTCGGCCAGGAGATGGCCCGCCGCCAGCGCGCCGAGAAAGAGACCGCGCGGCTCCGAGCCGACCGGGCCGCCGTGCTGCGCGAGGCCGCCGACGCGATCGTCGAGATGCGGCGCGAGTTCTTCGAGGGTGAGCTGGACCCGTCGTACCCCACGACAGTGGAGCAGCGGGCGCTCATCGACGCCGAGGTCAATCTCCGCCGCATGGCCGACGAGGCGCAGCAGGCACCCGAGCCGCACACTCCGACCGCCCACTACCGCCGTGACGACGGCGTGGACTGCTGTGTCCACACCATCCCTGTCGGCCCCAACTCCTGCGCAGCATGCCGGGAACTGGACGCCGACGAGGCCGAGCACACCCCGGAGCCGACGTGATCGGCGACGCGGTCGCCACCGCCTCCATCCTGCTCCGCGCCCGCGACGACCAGATCGTCATCGAATTCACCACCGAATCCCCCGCCCCCTGATCAGGAGAACCTGATGCTCACTTCCGACCAGTGGTCCACGATCAAGCGTCTCGTGGACTGGCTCGACTCCACCAACGGCCGCAGCCGTGAGGAGATCGGCCTGCGGATCCTCAAGCTCACCGAGGAGGTGGGGGAGGCCGGGCAGGCGTGGATCGGCGTGCAGGGGCAGAACCCGCGCAAGGGCGTCACGCACACGATCGCTGACGTGCAGGACGAGCTGTGCGATGTGATCGTCACCGCCGCCGTCGCGCTCGCGTCGATCAGCGGCGAGCCCGAGGACGTCCTCGCCGAGAAGCTCGCGAAGATCGCGGCCCGGTCCGGGGCGGCCACCTGATGGCCCGCGTGATCCGCACCCGCCACGTCGCCCAAGTCCTCGAGGCCTACCCGCAGTCGGAGTGGATCAACGACGACTGGGGGATCCCCGGCTGGCGCGTCGTCCAGGCTGGCCGACGCCAGGTCAACGTTTTCCACGACGGCCCCGGGGAGACCGACGGCCTTGAGACGTACCGGCTCGAGCTCCAAGCCGCCGGATTCCACGTCGTCGTCGACCAGCAGCCCGGCGGCGGACGACGCCGCCTACACATCACCAAGCCCTAACCCACGCCCCGGGGGCGGCGGTTCCGGCCGCCGTCCCACTCCGAACCGACAGGAGACCCGATGTCCGTCCGTGGCCTCGTCCCGGAGCCGACGCCCGAACAGATCTCGATGATCATGCTGCGGCTCATGGGCGCCGCCCAGCCCCGTGAACAGCAGACCCTCTTCCGTATCGGAAAGCGTGCCGGATTCCTGTGGACCCATCGCGGCTGCCCGCACCCCAAAAGCGTCAGCCTCGCCACCGACGACCACTGCCTGCACTGCGGAGCGCCCAAACCGAAAGGCAAGCCGTGACCGCCCAGCCACCGCCGCGGCGCCGTCTCGTGATCGACGGCTCCGGCCGCGTCACTGCCGCACCCGCGCGCCCGGGCCGCCCGAACGCCCGCCGCTACCTGACCCCGGCCGCCGAGCAGATCCTTGCCGCCTGCTACCCGGGCCAGATCACCGCCGCCGTCATCGAACGTGCCCTGCGGCGTATGGCCATCGGCGACGGACTCCTCCAGCCCAAGCCCCGGAAGGACCAGACATGACCAGCCCCGCAGCCCGTACCGCCGCCGTCTGGGCGGCCCTCAGCGCCTCCCACGAAGTCGCCGATCTCTGGATGCAGATCGACGCCCAGGCTGTCGCCAAGGGCAAGCCCGGCCGGGACGGCGCCATCGCCTGCGCCAAACACGTCGCCACCTACACCGCCACCCAAGCCCTCGCTGTCGTCGCAGCGGACCGCCTCCTCGGTCTGCGTCTGGAGTGGCGGCGCGCGGCCCTCGGCCTCGCCGTGTCCGCCGCCACCCACTACGCCGCCGACCGGCAAGGAGGGCACTGGCGCGACCCAGAACCCCGCGGCGTCGTCAAGCTCGCGGCCGCCACCGGGCACGCGGGCTGGCTGCAACGTGACCCGAACGCCGGCTACCTGATGGACCAGTCCTGGCACAAAGGCTGGCTCGCCGTCGCAGCGGTGATCGCCGGGGCCAGGAGGCCGTCGTGACCGTGCACTGGGCGGCCGCTGATCCGGCCGCGATAGAACCCTGCGACACCAGCCCCGCCGAAGTGCGCGCGGTGCGACTCGACCTGGACGCCACCCGGCAGGGGCGGGCCACCGACATCGACGTCCTCACCGCCGAGCTCGTGATCCTGGAAGGGGAGTGGCTGTAGATGATCCGCCGCCCGCCCACGATCGAGCAGCTCCGGAACATCGCCGACCGCGCCGACCGCGGCCCCCTCGCGCCGTCCGAGGTCGCCCGGCTCCGCGAAGGCATCAACCGATTCGACCGGCGACCCGACCAAGCGCGTGCCGTCCAGCCCGCCGCAGTGTGGGCCCGCAAGGCCGCCGCACTGCGCCGCCGCCTCACCGCAATCCACCACCCGGTGCAGCGCGGCCCGATCGCAGCCTGCGCGGAGTGCTCCGGCTGGAACGGCCGCCGCTGCACCGGCCTCGTCACCCCCTGGCCCTGCCCCACCCTCGAGACGCTCGACGAGCTCTTCCCCGGCAAGGAGACCGCCGCATGACCGTCAGCCCGTGAATGCGGGCTTAGGCGCCCGGACGCAGCCGAGGCCGCCCTCAGGCCCCCAGGCGCTCCTGACCAAAACCCTTCAGGCAAGAAAGGGCAACTTCATGGCACTGCCTATCCCCGGCTCCGACGGGATACCGAAGAACGCCATCGTCCACGGCGCATGCGGATCATGGTGGACCGGCGCCGAACGCTCCCACTGCGGAGGATGCTGCCGCACCTTCAGCAGCCTCACCGCCTTCGACCAACACCGAAAAGGCGGACGCTGCAACAACCCCGCCACCATCGCCCTCGCCGCCCGCCAGAAGCCCCACGGCACCCTCTGGGGCTGGCCCGCACCCATCGGCGGATACACCGGACCCCGCACCCGCAACGACATCGAGGAGGCCGCAGCATGACCGACCAGCTTCCCCGCCGCTTCCACCTGGTCCGAGACGTCGACGAGACCGGCACGTCAGGTGTCGGCATCGTGGTCGAGGGCCTGGAGTTCACCGACGGCACCGTCGCCCTCCGTTGGCTGACCGCCACCACATCGACCGCGATCTACGCCTCGATGGCCGACGTCGAAACCATCCACGGCCACGGCGGCAAGACCCGCGTCGTCTGGGTCGACGACCACACGACCGCCTGGCCTGAGCCCGCCCCGGCAGCGACTGAAGCGACCGGGCCCGCCACTTATGACGGGCCGTCCATCACCGAGGCGGCGGCTGACGACCGACGCTGGTGGGAAGGCGAAAGGGACGGCGAGTGAGCTCCTACCGCCTCGACGTGCCTGAGCTCCGCAGACGGCTTGACGCCCGGCGGCGTGAACGGGGCCTGACCTGGCGCGAGCTCGCCGACCAAGTCGGCATCTCGGCTTCCACGTTCTCGCGGCTCGCTGACGACAAGCGCCCCGATGCCGATGCCCTCGTCACACTGCTTGTCTGGCTCGACCTCGACGACGGCCTCGCCTACCTGATCACGCCCAAGGAGCCGCGATGACCGACTGGACGCCGCCCCCGCCCGGCAACCCCCGCGAACAACTACCCGACAACATACTCGCTCTGATCGACATCCCGCTGTACCTGTCGACCGCCTGCGAAGCTGCCGGCCGCCTCACCGAAGCGATCGAGATCCACCCCGGCCGTGCCGACGAACTGCGGCAATGGGCCGACCGCATGCACGCCCACTGCCGCATCAACAACAAGTACACCGGACAGATCTGCCAATGCCCCCACCACCGCGCAGGGGCGTGAGCACCGCGGCCCCTGCTCGTTTGCACGTTGTGCAAGCGGACTTGCGGCCGAGCCCGACACCGAGTACCGACCCGCACCAGGAGCCCCGATGAGTACCGCCGATCACATCCTCGGCCAGATCGACAACGCCCTCCACGACACCACCGTCGGGCCCGACGCCATGCGCAGCACGCCCCGGCCAGCAGCGCGCCCGCAGATCACGCCGTTCCGGCAGGCCCGGCAGCTCCTCATCGACCGACTGATCGACAACCACGGCCTGGCCCCCGCCACCGCCCGCCCTGCCGTCCTCGCCACCGAACAAGGCCACGCCAGCCGACACGCGGACCTCGTCCGAGCCGAAGCCCGCGCTGTCATGCGCGAAGCCGCCGAGCCCATCCGGGCCGCCCTGCAGCCCGCTCTCGAGGCCGCCGTCCACGCCATGCGTGCCTTCGCCGAAGCCTGCAAGCGGATGACCGACGACGCCGGGTGGACCGACACCAGTAGCTGCCCTGCGCCCACCGCTGAGCCGCGCAGCCCGCACGACCGGCCCGCCTGGCAAACCCCCTACGGGCCCGCCCCCAGGAGGCGACGCGCATGAACCTCGGCACCGTCGTGACCCACCTCAACATCAACCTGTGACGGCAGGACCCTGCCGCATCCGCCCGCCGTACAGGCCACCACCCGCCAGCCAGGAGTCCCGCCATGACGTCCCGAGTCTGGTCCACCACCATCGACGAGCACCTCGCCGCCGCAGGCCACACCGGCTACCGGCTGCGGCAGGACAGCCACTACACCGTCCGCGTCATCCAAGACGGGCCCGACCCGCAGACCCGTCTCGACGAGTACGCGCACCTCCTCCAGGGCCACGGCTACAAGACCACCCTCGAGAAGGCCACCGACATCCGGCCCCTCCGACTGCGTGTCACCCACCCCTGAACCGCGGCATACGCCCCATCAGCAGGGCAGCCACACCACCTCAGAAAGGGAGGCACATGCCCCCAGCCCAAAACCCGCTCACCGACCTCGCTGAACTCCTGGACCAGGCCGGGCTCGACAACACCACGGTCGAACGCAACACGCACGGCCACATCCTCATCCGGCTCGCGCCCGACGACACCGCCGCCCTCGCCCGACTGCTGAACCTCGACGACGCGTGGTCCCTTGCTTGGGACCTGCCCCCGCTCGGCATCCGGCACATCACCTGCTGCATCACCCCCGAGATCAGCGTGCTCACCCTGACCGACGGCAACGCCAGGCACCTCGCCACCCGCATCCGATACGCCCAGTAGGAGGCGATCATGTACGACGACAAGCTTCTGCCCGGCACTCCCCTCTTCGACGACGAAGACGACGACGGCCTCGAGCGCCGCATGGCCGGGCCCTCACCTGACACCGCCCGCCTCATCGGCCAGCACCTCGTCGACCGGCAGGCGGAAGGCCGCCCCCCGTACTGGCCCGACTGGGACGAGTAGCCGCAGCACCCAAGGCGGGGCTGCCGCCTGGTGGCCCCGCCCGCTAGTCCCGGGACGGCACCCGCGCCGCCAGCACCGACGCGAGATCCCCCACCCACTGCCGGTCCACCGGCCGGCCCTGCGCGACCAGGGCGAGGGCTTCGACGATGTCCTGCGCCTCGGTGCGTGTGATCAGGGGGAGGAGCAGGCCGTCGTCCGGGGAGGGGCGGTGATCTCATCCATACGATCATCAACCGGCGGGGGAGCCTTGCGGTTACGGATGAGAAGGCCCGCTGGCGTCAGCGATAGTGGCTTCGGCGGCAGGACACGCGACCGCGTTCCTCGCGCACCGACTCGCTTCCTGCCGCCGCCCGCTCGGCGTCATGTACGATCACCGGCACCCCAACACCGGGGCCGGCCGCGGTCCTTCCAGTCTCTGACTCACTGAGACCGCGGCCCACTGCACCCTCCCTGCGGGGAGGCCGAGTGACGGAGGGCCCATGCCCAAAACCGCGTACATCTACGTCCCCACCCCCTCCAGCGGCAACCTGGAAATCGGGCTCAGCAAGGGCCTGTGGGGATGGCGCAGCAGCGCCCTCGACCGCGCCGGCGCCCGCCAGACAGTCCAGTCCCTCACCAAGGGCGACCTCCTCGTCCTCGCGCACAAGGGCCCCAACAGCCGTGTCGCCCCAGGCGGATGGGCGGCCGCCACCCTCAAGCGCGTCATCGTCACCCAGATCGACAAGCCCTACTTCACCGACACCCTCACGGTCTGGCCCGACGACGACTACCCCGAGCGCATCGGCATCGACATCCTCGACGAGGAACACGACGTCCACGGCCACGCCCTCGGCGCCGACGCCATGGAAGCCCTCCGCCTGTCCGCCAACAAGCAGGGCGCCGCCGTCCTGCAGGCCGGCACCGGCGCCGTCGCCCAGCTCGCCGACACCCTGCCGCCCGTCAGCCCGCCCAGCAGCGACGGCAGCATCGACCACGATGGCGACGACAGCACCGTCGCCCAGGTCCTCGTGCGCCGCGAGCAGAGTAAACTCCGCAAGCAGATGCTCAACGGCGCCACCACCTTCACCTGCGCCCTGTGCGGCCGCCACCTACCGATCCGCTTCATCCGCGCCGCCCACATCAAACGCCGCAGCGCCGCCAGCCGCGAGGAACGCCTGCAGCGGGCGAACATCATGCCCGCCTGCCTCCTGGGCTGCGACGAACTGTTCGAGCACGGCTACGTGTACGCCACCACCGACGGGAAGATCGCAGTCAGCGGCAAGAACCCCACGACCCCTGCGCTCGCCGACGCCGCCAAGACCCTCGACGGGCTCCCGGTCGCCGACTACGGCCCCCACCGCGAACCGTTCTTCACCTGGCACCGCACCAACATCGCCACCTGACCACGGCGAAGCCCCGCGGACCGCACCCCGCGGGGCTTCCCGCCGCGAACACGAACGCGGCCTCACCTGCGGCGATCACCGTGCGCCGGAAGAGCAGACCATCATGTTTTTGGCACAGACCGGTACTCTCCGGCACAGTCCGGTACCGTGATGGCCTAGGCCACGCACGGGCAGCAGGGAGACCGGAATGCCGCGCACCCCACTCGCAGCAGACAAGGCCGCCGCCCTCACTCAATGGGCCGAACAAGAGCGCGAAACATCACCTGAACTGGCGGCAGTCCTCGAAGGCATCGCCGCCAACGGACTCCCCGGCCAAGATGAATGCGTGCCCTGGGAGCAAGTACGCGACGATCACTACCGGCAGCTCGGCATCGACCCGACCCGCTGGCACCACGGTGTCGCCTAAGCACGGCCCCTGGCGGGCGAAGGCCATCCTGACCCCGGCCGCCCAACGTCAGATCGACGGCTACGACACCCGCGAGATGATCGCCGCAGACCGGGCCATCGTCGCCATCCAGACCGACCCCGGCATCGGCGACCTCACTCCAGGCCGCGAACCGCTGCGCGACTACCAGGAGTCCGGCTCCGGCGTCCGCGTCATCTACTACATCGCGGAATACGGCAGCCACGTCGTCATCGTCTACATCGAAGTCTGAGTCAGCCGTGGCCGAACGCATGTGGACCATCGACAGCATCTGGCATGGCCTCCCCATGCCCGAGCTCCGGCAGGCCTTCCTCCAGCAGGTCCACCTCGCCCCCCTGCCCGATCTACAGGCGACCCTGGACCGCTGGATCAAACTCGTCGCCGACCCCGGAACAGCCCAGCCGAAGATCGAAGCACTCCGGGAGTGGATCAAACAACACGGCCGAGAACCCGAAGAACTCCACACCCGCGGGCTCGACCACTGGCACAACACCTGGAAAGCCCAGCAAGAGCAGCCAGACTGAACACACCCTTGCCGCCTACCCCGCCCCGGCGAGACGCTAGACACCCAACCCGGGACGGAGGCCGCCATGGGCTGGGTCGACAAGCAGCACCTCCCCGCCCTCCGCGAGGACACCCGCTACCAGCGCATCCTCGCCCTCACCCAACGCCTCCTCCGCCGCGACCTCCACACACGCCTCGCAGCAGACCTCCGACAGCTGGAGCACCGGTGGCAGCACCCTGCACAGACTGCACCGGCACAGGAACCATGACCCTCACCGACGAGACGCGGCAGTACACGATCACCTGCGGAAGCTGCGACGGCACCGGCCAGACGCCGACCCTCGCCGACAACGAAGACAACGGGCAAGCCGGACAGTGAGAGCTGCCGGAATGGGACTGCTGGAATGAGCCTGCACTAAATCTCCGTCTCGCCGTGTCCTGGAATTCGAGACGGAGGCTCGGAGAGAAATCGAACGAGAGGAGTGAAAGGCTGATCGAGAATAAGGGGAAGCCGCCAGTGGAAATTATCCAGAGGGCTAACAAGGTCAGTATCACCGCTGTGGCCAGCAGGAACGCGAAGATTATGCCACCAGTGGTGCTTTTTGCGGCAGGGGTGTAGCTCATGGGTAACTCCGTTCAGTAGCTCTGCAAAACCGGACACCGTACTCGTTCTCCAGTCCGAGAATGCGGCGGTCCATGCCAGAACATTACGCCCGATACCCCGCACTGAAACCGGGTTCGACGGTGCCATTTCGATCAGTTTCTGAAAGGCCCGCAGCTCAGCCCATGCGACAGCACCCCCGCAGCCGTGAGGCTGCGGGGGTGCTGTCGTGCGCGCAGTCAGTCGCCCGCGGCCACCACCCCGCCAGCCAGCCGCGCCTGCTCCAGCATGGCCAGACCCTGCGCGATCAACAGGCCCCCCGCCGCATCCGCCATACCCGGCGACAGATACGCATCAAGCGCGTCATCCGAGCTGACGACGAGGTGGACGTCGCGCAGCCGCGGATCCTCACTCGACGGGTCAGCATGCAGGCGCACGTCCAGCTCGAGCACCTTCACGCCCGGCAGCAAGAAGGAGCCGACACTCCACGCCGCCGGAGCGCCATAGTGATCCACATCCTCGACCGCCACCTGACGATCTACGGCATGATCCACCACACACCACGACGTCGGACAGGCGACGGCCTCCAGCCGAGCCGCACCCGGCAGGCCAATCAACGCCGGCACCAGCTCAAAACCAGGCGGCAGAGCAGGCGAGCACCCCCGAACGGTCAGGCCTGGTGCCGGTGCGGCAGCCGACGGGGACGGATCGAGGTTGGGATGTGACCCTTTCCTCGTTAAGCTCATGAGCAGAGTCCTCTCTTGACGGTAGGGACTTACTGATCAGCGAGTTAGTGGCTCGCCGGTCGCGGTGGCCGGGTGTTCCAGCACCCGGCCACTCCGCGTTTCAAGCGCTCACCGCGGAGCCGCGACCCGATGACCATAGATCAAGCCACCACCTGACAGAGCCGACGCGGATCAAATTGAGCACCCCTCTCCGCAAGCCTTAAGAGTCAAAACCGCAGGTCAGTTATAGTTATGTCTGTAAGGTCCTCTCCCTCTCACCTCCTGCTTCCTGCGTGGCGGGGGGGGGGCCTCGGGGTATTGCGTAATTTGAATCAACACCCCGAACATCCCGAATTGGGAAGCGAGGCAGGCTGGCGGAAAGTCGCCCCCAAGCTGGCCCCTGCCAACTGCCAGGCGCGGATACTCTCCCGCAACCAGCCAGCGCACCGCACACAGATTGCGGCAGATTGCTCTAACAACCGCCATGTTGTGCGAGGTTGTACGGCCGTCACCACATCCCCTTCCCTCGCGCTAATCCTGCCCCCGGCTGCCGGTCCGCGCCCTGTTGGGCAGCGCAAAACAACAAGGACAGGCGAACAACCAACAAAACCAACACGCCGAGCAACGGCCATCCTCGGCGAACGCGGCCCCCAAGTCACCTTACGAATGACCCGAAACTCCCTGTCTGCCGGAAACAGGAAGTTTCCAAATCACTTGGAAACTCCAATGCCGGTAGAAGGCAGCCCACACCGACACGCACCCAAGCCTCCCTCCCAACCACCCCAACCACCAGACGGACGGCCTGGACAAACGAAGCTGTCCAGACGTCGGGCCGCGGAACGACTCTCCCAGTCGACACTCGACCTGGGAAGGAACCCTTGTAGAACTTGCGCCGCACTAGCATCGATCAGCCCCCTCCTCCCGCACCTCTCGGCGACTTGAGCTGCGCACGAACGTACCCCGCCCCCCAGAACCAGCCATCGAAATCCGGCGACAGCGACACTCACTGAACCTCACGAGACTCACGTGACAAATTCTCAGAAGCGAGAACACGCACGTCGCCGACCTGCAACGCAGCCAGCGGCATATGCACGCTACGGCACCCCAACGAAAGCCACGGACGGCCGGAACACGACCACAGCCAGACGCTACCGGCGCGACGCGAGGATGCCGGCACGAACCAGACGGCCGACGGCGGGCCGCCCACCAGCAGCACGTCCAACTTGCCCGAAGCGGTACGATCTGGCGCGCTCCCTCCACTCGCGCGGCCGGACCGGGCTGGCGGGAGACGTCGGCCAGAACGCGGTGGGCGCTGGCGGTCTGTTTCGAGGCGCTAGAGCAGGCGCCTCTGGCGAACGAAATGCCCAAAGCCTCGACGCAAGTAGACGTATCTCGCGTCAACGAGCTTCTCGATCGCCTGCCTGGCGGTGCACCAGCCGATGTCAACCGCTGCGGCAAGGGCGCGCGGGCCTGGGAGTTTGTGGCCGACGGGCCAGCGGCCAGTCTCGATCTCTATGCGCATCAGCTCAGCCAGTTGGATCGCCTTGGTCCGGTGGGCCTTCGCCAGGGAGGGCCACGCCATGTCGTCGAGCGTGATGTCGCCGAAGTTGTGGGCCCGGTTGTAGGTAGGCAGCTCTGCTTTGATGGCTCGTATCTCAGCAGCGGCCGCGTCGGCCGCAGAATCGTGCCACTCGACGACGAAGGATGCGGCCTCTCGGTGCCACGGCTGATGCGAGTGCGCCTCCCTTCGCTCCTTCACGTTGCCGGTGATCCCGATGTAGAGCGGGTGACCATCGTCGGCCAAGTAGCGGTAGAGCGCAGTGCGCTCAGGCACCTGACCGGCCCTCGTAGCTCCACGTGCTGCCGGTCCCGCGGTACTCCGAGACGGGGATGGGCTCGATGCCCTCCCGCATCCGCGAGCGGTAGAGCTGGCCGTGCAGGTGGTCGACCTCGTGGGCGACGAGCCGGGCAAGGCCGCGCTCGAAGATCGTGATTCTCTGCTGGCCGTCGATGTCCGTGTGCTCGACGCTGATGGCGAGCGGGCGGGGGACCATGCCGCGGACGTCGAAGAAGCTCAGGCAGCCTTCATACTGCTCGTCCCGCTCGGGGGACTCCTCGACGATGCGAGGGTTGAACAGGGTGATCGACTCGCCGTCGGGAGTACGGACGATCGCGGCAGCCCGGTCGATGCCGATCTGCGGCGCCGCCATGCCCATGCCCTTGCCGAAAACATGAACGCTCGCGGCGCGCTCGCAAGCGGAGATGAGCTCGGCGACGACTCTGCGCGCGTCCTCAGCCTCGGCGGGCAGGTCGAACGTCCGGGCGGTCTTGGCGAGGATCGGGTCGCCCTCCTGGACGACGCCGACGGCGCGCATCCTCTCGCTCGCGGTCACTGCGGTGGTCATGTCCTGCTGGGTCTCCTCGGTATCGGGGCGTGTGCGGAACTTCCATTCGAGCCGGTAGCGGGCGTGCAGCGGCGGGTCCTCGGTGGACCACGAGAAGACGCGCCGGCCGCCCTCGTCAGTGCGGCGAATCGCGGTGCGGAGCGGCATGGCCTCGGCGGTCATGCTGGTCTCCGTGCCCCACGCAACAGGTTCGAGCTCGGCAGGGAAGTCCAGGCGGACGCTCATGCGCTGGGTCGGGAGGCGCACCGCCCGCTGGAACCATGACCCCCACTTGGAATCCGAGACCGTGTAGCTGTACTCCAGCCACACCGACTCGCCCGGGTACAGAGGGAACTGCCCGAACAGCAGCCAGAGTTCCTTGAAGGCGTCACGGTCATGCTTCACCCGCCACGACAGGGGCTCGCCGTCGATCGACGCGCTGAGCCCGATCTCCTCCCACGTCAGCGGGTTCTCGCGGTAGTGCCGATTCGAGCGCTCGGGGTCGCCCGGGTACCGGTCCACGGAGATCCGGATCAGGTACCGGGTGACGGGGTCAGGGGAGTCGTTGAAGAGGCGTCGGCGCTGGCTTGCCCGGTACGTGCGCCCGTCGTAGGCGAGCGTCGTGTCCTCATGCTCGACGATCAGGCTCGTCGCGTGCGCGTCCTCCACGGCCGGGCCGGGGTGAGGGGCCGTTGGCCGCCCGTGCTTCGCGATCTCACGGAACGCGCGGCGGAGGGCGCCGCCGGACTGGAGCACGTCGTCGGCCGCAGCGGCGAACTCCTCCGAAGGGGCCAGCTGCCCGCCCTCGACCTTCGACACGTAGGACGGCGTGTACCCGACCTCGCGAGCCAGCTTCGACTGGCTCTTGCCACGGATGTCGCGCCAGTGCTTCAGCTCGGCGATGAACGCCTCGGCCGCCGCCTGCATCGCTCCCCCTGTGCCTATGAGTGATATGTGAGTGATCGACTCTCAGGCTGCCGTCACAGGGCCCGCCTGGGCTTCTCTGTCCGCAAGACAGAGAGGAGGCCCGTTATGCGCCCGCCTTTGAGGCCGGCTAGGTTCTCGATTTCGCACTGCGCACGGTCGGCTCCCGCAAGGGTGGTACGCCGGCAGCGTTCGCGATCCGTCGGATGTGATTGCGGTCGTAGGGCGTGTGGTCCGCGACCCGGCCCGGGCGGGCGTTACGAGCCATGAGGTGCTTGATGATCGCCGAGTGAAGGGCGTCGCGGGCCTCGTCGAACGGCTTCTTGGCTTCCTCGTATGCAGCCGTAAGCACGTCGAGCTCCTTGAGCGCGGCTTCCTCGCGCTCCTTCTCCTCTTCGGTCATGGGCTGATGATCCCACACCCCCTGGTTGCAACCACTAGTCGCAGGACCAGCGAATTCAAGCCGATGACGTCGGACCGCTTGCGATTGGCTCCTCATGTTGCAACTATAGGTTGCATCGCTACGGAGCGATAGACGCAAAACGGCCTCGCCCGGTGCGCCAACACCGATGCGAGGCCTAGGTCAGACGTCCCTACTCCCAGGGAGACCAACCGTGAGTCCAACCGTACAGGCCGTTCCAGCGGCGGTTCCGCCCCCCATTCCGTTCCCCGTGGCCAGGCCAGGTTTCCGGCTGGTGCCTGCGAAGGTCGGCCGCCCCGAGGGGCCGACCGCGACGATCTACATCGAGTGCCCGACGAGCTGGTGCGACAGCGGCACTCATGTCGCCGAGCCGACGGCCCACCCCGAGGACATCAGCCACATCTCAGGCGCCGAGGCGAACGAGGTGTCGGTGAGCTCGTTCCTCAAGTCCAAGCACGTGGCCGCGCACATGCTGACCTCCACCATCCAGTGCGACCCTGGCTCGCACGACCCGCGCCTCGAAGCCGCCCACATCGTCATCGAGGACGATGTCGACTACGCGCACCTGACGCCGGACATGGGCGAGGCCTTCGCCGACGACCTGGTCGCCTTCGCCTCCCGCCTGCGGCAGCAGGCTCGTACCGCCCGGCAGCACAATCAGACGGTCGCTGGCGACTCGGGCACGGACATGGACGAGGCGCTGCGCCGGGTCCGCGGAGGTGCCGCATGAGTCCGGCCGATGTGGCCGCCCACGAGGCAGCCTCCTACGTCCGCCGCCCGCGCCGTGTCCTGGCCCGGTTTCCTGCTGGTGGTCCGCGTGGTTCGTGGCCTGCGGAGCGGGAGGCGGAGCGTCTGCGTCGGGAGGGTGTTCCTGCCGAGGTCCGGATGGATCTGGTGTCGGACAGTTTCCTCGTCGTCGCCGAGGATCACGGTAAGTCGAAGCCTGAGCTGCCGCGTCGTCCGCGTGGCCCGCACCCGTACCGGGCGGTGGCGTCGTGACTGGTGTGCCCGCGCGGTCGGCGTATGGGGAGGGCGATTTCGTCCTCTACAGGGATCCGGTCCGGTTTCTGCTGGGCGCGAGGGATCACACGCGGATTGGTCGTGTGTGGAAGTCGTGGCCCGATGCGGTGGAGGTCTTCGATCTGGCTCCGGGGAAGGTCCATCGGGTGCCGCTGGAGTATGTGCGGCCGATCCCGGTCGAGTACCTGATGCGGGATATCGATGAGGCGCCGCTGGGTGCCGAGCATCCGGAGCTGGCGTCGGTGGCGGTGGCGTGGTTGCAGCAGCAGGCACGTCTGCAGACCCCGCCCGAGCTGGAGTCGGGCGGTGATCCGCGATGACGGTCCTGTTCGACGCGGACCTGGCCGTGACGGAGCTCGGCGTGAGGCGGCGTTCACAGTCGTCGGTGGCTGAGGCTCGGGATGCTGCGGTCGCGGACTTGTTCGCCGAGTATGCGGAGGCGCGTGAGGCGGGTGATGGGGCCCGGATGTCGGAGATCCTCGACCACGCCTACGCGCTTGACCCGGCCCTGACCGACGAGCTCCTCGGTTTCGACTATCCCGCTGCGGCCTGAGCGCCGCACTTGTTCGCCGTGGGCGGCGGATGCTTCGGCTCCCCCGATCCTGCCGTCCACGGCTCCCACCCTTGTTGATCCCGGAGAGGATCCGTCATGTCTGCACAGACTCGTGCTGCGTTCCTTGCCGAGTACCGGGCGGCGCGCGCCGTCGAGGACTTCGACCGTGCGCTGGAGCTCGCGTTCGCGGCGATGGACCACGACGCCGACCACCCCGACGAGCCGTCGCTGATGGCCGAGCTGCGCGGCTTGCATCAGCCGGCTGCGGCCTAGCCGTCCTTGAGACCGCTGTGGCGGCGGGTGCTGCCTCCTCGCGGCCACGGCTCCCAGCCCCCGTTGACCGTTCTGGGTCTACGTCTCGAAGCAGGCAGGGGCACGCACGACCGGTATCCGACATCGATCACGTGAGGAGAACGACATGAGCGACAGCGACTTCTACGCCGACCGTCTGCATGATGCCAAGGCCGCCGTCAACCGGGGAGACATTGAGGGAGCCGCCGACATCACGTTCCACGCCCTCCTTGAAGGGGGCGGTACGTGTGCGGAGAACCTCGCGGAGCTGAACAAGACCACGCAGGGGCTCCTGGACGGCCGGGACCGCTGACCACGCCGGCCGCCTTGTCTCGAGGGAGCCGTCGATCTGGCGGTGACCGTCCACCCGAGAGGAGACCGCACATGAGCTGGAAGAAGGACCGAGCCGAGATCCGCGAGCTGATGGCAGCCCGCCCCGACCCGGATGGCAAGCATGGCTGCGAGTCCCAGGAGGCCGTTGCCGTCAACGCGGAGCTCGACCGGAAGCTGCGTGAGCAGCCCGTCTGGCGGCGCGCCCGCGCGCTCTACGAGGACTGAGGAGGGGAGTGCTGATGCGCCCGTATCTGATCACTGCGAAGCCGGGCCGGCTGCACCGGGCGGCTGTGTGGCTGCGGGTGTGGGCGCTTCGGCTCCTGGCTCTGACGGTCATGACCGTGCTCGGCGCGCTGGTGTTCAGCGTCCGCTGCGCCCGCCCGCTCATCAACTACGTGGCCACTCGGGCGGCGTGGCTGGAGCTGTGGGCCGCATCCGTGACCGGGATCGGCCCGATCGGCGCCGCTGTCGGCTCCGGGCTGACCGACGAGTTCGTCCGTGAATTCCACAAGGCGCGCACCGGCGCGCCCGCCTAGAGAGGAGTCATCCCCATGGCCGCGGCCACCCGCCGTCACCGCGTCATCCAGTGGGCCGTCGTCGACGGTCAGCGCGATCACCTGAACTTCGGCCTCACGGAGGGACGGGACCGTCTCCGTTCCGCCCGCCGCTCCGCTGATGCCTTTCACGTCTACGAGTTCCCCGCACGCAACGGCGCCCCTCTGTATGTCGCCTACGCCCGTTTCCTGCCCGGTAGTGCAAAGCACGGTTTCAGCAGGTTCGATCCCGACCTGGATGTCGCCTACGTCTTCGAGCTCACCGCCGAGGCGGTCATCGCAAGCTTCGGACTCGGTGAGAGGGAGGTCGCCTGATGTCGATCACGTTCCGCAAGAGCTACCGGATCTTCCCCGGTGTCCGGCTCAACATCAACCGCAAGTCGTGGTCGATCACCCTCGGCGGGAAGCACGGCCCCCGCCACACGATCTCATCCACCGGCCGCCGCACCACCTCCATGGATCTCCCCGGCGGATTCGGCTGGAGGAAGACCACCACCCGACGTGCCCGAGGAGACAACTGATGTTCGCGCTGACCTTTCCGAAACGACGCAAGGAGATCGCCATGACCGAGACTGCTGCCCCTGCCGACACCCATCCCAACGCTTTGATGCGCTTCCTGGCACAAGGCGGAGCGACCGTCATCGTCACGGGATCCGGCCGGTACGGGGACGAGGACCACCACTGGAAGTGCCTCGGCTGCGACGCCACGGACAACGGGATCGGTCGATACGACTGGGATGCCCGTGACCAGGCCAACGGGCACGCCACCGTCTGCCGAGCGATGCCGAAGCCGCAGTCGTGAACCCCGACACCTACTGATCATCTGCTGACCAAGAAGGGACCTGCCCGTCATGACCGCCAGTCCGCCCCTGATGAACGGCCACCGGAGGCCGGCCATGCCCGTGTTCGGGGACTGGCGGCCCGTCACAGATACCCCCGAGCCCGCCCCCGTCGACGAGCAGCGCGCCCTTCAGCCGGAGCCCGCCGGGACGTCGGCCCCGTCCTCTCGACGCGAGCAGAAGAGGCAAGACCGGCGCGCCCAGCGCGAGGACGACCGCGCAGACCGCGCACAAGACCGCGAGGAGAAGCGGCGGGACAAGGCGCACCGACGTCAGCTGAAGGACGAAGCCCGTCAGGCCGAGCTCGCCCGCAAGCAGCAGGAGCGCGCCGAGAGGGAGAAGGCCCGGGCCCGCCGCCGCAAGGAGCGGCGTGCCGCCTGGCTGGCACTGCAGGTCAAGCTTGCCCACCACATGCCGCTGTGGGGCCTGCCGGTCGTCGCCGTCTCCCTGGTCATGGGCTGGTCGGGGCAGGCCGGGGCTGCCTCGCACCTGGGCATGGGGTGGGCCGCGGCTGGCGTGCCGGTGCTCACGGAGGGCATGACACTGACGCTCGCGGGTCTGACCGGGCAGGCCATCGAGCACCGCCGCCCCTACCGGTGGCTGCTGTGGGCCACCTGGGTCACCGCGATCATCTCCGCCACCATCAACGGACTCGGCCACCTCATCGAGGACGACACCGTAGCCGGGGTCTACCGGGCCTCCGCCTACGCCGGCGCGTCCCTGGCCGCCCTGGTGCTGTGGGCCGTCGTGATGCGCTCCAAGCGGGCCGCGGTCTCCGGCCGCACGGCCGAGGAGATCGCGCGCTGGAAGCGGCTGCGCCGCCGTCACCCGATCCTGATGCGGCGTGCCCGGCGGATCGCCGACAACACCGGGACGCGGCTGGAGGACGCCTACGCCAAGGCGTGGGAGCGGGCGAACGGAGCAAAGCTGGGGGAGCCGTCGATCCGTGAGATCCGTGCGTCCCGCCGTGCCGCGTACCGGCGCCGGGAGGCCGAGTCCTGGAACGGCCAGCGCGGCCGCCGGTCGGGTTCGAAGGCGCTCAAGCCGGTGGTTCCCGCGAGTGAGCACAAGCTGGCGGACACGCCCGGGGAGGCCATGTCGCCGTCTCCGGCCGGGCGGGTGCAGGCGCCGGTCCTGCCGGTGCCGCTCCTGATTCCCGGCGCCGAAGGGGAGTGGGTTTCACACCCCGTCCCGGTGCGTCCGCTGACCGCTTCCCAGCACCCTCGGGCGCACAGTGAGCGGACCGCTACACCCCGCTTCCCGCAAGGGAAGGACGCGGTTTCCAAGCGTGTCCGAGAAGACGTCACCGACGACCGCGTCAAGACCGTGCGGCGCCTCGTTGCGGAAGCTGCCGAGAACAACCAGGACCTTCGGAAGCACCCGTCGAACCGGGCCGTTGCCCGCCACCTCGGGTGCCGTCCCGCCACCGCCCGTGAGCTCCTGACCGCCGTCCTCGCCGAGCGCGGAATCACCCGCAAGAAGGACCAGTGATGACGACCGAGATGCACCGCGGGCTGCCCGCGGACTGGGACCTGGACAAGGTCGTGCCGGGGGAGGTCGTCGACCCCGACGAGGCCGACGGCTACGACGAGGACGACGACATCGCCCCGGGCGTCGTCGAGGTGTACGAGCCTGGCGAGCCCGCCCTGCACAAGGTCGGGACGGCGGCGATGGTGGTCGCGGCGACGACCGGCCGGGCGGTCGGCCTGACCGCCCGCGGCGGAGGAGTCCTCGGCCGCTGGTTCGGCCACGGCGTCAAAGCCGTCTCCTACCTTGGCTGGCGGTACGTGCGCGCCCACGATCTCCAGGAGGTCATGGGCGGCATGCAGCGCAGCGCCGACTGGAACAAGGTCGCCATGGTGCGGCACTCCCGCTGGCGGTTCCTCGGCTGGACCGGCGGCATCACCGGGGCGCTGAACTTCAGCGGCTGGATCGCTCTGGTCACCGCCGGGGGCATGGAGCCGGTCGGCCTGTCGATGGCGGTCCCGCCGACCGGCACCGGCCTCATCATCACCACCGCGATCACCGCCTACGGCCGCTACCGCCTCAACCGGCCCGACATCGCCCCCGAGGCGTACATCGCCGACCAGGACGACCCCGACAGCGACGAGCCGTTCCCGCTGGCCATGTGCCAGTCCCCGGGCCAGGTCGAGGACTGCGTGTCCCGCGCGCTGGCCGCGGAGGGCATCGGCACCCGGACAGTGCGGGTGCTCGGCTTCCGCGGCTGGGGCTGGGAGATCGACGTCATCCTCAAGGGCGCCGCGCCCGAGCAGGTCAACGCCGTAATGAGCAAGCTCGACTCGCACTTCGGCATCGGTAAGGGCGGCACCCTCAACGAACCCGACCCTGCCGACCACTCCCATCTCACACTGCGCCTCGTGCAGTCCGACCCGTTCGCCGACATGCCGCGCCCGTCGGTGCACGCCCCCAACAGCCTGTCGGTACGGGACGCGGTGGTCTACGGCCGCTGCATGGACGGCTCCCACTTCGAGGCCCGGCTGCGCGGAATGTTCATGCTCATCATCGGCTCGTCCGGGTCGGCGAAGACCAAGGGCGCCCTGCGCTGCCTCGCCGAGGTCGTCACCGCCTGCCGGGACGCCATCGCCATCGAGATGGACCCGATCAAGGACGGAATCCGAGAGTTCTCCGAGGTCATGGCGCTGCCGCCCATTCGGGGCCGGAAGGAGTGCACGGAGAAGCTCAGGTGGCTGCGCGACATTGCCTCGGCCCGCAACCAGGTGAAGTCCGTCAAGGAGATGGGTGACCTGTGGGAGCCCACTGCTGAGGACCCTGCGATCTACGGGTTCATCGACGAGTTCATCTTCTTGTCTCCGGAGGCCAAGGAGCTCGCGATCGATATCCTCCGCATCGGCCGTGAGACGGGCGTCTATCTGATCTTCGCCGCGCAGGAGGCGACGCAGGACTCGCTCGGTGACGCCATCGCCAGCGCTGTGACGTACCGGGTGATGCTGGCTGCGCGCAGCGAGGACATCCGGCTCGTGTTCGGCAAGGGCGCCAGCGACATGGGCTACCGGCCGGACCGGCTGCGTCCGGCTGTGGACGACGAGCGGGTCTACGACGCAGGCAAGTTCTACATCGCCGGGCCCGGCTTCGACCGGCCTGTGCTGTGGCGGTGGAACCGGTTCGAGCGGGACCAGATCCGCCAGGCCGTCAAGGACCGCCAGGAAGCCGGTCGCCCTTGGTTCGATCACGACAGTCTTGCAGCTGCCGACCTGCTGCACGTGATTCGTCGGGACGGTGCGACGGGGGAGGCGTCACTGGCGGACCGGCTCGATGCGCTCGACGAGCAGGGCGGAGTGGAGGACGCGGCCGTGGTGGCGGTCTTGCTCCGGTCGTTCGGGGGCAAGCCGTTCCTGCCGACGACGGAGGTGCTGCTGCCTGCGCTGGCCGATGCCGGTATCGAGTCGGATGCGACAGCTCTTGCTCAGCTGCTGAGGAAGTACGCCCCCTCGGTGAAGGCCAGCCGGGAGGAGTGGGACGGACGGTCGCAGGTTCGTGGTTGGTCGCGCGGGGCTGTCGAGCAGGCCGCCGCGGGCCTGCTGGACCCGTCTTTGGCCCGTCTACGGGCCGTCTGACCCCCGTCTTTGACCCGTCTACGGCCCGACTAGGCGATCAAGGAGAGTCGCAGGCAGCCGGGCTGTAGACGGGCGATAGCCGGGCCTTAGACGGCCTATAGACACCCTATTGATCCGCATATGTGTACTTGGTTCTGAGGAGATCGCGATCATGGCTGCGAGGAAGTCGACCACCCGCAAGAGGACCGCCGCGCGCCGCCGCAAGACCGTCTCGCGCGCCCGCCGGGCCCGCATCCCGCGCTCCGGCCCACTGCACGCCCGCCTCACCGCCTGGGCCATGATCCGCACCGTGGAGCAGCTCGGCCTCCACCAGGACGGCGTCCGCTCCCGCAAGGACGCCGCAATCCTCCGCGCCACCCACGAAGGCTGCCCGAAATGCGGCGGCAACGGGCAGGTCTTCACCAAGCGCAAGGACGGCAGCTTCTCCGGCTCCAGGCCCTGCCCCGCCGCCCCCACCAAGACCCGCGTCTCCAAGTGGCAGGTCTACAAGGCCAGTCGGTTCGGCGCCGAGAAGCGCTCCGGGCTCGTCGGCTGCTCCTGCCCCTGCGGCTGGAAGCGGAAGCCCCGATTCCGTGACGCGAAGGAAGCCACCAAGGCCCTGCGCGCCCACGAGAAGCACAAGCACGGCGGCAAGAGCGTCGGCGGCACCTGGTACGCCCAAGTCGCCAAGACCACCCCCGGAACCCAGCCGCAGAAGACCGCGGGCCCGGCCGTCACCAAGGTCAACACCAGGAAGGCCGCACCCAGCCCATCAGCCGCCCGTCCGGCCGCCTAGGAGCCGCCATGCACAGGCCGCTGACCGGCCGTGGTCTGGCCGGCCCGCGGCACCCCAACGGCCAGACCACCCCGGCGCCCCCCGTCCACCTCGACCTCGAAGCCCGACTCGCCCTCGTCAACGCCCTCATGGGCGGCCATATCGACCGGTGCCTCGTCGAGTTCGAGGTCCGCACCGTCCACATCCCCGCCCCACCCCAACCAGCAGTCACCCTGCCGCTCCCGCCCGCCGCCGAGCCCTGCCCCTACACCACCCCCGTCGCGGCGACCCTGCACCGGGCACGCGTCCGCATCGAGCAGGGCGGCTGGTGCACCGGACAGCTCACCGACGGGCAAGGCGCCACCTGCCTCGCCGGAGCCATCCACGCCGCAGCCGCCCGCCGCACCGACGCCCACGACGCACTCGCCGTGCTCTTCGAGACCATCCACCGCGACTACCCCCACGCAGAGACCATCCCGGCCTGGAACGACGCCCAACGCGACCCGCGGCTCCCGCTCCTCTACCTCGACCGGGCCGCCGCACTCGCCCACAGCCGAAACCAATGAAGGAGAGACCCGATGCCCCTGCCCCTGACCGCCACCCTGTCCACGGTGGTCCTGTTCCTGACGGTGTACGGCGCCCATGTGGCGGGCGCCTCCGACGTGCAGGCCGCCGCGGTCGCGGTGGCCGTGCTCGGGCTGCTGACGGTCGCCGCCGCCCTGGCGGGACTGCGCGCGCCGACGAACTGACCACCGATACCCCCGAGTGCAACGACGAGAAGGAGACGTGATGGACGACGATGTGCGGTGTGGTGATCCGATGTGTCACTGCCGGTGCGGTGATGACCACGACTGCGGATGCGACTGCGGGCGCTGCCCCGACTGCAGGCAGCTCGAGGAACACTGCGACTGCTGAAAGGAGACCAGCGTGGAAGAGGAAGACCCGAACCGTCCCTGGTACGAGAAGACGACCGCGGAACTGACCGACGAGGAACGCCTCGAGGCGCACGCGTACTTCGACTCCATCGGCGAGCACATGCCGGACGGAACCCCCTCGCACTAGACCCGCCCGTCGCAGTAGGCCCTGACCGTTGAGGTCGGGGCCTACTGCTGTGCCATTGGCCTGCATTGTCAACTGTTCGTGCATCATTGGCTCAAGCATTGCCTAGTTCCCCGTGCCACCCGAGGAGCCCGCCGTGCACGACCACCCCACCCACCTCGACGACTACCTGTGGCCGACCTGTACGGCACCGCGGTGCGGCCGTCAGCTTTGGGTCGCCGAGACGGGCCGATACGCATGCCGCCCGTGCGAGGACAGCACCGCCACCCGCATCCGCGAACTCCCCGCGCTGTTCGTCCGCTTGGACACGACGGCGATGTTGATGAAGGGTGCCCGCCGCACGAGCTCCGCGACCTCGGGCAGTCGCACCCCGCCGATACCGCCCCGCCTCGACGTCCTCGCTCTCGTCGGCCCCGGCGGCATAGCCACCCGACTCCGCGACATCGAGGACGCCTGGCGGGCCGCGCTCGGCTGGACGGTCGCGCCGTGGCGCGGCAGCCCCGCCGAGGCGATCCCGCAGCACGTGAAGTTCCTTGCCGACAACCTGCTGTGGGCCTGCAGCTCCTACGAGTCGATCGGCCAGGACATCGACGACCTCCGCAAGCTGCACGGTGAATGCCGGGCCCTCGCCGACGGAGAGAAGCGCGGCGGCCGCGTCCAAGTCGGCTGTTGCCCGGCCCGCTACGACGACGGCACCCTCTGCTGGCAGCCCCTCACCGCCGCCACCGACAACCACCGCATCCACTGCCGATCCTGCGGCACACGCTGGGACGGACTGGGAGAGTGGCGGGCACTCCGCGAAGCGCAGGATCTGGTGGCCTCCGAAGCCTTCGAAAAGCCCGCGACAGCAGCCTGACGAGCAAGCCAAGCTGAACCTTCACGCCCGCCGACGGAGGCCCGCAGTGCAGAAAATCCCAACCCTATTCGTCCGCAACCCCGATGACCGACGCCACGTCCTCCCCGAGACCACGCCCGGCTGTGAGTGGGTCATGGACGGCTACGGCATCGCGACCCGCAAGTACGACGGGACCTGCGTTCTCCTCGACGAGTCCGGTGAATGGTGGGCCCGACGCGAGGTCAAGCGCGGGAAGGCGGAGCCCCCCAACTACGTGCCCGTCGAGTTCGATGAGACAACGGGCAAGACCGTCGGCTGGGAACCCATCAGCCAGTCCTCGTTCGTGAAGTACCACGCCGAGGCTTCCGAGATACGTGCCGACTGGCCGCACGGCACTTACGAGCTCTGCGGCCCGAAGGTCAACGGCAATCCGGAGGGGCTCGACCGGCATACCCTCATTCGGCACGCGACTGCTGAGACCGTCGACACCAGCCTGGATATCCGTACCTACGACGAGATCGGGAACTTCCTGGCCCGCCACGATTGGGAAGGGCTCGTCTACCACCACCCCGACGGCCTCATGGTAAAGATCAAGACCAGGGACTTTCCGGGCGCAGAAGTGCCCTGACTACTTGAGCGCTTGACAAACGGCGATCACCGAAGTCACTCTGTGCTCAGATAGCTGAACTTCGCGCTGAGGCCACCCGCCACCCCGGGTGGCCTTCGTCGTACCCGGAGGTGACCATTGCCCTCCGGAACCCCCACCCTCGTCACCGCCGCAGACCTCGCCTACTGGACCGGACGCCCCGTCGGCACCATCTGGCGATGGGCCTCCGAAGGCCGCCTCACCGTCTACGGCAGAGGCAAGACGGCCCGCTACGACCTCAACGAAGCCGCCGCCGCCGAGCGCGACCCCGACACACGTGAACTGATCACACCCACACCTGCACCCCCCATCAAACAGCGGCAGCCCCACGCCGCCTGAAGCCCCTGCGCGCGGTGGTCGGCGCAGGCGGGCCTGGAGCGCCACGCGCTCGGCCCAACCCCGTCCGCCCGGTCCGTGGGGGTCTGGGCGGACACCCCCTGGCCGGACACGCCCGCCCCCAGCAGGCGTACCCGGCCCCCGTCGCCCGGCAGGCCCCCGCCCCGGGCGACGGGACCCCACCCCCCCCGATCGGTGCGGCGAGGAAGAGGTGGTTGCTGTGCGACGTGCCCTCACCATCGCAGGCACCCTCGCCGCACTCCTCCTCTGGCACGTCACCGCCCCCACCGCCGATGCCGGACGCGTCGCGGACGCCGGGCCTTCGTGGCAGCTGCGGTTCTCCGACGGCTTCAACACCCCGGTCGCCCGCGGCCGGTTCACGGACTGCGCCCACTACGTCGACACGCCGAAGGCCTACTGCGGCGGCCTGTCCGGCAGCGTGCGCACGAACTGGTGGGCCTACCCACACGGCTGGCCCGACACCGCCACCCAACGCGACTACCCCGTCGGCGGCATCTACGACCCGGCGTCCACAGTGTGGATCTCCGACGGGCAGATGCACATCCGCATGTGGCGCGGCAGCAACGGACCCGTCCACTCCGCCGCCGTCGTGCCAAAGCGGCTCATGAACCAGCGGTACGGGCGGTACGAGGAGCGATTCCGCGTCTCCAAGGTGGCGCCTGGCTACAAGAGCGCGCACCTGCTCTGGCCCGTCGTGAACGACAGCTGCAGCGAAATTGATCACCCCGAACTTGAGTGGACCGAGACCATCGCGGCCTTCCACCACCCCTCCAACTGCACACGGCAAGCCGCCTTCGACACGGGCAAGCGATGGAGTGACTGGCACACCTCGCGCATCGAGTGGAAGCCCGGCGAGGTCCGCTTCTACCTCGACGGCCAACTGGTCGGCCGCTCCGCGAACAGCGTCCCCGACAAGCCCATGAGCTGGATCATCCAGAACGAGGCCGCACTCAACGGGGACCAGGCCGCGCCCAACTCTTCCGCCCAGATGGACATCGCCTGGGTCAAAGGCTGGAGCTGGAGTTGAAACTCGGTGGCTTGCGCGGCCCGCGACGGGCGCAGGAGCGTGAGCAGAACCGACCGCGCCCCGGTCGAGGATCAGGGTGCGCAACAAACCGATTCCCGCACAGCTCGCAATTCCTGGCCTCTCCACGCAGGCGCGTCCCATTGGCGATGATCCGAAAGTCTTCGTCATCCTCGACGGTCCGCTCAGAATTGAGAATGTTGCACCGCTGGCACGACGGCACAAGGTTCTCGAGCGCGTCGTTCAGTGGGTCCCTGTCTAGGTGATCCACGACGAGCACTCCGGGGCCGCACTTGCCGCCCGGCTTCCACTCCACACGAGTTCCGCAGTGGTGACACGGATGAGCCCCAGGCCCAAGAGCCGAGTACAGGATCGCCCTGTACTCGGGGATGTACGGGCTATTGAAGGCCAGAGGGTGATCGGGCGCATAGATCATGCGCCTGGCCGTCACCTCCCCTTTCCGGCGGCTCGCGTAGGCGCACGACTTCGAGCAGAACTTGCCTAGATGGCTAGGTATTCGCGAGTACTCGATTCCGCATTGATCGCATTTTCGGGTCACCTTCTCCATTCCCCTATTGTAATGAAGTCCGGAGGCGTGAAGTGGGGAACATAGTATTCAATCAAGCTCTGGGGCGTGTGGCATATTTGGCTAGCCTCCCCGCCACCAACGACGCCCTCATCGCCGTCCCCATCGAAACCAGCGGCATCGTCTCCGACGCGACCATGCGCGACTACGACGACCTGCAGACCCTCCTCGCCGGCGCGAGCAACGAGCAGACGACCATGGGCCGCAAGACGCTGGCATCCGTCACCGTCACGGTCGACGATACGAACGACCGCGTCGCCGTGGACTGCGCCGACATCACGTGGACCGCAGCAACGGGCAACGCGATCTCCGCCGTTGTGATCTGCTACGACCCGGACACCACCAGCGGCACGGACGCAGATCTGATCCCGCTGACCAAGCACGACGTGTCGATGACCCCAGACGGCAGCGACTTCACGCTCACTGTCGCCGATCTCTTCCGCGCCACCTCGGCGGCCTAGCAGATCGTGCCGTCCAGTGACCGCTACACCAACACGTCCGTCGCCGCCGCGGCCGTCACCAACTTCGAGAGCGGCACCGGAGCATGGTCGACGGGCGCCCAGGCCTCCGCGATGGCGCAGTCCACGGAGCAGGCCCACGAAAGCGCTAACTCCTTGAAACTCACCAGGTCGGCGACCGCAACCGGGTACATGGTCGTGAGCGGCAACACCGACTACCCCGTCGCCGCATCCACCGCCTACATCCTCGACTGGTGGATGTACGCCAACTCCACCGCCGCCGTGTACCGGATCGACACCGACTGGTACACCTCCGGCCAGGCATACATCAGCACCACCACCGGCACCAACGTCACCTGCACCCAGAACGCCTGGACCCACGCCGGACCCTTCACCATCACCTCCGCAGCCACGGCAGCCTTCGCCCGGCCCGCGCTCATCGCCGTATCCGGCAGCTCGACCGGTGACCTCGTCTACCTCGACGAGATCTACCTCTACCAGCGCCTGTGGCGACACCAACTCCCCATGCTCCAGAGCATGAACCGCGCCGCTACCCGGTAGGAAGGAGCCAGCCAGGTGACCGCCCAGTACATCGCGTTCAACAGTGCCTTCGGCGCGACGACCAACACCATG
Source organism: Streptomyces sp. YIM 121038 (assembly GCF_006088715.1). Taxonomy (NCBI): domain Bacteria; kingdom Bacillati; phylum Actinomycetota; class Actinomycetes; order Kitasatosporales; family Streptomycetaceae; genus Streptomyces; species Streptomyces sp. YIM 121038. The sequence goes on from NZ_CP030771.1 coordinate 9,106,424, forward strand.
GCGGGCACCAGCTACGCCACCGGAGCAAAGGTCGCCATCCAGCTTGCCACCCCGTCCACACTCCAGATCAAAATCATCGAGTGGGGGATCTCCTTCAACGGCAGCGCCGCAGCCACTCCGGCCGTCTGCGAGCTGGTGCAGAACGGCACCGCATCGACCTGCAGCAGCGCACACAGCACGACCACGATCCAGCCCATCGGCGACAACGCCAAGGGCAGCGGTCTGACGATGGGCACCACCTCGTCGGGATACGGGAATGGTGCGATCACCTCAGCAACACCGGACAAGTACTTTGAAGCGCAATATATTTCGCCTACCGCGCAGTTTGTCCACCAGTATCCACTGGGGCGTGAGCCAGTGGTTGCGGCGTCGAAGTACTGTCAGTTGCGTGTCAATACGTCGGCCACGGTCAATGCGATTGCCTATGTGGTATTCGAGGAGTGTTGAGCGCAGAAATCAATGTCGTTGATATCCGTATTCTCTGCGCTAGTTGGAGCGATGGATTGTAGAATCTATGTGTGGCGCAACTCATTCATCGAATCACGCCAGGGGATCGCTTCGGGAGACTGACCGTGGTCGATGCAACGGATCGTCAGGCGATTCGCTGCCTATGCGACTGCGGAGAGGAGCGCACAGCGCGGGCGCATGGCCTGTATGGAGGCGGCGTCCAGTCCTGTGGCTGCCTACGCCGCGAGACGGCGCGGGCGCGAGGAAGACGTAACGCGCGCCTGGTCATCAGTAGAGGTGATCGGTTCGGGCGTCTCACGGTGATTGATGCATCGTCGCGGCGTTCTGTTCTCTGCCGCTGCGACTGCGGCAACGAGAAGCGCACCACAGCTGACAGGTTGGCGAGTGGACACACACGGTCATGCGGATGCTTGCGCAGAGAAGGAACACGCCGTACCCACGGCCTTACAAATCACGCGCTCTACCCCACATGGCAGGGAATGTGGGCGCGGTGCACCAAACCCGAAGCCACCGGGTACCGCAACTATGGTGGTAGGGGCATCTCGATACATGAACCGTGGCGTGATCCGTCTGTCTTCATTGCTGACATCGAGGCATCCATAGGTCCCCGGCCAAAAGGGATGACATTGGACCGCATCGATAACAACGGCAATTACGAACCAGGAAACGTTGCTTGGCGCACCCACAAGGAGCAGGCCAGTAATCGGCGGAGCCCTTGGACCGAGAAGGTGACCTGTCCTTGCTGTAGTCACACGTTCGTCATTGCAGAAGGCCAGCGGTGACCTTGCTCGGACGGGACGTCTCTACTGCCTCCCAGTTGGTGCTGAGGGCGGTGACCGCATGGCCCGGCTCGGACGCGGACGGCCCGCACGCGCCTACCTCATCATCACCCGCCCCCTCACCAGCAGCGCCACCAGCGCCCCGCTGACCGGCTCAGACGAAACAGACTCCGCGCAGACCCTCGGCAGGACGAAGACCCTCAGCGTCAGCCCCGCGCAGGCCACCGACACCGCGCAGGCGCTCGGCCGCACCAAGAACCGCGCCCTGGCCGTGGCCTCCGGGCAGGACACCGCCCAGACCCTGGCCCGCGGCAAGACCCGCGCCCTGGGTACTGCATCGTCGAGCGAGACCGCACAGGCCCTCGGCAGACGGAAGACCCGCGCGCTCGGCACCGCCACCGAGACGGACACCGCCCAAGCCCCCGGCCGCACCAAGACCAGGAGCCCCGCGCTCGCCGCAGGGTCGGACACAGCACAGCCACTCAGCCGCACCAAGACCCGGCAACTGGGCGTCGTCGCCGAACCCGGCACCGCCCGGACGCTGGGCGCGGCGAAGACCCGCGCCGCTGCTACTGCGGCGGAGACCGGAGCCGGCCAGACGGTAGCCCGGTCCAAGCGAGCCAGCCTCGCGGCCGTCGCGGGCACCGAGACAGGGCAGGCGCTGGCGCGCACCAAGACGCGGGCGCTCACCGTAGCCACCGCGACCGAGGCAGCCCAGCCCGCCGGGAAGGCCAAGCAGAAGACGCTCGGCCCCGCGGTAGCCGTCGAGACCGCACAGGCGCTCACACGGACCAAGACGGCCCCTGCCGCGACTGCGGCGGAGGCTGATGGCGCGCAGCTGCTCGGACGGGCGAAGTCCCTGCCCCTCCCGGCGGCGGTCAGCACGGCGGGGGCGGAATCCCTCGCACGAGGGAAAGCCGCCGTACTCTCGCCGTCCGCCGAGACCAGCACTGCCGTCCCGCTCTCCGCCACCAAGGCCGTGCAACTGGCACCCGCGGCCGAGCAGAGCACCGCGCCGCCGCTCGGGCACGGCAGCACCCTCGGGCAGGCAGACCAGATCGACGGGGCACGAGCCCTCGGAGCGGCCAAGAGCAAGACGCTGCCGCCTGCGGACGGCACGGACGCGGCGCAGGAGCTGACCGGCGGCAAGGCCCGCGCCGTCGAAGCGGCCACGGCCACCGAAGAAGCCCTGCCGCTCGGCCAGGCCAAGACCCGCACCCTGCCCTCCGTGACCGCGCAGGAGGCGGCACAGTCGCTCGGCGGGGCACGCGACGTCGCCCTCACCACCGCCGTAGAGACCGGCATCGCATCGGCTCTCGGCGCCGCGAAGGCGACGGCAGTCACACGCGTCGGCGGCCTGGAAGCCGCAGTCGAGGTCGCCTCGGGCAAGGCCCGCCTGGTCGGAGCCGTGCAGGACGTCGAAGCCGCCCAGGCCCTGACGTCTGCCAAGCACAGGCCGCTCGAACCTGCGGTTGTGGTCGAGGTGGCGCAGCCGGTAGGCGCCCGCAAGGCGCGTCTGCTCGGCGCCGCGACGGAGGCGGGCCAGGCACTGCCCATCACGGCAGCCGGCGTCCTCGCCCAAGCGGTCGAGAGCGACACGGCGCGCCCCCTCGGACGCGTCAAGGCGAAGGTCCTCGGAGCCGTCATCGAGACTGCTGCCGCCCTTTCGCTCGCCGCATCGAAGCGGGCGGGGCTCGGAACCGCGGTCGAGACCGACAGCGCACAGCCGATCACCGCAACACCACTGCTGGGCACTGCGGCCAGCGTCGAATCCGCCACAGCCCTGGGCAGGGTCAAGCGGCTCACGCTCGACGCTGCAGAAGCAGTCGGCGAGGCGCTGCCGATCGGCAGCGGCAAGAACCGCGTGCTTGCCGCTGCCGCCGAGCTCGACACCGTGCTCGCGCTCAGCAGCGGCATGCCGACGCCCGTCGACATCGACATCGTCGTCGGCGCCCCCTACAGCCGCTGGAGCGCTGGGGCGCCGCACGGTGATGACGCCTACGGCACCCACGTCCTGCCGTCCGTCTGGCGCGCTGGAACACCGAGCGCCGAGCCCTACACCGCGGACGTGTCGCAGGACTCGGAGTGGGAGGTGGGCGCCCCGTGCTGATCCCCGCCAGTAGCACCGAGTACCTGCACGTCCCCGTGACCGCCCCGGAAGGGGTGGATCTCTCCGGGGCCCCGGTGAGGATCGCCGTCGTGGCGCACCGCGATAACCCGGCGACGGGGGAGTGGCGGACCGCGGCGTGGGACGGCGACGAGGTGGTCCTCTTGATTGGCCCCGGTACCGGCCTCGTCCTCACGCGCGGCGACTACCGCGTCTGGGTGACCGTCGACCCGCCCGGTGCCGAGAACATCACCCGCCACGCCGGACACCTCGGTGTCACCTGACCAGGAAGGAGGGCCGTAGCCATTAGCGACAACTTGAGCAATACCGGAGAAAATCGGGCGCTGGATTGGCTCATGGGCACGTCCACCACGGCGCCCACGCTGCCCCTCAAGGCGGCCCTCGTGACCGCCAACGGCAGCGACAGCGCAGCCGGTACCGAGGTCACCGGCGGCTCCTACGTCCGAAAGAACATCACCGTCGGCGCCGCCTCATCCGGCGCGACCTCCAACAGCGCGGACATCGTGTGGACCGGCATGCCCGCCGGAACCATCGTCGGCGTGGAAATCTGGGACTCCGCAGGCAGCCCCGTCCGCTGGTGGTACGGGCCCCTCGCCAACAGCCGCACGCTGGCATCCGGCGACGAATGCCGCTTCCCCGCAGGCACGCTGACCTTCGCCTTGGCCTGATCGGGGGCGGTCGTGGCCCTGCTCAGCACCCTCACCGACAACTTCAACGACGGGATCATCGGCCCGTACTGGGGGAACTCCTACGGCGGCGCCCTGGAGACCGGGGGCAGGGCCCGGCTGCCCTGCGTGGCAGGCGCCTACGCGGGCTACCAGACCGCCAAGGACTGGACGCTCGCCGGGTCCTCCGCCTACGTCCAGCTTCCCCTCGCCGCGGCGGCGAACGGCGCCACCGTCGAAGCCCAGACGGTCATCAACATCATTCAGGCGACCGCGGGCACCACCATCGCCATCAACATCAACACGGTGGCGAACACGATCCGCTTCGAATCCAACGTCAACTACACCGACGGCAGCGCCGTCTCCCTCACCTACAGTGCCGCCACCCACGCCTGGCTCCGCATCCGCGAAAGCGGCGGCACCCTCTTCTGGGACACCTCCACCGACGGCTCCTCCTGGACGAACAGGCGCTCCATCACCACCCCGGCCTGGGTCACCAGTAGCGTCGACGCGGTCGCCGTGGAGATGTACTCCTACCGCAACAACGGCACCACCAACTACGCGGAGTTCGACAACTTCAACACCGCCGCATCCAGCGCCGCCGTCTACCTCCTGTCCGCCAGCCTCACCGCCGACAGCACCCAGACCGCAGCCCTCACCCAGTCCAAGGTCCTCGGCGCCGCACTCGACGCCACCAGCAGCCTCGACGCGTCCGCCACCCAGGCCGCAGTCCTCGGTGCCTCCCTGTCGGCCAGCTCGCGGCTCGGCGCACAGACCGACGCCGCACCCCTCGACGACCTCACCACCCACATCAGCGAGCCCCACAGCGGATGGGCGGTGACCGGCCCGTGGATCTAGCAGCCCTCTCCACCGAATACGTCAAGATCACCGTTGTGGCCAAGGCCGGAGGAGCGACGATCAACACCGGTGTCCCGCCGAGCTTCGCGTTCCTCGCCGACGGCGCCACCCCCGAGACCGGCGACTGGCTCAGCGGCGAGTGGCTCGCCCCGCACGCGCGGATCCTCATCGGCCCCGAAGGCGGCGTCACTACCCTCGAACCCGCCGACTACAAGGTGTGGATCAAGTTCGCGGGTGGCACCGAAACCCCCGTCCATCAGACTGGGAGCCTCAGCGTCTACTAGGAGCCCGCGACCATGCCCACGTTCAAGGTCACCTTCCGGTACCAGCACGACGAGAACACCACCGAAACCGTCGACGTCCTCGCCGACGCCCCGAGCGAGGACGATCTGGCCGCCAGGGTCGACAAGAGGATCGCCACCGCGATCACCACGGAGAGCAACGTCCTCGAACTCTGGGACGTGACCGGCTCATCGTGGATCATTCCGGCGGACAGCATCCTCGACACCAAGGTCACCGCCATGTGACGAAGGGAGCCGCGCCGTGGACGACCTCCTCGTCATCATCCCGACCCGTGGTCGTCCGCACGCGATCCCCGAGATCATGCAGGCGTGGGACGACACAGGCGCCACCGCCCACGTGCTGTTCGCCGTCGACACCGACGACCCCGAGCTCGCCGCGTACAAGAAGCACGCCGCCGCCCTGAAGGCGGACTCGCGGGTGCGGTTCGCGTTCGGCAAGCGGCGCCGCCTCGTCGGCACCCTCAACCAGCAGGCAGTCAAGGCCGCGAAGGCGTACCGGTTCCTCGCCTTCCTCGGCGACGACCACCGGCCGCGCCCGGCCGCTATGCCGTGGGACGCACGCATCCGGGAGTGCCTGTCCGGCGGGCCCGGCATCGTCTACGGCAACGACCTGCTCCAGGGCGAAGCCATGGCGACCGCCGTCGCGATGACCTCGGACATCGTCACCACGCTCGGCTACATGTGCCCTCCAGCCCTGGTGCACTTGTGCGTCGACCTCTGCTGGGTCGACTGGGGGCGCGGCATGGGCCGCATCACCTACCTCCACGACATGATCATCGAGCACCTGCACCCCGCGAACGGCAAGGCCGAAGTAGATCAAGGCTACGAAGAGGCCAACAGCCCCGAGCAGGTGACCGCCGACTCGGCCGCCTACTACGAGTACCGCGACGGCGGCGGCCTCCAAGCCGACCTCGCCAAGCTGAGGAAGCTCGTCGAGGAGGCCTCGTGAATGCCGCTGACGTCATCATCGCCTGGGATCAGGCCGACCCTGAGTCGATCCACCCGCTTCGCCGAGTCTCCGAGGACGCCTACTGGGAGTCCGGCCGGGCGCAGGCCAACCTGCTCGCCTCGGTCATCCCGCCTGGCGCCCGCGCCATGGACTTCGGCTGCGGCGACGGCCGCGTCGCCATCCCCCTCGCCAGCCTCGGCTACGAGGTGACGGCCGTCGACAGCTCGCAGCGGATGCTCGACAGGCTCACCGAACGCGCCGACCTCACCACCGTGCAGGCCGACGCCGACGGCATCGCCGCCCATCTCGGCCGCCGCCGCATGGACGCCGTGTACGCCCTCGCTGTCCTCATCCACCACAGCTACGCCGACTGCCTACACATCATCGGCAAACTGCGGGCCGCCACCAAGCTCGGCGGGACCCTCGTCCTCGACTGGCCCGTCTCCGACACGCCCGAAGAAGCCGACTCGTGGATCGGCGTCACCACCTGGTCCGAGCAGCAGCAGACAGACGCCTGCGCACGGATCGGACTGGAGCCCGTCGACAGCGGACTGCCATGGGGCGTCTACCGGGCCGTGAAGGCAGGCTGAGGAGGCGAGATGGACGAGCTTCCCGCACCGCGCAACGTCCGCCCCTACACCCCTCAAGGCGAGCGCCGACCGACACAGCGAACGAAGGCGCAGAACCACACCCAGCTATGGAGGGCGGTCGGCTGGTACGGAGCATCAGGAGCCCTGTACGGCTGGGACGAAAAGGCTTGCCGCTACGAAGGCAGCAACTACAAGATCGTCTGGGTTCTTGCAGAGGAAGAAGCTCTCAGCGCCGACGGAGTAGGACTCTCCGTACCTGCCGCTCCGGCAGCCGAGACTGCGAACCCTCGCGTGATGGCCCTCGCGCAGCGACTCATGGACCTGCAACAGCAGCTCGGCACCACGCTCACAAGGGAGCAGCAGGGCGAGCTAGTCGGAATCGCCGTAGGCCTCGGGCTTGCAGCAGCGCAGCATCCCGACGGGGAGAGCTGATGCGCGTCCTTCTCAGTGGAGCGTCCGGCTTCGTCGGCCGTCATCTGCACCCGGCGCTCCGCGACCGGGGCGACGACGTCCTCGCGATCGACCTCCACCCGACGCCGGGTGTGCAGGCCGGGGACGCGCTCGACCTCTTCCGCCACGACGGCACCCGCTTCGACCTCGCCATCCACTGTGCGGCGGTCGTCGGCGGCCGGGCGTCCATCGACGGCAGCCCCCTCGGCGTCGCCACCAACCTCGCACTCGACGCCTGGTACTTCCGCTGGCTGGCCCGCACCGGCACCCCGCGAGCCGTGTACTACAGCTCGTCCGCGGCTTACCCGGTCGCACTCCAGCAGCCCGGCCCGATCCACCGGCTCGTCGAGACGGACATCGACTACGAGCAGCCCGGACGACCGGACGCCACCTACGGCCTCGCCAAGCTCGCGGGGGAGCAGCTCGCCCGGTACGTCGAAGCTGAGGGGTGCCGCGTTCACGTGCTCAGGCCGTTCTCCGGCTTCGGCGAGGACCAGGACGACTGCTACCCGTTCCCCGCGTTCATCCGCCGGGCGAAGCAGCGGCAGGACCCGTTCGAGATCTGGGGCGACGGCAGCTCGACGAGGGACTGGGTCCACATCGACGACCTCGTCGGCGCCACCCTCGCCGCCATCGACCAAGACGCCACCGGACCCATCAACGTCGGCTGGGGCAGGGCGACCTCGTTCGACGAACTCGCCGAGCTCGTCACCACCGAAGCCGGATACCAGCCCGAGCTCAAGCACCTCGCCACGGCGCCGCAAGGCGTCCACCACCGCGTCTGCGACCCCAAGCGCATGCTCGACGTCTACCAGCCGCGCGTGGAACTCGAAGAAGGCATCCGGCGAGCGCTCACAGCCTGAAGGAGGCCGCCATGCTGTCCATCCACATCGCCGTACCCGCCGGAGACAGCCCGCACCGGCATGCCGAGTGGCGCCTCCTCCAAGAAGCCCACATCCGCCGCCTCCACCTCAAGAGGCCCCTGACACCCGTCTTCACCCCGACACAGGAGCGCTTCCGGGTCCTAGCCGAGGTGCTCGGCCTCGACCCCGACGCCGACATCACCCGCGACTTCTACAAGGTCGAAGTCGAGACCGTGCCCTGCGGCGAAGACGACCACCCACGAGGCCACCCCGATGAATGAGACCTGGCCCAGCCTCCTCGCCGCCCTGGCCGTCCTCAGCATCGCCATCACGACCGGATGGTTCATCGGACCGCTCATCGACAAGATCAGACGCAGTAGGAGACCTCGTGCCCGATCCTGAGGACCCGATCACCGAGCTGGCAGCCGCCGCCGTCCAGCTACACGAGGCCTACACCGCCTACCTGCAAGCCGGATTCACCGAGCCCCAAGCCTTTGAACTCGTCAAGACCATCCTCGCCGCCAGCTTCGGCGGATAGATGCCCCACGGAGCCCGCGCCCATGGATCTCCACGCCTGGATTACCCAGCAAGTCGACCTCGTCGAACGGCTGCTGGACGAATACGAGTGGCCGCCCAGTCAGAGCGAAGGCGTCCGCCTCCGCTGCGAGGCGGACCGCCGCATCCTCGCCCGGCACACCCTCGACCTCGACTGCCCCTACGAGCCCGCTTGCAAGGGCTGCGGCACTTACGGGGACCAGGCGATGTCGAACACCGAGAACCTCAACGACTGCCCCGAACTCCTCGACCTCGCCCACGCACACGGGCTGACAGACGGCATCCTCGCCGGGCTCGACCGGCCCCAGCCGCCCGAGCCCGAGCCCCGCGCCGACGGGTGGCACCGCGGCCTCGCCGACAGCCTCGCCACCCCGCCCATCACCACCAGCGACGTACCCGCCGCACTACGCGGACCCCACTGGAAGCCATAACCCCCACACCACAGGAGCCCGCGCCCATGGCCCGCCTGCAGATCCTCGAACTCCCCGAAGGCACCAGCGACGACCGACCACCGTTTGTGCTCGTCGTCGACGAGTCCGTGCCGCAGCGCATCGTCCTCGGCGTCGACCACCCGGTCCGCGACTACTGGCAAGACATCGCCGACAAGATCGGCGCACGTGCCGTCATCGTCACACCCGAAACCATTGACATCCCCGCCAACGACACCAGCGCCTACGCCCTCGGCGGCCCACTACCAGCGAGCCCTAAAGGGCCTGACTTTACGAGCTCGCTCGCAGGACGGATCGAAGTCCGCAAGCCGTGCCCGTACTGCGGCGACCAGCAGATGATCCCGGCCCATCAGTTCCGCGAGCACATGGCCCGGCTCCACCCCGACGAGCCAGCCACCGATGCCTGACGTGACGGTGAAGCTGTCCGACGGCATCCGGGAGATCACTGTCGAGATCAGTGGCAGCGACGACGACCCCCTCAGCCGGGCCGAAGCAGCAGCCGTCCGACTCCTCGACCACGTCGCGACAGCCATACCGCCCAGTCGGCGCGCTGGCTTTGACAGCTGGGCACTCGCCAGCGACACCGAACGCAGCCCCGAGGAGTGAGCGATGAGCGATCCCGAGTACGGAGACATTCAGCTCACCCAACATCTCGGCATCGGAATCACCGTCGACGAGGCCCCGCGGCGGGCCAAGATGGACGTCGACCTCCTCGCCCAGCCAGGCCTCTACCTCCGTGTCGAACACGGCGACGTCGTCATCGCCGACCAGGTCGTCTACCGCATCACCGGCTACGACCCCGCCAACTGCACACTCGCGCTCGAACTCATCAAGGACTGGCGGCCCGGCCAGAAGGACGACCCCAACGCCGAGACACAGCCATGAGCGGCGGCTGGAAGGGCAGCGACCGGAAGAGCCGGCTACCGTCCAACTGGTCGAAGATCCGCGCCAAGGTCCTCGCCCGCGACCCGATCTGCAAGATCTGCTGCGTGAGGCCGAGCAGCCACTGCGACCACATCGAAGCCAAGACCGACGCCCACGCCGAAGACAGACTCCAAGGCGTGTGCGCCACTTGCCATGGGCTGAAGAGCAGCGCGGAAGGGAACGCCGCCCAACGCGCCAACCCGCGGCCCGGACGGACGAGGCCCGCCGAGCAGCATCCCGGACTCCTGTAAGGCGGTGCCCATGCCCGCCTACCTCATCGTCCACCCCGCCGGGCAGCGCCGCGAAGACATGCTCCTCGAAGACGACCAGCTCACCGTCGACTTCACCACAGGCTGGGCAATCTTCCACGACGGACACGGCATCTGCCTCGCACTCCCCGCCGAACTCGGAGCCATGATCCAGCGGGTAGACGAGCAGCAGGAACCGCAAGACCAGGAACCCGCGCCGCAGAAGGAGTGAGACCTGTGGCCAGCCGAGCCAAGTCCAACCGTCGCATCGTCGGACAAGGGCGCAGGTACTGGAGCGACAAGCCGACAAGCCGCGGCAAGGCAGCCGGCATCGGCTACGCGCCGCGCTCGGGATCTTTTACGCGCTGCGTGTCCCGGGTTCAGCGCTTCATGGGCCCGCGGGCGCGAGGGTACTGCGCGCTCAGGTTCCACGAGGCGACGGGAATCTGGCCCGGATCGAAGGCCAACCGAGGCGCAAGTGGTCGGCGGCGCTGAACTCCCCGACTGCCAGAGGCGGATGAGAACCTGAAACGAAGAGCCTCGGCGAGTGCGCTCACACTCCCGAGGCATGGCCGAACCTGACACGACAGGAACGACATGACCAACGCTACACGTGCGTGCGCGTACTGCGACGCGCCCCTCACCAACCCCCGCCGAGTCCAATGCGGAGCCCCGGAGTGCAAGCGCCAGCACCGCAACGAACGACAGCGGGAGTTCCAGGCCAAGCACCGGGCGGCAACCGGGCGCAGCTACAGTCGGCGATACGATCGGCCGCGGACGAAGGCGTACCCGATCACGTGCGCTCAGTGCGGCCGGGAAGCCACGGTCACCAAGACGACCTCTCGCTACTGCACACATCAGTGCTTCTACGACGCCAAGTACGGACAGGGGCGCCCGCGCGAGAAGTACGTTGGCATCGGCAAGGCCGAGTATCAGGCCCGCGAGCGCGCTAAGACCCGCCGACGTCGAGCCGAGCGCAGACTGCGCGCCTCGATGGCGGGCGTGCGTGGGGCAGGGGTGTGGTGTGCTGGGCGTTGTGCTCGCTGCGGAACGCACTTCCTGCGCAAGAGCACTACAGAGCCCACGGCATTCTGTTCTCGTCGGTGTCGGCAGCGAGCCAGCGCATCCCTGCGACGCGCATTGGCTGCCGGAGCCGAAGGAGGCTTCGTCTCTCGCTGGCGCATCTATGAGCGGGACGGATGGCTCTGCCACATCTGCGGAGATCCAGTGGACCGTGATGTCGTCGTCCCCGCCCCTCGCGCACCGGTTCTGGATCATGTCGTACCTATCGCCCGTGGCGGCCCCCACTGTGAAGAGAACCTCAAGACGGCGCACTTCTACTGCAACAGTGTCAAGCGGGACCTGGTGGACGGGTGGCAGGTGGTCGCCTGATGGTGGTCGGCGCCCATGTGGTTGCCGTCGGCGCGGGGCAGCAGGCGAGGCTCACTGGTGCTGAGGCCAGATGCGTTGCATGCAGGTCAACATCACGATGAAGGTTCCTCGATCGACGTTCAATGGTGAATGAGTCTTGATCTTCAAGTGAATCAAGATCGAGATGTTCTGAATTCAGGCGACGACGAGCCTGCTGGGCGCCTCGCACAGTCCGGATGACTAGTGGATCTCGATCCGGTGGGGCCGATCGTGGTGTGAATGAGATCAAGGTCCTGACCAGGGGATATGTCCCTGACCTGCGGTTTCTTCGGATCGGGGACGTGTACGCGCTGTCCTGATGTACAGGTCTGGGGTTTCAGGGAGGTGGTCCAAATGGCTGGTGTGGGGCCAGCGCCGAAGGATCCCTCCCGGCGGGCGCGGCGCAACAAGGAGGCGCAGCCTCAGACGATTCTTCGCTTCCAGCGTGCTGAGGCGCCTGAGCTGCCAGACTTCCGCATCGAGCAGGACGGCGACCTCGTCGAGTTCGTCTGGCCGGAGCGCACCCGTGAGTGGTGGCAGATGTGGGTCGACTCGCCGCAGGCGGAGCACTTCGGTTCCACGGACTGGGACTTCCTGCTCGACACCGCGCTCATCCACGCTCGCTTCTGGCGCGGCGACGTATCGGTGGCGGCCGAGCTCCGGCTCCGGGTGGCGAAGCATGGGGCCACGATGGAGGACCGGGCGCGGCTGCGCATGGCGTTCGCTGAAGCCGACGGCGCGGATGGCGGGCAGGGCTCGTCGGGCGCCGACGCCGCGAAGGAGCGGTACGCGAAGCTGCGGGTCATCAAGCCCGGCCAGGAGGGCGAAGCCTCCGGGGGGTGATCCGATGCCTTGGCGCGGACCCACTTACTCGGGCGAGATCCCGACTTTGGGCTACCAGGTTCTCGGCTGGATAGCGGAGAACCTGATCGTTCCTGACGGGCCAGCCGCTGGTGAACCACTGGAGTTCACCGACGAGCAGGCGATGTTCGTCCTGCAGCTGTACGCCATCGACCCGCATTTCTCGGGTCCCGCCATCGGCGGGCGGGCTCTTCGTAACGGGCGCCGTATTCGTCGAGCCGTCCTCTCTCGCCCGAAGGGTTGGGGGAAGTCGCCGCTGGTCGCGGCGCTCTGTCTGGCGGAGGCGCTGGCCGATGTGGTCCCGGACGGCTGGGACGCTGACGGGGAGCCTGTTGGGCGGCCTTGGACGACGCTGGGCTTCAAGGCGAAGGTGCAGATCGTTGCGGTCTCGGAGGATCAGACGGCGAACACGTGGGATCCCCTGCTGGAGATGGCCCGCGGCGGTCCGGTGCTGGACGCCTACGACATTGAGCCGATGGAGACCTTCGTCAATGTCCCGCGAGGGCGCGTCGAGTTCGTGACCAGCTCGGGGACCAGCCGGGAGGGATTCCGGCCGGTGTTCTCCGCGATGGACCAGACGGAGTCGTGGATTCCTTCGAACGGCGGACGGAAGCTGGCCGCGACGATCCGCCGCAATCTGGGCAAGGTTAACGGCTGTTCTGTCGAGACGCCGAACGCGTTCATTCCCGGCGAGGGGTCGGTAGCCGAGCGGTCGTTTGAGGCGTGGACGAAGCAGCAGGAAGGCAAACTGAAGTTGGATGAGGGCCTGCTGTTCGATCATCGCGAGGCTCCTGCTGAGACTGACCCCGCGGATGAGCGGTCGTTGATGGATGGCCTCGCCGTGGCCTACGGCGATTCGGCGGACAGGAGCGGCGGCTGGGTGAACCTGCGCCGCCTGCTTGCTGAGTACTGGGATCCGGATACGGACCCTCAGGATGCCCGGCGGTACTACCTGAACCAGGTCACTCACGCGACGGACGGATGGATCAGCCAACCGGAATGGGCAAGCGTCGCAGCCATCGAGAAGGTCGTGGCGGACCAGGACGAAATCGTTCTCGGCTTCGACGGTTCCCGTCGCCGCGCCCATGGCGTGACGGATGCGACGGCTCTGGTCGGCTGCCGAGTCTCGGACGGACATCTCTTCCTGCTCGGCTGCTGGGAGCAACCCGACGGGCCGTTCGGCCAGGACTGGCAGGTACCCACAGTCGAGGTGCTCGCGGCGGTCGAGGACGCTTTCCGCGAATACAAGGTCGTCGGGATGTACGCCGACCCGGCCAGGTGGGAGTCCCATGTGGCGAAATGGGAGGCGGACCATGGGCGCCGGCTGAAGTTGAAGGCGTCGGTGCAGCATCCCATCGAGTGGTGGATGACGGGCGGGCGGTCGAACCAGATCGTGCGGGCGTTGGAGAAGTTCCGCTCGAGCGTCGTCGACGGCGAGTTGTCCCATGACGGGTCGAGCGTGTTGACGAGGCACATCCTCAACGCGCGCCGCCGCGAGTCGCGTAGTGGCATTCAGATCATGAAGGAGCATCCCGACAGCCCCCGGAAGATCGACGCCGCAGTCGCGGCGGTGCTTGCCTGGCAGGCCCGTGTGGACGCGATGGCCAAGGGTCTTGGCCGTAAGAAGACGGGTAAGTCGGGACGGGTGGTGGTGCTGCGGTGACCCTCTCGATCCCTGAACTCCCGCTGCTGACGCTGTCGGACGACGAGCTTGCCCTGATCAACCTGTTGCGTGCGGACATGCTTCGGGACCGCTGGGCGCTGCAGTTGCGGGACGCCTACTTCAACGGCGAGCAGCTGGTTCGCGACCTCGGTATCAGTATTCCGCCGCAGCTCAAGGGTCTGCATACGGTGATCGGCTGGCCGCGTGTCGGTGTCGAGTCGCTGGAGGAGCGCCTAGATCTGGAGGCGTTCCGGTGGGCTGACGGCTCGGACTCTGCCGAGCTGGCCGAGATCGCCGAGGCCAACGACCTGTTCGACGAGTCGTCGCTGGCTCACCTGGACGCCCTGGTGTACGGCCGCGAGTATCTGGCGGTCGGCTCCGGTGACTGCGGCGACGACTGCCCGCCGTTGATCTCGGCGGAGTCGCCGCTGGACATGACGCTGCTGTGGGATGCGCGGCTGCGGATGGGGACGGCGGCGTTGCGGGAGTGCGCGGCGGACACGTTCGTCGAGGCGCGCCCTGAGGAGCGGATGCTGGTCCTGTACCTGCCGGATCAGACGGTGATGTGCTTGCCGTCGGAGTCGGGGGGCTGGGAGGTCATCGACCGGGACATGCATGGCCTGGGTGTCGTGCCGGTGGTGCGGATGGCGAACCGGCAGCGCACTGCCGACCGGGTGGGTAGGAGCGAGATCACGCCCGAGGTTATGTCGATCACGGATGCGGCGTGCCGGCGGCTGATGGGCATGGAGGTCGCCGCTGAGTTCTTTGGGGCGCCGCAGCGCTACATCCTCGGTGCGGCCGAGTCGGCATTCCAGGATGCGGAGGGCAACGCCAAGAGCGCCTGGGAGACGTACATCGGCCGGGTCCTCGCGCTGGAGCGGGATGAGGACGGCAACGTCCCCGCGGTCGGCCAGTTCGCGGCGCACGACCCGACGGGCATGACGAAGATCATCGACCTGTACGCCAGGATCATGTCCAGCCAGTTCGGGCTGCCGCCGCACATGCTCGGCTACACCACCGACAACCCTGCCTCCGCCGACGCGATCCGCTCCACCGAAGCCAAGCTCGTCAAGCGCTCCGAGCGGCGCATCCGCAGGTTCGGTGCGTCCTGGCAGCAGGCCATGAGGCTCGCTCTGTGGATCCGCGACGGCGAGCCGCCCGACAAGACGCGGCGCATCGAGACGGTCTGGCGCAACCCGGCGACACCCACCGTGGCAGCCCAGGTGGATGCCACGGTGAAGCTGGTGCAGGCCGGCGTGCTGCCCGCGGACTCGGACGTCACGCTGGAGATGGCTGGGTTCACAGAGGCGCAGCGGCAGCGCGTGGCCGCGGACCGGCGGCGGGCTGAGGGCCGGGCCGGGAGCAGCGCGCTGATGGACCGCCTCGCCGAGCTCGGCGCGAACGCCAACAGCCCCTCGGCGGCCGAACCGTCGGAGGCTGACCTTGGCATCGACGACCTCGGATAGCAGCACGAGCGTCACCCGCTGGCGGCAAGCCCAGCTCGGCCTGACCACGCTGCTCCTGCGGGATTTGCGCGGCCTCCGCCGCCTGATCAACCCTGCCCGTCTGCAGGTCACCGTGCCGACGTGGATCGAGGCGGTGGCGGCCCTGGTGGCCCGCTACTCCGAGGTCGCCGCGACACTGGCCGCCGACTTCTACGACGGCGAACGGGATGCGGCAGGCATGCCTGGCCTGTTCACGGTCCCCCTCACCGATGCCCCGCCGGACAGCCAGATGTCGAACTCGCTGCGGTGGGCCACGAAGGACCTATGGCCGCGCGATGAGGCCGCCGACGCGACGACCGCTCAGCTGGCGCCGTTCGACGTGCGGCTGGGCGCGGCGATGGCGAAGGCGGACGGGGCGGTGCAGAAGCTGGTCGCAGACCGCGGCCGAGCCACCCTGCGGCAGGCCGTGGGCGCGGACCCGCAGGCAGTTGCCTACGCTCGAGCGGCAGCCCTTGGAGCCTGCTCCTTCTGCAAGCTCATGGCGTCCAGGGGGCAGGTCTACCGGACCGCTGGCAGCGCTGGCGTGGAGGCCAACGAGCGCTTCACGGGCGATGCGTCGGTGGTGAAGTTCCACGACAACTGCCACTGCGTGATCATCCCAGTTTTCCGTGGCCAGCAGTTCGAGCTGTCGCCGCACGCCGCGGAGTGGGAGCGGCTGTACCGCGAGTACGCCCAAGGTCATCCAGGGGACCAGCTTCGCCTGTTCCGCAGGGCGCTAGCCGAGCACGACCAGTACCCGCTCCCCGGATCCAACTGATCAACGAGGTCGCCCTGGTGGCGGCCTTCCTCATTTCCACAGCCCCTGGAGGGCCGTTTCGTCATGCCCGAAGAGACCGAGCAGCAGGAGCAGCAGCAGGACACCGCCGCCGAGGCCCCCGTCGAGGAGACGGCGACCGAGGAGAACGGCACCGCCGAGCAGCAGGACGACGCCCCGGAGGCGGACTCCGACAGCGAGGAAGAGCCGTTCGACCGGCGGAAGTTCGAGGCTGCGCTGCGCAAGAAGAACAGCGAAGCCGAGAACCTCCGCCGGCGCTTGAAGGAGCAGGAGCCTCTGCTGGCCGAGCTGCAGCAGCGCAAGGACGCGGAGAAGTCCGTCACGGACCGTCTCAACGACCAGCTGGCCCGCGCGAACGAGCAGATCACCACGACACGTCAGCGGCTGGTGCGCACACAGGTGCAGGCCCTGGCCATGACTGGGTTCGCGGACCCGGAAGACGCGGTCGGCGCGCTGGATCTCGGCTCGTACATCGGCTCTGACGGCGACATCGACGAGGCAGCCATCAAGGCGGACCTCGACGCGCTCTTGGAGCGCAAGCCGCACTGGGCGAAGAGCCAGCCCCTGGAGGGCCCGCGGCGTCCCGCACCGGACCGCACTCAGGCGTCCGGCGCCAACAAGCAACGGACCCTCAACCCCGCCGATGAGTTCGCGGGGTTCATACAGGCGCGGCTGAAGTAGCCGCTGAAAGCGAGTAGGCCATGGTGGCTACGGCCCCTCTCAAGCTCTCTGACGTCAACGATGCCCTACTGCCCCGGACGCTCACCGGCCCGATCTTCGAGAAGTCGGTGGAGCAGTCCGCGGTGATGGCGCTGGCGCGCCGGGCGCCGCTGGCGATTGACGCGACGACGTCGGTGCCGATCCCGATGGACGTGCCGACCGCCGACTGGGTCGGGCAGGCGGCGAAGAAGCCGCTGTCCACATCGTCGGTGGGCGTGAAGCAGATGACCGCCAAGAAGCTCGCCGTCCTCATCCCGGTCGCGGAAGAGGTCGTGATGACCAACGCGGGCGGGCTGTGGACGCAACTGCAGACGGACCTGCCGACGGCGTTCGCGCGGGCCTTCGACCACGCAGCGATCCACGGCAAGACCATGAAGGGCGCGGCCGGGCCGTTCGACGACTACCTGGCCGAGACCACCAACTCGGTGGCGCTCGGCACCGCGTCGCAGAGCAACGGCGGTATCTGGGCTGACCTGGTGACCGGCATGGAGAAGGTCATCGACTCGGACTGGGACTACACCGGCACCGTCGCCGACCACCGGCTGAAGCCGAAGCTTCTGCTGGCCACCGACACGACCGGCCGTCCGATCCTGGTCGACACGACGACCCCGGGCACGAACATGGCGGCGGCGGGCACGCTGATCGGCGAGCCGCTCGCCTACTCGCGTTCGGTGTCCGGCAAGCAGCGCCGTCAGTCGGCGTCCAGCGACTCGGGTCTGCGCGGCATCGGCGGCGACTGGTCCCAGGCGGCGTTCGGCGTGGGCATGGACATCACGGTGAGGATCTCCAAGGAGGCGACCTACGTCGACGAGGACGGCGGCGTGCACTCGGCGTTCCAGGAGAACCTGGTGCTCCTCCTCGCCGAGGCCTTCTACGGCCTGGTGATCGGTGACACCGACGCGTTCGTCAAGTTCACCGGCACGCCGTCGGGCAGCGCCTGATGAGTGGGGCTGTCCCGGCTTCCGCGCCGGGCGGGGCAGCCAAGCCCCTTCAGATCGTCGCCCGTGTCCACGCGATGCCGCCGGAGCACAATGCGGGTGCCGAGCACATGCTCGTCTCCATGCTGCGTCCTCTGGTGGAGCGTGGCCACGATGTGTCGGTGTGGCTGTCCCGCTACGGCAAGGCCCACCGGGAGTACGAGTACCGCGGCATCAAGGTGATCCCGCTGGAGTCGCGGCTCGACTTTCCTTCGGCGGTGCGGCGGGCGGATGTGCTGCTGGGGCATCTGGAGACGGTGCCGTCGACGGCGTCGCTGGCCCGCGGATACGGCAAGCCGCTGATCGTGGTGTGTCACAACACGCACCCGCCGACGTTCCGGGACATGGCCGCGGGCGGGACCGCGCTGGCGGTGTACAACAGCCGGTGGATGGAGGCGGAGGCGGAGGTCTTCTTCGCCGAGTACCCCAAGTCCATCCGCCCCGCGGACGCGCTGATCGTGCGTCCGCCGGTGTTCGCCGACGAGTACGCGACGAAGCCCGGCAAGGCCATCACGCTGATCAACTGCAACCCGGAGAAGGGCGGCGAGGTCCTCGAAGCCCTTGCCGAGAGGTTGCCGGAGCAGCAGTTCCTCGCCGTCCGAGGAGCCTACGGGACACAGATCCTGCCCGACTTGCCCAACGTCGAGATCATCGAGCATGTCGACGGGCAGGACATGCGGGACCGCGTGTACGCGCGGACCCGGGTGCTGCTGATGCCGTCCTCGTATGAGTCGTGGGGGCGCGTCGGCTGCGAGGCCTTGGCCAGCGGGATTCCCGTCGTGGCCCACCCCACGCCGGGCCTGTGCGAGTCGCTCGGAGAGGCCGGGATCTTCGTGGACCGGGCGGACGTGGACGGCTACGAAGCGGTCCTGCGGAAGCTCGTGTCGGCGGCCGAGTACCGGCTGGCCAGCAAGCGGGCCAAAGCCCGTTCTGCCGAGCTCGACCCGTCCGCTGATCTGGCGGCCTGGTGCCAAGCCGTGGAGGCTCTGCCCGCATAGGAGGCTCCTGTGGCGTTCGAGCTCCCGACAGCCGAGGACCTGGGCCTGTACCTGGACCTGGACGAGATCAGCGGGGACCGGGCGGCACTGCTGATCCGGCAGGCCGTCAACCTGTGCCAGACCGTAGTGAAACCCCTCCCTGAGGGCGCCGAGGCCGTGGTCTTGTCGGTCGCTGGCCGGGCCTACACCAACCCCCAGCAGGTCTCCTACGAGACGATCGGCCCGATGTCGGTGCAGCGCCCGACAGGATCGGGCGGCCTGTATCTGACGAAGGCCGACAAGTCCGCGCTCAAGGCGCTCGCTGGCCGCGGGGGAGCGTTCACCGTCGACCCGACGCCAGAGACAGCGGATCCCTCGCCGACGTGGCCGATCGATGATGACGGGTTCGCGGACGAGTTCGAGCCGGGCTGGGGGTACTCCTGATGCCCGGACGGTATCCGTATGGGGAGACGGTGCGGATCCTGCGCACTGGCGCCTCGCCCGGGCGTGACCCGCGCGGGCAGCCCTTGCCGGGGCCCGACGAGTCCTTCGACCTGGAGGGCTGCGTGGTCACACCGCGTGCGGAGACTCCGCAGGTGGGCGGCGAACAGCAGCAGGGCCGGGACACCGTCATCGTCGGCTGGACGGTGTACGTGCCGAAGAGCCAGAAAGCTGCGGCGGCTCTGCCGCTGCGCACCACCGACAGGGCCAGGGTTCGGGGCGTCGCATGTGACATCACTGGCGAGCCCGGCGACTGGGGGCGCAGCCCGTTCACCGGCACACGGGGCGTGATCCAGTTCGCGGCCGACCGGGTCACGGGGTAGGCCGTGCCTGTTCGACGGCGGCGATCAGTTTCTCGGCCGCCGTGTTGCTGCTGTGGCGGATGGACAGGCTGTGTGGGTCGTTGTGCGGTGGTCGGCCGCCGTCCCAGAGGTCGTCTTCTCTGGCGCCGGCTGGGATCCGGGCAGCACGAACTGCACGTAGCCGTGGAAGAGCCTGCTGGCGGGCTTGTGGCGGGTGCCGGTGACGTCGGCGGCCCGGAGTCTGAACTCCTGAGCTCGCTGGCCCGGTGCCTTCTTTCTGATTGTGATCCATTCGCCGTCGAAGTAGATCTCGCCGAGTACGCCTTTGACCTGCATGTCCATGCCGCCCCCAATAGCACGTAGTGGAGGTGGCTATGGCAGCACGTCTCAAGGTCCGTCGTCAGGGAATCGGTGAAATGCTGCGAATGCCCGGCATGCAGGCGGAGATGCTGCGCCGCGCCGAGGTCATCAAGGCCGTCGCGGTGGCGACCTCTCCAGTTGACGAGCGCAGTCCGAACCCGGGGCACTACAAGGCGTCGTGGGAGACGGACAGCACGAGCCGCGGCGGCAGGCGCCGTGACCGGGCTGTTGCCTACGTCCGCAACACCTCCTACTACGCGCGGTGGGTGGAGTACGGCACCGAACGCGTACCCCCGCATCACGTGGCACTCCGGGCCGCGCAGATCGGCGGGCGGAACCAGTGACCGCCCTGATAGACGTCGAAGGCGAGCTCATCGCCCGCGCCGCCGATCGCTTCCCCAGTGCTGTGGTGCGCGATGAGCTCGACAACAACCTCGCCAACGAGCTCCCGACGATCCAAATCGAACAGGTACCGGGCGGCGGGGACGACGGTCTACGCCTCGCCCGCTACCTCGTCGACATCAACGTGTACGCAGCCACTCGCGTCGAGGCGATCGCCCTCGCCAACGACGTGCACGCCTGGGCCACCGGCGAGCTCCGCGGCTCCACCAGCACCGCTGCGGTGATCGGCCGCACTGGGGCTCTCACCCTGCCCGCGGCCCGCCCCTACGAGAACACCGGGCTCCGACGCGTCGGGGCCACCTACGAGATCTACCTCCATCCGGTCTCCTGACCGGCGGATTCGCGCCGAGTCCCCCAACCTCTGACCCCGCCGGTGTGCGGGGTTTTCGCATGTCTGGAGACCCCTCATGGTCAACATCACCCGCGCTGCGGATCTGACGGTCATCGGCGCGAATGGCGCCGGCTGGGTGGCGGACACCGGCACGGCAGCCCCGGCGGCACCGCTGACGCAGCCGATGCCGCCCTGGGAGCCGCTCGGCGCCATCAGCGACGACGGCCTCACCTACGGATTCGACGAGGACAGCCAAGAGTTCACCCCCTGGGGCCTCACCTCGCCGTTCCGCACGCAGATCACGAAGTCGGTCCGCACGTTCAAGGCGACGCTGTGGGAGACGGCCCGCGTCTCTGTCCAGTCGGTCATGTACCGGATTCCGGCGGCCGAGCTCGAGCCGGTCAGCGGCGTCACCTCCTTCGCCGAGACCGCCAGCCCCGTGCCGGACCGCAGGGCCTGGTGGTTCCTCGTCCTCGACGGCGACACGGCCCGCGGCTTCTACGTCCCCCAGGGTGAGGTGTCCGACCGCTCCGACGTCACCTTCAAGCAGGACGAAATGAGCGGATATGAATTGACCATCACCGCCTACCCAGACGCCGCAGGCAACACCGTCTACCACAGCGACAAGCTCCCGGCCACGCCCGACTACACCGGGTCCTGAACGGGCGGACGGGCCACTGCGGCAGCTCCACGGGCGAGAGGGCTGCCGCCGGGGCCGGGCGCGAGCCCCGGCCCGTCCGCCTCCACACCTCACGCGCCACCAACCCGTAGGAGATTCGCGCCATGCCCGCAACCAAGGCCCAACTCGACGCCGCTCGCGCACAGGAGCTGGAGGCCGACCTCGGCGACGACTACGTCACTGTGCCGCTCGCCGGGTACGACGGCGTCACCAAAGACGTCCGCACGCTGCCCGTGGGCCGCTGGAGGGCGTCGGCCCTGCGTGCTCTTAACCGGAGCGACTTCGATGGCTTCTTCGAAGCCGTTCTGCACGAGGACGACTTCGAGATCTACGAAGACCTCGACCCCACCGCGGAGGGTGTTCTGCACTTCGCCGAGGCAGTCGCCCAGGCCGGTGGTGATGATCTGGGAAAGTCCAGTCCACGGCGGCCCTCCTCGCGGAGCACGCGGAAGAGGTAGAGGCCGACCTGCTGGTGCTCGGTATCGACGTTCTGGACGTGCACCGCGGCCTCATGTCGTGGCGGCGCCTGCGGGTGCTGGTCGAGCATCTGCCGCCCGAGTCGCACACCATGACCGCTCTACGGAACCAGCTCTCCGACGAGGAGCTGGCGGAGCAGGCGGACAAGGGCGAGCCGGAGAAGGGCCGCTGGTCCCAGCAGGACCAGCTCCTGGCTGCGGTTGTGGATGCTCTGCGTCGCGTGGAGTACGTGCTGATCTGCGCGAACAGCGAGAAGCGCAATCACCCCAAGCCGCCTGAGCCGATGCGGCGTCCGGGCGCGAAGGCCCGCCCGGTGAAGCAGTCCCTCTCCGATGCTCAGGCGGAGCGCCTGTTCCGGATCATCAACGGGGGCGCGGCCTAACGCGGGAGGGGGACCTCTCGTGGCGATCAGTGTCGGCTCCGTCGAAATCGACGTCATCCCGAACGCGCGCGGCATCCACGGCCGTCTGCGGGCGGCGATCGTTCCTCCGGCGTCGCAGATCGGCGACGAGGTCGGCCGGATCATCGGCCGTCAGATCGCCGCGCACATCGCGCCGGCGATGCGGGACGGCATTCAGGACGGGGCTCGGGCGGCGCGCCCGGCCGCCACCAGGCAGGGAGCTGACACGGGCGGCGCGTTCGCCCGGTCGCTGAAGGCCCGCCTGGAGGCGGCCTTCCGGTCGATGCCCAAGCTCGACGTCCGCCTGAACGACACGGGTGTCGACGCGGACCTCGCCCGGCTGCGGGCCCGCTTGGAGTCGCTGTCCGGCAAGCGCATCGGAATCGATGTCGACGCGCAGGCTGCGCGTGCGGAGGCCGCCGACATCGAGGAGCGGCTGCGCCGTATCGGCGCCGCCCACCCGAACGTCGCGGTGCGCGCGGACACGGCGGCGGCGATCGCGCAGCTCCGTCTGCTGCAGGCGGAGATGGATGAGCTGTCCGCTGATCCGGCGCGCATCCGGGTGGAGACGGACGGCACGTTCGGCCAGCGGCTGCGCGCCCAGGTTCAGGCTGCCGAGGCGAGCCTCCCCAACATCAACATCGGGGCGGATACCTCTCCGGCCGAGGTGGAACTGGCGCGGCTGCGGGCCCGACTGACCGCGCTGCGGGATGTGCGGATCGGCGTCGACATGGACGCTGCGACCGCGCAGGCGGAGATCACCGCGATCGAGGCACGTCTGCAGGCGTTGACCGCGCAGGACGCCGACGTGGCGGTGCGTGTGGACGCAGCTGCTGCTGCGGCGCAGCTTGCCGCGGTCCAGGCGATGGTCAACAAGCTGGACGCGGACGACGTGCACATCCGTGTCGATGCGTCCGGGGCCACGTCGGCGATCTTCCAGCTGACGGTCGCGCTTGGCTCTGTCGCCGTGCTTCCGGCGATCCCGGTGCTGGCTGCGGGGCTGGGCGCGATCGCCTCTGCTGGTGTCGCCGCGTCGGTCGGCGTGGGTGCGCTCGCAGCTGTGGCGGTCCCGGCGTTCATGGGGATTGCGCGGGCGGCGCAGGCGCAGCGGGCGGCGCAGGATGCGGCGACGACGGCGTCGATCAAGGGTGGTCAGGCGGCGGCTCAGGGTGCGGCGCGGGCTCGGCAGTTGGAGGGCGCGCAGCAGTCGCTGGCGGCGGCGCACCGGAATGCCGCACGGCAGATCCAGCAGGCTGAGCAGGCCGTCGCCGACGCCAAGCGTTCTGCGGCGGAGGCGAACAGGAACGCCGCCCAGCAAGTGCGTCAGGCCGAGCAGGATGTGGCGGCCGCGGTGCAGCAGGCTGCGGACCGGCAGCGGACTGCCGCCCAGCAGGTCAAGGACGCCAAGCAGAGCCTGGCGAACGCGATCCAGCAGGCGGCGGACCGGCAGCAGGCCGCGAACGAGCGGGTGGCGCAGGCCGAGCAGTCCCTCGCCGACGCTCAGCGCACGGCTCGGCAGGCGCAGCAGGACCTGACGCAGGCCCGCCGTGACGCGGCGATGGAGCTCGAGGACCTCGCCAACCGGTCCGCCGATGCGCAACTGTCCCAGCGGGATGCCGCCCTCAACGTCCAGGAGGCCGAGCAGCGCCTGCGGGCGGTGCGGGCCAAGGGCTCCAAGGCGTCGGCGCTGGAGCAGGCGCAGGCACAGCTGGCCTACGACCAGGCGGTCCAGCGCCTCAAGGAGCAGCAGCTCGCGACGAAGCGCATCGCCGACGAGAAGAAGCGCGCGGACCGGGCCGGCGTCGATGGCTCGGACCGGGTCAAGAACGCCCAGGAGAGGCTCCGGCAGGCTCAACGGCAGGTGCGTGAGCAGACGGCCGCGTTGGCGAAGGCGCAGCAGGCGGCGGCTCGTCAGCAGCGCGAGAACGCGTTGGAGATCGCTGCTGCCCAGGCGAAGGTCGCGGACGCTCAGCGCAATGTCGCCCGCGTCCAGAAAGACAGCGCGGACGCTATCGCGGCTGCTCAGGCCAAGGTCATCGAGGCGCAGCGGAACTCCCGCCGTGTGCAGGAGGACGGTGCACGGTCGGTGGGCCGCGCGCAGGAGTCCCTGGCTCACACGCATGTGACGGCCGCGGATTCGATCGCGTCAGCTGAGCGGCAGGTGGCGTCGGCGGCGGAGCAGACGGCCGGGAGCATGTCGCAGGCCGCTGTCGCGCAGGCCAAGTACCAGGACGAGCTGTCGAAGCTGTCGCCGAGCGCGCGCGACACGTTCGACGCGTTCACCGACCTGCGGTCCGCGCTGACTGCGTGGTCGGAGTCGCTGCAGCCCCGCGTGATGCCGATCTTCACGCGGGCGCTGATCGGGCTGAAGAACAGCCTGCCGGGGCTGACACCGTTCGTGAAGGCCGCCGCTGACGCGATCGGCGAGCTCCAGGAGCGGGCAAGCAAGGGCTTCAAGTCCCAGGGCTGGAAAGAGTTCAAGTCCGACCTTGCGGGCGCCGTGAAGCCCGCGATCATCGGGATGGGCGTGGCCTTCGCCAACCTTTTCAAGGGGATCGGCGGCATCGTCCAGGCCTTCCTGCCCCACATGGACTCGATCTCCGCGCACATGCAGCGGATCACCGGAAGGTTCGCTGCCTGGGGCACCGGACTCAAGGGGTCGCCTGCGTTCGAGCGGTTCCTCTCCTACTCTGCGGAACAGGGCCCGGTGGTGGCCCGCGCGATCGGCGACATCAGCTCTGCGTTCTACCAGGTGGCACGGGCCCTGGAGCCGCTGTCGGGCCCGATCCTGCGCGTGCTCGGTGTCTTGGCCCGAGGTATCGCCTCGGTGGCGGAGACCACGCCGTGGCTGATCCAGGGCCTGTACGGCCTGTTCATCGCGACCCGGTTGTGGACGCTTGCGCTTGTCTTCCAGGCCGCGGTGCTGAACGCGCACCCGCTCGCTCTCCTGGTCATCGGGATCGCAGCGCTGGTCGCCGCGATCATCTACGCGTACAAGCACTTCGGCTGGTTCCGCGCAGGGGTTCAGGCGGCCTGGAACGGCATCAAGGACGCGGTGTCCGGCGCCTGGAACGTCGTACTCAAGCCCGCCTTCGATGGCATTTCCGCAGGCCTGCGCACGGTGGGCGGCTGGGGATCATGGCTGTGGCGCACCGCGCTGAAGCCCGCGTTCGACGGCATCTCGCTGGGCGCACGTGTCCTCGCTGCAGCCATCGCCACCCTGCTGATCACCCCGGTCGTGCTGGGGTTCAAGCAGACGGCGGCGACCGGGAAGTGGATGTATGAGAAGGGGCTCCTCCCGGCATTCCGAGGTGTCGGTGTCGCGGCTGGATCCCTGTACCGGAATGCGATCAAGCCTGCCGTCGACGGCATCGTCGAGGCCTTCCGCTTCGTCGCCAGGACTGGCAAGTGGCTGTGGCAGAACGCTCTGCGGCCCGCCTTCCAGGGCATCGGGACGGCGGCTGGGGCGCTGTATCGGCTGGCTATCAAGCCTGTCGGCGAACGCATCGTCGGGACGTTCCGGTTCGTCGCACGGATCGGGAAGTGGCTGTGGCAACAGGCCCTGGCCCCGGCGTTCCGAGGCATCGGCGCGGTTGGCAAGTGGCTGTACGACAAGGCGATCAAGCCTGCGTTCAATGGGATCGCGACGACTGCGTTGTGGCTGTGGCGCAAGGGGCTGAAGCCTCCGTTCGACCGGATCAAGGAAGCGGTCCGGCTGGTCGGTGTGGCCTTCGGTAGGGCGAAGGACGCCATCAAGACGGCTTGGGGCAAGGTTCAGTCGATCACTAAGGGCCCTGTCAACTTTGTGATCAAGTACGTGTACGGCAAGGGCATCCGCCCCGTCTGGAACGCCGTCGCGAAGATCGTGAGCTTGGACGAGCTGCCCGCAGGACCGAAACTGCTGGCCGCGGGTGGCACGGTCGGTAACGGCTTCGGCCCTGCCCGGCCGATGGTCACCAACCGTCCGACCGCGATCGTCGGCGAGGGGCGGAGTCAGTGGCCTGAGTTCGTGATTCCCACCGACCCGCGGTATCGCGGCCGGGCGCGCTCGCTGTGGGAGGCCGCTGGCACCAAGCTGATGGCAGACGGCGGCATCCTGGGCGGCGCCTGGGACTGGACGAAGGACACCCTCGGTAAGGCGATCAACTGGGCGAAGACTGGCTTCAATCTGATGACGAACCCCGGCAAGGTCTGGGAGAAGGTCATCAAGCCCATCAAGGACAAGGTCGCCAAGGGCATTACCGGTGATGGCCAGTGGGCCAAGGCGATCCGGCGTATGCCCGGCAAGTGGCTGAGTGGGCTGAAGCACAAGCTCGTCGACGCCGTGAACTCCCTGTTCGGCGGCGGCGCTGACGGTGGCCTCGGCGGCGCCTGGTCCAAGCCGGTCGATGCGCGCTTCGGCACCCGGTTCGGTGTCCGCGGCTCCATGTGGTCGTCGGGCCGCCACACCGGCCTCGACTTCCCTGCCGCTGTTGGTACGGCTGTGAAGGCGGTCGCGGACGGCACGATTGCCAAGACGGCGAATGGCGGCCCCTACGGCAAGCACATCGTGATCAACCACGGGAGTGGGCTGCAGAGTCTGTACGCCCACATGTCGGCGATCTTGATGAAGCAGGGCCGGGGTGTCGCGGGTGGCACGCAGATCGGGCGGGTCGGTGCGACCGGCAACGTCACCGGACCGCACCTGCACTTGGAGGCCCGCGTCAACGGCAGGTCCGTCGACCCCATGCCCTTTCTTACTGGCGGAGGGAAGGGCTTCCCGGCGAACGCGGTCGGGGCGGCGCAGAAGTACGCTAAGGCGCTCCTGCCTCGGTTCGGCTGGGGTGCCAATCAGTTCGGGCCGCTGAAGAAGCTGTGGCAAGGAGAGTCCCGCTGGCGCTGGAACGCGGATAACCCCACGTCAGACGCCTACGGCATCCCACAGGCGCTCCCCGGCCGACGCATGGCGTCGGCGGGTCCGGACTGGCGCACCAACGCCAAGACGCAGATCCGCTGGGGCATGGGTTACATCAAGGACCGCCCGGACTACGGCAGCCCGTCGCGCGCCTACGCGAAGTGGCTGGCCAGGTCACCGCACTGGTACGACAAGGGCGGCATGCTCCAGCCCGGCCTCAACCTCGCCTACAACGGCACGGGCAGGCCGGAGCCTGTCTTCACAGTGCAGCAGGCCAATGCCCTCGCCCGGCTGGCGACGGACGGCGGCGGGCTCGGCGACCTTAACGTGCAGGTGTTCGTCGGGGACCGGGAGATCACGGATATCGCTCGTGCCGAGGTGCGGCGGTCGAACGGCGAGCTGGTGACGGCGCTGCGTGGCGGGCGGGGGTGAGCGATGGCGATCCCCGGGAATCTCCTCAGCGCGACGACGTCGGAGATCGATCCGAACACCAGCGGGTGGACCAGCAAGCTCAACTGCACGCTCAGCAAGGGCACAGGAGGCCGGGTCGGTGACGGCTGTCTGATCGTAAAGTCGGTGGCGGCGGGGGAGATGCAGGCCCGCACGGTCTCGTCGTACCCCGTCACCGCCGGCACCACGTACCAGACGTTCGCGGACGCCGCGGGCACGCTCGTGGAACGGATCGGGATCCGCTGGCTCAACTCCAGCGGCTCCGAGATATCGATCACCTGGTCGCTGTCCACGGCGTCGGCCTCGGCGGCGTGGCACCGCGTCGGCGTCGCGGGCGCGGCACCGGCAGGGGCGACGCAGGCGCAGGTCTTGCTGTCGTCCACTCCGGCCGCCGGGAATGTGAATCAGTTCTGGGAGAACATCTACCTGGGTTTGCCGATCAGGACGACCGGCAACTTGTTCTCCTTCGGCACGGAGTCCGCCGAGATCGACGCGTCGGGATGGACAGCCGAGGTCAACGCCGGTGTGACCCGGCAGGTCCCGGCGGTCGCGTGGTCGGTCGACAACTACCTGGTGGGCGGGCAGGTCATCGCGGTCACCGCGACCGGTGCCGGTAACGCGGCGGCAGTGTCGACGGACCGGCCCGTCGTCACACCGGGCACCGACTACCGGGCCTACATCTACCTCAACCCCCCGACACTCGCTGCGGACACGTGGGTTGAGCTGCGCTACTACGACATCAACGGCAACCAGATCTCGGCTGCCCGGTCGTCGTTGGTGCAGCCGTCACCCGGGCAGGGCTGGTACCGGCAGCGCGCCTCCGGCATCGCCCCGACCAACGCCGCCACCTGCAGCATCGCTGCAGGGATCAACGGCGCGGCGGCGGGGCAGGTGCTGCGGCTGGAGGGCGCAGTTGTCACAGTCGCCCCGGAGCTCCAGGCCGGGACGATCCTGCCCTACGCCGACGGTTCGCTCGAGCAGGGCATCGCTGGGTGGACTGTTGCCTCCGGTGTGGCGACGATTGCACGCTCCTCGCCGTGGGGCATCGCAGCCTGGGACGGGAACTACTCGCTGGCTGTGTCGTCGTCGACAGCGACTGCGAGTGTGATCCGGTCCGGGCGGTTCGCGGCCCCGGCGGATACCAGCTACCGGGCTCAGATCATCGCCAGCCGGTCAGCGGGCTCCTGGTCCACGGTGAACATCAAGGTCCGCTGGTACGACGCAGCCAACGCCGACCTCGGCACCTCGAGCGGCACCAGCTACAGCCTGCCCGCGAGTGACTGGTGGGCGATGGCCACCGACGCCTCGGTGCCAGCCGCGGCGACGCAAGGCGCGATCGAGCTGACCGTCACCGCGTCAGCGACAAGCTCCGGCATGTACATCGACAACGCCGCGCTGTGGGAGGCCCTGCCCCTCACGGCGGTGGAGGTCGTCGAGCCCACGGCGTCGATCACGCTGACGCTGCGGGAGCTGCCGCTCGACTACGACATCAGCGTCTACCGGCAGGCCTCCGACGGCTCCCGCACCCTCGTCCGCGGCCCGTCCGGACTCCTCGACCACACGCTGATCACCTCGGACCTGCTGGTCATCGAGGACTACGAGGCGCCGATCGGCGTCTCCGTGTCCTATCTGGTCGAGCTCTACCCACCAGGCTCGACGAGCCCGTCCACCCGCGGCTCCGACACCGTCACCATCCCGGCCGGGGACCGCAATGAGGCCTGGCTGAAGGATCCGGGGAACCCGCAGCGCAACCTGCAGGTGATGGTGCAGCGGGCGCCGGACTGGCAGCGGCCCATCGAGCAGACCGCGTACCGCGTCAAGGGCCGCCGCAACGCCGTCGTCCTCTCCTCCACGCGCGGCGGCCTTGAGGGCGAGCTCACTGTGTGGACCCGCACTGACGACGAGCGGGCCGCCCTGCACTGGATCCTCGACTCCGGCGCCACCCTCCTGTGGCAGGCCGTCCCCGGCATGGGTGTGGCCGACATGTACGTCAGCGTCGGCCAAGCTGCCGAGGCCCGCACCGGCGGCACCGCCATGGACCAGTGGCGGGCCTGGACGCTGCCGTTGACGGAGACGGACATGCCCGTCACCACCGGCGTCGGCGCCAGCGCAGGCCGCACCTGGCAGGACATCCTGAGTGAGTTCGACACGTGGCAGGCGGTGCTCGACACCTACGCCACCTGGGAGGACGTGCTCCTCGACCGCCGAACGGGGTGATCCGTGTACCCCGTGAGTGATCGGTTCTTGCCGCGGCTCGCCGAGTCCCACACCCCTGTCACGCGCGTCCAGCTGTTCCGGACCGACGGCAGCGTCGTCGAGCTGGAGCACACAGGTGGCAGCGTAGCGGTGGACCGCGGTCAGGCCATCCGCCGCACCTGCACCGTCACCAGCGCCGACGTGTCCCTGATTCCGCGCACGCCCACCGACCAGCTGGCCGTGTACGGGGCCCGGCTACGGATCGCCCGTGGCGTCGACTACGGCGACGGCACCACCGAGCTGGTGCCGCTCGGCGTGTTCCGGCTCGACAGCGTCGAGGGCGACGTCGCCGAAGGCCCGGTCACGCTGCAGGGCAAGGACCTGTCTGCCTGTGTTGCCGACGACAAGCTCACCGAGCCCTACAAGGCCACCGGCACGGTCGTCGGCGCGATCACCTCGCTGATCCAGCGGAGTCTCCCCGACGCGGCCGTCATCAGCACCATCGTCGACGCCCCCATCGGCGCCCGCACATTTGATGTCGAAGCGGACCCGTGGGCCGGGGTGCAGGAGATCGCCGCCGCGGCCGGGGCCGAGTGCTACGCCAACGCCGACGGCGAATTCGTCATCGCCACCCTGCCGGAGCTGACGACCACACCCGCGGTGTGGGAGGTCGCCGCGACCGAGGGCGGCGTGTACGTGTCCGGCAGCCGGGCCATGACCAGCGACAACGTGTGCAACGGGGTCCTTGCGCGCGGCGAGAACACGGAGGAGAACGTCCCGCCCGTCTCCTATCTGGCAACGGACGACGACCTGAACTCGCCGACGTACTGGGGCGGCCCCTACGGGCGGCGGCCCCGCTTCTACTCCAGCTCGACGCTCATCACCGAGGAGGCGTGCGCGCAGGCAGCCGGGCTGAAGCTCAAGGCCAGCAAAGCGCCGAACGCATCCGGTGACTTCAGCAGCCTCCCCAACCCTGCCCTGGAGCCTGGCGACGTCGTCCGCGTTGTCCACCCAGACGGCACCCGCGAGCTCCACCAGGTGCAGTCGTTCTCCGTCCCCCTCGACTACGGCGGCGACTTTCCGATCACCACGATCGGCGCCAAGGAGGACGAATGACCTCGCCCTTTTCCTCCACACGCGAGCTCGCCGACGCCTTCGTCCACTCCGCCCAGCGCGTCGGGGCCACCACCCCGGCCATCCGCGGCGCGGACTGGCGGCTCGCCGTCGTCACGTCCGTCGGCGGGGGCGGCACCGTCGTCGCGGAGGGCGTCACTTGCCGGTGCCTCGACAGCTACCCGCAGCCCACCATCGGCGACCTCATCGTCATCACGCAGTCGTCCTCCGGGAACTGGCTCGCCGCGGGCCGCACAGCGACGGGTGGCCTTGGTATCGGGCAGTCCGTCACCGCCCTGAAGACCGCTGACACGTCCCGCACCAACAATGCGACCCCCGCCGACGACCCTCACCTGGCCTTCACCGTCGCCGCCAACGCGACCTACACCGTCGAGGGCTGGATCAAGTACTCGGCGCTCGTCGACCTCGACATCACGGTCGACTGGACCGTGCCGTCCGGGGCCCTGGGGGAGTGGACCGGACACGGCATGGGCCTGGGCACCACAGGCCAGAGCACCAGCGGCTACAGCATCCGCACCGAAACCAACGACGTCAGCCAACCCAGGAACTTCTCCGGCACCACCTCAGCGGCCGGCGAGTACAGCGTTCTGCTCTACGGCACCCTCCGCGTCCAGGGCACGGGCGGGACCTTCGCCATGCAGTGGTCGCAGGGCAACACCGGCGCCACCGCCACCACCGTCTACACGGACTCGTGGCTGCGCCTCACACGCATCTCATAGGGAGGCCCTGTGCCGATCACGGACGACTACGGGCAGGGCATCCAGATCGCCGCCCTCACCGACCAGCCCGACGCGGGCAAGCTCGCCAAGGACATCACCAACGCGCTCGCCCAGCGCGGCGTGATGCGCTTTGCCTCGGCGTCGGCGCGAGCCGCCACGCTCGTCGGCACGTCCGCGCCCGTCGAGGGCATGGAGACGTGGCTGCAGGACGTCAATCGCCTCGACGTGTACGACGGGTCCGCCTGGGTCGCGGTGTCCACGGGCGCCTCCGCCTGGACAACGATCAGCCTCGCGAGCGGATTCACGCAGAACGGCAACAGCAACGGCAACCTCCAGTACCGGCTCCTCAACATCTCCGGTGAGGAGTCGCTGCAACTGCGCGGCGCCGTGAACCGCACCTCGTATCCGAGCAGCCCGCCGAGCTCCTACGTCATCAACTCCACCGCCCTGCCGTCGGTCGTGCGGCCGTCGACGCTGCGCACCGTGCTGATCCCCTGCTCGGACATCAGCAGCGACCGCATCGCCCTCAAATTGGACGTGCAGACGGACGGCTACCTGCAGGTCTACGGATTCTCCTCCGGCGTCAAACCCCCGTGGATCGGCTTCAACGGCGTCATCGTCAGCCTCTGACCCATCAACTGGGCTGGAGGCGCCATGCCAGCTTTGATCGTCGACGCAACTTGCCACAGCGACGACGCCGAGTACCACGAAGTCGAGGAGCAGTTCCTGTTGCTTGGCCACTTCACCCCGGCCCGAAGCAGCTGCTTCCCAGCTCAGACAGCCATCGCCCTAGGGCATCTCCCTCAAGGGGCCTGGCGCGAGCAGGCCCGTCGGAGCGCCCGGATAGGCGCCATCGTCGGCGGCGCCTTCGTCCAGGCAGTCCTCGACATCGACCGGAACGGCGCACTGGTTGCCTACTGCCGCCAGGAAGTCGACGAGATCTTCCTCTCGGTCACCTGTGTGGCCCGGCCGCGCCCCTGAGACAGGGCCTTCTCCACGCCAAGAACGGGGGGCTCACATGGCCACGAGCGGTCCGCAGCGCTACCCCGGAGCGTCGACGTCGTACTGGTACGGCAGCCGCTACCCGGGCTCGGCGATGGAGGTCAACGTCATCGTCTGGCACTCCACCGAAGGAACGTCCCTGCCCACCTACGGCAACGGAGCCTCGGCGCCGAACTTCACCGCGAAGCCGGACTTCGCGGCGAAGCGCCTGGTCTGGTACCAGCACTTCGACTTCGACGAGTCCTCCCGCGCCCTCGTGAACCGGGCCGGGGGAGTGGAGACCAACACCCTCAACGCCTGCCAGGTGGAGATCGTCGGCACCTGCGACCCGACGACCCACGGCAAGTGGGAGCGCGCCGGGTACCTCCACCTGTACACGCCCGACCTGCCCAGCTGGGCCATCCGCGACCTCGGCGCCTTCGCCCGCTGGGCGCACGAGCAGCACGGCGTGCCGCTCACGTCCGGGCTCGCCTTCAAGGCGTATCCGTCGAGCTACGGCACCAACGGCGTCCGCATGAGCGGCCCTCAGTGGACGGCGTTCAAGGGGCACTGCGGACACCAGCACGTCCCCGAGAACGACCACGGCGACCCGGGTGCATTCCCGATGGCCGCCGTCCTCACCGCCGCCAAAGGCGGCACCACACCGCCCAGGGAGGACGACGTGCCGCTCACCAAGGCAGACGTCAACACGATCTTCAACACCGACAACGTCATCGCAGTGCCGCCCGACTGGTCGCCCGACAACGCCTACTGGACCGCGGCCTCGGTGCTCGTCGACCAGGGCAAGCGCCTGCGCGCACTCGACAAGAAGCTCGACGCGCTCACCGCCGCCAACACCAAGCTCGTCGACGCGGTCGCCCAGCTCGCCGCCGGTATCGGAGACCTCGACCCCGCCTCGATCGTCGCCGAACTCCGCGCCGCCATCGAATCCATCGAGATCCACCTCGACGTCCCCGACGCCTGACAGAAGCGAGACCGTCATGAACGCATCCCTCGACAAGGCCTACTGGATCGGGCTCGCCATCTCCGTCGCGCTCCCCGTACTCGTCGGTCTCGTCACCAAGCACGTCACCCACGCCGGCGTGAAGGCCGTCCTGCTACTCGGCCTGGCGACGCTGAACGGCTTCCTGGTCGAGCTCGGAAACCCCGGGCCTGGCTGGGACTTCGGCACTGCCGTCGTCCTGGCTCTGGTGAGCTTCGCGACCGGCGTCCTGGCTCACTTCGGCCTGTGGAAGCCCGCGGGGCTGAGCGACAAGGCGCAGTCGGCCCTCGGCGGCGGCAACCCCAGGGCGGTCTGAGTGCGCTGCCGCATTGCGCGGCGGCTCGCCCGGATGCTCGGCCGCCGCGGCGCCATCCTCCTCTGCTACGGCACCGTCTGGGCCCTCTACGGCTACGCGCAGGTCGTGTCCCCGCAGCCCGACCAGCGCGGACTCAAGCTCGTGCTGGACGTCATGCCCCTGGCGGCCTGGGGCTGGCTGTGGGTCGCCACTGGCCTCGTCGCCGTCTTCTCTGCCTGGCTGCCGCAGGGCCGCGACTGGCTCGCGTTCCTCGCCCTGCCGCTCATGGTCCTGCCGTGGATGACCTCCTACCTGGTCACGTGGCTCACGGGTGAGTTCGAGAGGGGGTGGGTCGCGACCCTGATCTGGGGCGTGATCGCGGTGCCCGTGCTGGTCGTGGCGGGATGGTCCGAGCCGCCCCGCGTCAAGAGAGTGGTGAGCTCATGACGGTGGACACCTGGGTGCAGGCCGGACTGGCGATCGTCGGCGCCGGAGGAGGCGTCGTCGCCGCCCGTTCCGCCCGCCGCACGAAGCGCCAGGAGACGCGCGACGACTTCCTTGCCGTCACCGAACAGCAGGGCAAAGCGCTTGAGCGCCTGGAGAAGCGCATCCAGCGGCAGGAGGCCGAGGCGGATAAGCAGCGCGAGCGGATCGCCGACCAGGACGAGGCGATCGGCTGGCTCCTCCACCGCGTGCGGTCCCTCGTCTCCCATATCCGCCGCCAGGGCACGGAACCGCCCGAGGCCGAGCCGATGTCGGAGCGGGCAGCCCGCTACATCCGGCATATCGACGCGTGAGAACTGGAGTGCGATATGCCTGAGCCGCCGCGCCCCATGGCCCGCCGCCGCGACAGCACGGCGGCAGACGTCCCCTCCCTCGTCGAGCTCGGCCTCGCCGAACCCCCACCCGAACCCGCCCCACCACCCCAACCTCTCAGTGTCGAAGTTCCGTTGGCTACCGCCGAGGAACTCGCTGGCTGACCATGCCGCCCCGCTCCCTCGCCAACTGGCGGGAGGGCGGGGCGCTTCGTCATGCCCGGGCGCCCAAATGGGCCAGCACCTGATGGCTTGGCGCGTTATGGTGGTCGTACAACTTCATGCACCTCCCGGTGCGCAGGCCGCGGCTACTTCTTCTGGTGAATCACGCCGCACGCCGACTTTGATCTCGGGAGGCACAGCATCGGGGGTGCCCGGTGCGCAGATGGGTGGTACTTCCACTGTTAATGGGGTGGTTGCGGGTTCAAGTCCCGTCGGTGGCATGGCCGCCGTAGCTCAATCGGCAGAGCACCTTGTCCCATCCATCGACTTGATCTCGGGCACCCCGCGCTGAGCTTCCCCTCCACGGAGGGGTTTCTTCATTCATGGCCCGCTACAACACCCGCAGCACTCGTCCTGACGTCCACTCGCCCGTGACCACCACCGGGGAGCAGGCCCGCACCCACGAAGGCGCCACCGGATTCCTCCGCGACACGAAGAGCGAGCTCTTCCTGCTCGCGGTGTCGAACATGGTCGGCACCGACACCTTCTACGAGACCGGCGGACAGCGCGACGACCGCTACAGCCAGCTCATCCGCCAGCTCGCCATCGAGGACCCCGCCTGGTGCGTCGACTTCCTCCGCTGGCTCCGCAGCGAGGGCAACATGCGCACCGCGGCCCTCGTCGGCGCCGCCGAGTTCACGGCCGAACGCCTCCTCCAGGAAGCGCCCGGATACTCCCGCCAGGCCATCGACGCCGTTCTCCAGCGCGCCGACGAGCCCGGCGAGATGCTCGGCTACTGGACGTCGAAGTACGGTCGCAAGCTCCCCAAGCCGGTCAAGCGCGGCATAGCCGACGCCGTCCAGCGCCTCTATTCGGAGCGGAGCCTTCTCAAGTACGACACCGACAGCAAGGGCTACCGCTTCGGCGACGTCCTCAACCTCGTCCACGCCAGCCCCGATTCCGGAAGGCCGTGGCAGGGCGACCTGTTCAAGCACGCCCTCGATCGACGCCACGGCAGTGACGACGAGATCCCCGAGCGGCTCACCATGCTTCGCCAGCGCGCCCAGATAGCCACTGCCCTCACAGTCGAAGGTCGCCGAGCGCTTCTGTCGACGGACGAAGGGCGTCAGAGGCTTCGCGCCGCGGGCATGACGTGGGAGGCGCTAGCGGGCTGGCTGCAGGGGCCAATGGACAAGGCGGCCTGGGAGACGATCATCCCGTCCATGGGCGTGATGGCGTTGGCCCGGAACCTGCGGAACTTCGACGAGGCAGGCGTCTCCGACGAGGTCGCTGCGCAGATCTGCGCCCGCTTCGCCGACCCCGAGCAGGTCGCCAAGTCCCGTATGTTCCCGTTCCGCTGGTG
The DNA here is from genome assembly GCF_006088715.1 of Streptomyces sp. YIM 121038. Taxonomy (NCBI): domain Bacteria; kingdom Bacillati; phylum Actinomycetota; class Actinomycetes; order Kitasatosporales; family Streptomycetaceae; genus Streptomyces; species Streptomyces sp. YIM 121038. The sequence continues at coordinate 9,143,004 of NZ_CP030771.1, forward strand.
GGCCGCCTACAAGCACGCCCCCTCTCTGCGATGGGCCCACGCGCTTGAGCAGGCCCTCGGCCACTCGCTCGCCAACGTGCCGCGTCTGACGGGGAGCACACTGATCCTGGTGGACCGTTCGCCGTCGATGTTCCCCGGCTACGGCTTCTCGACCCCGAACCGGTCGGACATCACGCTCGCCGAGCAGGCGGCCGTCTTCGGCGCGGCCCTCACGCTGCGAGCGGAGAAGCCGACGCTCGTCGAGTTCGGTGGCGGATCGAAGAAGCTGCACGTGACGAAGGGCGGCAGCGTCCTCAAGCACATCGAAGCGTTCGGGCGGATCGACGGCACGGACATCCCTGCCGCCGTGAAGGCGCGCTGGTTCGCTCACGACCGGATCGTCATCGTCACGGACGAGCAGACCCGGCCCGGCTGGCTGCCCTCCAACATGGGGTCCTACGGCGGCATGCGCGAGACCGCCATCGACGACCTGGTGCCGAAGACGACGCCGGTCTACATGTGGAACATGGCGGGCTACAAGCCCGGAGCCATGCCCTCCGGCAAGACAGGCCGCCACACCTTCGGCGGCCTCACCGATCAAGCGTTCAGGATGATCCCGCTCCTCGAAGCCGGACGCGACGCCCACTGGCCATGGGAGAAGAAGGCCGCCTGACCGAACGCGTTCGCCACCCGGCAGACGTGGGGCGCCTCGTCGTATCCTGATGGCAGCCGCCGGCCTGAGAAGTCAGCGCACCAGATGCATCCACCGTCTGGCGCGTGAGCGCGGTTAGTGGACAGGAGGGCCGGAGCCGACGGGCGACGGCCCTTCGCCGCATTTCGTCCGCTCAGAACGGGGCGTCGCCGCTGCCCTCGATGCGGATACGGAACTGCCCGGTGGGGGAGTTCACCCAGTCCGAGGTGTCCGGCCGCACGAACGAGCCCTCACGGCCATGGATAGTCAGGCGCCCCTCGGTGAGGTTCAGCAGCTGCGGTGTCCGAGCCTCGACGGGGAAGATGAGACTGCCGCCCCACGACCCGGAGTCGGTCTTGCACAAGTCGCCCGCCGCGGCGGGCCTCTCGCCGTCGTCCAGTAGAAGGATCACGGTTCCTCGGTGTGCGTCCATGCCGCGAACCTACCGACGCCGTCAAACCAGTTATCCACAGGCGGGTGTTGCCCGTTCCCTCGACGCTGCCTGCTCGGTTGCAGGGCATGAGCCCTGAGGAACGCCGACGGTTCCTCGGCGACGACGTCATCGCCCACATCCACGCCGTCGTCGACGCCGCACCTGAACCGTCGCCGGAGGTCGTGGCGGCGCTACGTCGGATCTTCGCGAACCCCGCTGGAGAGGTACCCGGAGGGGAAGAGGGCGAGACCGGCGGTGCCTCCAGGTAGCGCATAACGTTCCCTTGCGGGCTACGGGTTGACCGCCGACCTCCCTTCATCTAACGAGCGAGAGGTGAATCTGAAGGCGATCAAGCCCCAACGCGCGTTCGCCGAGAGGGAGCCGTTCAGGAACTCGTTCACCTACTCGCTTCGTTCACCTACCGTGGAGACCCGTTAGCTGAACGAAGGAGGCGGTCCATGGCCCTAGTTGGGCTCGTCCGGGTGAGCACCGACAAGCAGAACACCGAGCGGCAACACGACGCGCTCGACCCGATCTGCATCAAGGTGTTCGAGGAGAAGGTGAGCGGCAAGCTTGCAGCCGAAGAGCGGCCCGCACTCACTGACGCCATCGAGTACATGCGCGACGACGACATGCTCTGCGTCCAGGAAGTCGACCGGCTCGGCCGCAACCTCCTCGAAGGACTGATCGTCCTCAACGACCTCTTCGAACGCGGCACCGCCGTCAAGGTGCTCGAAGGGATCGCCGCTGGCGAGCACAGAGAGCGGTCCCTCATCCTCGACCTTGCGCTCGCCCTCGCTGAAGACCGCCGCCGCGACATCGTCAAGAAGACGAAGGACGGCCTCGACGCAGCCCGCAAGCGCGGTCGCGTGGGCGGACGCCGTCCCGTCATGACCGAGGCGCTCGTAATCCAGGCCGTCGCCCTACGCGCCAAGGGCTTCAGCCTCAAGCAGATCCAGCCCCACCTGCGGATCAGCGAGGGCAAGAACAAGGGAAAGAACCCCAGCATCGGGGCCATCTCTCAGGCGCTCCAGGCTTACGACGCAGGGCGTGACGTCGGCGCCGCTTGACCTGCTTCCGCTCGTGCGCCCGCCCTCGCCACGGAGGGCGGGCGTTCGTGTGTCAGAGCTCGCCGGGCTTGACCTGTCTGATCACGATGCCAGTGCAGCCTTCGGTTTCGAGTCTCGTCTTCCGGTGCTCTGCGCTGGGCTTGTCGTAGGTGACGGCGCTGGTGTGGGTCTTGCCGTCGGGGTCGGTCCAGTCGAGCCGGTAGCTGATCATTGTGGTGGTCATGGGTGCATCATCGCTGGTCGCACTGACAATCGGCGGGTGTGGCTCAGTCGGCGAGGTCGGGCCGGAGCCGCCGGACGGTGGTCGCGGCGTGCCGGGTGGTGCCGTGGTCGACCTCGACGGGCAGGGGCCGGGGCAGCCGCCAGTACACGGTCCCGTCGTCGAGCCGTGCCGTCTCCGCCCGCCCGCCGCTGCCGCTCGCGTCGAGGGCCTGCGCCAGGAGGTGACGGTGTTCGACGCTGAGGGGCGTGGACAGGGCCAGGTGGTCGCCGAGGTCGACGATGAGCCGGGCCGGCGCGCGTGCCCGGCCGGTGTAGCCGACGGCCACGGCGTCCCGCGGCGCGGACGGCCGGATCTTCAGCCAGCCCCTGCGGCCGCCCGGATAGGTCTGCGCCCACGGCTTGCAGAGCACGCCCTCCACCCCGGCCGCGGCCAGGTCCTCGTCGTGTAGCCATGCGCGGGCCTGCTCCCGCTCGCGGGTCATCGGCATGATCTGCAGGGGCGGGCCGACGGGCGCGACGAGGTCCTCGAGGAGCGCCCTGCGGCGGTGATACGGCCAGCCACGCCGGTCCTGCCCGCGGTGGGTGAGGACGTCGAAGGCGACGAAATGGGCGGGCAGGGTGCGCGCGAGCTTGGCGGCGCGGCGCGGGGAGGCGAGAGCCCGGGACTGCATGGCCCCGAAGTCGATGCGCCCGTTGTGGTGGACGACGCCCTCGCCGTCGAGGACCGTTCCGACCTCGAGCTGCTCTGCGACTGCGGTCAGGTCCGGGAACAGCCTGGTGATGTCCCGCCCGGAGCGTCCGGCGTGGACGAGCGGGCCCGTCTCGGTGCTCGCGAGGAGTAGCCGGTGGCCGTCGAGCTTCCACTCCCAGGCGTAGTCGCCGACGGGCAGATCGGTGACCGGCTCGGCCAGCGCGACACGGACAGGGAAAGGGAGGGGCACATGGTCAGCCTCCGGCTGTCGGAGTGGCGGCGCCTGCTGGGCTACTCCAGGAACCCGAGGTCCTTGTCCGGTCGGCAGTGGGGGCAGGCTTCGGTGCCGTCGACGAGTGAGCGCAGGGCCTGCTCGCGGTCAACGCCCTTGCTGCGTTTGCCTGCCATGTGGCAGCCGCCGACGTGCACGTACACCGGGAGTCGGTCGCGGCCGACACCGGTCTCCAGTAGCCAGTCCGGCTCGGGCGGCCGGGCGGCCTGCCCGCGGGCTCGCTCGGCTTCGCGCTGCTCCTCGGCGGCGATCCAGCGCCGGGTCCGCGCGAGGTCCTGCTCCTGGACGCGGGCGAGGAAGTGGAGCGCGGCGAGGCGGGGCGACTCGGAATCAGGGTCGTGCATGTGTTCGATTCTATGCCCGGTTTGATCTACCCTGCACCCATGAACGCCCCCGGCAGATACCGCGTCACCCTCACCATCAGCGGAAACACCGCCCTCACCGGCTGGTGGAGCGACCTCGCGGTCGCCACCGACCGCTACGGCCAGGTGATCGGCAAACACGGACGGCCGGGCAGCAGCGTCCAACTCGCCGAACGCGACGGCAACGACTGGCGGGTCCTGAAAACCTGGCCGGCCACCGCATCCGCGACGGCGGCCGACGCGGAATGAGGGGTGACGGCGAGCCGGGCTCCCCCTCGCCGTCCGCCACGCCGCTGGCCCCAGGCGTCCGACCCGCCAGGCGTCAGCGGCCGTTGTCAGTGCAGCCCGCTACGTTGGGGGGGCATCTATCCGCGCCTGCTGGCTGCAGCGCAACGCCCCGCCCGGCGTGATGCCCAGGCGGGGCGCTCTGCTGTCGGCGGGGGTTGGCTGGTGCAGGGTGGAGATCACGTTGCGGACATCCGCAAAGCGATCAAGCCGTCTCACCTTGCGGCTCCGAGTGCCGGACGAGCCGCTTGAGCTGCGTCTCGACGGTGTACCGCGACTGCCCCGTCGCCGCGGCGACCTCAGTGATCCGCTCCTGCACCCGCTGCGCGATCTCCACGGTCAGCGTCCCTGCCTGGATCTCTTCCCAGGCGGAACGTTCCAGCTCAATCAGATCATCAGGAAGGTCAAAATCAGCCATGAGGGAATATTAGGCCGCCCGCACGATCTCCGCGCGTACTGCGGCCGCCCACTCCGCAACCAGCCGCTCGTACTCCGCGCGCTGCTCAGGGCGCAGTCTCCCGCCGGACCGCTCCATCATCCGGCGGATCAGCTCGTTCACCTCGTCAGCAGAGCGCGCGAGGCCACAGTGCTGGGGCTTGGGGGACATGAAGACAGCCTATGCGGCCGGTCTGACAGCGGGCCACGGCTAATCAGCCGCAGGCCGCTCCGCCACGAACGACCCCATTCCCGACTCCGTGTAGATGAGCCCGTCCGCCCGCAGTTGTCGCAGTACCTTCTGCGCGGTGACGTTGGCGATGCCGAACTCGCCCATCAACTGCACGGTCGACGGGACCCTCGAACGGGGCGGGTATTCCCCGGCCCGGATCCGCTCCACGATCACCTCGTGGACCTGCCTCCACCTGGGGCGATCACTTGCGAACTCCATGAGGCGCACCGTAGGCAGCCATGATCCGCTCTGGCGATCGGTAGTACGCCAGGCAAGCTATAGCTTGCTATGGCATGGTGGACTACGTTTCAGCACGTGAGACCCCCGCGACCGCGCGACCGGCCCGGGGGCATGGCCGACGAACGGAGCGTCGACATGAGCCAGCGTAGAGATCAACCCCAGGCGCGCCAGACCGCCGACCAGACGGAGGCGTGACCATGGCGCGCACCAGCTACCGCTACGTCGACTGGACCCTCGACAGCGACCCCGAACAGCCCACCCAGCGGCGCATCGAATGCGCCTCCTGCCCGGCCGCCTCCGGCGACAGCCCCGGCCAACTCGGTCCCGATCAGTGGGCCCTCCGCCACGCCGGCGACACCGGCCACCGCGACTACCGTGAGATCGCCATAGCCCACCTGCACGCCCGGCCCGCCGACGAGGACGCCTAGCTTCCGATTCACACGGGGTGTGAAGGTCACGACGCGACCCTTGTGGCACACACCCTTCTCGGCATATGCATATATCTATGAAACTGAGTGGACCACCGCCGGGCCCGGACCCCGCTCGGCGGCCGCTCAGCCAGCAATCCGGATCGTCCACCTGTCCATCGGCAGGATCAGATCCGCAGTCTCCACGGGGGCGCCATGCTCATCCAGGCGGGTCCGCACCACCCGGTAGGCCAAGGCGTCCACCAGCAGCCCCAGCGCATGCGCCTGCTCTATCCCCAAAGTCGCCACGCCGAGCTCCGCGATGAACGCCGCGTGCGGGCGGCGGCGGCCACGCCACCACGTCGACACCAGCATCGCCGAACGGCCACCTGGATCCAGGCACTCCACCGTCTCGTGCTGCAGCACCGTCCGCGGCGCGACACGAAGACGCTCAGCCAGCTCTTCCGTGGCGGGGCGCGGGCGGGTGTCGGTGGTCTCGCTGGAATAGGGCCACGGCGCATCGGGGTCGGTGAGGGTGCGCATAGCAGGAGGATGCGCCACGTAGACGTGGCGGCGCTCCTCGCCCTCGAGAACTCCAGTGCGGCGCAGACGGTCGTAAGCGAGGCGCACAGTCTGCGGATGCACCCGGTACTCGTTGGCCATCTGGCTGCGCGAGGGTAGGGGCTGTCCTGGCTGCCACTCGCCCGCTGCGATGCGGCGGCGGATGTCAGCGGCGATGCGGCGGTGCTTCGCTTCCGGCATCGGGACCCCTGGCGTCGATCATGACGAGAGGCCTGACGGTATGAATCCGGCTGGACACTGGATATATCCAGACGCTGACAGCAGCCTGGCCTGAGCCAGAGGCAATTGCACAGAGAGATTTCGGCATCGTGGAGTTCAGGTCTCCACGATGCCGATTGGCCCACCGGACGGCCGCGTACCCCTTTGGTGGTCGTCCGGTGGGTCGCACATCAACAGGCTGGGCGCATGCCCAGCGTTCACCCGACCGGGCGACCCTGGGGGGCCGTGATCGAAGTAGGGGGGCATCGTTGATTCTGTAAGCCGGAGCCGGAGTCGATCCCACCCCCAAGGTGAGCACGATGACTCCGGCTCCGGCGTGTTCGCGAGATCCCTGGCCTGGGGATGGGAGAAGAATGGGAGTTGATCAATGTGAGCAGGCTCAAGCTCCCGCCAACTTCCGCATACTTCCGCCAAGTCCACATTGAGTCGCCAGAGGCTGTGGCCTTGGACATGCAGGTAACGGCGAGTTTGACTCCTCGGCCGGAGGCATCGACATGATGCTCACCCTCGTCTACGCGCTGCTCGCCCTCGCCGTCCTCATCGCGCTGCTCGGCATCGCCAACACCCTGACCCTCGCCCTGCACGAACGCACCCGGGAGCTGGGCCTGTTGCGGGCCGTCGGCCAGACCCGCGCCCAGCTGCGCGCCATGGTCCGCTGGGAGTCCGTCCTGGTCGCCGCGTTCGGCACCGCGGGCGGCCTGGCGCTCGGCGGCTTCCTCGGCTGGGTCCTGGTCAAGGCGTCCGACGGGGCGTCCGACACCGCCTTCGCGTTCGCCCTGCCGCCGCTGCCGCTCACGGTGGTCGCCCTGGTGGGCGTGGTCGCGGGGGCCCTCGCGGGCCTGCGCCCGGCGCGGCGCGCGGCACGTCTCGACGTACTGCGCGCGATCGCGACGGAGTGAGCGGAACGCGGCGGAAGGCGAGATACGGAAGCAGCGGAAGGAACCGAACCACCGGAAAGGGCTGAATCACCGGAAGGAGCCGAATCAGCGGAAAGGAGGAGCGAGGGAAGGGACGGGGAACAGCGCGACAACAGTCACCGCCCGGTCAGCCAGGAACGGCCGACCGGGCGGGAGTATGCGCGCCGACGGGTGACGCGGCGACGAAGGAGCGGGTGCTCGCGGCGTCGTACGCGGGATACGTCGGCAGGTCCACGGTGGGCGACGGCGCGGCGAGCGTGAACCAGACGACCTTGCCGCGCTCGCCCTCCGGCCTGACGCCCCAGCTGTCGCTGACCGCGGCGACCATGGCGAGCCCGCGGCCGCAGGTCGCGAACTGCTCCGCGTCGCGCACCTCCGGCAGCCGCGGATCGTGGTCGTGGACGGAGACCACGAGGCGCCCGAGCATCAGCTCGATGTCCACGGTGCACACTTTGTCCGGCTCCGCGTGCCGGTGGACGTTGGTGAGCAACTCGGTCACGCCGAGCGCGGCCCGGTCTATCAACGGATCGAGATGCCAGTAGCGCAACTGCGCCGATACGATTCTGCGGACTTGACCGATCCGCGACGGCAGGGCTTGGAGCTCTACCGTGCACTGCCTGCTTGGCTGGCTGATCACGGTGCGACTCCCCGAAGTGAGGTCCGGAAGAAGACGGCGTTCCGATCCAGCAGGGGCCCGCGCGCTGTCTGCCGCCTGCTGTGGGACCGGCGGCTGGTTCGCAGCGTTATCGCCGGTAAACCCAGAGTGATGTGAAACCAGAGTGACGCAGGGGGTGCGGGCGTGCAACTCGCGCCCGGCTCGGCCCCGTCAGACGCGCCGTCGGCCGCCCGCGCTGCGCAGCGCCTCCAGGAAGGCGCGGACGGAGGGTGGGCCCGGCTCCCCGGGCACCGGATCGTGGTCGCCGAGCGTGAGCCGGTAGCGCGTGCCGTTGACCTCGGCGAGGGCGCGGTCGTGCGGGGCGAACCACGGTTTGCCCGCGCGCACCGCCTGCACCGGTGCGCTGTCGATCTCCGTTCCGTAACTGGTGAGCAGTTCCAGCCTGCCGTCGTTGATCCGGACCTGCCCGGCACGGGTCAGGGAGCGCAGCCGCTTCCCGATCCGCACGCCGGTGGCCCTGAACTCCGGCTCTGCCATGAGGCTCCGCCCCCTCGCGCGCGGTGACGTCCCGCGCATGGTGTGCCGCGGCGTGCCGCGGGCCTTCGTCTGCCGCTGTCCGGGCGCCGCCCGATGGCGCCCGTCCGGGACATTACCCCTGCCCCGTGCGGTGCAGTGTGCACTTGCCCGGCGCCGAGCACTAGGGCGTACGGCGACGACGCACATGCCACTTCCGTGCGTGACCACGTCAGGAACACAAGAGGGCCAGATGGCCGCGACAGCTGCGCCTTTGAGGTACCAAAAGGAGTGTTTATGCAGGTGAGGGCGGTGTTGTAGGTGTTTATCATCAAGAGGTCCGGCCGGATCGAACCGCGTCCGGCATGAACGCGAGGAGCCACGCGGTGAGCACCACCCAGCACGACCCGACCGGCGAGCCCGCCGTCACTCTCGATGTCGACCGCAGCGACCCGGAGTACCGTTCCTGGCTGAAAGAAGCGGTGCGCAAGGTCCAGGCCGACGCCAACCGCTCGGCCGACACGCATCTGCTGCGCTTCCCGCTGCCCGAGCACTGGGGCATCGACCTGTACCTCAAGGACGAGTCGACGCATCCGACCGGCAGCCTCAAGCACCGGCTCGCCCGCTCGCTGTTCCTGTACGGCCTGTGCAATGGCTGGATCCGCCCGGGACGCCCCGTGATCGAGGCCTCCAGCGGGTCGACGGCCGTGTCCGAGGCCTACTTCGCGAAGTTGATCGGCGTGCCCTTCATCGCGGTGATGCCGCGCACGACCAGCGCCGAGAAGTGCCGCCTCATCGAATTCCACGGCGGCCGGTGCCACTTCGTGGACGACTCCCGCACGATGTACGCGGAGTCGGCCGCCCTCGCCGTCGAGACCGGCGGCCACTACATGGACCAGTTCACCTACGCGGAACGGGCCACGGACTGGCGCGGCAACAACAACATCGCCGAGTCGATGTACCAGCAGCTGCGCCTCGAACGCTATCCGGAACCGACGTGGATCGTGGCGACGGCCGGGACCGGCGGCACCTCGGCGACCATCGCCCGCTACGTGCACTACATGCAGCACGACACCCGCATCTGCGTCGCCGACCCGGACAACTCCTGTTTCTTCGACGGCTGGACGCGGCACGATCCCGGCGCCACCAGCGACTGCGGCTCCCGCATCGAGGGCATCGGCCGGCCCCGCATGGAGCCGAGCTTCGTGCCCGGCGCCATCGACCGCATGATGAAGGTCCCGGACGCGGCGAGCGTCGCCGCCGTCCGCGCCCTGGAGCAGGTCATCGGCCGCAAGGCGGGCGGCTCGACCGGCACCGGCCTGTGGAGCGCCCTGAAGATCGTCGCCGAGATGGTGGCGGCGGGCCGCACCGGGAGCGTCGTGACCCTCATCTGCGACCCCGGCGACCGCTACCTGGACAAGTACTACTCCGACGCGTGGCTCGCCGAGCAGGGCCTGGACATCCGGCCGTACGCGGCGGCCATAGAGACGCTCCTCGCCACCGGCAGGTGGACGAACGCCTGAGCCGGTCCCGCGCTAGGCCTTCGTGCCCGACAGCCGGCGGTCCAGGTTCCTGACGGAGGCCTCGAAGGTCTTGCCGAGGCCCCTGCGGCCGTGCCGGAAGAGGAACCGCATCAGGCCCCTGGGCTCGACCGCGAAGGTCCAGCGCACCCGCGTCCCCGTGGCGGTGGGCGTCAGGTGCCACTCCTCGACCAGGGCGCGGACCCCCGGCGCGCTCGAGACGTCGACGCGGTAGACGTACCGCGTCGGCGCGTCCGCCGCGAGGATCGTCTCCAGGAGCCGGAAGCCGCCCTGGAGATGGACCACCCGGCCCGCGCCGTCCCGCGTGGGCCGGGCGCGGGTGACCGACGTGAACCACGCGGGCCACTGCGCCACGTCCACCGCCAGGGCCTGGAACACCGGCTCCGGCGGCGCGGACACCTCGCCGGTGAAGACGTGCCGCACGGGAGCGGTCACGAGGAAGTCGAGCCCCACGGGCCTCAGACGGCGTGGCATCGCACTCAGCCCCCAGCGGACGACGGTGGTGGAACGAGTACGGTCACCTTAGACGAGCACGTCCGACAAGGGCAGTGACCGGCTGACGCCGGGTGGCCCTCAGGCCTCCTCGGCGCTCTCCGGCTCGCCCGCCACGACGAGCCGCAGCTGCTCGGCGACCTCCGCGCGGGCCTCGGCGGGCAGCCCCGCGTCGGTCACCAGCGTGTCCACCTGCCCCAGCGTGGCGAAGGAACTCAGGCCCACCGTGCCCCACTTGGTGTGGTCGGCGACCACCACGACGCGGCGCGCGGACTGCACGAGCCGCCGGTTGGTCTCCGCCTCCGCGAGGTTCGGCGTGGACAGACCGGCGTCGGCCGCTATGCCGTGCACCCCGAGGAACAGCACGTCGAAGTGGAGCGCCGCGATCGCCTGGTCGGCGACCGGGCCGACCAGCGAGTCCGAGGGGGTGCGCACCCCGCCGGTGAGGACCACCGTGGCGGCTCCCTGCCGCTGGCCCGAGCTGCGCTGCGCGGAGTGGAAGACGTCCGCGACCCGCACCGAGTTCGTCACCACCGTCAGGTCCGGCACGTCCAGGAGCTGATGCGCGAGCGCGTAGGTCGTCGTACCGCCGGAGAGCGCGATCGCCGAACCCGGGGCCGCCAGGGCCGCCGCGGCCCGCGCGATGTCCTCCTTGGCGCTGAGCTCAAGACCCGACTTGGCCTCGAACCCCGGCTCGTGCGTGCTCGCCTCCGCCACCGGCACCGCGCCGCCGTGGACCTTCTCCAGGACGCCCTGGCGCGCGAGCGCGTCCAGATCGCGGCGGACCGTCATGTCCGACACGCCCAGCTTCCTGGTGAGTTCGTTGACCCGGACGCCGCCGCGGCGGCGGACCTCGTCCAGGATCAGGGCACGGCGCTGCTCCGCGAGGAGGTGCTGATTCTCACTCACGTCAGGTCCGGCCCTTTCGCCTCGTCAAGCCCGTCATCAGGTCGCCTCATCCTCGCATGCGCCACCGGTGGATAACGAAGGGGGAGATTACGTGACGGCGGGTGCGCGCGGCGCCCCGAGCCGGGATCCTTGGTACTCGCAGTCAGCAGCGCACACCTCGGGGGAAGCAGAACAGTGGAGCGCGCCACAGCGGGGGAGCCCGCGCATGCCAAGGACCCGGCGTCCGGCCCGCCCGCACCGGCGGACCGGATCGCCCTGGAACTCCTCGTCCACGGCGTCGGCGGCGCCACGCCGCAGGCGATGCTCGACGACCCCAGGACCGTCCGCGTCTTCGGCGACGGCACCGCGGCCGTCCACCGCCGCGCCGACGACGTGACGGCCGAGTCCCGCCCGGAGGACTACCGCGGCCGCCCCGTCCCGGAGGCGTACGTCTGGTCCAACCTCACCTCCGGCAACGGCTCCCGCGCCCTGTGGCTCCTGCTCCTGCCGTTCATGGTGGTCAACCTCGCCCACTGGATGCGCCCCACCGCGCGCCGCATGCGCCGCGCGGTCCGCGCGTACGGCCTCCTGGTGCGCCTCGTCGCGCTCACCCTCACCGTGCTGCTCGTGGCCGCGGCCTGCGAGATAGCGGTCGACCTGCTGGCCTGGCAGTGCGCGGGCACGAGCAGGTGCGCGGCCGACCACTCCTGGCTCGGCTTCCTCGCCCCCGGCCCGGCCGGAGGCGGCGGCTGGTGGTCGCAGCCCGGCCGCCGCCTCGCCCTCGCCGCGGCCCTGCCCGCCGCCCTCACCGGCCTGCTCTGGTACCTGTCCCACCGCACCTGGAGCGCGTACGAGTCCCAGCAGCCGCTGCCGCACCAGCCGGACCCCGAGGAGGCCGCCCGCAACGCCCTCGGCAGGCCCGGCTTCTGGTACGGCCGCCGGATCGTCGCCCGGCTGCGCGCCGCCCACACGGCCGCGGGCCTGCTCACGGTCGCCACCGCCGTGGGCGCGGCCGCCGCCCGCCACGACCGCCGCCCCGGCGGCTCCGCGCTCCTGGACGTCCTCGGCTGGGCCCTGATGGCGGCCCTCGCCGGGTGCGGGGCCGTCGTGGTGGGGGTGGTGTGCCGCAGGGGCCGCAGCGAACACCGCGTCGACCGGCGGCTCGACCGCACCCTGGTGCGCCTGCTCCCGCTCACCGCCCTCGCCCTGCTCGTCCTCGCGGTCCTGTACGCCGGGTGGTCGCGCCCCGACTGGACCTCCACGGGCCGCCTGCCGGGCAACACGACCTTCGGCGGCATCGCCCTCGTCCAGGGCGCCCTGGTGCTCGCCCTCGCGGCCGTCGCCACCGGGCTCTACCGAGGGGCGCCCGACACGCGCACGGCCATACGCGGCCTCGGCGGCCCCGCCGTGGCCATGCTGGCCTGCGCGCTCGGCGGCGTCATGTCCGGCGGCGGCTCGCAGCGCGTCGCCGACTGGCTGGACGGCAGGGGCGGCACGATCGACGGGCCGCCCGCCCTGCTGACCTGGCAGGCCTCGGTCATCCCGCCGCTGCTCGTGGTCGTCGCCGTGCTGTGCGCCGGGCTCGCCGTCGCCACCGCGCGGCGCGTGCGCGTCGAGCTCGCCCGGGTGCCGCGCGAGTACCCCGGCGAGCGCCCCGACACCGCCCGCACCCGCCGCATCGCCGCCAAGCGCGCCAGCGCCACCCTCACCGACCGCGTCCCCCTCATCGTCGGCGTCACCTCGGCCACGACGCTGCTGCTCGGGGCCGCCGCCCTCGTCGGGGCCTGGGTGAGCGACGAGGTCCCCGGCGAGGCCGCCGAGGGCGCGCCCGCCTTCGTCGAGGGCACCGCGCAGACCGCGCAGGCGCTCGGCTCCTGGCTGATCGGCTTCGGCTTCATACTGTTCGTCACCTGGGGCCGCCGCGCCTACCGCGACGCGTCCGCCCGCCGCACCATCGGCATCCTCTGGGACGTCGGCACGTTCTGGCCGCGCGCCGCCCACCCGTTCGCGCCGCCCTGCTACGCCGAGCGCGCCGTGCCCGACCTGACCTGGCGCATGCACACCTGGACCCGCGCCACGGGCGGCCGCCTCGTCCTGTCCGGCCACTCCCAGGGCAGCGTCCTCGCCGCGGCGGCGGCCTGGCAGCTGCTGCCGTCCGTGCGCCGACGGGTCGCGCTGCTCACCTACGGCTCCCCCCTTGAGCGCCTGTACGGCCGCTGGTTCCCCGCGCACTTCGGGCCCGCCGCGCTCAGCTCCCTGCACCGCGAGGTCGACTGCTGGCGCAACCTGTACCGCGCCACCGACCCCATCGGCGGCCCGGTGCGGCTGCACGGCGACTGCGGCCCGCAGGTCGACCGCGCCGCGCTCAAGGATCCGCTCGCCTACGGCCGCACCGCCGAGCACCCGCTGCCCGCGCCGCTCCTCGGCCACGGCGACTACCAGGCCGACCCCGCGTTCGCCGAGGAGCGGGCCCGGCTGCTCGCCCGGCTCAGGCCCGCTGTGCCGCGCCCCGCGACCGCCCCGTCGCCGACCCCCGCACCGGCTCCTACACCAGCTCCGGAAGGTCGTCCGGGTACAGCAGGGTGAGCTCGTCGGTGCTCGGCGCCGCCACCTGCGCGACGCGGCCCGCGTGCCGCTCCACCATCGCCTCGAACGTCTGCCGCGCGGTACGGCCGTTGCCGAACGTGGGGCCCTTCGGGATGGCCGTGAAGTACTTCAGGAGCGCCTCGGCGGTGCCCGTGCCGAGCGTGTACTCGTGCTCCTCCGCCTGCTGCTCGACGATGCGCAGGAGCTCCTCGGCGTCGTAGTCGCCGAACGTGATCGTGCGCGAGAAGCGGGACGCCACCCCGGGGTTGACGGACAGGAAGCGGTTCATCTCGTCCGTGTAGCCCGCGACGATCACCACGACCGCCTCGCGGTGGTCCTCCATCAGCTTCACGAGCGTGTCGATGGCCTCCCGGCCGAAGTCGCGCCCGGAGTCCTCCGGCGAGAGCGCATACGCCTCGTCGATGAACAGGACGCCGCCGCGGGCCTTCTCGAACGCCTCCTGGGTGCGGATCGCCGTCGAGCCGATGTGCTCGCCCACCAGGTCCACGCGCGACACCTCGACGAGGTGGCCGCGCTCCAGGACGCCGAGCGCGGCCAGGATCTCGCCGTAGAGCCGGGCCACGGTCGTCTTGCCCGTGCCGGGGGAGCCGGTGAACACCAGGTGGCGGCGGACCGAGGCGGCCTTCAGGCCCGCCTCCTGGCGGCGCCGGCCCACCTCGATCATGTCGGTGAGCGCCCGCACCTCGCGCTTGACGCTGTCCAGGCCCACCAGCGTGTCGAGTTCGCCGAGCACCGCCTTGGAGGTGCGGGAGGGCTGCGGGGCGGGCTGCGCGGGCGGCTGCTCGGTGACGCGCGGCTCGGGCACCGCGCCGAGCAGCCCCGTGGACTGCGTGGCCGTCTGCACGGACGGCTCGGGCACGGCGGGCCGCACGCTGGCGCTCTCGTCGCTGGTGCAGTCCTCGACGAGCGGGCCGTCCTCCGCGAATTCGTAGCCGCCGCGCGCGCACCGCTCGGTGCGGCAGCGCTTCAGCGTCGTACGGCAGCCGTCGAGGACGTGGAAGCCGTAGCCGCCGCTGTCGACGACCTTGCAGCGGTGGAAGCTGCCGCGCCCGCCCGCGGAGACGTAGAAGCCCGCCTCGGCCGGGGAGGAGACCGTGCACCGCTCGATGGTCGGATCGGCGCCCTTGGTGACGATCACGCCCGTCTGCGTGCCGTCCACGGTGCAGTCCGCGAGGACGCCGCCGCTGCCGTGGTCGCGGAACCACGCGCCGGTGGCCGCCTCCCGGATGCGCACGTCGTCGAGCTGGGCGGTCGCCCCGTCGCTCACCGAGACCGCCGTGTTGCGCACCTGCGTCAGATCGCTGTCTATGACGTCGACGCGCGAGCCCCGGTCGAGGACGAACAGCGCGTCCGGCACGTCGTGCACCCGGCACGACTCCAGGACGGCCGTCGCCCCGTCGCTGACCCACACCGCCGGGTAGTCGCCCGTGCTGTCGTGGATCTCGCACTGGTTGGCGTCCACGCGGGTGCCCGGGTCCCACACCGACAGGCCGTTGCGGCCGAACTCGCGCACCGTGGTGCGGGTCAGCGTGAGGACCGAGCGCGAGCGCAGGTCGACCGCGTTCTCCGGGACGTCGTGGATGCGGCAGTCGGCGAGGGTGAGGACCGCGTCCGTGTCGAGCGTCACGCCGTCGGACGTCGTGCGGTGCACCGCGCAGTCCGTCAGGTGCGCCGTGGCGCGCGCGGTGATCTGCACGCCCGCGCCCTTGACCTCGTACACCTCGCAGCCGACGGCCTCCAGGCCGCTGTACTCGCCGGTCACGGACAGGCCCGCGCCCGAGGTGTGGTGGATCCGGCAGCGCTCCAGGCGCGGGTGCCCGCCGCCGCGCACCGCGACCCCGGACTGGCCGGCCGCGAGGACCTCGCACTCCTCGAACACCCCGCCGCCGCCGTCGAGTACGGCGATGCCGATGCCGCCCGCGTTGTCGACCGTGCAGCGGCGCAGGGTGGGCCGGGCGCCGCCGCGGACCTCGATGCCGGCCGCCGAGCGCGTCATCACCCGCAGGTCCGCGAGCTCCGGCGCCCCGTCCTCGACGAGCAGCGCGGGCGCGGCCGAGTCCTGGCCCTCGATGTGCAGGTCCTGCACGACGGCGGAGGCCCGCACCGTCAGGGGCACGCCGTCGGCCGGCGCGATGCGCACGGAGCCGGGGGAGCCCTCGGGGCCGCGCAGCGTCACCGCCCGCTGGACGACGAGGTTCTCGCGGTACGTCCCCGGGGCCACTGTCAGGACGTCCCCGTCGCCCGCGGCCTCCAAGGCGGCGGTCAGCGATGCGTACTCTCCCGTGCGGCGCCGCCACCGCGACGTACCGGTGTGCGTCACCTGGACCGTGCCCTGTGCCATGGAGTTGCTCTGCCCCCACCTCGACGTACGCGGGTACCCCGCGCCCGCGCGCGAGGAGGCCGAAGAGTCGGCCCGCTCCACCGTAGCGCGCGCGGCGCGGGGGAGTTGACCTGATGGGCAGGCTCTCACCAGCTCAGGCGCCGGTACCGGCCTTGCCCCAGTCCGGGCCCGCCTGCTGCCAGGCCTGGTCCCAGCGGGCGTGGCGCCGCCGGACGATGCGCCACAGGAGCAGCCGCCGGGCGCCCTCGACGAGGCCGGCGCTCGCGAGGGTGGCGCCGAATCCGGCGAGGGCCGCGTGGGTCGTCGCGGTGGCCGGGTCGAGCGGGCGGCCGACGACCCGGCCGGTGCGGTCGGTCCAGACCGTGAACCGGTCGCCGGGGTGCGGAGACTTGAGGCCGGACGCGACCGTGCCCGCGTGGCCCGAGCCGTCCGGTCCCTTCCAGTGGGCGAGCACGCGGCGGTGCGCGTCCCGCGCGGAGGAGGTCTCCGGGTCGGGGTCGAGGGGCGGGTGGTCGAGCTTCTTCAGGACGGTGGCCGTCACGACGTGGCGGGTCGCGCGCTGGGCCTCCACCGAGCGCAGCAGCGCGTCGTTGGTCAGACTGCCCGTCACGGCGCCGGCCACCGGGGCCCCGACGACGATGAGGGCGAGCGCGACGAGCGCCGCCCAGGCCTCGGCGAGGTCCGTCGCGCGGCGCAGTGGATTGCGGCGCCAGCGCCAGAGTCCGGCGATCGCTCGCACGGTCCTGCACCCCCTTCCGCGTCCGTCACCACGGCCCTAACCGCGGACGGCCCGGCTCACGCATGGGTCACGAGAACCGAGGATGACATCGGCCAGTTTCCCGGCGCTTTCCGGACTGCTCCCGTCGGGGCCCGACAGCGCCCGCACCGGTGCTCGTCCACCGGCTCCGCAGGTTCCCATCGAACCTCAACGGCCTTGCCCCGCCTTCGAGTTCCCCACGACCGCCCTGTTCATTCGAGGATCCTCGGAGGGTCACCGATACGGATGGCCCCGGTCACCGGCGGGACGGAACCCGCCCGGGCGGAGAGTCACGGGCCCCGCACATTAGGCCGGAAACGGCTCCTGGGCGCTCCGGCCGTGCGCGCATACGAAAGCCGCCGTCGACCCATGGGTCGACGGCGACTGCCAGGCGTGCCCCCCGGACGCCTGCGGCGGATGAACGTGGAGCGATCGAACGGCGGACCCGACGTGCGGCCGTGCTGTCAGTGGTCGCTGACGGCGCCGGCCGCGGCCGGTCAGTAGCCCCGGTACTGCTGCCGGTTGTACGGGTCCTCGTGGGGCGCGGGCGCCGGGCGGGGTGCCGCGGGGCGCATCGCCTCATAGCCCGTCGTGGTCCCCATGGGCCGCTGCTGCTGCGGGCCCGGATAGCCGCGGGGCGGACCCGCCTGCTGCGGGATGTACGGCGCCGGGGCCTGCTGCAGCGGTGCGGGCTGCGGCGCGGGCGCGTAGCCGTAAGCGGCGTTCGGAGGAGCGGCCATCGAGGGCCCGGAGGGCGCCGACGGCAGGGCGGGCAGCGCGGGCGGAAGGGCCGGGAGGTGGCTGCCCGTGTCATAGGGGGACGGGTTCACCCGGATCGGGGCGATCTGCGGGGTGCCCCGCTCGGCGACCAGGGAGTCGTAGATCGGGGTGTCCGGGAAGGACGGCGCGGAGTAGTAACCGCCGCCATAGGTGGAGCGGGGGGAGGTCATGCTCCATAAGTTAAGCCCTTGATGTGCTGGTTGGGGAGACCGATAAGAGGGTTGTTTGCCGTGTTGCCCGTGCCTTCAGGCCCTCAATGCGAGCGAACCTGGGAAAATCGGTCGCGCGGCGGCGTAGGGATCCTGTAAAAGGCGGGGATCTCGGGGGTTACCGGTGGTCGACCGGCGGTTGACGCGGAGCGATGGCCGGGTGGGTCCGTGCGCGTCCGCGAATGCCAGGTAATAGGTTGGGCGGGAACGGAACGGCGGTCCTGCCGGACCCGGCACTGGTGATGGGGGCAGACATGTCTATGGCCAAAGGTTCGAATGTTCCCGTGGGGGCAACTGCCGTACGGGTCGAATTGGGCTGGGGTTCCGGACCCGGAGTTCCGGACGCCGACGCGTCCGCTCTGTTGCTCGCGGACTCCGGAAAGGTGCGCTCGGACGCGGACTTCGTCTTCTACAACCAGGCGACGCACGCCTCGGGCGCCGTGCGCCACGAGGGCAAGCGGAACGCGGGCGGCACCGTGACCGACGCGCTCGTCGTCGACCTCGCGCGCGTGGAGCCCGCCGTCGAGACGGTGGTCCTGGCCGCGTCCTCGGACGGCGGCACGTTCGGCAAGGTGCCCGGTCTGCACATCCGGGTCCTCGACGCCGCGAGCGGCGCGGAGATCGCGCGCTACGACAGCGCCGACGCGAGCGTGGAGACGGCGTTCGTCCTCGGCGAGCTCTACCGGCGCCAGGGCGCCTGGAAGTTCCGCGCCGTCGGCCAGGGCTACAGCAGCGGCCTGGAGGGCCTGGCGACGGACTACGGCATCACGGTGGACGAGCCCCAGCAGACGGCCGCGCCGACCCCGCCCCCGGCCCCCGCCCCGCCGGTGGCGGCTCCCGCGCCCGCCCCGGCCCCGGCCCCGCCCGTGACCGCGCCCGCCCCCGTCACGCCGCCCCCGCCGGCCGCCGCCCCCGCCCAGCCCGTGCGCCTGACCAAGGTGACGCTCACCAAGGAGGCGCCCACGGTCTCCCTGACCAAGCAGGGCGGCACCTCGGGCGCGCTGCGCGTCAACCTCAACTGGGAGGTGCGCAAGCAGTTCAAGGGCTGGGCCAGCAAGCTCGGCCGGGCCGTGGCGATGCACGCCGACCTGGACCTCGACCTGTGCGCGCTGTTCGAACTGGCCGACGGGCGCAAGGGAGTCGTCCAGGCCCTCGGCAACGCCTTCGGATCCCTCCACCAGCCCCCGTACATCCTCCTGGACGGCGACGACCGCACCGGAGCCGTGTCGACCGGTGAGAACCTCACCGTGAACCTCGACCGTACGCAGGAGTTCAAGCGCATGGTCATCTTCGTGACCATCTACGAGGGCGCGCGCAGCTTCGCCGACCTCAACGCGACGGTCACGCTGACGCCGCAGCACGGCGCGCCGATCGAGTTCTCCCTGGACGAGTGCACGGTGCCGTCGACGGTGTGCGCCCTCGCGCTCATCACCAACCACAACGGCGAGCTCGTCGTCCAGCGCGAGGCCCGCTATCTGGTGCCCGAGCGCGGCGTGAGCCCGCAGCGCACCATCGACTACGCGTACGGCTGGGGCATGAACTGGACGCCCGGCAGGAAGTGACGGCCGCAACCGGCGCCTCCCGGGACGTGGGAGGCGCCGGTCAGGCCCGTGAGTCGGGGGCCGCCTCAGGGGCGGCCCCGTACGTCCGGCCCTTCCACGCGGCGCCGCGCCCCCGGTAGTGCCGCACCGCTGAGTCCACCGTCATCAGCAGGTACAGGAAGGCCGTGCCGGGCAGCGTGAGCGCGAGCCACAGCGGCTGGCGGTAGTAGCGCAGCATCGGCAGATACGTGGCCGTCATGACGAGCCAGGCGGTGCCGCCGACGGCCGCGGCGGTGGTGTCGCCCCGGGCCAGGCCCACGACCAGGCCGACGGGCGGCACCAGGTAGATCACGGCGAGCCCCACGACCGTCCCGAGGAGCACCGCCGGGTTGTGGCGCAGCTGGGCGTAGGCGCTGCGCGCCACCATCCGCCACAGGTCCGCGAGGGCCGGGTAGGGGCGCACGCTGTCGACGCGGTCGGCGAGTCCCAGCCAGATGTGCCCGCCGCTCCGCTTGACCGCCCGCGCGAGGGCCACGTCGTCGATCACCGCGTGCCGGATGGCGTCCGGCACCCCCGCCCGCGCGGCGGCGTCCGCGCGCAGCAGCACACAGCCACCGGCCGCGGCGGCGGTCCCCCCGTCCTTGCGCGCGATCCAGCGGAACGGGTACAGCTGCGCGAAGAAGTAGACGAACGCGGGGACGACCAGGCGCTCCCACACGCTGGCCACGCGGAGCCGGGCCATCTGCGACACCAGGTCGAAGCCGCCGGACTCCGCGGCGGCCACCAACTCCCGCAGGCTGTCGGGCTCATGGGCGATGTCCGCGTCGGTGAGCAGCAGGTACTCCGGCTCGCGCGCGCGGGCCAGGCCGATGCCGTGCCGCACCGCCCACAGCTTGCCCGTCCAGCCCGCGGGCGGTTCGCCCGGCGAGCCGACGGTCAGCGCAAGGCCGCCGTGCCGCTCGGACAGCTTCCGCGCGAGAGCCCCGGTGCCGTCGCTGCTGCCGTCGTCGACGAGGAACACCTCGGCCCGCCCCGGATAGTCCTGCGCGAGCAGCGACGGCAGGCTGGCGGGCAGCACCTCGGCCTCGTCCCGCGCGGGGACGACGACCGCCACCGCCGGCCATCGCGCCGGCTCGCGCCGGGGTGGCAGGCGCAGGTCCGTGCGCCAGAAGAAGCCCTGTCCGGCCAGCAGCCACAGCCACGCGGCGAGCGAGGCGACACAGATCCACGCAACGGCACTCATCCGCCGCAGTCTGCCCCACGGTGACCGGGTTGTACGGCCGATCGTCTAAGGTGACCGGGTGAAGATCGCGCTCATGGACTCCGGCATCGGACTGCTCGCCGCGGCGGCCGCGGTACGGCGCCTGGCACCCGGCGCCGATCTCGTCCTCTCCTCGGACCCCGACGGCATGCCCTGGGGCCCCCGCAGCACGGCGGACCTCACGGAGCGGTCCCTCGCGGTCGCCGCGGCCGCCGCCGCGCACCGCCCGGACGCGCTGATCGTGGCCTGCAACACCGCGACCGTGCACACGCTGCCCGCCCTGCGCGCCCGCTTCGAGCCGGAGCTGCCGGTCATCGGCACCGTCCCGGCGATCAAGCCCGCCGCGGCCGGGGGCGGACCGATCGCCATCTGGGCCACCCCCGCCACCACCGGCAGCCCCTACCAGCGCGGCCTCATCGAGGAGTTCGCCGACGGCGTCGACGTCACCGAGGTGCCCTGCCCCGGTCTCGCCGACGCCGTGCAGTGGGCCGACGAGGACGCCATCGACCGCACGATCGCGGCGGCCGCCGCCCTCACACCGCCCGAGGTAAGGGCCGTCGTCCTGGGCTGCACCCATTACGAACTGGTCGCGGAGCGCATCCGCGCCGCCGTCCAGCGGGCGGACCGGGCGCCGCTGGTCCTGCACGGCTCGGCCGGCGCGGTCGCCGCCCAGACGCTGCGCCGCATCGGCGAGGTGCCCGGCGCGCGCCCGGCGCCCGGGAACGGCCACGGCGGCGTCCGCGTGCTCCTCAGCGGGCGCGAGGCCGCGCTGCCGCCCGCCGCCCTGACGTACGCCGAGGGGCGCCTCCTGGCGTCGGCGAGCCCGGCCCTGAAGGGCTGAGACCGCCGCCCGGCCCGGGGCGGTGGCCGGAAGGGCGCCCGTCCTGGCCGACGGCTGCCCCTCCCGTGCGGCCCAGCGAGCGGAACGCGCCGTTGAGGGCGCCCCTCACCCGGGGAAACCTGGTGTTCGGGGTGTCCGGCCGGAGAGGTAACCCTTCGCGACGCGGTGCCGTCGACGCGGATCGTGAGTAACCTCGACTCCATGACGGACCATGCCCACGGCGAGCGGGCTGCCGCCGAGGATCAGCCCGAGATCTGGACCGGACGCGCGTCGAACCGCGTCCAGTGGCTGCTGGCCTGCGCCGGCGCCGCCTGCCTCGCGCTGGGCATCGACCTGGCCGTGGAGACGCTGTGGCCCTCGGGCGTCCTGCCGCTGGTCATGGCCATCGTCGGCTGCATCGCGGTCGGTCTGCTGATGCTCTTCGGCACGCTGGCGTTCGTCCACGTCGCGGTGAAGGTCGACAAGGAGTGCATGGAAGTGCGCTGCGGCCACATCGGCGTACCGCGCCGCCGCATCCCGCTCTCGCACGTCGTCGGCGCCGACTTCGCGCCCGCCGTCACCCCGCGGCACTGGGGCGGCTGGGGCTACCGCTGGCGGCCGGAGCAGGGCACCGCCGTCATCGTGCGGCGCGGCGAGGGCGTCGTGCTGCGACTCGGCGACGGCCACAAGTTCACGGTCACCGTGGACAACGCCGAGAGCGCGGTCCGTGTCATCCGCGACCACCTGCGGCCGACCCGCCCCACGCCGACGGTCTGACCGGCGCGTCCCTCAGGGAAGGCGGTCCGTCTCCCCGCTCCCGGTCTCCCGGCCCTCCGGCAGCGGCCGTGCCGTCGCGATGCCCGCGAGCAGGCCCGCGCCCGCCGTCACGGACGTCACGCTCAGCGCGTTGCCCAGCGTGGCCACCGCCGCGACGGCGGTCAGGGCCGCGCCCGCCGTCAGGACGACCGCGGTGGAGCGGGGCGAGCGCCACAGCGCGAACAGGACCCAGCCGAAGGCCGCCGTGAGCAGCACGACGCCGGTGAAGCCCTGCTCAGCGGCCTGCTGGAGCAGCGCAGAGTGCGGCTTGTCGTCCGGGAGCAGGCCCTCCGTCACGGTCGGTGACGCGTCCCCGAACCGCCCCGGGCCCACCCCGAACGCCGGATGCGCGCCCGCCAGATCCCCGGCGTCCCGCCACAGGCCCACCCGGTGCGGGCCCAGCTGGCCCTCCAGCGATGCGGTCAGGCCGCGGGGCAGCACCTCCTCGGCGACGGCCCAGGACGCCCCGGCCACCAGCACGGCGGCGAGGGCGAATCCCGCGAGGCCGGGGGCCCTGCGGGTCAGGGCCCCCGCGAGCGAGCACAGCAGGATCCCGGCGCAGGCGAGGAAACCCGCGGTGGAGCCGAGCAGCGCCGCACAGCACACGACACCGACGGCGGCCAGGCGCAGGCACAGCCGGAGCGCGGGGCCGCGCGCCGCCCAGGCCGCACAGCAGACCGCGCCCGCCGACAGGCTCAGGAGCGCGGCGGTGGCGCCGATGGGGCCGAGCGGTGCGGAGCTGGCGGGTCCGGGCGTGACGTGCGGGGCCGCGGCGGCGAGGCAGACCCCCGCGAGCGCCCCGGCGCACGGGGCCGCCACCGGTAGGAGGGCTCCGGCGATGCGCCCGCCCGCGTACCCGGCGGCGACCGCGAGGATCGCGAGCAGCACGCCGTCCGGCCGTCCGCCGCCGACCCCCGAAGCGATCAGCGCCCAGGCCGCGCACGCCGCGAGGATCGCGAGACCGCTCGCGTCGGCCACCCCGTGCCGCTCCCCGGTCCGCTCGGCCGTCACCGCCCCCGTCGACCCCAACCCGCCCCCCGAATGTCCGCGGGCCCCCGACGGCGTGGCAGCGTGTTCCGGCCGCACGTCAGGGACTGCGGCACACCGTAGCGGCTGACGGCGTCGGTTGTGGATGTCTTGCGCAGAAACGATCTAGCAAATGTGTGGACGGGGCACCTGGGACACCCGTGCGCGGGGGCCGACCGCGCTGTCCGCGCCCAGGTGGCGGGCCGTAGACTCCCCGAGTGACCGCCACCACCGCTCCCACCGAGACGTCGGAGCAGACCGAACCGCAGC
Organism: Streptomyces sp. YIM 121038; assembly: GCF_006088715.1. Lineage (NCBI taxonomy): Bacteria > Bacillati > Actinomycetota > Actinomycetes > Kitasatosporales > Streptomycetaceae > Streptomyces > Streptomyces sp. YIM 121038. The sequence goes on from NZ_CP030771.1 coordinate 9,166,539, forward strand.
CCGGACCGGAAACCCGCGCGGAGCGGGTACGGCGACGGCTGCTTCCGGCCGTCGCCGCGGTGCTCTCCGGCGTCCTGCTCTACCTCAGCTTCGCGCCGCGTGAGCTGTGGTGGCTCGCGCCCTTCGCGTTCGCGCTGCTCGGCTTCGTCCTGCACGGCCACGGGGCCCGCTCCGGCTTCCGCCTCGGCCTGCTGATGGGGCTCGGCTACTTCGTGCCGCTCCTGTCGTGGACGGGTGTCGACGTGGGGCCGCTGCCGTGGCTCGCCCTGGCCGTCGCCGAAGCGCTGTTCATCGGCCTCGCGGGCCTGGGCATCGCCCTGGTGTCCCGCCTTCCGGTGTGGCCGGTGTGGGCCTGTGGGGTGTGGCTCCTGCTGGAGGCGGCGCGCTCGCGCTTCCCCTTCGAGGGCTTCCCGTGGGGCAAGGTCGCCTTCGGCCAGCCCACCGGTCTCTTCCTGCCCCTCGCCGCGCTCGGCGGGACACCGCTGCTGGGCTTCGCCGTGGTCCTCAGCGGCTTCGGGCTCGCCGACGTCGTGCGCCGCCTGAGGGCCGCGCCCCGTACCCGGGACCGCGCCGTGCTGACCGCGGCCGCGCTCACCGTCGCGCCGGTGGCAGCCGGGGCGGCCGCGCTGCCGCTGGTGTCCACCGCGGCGGAGCACGGCACCGCCACGGTCGCCGTCGTCCAGGGCAACGTGCCGCGCATGGGCCTGGACTTCAACGCCCAGCGCCGGGCCGTGCTCGACCACCACGTCCGGGAGACGCTGCGCCTGGCCGCGAAGGTCAGGGCGGGCAAGGCCGAGCAGCCCGACCTGGTCCTGTGGCCGGAGAACTCCTCCGACATCGACCCGTTCGTCAACGCCGACGCCTACGCGGAGATCGACAAGGCGGCGAAGGCCATCGGCGCCCCCGTCTCCGTGGGCGCGGTCGTCGGGGCGAAGGACGGCAAGCCCCGCAACCGGCAGATCCTGTGGGACCCGAAGACGGGCCCCGGCGCCTCGTACGACAAGCGGCACCTCCAGCCGTTCGGCGAGTACATGCCCTACCGGAGCTTCTTCCGGATCTTCAGCTCCGACGTCGACCGCGCCGGTGTCTTCCAGCCCGGTACGAAGCCGGTCGTGTTCGACATGGCGGGCACCGAGGTCGGGCCCGTGACCTGCTACGAGGCGGCGTTCGACGACGTGGTGCGGGACCAGGTGCGCCAGGGCGCGCAGATCCTGTCCGTGCCGAGCAACAACGCGACGTTCGAGCGCAGTCAGATGACGTACCAGCAGCTGGCCATCGACCGGGTGCGGGCCGTCGAGCACGGACGGGCCGTGATGGTGCCGGTGACCAGCGGGGTGAGCGCCGTGATCCGCCCGGACGGGACGGTCGCCCAGCGCACCGGGATGTTCACCGCGGAGTCGCTCGTCGCGGAGGTGCCCAAGCGCAGCTCGCTGACGCCCGCGACGCGGCTCGGGGTCTGGCCGGAGGTGTTTCTGGCCGGTCTGGGAGTGGCCGGAATCGGCTGGGTCATCGCGCGCAGGCGGACGGGCACCGGCGGTTAGGCTGCTGATCATGGCTACTCCAGACTTCATCAAGACCCTGCGCGCCGACGTGGGCCACCAGTTGCTGTGGCTCCCGGGAGTGACCGCGATCGTCTTCGACGACGAGGGCCGGGTGCTGCTCGGACGGCGCGCCGACAACGGCAAGTGGTCGGTGATCGGCGGCATCCCGGAGCCGGGGGAGCAGCCCGCCGAGTGCGCCGAGCGGGAGGTCTTCGAGGAGACGGCCGTGCGCTGCGTGGCCGAGCGGGTGGTCCTCGTGGAGACCCTGGAGCCCGTCACCTACCCCAACGGCGACGTCTGCCAGTTCATGGACATCACCGTCCGCTGCCGGGCCGTGGGCGGCGAGCCCCGCGTCAACGACGACGAGTCCCTCGAAGTCGCCTGGTTCGCCCTGGACCGGCTTCCCGAGCTGCACGAGACCGGTCTGTTCCGCATCAAGCAGGCCATGGCGGACGGGCCCACCTGGTTCGCCCGCGGCTGAGCCGCGGCCGCACGCCCCGTGGTGACCGCCCCGGACAGCGTGTAGCCTGCACGGACATTGACGGATGCTCTCCGCGCGGCGCCCTCGCGGCGTCGCCGAACCACTGAGGCAGGGACGGGAGTTGGGCCGGAAGAGCTATGGCGTCGTGCTGCGGGGGCTCGCCTGCGCGCTCCTCGCCTGGCAGGTCTGGCTCGTGTGGCACCTGAGCACGTACGACGCCACGAGCGCCGGGTGGTCCTGCTACGACGACGTGGGCTGCGGCAGCGACCAGCTGGTGGCCATGGCGCCGGAGCTCGGCATCGGCGCGGACGTGCTGCTCGGCTTCGTCGCCGCCCGGTTCCTGCACCGCGCGACGGTGGGCGCGGTGATCGCGCTCAGCGCGCTCGCCGCCGCCGTGGGCTGGTACGACGCGCTGGCCGACGGCCGCGTCGCCTACGGCACGGTCACCGACTACATGCTGCTCGCGCCGGTCGGACGGCACTCCGTCGCGGCCTGGCTGACGTTCCTGTGGTCGGTGGCGGCCGTGGGCGGGCTCCTCGCGGTGTGGGGCGCCGCCGTGAGCCTGCGCAGGACCGCCGCACTGCGCCGGGTGCGGGCCGGGTTCGCCACGGCCGAGGCCCGGCTCGAGGGCTGGCGGCCGGTGCGCGGCAGGCGCGGCGAGGTCACCGTCGTCTTCCACGACCGGCAGGGCGCGCGGCACGCCGTACCGGTGGTCGTGGACCGCGTGGCCCTCGACCGGCCCGTCCTCGCGGTGTACGACACCGAGCGCCCGGCCGACCCCGAGCGCACCCGGGTCGCCGTCCCCCGGCAGCGGCTGCTCCGCTCCTCCTGAAGCGGGCGGCGCCGCGACGGCCGGCCGCCCCGCGCCGGGGCAGCGGCCGGGTCCGCGCCGCCGCGCGCGGCCCAGTAGCCTGAGGGCACGATGAACCGTTTGAGCACGTCATGGGGCGCGTACGACCTCACACGCTTCCCGGAGGACCCCCGCGACCAGCTGCGGGCCTGGTCCGCCGCGGACGCCTATCTGCTGCGCCACCTGGCGGGAGAGGACGGCGGCGCGCCGGTCGCCCTCGACGGCACCGTGGCCGTGATCGGCGACCGCTGGGGCGCGCTGACCACGGTGCTCGCCGCGCACCGGCCCGTCCAGATCACCGACTCCTTCCTCGGCAGGCAGGCGACCCTCGCCAACCTGGAGCGGGCCGGGCACGCGCCGGACCCGGCCCGGCTGCTCACGACGCGGGACGCGCCGCCGGAGCGGGTGGACGTGCTCCTGGTCCGGGTGCCCAAGAGCCTCGCGCTCCTGGAGGACCAGCTGCACCGGATCGCCCCTTCCCTGCACGCGGGCACCGTCGTCGTCGGCACCGGCATGGTCACCGAGATCCACACCTCGACCCTCGACCTCTTCGAGCGGATCATCGGCCCGACCCGCACCTCGCTGGCCCGGCAGAAGGCCCGGCTGATCCACACCACGCCGGACCCGGAGCGGGTCCACGAGAGCGGTCCCTGGCCGCGCCGGTACGTCCTGCCCGCCGACTCCGGGGCGGGCGCGGGCCTGACCGCCGTCAACCACGCGGGCATCTTCTGCGCCGAGCGCCTGGACATCGGCACCCGGTTCTTCCTCCAGCACCTGCCCGCGAGCCGCGCCGACGCCCACATCGTGGACCTGGGCTGCGGCAACGGCGTGCTCGGCACGGCCGCGGCGGTCGCCAACCCCGGGGCCCGGGTCACGTTCGTGGACGAGTCGTACCAGGCCGTCGCCTCGGCCGAGGCCACGTTCCGGGCCAACTCGGCCGCCGCGCAGGCGGAGTTCCTGGCCGGGGACGCGCTGACGGCGATGCCCGCCGCGTCCGTGGACCTCGTCCTGAACAACCCGCCCTTCCACAGCCACCAGGCCACGACCGACGCGACGGCCCAGCGCATGTTCCGCGGTGCCCGCGCCGCGCTGCGGCCCGGCGGTGAGCTGTGGGTCGTCGGCAACCGCCACCTCGGCTACCACGTACGGCTCAAGCGCCTCTTCGGCAACGTCGAAGTCGCCGCCAGCAACCGCAAGTTCGTGATCCTGCGGGCGGTCCTGCGCCCATGACCGACGAGCTGTTCCCGCGCGAGCGCGGCGAGGTGGCCCCGGGTGCCGTGCACGTGCCCGGCTGGCTCGGCCCCGACCGGCAGCGGGAGCTCCTCGCCGCCTGCCGGGCCTGGGCGCGCCCGCCCGCGGGCCTGCGCACCGTCCACCTGCCGGGCGGCGGCACGATGACCGCCCGGCAGCTGTGCCTCGGCTGGCACTGGTATCCGTACGGCTACGCGCGCACCGTCGTCGACGGCGACGGCGCGCCGGTGAAGCCGATGCCCGCCTGGCTCGCGGAGCTGGGGCGCGCCGCGGTGCGGGACGCGTACGGGGACGGCGGCGCGGACGGTGACGCCCCGCCCGCGTACGACATCGCGCTCGTCAACCACTACGACGCCGACGCCCGCATGGGCATGCACCGCGACAGCGACGAGAAGTCCGACGCCCCGGTGGTGTCGCTGAGCCTCGGGGACGCCTGCGTCTTCCGGTTCGGCAACACCGAGACGCGCGCGCGGCCGTACACGGACGTCGAGCTGCGCAGCGGTGACCTGATGGTGTTCGGCGGCCCGTCCCGCCTCGCGTACCACGGCGTGCCGAAGATCCACGCCGGTACGGCGCCGCCGGGCCTTGGCCTGACGGGGCGGCTGAACGTCACGCTGCGGGTGAGCGGGCTCGGCTGAGGCACCGCCCCGGTCAGTCGGCCAGTTCGTCGGCGGCGTCCTTGATCCGCAGGGTGAGTTCGGTGACCTGGTTGTAGATGGAGCGGCGCTCCGCCATCAGCGCGCGGATCTTGCGGTCCGCGTGGTCCACGGTGCTCGGGTCGCTCCGCTTGAAGAGCTCGCGGATCTTCGGCCGTGACATGTCGGTCAGTTCGCAGCACAGGTATATGGCGATCTGGCGTGCCGTCACCAGGACCCGGCTGCGGGACGTTCCGCACAGCTCGCCCTCCGCCAGACCGAAGTAGTCGGAGGTCACAGCGATGATCAACTGCCCGACCCGCTCCCCGCGCGACGGCCCGCGGTCGGGGACCAGGTCCTTGAGGACGATCTCGGTCAGGCCGAGGTCCACCGGCTGCCGGTTGAGGTTGGCGAACGCGGTCACCCGGTTCAGGGCGCCCTCCAGCTCGCGGATGTTGCGCAGGGTGCGGGTGGCGATGAACTCGAGCACCTCCGGCGGGGTGTCGAGCCCGTCCGCGACGGCCTTGCGGTGCAGGAGCGCGACGCGCGTCTCCAGCTCGGGCGCCCTGACGTGGGTGATCAGGCCCCACTCCAGACGGCTGCGCATCCAGTCCTCGAGGTTCGGCAGCTGCTTGGGCGGCCGGTCGGAGGAGAGCACGATCTGCTTCCCGGCCTCGTGGAGCGCGTTGAAGGTGTGGAAGAACTCCTCGCGCGTCGACCGGTGGTGCATCAGGAAGTAGATGTCGTCGACCAGCAGGACGTCCGCGTTCCGGTGGTCGCCCTGGGGCTTGAAGTCCTCCGCGTGCACGTACCGGACGCGGAGGCCGGGGTGGAGGGCGAGGGCGTGGTGCGCGGTGGCGTGCAGCAGGTGCGTCTTGCCGATCCCCGAAGTGCCGTAGATGTACAGGGGGTTGTACGCCCGGCCGGGCCGCTTGGCGGCGGCGAGGGCGGCCGCGTTGGCGAAGCGGTTGGAGTCGCCGACGATGAAGGTGTCGAAGACGAAGCCGGGGTTGAGCCATCCGGGGTGGGTCTTCCCGCCGGGCGTACGGGGGCGTGCCCGGGGCGGTGCAGCGGCGGCGGGGGCGGTGTCCGGGAAGCCGTCCTCGGGCTCCTCGCGGCTCTCCTCGGGGCGGGGTGCGGTGGCGTCCTCGTCGTCCTGCCCGTGCTCCTCGGCCGCGATCAGCTGGCGCTCCAGCTCCTCGCAGCGCTCCTCCGCCTCGACGCGGCGGGCGTGGGCGTCGCGGAGCTCCTCGCCGAGCGCCTCCACCTGCTGGATGAGGGACTGCCGTTCCCTGCGGAGCCCGGCGAGCTGGTCCTCGTACAGTGCGAGCACCGTGTCCGTGTCGGCGTGCTCGCGGCTCTGGTGCGCCCGCAGCTGTCCGATCTGTACCTCCAGGTCCGCCGCGCGGTGTTGCGCGTCGACCAACGCCCCTTCGAGCGCGCGGACCAGCGCCGCCGAGCGGGTGGACTGCCGGTCGGCCTCGGCCAGTTGGTCCTCGAGGAGTTGCACCCGGTGGAGCGGGGAGCCGCTGCGGGCCAGTGCCTCGCGGTGCAGTCGGCGGAGCAGCTCCATGGCCTCGGGCGTGGGCGTGCGGCCCTGGTGCTCGGCCACGTCGTGGAAGAGGGAGTTGATGAACTCCCAGGTGGGTACGCGGGTCCCGTTGAGGAAGCGGGACAGGGACCCGGCGTCCCAGCTCCGCCGGGCCGCGTACCGGCGGACGCTGAGCCCGAGCCCGTCGAAGAGGGCGCGCAGCGCCTCGGCGAGCGCCCGCGACTCGTCGGGAAGCTCCCCGCCCAGCGGCACCAGGCTGCCCATGTCCCCTCCCGGTGTTCCCTGTCGGCTGCTGTCGCTCGGTGTTGCGACACGTGGCAACTGTGCCGCCTACCGCAACACCCCGCACCCCCAACAGCCTGATTGCCGCCTGACAAGACATCAGGCGGCAGTTGGTACAAGGAACTTCAGAGAGGCTCAGCGATGCACCTTCCACGGCGGCGAACCGATCTCGCCGTATTCCTCGCGGTCCTGGGGACCGGAGTCGTCCTCGTCCGGTGCGGGATCGAGGCGGAGGCGGTGTCCTCGGTAGCGATCGGGCTCTCCACGCTGTACGCCGCCTGGCAGCGTCAGGACGGTGTGCCACGGCCCCCGGCCGAGCGGGACACGGCCGAGCGGGACACGGCCGACCCGCGCGCGTCCGCACGCCGTGAGTAGCCGCGGGGCCCCTAGGCGAGGTGGAACACGAGGCCCAGCGAGCGCCGCAGGCCCGAGCGGACCGTGCTCACGCCGTGCCGGACCGGGGCCGCCGACCAGCCGCGGGCGGAGCGCACCGGGCGGTCGCGGGTGGTGAAGACCAGGCCGTGTCCCTGCGGGAGCACGGTGACGGTGCCCCGGGACTGGGCGCGGGGGCGCTGTTCGACGAGCAGGAACTCGCCGCCGGTGTAGTCGTCGCCGTGGACGTCGAGGCCGATGACGACCTGGAGCGGGAAGACCAGGTCGCCGAAGAGGTCGCGGTGCAGCGCGTTCCAGTCGCCCGCCTCGTACCGCAGCAGGATCTGCGAGGACTGCGACTGGCCACCCGCGCGGCACCGGTCGAGCCACTCGTCGAGGCTGTCGGGCCACGGGGCGGGGCGGCCGAGGCGGGCCGCCCAGTCCCGGGCGATCGGCAGGAGCGCGGGGTAGAGGGCGGCGCGCAGCTCGGCGACCGGGCGCGGCAGATCGGGGCCGAAGTAGCGGTACTGGCCGGAGCCGAAGCGGTGCCGGGCCATGTCGACGGTCTTGCGGAACAGCTCCGTCTCGTCGTACAGGGCGGCGATCGACCGGCACGCGTCGGGGTCCAGGAGCCGGGGCGTGAGGGCGCAGCCGTGGGCGTCGAGCTCGGCGGCGGCACCGGCCCAGTCCGCGGCGGCGACCCGGGCGGCGGCCCCGGTGCCGGTGGCGGCGACCCGGGCGGCGGGCCCGGCGGTGGCGGGCGCGGTCCTGGTCATGCCGCCTCCAGGTCCAGGAGCCGGCGCTTGCGGTCCAGGCCGCCCGCGTAGCCGGTCAGCGAGCCGTCCGCGCCGATCACGCGGTGGCAGGGGCGCACCACGAGCAGCGGGTTGCGGCCGATGGCGGTGCCCAGGGCGCGGACGGCGGCGCGCGACAGGCCGAGCCGCGCGGCGAGCGCCCCGTACGTGGTGGTGGTGCCGTACGGCACGGAGTCCAGGGCGTCCCAGACCTTGCGCTGGAAGTCCGTGCCGGATCCGGTGGCGTACTCGATGTCGAACTGCGTCAGCGCGCCCGCGAAGTACGCGCGCAGCTGGTCGGTGATCGCGGCGAACGCCTCGTCGTCGCGGACCCAGCCGTCCAGGACGGACGCGGCGCCCTTCTGCCCCGGCACGGAGAGCGACGCGAGTGCCGTGCCGCCCTTGGCGGTGGCCGAGGGCTCGCCGACGAGCAGCAGTTCGCCCAGCGGGCTGTCCAGGGTGGTGTAGACGGTCATCGCGCCGGTCCTCTCCGAGGGGTTCGAGATCGCCTCCGGCGGCCCGGAGGGGATCGGGGGAGTGTGTCCCTGTGATCAGTCTGCGTCGCGCGCGGGGGGCGTGGCTGGCGGTTTTCGGACACGGCGCTGACGGGGTCCCCCGCACGTCGGAGGACCGGCGGCCGAGCGCGGCGGCGAGGACCCGCGCGGTGCGGGCCGCCGGGGGCGCCCGGGCGGTCCGTGGCGGCGGCGAGAAGTCATCGGTCACGCGTGCGCCCGGGGATAACCTGCCGCTCCGGCCGGTAGTGATCAAGTGGGGAAAGGTCCGAGGGGCAGCTCGTTCTAGCCTTGTGCCGACCGAAGGGTGGGGATGATGGACGTACCGAACGTCGTCGGGGACTGGCAGGAGTACCAGTCCGACGAACTGGCAGGGCTGCGCGTGCGGGTGCACGGCCTCAAGCGGGCCACTCCCAAGCGCGGCCGGGACGATGACGCCAAGGGCCTGACCTACGTCGCCTTCGACGTCACCTTCGAGAACCGCGGTTCCGAGTTCGTCACCATCGATCTGCACGACCATCCGTGGCACTTCGACGTGCGCGTGGGCCGGGACGGCCACGGCGCGTTCGTCGACGAGTACGGCTCGGTGGTCATCCGGGACTTCAATCTGTATCCGCAGCGCCGGGTCACGGCGACCCTCTACGCGGCGGCGCCCGTGACCAAGCTCAAGCAGGTGGACGTCCAGGTCAGCCCGCGCCTCGACGGCGAGCCGTCGTTCGGCTACGTGTGGGTCGGCGGCCTCGGGGTGCACGAGGCGTCCACGCGCGCGGGCGCCCGGGCGTCCACGGCCAAGGCGGGCGTGGCCAGCGAGGTGGAGCGGTTCCTCCAGGACAAGGCGCAGGGGGAGTGAGGTCCGGCGGGGGCGGCCGCCGGGTGCGGGGCGGGCCCCCGCCCCGGCCCGTCCGGCCGGTGTGAGCTGCGTCCCGCCCGTTGTGCAACTAGTTGCATAAGGGGTGGGGCTGGCCTACAACTGTCCTGACGACTTCGCGCACCCGTGGACGAAAGAGGCCGCATGGACTCCCCGAGCCGCTACCCGCATCTGCTCAGCCCGCTCGACCTGGGCTTCACCACGCTGCCCAACCGGGTCCTCATGGGCTCCATGCACGTGGGCCTCGAAGAGGCGCCGGGCGGGTTCGCGCGCATGGCCGAGTTCTACGCGACCCGGGCGCGCGGCGGCGTCGGCCTCATCGTCACCGGCGGCATCGCGCCGAACGAGGAGGGGCGCCCCTGGGAGGGCGGCGCCAAGCTCACCACCGAGGCCGAGGCCGAGCAGCACGCGCCGATCACCGCCGCCGTGCACCGCGAGGGCGGCCGGATCGCGATGCAGATCCTGCACTTCGGGCGGTACGCCTACCACGCGGACCTGGTCGCGCCGAGCGCGCTCCAGGCGCCGATCAGCCCGTTCCCGCCCCGCGCCCTGACGGACGACGAGGTCGAGCGGACCATCGAGGACTTCGTCCGCACCGCCGAACTCGCCCGGCACGCGGGCTACGACGGCGTCGAGATCATGGGCTCCGAGGGCTATCTGATCAACGAGTTCATCGCGGCCCCCACCAACCGGCGGACCGACCGCTGGGGCGGCGCCTACGAGAACCGCGTCCGCTTCCCCGTCGAGATCGTGCGGCGCACACGCGAGCGCCTCGGCGACGACTTCATCATCGTCTACCGCCTCTCCATGCTGGACCTGGTGCCCGGCGGCTCCACGCTCGACGAGGTCGTCCTGCTCGCCAAGGAGATCGAGGCCGCGGGCGCCAGCATCATCAACACCGGCATCGGCTGGCACGAGGCCCGCGTGCCGACCATCGCGACCTCCGTGCCGCGCGGCGCCTACACCTTCGTCACCCGGAAGGTCATGGGCGAGGTGTCCGTGCCGCTGGTGACGACCAACCGCATCAACACCCCCGAGCTCGCCGAGCAGTTGCTCGCCGACGGCGCCGCCGACATGGTCTCGCTGGCCCGCCCGCTGCTCGCCGACCCGGACTTCGTGGCCAAGGCGCGCCAGGGGCAGCCCGACGCCATCAACACCTGCATCGGCTGCAACCAGGCCTGCCTCGACCACACCTTCAACCTCCAGATCACCTCCTGCCTGGTGAACCCGCGCGCCTGTCACGAGACGGAGCTCGTCCTCGCGCCGACCCGCCGCGCCAAGCGCGTCGCCGTCATCGGCGCGGGCCCCGCCGGGCTCGCCTGCGCCGTCTCCGCCGCCGAGTGCGGCCACGACGTGACGCTCTACGACGCCGCGGCCGAGATCGGCGGCCAGCTGAACGTGGCCCGCAAGGTTCCCGGCAAGCAGGAGTTCGACGAGACGCTGCGCTACTACCGCACCCAGCTCGACCTGCGCGGAGTGGACGTGCGGCTGAACACCCACGTCACGGTGGACCGGCTCACCGGCGCCGGGTACGACGAGGTCGTCATCGCCACCGGCGTCACGCCCCGCACCCCGGACATCCCCGGCGTCGACCACCCCAGCGTCGTCGGCTACCTGGACGTGCTGCGCGACGGCGCGCCCGTCGGCGACCGGGTCGCCGTCGTCGGCGCGGGCGGCATCGGCTTCGACGTCGCCGAGTACCTCACCGACAGCGGCGACAAGGCCGCCCTGGACCCGGCGACGTACTTCAAGCACTGGGGCGTCGACATGGACTACCGGGAGCGCGGCGGGCTCGCCGCGCCCGAGCGGCCGCTCTCGCCGCGCACCGTCCACCTCGTCCAGCGCAAGACGTCCAAGGTCGGCGGCGGCCTCGGCAAGACCACCGGCTGGATCCACCGCGCCGAGCTGCGCCACCGAGGCGTCGAGATGGTCGCGGGCGCCCGCTACGACCGCATCGACGACGAGGGCCTGCACCTCACGGTCGACGGCGCCGCGCGCACCATCCCCGTGGACACGGTCGTGCTGTGCACCGGCCAGGAACCCCGGCGCGACCTGTACGAGGCCCTGCTCGCCGCGGGGATGAGCGCGCACCTCATCGGCGGCGCCGACGTCGCGGCCGAGCTGGACGCCAAGCGCGCCATCAAGCAGGGCACGGAGCTGGCCGCCGCGCTGTGAGCGGGGCGGGCGCGGCCGGACGCCCGGCCGCGCCGCCTCCCTAGGATGCCCGCATGTCACTGCCGCACGCGATCCTCACCGCCTTGCTGGAGAAGCCGTCGTCGGGCCTGGAGCTGACCCGGCGCTTCGACCGGTCCATCGGCTACTTCTGGTCCGCCACGCACCAGCAGATCTACCGCGACCTCGGCAGGCTGGAGCGGGACGGGCTGATCCGCGCGCTGCCCGCCGCGACGGCGACCCGTGGCCAGAAGAAGCAGTACGAGGTGCTGCCCGAGGGCCGCGCCGAGCTGTCCCGCTGGACCGCGGCGGGCCAGGACCCCAAGCCGATGCGCGACGCGCTGCTCCTGCGGCTGCGGGCGGCGGCCGTCGTCGGCACGGCGGGCATCGAGGAGGACCTGCGCCGCCATCTCACCCTCCACGGCCGCCAGTTGGCGGAGTACGAGGAGATCGAGCGCCGCGACTTCCCGCCCGGCAGCGACGCGGTCGAGGACCGGCTGCGGCACCTGGTGCTGCGGGCCGGTATCGACCTGGAGACGTTCTGGACGCAGTGGCTGGCCCGGGCGCTCGACGAACTGGCGGAGCCCCGGCCCGACGGCCGCTCAACCCGCGCGGACGAGGACCACGACCGCGCGGGCGAGGCCTGACGCGGCGTACGTCAAGGCCCGGTGAGGGTCGCCGCCGTCGGGTCCCAGTCCTCGGGCAGCGGCGCCGGGGGCACGACCTGGGTGGGGAGCGCGGTGAACGCCGACCGCTCGGCGGACTCGGTGATCGCCGTCATGGTCTGGAGGACGTGCAGGGCCAGGGCGCCCGACGCGCGGTGCGTGCTCCGGGTGTCGGGCGTGATCCGTCCCGCCCCGGCGCGGATCGCGCGCGCCAGGTCCAGGACGCCGAGGCCGCGGCCGTCCGTACGGCCGTGGACGGGCAGCTCGCGCCAGTCGTCGGAGCCGTTCGGCCGCAGCCGCAGCGGGCCGCGGAAGGTGTTCGGGTCCGGCACGGCGAGGGTGCCCTCGGTACCGGTGACCTCGAAGCGGACGCGCGGCAGGGCGCTGTCGAAGCTGAACGTCGCGTTGGCGCTCGCTCCCGAGGAGAACGCGAGCAGCGCGCTCACGTGCGTCGGCACGTCGACCGGGAACGACTGCCCGGCCCTGGCGCCCGAGCCCACCGTGCGCCGCGCGCGGGCCCGCGCCGCCGTCGCCGCGACCCGCGACACGGAGCCGAACAGCGCCACCAGGGCCGTCAGATAGTACGGGCCGACGTCGAACAGGGGCCCCGCGCCCGGCTGGTAGAAGAACGCCGGGTCCGGGTGCCAGGACTCCGGGCCCAGGCTCTGCACCGCCGTCGTCGCCGCCACGGGCGTGCCGATGTGGCCCGCCCGGACGGCGCGGAGGGCCGACTGCAGGCCCGCGCCGAGGAACGTGTCCGGGGCGCCGCCGAGCAGCAGCCCGCGCTCGGACGCGTCGGCGATGAGTTTCTCCGCCTCCCCGGGCGTCGGCGTCAGGGGCTTCTCGCCGTACACGTGCTTGCCCGCGCGCAGCGCCGCGGCCGCGACCTGCGCGTGCGCCGCGGGCACCGTCAGGTTCACCACCAGCTCGACGTCCGGCTCCGCGAGGACGGTGGGCACGTCGCCGTGCACCGGTATGCCGTGGGCGCGGGCCGCGGTGGCCGCCCGCTCCCGGTCGAGGTCCGCGACGCCGAGGAGCCGCACGTCGGGGAAGCGGCCGAGGGTCCGCAGGTACTCCACGCTGATGACGCCCGCGCCGACGACCGCGACGCCGACCGGGCCCGCGCTCACGCCGCCTCCAGGGCGCTGACGTAGACGCGGCTCGCGGCCAGCTCGCCGAGCAGGTCGCCCGCGCACGCGTCGAACTCGACCACCCGCCAGGCGTCCGGGGCTGCCGCGAGGACCTCGGGCACCGGCATGGTGCCGCCGCCGACGGCGACGTTCGGGTCGTCCTTGGTGCCGGGGCCGTCCTTGAGGTGCAGGGCCTCCACGCGGTCGCCGAGGCGGCCGAGGAGCGCGGGCACGTCCGCGCCGCCGACCGCCGCCCAATAGGTGTCGACCTCCAGGAACACGTCCGGGTCGAGCAGCCCGGCGAGCACGTCGAGGGCGTGCGCGCCGTCGAGCCGCGGCTCCACCTCCCACCAGTGGTTGTGGTAGCCGAGCCGCAGCCCGTGCCGGGCGGCCCGGCGGGCGAGGGAGTTGAGGCGGTCCGCGACGCGGGCGAGCCCGTCGCGCGTCGTGAAGTCCTCGTGCGGGAAGCCCGCGGGGACGACGGCGAGGCCGGTGCCGAGCGCGGCGACGGCGTCGAAGACGGGGCCCGGGTCCCCGGCCAGGGCGTGGCCGACGTGCGCGCCCGAGACGGCGAGGCCGAGACCTGCGGCGATCCGGGCGAGCCCCGGCGCGTCGTCGGTCACGTCGAAGGCCTCCACCGCGCCGTACCCCATCGCCGCGAGGCGCTCCAGCGTCCCCGCCCGGTCGGCGGCGAGCTCGTCGCGCACGGAGTACAGCTGGACGCTGAGCGGTCGTGGCATGGCGGCCCTCCCAGTCGGCTGGGAGGACGGTAAGGCGCGCGGGCCGCGTGAACAAGAGCACCGGGGGGACGAGGACGACTGGTCCACCACGACGGCAGGCCGGGCCCTCGGGCCCGGCCTGCCGTGGTTCGGGGAGCCGGACCGGCTGCCCGGCTCCAGGGGAAGGGGGGTTCAGAAGCGGCCGCGGACCGTACGGCGGCGCAGGTACCACGCGCCGCCGCCCAGGGCCGAGACGACCAGGGCGCCGCCCGCGGCGAGCGTGACCGTGCCGTAGTCCTCGACCGCGCCGCCGAAGCCGCCGCGTACCCCGCGTGCGGGGGCCGTCGTCGACGACGCCGTCGGCGCGCCCGAGACCGTGACGGTCTGCGAGCCCGCCGTCGAACCGTCCTGACAGATCACCACGACCGTATGGGTGCCGGCCGTGACGTTCTGCCAGGAGGCGCTGCCGCCCGCCAGGGTCACCTGGCGGCCCTGGGCGAAGTTGGCCGTGCCGTTGCTGAGCAGCGCGGCCTTGCCCCCGCTGGGACAGGCGGCCGTGGTGGCCTGCACGGTGGTGCCGTTGACGGTCACGGTGATCCCCGGTGCCGCGAGCGCCGCGGGGGCGCTCAGGGTCAGGGGAAGCGCGGCGGCGGCGACGGTCAGGCCGGAGCGAAGGGATATCCGGTGAATACGCATGAGTCTGCCCTCCGGCGGCACGGGAGGCGGTACGTTCCGTGCGCCGCCGGAATGGGGGAAGCGCCCGTGCTGCCTGACGACGAGCCAACGTGCCGTCGGGCCGCGGCGCATGCGGACTGCCTCCGGGCAGGTGACGGGATCCTTCGTCCGGCCGACGGCTGACCGGTCGTCACCAGGACGGGGCCGCCTGTAGCAACCGGTCGCGCACGAGCAGGACGTGCGGGTTGCGCGGCGTGCCCGGGCGCTGCGCGAGGTAGCCGGTGTTGATCGGCGGGTCCTCCGGAAGGAGCAGCGGCACCAGCGCGCCCGCGGCCAGCTCCGCCAGACACAGATAGCGCGGCAGGACCGAGATCCCCGCCCCGGCCGCGACCGCCGAGCGGACCCCGCGCAGATCCGGCACCGTCAGGGCGGGCCGCGCGGTCAGGCGCTCGCCGAAGACGTGCCACCAGTAGCGGCGGGCGATCGGCAGGTCGTCGGCGTACGCGACGAGCGGCACCCCGCGCAGCGCGGCGGCGCCGTCGGCGGCGATCCGCTCCGGGCCGATCCGCCGCGCCCACGCGGGCGAGGCGACGAGCACGAACTCCTCGTCGGCGAGCGGCACCGCGCTGAGCGTGCGGCCGCGCAGCCGCATCGTGGAGATCACCAGGTCGAAGCGGCCGCCGCGCAGTCCGTCGAGGAGCTCGTCGGTCAGGCCCATGGTGACCCGCAGGCGCACCCCCTGGTCGGTGAGCGGGGCGAGCGCGGGCAGGACCCGGGCGCACACCAGCTCGGCGGGGCCCGCCAGGTGCACCGGGTCCGGCGGCCGCTCGGTGGCCAGCGGGCCGCGGTCGGCCACCGCGGCCAGGGCGTCCAGGGGCCCCGCCACCTGGATGGCCAGCTCGTCGGCGACCGACGTGGGGACGGCCCCGCGCGGCCGCCGTTCGAACAGCTCCCGCCCCAACTGCTGTTCCAGGGAGCGTACTTGCGTCGTCACCGTCGGCTGGGACAGGCCGAGCAGCCGCGCGGCCGCGGTGAACGAACCGGAGCGGTGCACCGCGAGGAAGGTGCGCAGCAGCGACAGGTCGAGCGGCGCGCGGGGCGGCTGCGGGGCACTCGGCCCCTCGCCTCCTGTGCCATCGGAATTCCTATGGACCATGCCGGAGATCCTATTGGCCCTCTATGGGAGGCGGGTCTACCGTCGAGGACGAGACATACTGACACTTCGCGTACGAAACGTCAGTCCGTGCGGCAGCGGAATCGTGCGGGGCAGATCCGTGCGGCAGCGGATCCGTGCGGCGCAGATCCGCGCGGCAGCAGAGGAGACAGGCATGGCGAAGATCCTGATGGTGGTGACCGGCTCCGCCGTATGGACGCTGGCGGACGGCACCGCGCACCCGAGCGGCTACTGGGCCGAGGAGGTCTCGGCCCCCTGGCAGGCCTTCACCGCGGCGGGGCACGAGGTGGTGGTCGCCACGCCCGGCGGCGTCGTACCGACCATGGACCCCGCGAGTCTCGCGCCCGAGCTGAACGGCGGCCAGGAGAACGCCGACGCGATCGCCGCCGACCTGGCGCGCGTCACCGCCCTGCGACAGCCCGTCGCCGTGGAGGACGTGCGGCTCGACGAGTACGCCGCCGTCTTCTACCCGGGCGGCCACGGCCCGATGGAGGACCTCGCGGTGCACGCCGCCTCCGGCGCCCTGCTGGGCGACGCCCTCGCCTCCGGCAAGCCGCTCGGCATCGTCTGCCACGGCCCGGCGGCGCTGCTCGCCACCGCCGACGGGCAGGGCGGATCGCCCTTCGCGGGCTACCGCGTCACGGCCTTCACCAACGCCGAGGAGGTCCAGTCCGGCTTCGCGGACCGTGCGCCGTGGCTGCTCCAGGACCGGCTGGTGGCGCTCGGCGTCGACTTCCAGGAGGGGCGGCCGTGGGCTCCGTACGTGGTGGCCGACCGCAATCTGTACACCGGCCAGAACCCGGCGTCGGCCGCGCCGCTGGCCGCCGAGATCGTCAAGGCGCTGGGCTGACCGTGGCCGCCGACCGGCTCTCCGAGGCCCTCGACGCGACGTACGCGTGCCTGAGCAGGTACGGCGTGCGGCGGACCACGGTGGACGACATCGCCCGCGAGATGGGGGTGTCGCGGTCGGCGGTCTATCAGTACGTGCGCGGCAAGGACGACGCGGTCCGCAAGCTCGCCATGCGCCTGCACGACCGGGCGCTCGCACGGGCCGAGGCCGCCGCCGTCGCCCCGGTCCCGCCCGCCGAGCGCGTCCACGGCATCCTCGCGGCGAAGCTGGACCTGGTCCTCGACCTCACCGGCCGCTCCCCGCACGCCGTGGAACTCCTCGACCCGGGCGCCCGCCTCTCCGGCGACATCTGCGACGCGTTCACGGCCCGGCTACGGGCGCTCCTGACGGAACAGTTCACGGCGGCAGGCCGTGACGCGGCGGTGCACGGTCAAGTCCGTGGCGCGGTGGCACACGGTCAAGCGGTCGCCGGCCCCGGCCCCGTCCGGGCCAGCCCGGGGGAGCCCGCCGCCCTCGCCCCCACGCCCGCGCAGTGCGCCGACATCTGCCTCGCCCTCGTCGTCGGCCTCGAAACCGCGCCCGACGCGGCCCGCCTGTTGCGGCCCGCGACGGACGCCCTGCTCACGGGGCTGCTGCCCCACCGCACCGCACCGCTCCGACCCCTCCAGAGGACCACCTCATGAACGACCCCGACCCCGCCGACCCCTCGGCCCTCGTCGCCCGGCTGCGCGCGACCTTCCGCACCGGCCGCACCCGCCCCCTCGACTGGCGCGAGCGCCAGCTCACCCGGTTGCGGGAGCTGCTCAGCGAACACCGCGAGGACTTCGCCGACGCGCTCCACGCGGACCTCGGCAAGCCCCGAGCCGAGGCCTACCGCTCCGAAGTGGACTTCTCGATCCGCGAGATCGACCACACCCTGGAGCACCTGGAGGAGTGGCTGCGCCCGCAGGACGTCGACGTGCGCGGCGTCTTCGGCGAGGCGGCGCGCGCCGGTACGCAGTACGACCCGCTCGGCGTCGTCCTCGTGATCGCGCCCTGGAACTACCCCGCCCAGCTCCTCCTCGTGCCCGTCGCCGGGGCACTCGCCGCGGGCAACGCGGTGGTCGTCAAGCCCAGCGAGCTGGCTCCCGCCACCTCCGCGCTGATCGCCGAGCTGCTGCCGCGCTACCTGGACACCGACGCCGTGGCCGTCGTCGAGGGCGGGGTGCCCGAGACCACGGCCCTGCTCGCGCAGCGCTTCGACCACATCTTCTACACCGGCAACGGCACCGTGGGCCGCATCGTCATGCGGGCCGCCGCCGAGCACCTCACGCCGGTCACGCTCGAACTCGGCGGCAAGTCACCGGTGTTCGTCGACGCGGGCGTCGACACCGCGGAGACCGCACGGCGCCTGGCCCGCGCCAAGTTCGCGAACGCGGGCCAGACCTGCGTGGCGCCCGACTACGTCCTCACCGACCCGGACACCGCCCGCGCGCTCGCGGCCGACCTGGCCGCGGCGGTCGAGGAGCTGTACGGGCCGGACCCGGCGGCGTCGGACGCGTACGGGCGCATCGTCGACGAACGGCACTTCGACCGGCTGTCCGCGCTGTTCGGCTCGGGCCGCGTGGTCACCGGCGGGCAGAGCGACCGGGCCGCGAAGTACATCGCGCCGACCGTGCTCGCCGGGGTGCGGCCCGACGAGCCGGTCATGCGGGAGGAGATCTTCGGGCCCGTCCTGCCGATCGTCGAGGTGGCGGACCTGGACGAGGCGATCGCGTTCATCAACGACCGGGACAAGCCGCTGGCCCTGTACGCCTTCACCGACTCGGCGGCCACGCGCGAGCGCATCGCCGCGCAGACCTCGTCGGGAGGCCTCGGCTTCGGGCTGCCGATGGCTCATCTCTCGGTCCCCGAGCTGCCGTTCGGCGGGGTCGGCGAGAGCGGCATGGGCGCCTACCACGGGCCGCACTCGATCGCGGTCTTCAGCCACCGCAAGGCGCGCCTGGACGTGCCGCTCGGCTCCTGAGGCCGCCTGGAGGTCGCCTGGAGGCCGCCAGAGGTCGCCGGAGGTCACCTGGGGCCGCCGGAGGCCCCGGGGCTGCCCCGGGCCGGGCTCCCCGGGGGCTCACCGCCCCTCGGGCAGCGGCGGCACGAGTCCCTCGGCGACGAGGCCCGCGTACACCGCCCGCCCGAGGGACTCCACCGCCGACTGCGGCCGCACCATCACCGTGAACTCCTTGATCCGGCCGTCCTCGTCGACGTGCAGCAGGTCGATCCCGTGGATCTCCTTGCCGCCGACGGTCGCCCGGAAGAGCAGCACCGCCGAAGGGGCCTCGGTTCCGTCGGCGCTCGTCCGGGACGTGCCCTCGAAGGACCCGACGTACCGGAAGTCCTCGAAGGTGCGAAGGAGCACGCCGAACAGGCCGAGCACCATCTCGCGGCCCTCGAAGGGGCGGAACTTCACCGGGCTGTAGAAGCGGACGTCCGGGGTGAACAGGCCGTCCAGGGCGGCGAGTTCGCGCTTCTCGACGGCGGCGCGGAAGCGGTCGGCGGCGGCTGCGGCAGGGTGCGCGGTCACGGGGGAACCTCCAGAGGGACTGGGGCGGCGTCGCCGGGGCCGGGCCCCGGTCTCCATAGTCAAGAATCTGACTAGTCAGATCGTTGACTATGATGGGGGAGCCGACCGGCAAAGGGAAGAGGCGGCGAGGAGAAGGGGAGGCGGTGGCTCATGGCCCTGCGGCACGCGGTGCTCGCGGCGCTGCTCGACGGCGAGTTCAGCGGCTATCAGCTCGCCAAGGGGTTCGACATCGGCGTCGCCAACTTCTGGCACGCGCTGCCGCAGCAGCTGTACGCCGAGCTGTCGCGCCTGGAGGGCGAAGGCCTGGCCGCCGGGCGCGAGGTGGTGCAGGAAGGGCGGCCGAACAAGCGGCTCTTCACGGTGACGGACGCGGGCGTCGCCGAGCTGGAGCGGTTCGCGGCGGACACCGCCAAACCGTCGTTCATCCGCGACGACCTGCTGGTCAAGGTGCAGGCCGTGGACGGGGTCGACGCCACCCCGGTGATCACCCAGCTCCGGGAGCGCGCCCGGGTCGCCGAGGCCAAGACCGAGGTCCTCAGCGCGCTCCTGCGGCGCCTGCGCGGCGACCTGGACGAGGAGGAGTTCCTGCGTACGGGCCGGCGGATCGGACCGTATCTGACGTGTCAGCGCGGGCTCGCCTTCGAACGGGAGACACGCGCGTGGTGCGAGCGGTCGGCGGACCTGCTGGCGGCGCGGGGCGAGGGGGCCGTGCGGCGGGGGAGCGGCCGGGCGCAGGCCTGAGGCGGCCGTCCCCCGAGGCCCGCGCGCCTTGCCCGGGAGTACGGCCCGCGATGCCCTTGCGCGGGCCCTTCGCCGTGTAGTCGGCTATGCCTCATGAGGAGCACGCGAAGCACGAGGCGTACGAGAGACATACGAGGCACAGGGACGACAGGGGCCGCAAAGGGCGTACGGCGGACCGGTGTTGCCGCCGCGGCCGCCGCGCTCGTCGCGGGCACGCTCTGGGCGGGGACGCCCGCCGTGCACGCCGAGGGCGGCGCCGAGGGGCGGGCGTCGGCCGCGGGCCTCGGCGTCGACCTCGACACGGTGACGATCCCGCAGCTCCAGGCGCGGATGGCGAAGGGTTCGCTGACCTCGAAGGCGTTGACCTCCGCCTATCTGCGGCGCATCGACACCGTCGACCCTAAGATCAACGCGGTGCTGCGCACCGACCCGACGGCCCTGCGCCAGGCGGCCGCGAGCGACGAGCGGCACCGCGCGGGCCGCGCCCTCGGCCCGCTCGACGGCATCCCGGTCCTGCTCAAGGACAACGTGGACACCCGCGGCATGCCCACGACGGCCGGGTCGCTCGCCCTCGCCGGAAGCCCGCCGGACGCCAACGCGCCGCTGGTGAAGCGGCTGCGGAAGGCCGGGGCGGTGATCCTCGGCAAGACCAATCTGTCCGAGTGGGCCAACTTCCGCGCGGCCAGGCCGACCTCGGGGTGGTCGGCCGTGGGCGGCCAGACCCACAACCCGTACGTGCTGGACCGCAATCCGTGCGGGTCGTCCGCCGGTTCGGGCGCGGCCCTCGCGGCGTCCCTCGCCCAGGTGGCCATCGGCACCGAGACGGACGGTTCCATCGTGTGCCCGGCCGGGATGAACGGCGTGGTCGGCCTCAAGCCCAGCCTGGGCGTGGTCAGCCAGTCCGGCGTGGTCCCGATCTCCGCCGAGCAGGACACGGCGGGGCCGATGGCGCGCAACGTCGTCGACACCGCGCTCACGCTCGCCGTCCTCAGCGGCGGCGACGGTGCCCGCCCGGCCGTGTCCCGGGGCTTCGCGGACCCGGGAGCGCGCCCGGGCAGCCTGCGCGGCAAGCGCGTCGGCCTGTGGCGGCTGCCCGAGCTCGGCCCGGACGTGGACGCCCTGATGACGCGCACCGCCCGCAAGCTGCGGACCGCCGGGGCCGAGGTCGTCGAGGTGACGCCGCCGTACCAGAAGCGGCTCGCGGAGCTCGAATTCCCGGCGCTGCTCAGTGAGTTCCACCGCGACATCGACGCCTACCTCGGCACCCGCGAGGGCCCGCGCGACCTCGCGGGGCTGATCGAGTTCAACCGCACCCACCCCGCGGAGCAGACCTGCTTCGCCGGGCAGGAGCTGTTCGAGCAGGCGCTCGCGGCGCCGCCCACCACCGACCCCGCCTACCGGGCCATGCGCGCCGAGCTGAAGGACCTCTCCCGGCGCTCCATCGACGAGACCCTGGCCGCCCACGACCTCGACGCCATCGCCGCGCCGACGAACCCGCCCGCCTGGACCACCGACTGCGAGCGGGGCGACAACGACGTCATCCCGTCCTCCACCCCGGCGGCCGTCGCCGGCTACCCGTCCCTCTCGGTGCCCGCCGGGTTCGTGAAGGAGCTGCCCGTCGGCGTGCTCCTGACCGCGGGCAACCACCAGGACGCGCGGCTCCTGTCGCTGGGCGCCGCGGTGGAGCAGCGCCTGCAGGCCTGGCGCGCCCCGCGCTACCTGCCGACGACCGGCTCCGGCAGCACCCGCTGAGACCGTGCGGTCGCCACGCGCGTGGCGACCGCACGCCCTCCGCGGTGCCGGTCCGCACCGGCTCGCTGCCGCTCGCTCACCGCGTGGTGACCGTGCGCCGGGCCGAGAAGGCGCCCCAGGTGCCGTCGGGCAGCTTGGCGCGCAGCCGCACGCGGTGCGTCTCGCCGGGCTTCTTGCCCACGTAGAAGCTGTGCTTCATCCGGCCCTGCGGGACCGTGCCGCCGAAGACGAGCGAGGTGGCGCTCTCCCCGTCCAAATGGATCTGATACTCCGTCACCGAGCCGCCGGTGCGCGGCGGCTCCCAGGACAGGTCGATGTAGTACGCCCCGTCCTTGCGGTGCGTCGTCGCGCGGAGGTCGGCCGGCGCGGTGCCGCGCCCGCTGTCCTTGCTGCCCGAGGTGGTCACGCGTGCGGAGGGGCTCGCGGGCGAGAAGTTGTCGGCGGCGTCCCGCGCCTTCACGCTGAAGGTGTACGTCCGGCCCGGCCGCAGCCCCGTGATGAGCGTGTCCGTGGTGCCGCCGCCCACGCTGTGGATCTTCGTCGTGCCCTGGTAGATCTCGTACGAGGCCACGCTCCGGTTGTCCTTCGACGCGCCCCACGAGAGGGTCGCGGCGTGCCCGCCCTCGGCCTCGGCGCGCAGGGTGCGCGGACGCGAGGGCGCCTTGGAGTCGGCCGCGACCGCGGCGGGCGTGGTGACCGTCAGCTTCTTGCTGCCCGCGCTGAGGTTCCCGTCGGCGTCGCGGGCCCGGACGGAGAAGGTGTACGTGGCCGACGGTTTGAGCCCGGTGACGTCGACCATGTGCTGCGCGGCCGGGACGCGCTTGACCCGGGTGGCGCCCCGGTACACCTCGTACCCGTCGATCTCGGCGCGGCCGGTGGACCGGTTCCACATCACGTGCACGGACGTGGCGCTGCCCGCCTGCACGGTGACCCCGCGCGGCGCGTCCGGCGGCGCCGCGCCCCCGCCCTCCTCACCGCCCCAGGCGCAAGCGCTCAGCAGACAGGCGACCGTGACGGTGAGACAGACGGGTGGCAGATGACGTGTGTGGGGGGTCCGTCGCACGGGTGTGCCTTCCACTCGACGGCAATTGGTCCGGACCAATTTGTCAGGCGTGACCGGGGCACATCAAGAGGCGCGGCGGATCAACCGCCCCGCGGGACGTCAGAGGCAGCCCTCCGGCAGGACGGCCCCGGCGGCCCGGAGGTGCCGGAGAGCGGCCGCGAAGGAGTAGCAGTCGAAGAGCGCCGCGTGCTCCTGTCCGGCGGCGGGCCTGGGCAGACCGAGCACCTGCCACAGCCGCCCCACGTTCACGCCGGTCGTCGTCGGCGCCAGTGCGTTGATCCAGGGCCGCACGTTCAGGAAGGGGGTGTCGAGACAGCTGGCGGCGATGCGCTCGCCGCGCGCCCGCGCCCAGCCCGCGTTCTCCCCGACGACGACCATGTCGTTGCCGTACGAGAGCGCCGTCCGGCCCTTGCAGAACCCCAGGAAGTCACCGATCGCCCGGGCGGGGGCCCGGCCCTCCCGGTCGACCTCCTCCTGCTCGATCCCGGTGAGCTCGGTGAAGAACGCCGAGAGCCGCGGATTGACCACCGGCCGCACCAGCACCTCGTACTCCTCCACGACCGCGAGGTCCGCGTCCAGCCGCAACGCCCCGATCTGCACGATCTCCCGCAACTGCCCGGGACCCGACCAGTCGTTCTCGAGCGCTCCCGGCCACGTGGTGAACTCCAGGTCGAAAACCACGAAGGTGGACACAGTGCCGTTCTCCTCGTCCTGCGGAAAAGGCCGCGCGCCGGCGCGGCCGGGGTGCCCATCATCGCGGTCCGACGAGGGTGACCGGTTCCCGGAAACCGCCTTCTGCGCGGCCTCGCTGTGATGATCTGGGCGTCCGCGTCCGAACCCAGGGAGGCCGTCATGTCCCCAACGCCCCAGGAGATCTTCGAGCGGTACGTCTACGCCGGAAGCATGACCCGGAACGCCGACGCCGTCGCCGAGACCTTCACCGAGGACGGCGTCTTCGAGGCGCCGCTCGTGCCCGCCGACGCCGCCTTCCCCAGGAAGCTGGTGGGCCGTGCGGAGATCCGTACCGCGATGGCGGCGTACTACGAGCGGCAGCAGCAGGACGGCCGCGCGCCGAATCTGGAGAAGTCCGGGTACGTGCTGCACACCACCACCGACCCCGACGTGTTCATCGCCGAGATCGACACGGTCTTCGACGGGCGCGCGGGGGAGGACGACGTGAGCGTGTCGCTGGTGCAGATCTTCCGCGTCCGCGACGGAAGGATCGCCCGGCTGCGGGACTACTTCGCGCCCGACCTGGTGAACTGAGGACGCCTGCCGGACCGGCGGGCGGCGAGGCCGAAGGCCAGCCCTCCGGCGATGAACCACGGGTTCCACAGGGCAAGGGTCGAGCAGCCGCGCCAGCAGGGCGCCGAAGAGACAGAGCCCACCCACACCCCACAGACCGGCCACGACGAACCACAGCGGGCGCTCGGTGGCCAGCGGCCCCGCGGAGACGCTCAGCCCGACGTCACCGCCGACGGCCCAGTAGAAGTGCAGCCCGGCGAACGCGATCGCCCACAGACAGGCGACCCACCCCCCGTACGTGGACGACTCCGCGCCCGCCGCCTCCGGCCGCCTCATCGCCGACGCTCACCGGCATCGCCAGGGTGCTCGGCCCCCTGGCCCTGTGGCACCACGATGAACGCGGTGCCCTTGGTGAGGTCGATGCTGGACCGGGGCGGCGCGCCGTCGCTCTCGTCGTCCCGCAGCAGCAGCTCCACCCGCCGCTGCTCCAGCTCCACCGTCTTGTTCCCGTTCACGACCGCGGTGAATTCATCGAAGGCGATGTTCGACAACGACCGCCCCGAGCGTCTGCGCAGCCACGGGATCAGACCGAGCCCCGTGAACCACCGCCAGACGCTCTCCATCAGGGCGAACAAGGCCAACAGACACGCGAACGCCGGGAACGACATGAGCCAGATCGTCACGAACGGCTCCCCGGCCCACGCGAGACAGCCGCCTCCCGGAGAGCAGCACCCCCCTGCCGAAACAGCCCGGGCCACTCGCTCCCCTCGGCCACTACTGCCCTCGCCTCGCTGATCGCCATGGGGCCACTCTCATGGCTGCCGCCGCCCGCGGGGATCGGCCCGCCGGATGATCCGCCTCCGCCGCGCGGCGGAGACGGCTCCCGGTCGAACCGGGAGGCCCCCTGACACGGCCGGCCGCGCTGATCGGAGGCGTAAACCGCTGGACAGCCCCCTGGCGCTCAGCGAGCATCGCCGCGATGAACAGCGAACTTCTCTCCACACCCCGACGCGTCCGCTTCGTCGAGCTCAGCGCGGTGGCGTTGCGGGCCCTTGCCGACGGCGACCTCGCGGGGGGCAGCGCCGAGGCCGGGGTCGCCCTCGACGCACACTTCGTCCGCGACCGGGCCCGGTCGATCTTCGCCCACCGCGCCGACCAGGTCGTCCGAGACCCGTCGGCCGCGCCCTGGATCACGCGGGCCGCGGTGTCCGAGCCGGACGGCACCGTCATCGGCGACGCCGGGTTCCACGGGCCGCCGGACGCGGCCGGTGCGGTCGAGGTCGGCTACACCGTCGTGCCGGGGCACCGCCGCCGGGGCTATGCCCGCGCCATGCTGAAGGCGCTGCTCGTCAGGGCCGCCGCCGAACCCGGTGTCAGGACCGTGCGGGCCACCATCAGGTCCGACAACAGCGCGTCCCTGGCCACCATCGCGGGCTTCGGTTTCACCCGCGTCGGCGAGCGGCGCGACGCGCACGGCGGGCTCGTGCTCGTCTTCGAGGTCCCGGCGGACGCGGTGCGGGCCGCGTAGCCGCACGCCCCCGGCGCCGCTGCTTCAACCGGGCAGGGCGTTCGGGTTCTCGGGCGGACGGGACGACCATGTCCGGATCGACTCGACGGAACGTTGCCTTCCGTCATGCGGTGGTGACAGGTGGTGGATGCGCTGCCAGAGTCTTCCACGCATCACCCTTGCGGGATTCCGGCCGGACCCGTCCCTGTTGTCACCCGGCGCCAGCCTCTTCGCGGTGCCGGGCTCCCGGAGCACGACTCAGCATGCCCCGCCGGCGTGGTGCCGGGCCGGGGCCGGGGAGGGAAGCTCGATGGGTTCATGGCAATGGAACGATCAGCAGAGGCCCACCAGTACGGTCGGTGTCAGGGCCACCATCGGCGCGGTCACCATGAAGGACGACCCGCAGGCCGCCCAGCGCCCGTACGTCTTCGTCCGCGGCCTCGACTCGAAGCTGCACGTCAACTGGTGGGACGGCAAGGCGTGGCACTGGAGCGCCCAGGGCTCGCCCAGCGGCCGCGGCGTCATCGAGAAGGTCGGCGCGGTCACGGTTCAGGACGGTCCGGCCGCGCCGCAGCGGCCGTACGCGTTCGTCATCGGCGACGACTTCCGGCTGTGGGTCAACTGGTGGGACGGCGCGAAGTGGAACTGGAGCGACCAGGGCGCACCGCCGAGCCGCACCCTCTCGCGCCCCCTGGGCGTGACCACCGTGCGGGACACCCCGGACGCCTTCACCCGCCCCTACGCCTTCGTCATCACCGATGACTCCCGGGTCTGGGTCAACTGGTGGGACGGCGCGAAGTGGAACTGGAGCGACCAGGGCGCACCGTCGGGGCAGCCGGTCAAGAAGGGCGCCGGTGTCATCAGCGTCCAGGACAACCCGAACGCGGTGGAGCGGCCGTACGCCTTCGTCCAGGGCTACGACTCGAAGCTGTACGTGAACTGGTGGGACGGCGCGAAGTGGAACTGGAGCGATCAGGGCGCGCCCGGCGGGCGGCTCATCCTCGACTCCGTCGGCGCGATCACGATGAAGGACGACCCCGGCGCCTTCACCCGCCCCTACGTCTTCGTCATCGGTGACGACTCCAAGCTGTACGTGAACTGGTGGGACGGCAACAAGTGGAACTGGGCGGCCCAGGGCACCCCCGCCGGCCGCGTCGCCGAACGCCCCGGTGAAGCCATCACCGTCCAGGACAACCCCAGCGCGTCACAACGCCCCTACGCCTTCGTGATCACCGATGACTCCGACCTCTGGGTCAACTGGTGGTCCCTGCCCTGAGCCGCAGCCGTCAGGCGGGCCCCGGACCGACACGGGGCCCGCCACCCGACGGGGGACCGGGGCGGGTGACCCGCAGGCCCGGCCGCTACCGGTTGGCGTGCAGGGCGGGGACGATGCGCCAGTCCCGTTGGAAGACGAGGTTGTGCAGGTCGGCGGCGATGATGGTGCGGAAGGTGGGGAGGAGTTCGGCGGCCTGGGCGGGGGTGAAGACGTTCAGGGGCCATTCGGCGACGGTGGCGCCGCGCAGGTGGGGGTGGTGGAAGCCGGCGTCGTAATGGGCGTGGAGGGCGAGGGCGGGGAGGTCGGCGCGGACCTGTTCGGGCCAGGTCAGACGCCAGGTGGCGTAGCTGCCCCCGTGCCGGTCGCGGCGCAGGCCGGTGGCGTGGAGGGTGCCGGTGCCGAGCAGCAGATGGGCGTCGTACTCGGTGAGGGCCTGGCGGGCGGGGGCGTCGAGCAGGTCGGTCGTGGTGGCGAAGACGGCTTCCTTGGCGGGGCGTTCGGTCTGCCCGGCGTGGGTGCCGTCGCGCAGATCGGTGAAGTGGCGGACGAGGGCCTCGATGGGGGCGGGCGGTGCGGTCATGGTGGGCGTCCGTTCCGGGAGCGTCGGTCAGGGCAGGTGGCGCAGGGAGTCGGCCAGGTGGGGCAGGAGGCGGCTCCGCGGGCGGAGGAGGTCGGCGTGCGCGGCGCCGGGCGCGTGGATGAGCCGGGCGGGGACGCCAGCGGCCTTCAGGAGCCCGGCGTAGGCGAGGACGTCGTCGGCGACGGGGCCCAGGGCGCCGACGGCGAGCACCGCGGGGGCAAGCCCCCGTAGGTCGGGGGCGTCGAGCGGCGTGCTGTGCAGGGCCGTGCCGTCGGACGCGACAGCCGTGGCGGGCCCGGTGCCGCGCCAGGCGCGCCAGGCCCGGCGCAGCGCCGCGGGCTGGGGGAAGGCGCCCGGGTCCCGCAGATGACTGGGCGTGGCGCAGGCCGGGGCGAGGGGCGGGTAGGCCAGTAGCTGGGCGTCCAGGCGGCGCCCGCGGTCGCGTTGCGCGAGGGCGGCGCCCGCGGCCAGGGTGGCGCCCGCGCTGTCCCCGCCGACCGCGATCGGGGCATCGGTGCGTTCGGCCGCCCAGTCCAGTACGGCGAGGACGTCTTCGAGCGCGGCCGGGTGGCGGTGCGCGGGAGCGAGCCGGTAGTCGACGCTCACGACGTTCCAGCCGCTCAGGGCGGCGAGGCGGTGGGTGACCGGGTGCCAGTCGGCGGCGGAACCGTACTGCCAGCTCCCGCCGTGCGCCCAGACCAGCCAGCCGCCGGGGCGGGCCCCGGGCTCGTACACGCGCACGGGGACGGGGCTCGGCGCCGGGACGGTCAGCTGCCGCCAGGCGAGGTCGCCCGCGCGGACCGCGCTGCTCGTGATCATGGCGGAGGGTCCTCTCGGTGTTCGTACGGGGCCGGATACGTATGCGTGTCCGTGTGCCTGACCGCGCGGGTCACAGCTGGCGGAGGGCCCCGCCGTCGACACTCCATTCAGCACCGGTGACCTGGGCGGCGCGCGGCGAGAGGAGGTAGGCGATCAGGTCGGCGACCTGTTCGGGGGCGCCGATGCGGCCGGTGGGCAGGCGGCGCTCGTGGCGGATGAAGTGGTCGACGGCCTGGTCCGCGGGGAGGGAGAAGCGTGCGGCGAGCTGTTCGGCGAAGCCGCCGGGGGCGTCGAAGAGGGCGGTGCGGGTGGGGCCGGGCGAGACGACGTTGGAGCGGACCCCGGAGTCGCCGAGGCTCGTGGCGAGGGACTTGGAGACGGAGAGCAGGGCGGCCTTGGAGGCGGCGTAGTCGGCGATGGTGGCGTCGGGCAGCCGGGCGGCCTCGCTGGCCACGTGCACGACGCTCGCGCCGCGCGGGTTGTCCTGGAGCAGGGGCAGCGCGGCGCGGGTGAGGCGGACGGCGGCGTGCAGGTTGAGCTCGAAGGTGGTGTGCCACTGGTCGTCGTCGATGGCGGCGAAGGACGGCTGGGAGACCAGGGCGGCGGCGTTGTTGACCAGGCCGTCCAGGCGGCCGTGGGCGGAGCGTACGTGTTCGACGATCCGCTCGGCGGCCGCCGGGTCGGTGAGGTCGGCGGCGAGGAAGTCGGCCTTCGCGGGCACGGCGGCGGTGCCGGTGGTGCCGCGGGCCACGGCGACGACGTGGGCGCCCTCGTCGGCCAGCAGGCGGGCGGTGGCGTGGCCGATGCCGCTGGTGGCGCCGGTGACGACGATGACCTTGTCGGTGAGCCGGAGGTCCATGAACTGCTCCTTCGAAGAAGAGATGTGGAGGTGGGTGTGGGTGTGTGGGGCGGGCCCCCGGCCCGCTGCGCCGCTCGTCGAGCGCGGGGGCCGTACGGGTGCCCGCCACCGGGTGATGCGTGCCCGCTGTCAGGCGGTCCGTGCCCGTCGCCGGGCGTCACGCGCCTGCCGTCCGGCCCCGCGCCGAGGCGACGCGGAGCTCAGGCCGTCGCGGCCCCGGCCCCCCGCTTCGGCCGGAGGAACACCGCCGCGAACACGACGCCGAGGAGCACCAGGGCGGCGTTGACCGCGATGGCGACCGTGATGCCGTGGTGGACGGCGGAGGCGGTGGCCGCTCCCGTGGTGGTGGCGGTGACGACGGCGGACATGATCGGGGTGCCCATGGTGATGCCGACCTGCTGGGACATCGAGGCGAGACCGGTGGCGAGGCCCTGTTCGGCGTCCGGGAGCCCGCTGGTGGCGGTCACCATGAAGCCGACGATGACGAGCATGTTGCCGATGCCGCCGAAGAAGGTGGCGGGCAGCAGCAGGGCGAGGGACGCCCCCGTCGTCGTGCCGAGGAAGAGGAGCGCGGCGGTGAACACCGTCTGGATGACGCCGCCCGCCACCAGGGCCGTCAGCGTCGAGCGGCGCGCGATCACCTTGGGCGCGAGGAGGCCGCCGACGACGGTGCCCGCGCCCAGGACGCCGAAGGTGACACCGGCGGCGAGCGGGGTGAAGCCGAGGGTCTTCTGGAGGTAGAGGGTGAGGACGTAGACCAGCGAGGTCTCGGTGACGAAGGCGAGCAGACCGAGGACATTGCCCCAGGCGACGGTGCGGCGGCCCAGCGTCTTCAGCGGGACGAGCGGCTCGGCGACCTTGCGCTCGACGGCGAAGAACGCGGCGAGCAGGGCGGCGCCCGCGGCGAGGCCGGACAGGGCGTGGGCGTTCGTCCAGCCGTGTTCGCCCGCCTGGGTGAGGCCGTAGACGAGGGCGAGCAGACCGAGGGTGACGGTGAGGGCGCCGGGCAGGTCAAGCTTCGGCCGGACCGCCGGCTTGGACTCCTTGATGACGGCGGGGGCGACGACGATCACGGCCAGGGCGACGGGCACGTTGAGGAAGAAGGCCCAGCGCCAGGAGAGCAGATCGGTCAGGACGCCCCCGAGGATCGCGCCGGTGGTGAACCCGGCGGACATCAGGGCGCCGTTGATGCCCAGCGCCTTCTGCCGCAGGGGCCCTTCGGGGAAGGAGGTGGTGAGCAGCGCGAGCCCGGCCGGGGTGGCGGCGGCCGTGGCGAGGCCCTGGGCGACGCGGGCGGCGAGCAGCACCTCCGGGCTCGTGGCCAGGCCGCCGGCGAGCGAGGCGAGGCCCAGCAGGGCGAGGCTGCCGATGAAGATCTTCTTCCGGCCGATCAGGTCGCCGATGCGGCCGAAGAAGAGGGTGAAGCCCGCCGCGCTCAGGGCGAAGGTCGTGGCGATCCACTGCAGGTCGGAGAGCGAGAAGCCGAGGCTGTCGCCGATGGCGGGCAGGGCGACGTTCAGGATCGAGAAGTCGACGGCCAGCATGAACTGGGCGACCAGCAGGACGGCCAGGGTCAGCTTCAACTCGCCGGTGAGCCGCTGGGGTTGGGCCGGAGCGGGAGCCGCAGGCCGCGTCGGAGGGGCAGGGGCGTCGGTGGGACGCGGAGCCGGGCGCGCCGCGAGCTTCGGTGCGGACATGGGAGGGCTTCCTTTCGGCTTCACCGCGGCGGGGCGGGAAGTGCCGACGGTGCCGGGGCGGGACGCCGGGGCACCGGGGCAGGACGGAGGAGATCCTGGAGCGATCCGCCCTAATGGGTCTGTCGTTCCGTTACGGCTGAGAAGTTAGCATGCCGAAGGCGGTAAGGGAACTGGAGTCCCGATACGATGGGCGCACGCCGTGCAGCACCGCTCGACACCCCTAGGAGGGGACCCATGCCTGACGCCCCGGCACCCGGCACCGTCCGGCCGGGCGGACGCACCGCCCGCGTACGCGAGGCCGTCCTGCGGGCGGCCGGTGACGCGCTGGCCGCCGACGGGTTCGACGCGCTCGACCTCACCGAGATCGCGAGCCGCGCGGGCGTCGGCAAGACCACGGTCTACCGCCGCTGGGGCACCCCCGGCGCGCTCGCCGCCGACCTGCTCGCCGACATGGCCGAGCAGTCGCTGCGGCGCGCCGACACCGGCAGCCTGGACGGGGACCTCGGGGCGAACGCCCGGCTCGTGGTGAAGACCCTCACCGACCCCCGGCAGGGCCGTCTGTTCAAGGCCCTGATCGCCGCGTCCCTCTGCGACGACCAGGCCGCGCGGGCCCTGCACCGCTTCTACGAGGTGCGCATCGAGGAGTGGTCCGGCTGCGTCCGCGACGCGATCGCGCGCGGCGAACTCCCCACCGGCACCGACCCGCACGCCGTCGTCGCCGCCGTCTCGGCACCGCTGTACTACGCCCTCCTCAACCGGGGCCGGACCGTGACCGACGCGGACGCGGACGCGGCCGCGCGGGCGGCGGCCACCGCGGCGCGGGCGGGGGTCTGGACCCCGTCACCGGAGTGAAGGCGACGGGGCCGGGCAGGACGTACGGCTAACGGCCCGTCAGCCAGTCGATCAGCGAGCGGACGGCGGCGGACAGGACCGCCCCCGCCACCAGGCGGACGACGGGCTTCAACTCGCGTTCCCTGCGGGGTGGGTGGGGCATGGTGTCCTCCGGTGCTCCGTGGGCGAAGAGGGGCCTGTGCCGGCCCGTCGGGGGCTACGCTCGCAAGGGGCCCCGACGGGGGTCCCGGTTCCGGAACGGACCCGAACGGCCCGGCCGTATCCCCTGGTGGCAGCCGACTGCGGGAGGCCCGGGGCCGAACGGTTCCGAAGGGCCCGGACCGGTGCGTACGCGCGGTGGCGGTGAGGAGTGCATCCGGCCGATGGTGGTGACGCCCCAGGAGAGGTTCGCCGACTGGCTCGTCCAGCTGCGCGTGGCGGCCGGGAACCCGAGCTACGGCGACCTGGTGACGCACAACGCGACCGCCGCGCCCGGGCGGCTGCGCGGACAGCTCAACCGCGCGGGCCTGAGCGCTCTGCTGAACGCCGCCTTCGTACGCCCGCCGAGGTGGGAGGTCATCGAGGCGTTCGTCGACGCCTGCCGCGCGGCGGCCGTCGAACGGTACGGCGACGTCACGCCGGAGGCCGTGCCGCAGCTGCGGCGATCCCTGTGGCGCGAACGGCACGCCGACCTCGTGCGGGCCGTCGGCCCCCGGCGCCCCCGCGCGGGCGCCGCGCCGCGGGAGCCCGCGGCCGAGGAAGCGGATCCGGACGGCTCGGGGCCTCTGCCGGAGAGCGTCCACGACCGCTACGGCGCCACCCGCAGTGCCTTCGAGAGCTACCACTCCGTCGTCCTCGACCGCGAGGAGGACCTGGCGCGGCTGCTCGCGGCCGTCCGGGGGCCGGGCGCGTACCACGTCGTCGAGGCCCCCGCGTTCGCCGGGAAGACGGCCTTCACCGTCGAGCTGTACCGCCGTCTGTGCGCGCGGGGCTGTCCCACCGCCGTGTTCTACGTCGTGGACCGCTACGCCCACCGGTCGCAGGACTTCCTGGAAGCGGCCATCGGGCAGCTCCTTACCGCCCTGCGCTCGCGGGAACCCCTCGCGCCGCCCGAGGAGCGGCCCGCCCAGTTCGCCCGGCTGTGGACGGGCTTCGCCGCCCTCGGCACGGCCGGGCGGCCTGCGGTGCTCCTGGTGGACGGCCTCGACGAGCAGCTCACGGCGGACGGCGTCAGCCCGCTGCTGCCCGTGCGCGTCTCCGGCCACGCCCACGTCGTCGTCGCGACCCGGAGCCTGCCCGACTTCCGCGCGGCGGTGCCCCGCCACCACGCCCTGGCGGCGACCCCGGTGCACGTCGTGCCCCTCAAGGCCAGCCCGCACGCCGAGGCCCGGCACGACGACGCGCAGCGCCACCTGGAGCACTGGCTGTCCTCGGCGGAGCCGACACCGGAGCGCGTCGCCACGCTGCTGCGGGTCGCGGCCGCGCCCCTGACGCGGCACGACCTCGCCGATCTCCTGGACCTCGGTGTCGGCCGCGTCGCCCGGCTCCTGCACGGCATCGAGCGCTGTCTGCTGCCGCTGACCCTGGAGTGCGGCGGGACCGGCTACCAGTGGGCGCACACCACGTACGGCGAGTTCGTCGACGACTGGGTGGGCAAGGCGCGCTCCGCGCAGGAGATCCACCAGGTCATCGCGTGGGCGGACCGGTACGCGGACGACGGCTGGCCCGGGACGACGCCGCCCTTCCTCCTGCACGGCCTCCACCACTTCGTCCGCGCGCACCGCGATCTCGTGGGCGGCACGCGCCTGGTGGACCTGGTGAGCACCGCGCGCCGCCGGCGCCTCCTCGCCGCGTACGGGCACGAAGCGACGTTCCTGGAGACCATTGCGTTCGCGCGCGAGGCCCTGCGCGTGGCACAAGGGCCCGCGACCGACCGCGGCCTGGAACTCGCGTTCAGACTCGACCTGCACCATCTGACGGCCACCGCGAGCACGGCCGGTCTGCCCTCGGGGCTGCTGGGGCTCCTCGTGCGCTCCGGGCAGGCGCGGCAGGCGGAGGGCATCGCCCTGTGCGTCGAGGAGACCTATCGCGCGGAGGCGCTCGCCGAGGTGGCCGAGGCACACCTCGACACCGGGGCCGCCGAGCGCGCGCGGGAACTCGCCGACCGGGCCTGGGCGTTCACCGCGGCCCGCGGCGAGGCGTACTGGCAGCTCGTCGCGCTCGGCACCTGCGCGCGTGCCGCGGGCAGGACCGGAGCGGGGATCCCGCCGTTCGCGCCGGGCGACTGGCTCGAAGACGCCGACCAGCGGGTGTTCTGCGCCTGCGCGCAGTACCTCCTGGAGGTCGGTGAGCCGGAGGCGGCCCGCTCGGTCCTCGCGGAACTCCTCGCGCACGAGCACGAGTACGGCCCGTTGTACCCGTGGGTGCTCGCCGACGCGGCGGCGGTACTGAGCCGCCTGGGCGACCTGGACGCCGCCGTGGACCTGGTCCGGAGAGCCGGCTCGCAGGAGCGCACCGCCTTCCTGCTGGGCAGCCACGGGACCGTGCCGGTCAGCCGGGTCGTCGGTGACCTGGTGCGTGCCGCGCGCGTCGAGGACGCGTGCGCCCTCGCCTCCGCGGCCACGAGCGAGGCGGACTATCTGCGCGCCGGGGGCCAGGCCGCGCTGAGCGAGGCACTCGCCGCGGAGGGCCATCGTGCTCGGGCGGCCGCCCTGCTGGAGCGGGAGTTGAGCCGGGCCGCGGCGATGTCGCACGAGACGATGCGCTTCGTCTCCCTGGCGTATCTGCGGGCGGCGCAGGCCGGGTGCGGCGACGGCGACGTACCGGCCATGCGTCGTCTCGTGGAGGGCGCCGACGCCATCGAGTACGGGGACGGGCACGTCAGCGCGGGCCTGACGAAGCTGGGCGAGGGCCTGTTGGCGGCCGGTGACCGCGACGGCGCGGTCCTGGCGGCGCGGCACGCCCTCGACTTCAGCGGGCGCTACAGCCATCCCTTCGCCGACGAACTCCTGCACCAGGTGACCGTGGCGTCGATCGAGGTGGGCGACCGGTCGGGGGCGCGCCGCGTGGCCGAGGCCAACCCCAACCGCGCCTGGCGGAGCCAGTCCGTCCGGGCGGTCGAGCTCGCGGAGGCCGCCGCCGGACACCTGGCCGCGGCCGACCGCTGCGCGACCTGGGACGCCGAACACCGCGCCGAACTGGCCCTCGCCTGGGCACGGGCCGGGAGGACCGCCGCCGCCCGGGACCTCGCGCACGGCGTCATCGCCGAGTGGAACGCGCGGCACCGCCCGGCCGGACAGCCCGACGGGATCCTGTGGGCCGCCGTCCTGCGCGCGGTGGAGGCGCTCCACCGCAGCGACGGCGTCGCCCCCTGCGCGACCACGCTGGCCCGGCTGCGGCCCGCCGCCCGCCGCGCCGAGGCGCTCGCGAAGCTGTCGGCGTGCTGCCGTACGACACCGGGGTCGGCGGCCGACACCCTGCTCGACGAGGCGGTCGCTCTGGCCGACCGCCTGCGGGACGACTCGCTGCGCCCGGCCGCGCTCTGCGCGACGGTGGGGGCCGCCGGGCCGCTGCGGGAACGGCCGCCGGCCGTCACCCGGGCGATCGCCGCCTTCCGGCGGAGGACCGCGCACCTGACGGACAGCACCGGTGCCGGACTCCGCGCGTCGATGGCGGTCGCGCTGAGCCGCACCGGTCTCGACGAGGACGCGCGCGCGTTCGCGGGCGAGGCCTACGACGTCGCGCGGGCTGTCGGCGCCGAGCGGGACGTCGAGGACGCCTACCGCGTCGGCGAGGCCCTGACCCGCGTGGGGATGAACGACCACGCGCTGCGCCTCACCGAGGACCTCGACCTGCCCTACTCCCTGCCGGACATCGTGCGGAGCCATGCCCTGGCGGGCGACACGGCGACCGCGGGGCGCGTCGCGGAGAAGGCCGCCGCGGTGTGGGCGGAGGTGGCGCGGGGCGACGCCTTCGCGACGGAGATGTTCATCGAGCCGCTGCTTCGGGCCGGGCGCGCGGACCTGGCCGAGACCATGCTCCAGGAGGCCCTGGCCGAGAGCCTCGAGTTCGGCGTCGTCGTCGACGCCTACTTCGCCGGCATGGTGGCGCAGGGCCTCGCGGACACCGCCCTGTCCCAGGCACGCGGCCTGGAACTGCGGCACTGGAAGGCCGCGGCCCTCGTCGCCTGGGGCACCGCGGCCGCCTGGCCCCTCGACGTGCGGCGCCGCCATGTGCGCCTGTTGCAGGAGCACGTCGTCGAGAGGCTGTGGCGGGTGGACGGGACCGACGGTGACACCCCGTAGGCCTCAGCGCGGGGCGTGCTGGAGGACGACCTCGGGATTCGCCCCGCTCGGCCCGTCGAACAGCGGCGTGCGCCGGTGGCGCAGCTCCTGGTCGAAGAACGCCCCCGCGTAGTCCCGCGTGATCTCCGCGGCCCGCCTGCCCGGCAGGCCCTCGGGGTCGTCCTCGCCCAACTGCCCGGCCAGCGGGGCCAGATCGGTGAACGCGAAGTGGTCCGCGCCGGACAGGGTGAGCCACCGCTTCCAGCCTTCGAGGCGCTTCCAGGTCACGTCCCAGCTGGCGTCCTCGCCGCCGGGGCTGTGGTCGGCCTCGGTGCCCATCATCAGGAAGGGGCGGTCGGACAGGCCCGACGCGTCACCGCTGTCGACGAAGGGGCCGTCCATGTTGACTCCGGCGCGTACGCGGGGGTCCCGCGCCATGGTGGCCGCGGCCGCGGCACCGCCCAGGGAGTGCCCGCCGAGGGCGACCCTGCCCTTGTCGACGAGGTCCGCGTGCTTCCACGGCGACGTCTTCCCGATCAACCGGTCCAGGACGAAGCGGAGGTCCTCGGCGCGCCCCTCCGCGGCGGGCCGGAAGGTGGTGGGGCCGATCTTCCCGCACGCCGTGCACGGCAGGACGCCCTTGCCCGGGAAGGCGACCCCCGCGGCCTCGTAGGCGTGGTCGACCACCGCGACGACGTAGCCGCGGCTGGTCAGGTCCTCGGCCAGACCGGTGAGGACGGCCCCCGGCGTCCTGAAGCCCGGCGAGAGGACGACCAGCGGGAACGTCCCGGACCTGGCCCTGGCACCCGCGAACGCATGGGTACGGGTGGTGCTCAGGACCTCGGCGGGGAGCTCCACCTTCATCTCCTTCAGGAAGGCCCGGGCGCCCTCGGCGCTCATGTACGGAGCCGGTGCGCCGGTTGCCTTCCGCGCCGGGTAGTACAGCGACACCATCAGCTCGCGGGCGCCCGCCTTCGGCACCCACGGGTCGCGGCGGGCCTTGTCGACGAGGTGCAGCGAGTCCCGGCCCACCGCGTACGCACCGGTGGGAGCGGGAAGCGCGAGCAGCGGCTCCTGTTTCTCCCGCCGGTCGGTGCCGGACGCCCCGACCGCGGCCCCGGAGCCACAGGCGGTCAGCGCGACCGCACCGGCCAGCACGACGGCAACGGTTCCACGACGACGTGACGACATGTCCACGACCCTTCTCTCGGTGGCCGTGCACAGTGGGGTGTCGGCCTCGGTGGAACCACCGTAGAAACGCCCGACCCGCCGGGAATCACGCCGTGGAGCCAACCCGCGAAGTAGCCCTGGAGAGCCAGGCCGTGGCCCGGCGAAAACCAGGTGCGGGCCGCCCGCCCGGCGGGGTGTGATGGGGCGCATGACGATCGTGATGGAACAGCCGGACGCCGACGGTCTCGGCGCTGCCGAGGGCGCGCTGCGGGAATGGCAGGCCGAAGGAGCGCCGACGCAGCTCCATCCGGGGGACCTCGGCTGGTACTGGCGCATGGGCGCGGAGGAGACGGCCGCGGCGGTGCGGACGTGGAGCCGCGACGGCCGGATCCTCGGCGTCGGGCTGCTCGACGGCCCCCGCCTGCTGCGGCTGACGACCGCGCCCGACGCCCTGCGGGACGCGGAGTTGGCGCGGCAGA
Source organism: Streptomyces sp. YIM 121038 (assembly GCF_006088715.1). NCBI lineage: Bacteria > Bacillati > Actinomycetota > Actinomycetes > Kitasatosporales > Streptomycetaceae > Streptomyces > Streptomyces sp. YIM 121038. The sequence goes on from NZ_CP030771.1 coordinate 9,203,921, forward strand.
TGGCCGAGGACGCGAGCGAGCCGGAGCGCGGCGTGCTGCCCGCGGGGCGGGTGAGCGTCGAGGCGCCGCCGGGCGCCCTGGTCGACGACCTGCTGGGCGAGCTCGGCTGGCCGACCGACGAGCCGTGGACGCCGCTCCGCCGCGATCTGACGCGGCCGGTCGAGGACTCCGGCGTACGCGTCGAGGAGATCGGCCCGGAGCAGGCGCAGCTGCGGGCCGCCCTGCACCGGGCCTCGTTCGACGGGTCGACGTTCACGGCCGAGCGCTGGCACGCGATGGCGGCCGGGTCGCTGTACGCCGCCGCCCGGTGCCTGGTCGCGTACGACGACCGGGACGACGCGGTGGCGGCGGCGACGGTGTGGTCGGCGGGCCCGGGCAGACCCGGGCTCCTCGAGCCGCTGGGCGTGCACCGGGACCACCGCGGGCGCGGCCACGGCAAGGCGATCAGCGTCGCCGCGGCGGCCGCGCTCCAGCGGCTCGGCTCGTCGAGCGCGGTCGTCTGTACGCCGAGCTCCAACGCCGGGGCCGTCGCGACCTACGCGTCGGCCGGGTACCGGCACCTTCCCGAGGTCCGGGACCGGTACCGGGACGCCTAGCCTGGGCGGGCGCGCCCCCTAGACGCCTAGCCTGGGCGGGCCCGCCCCCCTACAGGAAGTACAGCGCCGCCAGCACCACCGCAAGGACCCCCGCGAGCACCGCGATTAGCGCCGACGACGTCAGCACATAGACCCCGCCCACGCCCATCGCCGTGCCGTTGACGAGCTTCACGACCTCGGCGGGGGAGGGGCGCCGGGAGCGCCGGTCCGCGTTGTCGTCCTCGTGCCGTGTACGGGTCTTCCACTTCATGAGTGCCCTGCCTCCTTCACGCTTGTCAAAAGGGGGCGATTTCGAGCCGTCGGCGTGCAACTCCCGCCGCGTGGAGGAAAAGTGCCGCCTTCCTTGCACGCGAACGGCCTCCGGAGGGACCTATAGGGAGACCGACCCGAGGAGGTGGCTGCGTGAGCCCTCTAGGTGTCCACGGGGCCGTCCCACCGGAGTTCTCCGAGTTCTTCAGAGCGGAATACCCCCGCCTCGTCCGCGGCCTGGCCGCGGCCGGGGCCACAGTGGAGGAGGCCAAGGACGTCGCGCAGGAGGCCATGCTCGAACTCGCGGGCATATGGCCGAACTGCCGCCGCCCGTACGGCTGGGTCCGCAAGGTGGCCTGGCACAAGTACTTGAAGATCGCGGAACGCGACCGCAAACGGACCAACGGCGAGTGGCAGGCCTGTCTGTGCCCCCAGGCCGTCCAGGACTACGACGACCCGGACGAGAAGGAATGGGTGCGGCAGCGCCTCCTCGAACTGCCCCCGCGGCAGCGGGCGGTGGTGGCCCTCTACGTGGACGGCTACTCCACGGACGAGATCGCCGAGCTGCTCAAGATGGAAGTGAGCACGGTGCGCAGCCACTTGAGACACGCCCGGACCGCGCTGCGGCGCAGCATCGAGGGCGATCGGCCGGAAGGCGGACCGTGACCGCCGCGCCCAGGAAGAACGAGCCGCGCCCGTGAAGAACGAGCCGTGCCCGTGAAGAACGAGCCGTGCCCATGAGGAACGAGAAGGAGGAGGCGCACATGCGCATGGGGGACAGCCGGAATCCCACGTCGATCCGTGTCAGCCCGCCGCCTCGGACGGGCGCCGAACTGAAGGTGCACCCCGCCTTCGAACGGTATCTCCAGGGGGTCCGGTCCGAGGTCGACGCGGACCTCACGTCGGACGAGGTGGAGGCCCGGCTGCGGACGGTCCTCGACGCGCACGCGCGCGGCCGGGGCGGGGCACGGGAACTGGAGGCCTACACCTCCGACTTCGGCGCCCGCGCCGACTGGGTGGTCTACGGCCTGCAGATCGTCCAGCTCTGGCTCGCGGCGATCGCGACGTCCGGGTACGCGGGGGCCGGGCCGCGCCGCGACGAGGTCGACGACCTCGTCGTGGAGACGGTGGCACGGTCGGTGAACACCTTCCGCGACCAGCTGGAACGGCCGGAGAGCGCGCTTCCGCCCTGCACGGCGGGGACGGAGGCGAAGGCCGCGTTCCTCACGGAGTGCGTGCGGCATCTGCCCCACGCCTACCGGGCGAGCAGGCTCATCGACATCGGTGCGCCGGACGACGCGTTCCAGGACACGGGCGAGCCGCGCCTCGTCCAGCGGGTGGGGGCGGCCGCGACCGCCGAGGGCGGCGCGCGACTGCGCCGCGTCGGCGGCATCGAGGAGCACGACATGGACGAGGTGGTCGCCCTGACCCGGCGCGCGGTCCGCACCGCGGTCGAGCGCCACCCCGACATCGTCGGCCCCGGCTCCCCGTCCTGACCGCCCTGACCGCCCGCTCACGGCAGAGACGACCCGGGGGGATCGGATCATGGACGGATACGACGCGAAGGTGCGGCGGGTCCTTCGGCGGTCGTACGAACTCGACCACGGACACTACGCGATAGGGATCGAGGTGCTCCCGTACAAACTCGCCGGTGTCATCGTCACCAGCGAGGGTGTGGTGACCGCCCGGTCCCGGACGGACCTGTCCGACATGGAGCCCGAGGCGGTCGTCCAGCGCGCGGCGGCGCTGATCCGCTCCCTCGCCGACAGCAAACTGGGGCGCTCCTTCCCCCGGAACCGGGTGTGCGTCGGCGTCCAGGTCGGCGGGCCCGTCGACGCGGACACGGGCCTGGTGCGGCACCTGGTCAACGGACCCGACGACCACGGGACGGAGAAGCCGCCCCCCTACGAGTGGGTGGAGTTCCCGCTCGGCCCCCGGCTCATGGCCGCCACCGGCTGGGACACCGTCGTCGAGAACGACGCGCACGCCTTCGCCGCCTACGAGCAGACGCTGGGCGTGGGGCGCCGCGCGGACACCTTCGGCGTGGTGCTCGTGCGCGACGGCGTGGGCGCGGGCATGGTCGTGCGGCGCGAACGCCTCAGCGTGCCCATGGAGTTCGGGCACCTACGGGTGTGGCCGCAGGGGCGCGTCTGCGACTGCGGCATGCGCGGCTGCATCGAGAGCCAGGTCGGCAACCGGGCGCTGGCCGGAGCGATCAAGGACATCACGGGCCGTGAACTGGACGGTCTGGAAGCGGCGGTGGACCTCGCCGACGGCGACGACCCGCACGCCCTGGCGGCGGTGGCCGCCTTCCGCAAGGCGGGCACCTCGGTCGCCCGCGGACTCGCGCACCTGCTGACCCTGTTCGGCCCGAGCCACGTCGTCCTGTACGCCGCCGACAGCCTGCTCATCAGCGGCCGCGGCCACCGCGCGGCGAACGCGTTCCTGAGCGCGGTCGGCACCTACCGCTCGTACGCCTTCCACGACAACCGCGACTGCCACCTCGTCACCAAGCCACTGGTCGCCGACCGGGGCGCGCACGGCGCGGCCCTCATCGCGCTGCAGAACTGCTTCGGAGTGCGGCTCCAACCCCACTGAGCGCCGCCCCACCCCTTAGGAGAAGACCCCATGGATCCCTTTCCCTCCCTTCCCTCCCTCGGGCCGTCCGCCCGCCTCTTCGTCGGGCTCGACGTCGGCGGTACGAAGATCGCCGCCGGAGTCGTCGACGCCGACGGGCACGTCGTGGAACGCGTGCCCGCGGTGCCGTGTCCCGCGGCCGACCAGGAAGCGATGCTGAAGACGGCCGTGCGGCTGATCGAGGCGCTGCGCTCCCGCCATCCCGGTGTCGCGGGTGTCGGCGTCGGCGTGGCCGGGCTCGTCGACTGGCCCGACGGCCGCGTCCGCACGGCCCCCAACAGCGCGTTCCGCGACGCGCCGCTGCGCGCACTGCTGGCGGACGCGACCGGCCTGCCGACCGTGGTCGACAACGACGCGAACACCGCGTGCTGGGCCGAGTACCACCTCGGGCACAGCGCCTCCTACATGGCGTTCGTCACCGTCGGCACCGGTGTGGGCGGCGGCCTCGTCCTCGACGACCGGCTCTTCCGCGGCAGGACCGGCATCGGCACCGAGATCGGGCACATGATCGTCGACCCGCACGGGAGCGAGCGCTGCGGCTGCGGCACCGTCGGCTGCCTGGAACCCCTGGCCTCCGGCCCGGCACTGGCGCGCTACGCCACACCGGCGGCGGGGCACATCCCGGGCCGGCCCCGCGTCACGGGCGAGGACGTCACCGCCGCCGCCCAGGCCGGGGACCCCGCGGCGCGGGCGCAGCTGGCCCGGGTCGGCCACTGGCTCGGCATCGGCATCGCGACCCTCGTGAACCTCTTCGACGTCGAGCTGGTCGTCCTCGGCGGCGGCGTGGCCGATGCCGGTGAACCCCTGCTCACCCCGGTGCGCGCGAGCTTCGAGCGGTACGTCACCGCGCGCGCCCACCGCGCCCTGCCGGACGTCCGGCTGACCCGCTGCGGCCCGGGGGCGGGGTGGGTCGGCGCCGCGCTCCTCGCCCGCGACGGCTGCTGCCCGCACCGCCTGGAGGCCGAGCGGACGGCGGTCGGCTGAGGCCCGCCGGGCGGCTGAGGCCCGCCGGGCGTCACACCTTCCGGTAGCCGTACGCGTCCTGGGCCGCCGCCGCCACGGCGGTGAGGTCCGCTCCCGTCGACGCCGTGACGACCGCCGCGACCGCGCCCTCGACGAAGGGCGCGTCCACCAGGCGGGTCAGGGCGGGGAGTTCGGCCTCTTCGGCGACGAGGGCCCGCACGGTGAGGACGGCACCGCCCAGGTCGGCGAGGATCGCCACGCCCGCGCCCCGGTCGACCCGGTGGGCGGCGGCCGCGACGAGGTCGGAGCTGGTGCCGAGGCCGCCGTCGGCGGTGCCGCCCGCCGGGGCGACGGGGACGGTGCCGCCGCCGCTCGCGAGATCCCGGGCGAGGGCCGCGACGGACTCCGCCACGGCGGCGCTGTGGGAGACGAGCACGATGCCTACGCGTCGGTCCAGGTGCCGGTCCAGGCCTCGGCCCGTGTCCCGGGGGTCGTCACTCACCGGGCGTCTTCCCGGTGGCGGTGGCTTCGGCGGCGTCGGTGAGGGCCTCGAACAGCAGGGCCGACGAGGCCGCCCCCGGGTCCTGGTGGCCGACGCTGCGCGCGCCCAGATAGCTCGCCCTGCCCTTGTGGGCCTGGAGCGGGATCGTCGCCAACGCCCCCTGGAGGGCTGCCTCCCGGGCCGCCGCGAACGACGTGGGCAGCGCGTCGGCACCCGGGACCAGCGCGTCCAGCATCGTCTTGTCGCCGGGCGCGGCGCCGCCGAGGGCGGCCACCGCGGCCACGCCCGCACGCAGCGCCGCGGCGAAGTCCGCCGCGCTGACCTGCGGCTCCGCGCCGAGCGCCGCGCCCGTGCGGCGCAGCAGCGTGCCGTACAGCGGGCCGGACGCGCCGCCCACCGTGGAGATCAGCTGCCGCCCCGCGAGGGTCAGGACGGAGCCCGGGGTGGCGGGCGCCTCCTTCTCAAGGACGGCGACGACGGCGGTGAAGCCGCGGCGCAGATTGCCGCCGTGGTCGGCGTCGCCGATCGGCGAGTCCAGCTCGGTGAGCCGGTCCGCCTCGCGCTCCACGGCCGCCGCGACCGAGGCCAGCCAGCGGCGGAAGAAGTCGGCGTCGAGCACGGGGCCTCCTCGCGTCAGGAGTTCGTAGGACGTTTCCACGGCGGGCGGCACGGACCGCACGTCGCGTCGGTACGTACGGGTGTGTCACATGCCCCAGCGCAGCGCCGCCGTGCGCACCGGCGCGTCCCACAGGCGCAGCAGCTCCTCATCGATCTGGCACAGCGTCACCGAGGCGCCCGTCATGTCGAGGGACGTCACGTAGTTGCCCACGAGGGTGCGTGCCACGGCCACGCCGCGTTCGCGGAGCACGCGGTGCACCTCCGCGGTGAAGCCGTACAGCTCCAGGAGCGGGGTGGCACCCATGCCGTTGACGAGGACGAGCACCGGGTCGCGCGGGCCGAGGTCCTCGACGACGGCGTTCACGGCGAAGTCGGCGATCTCGCCGGACGTCATCATCGGCCGCCGCTCGCGGCCCGGTTCGCCGTGGATGCCGACGCCCAGCTCCAGTTCGCCCGCGGGCAGGTCGAACGTGGGGGAGCCCTTCGCGGGTGTGGAGCAGGCGCTGAGCGCGACGCCGAAACTGCGGGAGGTGTCGTTGACGCGCCGGGCCGTCGCCTCGACGCGCGCCAGCGGCATGCCCTCCTCGGCCGCCGCGCCCGCGAGCTTCTCCACGAACAGGGTCGCGCCGGTGCCGCGCCGCCCCGCCGTGTACAGGCTGTCGGTGACCGCGACGTCGTCGTTCACCAGGACCTTGGCGACCCGGACGCCCTCGTCCTGGGCGAGTTCGGCGGCCATGTCGAAGTTCAGCACGTCACCCGTGTAGTTCTTCACCACGAACAGCACACCCGCACCGCTGTCCACCGCGGCCGCCGCCCGCACCATCTGGTCCGGCACGGGCGAGGTGAACACCTCGCCGGGGCACGCGGCCGAGAGCATCCCGGGCCCCACGAACCCACCGTGCAAGGGCTCGTGCCCCGAGCCCCCACCCGAGACCACCGCGACCTTCCCCGCGACGGGCGCGTCCCTCCGCGCGACGACGCGGTTCTCCACATCCACGGCCAGCTCCGGATACGCGGCCGCCATCCCCCTGAGCGAGTCCGCGACCACGGTCTCCGCCACGTTGATCAGCATCTTCATGGGTACCTCCTGGAGGGGCGGACGGACGGTTGAACTGCGGGTGCCGGGGCGGGGCGACGGCCCATCCTGTCGAGGGCAGTATCGGCCTTGGGACGGTGAAGGTCACGGGTCGGCGCTCTGCTGCGCACGCGACGGCGACGACGGCCGCCGCCACCGCCGCCGCCGTGGCGGCCGGTTTCAGGGAGCGCGTGCCGCAGAACCCCGGTGGGGCTGAATCCTTTCGCTGTGCTCGTGCCTCTTTAACGTGTGCGGACAGGAGCGTCGGCACAGGAACCGGAGGTTTGTCGTGATCATTGGTGCCGTCATCGTCGCGGCTGTGCTCAGCTGCGCGTGCAGTGTCCTCGTGCGGCGTCGGCGGGGGCGCTCGCGTGGCTGACTTCACATGGCCCGGCGACCAGTTGATCGCCGCGGCACAGGAGGGTGACGTCGAGGCCACAACCGCTCTGGTGACCGGCTCGCACCCGCATGTGCAGCGGTTCGCCCATGCGTTGTGCGCCACTCCCCAGGACGCCGAGGACGCCGCGCAGGAAGCCCTGATCATCCTGTACCGCAAGATCGGCATGCTGCGGGCCTCCGGCGCGCTGGCGTCGTGGATGTTCCGCATCGTCCGCAACGAGTGCCTGCGGCGGGCGCGGCTGACGCTGCGCAGCCACGGACCGGTCCCGGACACCGTCGTGCCGTCCTTCGAGGACGAGGTGCTGCGCCGCCTGGAAGCGGGCCGGGTGGCGACGGCGATCGCCGCCCTGCCCGCCGACCAACGGCGTGTCCTGATCCTGCGGGACATCCAGGGCCACAGCGGACGCGTGGTCGCCGACGCGCTCGGCCTCAGCACCGCCGCGATGAAATCGAGGCTGCATCGCGCCCGCGCGGCGATGCGCCAGACACTGCGGGAGACCCCCGGCCTCCGGCCAGGAGCGGGCCATGACTGACCGACGGAGCTTCGCCAGCACGTCGTTGCCCCGGCACCTGGCGCGCGGCACGCTGGGATTCGGCGCCTTGGCCGGATCGGTCCTGCTCGTCCCGGCGGTGGGACTGGTCAGCCTCCTGCTGGCGCCCGTGGGGCTGCTCGCACTGCGCGGATGCCCCCTGTGCTGGACGATCGGGCTGCTCCAGACCATCTCGAACGGCCGGCTGCGGCGTTCGTGCGCGGACGGCAGCTGCCAGCTGTCCGTCGCCCGGCACACCCGGACACACGGAGGCGCCGTCAGACAACCCTGAGCGCCTCGGGCCGCGCGGGCGGCCGCGGTCGCGTCGTCCGCGTTCCGCCCGGCCGCCGGTCCCTGTCCGTGCGAAAGCCCGTGACCGGCTGGGTGGGCCGGTCGCGGGCTGGGGTGTCGCGGGGGAGGGGGGTGTTGTCAGGCGGTGTAGCCGAGTGCGAGGGCGGCGATGACCGGGGCGAGGTAGAGGACGGGGAAGGCGACGGTCTTGTAGGAGCGGGCCCGCAGGACGGTGATGACCGCGCCGGCGAAGTAGAGGATGAGGCCGATCGCGGCCGCCACCCCGATCGCGGGCACCGCGAAGCCCACCAGCAGGCCGATGGCTCCGGCGGTCTTGGCCAGGCCGAGCGGGGTCCACCACGCCTGGGGTACGCCGTACTGGGTCAGGGGTTCGGTGACGAAGGCGGCCTTGCGCAGCAGCGAGAAGCCGGAGAAACCGACCCAGGCGGCGGTGAGCACGGTGACGATGGTGGCGGTGGTGGACATGGGGACTCCTCGGGGAAACTGCTGAGCGGATCAGGTGCTGGGGAAGGACGGCTGCTTTCCGGTCTCGCCGGGGTTGCCGTCATGGGTCTGACGCACCGGCGCCGGAGAATGTGACAGGCCCCGGAAAAGCACTCCCGTAGAACTGATCAGACGGTCGCCGCCACCGGCCGCAAGCCGTGACTCTTCTTCATGGTGGGCACGGCGTCAGGCTTCTGTGGCGAGGCGGCCGCTCAGGCCACCGGGCGGATCCGGCCACCGGTTGTCCGCCGCAGCGCGGCTCGGAGCCGGTCACGGGCCTCGGTCTGGGCGGCGATCCGTTCCTCGAGGACCGCCAGCCGGTCCAGCGCGACCCGCAGGCCCTTGTCCGAGGGCGGTGCGGCGGCCACGTCGCCGTCCAGGCACGGCAGGAACACCCGCACGTCGTCCAGGGTGAGCCCGACGGCCAGCAGACAGCGGATGTTGCGGACCCGCACCACAGCCCGCTCGTCGTAGACGCGGTAGCCGTTGGAGGCCCGCTGCGAGGAGATCAGCCCGGCCTGCTCGTAGTGCCGCAGCGCACGGGCGGTCGTCCCGGTCGCCCCGGCCAGCTCACCGATCCGCACCCGCCCCACCTCCGGCGCCACTTGTCTCACGCCACGACCGCTCCGCCGTCGACGGGGAGCACCACTCCGGTGACGAACGACGCGGCCGGCGCGGCAAGCTGCGTGACCGCCCAGGCCACCTCCTCGGGGCGGCCGATCCGGGCCAGTGGGGTGTGCGCGAGCTGCCACTCCCGCACCGCTGCCCTCCGCTCCGGCGTCAGGCCCTGGTGCTCGCCGATGGGGGTGTCGATCGCGCCGGGGGCGACCGCCACCACCCGGATCCCGCGAGGTGCCAGCTCGACCGCCCAGCTGCGGGTCAGCAGCTCCAGGGCGGTCTTGGTGGCCGCGTAGACCGAGGTGCCGGGCCAGGCCCGCTGCCCCACCGACGTACTGACGTTGACGACCACCCCGCCCGACTGCTCCAGAAGCGGCAGCGCGGCCTGGGCCAGCAGGACGGGGGCGACGAGGTTGGTGGCGAGCTGAGCTGCGATCGTCTCCGGCGTCAGCGTGCCGAGGGCTCCGCCGCGCACGATGCCCGCGTTGTTGACCAGTACGTCGAGGCGGCCGTGTGCCTCCCGCACGGCCCGGATGATCCGGTCCGGCTCGCCCTCGGCGGTGATGTCGGCGGCCAGCGGCGTGATCCGGTCGTGCCCGGCCGCGGTCTCCTCCAGGAGTTCTGCCCGCCGCCCGATGGCGACCACGCGGGCGCCCTCGGCGGCGAAGGCGCGGGCGGTGGCCCGGCCGATCCCGGTGCCGGCTCCGGTGACGGCGACGATCCTGCTGCTCTGCGGTGCGGTGCTGTTCATGTCCGTCATCGTGCAACCCTGCCGCCAACGGCAAGGTCAACTCCGCCCGCGGGCGGCGGCCCCGTGGGAGAGCCCAGGAGCTCTCCCACGGGGAACGCCGGGACGGCCGTGACGGTGTGTCAGTAGCCGATGGTGAAGCGGCGCTGGACGAAGCGGGGCAGCTCGACCTCGTCGATCAGGGCGACGGCGGCGTCCTCCGCGGAGATGCGGCTGCGGCCCTCGGCGTCCCGGACCACCTGGTCGCCGCCGAGCCGGAAGCGGCCGGTGCGCTCGCCGGGGGCGATCTCCTCGGCGGGGCTGAAGTAGGTCCAGAGCCGGTTCGACGTACGGAGGACGTTCAGGCCGTCCCGGGCCCCGCGCGCCGCGGCCGCGTACTCGCGGGGCAGCCCGAGCTGGTCGAGGGTCTCGTGGATCCGCTCGACGTCGTCGGCGAGCACGACACCGGGCGCCGTCTCCAGGCTGCCCGCCCCGCCGATCACGATGAGCCGGGTCCGCGGGTGGCTCTCCAGGGCCTTGGTCAGTGCCCGGGCCGCGGTGGCATGGACCGTGGGGTCGGCGATGGAGCGCCGCACGGTGTCCGCGAGGTCCTTGGCCGCGTTGCCCGGCTGGAACCCGCTGATCAGTACGTCCAGGCCGGGCAGGATCGCGGAGACGCTCGCGGGGTCGAGGACGTCCACGCTCTTCCAGGTGACGTGCGCGCGGCTCTCGTCGATCCGCGAGGCGTCGCGGCTGAGCGCCGTGACGTGGTGCCCGCGGCCGAGCGCCTCCGTGACGACCCGGCTGCCGATGGTGCCGGTGGCACCGATCACTCCGATGTGCATGGTTCTCCCCTTGTTCATGCCCAGACACGGTGGCTGCCGCCATCCGGCTGGACGCCATGAGAAAACTATATGCCGTGAAGTTTTAGTACGGCAATCAGTGTCGCGACGCTGTAGAGTGGCCGCATGGCGGGTACGGGAACCACGGGGCGGCGGGCGCGACTGCGAGCCGAGACGACGGCCGAAATCAAGAGCGTGGCCCTGGAGTTGATGGCCTCGGGCGGCCCCGGCGCGATCACCCTGCGCGCCATCGCCCGTGAGATGGGCATGACCCCCAACGCCATCTACGGCTACTTCGCCACCCGCGACGACCTGGTCACCACGCTCATCAACGACGTGTACACCTCGCTCGCCGACACGGTCGACGCCGCGGGGGACTCCGCCTCCGCCGCGCCCCCGGCCGACCGGATCCGGGCCTGGGCGCGGGCCTTCCGCGGCTGGGCGCTGGCCAACCCCGACGGTTTCCGCCTCATCTACGGCGATCCGGTGCCCGGCTACGTCGCACCCGAGGGCGGTGCCGCCCCGGACGCCGCGCAGCGGGTCTGCACGGCCCTGACCGGCCTCGCCGCCACCGCCTGGCCGCATGCCGAACACCTCTACGCGGACAGCGACTTCCAGTGGTCCGACTTCGACCCCGGCCTCCTCGACAAGGTCCGCCCCGCCTTCCCCGACCTGCCCCCGGCCGGAGTGGCCCTCGCGCTGCGCATGTGGGGCCACCTGCACGGCCTGGTCACGCTGGAGATCTACGGCCATCTGCGCACCCAGACCACGAACCCGGAGAAGCTGTTCCAGGAGGAACTGACGCACCTCGTCCGGTCGTTGGGCATCGGTCCGAAGGGCTGAGGGGCTCCGAGAGGTGGTCCTCTGGCTCTGAGGCACGCGCCGTCGCGGGCGAACGGGAAGCTCGCCAGGACGTCGCCCCGGTGCGCGAAACAGTGATCAACATATACTTCTGCGGCTCGGCGGCCTCAGCGCTGTCGGCGGAGAAGAACACGGGGGCGTGATGGAGCTGCGGGACATTGAGATCTTTCTGGTCGTGGCCGAGGAGCTGCACTTCGGGCGGAGCGCCGAGCGGCTCCTGGTCTCCCAGGCGCGGGTCAGCCAGGCCATCAGGAAACAGGAGCGGCGCATCGGTGCCCCGCTGTTCGTGCGCACCAGCCGCACGGTCCGCCTGACCAACGTCGGACGCCAGCTGCGCGACGACCTCCAGCCGGTCTACGCGGGCCTGCACGAGTCACTGGAGCGCGCCCGGATGACCGCCAGCGGCGTCACCGGCAGGCTCCGCGTCGGCATGATGCCGTTCAACATCGTCGACATGCACCGCTACTGGAGGGCCTTCCGCTCGCGGTTCCCGCAGTGGGAACTGGAGATCCGCCAGCTCTCGTACGTCGATCCGTTCGGCCGGCTCCGTGACGACGACGTGGACGTGCTCGTCACCTGGCTGCCCGTGGAGGAGCCGGACCTCACCGTCGGCCCGGTCCTGTGCACGGACCCCCGTGTCCTCGCGGTGGCCGCCGACCACGACCTCGCCGGGCGGACGTCGGTGCACCTGGAGATGTTCGCCGACTTCCGGCACGCCGTCGCCCCGGACATGCCGGAGTACTGGGAGGGCACCTACCTGCCCTTCCGCACGCCCCAGGGCCGGTCGATCGAGCGCGGGCGCCCCGTGACCAACGCGGAGGAACTGATCAACCGGGTCGGCATGGGCGAGATCGTCCACAACTTCCCCAGCCACGTCACCCGGCACTGGGGCATGCCGCACGTCCGCTGGCTTCCTATCACCGACCTGGCGCCGCTGTCCTTCGCCCTGATCTGGCGGACCGAGGCGGAGAGCGAGCTGATCGCCGCTCTCGCCGACACGGTCCGTGAGCTCGGCACCCTGCGGTTCTGACGCGCCGCCGCGTCCCGTACTCCGATAACCGTCGGGTTATGGATCGACGTACGAAGTCCGCGTTGATCCGGACGCGGCTCTCGGGAGAGTCTTGAGGCACCCGGGCAGGCCGCTCGTCGCCCCGCCCGGTCCCCTTCCCATGGTGCCCCGCTCCGTCAGGCGCGGCTCAGCGCTGCCCTGTTCCCGTCGGGACCGGTCTGCCGCCACTGCCTGACACGGGCTCACCGGGCCACCGGAACCAGGAGTCACACCGACATGACGGACACGCTCGACATGACCGTGACGTACGCGATGCACAACGCCTTGCGCAGGGAACTGCGCTTACTCGACGGGGTCGCGGCCCGCGCCGGCCCCGACCCCCGGGACGTCCTGCGCACCGCGGGCTGGGAGCTGTTCCGGGCGGCCCTGTACGCCCACCACTCCGCCGAGGACGACGCGCTGTGGCCCTCCCTGCGTCAGGCCCTGCGCGGTCACCCCTTCTCCCTGGTGCGTCTTGAGGCGATCGAGGCCGAGCACGCCGCGCTCGCCCGCCTGCTAGAGGCGATCGACAAGGCGCAGACCGACCCGGATGCCGGTCCCGACCTGTTCGGTGAACTCACCGGCTCCCTGGTCACCGGTCTGCGGGGACATCTCCGCCATGAGGAGGAGGCCGTCTTCCCCCTGGTCCAGGCCGTTCTGGACCAGGAGCAGTGGGAGCGGTTCGGGCGCGTCCACGCCCAGCGGATCGGGGCCGACGCGGCCCGGATCCTGCCCTGGCTCCTCGACGGCGCCCCCGAGCGGACCGTCACCGCCGTTCTGGAGCAACTGCTGCCCGCGTCCGCGCACCGCACGTACGCGGACCGGTGGCAGCCCGCCTATGCGGAGTTCGACCGCTGGGGCACCCGGGTCGAACTCACCGTCACCCGGTTCTGAAACCAGCACGTCAGTAAGTCACTACACCAACGAACGGGACATGACGTCTCGTTCCTCACGATAGGAATGTCATGAAGGTTCTGCTCACCGGTGCCACCGGCTACATCGGTTCCGCTGTCACCGACCACCTCGTCGCCGCCGGTCACCAGGTCGTCGCGCTCACCCGGAGCGCCGAGCCGGAGTCGGGCAGACCGTGGCACGCCCAGCTGGTCGGCGACACCGCGGACCCGGCCTCGCTCGCCGGCGCGGTGACCCCCGACATCGAGGCCGTGATCCACCTGGCGCCCCCGAGCGGTGACGCGGACGTCGACTCCGCCGTCATCGAGGCTCTGGCCACCCCGCTTCGCGGTACCGGCCGTCCCCTCGTCTACACCAGTGGCGTGTGGGTCCTCGGTGCCACCGGCGACGCCCAGGAGGTCGGGGAGGAGGCCCCGACCAACCCGGTCGGCCTCGTCGGCTACCGCCCGCAGATCGAGCAGCGGGTGCTGGCCGAGGCCGCCGAGGGCGTGCGCGCGGTCGTCGTCCGGCCCGCCATCGTGTACGGCCGCGGCGGCGGCATCCCCGCCCTCCTGGTCGACCGGGCCCGCAAGGAGGGGGTGCCCGAGTACTACGGCGAGGAGGGCGTGCGCTGGCCGACCGTCCACGTGGACGACCTGGCCGAGCTGTTCGTGGCCGCGGCCGAGCGGGCCGAGGCCGGCACCTTGTGGCACGGCGTCGGCGAGTCGGCCGTCGCGGTCCGTGACGTCGCACAGGCCGCCGGGCGTGCGGCCGGAGTGGACGCCGCCCCGCGCGTGCTGTCGGTGGAGCAGGCCGCCGAGTTCTTCGGCGCGCTCTTCGCGGACGCCCTCGCCCTCGACCAGAGCGTCAGTGGTGCCGCCGCCCGCACCGCCCTCGACTGGAAGCCGTCCAGGCCGGGCATGGTGGCCGAGCTGACGTCGGGCTCGTACCGGTCGGCCTAGGCGCTCGGCGCCCCCGGGCCGCCGACCGGCCCGGGGGCTGCCCTCGCGGACGTGTCCCGCGTACACGAAGTACCTGAAAGGAAACCCCTCATGACGACCCAGCAGATGTCCGATGCCGAGCTCGCCGGACAGCCCGCCGCCTACTGGACCGGTGTCGCCTACGAGGCGCTGATCGCGTTCACCCGGGCCCGGCAGCTCGAAAAGGGCTACACCCAGCCGCAGTTCTGGCTGCTGCGCAACCTGTCGGTGAACGACATCTCGTCCGACGGCCGGGGGATGACCCTGCCCGAGCTGCGGAAGGCCATGAGCCTCTACATCCGGCCCGAGGACGACCTGGCGGAAGCGTCCGCGGGGCTCGTCGAGCGCGGCTGGCTGAGACGGGACGACGAGGACCGGCTGTGGCTCACCGAAGAGGGCGAGCGGGCCCGGGTCGACCTGGCACAGAACGCTCCCGCGATCCGCGCCGCTCTCCACGAGGGCATCGACGACGCGGACTACGTCACCACGGTGAAGGTCCTCCGGCAGCTGATCCACAACGCCGGCGGGACGATGCCCTGACAGGTCGATAGATCGACAGATCCATCAATCCATAGAACGACAGGTCGATAGGACCTGAACGCCCGTGCCCCCACGAAGTCGCCGTGGGGGCACGGGTCGTACACCCCGCGGGTCCTCAGATGAGCTTCGGCAGTCCGAGGTTGTTGATCAGGGGGCCCTCGATCGAGATGCCCTCGGTGATCAGCGACTCGGGTGCGGGGAGCAGCGGTGAGGGGTTCGCCGGGGCGTGCCGCGCCGTGGGAGCGGGGCCGACGGCCGCCGCGGCGGCGGTGGACATGCCGGTCAGGGCCAGGCCTCCGAGGAGGGCTGCGGTCAGGCGTCGGCGCATGGAGTCCCTTTCTGCTGGTCGAGGCCCCTCCCGGGAGAGGACGGAGCCGCCGACATGGCTGCCCAGGCCGAGGCCCGTGGATGCGCCCTGTCCCTCGTACGAGGGGCGGAAGGTCACCTCGCGCGGCACGTCGGTCGTGCCGGAGCGCTTGCGGTCGTGCCGGAGCGCATGCGGAGTCCGTCGACATCGCGTACGACGTCGGCTTCCCCGGTGGTCGGCATCGGTCCACCGCGGCGGTGAGGAGTTCGGGGACCTCGAAAGCTACGTTGCGTTTACATGAGCATCAATCAAAAGTGCGCTTGTACGGGCAAGTGGATGGATATCTGAAGGGAACCGTTGCAACTGGCATGGGTGTGAGCGCAATTCTCGTGCCCGACCGATGCAATGAGCTGACGGTCAACGCATACTGGCCGGGCCGCCCGCGCGGAACGCGGGCCGGTGGTGAGGACCGGCAAGTGGAAGGCGGGCGCGGTGCCTGGAGGCAGGCTGACCCACGAGGACCGACGACAGGTGGCCTCCGGGCTCGCCGACGGACTCGGCTATGCCGAGATCGCCCGGCGGCTCGGCAGGCCGACGTCGACCGTCAGCAGGGAGGTCGCCCGCAACGGCGGCCCCGGCCGCTACCGCGCCGAGCACGCCCAGCACGCCACCGCGCGCCGGGCCCGCAGATCCGCGGCGAGCGCCCCGGAGGCGGCGGCGCCCGACGTCGGACACGGCCGCGACGCCGAGGTCGTGCGCGGCTTCGTGGTCCGGTTCGCGGAGGCGATGGCGCGCACCGGCGTGCCGCGGATGGCGGCCCGGGTGCTCGCCAGCCTCGTCACCACCGACTCGGGCACGCTGACCGCGGCCGAGCTCGTGGCCCTGCTGCGGGTGAGCCCCGCCTCGGTGTCCAAGGCCGTCGGCTATCTCGAACGGCTCGACCTGCTGCGGCGCGAGCGCGTGCCCACGGGCCGGCGCGAGCGGTACGTCATCGACGACGACATGTGGCTGCGGACCTGGCTGGCGAGCGCCCGTGCCCACGCGATGATGGCCGACACCGCCCGGGCGGGGGTGGAGATCCTCGACGCCGCGACCCCCGCGGGCGCCCGCCTCGACCACATGCGGCGCTTCTTCACCGGCCTCAGCGACGACGTGGCCGGGGCCTCCACGGCGGCCGCGTTCACCGACGCGCTGACCGTGCTCGCCGCCCTCGCCCACGCCGGAGCACCGCTGGACGGCGGCCGGTTGGCGGGGGCGCTCGGCTGGTCGCCGGAGCGCGTCACGACCGCCCTGTACGACGCCGAGCAGCACCCCGACGTCGCCGACCCGCTGGAGCTGCGGCGCACCCCGGACGGCGCGTACACCGTCGTGGCCCGGACCGGGCGGCTCACCCCGGAGCAGTGCGCGGCACTCGGCCGCACGCGGTGAGCGCGGCGCGGACGGCCCTCACCGCCCCCGGCGCGGCCGCAGGCTGAGCGCGTGCAGCGCCGGCCGCATCCCGAACTGGGCGGCGGGGTCGTGCAGATGGCTGCCGAAGACCTCGGCGAGCCGCTCGCGCTGCGGGCGGGCCCCTCAGGACCGGGCGCCACGATCACCCCCGGCCGGGTGTCGAAACGCGCCAGGAACTCGGGCGGCACGATCGGCGGCGCCGACTCGGCCCCCGGGGCGTGCCGGACGACGACCACGGCCAGCTCGCGCGGGACCACCCACTGGGCGGTGTGCGCGAGGTCGGCGACGGCCTCGGCGGAGACCGGCGGGTCGGCGGTGAACAGGTCGATGAGGCGGTTGCGGCGCCGCCGCATCTCACCCGCCGCGTACCGGCGCGCCTCCGTGCACCCGGCGGTGGTCGCGGCCGCCATCTCGTCCAGGTGCAGGAAGAACGCCTCACCGAAGGCGGAGACCGGGCGCGGGCCCGGCGACCCGGCGGCGGTGGGCCAACGGCTCGGCCGGTGCGTCCGGGACGCCGTCGGCGAGGATCCGCACATCGTCTTCGAGCACGTGGGCCGGGCGACGTGCGGCGTCTCGGTGTTCGTGGCCCGGCGCGGCGGCACGGTCGTCACCTGCGGGTCGAGCACCGGCTACCGGCACGAGTTCGACAACCGCCATCCGTGGAGGCGGCTGAAGCGGATCATCGGCAGCCACGGCGCCGACTTGCACGAACAGGCCGCCGTTCACCGGCTGCTCGACCTCGGGCGCCTGCGCCCCGCGTTGACCACCACGTACCCGTTGCACGAGACGGCCGAGGCCGCCCGCCTGGTCCAGCGCAATCTGCACCTGGGCAAGGTGGGCGTGCTCGCCCTCGCCCCCCGGCCGGGTCTGGGGGCGAGGAACGGCGCCAGGCAGTCGCGTGCGCGTGGTGCCGCACCTGAACGCACACGGCGTACGCACGTTATCTGGAGGTCGACCATGCGCATCTTCGTCACCGGAGCCACCGGCTACATCGGCGGCTCGCTCGCCGACCGGCTGAGGGGGACGGGCCACGACGTGAGCGGCCTCGCCCGCACCGAGGAGAAGGCGCGGGCGCTGCGGGAGCGCGGCATCACCCCGGTCCTCGGCGACCTCGACGACGCGAGGGTCCTCGGCGCGGCCGCGCGCGCCGCCGACGCCGTGGTCAACGCGGCCGACAGCGACCACAGGCCCGCCGTCGAAGCCCTCGTCGCCGCGCTCGCAGGCACGGGCAAGCCCCTGTTGCACACCAGCGGTTCCAGCATCGTCGCGGACGACGCGCGCGGCGCGGTGTCGCAGCGCGTCTTCACCGAGACCGACGTCGAGCCGGGCGGCCCGTGGCGGGCCGAGCCGGACAAGGCGCCGCGCGTCGACCTCGACCGGTTCGTCCTCGCCGCGGCCGAGCGCGGCGTGCGGTCCGTGGTGCTGTGCAACTCCCTGATCTACGGCCACGGTTACGGCCTGTCGCGCGACAGCGTGCAACTGCCCCGCCTCGCCCGCCAGGCGGAGGCCAGCGGCGTGGCCCGGCACATCGGTCCGGGGCACAACATCTGGTCGAACGTCCACATCGACGACGTCGCCGACCTGTACGAGCTGGCCCTGGCGTCGGCGCCCGCCGGAGCGTTCTACTTCGTGGAGAACGGCGAGGCCCCGTTCGGCGAGCTGACGCAGGCCATCGCCGACGTCCTGGGCTGCGGCGCCGCGCGGCCGTGGGGCATCGAGGCGGCGATCGAGGAGTGGGGCTACGAACCGGCCGTCTACGCCCTCGGTTCCAACAGCCGGGTCCGGGGCGCACGGGCCCGCGCGGAGCTGGGCTGGACGCCGCGGTACGACGACGCCGTGGAGTGGATCCGCAAGCGCCTGACGTCGGAGGAGAGCGGCTGAGGCGGCCCGGGTCGCGGGCGGGGCCCGGTGCGCAGCCGTGAGCTGAGCCCGGGTCAGGCCGTCCAGCCGCCCCACTCGGGCCCCGTGCGCCGCCACTCCCGCTCCCAGGCGGCGAGGCGGCGCCGGTCGAGGGCGTGGCCCACCGCGTGCCGCGCCAGGAGCGCGGCCAGGGCGGTGGCCGCGCCCGCGGCCAGGGCCGCGCTCGCCGTGCGCAGGGCCACGTCCTCCGCGTCCGGCGGGGCCCCGGCCACCCGGCCGTTACGGTCCAGCCACACCGCCGCGTGCTCACCGCGCCGACTGCCCGCGGCCACGCGCGCGTGGCCGGTGTGCTCGGCGCCGTCCGGGGTGGTCCAGCGCGCCGGGACGTCGTACAGGGGCACCGTGCCGACGGCCGGGACCGGCGGGGGCGCGTCCGAGGTGAGCGTCGCGGTCACGCGGTGCCGGGTGGCCGTGGCGGTCCGGGCCGTCTCCTCGGCCCGCGCGTGCACGGCGATCCCGGCCGCGGCCGCCGCCGCGGGAACGCCCAGGAACAGGACGAGGCCCATCACGAGCACCGTCCACGCCTCGACCACGTCCGAGCGGCGGCGCAGCGGACCGCGTCGCCAGCGCCAGCACCGAACCCGAGAGCGCATCGCGTCAACCTCCGCACCACGCAGGGGGTGCGCGTCTTCGAGCGTAGCGGTCACGGCCGTCCCTCGGCAGCGGGTCGGACGGCCCTCCGCGAGGTCCGGAGGGCGAACGGGACACCGGGCACCGCGGTCACGTGTCACCCCGGCCGTACGCCTCGTGCGGCCCGGCCCCGCGGACGGGCGGGTCTCGGCCACAGGGCCGTTCGGCCTTCACGTACAGGCCTGTTCGCCACTCGCGCGCGCGTCGTCGCGGTGTCAGCGTCATGCGGGAAGGCCCTGAAATCCTCCCGGACGTCACCCCGAAGCAGCTCCCGGGAGGCTTCGCCGCGGCCTTCTCCGATGAGTTCGCGACCAGACGAGAGGGGCGATGGCCCGTGGAGCATCCGTTGATCGTGGGCGTCGACGGCTCCGAGTCGAGCCTGCGGGCGCTGGACTGGGCGGTCGACGAGGCCGACCGCCAGGCGGTGCCGCTGCGGATCGTGCACGCGTCGAGCTGGGAGTGGTACGAGGGGCACGAGCCGTCCTTCGGCATCAACCGCGCCTTGGTGCGGGCACAGGCCGACCGCGTCGTCGCGGACGCGGCCGAGCGTGCCCACTGCCGCAGCTCCTCGGTCAAGGTCACGAGCCAGACGCTCGACGAGGACCCGGCGTCCGCGCTGATACGCGAGAGCCGCCGGGCGAGCGGGATCCTCGTCGGCAGCCGCGGCCGCGGCCGGCTCACCGGCCTGCTGCTCGGCTCGGTCGGCCTGGCCGTGGCCGCCCGCGCCGAATGCCCGGTCACCGTGGTGCGCGGCGCGGAGGACAACCGCGACGGGACCCACCGGCGGGTCGTCGTCGGCGTCGACGAAGCCGCCGACGCGCGGCCCGCGCTCGACTACGCCGTCCGCTGCGCGCAGCGGCGCGGCGCCGCCCTCGACGTCGTGCACGCCTGGCGCTGCCCCGCGCACGAGGCCCCGGAGCGGCCGCGCCCGGCCGCCGCCGACACCCACCAGGAGCGTGCCGAGCACCGGGTCGAGGAGGCCATCGGCGGCCTGGCCCGCACCCACAGCGCCGTTCCCGTGCACCGCAGGGTCGTCGAGGGCAGCCCGCGCGCGGCGCTGCTCGACGCGGCCGCGGGCGCCGATCTGCTCGTCGTCGGCGCCCGCCGCCGCACGGGCCAGGTCGGCATGCAGCTCGGCCCGGTGAACCACGCGGTGCTGCACCACGCGGCGTGCCCGGTGGCGGTGGTGCCGCATGCCTGAGCGCGGACCGCACGCCTGAGTGCCGGTGGCGCGGCCCTCTCGGGAGGGGGAGGGCCGCACCACCGCGGGGCCCCGAAGGGGCCGCCCGGCCCACGCCCGCGCCCCCTCCCCGCCGCCCCCGACCGGGCCGCCCCCAAGTGGGGCACGCCCCCGCCACGGGGCAGGCCATCCGGCGTGGGTGACTCACCCGGCCTGAACCGCACCTGCCGTGGAACCCGGCCACCCCGCCCCCGGACACTCCGACGGAATCGAGGCTTCCCATGGCCAAGGACCAGCTCTCCGTCCTGGACGCGCACTGGCGCGCCGCCAACTACCTCGCGGCGGGCCAGATCTATCTGCTCGCCAACCCGCTGTTGACCGAGCCGCTCAGGCCCGAGCACATCAAGCCCCGCCTCCTGGGCCACTGGGGCACCTCGCCCGGGCTCAACCTCGTCCACACCCACCTCAACCGGATCGTGCGCGAACGCGGCCTGGACGCGCTGTGCGTCTGGGGGCCCGGCCACGGCGGACCCGCCGTGCTCGCCAACTCCTGGCTGGACGGCAGCTACAGCGACGTCTACCCCGACGTCACGCGCGACGCCACCGGCATGGCACGGCTCTTCCGGCAGTTCTCCTTCCCCGGCGGCGTGCCCAGCCACGTCGCCCCCGAGACGCCCGGCTCCATCCACGAGGGCGGCGAACTCGGCTACTCCCTCGCCCACGCCTACGGCGCCGCCTTCGACAACCCCCACCTCCTGGTGGCCTGCGTCATCGGCGACGGCGAGGCCGAGACCGGGCCGCTCGCCACCTCCTGGCACTCCAGCCGCTTCCTCGACCCGGTGCACGACGGCGCGGTCCTGCCCGTCCTGCACCTCAACGGCTACAAGATCGCCAACCCGACCGTGCTGGCCCGCATCCCCGAGCCCGAACTCGACTCCCTCCTGCGCGGATACGGCCACGAGCCGATCCACGTCAGCGGCGACGACCCCAGCACCGTGCACCGCGACCTGGCCGCCGCCCTCGACCGGGCCGTCGACCGCGTCACCCACATCCAGCGGGCGGCCCGCGAGGAGGGCGCGACCGAGCGGCCCGCCTGGCCCATGATCGTGCTGCGCACCCCCAAGGGCTGGACCGGACCGGCCGAGGTCGACGGCAAGCCCGTCGAGGGCACCTGGCGCTCCCACCAGGTGCCGCTCGCCGGTGTCCGCGACAATCCCGAGCACCTGCGGCAGCTGGAGGCCTGGCTGCGCTCCTACCGGCCCGAGGAGCTCTTCGACGCCGAAGGGCGCCCCACCGCCCAGGTCCTGGCCTGCGTCCCCGAGGGCACCCGGCGCCTCGGCGCGAGCCCGCACGCCAACGGCGGCCGGCTCACCCGCAGCCTCCCCCTGCGCCCCCTGGAGGACTTCGCCGTCCCCGTCGACAAGCCCGGCACCGCCCTGCACGAGCCGACCCGGGTGCTCGGCGGGCTGCTCGCGAAGGTCATCGCCGACACCGCCGAACGCCGTGACTTCCGCGTCGTCGGGCCCGACGAGACCGAGTCCAACCGCCTGGGCGCGCTCTTCTCCGTCACCGGCAAGGCCTGGCAGGAGCAGACGCTGCCGACCGACGAACACCTCGCCCCCGACGGCCGCGTCATGGAGGTCCTGTCCGAACACCTCTGCCAGGGCTGGCTGGAGGGCTACCTCCTCACCGGCCGGCACGGCCTGTTCTCCTCGTACGAGGCGTTCGTGCACATCGTCGACTCCATGGTCAACCAGCACATCAAATGGCTCAGGACAGCACGCGACCTGCCGTGGCGCGCCCCCGTCCCCTCCCTCAACTACCTGCTCACGTCGCACGTCTGGCGCCAGGACCACAACGGCTTCTCGCACCAGGACCCCGGCTTCGTCGACCACGTCCTCAACAAGAGTCCCGAGGTCGTGCGCGTCTATCTGCCGCCGGACGCCAACACGCTGCTGTCCGTCGCCGAACACGCCCTGCTCAGCAGGGACTACGTGAACGTCATCGTCGCGGGCAAACAGCCCTGCTTCGACTGGCTGTCGCTGGACGCGGCCCGCGCCCACTGCGCGCGCGGCGCGGGCGTCTGGGAGTGGGCGGGCACCGACGACGGCCTGCGCGACCCGGACGTCGTCCTCGCCTGCGCGGGCGACGTGCCCACCCAGGAGGTCCTCGCCGCCACGGCCCTGCTCCGCGAACACCTGCCGGACCTCGCGGTCCGCGTCGTGAACGTCGTCGACATCGCCCGCCTCATGCCGCGCGAGGAACACCCGCACGGCATGGCCGACTTCGAGTACGACGCGCTCTTCACCCGCGACAAGCCGGTCATCTTCGCCTACCACGGCTACCCGTGGCTCATCCACCGCCTCGCCTACCGCCGCGCGGGCCACGGCCACCTGCACGTGCGCGGCTACAAGGAGACCGGTTCGACCACCACGCCCTTCGACATGGTCGTCTGCAACGACCTCGACCGGTACCGCCTGGTCATGGACGTGATCGACCGCGTCGCCGACCTGTCCGTGCGCGCCACGGGCCTGCGCCAGCTCATGGCCGACGCCCGGACGCGCCACCACGCCTGGATCCGCGAGCACGGCACGGACCTGCCGGAGGTCGCGGACTGGTCGTGGCCCTACTGACCGGCCCGCCCGGCCGGGGGGCCGCGCCCGGTCCCACGGGCCCGATCGACCCGATCGGGCCCGCCCGGAACCGCCCGCGCCGACCCGCACCGACCGTTCACCCTTCCACCCCGCTGGGGCACGACATGAAACACGACCGCACTCCGTCCCCCTCCGGCACTCCTCGCACCACTCCCTTCGGCAGTGCCCGGACCGCCGTCCCCCACGTCGTCACCGTGGGCATCGACGGCTCCTACGCCAGCATGGACGCCGCGGACTGGGCGGCCCGCGAGGCCCTGCGCCACCGCGCCCCGCTGCGCCTGGTGCACGCCGGGGTCCCGCCCGCGCTCCCGGCCCGGGACCGCCGCGTCCTGCGGCCCGCCGACCGGGCCCGCGGGGTCCTCGACCGGGCCGCGATCACGCTGGCGTACGTCCACCCGGCCCTGGAGATCCACGCCCAGCAGCCCCGCGGACCCGCGGTGCCCGCGCTCCTCGCGGCGTCCGCGCAGGCCGAGTCCCTGGTCCTCGGCTCCCGTGGGCTCTCGGGCCCGACCGGGTTCGGGGGCTTCCTGGTCGGCTCGGTGGCGGGGGGCGTCGCCGCTCGCGCCGAGCGTCCCGTGGTCCTGGTCCGCGCGGGGGAGCGGCCCGAGGACGCGCACGTCCCCGACGCCGCCGGGGTGCCCTCGCGCGGCACGCCGTACCGCCCGGTCGTGCTCGGCGTCGACGTCGAGCACCCCGGCGACCCCGCGTTCGCGTACGCCTTCGCCGCGGCCGAGGCCCGGGGCGCGCCCCTGCACGCGGTGCACGCCTGGACGGTACGGCGGCCCACCACCAGCACGCCGCCGTCCGCCGCCGAACCGACGGACCTGTCCGGCCTCCTCGGCGCGGAAGCGGACGCACGGGACCGGCTCGGCACCCTCCTCGCCCCGTGGCGGCGCGCGTTCCCGCAGGTCGAGGTCGTGGCGGAGGTGGTGTTCGGGCGCCCGGGCCACCACCTCCTGAAGGCCTCGCTGGGGGCCTCGCTCCTGGTCATCGGCCGCCGCGTCGCCACGGGCCCGCGCCTGGGCCGCACGGCGCACTCGGCGGTGCACCGGGTGTCCTGCCCCGTCGCGGTCGTGCCGTACGCGTGAGCGATGAGTTCCGGGTGCGCCGCGAGTCCCCCTGACAGAACCTGTGATCGAGCGGAGGAACTGTCATGAAGGACGACGTCTGGGCGCTGGTGCACGCGGAGCGCGCGGCACTGATCGACGACCTCGCGCACCTCGACGACGAGCGGTGGAGCACGCCGTCCCTGTGCGCGGGCTGGAGCGTGCACGACGTGGCCGCCCACCTGGTCGACACGGCCCGCACGACGCGCCTCGGCTTCGTGGCCGGTCTCGTACGGGCGCGCTTCGACTTCGACCGTCAGAACACCCGCGGGGTGGAGCGCGAGCGCGGCGCCACACCGGGGGAGACGCTGGAGCGGCTGCGCCGGGTGGCGGCGCGGACCTCGACGCCTCCGGCGCCCCTCGACAGCAGGCTCGTCGAGGAGGTCGTCCACGGCGAGGACATCCGCCGTCCCGTGGGCCTCACCCGCTCCTACCCGCGACAGGCCGTGGTCAGGGCGCTGCGCCTCCAGACCCGCACACCGGCCTCCTTCGGCGGGGCCAAGGAACTGACGACCCGCGTCCGGCTCACGGCCACGGACACCGACCTCGCGATCGGCACGGGCCCGGAGGCCAAGGGCCCCGCGCTCGCCCTGCTCCTGGCCGTGTCCGGGCGACGAACCGCGCTGGACGAGCTCGACGGGCCGGGAGCCGCCACGCTGGCGGAGGCGGCCCCGCTGTCATGACCGCCCGCCGCAGCGCCGGACTGCTGCTCTTCCGTGCTCCCGGTCCGGACCCGGAGGTGCTCGTCGGCCACATGGGCGGACCGTTCTGGGCGCGCCGCGACGCCGCCGCCTGGTCCATCCCGAAGGGGGAGTACGGCGACGACGAGGAGCCGCTGGCCGCCGCGGTGCGCGAGTTCGAGGAGGAACTGGGGCTCCCGGCCCCGCCCGGCCCCTACCTCCCGCTGGGCGAGGCGCGCCAGGCCGGCGGCAAGACGGTGACCGTCTGGGCCGTCGCGGCCGACCTGGACCCGGCGTCCGTCGTGCCGGGCACCTTCACGATGGAGTGGCCGCCCCGCTCGGGCCGCCTCCAGGAGTTCCCCGAGCTCGACCGGGTGGCCTGGCTGTCCCTGCCCGAGGCCCACGACCGGCTCGTCGCGGGCCAGCGTCCCTTCCTGGACCGCCTCACCGCACTCCTGACGAGCTGAGCGGCGCTCGGGGCGCGCCGCCCCGCCCGGTGGCGATGAGTTCCGGCCCGGGCGAGGGTCATCACAGGGAGAGCGGCGGCGGCCCGCGGGCCGCCGCCGACGACCAGGCGACAGGAGAGTGCCATGCCCAAGATCACCCCGAATCTGTGGTTCGACACGAAGGCCCTGGAGGCCGCGGAGTTCTACGTCTCGGTCTTCCCGAACTCGAAGGTCAACAACGTGTCGTACTACGGAGAGGCCGGGCCGCGCCCGGCGGGCACCGTGCTGACCGTCGACTTCGAGCTGGACGGACAGGCGTTCACGGCCCTCAACGGCGGCCCCGAGTTCACCTTCGACGAGGCCGTCTCCTTCGTGATCGGCTGTGCGGACCAGGACGAGGTCGACCACTACTGGGCCCGGCTCACCGCGGACGGCGGTGCGGAGAGCCAGTGCGGCTGGCTGACGGACAAGTACGGCCTGTCCTGGCAGGTCGTTCCCGCCGCTCTCGAAGAGCTGATGACCGACCCGGACGCGGGCCGCGCCCAGCGGGCGATGGAGGCCATGCTGAAGATGCAGAAGATCGACGTGGCGGCCCTGCGGGCCGCCGCCGACAGCGCCTGAGGGCGACGCGGGCCGCGCGGGCCCGGGCGCTCACCGCCGCCCGGGCCCGAGCAGCAGATCGAGCCCGTGGTCGAACCGCCCCTCGAACGACGCGTCGCCGATGTGCGCCGCGAGGCGGCCGAGCGACGGGTAGTCGCCCGCCGCCAGCGCCTCGGTGAGACGGGAGTCCCCGGCGTCCGGCACGGACTGCTCCTCCTGCGTCAGGCCCAGGACGAAGTACTGGAGGTTCCACGCCGTCCACGCGGCCTCGCGGTCGGGCAGCCCGCCGTCGAGCAGCGCCGTGGTCAGCGTCTCGGCGAACCGCAGCGTCGCGGGCTCGGCCGCGTACGTGCCGGTGACGATGCGGGCGCCGTCCCGGTGGGCGAGCAGCGCCCGACGGAAGCGGGCCATCAGCTCGCGCACGCGCTCCCGCCACTCGGTGGGGAGCCCGTCGAGCGAGACCTCGTCGA
Source organism: Streptomyces sp. YIM 121038 (assembly GCF_006088715.1). Lineage (NCBI taxonomy): Bacteria > Bacillati > Actinomycetota > Actinomycetes > Kitasatosporales > Streptomycetaceae > Streptomyces > Streptomyces sp. YIM 121038. The sequence goes on from NZ_CP030771.1 coordinate 9,230,234, forward strand.
CGATCGCGTCGGCCATCAGCTCCAGGAGCCGGGTCTTGGTCTTGGCGTGCCACAGCACGGTGTTCATCCGCACCCCGAGGCGCTCGGCCGTGCCGCGCACGGAGACGCCGTCGGCGCCCTTCTCGGCCAGCATGCCGAGGGCGGCGCGGGCGACGGCCCGGGGGCTCAGGCCCGCACGGTAGCTGCTCTCCGCCCGCACGGGCGGCTCTTGCCTTTTGGTCACTGACCTAGTCTACTGAGGTCAATCGAAATTGGTCACTGACCAAATGTGAGGGCAGGGCGTGCCGAACGCCTCCGTCGGCGACGCCCGCCGCCCGCACCTGGAGACCACCGGCAGAGGAGCGCCCGTGCGCACACACCACCCCGACCCCCACGTCGTCATCGCCGGGGCAGGCCCGGTCGGCCTGTGGCTGGCCGCCGAACTGCGCCTGGGCGGAGTGCGGGTGACCGTCCTGGAGGCGCGGCCCGAGCCGTCCCCGCACTCCAAGGCGCTCACCGTGCACCCGCGCACGCTGGAGGTCCTGGCCTTCCGCGGCGCCGCCGAGCCCTTCCTCGCCGAGGGTCTGCGCATCCCCGACGGGCACTACGGGTCGCTCGACCAGCGCCTCGACTTCGGCGTCCTCGACACCCCGTACCCCTTCACGCTCGCGCTGCCGCAGGCCCGCACCGAAGCCCTCCTCGAAGAGCGCGCGCGGGCCGCGGGCGCCGCCGTCCGGCGCGGCCACCGCCTCACCGGCCTGACCGAGCACGCGTCCGGCGTCCGCGTCGACGCCGAGTCCCCCGAGGGCGCGTACGCCATCGAGGCCGCGTACGTCGTGGGCTGCGACGGCACCCGCAGCACCGTGCGCGCCGCCGCGGGCATCGCCTTCCCCGGCACCGACGCCACGGTCTGGGGCTGGCTCGGCGACGTCGTCCTGGACCGGCCGTCCGCCCGGCCCGTCCTGAGCGTGGCCACGCCCCGGGGCGGCCTCATGTGCGTCCGTCTGCCCGACCGCGTCCACCGCTTCGTCGGCCACACCCCCGAGGGACAGCGGTCCGACCCGCCGGGCGAGTTCACCTTCGACGAGTTGCGCGCCACCGTCGCGCGCATCGCCGGGGACGACTTCGGGATGCGCGACCCACGCTGGCTCTCCCGGTACGGCAACGCGACGCGCCAGGCGGCGGCCTACCGCAAGGGCCGGGTCCTGCTCGCGGGCGACGCGGCCCACATGCACTTCCCGGCGGGCGGCGTCGGCCTCAACGTCGGCGTGCAGGACGCCACCAACCTCGGCTGGAAGCTCGCCGCCGTCCTGCGCGGCGCGGCCCCGGACGCGCTGCTCGACACCTACCACGCCGAACGGCACCCCGTCGGCGCCGAGTTGCTCACCAGCACCCGCGCCCAGACGGCCCTGATGACCGCCTACTCCGCCGAGGGCCGCGCCCTGCGCGAGGTGCTCGGCTCGGCCGTCGCCACCGTGCCCGCGTTCTCCCGGCGCCTCGCCGAAGGCCTCTCGGGCCTCGGGGTCGCGTACGACACCGCGTACACGGAGGCGTACGGGATCCGCGACGGCGGTTCAGGGCCCGGTGACGGCGGCGGTGACCATCCGCTGACCGGCCGCCGTGCGCCGAACCTCCGACTCGGCCCGGACGTGCGCCTCTTCGACCTGCTGCACGCGGGCCGCCCCGTGCTGCTCGACTTCGCCGGACGGACCGACGGCCCCTCGGCGGACGTGATCGTCCACCAGGGGCCGCCGGTCGGGGACCGTGCCGACTGGGAGGGTGTGGGCTCCGCGCTGATCCGGCCGGACGGGCACGTGGGGTGGGCGCGGGAGGCCGCCGCCCGGCCGGGGCACGCGCGGGAGGCCGCCTGAGGCCTGCCCGGTCAGCCGAACGCGATCGAGCTCACCTTGTTGTCGAAGTTGACCCTGCGCAGGTCCGCGACGTCCCCGGAGACCACCTTGGACTCGCCCTTGCAGCCGGGGCGCGACCACAGCTTCAGGGAGCCGTCGGCGGACAGGGACGAGGCGACCTTGGGGCGCGCCACGTTCTGGCAGCCCGGTCCGGCCACGCCCTGCGCCGGGTCCTGGAAGTTGACGTTGTCGAACAGGATCACGCTGCTCGCCGGGTCGGCCTGGCCCTGGCCGCCGCCCTGGCCCGCGCCGCCCCCGGCGGGCTGCCCGGCCTTCTGGCCGTTCGGCGTCACGCCGAACCAGGTGCCGCCCACTCCCTGGCCGTTGGTGTCGCCGGGCTTGAGGTCCTTGCTGAAGCGGTAGACCGGCCAGCCGCCGATCGTCACCTGGCGGGTGCCGTCGGCGCGCTTGATGACGCCGACGTCCGAGGTCTTCACGCCGTCCACGAAGATCTTGCCGCCCGGGTCCACGAGGACGGGGGGCCAGGTGGTGGCGCAGGCGCCGGAGCAGTTCGACACGGAGGGCCGCGCGGTGTCCTTGTCGAAGCGGTAGAGGGTGAAGCCGGAGCCGTTGACGACCACGGGGTTGAGCTTGCCCGCGCGGCTCGCCGAGAGCTGGACCCACTTGCGCTGCACGGGCTTCGCCGCGGGCTTGCCGGGCGGGTTGGCCCAATCGCCGGTCCGCTGGGGCGCGTTGTTCGCGCGGGCGGTGCCCGACCGCAGGGAGAGGTCGTAGCCGGAGCCGGAGCCGGAGCCGGAGTCGGAGCCGGTCTGGCCTTCGGCGCGGTCGGCGTTGGCGGCGGGGGCGTTGCCCGAGGACTTCTTGGCGTCGTCGTCGCTGCCGCCGCCCCCGCAGGCGGTCAGGGCGAGGGCCCCGACGGTGGCGAAGGAGGCGAGGAACAGGGCGGGCTTGGTCTTCTTGAGCATCGCGGTCTCCTGAGGTTCGGTCGGCCGGTGCGCCGCGGCGCCGGGCCGGTCGTGGACGCTGAGCTGTCGAGTGCCTTCGTGGCGTGAGTACGGGCGCCTCGTCCACCGGCGTTCAGGCCGCTCAGGCCTCGTGACCAAACCGAGACAATGTCTAAATCAAGGTGCTGTCCGAAACTGAGGCTTGCGCAGCGCGCGGGCCGCGTTCGCGCCGCGCCGGACGGACGGGGACGGCCTCGAACCAGGGACGCATCTACGACTCGGCCGAACTCCCCACCGCCCGGCGTGAGCCGCGGCGGTCCCCGGCCCGTGAGCCTCAGGCGAGACGGGTGCGGGCACGGGCCCAGGTCCGCGCCGGGTCGAACGCGTCCGCGTGCCAGGTGGTGGAGGTCAGGGTGCCCCGCTCCCGGTACGCGCGCATGATCTCCACGTGCGGCCGCCAGGCGATGAACCGGTGGAGGGCGGCCTCGTCCCGCCAGACGGCCACGGCGCCGCAGCGGCGCGCGAAGGGCCGCGCCCAGAGCCACATTCCGTAGGCCCCTTCCAGCTCCGGCCAGCCCTTCCCGAGCCGTCGGCCCGCGCGGTGGACGCCGGGCAGGTCCAGCGCCCGGTCGAGCCGGAAGTCCGTGACGCTGACCAGGACGGGGCCGCCCCGGCCGTGCTCGGGCCCGGGCGTCCAGGAGGACCTCACCATATTCATAAGCATGCGCCTACGATCTGCGTAGGCGTACTATTTGTCAACGGGTACCGTCCCTGGCATGAACGCCGCCCCCGGAGACGCGCCCCGCCCCGACCTCGCCGCCATGGTCGTCCCCCTGGGGCGCGCCCTCATGGCCGCCGAGCAGCCGGTCCTCGACGCGCACGGCCTGACGATGTGGGCGTACGCGGTCCTCTGTCACCTCGACGAGACACCCCTGCGCACCCAGGCCGCACTGGCCGAGGCCATCCACGCCGACAAGACGCGGATCATCGCCGTGCTCGACGACCTGGAGTCCCGCGAACTGCTGACCCGCCGGCCCGACCCCAAGGACCGCCGGGTGCGTCTGCTCACCCTCACCCCCGAGGGGCGCCGCCTGCGGGACGCCGCCCGGGCCGCGGTCCAGGACGGGGAGGAGCACCTGCTCGGGCGGATTCCCGCCGCCGACCGGGAGGCGTTCCTCCGCAACCTGAACGTCCTCTACCGTGCGAGCCAGGGGCGGCCGGACCGCTGAGGCGAAGGGCGCGACGCCCCTGCGTGCGGCGGCCAACTGGGCTGTTCCTCCAGACGTGTTCAGCATGAACGGACTGGAGAACGGCAGGGCTCCGGGGTAATCTGATCAGCTATCAGGTCGTGCGAAAGGAATGAATGGCCCATGGTGGACGGTCAGAAGTCAGCCGATGAGCAGCCCACCACCGGCGAGGTCCGGCAGCGCGTCGTGGAGGTGTTCGCCCGGTCCGGAGTCGACTTCTCGCCCCACGTGCATGAGGCCGTCCTGGACTACGAGACCGCCGCGCAGGTCAGGGAGCGCTTCCGCTTGACCGGTACGGAGACCAAGTCGCTGTTCCTGCGGGGCAAGAGCGGACGCCACACGATGTTCGTCTCCGTGGAAGGGCAGCGGCTCGACACCGCCAGGGCGCGGGCGGCCCTGGGGGAGAAGTTCTCCATCGCCTCCGGGGACGAGCTCAAGGCCGTCACGGGCTGCGAGCCCGGCTGCGCCGTTCCCCTCGGCCTTCCACCGCGGGTCACCCTGCTGATCGACAGCGCCATCGAGCACGAGGCGCGCCTGATCCTCTCGCCCGGCCCACCGACCGAGACCATCGAGGTCAGCGCGGAGCAGTGGGCGGCACTCCTGTCCGAGACGGACAATCCCATCGTGAAGTACTGAGCCCAGTCCGCCGAGCGCGGGGCCTTGTCCGTGCGGCACCGGCTCCGTCACCGGTACCGAGGTCCCCGCGGGTTCCGGCCGCCCCGGGACCGCGACCCTGTCCGGGGCCGAGAAGATCGGGTACGTCATGAGCCAGCGCGTCGGCGCCCTTGTGGACGCCCATTCCACCGGGCGCTATCTGCCAGCCGCCTTCCGGGAATTCGGCGTCGAGTGCGTGCATGTGCAGAGCACCCCCGAGATCCCGGAGTTCTTCCGGCGGGATTTCGAACCGTCCAGCTATCGGGAGCTCTTCGCCCACACCGGCGCGGTCGCGGAGACAGCGGCCTGGCTGGCAGCGCGGAACGTGGAGTTCGTGATCGCCGGTACGGAGAACGGCGTGGAGCTGGCGGACGCGCTCAGCGAGCGGCTGGGCCTGGCCACGAACGGCACGGCCCAGAGCCGTGATCGCCGCGACAAGGGCCGCATGGCCGAGGCCCTGCGCCGAGCCGGGCTGCGCGCCGCGGTCGACCACCGGGCGTCCGACCCGGCCGAGGCCGCCGCCTGGGCCGTGGAGCAGGACCAGTGGCCCGTCGTGGTCAAGCCCGTCGACAGCGCGGGCACCGAGAACGTGCACTTCTGCCACGACAGCGCGGCCGTCAGCGCCGCCGCGGCGAAGATCCTGGGCACGGTGAACCGCGTCGGCAGCGTCAACCGCCAGCTGCTCGTACAGGAGTACCTCAAGGGCGAGCAGTACTACGTCAACACCGTCAGCGCGGACGGCGGCCACTACGTCGCCGAGATCTGGACCGACGAGACCAAGGAGGTCGAGGGCGCGGCGGTGGTCTCCGACCGGGAGGACCTGCTCCCGCGCTCCGGCGAGCGACAGGAGGCGATCGTCGCCTACGTACGCGACGTGCTGGACGCGCTGGGCCTCAAGTGGGGCCCCGCACACACGGAGATCATGGTCACGGCGGCCGGTCCCGTCCTCATCGAGACCGCGGCGCGGCCGGTCGGCAGCATCCTGCCGGAAGCGGTGACCGCCGCGACGGGCGACAACCACGCCACGCTGACGGCCGAGTGCTACGCGACCCCCGAGGAGTTCGCGCGGCGGATCCCGCTGCCGTACGAACTGAGGAAACAGGTGTCGATGATCTCCCTCATCGCCGACCGGTCCGGGTACGTGGAGAGCGCCGAGGGCCTGTCGTTGCTGCACCGGCTGCCCTCGTACTGGGGCATCCTGAGCAAGATCAGCGAGGGCGCCGACGTGCGCCGCACCGTCGACATCCTTTCCTCCCCCGGGCATGTGTACCTCCTGCATGACTCCCAGCAGCAGATCATGCGCGACTACCTCCAGCTCAGAAGCTGGGAATCCAGTGGGCTCCTCTACCGCGTCGCTCCCCGCCCCGGCGGTTGACAACGCGTCGGCGGCCACCGCCGACGGGACGTTCCGACCGACGCGACCGGCCGGCAGAGCGCTCACCCACCGAAGGTCCGGATTGGTCCGTGACGCAGACGCATGGTCGGAGGGACCACATGCGCAGGAAGAGCTCCGTAATGATCGGCCGGGACGCCTGCCTGAAAAGCCTCGTCCACCACTATGAACATCTGGACGCCGACCGCCCCCGATTCCTGCTGATACGGGGCGAAGCCGGAATAGGCAAGAGCCGATTACTCGGGGAGTTCCTCGACATCGCGGAGCGGCGCGAGGGGATCCTGCTCCAGGGCGACTGCCTCTCGCTACGGCTCTTCGGCGGCCCTTTCGCGCCCCTCATCCAAGCGCTGCGGCACCCGGTCGTCCGGTCCGGAACGGCCCACCGACGCGCCAGGATCGCGCAGGACCTGCGGACGCTGACCGAGGCGCTGTCCTCCCTCGGTGCCCCGGCACCGGCCGCCTCCCGCCCCTCCGCGGCGCAGATCGCCGAACAGGTGCTCAGCACACTGGCCCGGATCAGCCACGACGCCCCCGTCGTCCTCGCGATCGAGGACATCCACTGGGCCGACGCGGCCACCCGGGAACTGATCCAGTTCCTGCACCACAACCTCCAGCGGGCGCGCGTCCTGCTGGTGCTCACGGACCGCACCGACGAGCCGTCCCCGCAGCCGACGCACCTCCACCTCGTCGCCGAACTCGTTCGCGCCGGCGCGGAAATCATCGAACTGGAATCCCTCGAGGCCGACGACATCCGGCTGCTCCTCGCCTCCCGCGGCGGTGGCGAGGTGGCCGACGACGTGGCCCGGGAGATCCACCGGCGCTCCGGCGGCAACCCCCTGTACTGCGAGTTCCTCCAGGACGCGTGGAGCACCGGCGAGGTCCTGCCCAACACCCTCAAGGACCTGCTGCTCGCCCGCACCTCCCGGGTCTCCGCCCGAGCGCGCACCCTGCTGGAACTCCTCGCGGTCGTCGGCCATCCCGCCTCCGAGGGCATGCTCGCCGCGCTGTGGGAGGGCGGGGCGCTCGGGCCCGCCCTGCGCGAGGCGGTCGCCGCGAAACTCCTCGCCTCGCGCGACGGCGGCTACCGGTTCCGGCACTCCCTGATCAGCGAGGCGCTCCTCGACGAACTGCTGCCCGGCGACCTCGCGCGGCTGCACCGGCGCGTGGCCGAGACCCTCACGACGAGGTCGGCGCTCGCCGACGACACCGGCCATCTGTTCGCCCTGCGCATCGCCAACCACTGGTACGCGGCGGGCGAGAAGGCCACCGCCCTGCGGACCGCCGTCCACGCCGCCCTGCTGATCGACGTCTCCTCCCCGGCGGACGCGCTGCGCCTGTACGAACGGGCCCTGAACCTCTCCGGCCACCTGCGGGAATGGCCGGTGCCGAGCACCTGCCGCGCCGAGGTGCTCCGGCGCGCCGCGGAGTCCGCCTTCTCGTCGGGCGACGTCGTCAAGGCCCGCACCTTGGTCCACCAGGCCCTGGGGGAGATCGCCGCGGGCCGGCCCGGCGCACCCTCGCGGGCGCTCCTGTACGAACACCTCGGCCGCTATCTGGAAGGCAGCAACGGCCAGGACTCGGGGCAGGAGTGCCGGGAGTGCTACGAGCGCGCCCTGAGCGAACTCGCCGCGTCCGACAGCCCCCGGACCTGGGCCCGGGTGCTGTGCTCCTGCGGCCTCTCCCGCGTCACGACCGGCTGCGCGGCCGACGGGATGGGTCTCCTCTCGCGCGCCCGCACCATCGCCGCGCGCTCCGAGGACCCCCATCTGCAGGCCATCGTGGACATGAACCTCGCGGAGGCGACGAGCTGCGTCCGCGAGCTGGAGACGTCCATCAAGTACGCCAGGAACGCGCGGGACGCGGCCTTCCGCATCGACTGCGCCGACGTGGCGCTGCGCACCTACTTCGTGGAGGCGCGGGCCGCGTACCTGGTGAGCGGGCGCCTGGCCGACTCCATCAGGATCCGCTGGGAAGGGCTCCGCTTCGCCGACCGGCACGGCCAGGCCTACTCCGGCGGAACGATGCTGCGCCTCGCGCTAGTCGAGGACCTGATCGAAGCGGGCGGCTGGGGCGAGGCCGCCGGGCTCACCCTGGACCGGCTGCCCAGCAACCCCAAGTCGATCCTGGAGACCGAGGAACACCTGGTCTCCTGCTTCCTCGCCGCCCACCGGGGGCACCCCGTGGCCAGGGAGCGCGTGCCCGAGCTCCAGCGGCTGCTGCCGGTCGACAACCTGGTGCACGAGACCTACTTCCTGAGCCTGCTCGTCCCCGTCGCCTCGGCCCTCGGCCACCAGCAGGCCCTGGAGGAGCTCTCGGACCGCGTGCTCGAACTGGCCGCGCACCCCCTGCCGTCGCTCGGCGGCGGCCTGTTCCTCGTGCACGCGCTCGCGGCGGTCATCGAGGCGCACGGCGACCGCGCCGACGGCGAGGGCGGCTGCGGGCACGGCGTGCCGCGGCTGCTCGACGTCGCCGAGGAGACCTACGCCCGGGCCCGGACCTCCGTGGCCGCGGAGGTGGAACTGACCGACGGCGTCATCGAGGTGGCCCGCGCCCAGGCCGAGCGGCACCGGGGCGTGCACCGCGCGGAGCACTGGTCGCGCGCCTGCGAGGTCTTCCGCCGCACGGGCGCCCGGGCCCGCCTCGCCCCGGCGCTGCTCGGGCAGGGCCGGGCGCTCCTCACCCAGCACGCGGAGCACCGCAGGGCACACCGGCTCCTGGAGGCCGCGCACGGACTCGCCGCCAAGATGGGCGCGGAGCCCCTGTGCCGGCGGATCGCGAACGTCGCCGAGCACGCCGCACCCGGGCAGGGCGAGACGGCCCCGCACCCGGCGGACCTCACGCCGCGCCAGGCCGAGGTGCTCCGCCTGATCGCCCACGGCCGGACCGACCGGGAGATCGCCGAAGAGCTGACGATCAGCACCCGCACGGCGAACTCGCACGTCGCGCACATCCTGGAGCGGCTCGGCGCCCGCAACCGCTCCGAGGCGGCCCTGCGCTACCACCAGACCCACCAGGCCGCCCCCGAGCCCGGCACGCGCGCGGTGGACGCATGAGCCGTCTTCCCCGGCTGCTTCCCCCACGCCCCGCCCTGCGGACCTACGCGCTGATCACCCTCGTCGAATCCGCGGGCAACAGCCTCTTCATCGCGGGCAGCGCGATCTTCTTCATCCGCGTCGTCGGTCTGGGGGCGGCGCAGGTGGGCAGCGGCCTGACCCTGGCCGCGCTGCTCGGCGTCGCGACGGCGGTTCCCAGCGGGCTCCTCGGCGACCGCTACGGCTACCGACGGGTCCTGCTGGTCTCCTACGCCGTGCGGATTCCGTTGTTCCTGTCCTATCTGCTGGTGGACGGCTACGCCGGCTTCCTGCTCGTCGCCTGCGGCATCGGCCTCGCGGAGAACACGGGGCGCGCGGTGCAGCCCGCGTACATCACGGTGCTCGCCGAGAAGGACGAGCGGATCTCGTTCATCGCCTACAGCAGGTCCGTGACGAACGTCGGCTGGGCCGTGGGCAGTCTGGCCGCGGGCGTCGCGCTCGCGCTGGACTCCCGCACGGCCATCGAGGCGCTGGTCGTGGGGAACGCCCTGGCCTTCGTCCTGGTGGTGCTGCTCCTGACGCGCCTGCGGGCCGGACCGTCCCAAGTGGCCACGGACGCGGCCGGATCGCTGACGGGCCTCGCCGGCGTCCTGCGCGACCGCTCCTACCTCACGCTGGCGCTGCTGATCGGACTGCTGTCGGTGTGCTCGGAGTTCTTCACGGTCGGGCTGCCGCTGTGGATCGTCACGCGCACCGCGGCGCCCTCGTGGACGCTCTCCCTCGTCCTGCTGCTCAGCACCCTCCTGGTGGTCGCGCTCCAGGTGGCCGTCAGCCGTCGCACGGACACGCTGAAGGGGGCCGCGCGCGCCGGCCTGTACGCGGGCGTCGTCCTCTTCGGCGGCTGTCTGATCATGCCGGTGTCCGCCGACGCGGGACCGGTCGCCGCGACCCTCGTCATCGTCCTGGGCGTCGTCCTGATCACCTTCGGCGAGCTGTACTCCGCCGCGTCGAGCTGGGGCCTGTCCTTCGCGCTGTCGGAAGAGGGCCACCACGGCGTGTACTTGGGCGTCTGGAGCTTCTCCACCCAGCTGATGCAGGCCCTGGCGCCGGTGGTGATGGGGGCCGTCCTGGTCGGGGGCGAGTACGCCGGGTGGCTCTCGTTCGGCGCGTTCTTCCTGGCGGCGGGCGTGCTCGTCGTGCTGGTGACCCGGCACGCGGACCGCGTCCACGAGCCCGTGTGAGGCCGGGGACGAGGATCGGTAGCCCCGCGTGCGGCGGGGGCCGAGGATCGGTAATCCTACGGATGGCCGGGGCCGAAGGCGTCAGTACCGTGCTGGGTATGCCAGAAACGGAGTTCGGCTCGGTTTACGGGTCACACGTCATGCTGCGCGTGCGGCAGGTCGCGTGGCCCGATCAGCTCGACGATCCGCAGACGGTGGGCCATTTCCTGCGGGAGCTCGTCACGCGTATCGGCATGCGCATACTCGACGGGCCGCTCACCGCGTCCGAACAAGGGGACCAGGCGCACTACGGATACTCCAGCGTGGTGATTCTCCAGGAATCCCACGCGGCCATCCACACCTATCCGCGGTTGGGACAGTTCTTCCTGGACGTCTTCTCCTGCCGCCCCTTCGACATGCGGGTGGTCATCGGCACCTGCGAGGACTTCTTCGGAGCGTTCGAGATCGCCGAACAAGCCAAGCTCGACCGCGGCCTGCACTGGCCCGGTCCCGCGACGGAGCGCCTCACAGAGTGGACGGCCACGCGCTAGAGCGTCCGGCCGCCGAGGGGAACGAGAATGACGTCTCAGGTAGCGGACTACCGGTTCACATCTCATGGCTGGAACGCCCGGACACCGCGCCAGCAGGCGCGCGTGCACACCTACAAGGGCGCGTACGTGTCGATCACGTCGCTGTGCAACACCGACATCTGCACGTACTGCTACGCGCGCGATCAGAAGACCGAGCACCACACGATGCCGCTCACGCTGTTCAGCGAGGTCCTGGACATGCTCCAGGACGTCTCCGACTTCCCCGAGGTGTACCTCGTGGGCGGCGAGCCCACCATCGTCCCCGACCTGCCCGGATACATCGGGGAGATCGAGCGCCGCGGGTGGTCGACCACCGTCTACACCAACGGCGGGTTCAACGCCAAGCGCCGGGACGTGCTGCTCGCCAGCCCCGCGGTCACCCGCATGAGCTTCCACTACGACGAGCTCCTCTTCGAGAGGTACGCCTGGCTCCGGCCACGCTGGCGGGAGAACCTGGCGGCCATGGCGGAGACCTGCGAGACCTCGGTCATCGGCGTGATCGACGGGCCCGACTTCCCCTTCACCGAACTCGTCGACCTGGCCGCGGAGTACGGCGCCTCCTTCACCTGGATCTTCTCCACCCCGACGTCCGGCGGAACGCCGTTCCTCGGCCTGCACGCGATGCGGGAGCTGGGCCCCGCCGTCCAGCGCATGCTCCTGCACGCCGAGGAGCGCGGGGTGCAGACCTCACCCGACCTGCCGGTCCCGCTGTGCATCTTCGAGCCGGACTTCCTCCAGCGCTACGCCGAGAAGTTCGCCCTCGTGCGCCGCTGCAAGCCGTTCGCCTACTTCCACGTGGACGGCCGGGTCAGCTACTGCACCGCGATGCCCGTCTTCACCGCACCGCGGCCCCATTCCGGCGCCGAACTCGCCACCGTGATCGAGGCGCACCGGGCCCAGGACACCAAGCTGAAGCAGCGCCCCTCCTTCCCCGAATGCGTGACCTGCGAGATGCACCTCAAGCAGAAGTGCCAGGGCGGCTGCATGACCTACAAGGTCTACCAGGAGGAGAAGCCGAACAATGTCGTCGCGGTCGATATCCTTCCTACAGCTCCCGCTGATTACCAAGCCTGAACCGTCTCCGGAGGAGAACGCGTACTACGCCGAATACTGGCGGGTGATGGGCCGGATATTCGACCGCGACTTCCCGCAGGGCGAGGCGTACACCATTCCGGAGCTCCCGCTGTGGGTGACCCGCCTCTCCGCGGTCGCCCGACGCCTCGACTGGACGCCCCGGCTCGTCGACTTCGCCTCGTACACCGGGCCGGAGCGGAACATCGACGTCGACGGTCTCGCCCGGCAGGTGCGGGCCACGGCGCCCGCCCTGGTGGCGATGTCCCCCTACACGGCCAACTACCAGCTGGCCGTGGCGCTCGCCCGCCGGATCAAGCGCCTCGCCCCCCGCACCACGGTCGTCGTGGGCGGGCCGCACGTCAGCGAACTGCCGCAGGAGAGCCTCCGCGACGGCTTCGACTACGTCGTGGTGGGGCGCGGCGAGGCACCGCTCGCCCAGCTGCTGTCCGAGCTGTCCGCCGGGCGCCGCCCGGGCAACGGCTACCCCGGGCTGCTCGCGCCGGGCCCGGGCGAGCGGACCGCGGAGCGGCGCGAGCTGTTCCAGGACTACTGGACGATGGAGGCCGACTACGACGTCCTGCCCCGCGGATACCCCCTGCACTACGCCCGGATCTACGCCACCCTCGGCTGCCCCTACCGCTGTTCGTTCTGCGCCGACACGCTGTGGATCGGCATGAAGCCCTATCTCCAGGACACCGAGCGGCTGCGCCGGGAACTCACCAGGATGAAGGAGCGCTTCGACCCGGCCGTGCTCTTCGTGGGGGACGAGGTCTTCACCCTCAACCACGACCACTGCTCGGCCGTGATCGACCTGCTCGGCGAGGTGGGCATCCCGTGGTTCTGCCAGACCAGAGCCAATCTGCTGGTGCGCGACTCCGATCGCAAGCTCCTCGCGAAGATGCCGGACGCGGGCTGCCGCCTCATCAACATCGGCGCGGAGAGCACCGACTCCGAGGTCATCCAGAACCTTCAGAAGCGCATCACGGCGGACCAGCTGCACGCCGCCTGCGAACGGGCCAAGGAGCACGACCTCGCCGTCCTGACCTACTGGATGGTGGGGGCCCCGGGGGAGTCGCGCCGGTCCGCCGACGCGACCCTCGACGACATGGTGGGGCTGCTCGACGCGGGCCTGACGGACCTGGTGGACTACTTCATCTGCACGCCCTACCCGGGAACCTCCATCTACCGCGACCCCGACAAGTACCGCGTCACCATCGAGCCCAAGCCCTGGCGGCTGTGGCGCGAGGACATCCCCTCGGTGATGAGCACGGTCGAGCTGCCCGCCGCCGAGATCTACGACCTGTGGCTGGCCGGGCTGCGCCGGATCACGAGCGTCATGCGGGCCGAGAGCATGCAGTCGGCCCCGTGAGGCGGACGGTCCTGGTCCTGGGGGGAACGGGAGTGCTCGGCGCGGCGCTGTGCGCGCGGTTCTCGGCCCTCGGGGACGAGGTGGTCGCCACGGCCCGCGCCGGGTCGCGCCGACGCGCCGCGCCCGCTCCCGGCGCCGCCCTCGTCCCCCTGGACGTGACCGACGAGGAGGGCTGGCCCGCCGCCCTGCGGGCCGTGGGACCCGAGCGCGTGGACCTCGTGGTGGACGCGATCGGCGCGTACACCCCGGCCCCGCTGCACACCGACAAGAGTGCGGCCGAGCGCGTGCTCTGGGTGAACTCCCTCGCGCGCGGACGCCTCCTGGACCAGCTGGTGGCGCGGCTCTCGCCGGGCAGCGGCGTCGTCCGCGTCGACAGCTCGCTCGGGGACTTCCCGTCGCGCACCGACACCCTGGTGTCGGCGGCGAAGGCCGCGGACCGGGTCATGTCGTACGCGCTCGCCGACAGCTGCCGTCGACGCGGCGTGTCGTTCGGTTCTCTGGTCCTCACCGCGGTGGAGGAGTCCCTCGACGCCCGTCAACGCGCGCTGTTCGTGCGGCGGTTCGGGCACGAGCCGCCCTCCGCCGCGGCCGTCGCCGAGGCGGTGTCGGGTCTCGCGGCCCTGTCCGGGATCGCACCGGGAAGCGCCCGCCTGTGGTTCCCGTGGCACGGCATCGGCGGCGATCCGCTGGCGGAGGACCCGTGCTGAGGCGCCTGTCGACGCTGCTGTGCGCGGGCGTCCTGGTGGCGGGGTGCGGCAGCGCGCGCGGCGAGGTCGTGGCCGGGGTCCCGCTGGTCGCCGCCGGTCGGCTCACCACCTGCACCAATCTGCCCTACCCTCCGTTCGAGTACGAGAAGGACCGGCGCGTCGTCGGCTTCGACATCGACATGACGGGCCTGGTGGCGAAGCGGCTCGGGGTGCGGCAGCGCGTCGTCGACTTCCCCTTCGAGGTGCTCAAGACCGGGACGGTGCTCAACGCCGAGCGGTGCGACATCGTCGCGGCGGCCCTGGCGGTCACCGGGGACCGCGAGCGCTACGTCGACTTCTCGGCGCCGTACTTCCGCGCCGTGCTGTGCGTGGTGGTCCGCCGCGGCACCCGGGTGGACTCCCTGGCCGACGTACGCCACCGGCGGCTGCGCGTCGGCGTGCAGTCCGGGACGACCGGGGCCGATCACACCCTCGCCGCGGGCATCGACCCGCGCTCGTACGCCACGGTCGACGGGCAGCTCGACGCCCTGCGCTCCGGGCAGGTGGAGGTCCTCGTCCAGGACTGCCCCGCGGTGTCCACCTGGCTGCAGGACCCCCGGCACGCCACCGCCTTCACCACGGCCCTGACCGTCGACGCCGAGCAGGACTACGCGTTCGCCGTCCGCCAGGGGGAGCACCCCGGGCTGCGGCGGCTGGTCGACGAGGTGATCGCCACGGCCCGGCGCGACGGCACGTACGAGCGCCTGTACCGGAAGTGGATCGGTGTCCCCCCGGTCCGGGCCGCCTCCCCGGAGGCCGGATGACGGCCTCGAAAGCGGTGGCGGCCGGCCTTCCCGTCCGGCGGCGGCGCGGACTGCTCCTCGCCGCGCAGTACCTCGCGCTCGCCGTCGCGGTCTTCGCCGTCGTGCTCGCGGCCGACTGGTCCGGCCTGCAACGCAACTTCGCGGAGCCGCACATCGCCAGGGCGATGTTCCCGGACCTCGTCGTCGTCGGGCTGCGCAACACCGTGCTCTACACGGTGACGGGGTACGGGATCGGATTCGCGCTGGGCCTCGGCGTCGCGCTGCTGCGGACCTCCAGGGCGGCGCCGTACCGCTGGCTCGCCGCCGTGTACGTCGAGGTCTTCCGCGGTCTGCCCGCGCTGCTGGTGTTCGCCTTCATCGGGGTGGGGCTGCCGTTGGCGTTCCCCGGGTTCGTCGTGCCGGGCGGTGTGATCGGGCAGGCGGGCCTCGCGCTCGGCCTGGTGTCGAGCGCGTACCTGGCGGAGACGTTCCGGGCCGGGATCGCCGCGGTGCCCCGCAGCCAGGTCGAGGCGGCGCTCTCCCTGGGGATGTCCGACCGGCAGGCGATGACCGCGGTGGTCCTGCCGCAGGCGCTGCGCACGATGGTGCCGCCCCTCACCAACGAACTGGTGGCGGCGTTCAAGGACTCGTCCCTGGTGCTGTTCCTGGGGGTGAGCCTGGACCAGCGCGATCTGGCGAAGTTCGGCCAGGACGCGGCGGGAACGCAGAGCAACAGCACGCCGATCATCGCGGCCGGCTGCTGCTATCTGCTGGTGACGGTGCCGCTGGCCTTCCTGGTGCGGCGCCTCGAAGCACGGCGTGGAAAGGGCGGGGGACACCCATGACGGACCACCTGCGCACGGATCCCGGGAGGGGGCCGGTACCGCCTGCCCCGTCGCCGCCTGCCCCGACTCCCGCGCTGGATCCCGGCACGGGCGTCCTGCCGTCGGTCGAGGCGTGCGACGCCGCCGAGTGGGCGCGGCTCGGCCGAGGCCGGAGCCTGTACGTCAGCCGCCCCTACCTCGCGTACGCCGAGCGGTGCCACCAGGACGGGGCCGCGTACGTCACCTGCCGGGCCCAGGGGCGCCTGGTGGCGGCGCTCCCGGCCTACGAGTGCGCCTGGCCGGACGGCGAGCTCGACGCCTACGACTACCAGGACCAGTACGGCGGCCTGCCCGCCCTGGCCGGGGTGGACCGGGCCCTCTGGTACCCGGGCATGCTCGGCGGCACCCGCAGCGGATACGTGACCGACCCGCTCCTCGACCCCGCCCTCGACGAGCGCGCGCAGCGCGAGGCGACGCGGCGGCTCCTGCGCGGCTTCCGCCAACGCGCCGCCGACCGGGGCGCCCGCAGCGCCGCCCTGCTCTATCTGACCTCGGACGCCGCGAGGATCGTGTCCGCCTCCTCGGCACGGGAGGAGGCGCCCGACGGCGAGCGGGCCCCGCTGCTCCTCTCGCCGTTCGGCGTCGACACCTGGCTGCCGGTGGACTTCGCGACGTTCGAGGACTACGTACGGCAGCTGTCCTCGAAGCGGCGCCACGCGGTCCGGCGCGAGATCGCGGCCTTCCGCGCGCAGGGCAGAAGGGTGGAGGTGACCCGGCTCGGCGACTGCCCCGAGGCACTGGGGCAACTGCTGGCGAACGTCCAGCGCAAGTACGGCCACCGGAGCACCGCGGCCCGGATGACGGACCTCCTCGACCAGTACACCCGCGTGCTCGACGACGAGAGCCGCGTCTTCCTCTGCCGGGGGCCGGACGGCGGCCTCCTCGGCTACGCCCTGTACTTCGCGTGGGAAGGGGTCCTGTACGCGCGGAACGTCGGGTTCGACTACGAGCGGCTGCCCGGCGACGACGGCACGTACTTCAACCTCCTCTTCTACGAGCCCATCGCCTACGCCGTCGAACACGGCTACAGGGCCGTGCACTTCGGCATGGGCTCCCGCGCCAAGGCGGCACGCGGCGCCCTGATCCGGCCCTTGTGGTCCCTCCTCCTTCCCCCCGAGGGCGCACGGGTTCCCTCGCCCGGGGAGGCAGGCGCGTGGAACGCGGCCTGGCGCGATCGGTGGGCGCGGGAGTACCGGGGGTTCGGTGCGCAGCTGCCGGACGCGGAGTGGGGCCTGACGGAGGGGCCCTGGGCCTAGTCCCGGCTCACGTTCACCCGCCCCCCGCTCGCGAGCTCCGGTGTCAGGTCGACCTGGATCTGATGGGTGGCCTGCCGGTCGACGCTGCCGCTGAGTTCGGCCGTCACCACGCCGATCCGGATCCCACCGCGCCCCGTTCCGGAGCGGTGGACCTGGACGGTGAAGGTGAGGCTCACGTTCTCCACGGCGAAGCTCAGGTCCTGGCCCTGGCTCTCAAGGCGGGCCGCCGCCAGCTCGCCCCTGATCTGACGGATCACCTCGGCCAGCCCCACGAACCCGGGTTCGTTCGACAACTCGCCTCCCCGGCAAGCCAGTTGATCTCACATTGCACCAGTATGCGCCGGGGGCGTGCGCCCGTATAGTTGCGGAGTATGGCTGCTGGCGGGGGAGTCCGAGCCGCCTCGTCGATGGAGACGCCGAGCTGGGCCGTGCGGATCCGCGGCGCTGACGGGGAGATCGCTGGGGCAGGCATCCTGCTGAGCCCCGACCGGGTCCTCACCTGTGCCCATGTCGTGGACCGGGCGGCGGCCCGGGTCACCGCGGAGTTCGTGGGCGCCGCCGGCCACCGCGTGCCCGCGGTCGCCGCCCGGGTGGACGGGGACGCGTACGTACCGGAGACACAGGACGCGGACGGCGACCCCAGCGGGGATGTCGCGCTGCTACGGCTGGAGCGGCCCCGGCCCGCGGGGGAAGCGGTCCGGCTGCACCGCCTTTCGGCGCCGGGCCGCGCGGTGCGGATGTACGGCTTCCCGTACGACCACAACGGCGGCATCTGGTTCCGCGCCACCGTCGTCGGCAGCTGCGGACGCGACGGGCAGGTGCAGCTCAGCCCCACCAGCCCCGGCGAACTGGCCAGCCCCGGCTGCAGCGGCGCGGGCGTCGCCGACAGCGCCACCGGCGAGGTCATCGGCATGGTCCTCACCGGGCAGAAGGACACACACGGCAACCGGTTCTCGTTCATGAGCCCCGCCGAGACGATCGTCCGGCACCTGCCCCGGGTCGAGCCGTTCCTGGAGGGGCCCGCCGCCGTCGACGACCGGCTGCGCTCCACCGCGGACGACGCCGCGGAGGCGCTGCTCGACGAGCCGTTCGCCCAGCGCCTCGCCGCCTGGCTCCGGGACGACGGCCGACAGGTGAAGATCAGCGTCGTCCGGCACGACGACGACGCCCGCGGCGCCACGCTGCGCCGCGCCATCACCCTCGCCGACCGGGAGTTGCGCACCCCGGCCTCCGTCGGCCGGGCCTCCCTCGACCCGCCGGGCACCGTCCCGTCGGCCGGCGGCCACGACCTCGCCGTGCACGCCGGCGGGCTCACCTCCACGGAGATCGCCGAGCGGATCGCCGAACGCATGGGCCTGTGGCCGCGGCCCGGGGACTCGGCCCTCGACCGGATCCGCACCGCGAGGGTCACCCTCAACCTGGTCGTCGTCGGCGTCGACGAATCGCTCGACCCACCCGCCCTCCTCGACCTCCTCGACGTGCTGCGCGCCGGGGGCAGCAGGCTGCTCCTCGTCTTCCGCACAGCGGGCAGCTGCTGTCACCGCGCCCGCCGCGAGCTCCTCGTGCGGCCCGCGCGCGAGCGCGGAGAACGGCTCGTCGTGCGGCTGAGAGAGATCACCGGGCCGCTCGCCGGGGCGCTGGGCGAACGCCGGGCGGCCGTGGTGCCGTACGGCGTTCCGCCCGTCGACGCGGACCTGGTCGCCGCGCATGCCGCCCTGGCCGACCTGCTCCGGACGGAGGGCCGCGACCACGGCCCGGACCTGGCCCGCTACGAGCGCCTCGCGGACCGCGTCGCGGCCCGCCTCACCCGCCACATCGCCCGGCTCGACCGCCTGAGCGACCGCCGCGACGAACTCGGCGGCCGCCTGCGCGGCTACCACGTCCTGCGGCAGCACTCCACCCGAGGTGAGGAGGACCCGGCGGTGGACGCTCTCTATCTCCGGGCACACGACCTGCTCCAGACCCGCCCCTGCGACCTCCACGCGGCCGAGGCGGCGGTCGACGCCTACACCCACCACGTCGACACCCACCACAGCCGCCCCGGCCGCAGCGGAGGCCCGGCGTGAGCGGGGCCGCCTGCGCCAGAGCCGACTGCCGGGGCGGCGAGATCATGGTGACCGGGTTCTGCGACACCTGCCTCCGGCGGGCCGTCGCCCCCGGCCCTCCAGCACCGGACACGCCGGGGCCGGACGGGTCGGGCCCGGACGCGCGAGGGGCCGGGACACCGACCGGCACGGGCGAGGGCACGGCACGCCCCTTCGGGCCGGCCGCCGGTGAGCTGGACCGCGACGGCCTTCTGGTGCTGCCGCATCTGCCCTCCCCGGAGCCCTCGGACGCCGCCGACACCACGGCCCGGCCGCCCACCGGGGGCCGACGCTGCGGATCCGACAACTGCCCCGGCACGATCGGGGTGTCCTACGACGACGACCTGCCACCGGACCACGGCTTCTGCCCGGAGTGCGGCACGCAGTACTCCTTCCGCCCGAAACTGCGCCCCGGCGACCAGATCGCCGGGCACTACGAGGTGCTCGGCTATCTCGCGGTCGGCGGCCACGGCTGGGTCTACCTCGCCGAGGACACCCGCGTGCCCGGCCTGCACGTCGTCCTCAAAGGCCTGATCAACACCGGGGACGCCGTGGCCCGGCGGGCCGCCGTCGAGGAACGCCGCTCGCTCACCACGCTGCACCACCGGGACATCGTCCGGATCGTGACGCACGTACAGCACCAGGCGCCCGGAGACACCGAGCCGACCGGCTACATCGTGATGGAGTACGTCGGCGGCCGCTCCCTCGCCTGGATCCGGTTCGCCTCGGACGAGGACCTGGCCCGGCTCTTCGGGCCCGGCGGCTTCGAGTTCGGGCACGTCATCGCGTACGGCTGCAAGATCCTCGGCGCCCTGGAGTACCTGCACGACCAGGGCCTGCTCTACTGCGACATGAAGCCCGAGAACGTCATCCACTACGGCCGCGAGATCAAGGTCATCGACCTCGGCGCCATCCGTCGCATCGACGACCGCTCCTCCGGCCTCGTGTACACCCTCGGCTACGCCCCGCCGAAGAAGGAACGCGACGAACGCGGCCTCGACGTCGACAGCGACCTGTACGCCGTCGGCCGCACCCTGAAGGTCCTCGCCGAGCGGGCAGGACCGCCCGCCGGCCTGGCCGCCCGCTCCTTCGACGCGCTGGTCCGGCGCGCCACCCGCCCCGAACCCGCCGCCCGCTTCCGCTCGGCCGCCGAGATGTCCCGCCAGCTGTGGGAGGTGCTGCGCGAGCACCAGGCGCTGAGCGGCCACGAGCCGTACCCGGAGCGGTCCACCCGGTTCGAGCCGACCGCCGCGCTCTTCGGCGCCGCCCTCGGCACGGTCCCCGCCCTGGACCGCTTCACCCACCGCCCCGCCACCGCCCCCGGGCTGCCCGTCGGTGCCCCCGCCCCCCGGGAGACCGCCCGCGCCCTGCCCGTGCCCCTGCCCGACGCCGCCGACGACGCCGCCGTGCTGCTCGGGGGGCTTGCCGCCGACACCCCCGACCGCATCGCCGAGCGCGCGGCGAGCGACCCGGCCCTCGGCACCGCGGAGACCGCGCTGTGGCTGTGCCGCGCCTATCTGGAGGCGGGCGACGCCGACCGGGCCGCGGTGTGGGTGCGTACGGCCGAGGAGCGCGTCGGCGACTACGACTGGCGGATCTTCTGGCACCAGGGCCTCATCCAGCTGACCCGGGGTCAGGTGGAGTCGGCGGAGGGCGAGTTCGTGGCCGCCTACAGCGCTCTGCCGGGCGAGGCCGCGCCGAAGCTGGCGCTCGGATACTGCGCCGAGTACCTGGCCGACCAGGAGAGCGCGGCACCCGGGTCCGGGGCGGCCCCCGCCCGGCCCCGGCACGACGCGAAGCAGCGGGCCCGGCGCGCCGAGGCCCGCGCCCGGCAGGCCGAGGAGTACTACGAGGCCGTACGGCGCCGGGACCGCGCCCAGGGCAGCGCCGCCTTCGGGCTGGCCCGCGTGCAGCTGCGCCGCGGCGACCGGCACCGGGCCGTAGCCGTCCTGGACGAGGTGCCGACCACCTCCCGGCACCACGACGCCGCGCGCGTGGCCGCGGTCCGGGTGCTCGCGGGCCGGCTGCCCGGCGGATCCGTGCCCGGCGCCGCCGAGTTGCGCGCGGCGGCCGAACGGCTCGCGGGGCTGCACCTGGACGGCAGCGGCTCCTGGGACCGCCTGGTCACCGAGCTGAGGGAGCACGCGCTCGGCTGCCGTCCGCCCGACGGCTGGGGGAGCGGCTTCCCCGCCGGTGAGCTGTTCGGCCCGGCGGACACCGAGTCGGCCCTTGCCGGACTCCTTTCCCGGTCGCTGAAGCGGCTCGCGGACCAGGCGGGCAGCGTCGGCGAGCGCGGCGACCTCCTTGACCGGGCGTACGCGGTGCTCCCCGAGCCGGTCGCCGTCCGCGATCTGCTGCGGGGCCGACGACGACGTACGGCGTGAGCGACCGACGACGAGGTCGAGGAGGCGCACGGACATGGCGGAGACAGGAGCGCCGAGGGCGGGCGGGACGGCCGGGCAGGTCACCGTCGGTCTTGAGGTCAGCCAGTGGAAGTACCTCTCCGGCGAGGAGAGCGACCCGCGGATGCACGCCGTCCTCAGCGTGCGCGTGGACGGCACCGAGGGCGGCGGCCCGGTGCTCGCGCAGGTGCTCGCCCTGGACTGCTCCGGCTCGATGACCTGGCCGCCGGAGAAGCTGCACGCCGCCCAGGAGGCGGCCGTCGCCGCGATCCGTGCACTGCCCGACGGCACGCCGTTCGCGGTGGTGCGGGGCAACGAGCAGGGGACCATGGCGTACCCCGGCACCGCGACCATGGCCCGGGCCTCGGACACGACCCGGAAGCGGGCGGAGCGGGTGGTGCACGGCCTCGTCGCGGGCGGCGGCACCTGCATCGGCGCCTGGCTGGACCTCGCCCGTCGGCTGCTGACCGAGCAGGGCGCCCCCGTCGGGCACGTCCTGCTGCTCACCGACGGGAAGAACGAGCACGACGAGCAGATGCCGCTGGCGGGCGTCCTGGAGGAGTGCGCGGGGCGGTTCGTCTGCGACGCGTGGGGGATCGGCGACGGCTGGGACGCCCGCGAGCTCCTCGCCGTCACCCGCAGGCTGCACGGCTCCGCCTCCTCGGTGCGGGAGGAGGCGGCCCTGCCTGTGGAGTACGAGAAGCTGGTCAGCGGCCTCCTCACCAAGACGGTCCCGGAGCTGGCGATCTCGGTGACGCCGATGCCGGGCGCCGAGGTGCGCTACCTCAAGCAGGTCTTCCCGACCGAGGTGGAGCTGACCCCCGAGGAGGGGACCGAACGGTTCGTCACCCGCGCCTGGGGCGACGAGACCCGCCGCTACCAGCTGTGCCTGTGCGCCGACCCGGCGGGCCGCCCGCGCCGCGAGGACCTCCAGCTCGCCGTGGTCGCCGTCGACGTACCCGGCGCCCAGGAGGCTCGGCTGCCTGCGCCGCAGCCCTGCCTGGTGCACTGGACCGACAACCCGGCCCTGTCCCGGCACACCGACGCCCAGGTCGAGCACTTCGAGCAGCACCAGCGGCTCGGCGAGGCCGTCGCCGCCGCGACCGACGCCCACCGCCGCGGGGAGCGCGACCTCGCCGAGCACCAGTTGGGCCGGGCGGCGCAGCTGGCCGAGGCGATGGGCGCCACCGAGCAGCTGGACCGCCTCGCCCGGCTTGTGCGGATCGACGACGCGAGCGCCGGGCGGGTCGCGCTGCGCCCCGATGTCACGGCCGTCGACTTCGAGCACCTGATCGCGGCCAGCAGCCACAGCAGCT
Source organism: Streptomyces sp. YIM 121038 (assembly GCF_006088715.1). Classification (NCBI taxonomy): domain Bacteria; kingdom Bacillati; phylum Actinomycetota; class Actinomycetes; order Kitasatosporales; family Streptomycetaceae; genus Streptomyces; species Streptomyces sp. YIM 121038. The sequence goes on from NZ_CP030771.1 coordinate 9,253,038, forward strand.
ACGGGCCCGCGTCCGGCACCGGTACCGGCGGCGGTACGGGCACCGGCGGCGGCAGCGCGGCCGGGTTCACGGCCGCTCCGGGCTCGGGCAGAGCCACCGTGCCCTGCCCGGGCTGCTCCCACAAGGCACCGGCGGCGGCCCGGTTCTGCCCCTCCTGCGGCCACCCCTTCGAGGCCCTGCCGTGAGCACCACCGGCCGGGACCTGACCCGACGACTGAGGCTGCTCCTTGCCCTCGGGGCCGCCACCACGTTCGTGCTGTTCCTCGCCTACCGGGGCGTGCACGACGACACCGTGCCGTTGTCGTCGTCGAGCACCCCCGGGATCCTGGCCGTCGACACCGCGCGGAGCGCGATGCGCAAGGCCCACGGGGTGGTCGGTGACAGTGGGCCGGAGGGCGACAAGAGCGGCGAGTTCCAGACCCAGATCTCGGTCGCCCACCAGAGCCTCGCGCTCGCCGCCTCGGAGAACGTCACCGGCCTGGAGGGCCGCCAGGACCTGCAGACCATCACCGGTCTGATCGCCGTCTACTCCGGCTGGGTGGAGCGCTGGGGCCAGGAGCCGGACAACTCGCCGTTGCGCGCGGCCTATTTGTTCTACGCCGAACAGGCGCTCGGCCTCCAGGCCGGACCCGGCTCCGACGCGGACATCATGAGCCGCCTCGACGCCCTGCGCGGCCGACAGCTCGACGAGGCCGGACAGCAGGCGGCCTTCCCGTGGCAGCTGTGGCTCGGCTGGAGCACGGTCGCCGTGCTGTACGTCGCGCTGTGCGCCGCGCTCTTCGAGACCCAGCGGTACCTGCGGCGTCGCTTCCGGCGGCCGGTTCAGGTGCGGCTGCTCGCCGCGACCGTCGTGTGCGCGGTCGGCGTACCGCTCCTGGCATGGGTCACCGTCGCGGCGCACGACGCGATGACCGACTCCGTCGCCGGGATCCGCGTGCCGAAGGACGACCCGGACGACATCCCCAGGGTCGCGGAGCAGGTGCAGGACGCGATGACGCACGCCGGGCTGTGGGCGTCGCTGTCCGACTGGGTACTGGTGGGAGGGGCCGTGGTGATGGCGTTGACGGCGTGGGGGCTGTGGCCGCGGATCGCCGAGTACCGGTTCAGGGCACCGCGATGAGGGCCGGGACGAGCGCCGGGACGAGCGCCGTGCCGCGCCGTTCCCGTCGCCGCACCCTCGCCGTCTTCGCCGTCTGTCTGGTCCTGCTCGGCGCGGGGGTGGTCGCCGGGGTGCGCTGGGCCCGGGAGGCGACGGGCTCGGTCACCCTGCTCGCCAACTGGAGCGGCGCGGAGCGCGAGCACTTTCAGGAGAAGGTCATCGAGCCGTTCGAGGAGAAGTACCGGATCGACGTCGTCTACCAGGGCAGTTCCGCGCTGAGCCAGGTGCTCGCCGCTGACGTGGCGGCCGGGAACCCACCCGACGTGGCGATCCTGCCGGGGCCGGGCGAACTGCTGTCCTACGCGGCCGACGGCAGGCTTCAGTCCTTGGACGGGCTGTTCGACCCCCGGCAGTACGACCGCATCTGGGCGCCCGAGGTGACGATCCCCGGCCGGGGCGGCCACACCTACTGGCTCCCCGTCAAGACCGGCCTCAAGAGCATGGTGTGGTACGCGGGAGAGAGGCCCGGCAGACGGTCGGCGGGCACGCCCGGGCGGTGGTGCCTGGGCATGGAGTCCGGCGCGACCTCCGGCTGGCCGGGCACCGACTGGGTGGAGGACATCCTGCTCCAGCAGGCCGGGCCCCGGGTGTACGAGGACTGGGCCAAGGGCGAACTCCCCTGGACCGACGGCGCCGTACGCAAGGCCTGGACCACCTTCGGCGAACTGGTCGGCGCCGGCCGGAACCGCCGTGTCGAGCGGGCCCTGACCACCGGCTTCGGCGCGGACTGCGCCCCCGGCCGGCTGGAGCACCAGGGCTCCTTCCGCGCCGCCCACTGGCACCGGGCGGGCGGCGACTACGTCCACTCCGCCGCGATCGTCCCCGACGCGGGCCCGGACGCCGGGGCCCGGGAGGTGTCCGGCGACCTCGCGACCCTGCTCAACCGCTCGCCGGAGGCCGAACAGTTCATCCGCTACCTGGCCGACCCCGGCACGGCGCTGCCGGAGTACACCGCCAACAAGGAGGCCGCGCCGGACGGTGGCCGGGACAGCGTGGCGCGGAAGATCGGCGAGGACCTGCGCACACCGGGGGAGCCCCGCTGCTGGGACGCCTCCGACCTCATGCCCCGCACCACCCGTGACGCCTTCCACCAGGCGGTGCTGCGCTTCCTCGTCGCCCCGAGGCAACTGGACGCCCGTCTGACGGAACTGGAGGCGGCACGCACCGGACAGGACCTGCCGGTGTGCGGTGGCGGGTGACCCCCGTCCTTTGCGGACGGGGCTGGAGCCGCACGCCTCCGGGGCGGTGGACGGGTCCCGTCGTCGCTCTTCCCCCTTACTGGAACACGTTCTACTGTGGCCGCCGTCAAGCCGGGCCGCCGCCGTGCGGTGGCGCCGGTGGCGGCGTCAGGGCCGCCTCGGCAACGGACCGCAAGGAGGGGCCGTGCACCTCGCATACACGCCCGCGCAGCAGCGACTGCGCGCCGAACTGCGTACGTACTTCGCCGAGCTCGTGCCCGACCACGCGAGCGCCCGGTTCGGCGACCGCGCCGCGCAGAAGCGGTTCTACCGCGAGACGATCCGCCGCCTCGGCGCCGACCGCTGGCTCGGCGTGGGCTGGCCCGAGGAGTACGGCGGGCGCGGGCTCACGCCCATGGAGCAGTTCATCTTCTTCGACGAGGCGGCCCAGGCCGGAGTCCCGCTGCCGCTGATGGCGCTGAACACCGTCGGCCCGACCCTCATGCGCTACGGCACCGCCGAGCAGAAGGCGTACTTCCTGCCGAAGATCCTCTCCGGCGAGATCGACTTCGCCATCGGCTACAGCGAGCCCGACGCGGGCACCGACCTCGCCTCGCTCAGGACGCGGGCGGTGCGCGAGGGCGACGAGACCACCGGCCACTACACGGTCAACGGGCAGAAGATCTGGACGACCAACGGCGACACCGCCGACTGGGTGTGGCTCGCCGTGCGCACCGATCCGGACGCGCCGCCGCACCAGGGCATCTCCATGCTCCTCGTACCGACGACCGACCCCGGCTACTCCTGCACCGTCATCAGCACCCTCGCCGGGCACGACACCACGGCTAGCTACTACGAGAACGTCCGGGTGCCCGCGGGGCACCGCGTCGGCGAGGAGAACAAGGGCTGGCGGCTCATCACCAACCAGCTCAACCACGAGCGCGTCACGCTCGCCGCGCACGGCACCATGGCGATCCGCGCCCTGCACGACGTGCGCCACTGGGCCGCGGGCACCAAGCTCGCCGACGGCCGCCGCGTCATCGACCTGCCCTGGGTGCGCAGCCGCCTGGCACGGACCCATCTGAAGCTGGACGCGATGAAGCTCCTCAACTGGCAGATGGTGCACGCGGTCCAGGACGGCACGCTCACCCCGCAGGACGCCTCCGCCGTCAAGGTCTACGGTTCGGAGGCGCGCCGCGACGCCTACGCCTGGCTGATGGAGGTCGTGGGCGCCCCGGGCGCCCTGAAGGAGGGCTCCGCGGGCGCGGTCCTTCAGGGCGAACTGGAGCGCGGCTACCGCTCCGCGGTCATCTTCACCTTCGGCGGCGGCAACAACGAGATCCAGCGCGAGATCATCTCGTGGATCGGCCTGGGCATGCCCCGGGTGCGCCGCTGACCGGGCCGCCCGGAAGGCCTCAGGCCTGTTCCGAGCGGAACGTCGCCGGGGTCCACCCGGTGTGCTGCTGGAAGAACTTCGAGAAGTTCGCCGAGTCCGCGAAGCCGACGGCCGCGCCGATGCGGCCCACCGGCAGGTCGGTGTGGGCGAGCAGGCGCTGGGCCTCCAGGATCACGCGGCGGTCGATGAAGCCCTTCGGGGTCTGGCCGGTGGCGGCGCGCACGGCGCGCACGAGCGTGCGGCGCGAGTAACCGAGCTCGTCGGCGTAGGCGCTGACGCTGTGGTTGGTCGTGAAGCCCTGCTCGACCGCCGTGCGGAACCGGGTGAACGTGGTGTCCGGCTGCGGCCTGCACTCGTCCGCCGCGGCCTGCGCGGAGACGTGCGCCACCCGCAGCATGAGGGCCGTGAGGGAGTGCCTGAGGACCGAGGTGTGCAGGCTCGGCGGCAGCGTCGCCGTGTCCAGGTACTCGCGCTGCAACTGCTCCAGGGAGGCGTCGATCGCGGCGCGCTGGGCCCCGTCCGGACGCAGCAGCGGCGGGCGGTCGTAGCGGTACAGGCCGGTCGCCTCCACGGTCGCGCGCGGCAGGAAGCCGGGCTGCATGGTGAGCGCGGTGCCCACGTACCGGTCGGTCGCCGAGAAGCTGTGCACCTGGCCGGGTCTGATCCACAGGACGTCGCCCGCGCCGACCGCGTACTCCGCGAAGTCGATGGTGTGGCGGACCGGGCCCTCGCGGAAGAAGAGCAGCACGTGGAAGTCGATGCGGTGCACGCGCCGCGACAGGCCCACGCCGCCCGCCCAGGGGCCGTCGGTGCCCATCGGACCGATCTGCATGCCGACCCCGGACACGCTCGCGCTCGGGTCGAAGGGGTAGGTACGGATGTGCTCCGCGGCTCCCAGATGTGCGCTCGTCCGTGCGCCGCCCCGCTCCGTCATCCACTGTCCTTGGCTCAAAGGGGCCTCACGGAGACCCCGACCGCTGTGCGTGTCCCATTTTCACCCAACGCTGGCACGGGGGCACCTACCTCGCCAAAAGTATGACCTTTACCTTCGTAGATGGCTCGACCAGGGGCTTTGGTCCTCGGCGGGTAGTGCCTTCGGGCACGAAAGACGACTCACGGATGCGAAGGAATTCAGACAGATGAGCACGCAGACACCGGACACCCTCGGCCCCTTCGAGTGGACCGACCTCGACCAGCGTGCCGTCGACACCGCCCGCCTCCTGGCGGCCGACGCCGTGCAGAAGGTCGGCAACGGACACCCCGGCACGGCCATGAGCCTCGCGCCCGCCGCGTACACCCTCTTCCAGAAGGTCATGCGGCACGACCCCGCCGACCCGGAGTGGACCGGCCGCGACCGCTTCGTGCTGTCCCCCGGCCACACCAGCCTCACCCTGTACACCCAGCTCTTCCTCGCGGGCTACGAGCTGGACCTCGACGACCTCAAGGCGTTCCGCACCCAGGGCTCCCGTACGCCGGGCCACCCCGAGTACGGGCACACCGCCGGGGTCGAGACGACGACGGGGCCGCTCGGCCAGGGCGCCGCCAACGCCGTCGGCATGGCCATGGCCGCCCGCTACGAGCGCGGCCTGTTCGACCCCGAGGCACCCCGGGGCACGAGCCCCTTCGACCACACCATCTGGACGATCGTCTCCGACGGCGACCTGGAGGAGGGCGTCTCCGCCGAGGCCTCGTCCCTCGCCGGCCACCAGAAGCTCGGCAACCTCGTCTTCCTCTACGACGACAACCACATCTCCATCGAGGGCGACACCCAGACCGCGTTCTCCGAGGACGTCCTCAAGCGCTACGAGGCCTACGGCTGGCACGTGCAGCGCGTCACCCCGCGAGCCGACGGCGACATCGACGTCCACGCCCTGTACGAGGCGCTCGCCGCCGCCAAGGCCGAGACCGAGCGGCCGTCCTTCATCGCGATGCGCACGGTCATCGCCTGGCCCGCGCCCAACGCGCGGAACACCGAGGCGTCCCACGGCTCCGCCCTCGGCGCCGACGAGATCGCCGCCACCAAGCGCCTCCTCGGCTTCGACCCCGAGCAGTCCTTCGCCGTCGCGGACGACGTCATCGCCCACACCCGCGAGGCCCTGGACCGCGGCGCCGAGGCGCACACCGCCTGGGACAAGCGGATCGCCGCCTGGCGCGCCGACAACCCCGAGCGCTCCGCGCTCCTCGACCGCGTCATCGCGGGCCGCCTGCCCGAGGGCTGGGAGGAGGCGCTGCCCGCGTTCGAGGCCGGCCCGAAGGTCGCCACGCGCGCCGCGTCCGGCAAGGTCCTCCAGGCCCTCGGCCCGGTCATCCCCGAACTGTGGGGCGGCTCCGCCGACCTGGCGGGCTCCAACAACACCACCATCGACAAGACGAGCTCCTTCCTGCCGGAGGGCAACCCGCTGCCGGAGGCCGACCCGTACGGCCGCACCGTGCACTTCGGCATCCGCGAGTTCTCGATGGCCGCCGAGATGAACGGCATCGCGCTGCACGGCAACACCCGCGTCTACGGCGGTACCTTCCTGGTGTTCTCCGACTACATGCGCAACGCGGTCCGCATGTCCGCGCTGATGCAGCTGCCCGTCACCTACGTCTGGACCCATGACTCCGTCGGCCTCGGCGAGGACGGCCCCACCCACCAGCCGGTCGAGCACCTCGCCTCGCTGCGCGCCATCCCCGGCCTGAACGTGGTCCGCCCCGCCGACGCCAACGAGACGGCCGTCGCCTGGCGCGAGATCCTGCGCCGCGGCTCCGTCGACCCCGCCCCGCACGGCCTGGCCCTCACCCGGCAGGGCGTGCCGACGTACGAGGCCAACGAGGCGGCGGCCAAGGGCGGTTACGTGCTCGCCGAGGCGTCGAAGGGGACCCCGGACGTCCTGCTGATCGCCACCGGCTCCGAGGTGCAGCTCGCCGTCGGCGCCCGGGAGCGACTGGAGGCCGAGGGCATCGCGACGCGCGTCGTGTCGATGCCGTCGGTGGAGTGGTTCGAGGAGCAGCCGAAGGAGTACCGCGACAGCGTCCTGCCGCCGTCCGTCAAGGCGCGCGTGGCCGTCGAGGCGGGCATCGCCCTGACCTGGTACCGCTATGTCGGCGACGCCGGACGCGTCGTCTCCCTGGAGCACTTCGGCGCCTCCGCGGACGCCGCCACGCTCTTCGCCGAGTTCGGCTTCACCGCCGAGAACGTCGCCGCGCGGGCCAGGGAATCCCTGGCCGCCGCCCGCGCTTGATCACTACGCAGCACGTACGCGAAAGAAGATGAAGAACATGAGCAACGCCGTACCCACCTCGCAGCCCCTGCGGGCCCTGTCCGACGCGGGCGTCTCCATCTGGCTGGACGACCTGTCCCGCAAGCGCATCGAGTCCGGTGACCTCGCCGACGTCGTGGCGCACGGCCACGTCGTGGGCGTCACCACCAACCCCTCGATCTTCCAGGCCGCCATCGGCTCCGGCGAGGGCTACGAGGACCAGCTCGCCGACCTGGCCGTCCGCGGCGTCACCGTCGACGAGGCCGTCCGCATGATGACCACGGCCGACGTCCGCGCCGCCGCCGACGTCCTGCGCCCCGTGTACGACGCGACGGGCGGCCGCGACGGCCGCGTGTCGATCGAGGTCGACCCGCGCCTCGCGCACCGGACGGAGGCCACCGTCGCCGAGGCCAAGCAGCTGGCCTGGCTCGTCGACCGGCCGAACGTCATGATCAAGATCCCGGCGACCACGGCGGGCCTCCCGGCGATCACCGAGGTCATCGGCCTCGGCATCAGCGTCAACGTGACGCTGATCTTCTCCCTGGAGCGCTACCGCGCCGTCATGGACGCGTACCTCAAGGGACTGGAGCTCGCCCACGAGCGCGGCCACGACCTCGCCACGATCCACTCCGTCGCCTCCTTCTTCGTCTCGCGCGTCGACTCCGAGATCGACAAGCGCCTCGACCGGATCGGCACGGACGCGGCGAAGGAGCTGAAGGGCAGGGCCGCCCTCGCCAACGCCCGCCTCGCGTACGAGGCCTACGAGGAGGTCTTCGCCGCCGCGCGCGCCGGCGTCCTGGCGGCCGCGGGCGCCCACAAGCAGCGCCCCCTGTGGGCCTCGACCGGCGTCAAGGACCCGGCGTACAAGGACACCCTGTACGTCGACGAGCTGGTCGCGCCGGGCACGGTCAACACCATGCCGGAGGCCACGCTGAAGGCCGCCGCCGACCGCGGCGAGATCACCGGCGACACGGTGACCGGCGGCTACGAGCAGGCCCGCGCCGACCTGAAGGCCGTCGACGCCCTCGGCATCTCCTACGACGAGGTCGTGCAGCAGCTGGAGGACGAGGGCGTGGCCAAGTTCGCGGTCGCCTGGAACGACCTCCTCGGCACCGTCGGCACCCGTCTGCAGGGCCTGCGCGGCCAGGGAGTTGAGTCCAAGTGAGCCCCAGCAGTACGTGGCGCAACCCGCTGCGTGACCCGCGCGACCGCCGCCTGCCGCGCATCGCGGGCCCCTCCGGGCTCGTCATCTTCGGCGTCACCGGCGACCTGTCCCGCAAGAAGCTGATGCCCGCCGTCTACGACCTCGCCAACCGGGGGCTGCTCCCGCCGGGCTTCTCGCTCCTCGGCTTCGCCCGGCGCGAGTGGGAGGACCAGGACTTCGCCCAGGTCGTCCACGACTCGGTGCGCGAGCACGCGCGGACCCCGTTCCGCGAGGAGGTCTGGCAGCAGCTCGCCGACGGCATGCGCTTCATCCCCGGCGACTTCGACGACGACACCGCGTTCAAGCAGCTGCGCGACGCCGTCGACGAGCTCGACGAGAAGCGCGGCACCAGCGGCAACTACGCCTTCTACCTCTCCGTGCCGCCGAAGTTCTTCCCGAAGGTCGTCCGGCAGCTCAAGAAGCACGGCCTCGCCGACGCGCCCGAGGGCTCCTGGCGGCGCGCCGTCATCGAGAAGCCCTTCGGCCACGACATCACGTCGGCCAAGGAGCTCAACGCGATCGTCCACGACGTGTTCGCGCCCGAGCAGGTCTTCCGCATCGACCACTACCTCGGCAAGGAGACCGTCCAGAACATCCTGGCCCTCCGCTTCGCCAACCAGATGTACGAACCCATCTGGAACCGGAGTTACGTCGACCACGTGCAGATCACCATGGCCGAGGACATCGGCATCGGCGGCCGCGCGGGCTACTACGACGGCATCGGCGCCGCCCGTGACGTCATCCAGAACCACCTGCTCCAGCTCATGGCCCTGACCGCCATGGAGGAGCCCGCCGCCTTCGACGCCGAGTCGCTCGTCCTGGAGAAGCTCAAGGTCCTCAAATCCGTACGCGTTCCGGCCGACTTGGACCGGCACACCGTGCGCGCCCAGTACGCCGAGGGCTGGCAGGGCGGCGAGAAGGTCAAGGGCTACCTCCAGGAAGACGGCATCGCCCCCACCTCGAAGACGGACACCTACGCGGCCGTCAAGCTGGAGATCGACAACCGCCGCTGGGCGGGCGTGCCGTTCTACCTGCGCACCGGCAAGCGCCTCGGCCGCCGCGTCACGGAGATCGCGGTCGTCTTCCAGCGCGCCCCGCACTCCCCGTTCGACGGAGCCGCCACCGAAGAGCTCGGCCAGAACGCGATCGTCATCCGGGTGCAGCCGGACGAGGGCATGACCGTACGCTTCGGATCCAAGGTCCCGGGTACGTCGATGGAGATCCGCGACGTGTCGATGGACTTCGCGTACGGCGAGTCGTTCACGGAATCCAGCCCGGAGGCCTACGAACGGCTGATCCTGGACGTCCTGCTGGGCGACGCCAACCTCTTCCCGCGCACGGAGGAGGTCGAGGAGTCCTGGCGCATCCTCGACCCCATCGAGGGGCACTGGGACAACCATGGCAAGCCCGCAAGGTACCCGGCCGGTACGTGGGGCCCGGCCGAAGCGGACGAAATGCTCGCACGAGACGGACGGAGCTGGCGCAGGCCATGAAGATCGACCTGACCGACACCACGGCAAGCAAGGTGAACAAGGCGCTCGTCGAAGGGCGCCGCGCCATCGGGACCCCTGCCGTGGGCATGGTCCTCACGATGGTCATCGTCACCGACGAGGAGAACGCCTACGACGCCACCAAGGCGGCCCAGGAGGCGGCCCGCGAGCACCCCTCGCGCACCCTCGTCGTCATCAAGCGCACCGCGCGCTCCCCGCGCGACCGCCAGGGCAACCGCCTCGACGCGGAGGTCCGGGTCGGCGCCGACGCGGGCACCGGCGAGACCGTGCTCCTGCGCCTGTACGGCGAGGTCGGCCAGCACGCCGACTCCGTCGTCCTGCCGCTGCTGCTCCCCGACGCCCCGGTCGTCGTGTGGTGGCCCGTCGACGCCCCGGACGAGCCCGCCAAGGACCCGCTCGGTGCCCTCGCCGCCCGCCGCATCACCGACGCGTACGCCGTCGAGGACCCGCTCGCCGCGCTCGCGGACCGCGCCAGGTCCTACGCGCCCGGCGACACCGACCTGGCCTGGACCCGGCTCACGCCGTGGCGCTCCATGCTGGCCGCGGCCCTCGACCAGGCCCGCGTCGACATCACCTCGGCCGCCGTCGAGTCCGAGGCCGAGAACCCCAGCGCCGAGCTGCTCGCGCGCTGGCTCGGCGCCCGGCTCGGCGTGCCGGTCGAGCGCGTCACCACTGCGGGGCCCGTCGTCACCGCGGTCCGCCTCGGCACGGCGAACGGAGAGATCCGCATCGACCGCCCCGAGGGCCCCCTCGCCACCCTGTCCCTGCCCGGCCAGCCCGAGCGCACCCTCGCCCTGAAGGTCCGCACGACCGCCGAGCTGATCGCCGAAGAGCTCCGCCGCCTCGACGCCGACGAGATGTACGCCGTCGCGCTGCACGGCGACGCCTCCGGCTCCAAGGAGTCCGTTCAACATGCCTGACACCACGCCCCTGTTGACCCGGCGACCGCAGTGGGCCGCCCTTGAGGACCACCGCGCCAAGTCCGAGGGCACGCATCTGCGGGAGCTGTTCGCCGCTGACCCCGGCCGTGCCGAGCGCTACACGGCGCAGGTCGGCGATCTGCACATCGACTATTCCAAGCACCTGATCACGGACGAGACCCTCGCGCTCTTGCGGGAACTGGCCGCCGCGACTGATGTGTTCGGGTTGCGGGATGCCATGTTCCGGGGCGAGAGGATCAATACGACGGAGGGGCGGGCGGTGCTGCACACGGCGCTGCGTGCCCCGGCGGATGCCGTGGTCGAGGTCGACGGTGAGGACGTGGTGGCGGGTGTGCACGCGGTGCTGGAGAAGATGGCGGCGTTCGCGGGGCAGGTCCGTTCGGGTGAGTGGAGGGGCCACACCGGCAAGCGGATCAAGAACGTGGTCAATGTGGGTATCGGGGGTTCCGACCTCGGTCCGGCGATGGCTTATGAGGCGTTGCGTGCTTATACCGACCGCGATGTGACGGTCCGTTTCGTGTCGAACGTGGATGGTGCCGATCTGCACGAGGCCGTGCGGGATCTGGATGCGGCGGAGACGTTGTTCGTCATCGCGTCCAAGACGTTCACGACGATCGAGACGATCACCAATGCCGAGGCTGCCCGTTCCTGGCTCCTGGCGTCCCTTGGTGACGAGGCGGCCGTGGCCAGGCATTTCGTGGCGCTGTCGACGAATGCCGAGAAGGTGGCGGACTTCGGTATCGACACGGCGAACATGTTCGGGTTCTGGGACTGGGTGGGGGGTCGTTACTCCTTCGATTCGGCGATCGGTCTGTCGTTGATGATCGCGGTCGGTGCGGATGCGTTCGGGGAGATGCTGGAGGGTTTCCGGCTGGTGGATGAGCATTTCCGTACGGCTCCGGCGGAGGCGAATGTGCCGTTGCTGCTCGGGCTGCTGGGTGTCTGGTACGGCAACTTCCATGACGCGCAGTCGCATGCGGTGCTGCCGTATTCGCATTACCTGTCGAAGTTCACGGCGTATCTGCAGCAGCTGGACATGGAGTCCAACGGCAAGTCCGTGACCCGGGACGGCAGGGCGGTGGAGTGGCAGACCGGTCCGGTGGTGTGGGGCACGCCCGGCACCAACGGCCAGCACGCGTACTACCAGCTGATTCACCAGGGTACGAAGCTCATTCCGGCGGACTTCATCGGCTTCGCGCGGCCGGTCGAGGAGCTGGGTGCGCTCGCGGGCCAGCACGATCTGCTGATGGCCAACTTCTTCGCGCAGACGCAGGCGCTGGCCTTCGGCAGGACGCCTGAGGAGGTGCGGGCCGAGGGGGTGGCGGAGGACCTGGTCGCGCACAAGACGTTCCGGGGCAACCATCCCACGACGACGATCCTCGCGCGGGAGCTGACGCCCTCGGTGCTCGGCCAGCTCATCGCGCTCTATGAGCACAAGGTGTTCGTCCAGGGCGCGGTCTGGAACATCGACTCCTTCGACCAGTGGGGCGTCGAGCTGGGCAAGGTCCTCGCCAAGCGCGTCGAACCCGCCCTGACCCAGGGCGCGGACGTCCCCGGCCTCGACCCGTCCACGACGGCCCTGGTCACGAAGTACCGCGCCCTGCGCGGGCGTACCCCGGAAGGTGTGTGAACCGACATGGAACTCGGACTCGTAGGCCTCGGCAAGATGGGCGGCAACATGCGCGAGCGCATCCGCCGCGCGGGCCACACCGTCGTCGGCTACGACCGTGACCCGAAGGTCTCCGACGTCGCCTCGCTCGCCGAACTCGTCGACAAGCTCGAAGGCCCCCGCGTGGTCTGGGTGATGGTGCCTGCCGGTGCCCCCACCCAGTCCACGATCGACGAACTCAAGGACCTGCTCGCCGAGGGCGACGTCGTCGTCGACGGCGGCAACTCCCGCTGGACGGACGACGAGAAGCACGCAGCCGAGCTCGCCGAGCGCGGCATCGGCTTCGTCGACTGCGGTGTCTCCGGCGGTGTGTGGGGCCTGGAGAACGGCTACGCGCTGATGGTCGGCGGCGACGACGAGCACGTCGCGCGCGTCCAGCCGGTCTTCGACGCCCTCAAGCCGGAAGGCGACTTCGGCTATGTCCACGCGGGCAAGGTCGGTGCCGGTCACTTCTCCAAGATGGTCCACAACGGCATCGAGTACGCGATGATGCAGGCCTATGCCGAGGGCTGGGAGCTGCTTGAGGCCGTGGACTCGGTCACGGACGTGCGTGAGGTCTTCCGGTCCTGGCAGGAGGGGACGGTCATCCGTTCCTGGCTGCTCGACCTGGCGGTCAACGCGCTGGACGACGACGAGCACCTGGACAAGCTGCGGGGCTTCGCCGCGGACTCCGGCGAGGGCCGCTGGACGGTGGAGGCGGCGATCGACAACGCGGTGCCGCTGCCCGCGATCACGGCGTCCCTGTTCGCACGGTTCTCCTCCCGGCAGGACGACTCGCCGCAGATGAAGATGATCGCGGCGCTGCGCAACCAGTTCGGCGGCCACGCCGTCGAGTCCAAGAGCGAGCACTGAGCGAGCACTGAGCGAGGGCTGAGCGGGCTGTGATCCACGGCCCGCTCAGCCCTCGCGGCCCCAGGGCGCGGGCCCGCACCGCCCGCGCCCTGGAGCCGCGCGGAAAATCGCTGGCCGCACCGCGGCAGGGGCCGTACGATCACGCCCCATGAAGTGAGTGATGACCTCCGCGCGCCGATCCGTACGACGCCGTCCGAGCCCCGGCTCCGGCGTCGGCGTGGCGCGCCCGCACGCCCGTCATCCCCTTCACACGATTGGAACCCCATGACCGACGACGTCTTCCTGCACTCCGTCACCGAACGGCTGGCCGCCCTCCCCGCCGTGCACGCCGTCACCCTCGGCGGCTCGCGCGCCCAGGGGACCCACACACCCGACAGCGACTGGGACATGGCGGTGTACTACCGGGGCGCCTTCGACCCGGCGGACCTGCGCGCGGTCGGCTGGGACGGCCAGGTGTCCGAGCTGGGGGAGTGGGGCGGGGGCGTCTTCAACGGCGGGGCCTGGCTCAGCATCGAGGGCCGCCGCGTCGACGTGCACTACCGCGACCTCGACGTCGTCGAGCACGAGCTGACGCAGGCCCGGCAGGGGCGCTTCCACTGGGAGCCGCTGATGTTCCACCTCGCGGGCATCCCCAGCTACCTCCTCGTCGCCGAACTCGCCGTCAACCAGGTGCTGAGCGGCTCCCTGCCCCGCCCCGAGTACCCGTCCGCGCTGCGCGGGGCGGCCCCGGCGTTCTGGCGCGGCCGGGCCGCCCTGACGCTCCAGTACGCCGAGGGCGCGTACGCCGGGCGCGGCCGGGCCGCCGAGGTGGCGGGGGCGCTCGCCGTGGCCGCCATGGAGACGGCCCACGCGGTCCTCGCGGCGCGCGGCGAGTGGACCACGAACGAGAAGCGCCTCCTGGAACGCGCCGGGCTCCGCGACCTCGACACGATCGTGACGAACCTGAGCCCGGACCCGGAGGCTTTGACGCGAGCGGTCGCGGGTGCGGAGAAGCTGTTCGCGGCAGCGTCCTGAACGACGTAGGGGCGGAGGGCAGCACTCTCCGCCCCTACGCGGTCGTGCCCCGATGGGGAGTGCCCCGAAGGGGCGCGGGGAACTGCGCGATCAGCCACGAAGGACCCGCAGGTGATCCACGGTCCAACACGGCCTACAGCCAAGCGCTCAGCGAAGGGCGCTGCCGAACAGCGCCGCCACGGACGGAGCCGACAGGTCCTTGGGCCCGAAGGCCACGGACTTCTTGGCCGTGAGCCCCGTGGACGTGCCGCGCAGCGACCACAGGGCGCCCGCGCTCGCGTTCTCGTTGACCGAGGACGCGGCGAGGTCGGCGCGGCCGTCGCCGGTGACGTCGAGCAGGGCCGTGGCGGCACCGAACGCGTCGCCCTTCTCGCCGACGCCGGGGATCCCCGGCGTGTCCTGCTGGAACGCCTGCGCACCGGTGCCGGTCACGCCGGCGGCGCTGCCGCGCACCAGGACGACGGAACCGGCGTCGGTGACCCGGCCGATGTCCTCGCCGGGCACGCCGACGGCGATGTCGGCGAAGCCGTCGCGGTCGACGTCACCCACGGCGACGGAGGCACCGAAGGCGTCGCCGTCCTCCTCGGCGCCGGGGACGCCGGGCAGGTCCTGGTTGAACTTCTGGACCTGGCCCTCACCCAGCTTCAGCCCGTCCTTCGAGCCGAAGGCGACCGTGACCCCGGTCTGGTAGTCGCTGTCGCCGACCACCAGGTCGTCGTAGTGGTCGCCGTTGACGTCGCCGAGGGCGAGGGCTCCGTTGGCGCCGGGGGCCTGGCCCCGCTTGAAGCCGGTGGGGGAGCCGTACAGGACCCGGTTGCCCCACTCGCCGTCGCCGTAGTAGTCGTTCACGGCGATGTCGGCGCGGCCGTCGCCGTTGACGTCGCCGACGGCCCGGGGGACGACCGGGCCCTTCACGGAGCGCGGGCCGTCGATGCAGCTCTCGACCTTGTCGGGCAGCGGCGAGCAGTTGAGGTCGGGCCGGTCGTCGCTGCCGTAGCTCCACCACTGTGACTTGTCCATGAAGTCGAGGGTCGCGGTGGGCTTGGCGGTGCGGGAGATCGGGCCCTTCCACAGCCTGGCCCGCTGGTCGACCGGGTCGTCGCCGTGGGACGCCACGGTGGCGAACAGCGCCAGGTCGGTCTTGCCGTCACCGTCGAAGTCGCCCGCCTGCGGGGCGTGACCGAACGTGTTGATCTTCGTGCCGCCGGTGAGGCCGGACGCGGAGCCCCATACGATCACCGATCCCGCGTCCCGCCAGCCGGTGCCGATGACCAGGTCGGTGTAGCCGTCGCCGTCCAGGTCGCCCTTGGTGAAGGTGCGGCCGAACTCCTGCTTGGTGGCGGCCGTGCCGGGCACTCCGCTGGTGGAGCGGCTGATGATCTTCTTGTGGGCGGGGTCGAGGCCGTTCTTGGAGCCGTAGGCCACCGCCACGTATCCGGCCTTCTTCTTGCCGGAGACGGTGGCGCCCGGGGCGCCGACGACCAGGTCGGCGTAGCCGTCGCCGTTGAAGTCGTCCGTCGCCTTGACGGCGGCGGCCTTCTGGGCGGCGGGCGTCGCGGCCTCGGCCGGGCTCTGGCCGAGGGACCAGATCGTCAGCCCACCCGTCAGCAGGGACATGGCGACCAGGGGCGTGGTGAGACGGGCTCGGCGACGTGCTGGAGACATAAGGTTCCCGGATTCCTTTGATCGGAGGTCGGCGGTGCGCGTCCGTAGGGGAGTTCACCGCCGGTTCACTCCCTTGACCACCCACGTCGCCCAATGGTTGCCCCGTGCATCGGAGGTCTCTGTGGGTGACCGGGGAGTGACCGGGCCGGGCCGGCCGCCCCGCCTGTCCGCGGCGCGCGAGGCCGCCCGCGACCCGCGCCCTCAGGAGGCGCGGCTCACGGGCGGCTCGGACGGTGGCCCCGGGGCCACCGGTTCACGGCAGGGTCAACAGGCCGCGTCGACGGAGCTCAGCTTGTTGTCGTGGGAGGGGTTGAGGTTGCCCTTGAACCATCCGGGCAGGGTGCCGAGGCGCCCGGTGTAGGTGCCGTCGTACAGGATGACGGGCGTCGGCGTCCTGTTCCAGGCGGAGGTGGCCTTGCCGTCGAGGTAGGGGGGAACGTGGTGGCGTCCGCAGCTCGGGACGGTCCAGAACAGGCCTTCGCCGTTGTAGTGCTGGAAGAAGCACGTGCCCGCACCGCAGCGGTCGTAGGCGTCCTGCGCGATGACGTCGCTGTTGGCTCCGGTCACCCGGTACAGGCCCTCGACCCCGGGGACCTTGGTGAACTGGGTCTCGGACGCACTGGCGGCGTTCGGTCCGACGAATGTCGCCGCGAGCGCGACGGCACCGGCGAACACGGCTAGCGATTTCCGCACGAATTTCCCCTTCGGGTAGGAGTGTTGTGCTGGAGACGCGCATGGGGCGGCAGTCCGGTGGTGGCGCGAGGGGTGAGGGGCGCGAGGCGCGAGTGACAGCACGGTGCCGGGCCCCCGTTCCCTTCCGGCTGCCCTCACATTGTGGCGTGCGTCAGGCTCGGTGAGTTGGCGCTGAGCGCGGCGTTACTTGGCCCTCGGCGCAGGGTTCCGGGGCTCGTCCCGGAGTGTGTGGAGCCGTCCGCCGGGGCTCGTGCCGAGGCGTGCGGGTGGTGGGGCCTCGCCTTGACATGCAGCTGTATGGCTGCCTATCGTTTTAGGCAGCTGAACGGCTGCCTATTGGAGGGCGGGGATGGACCACCAGATGGACGAGGTCTTCAAGGCGCTGGCCGACGCCAGCCGCAGACGGCTTCTCGACAGCCTGAACGCGCGCAACGGCCAGAGCCTGCGTGAGCTGTGCGCGGGGCTCGACATGGCCCGGCAGTCGGTGAGCAAGCACCTGGCCCTCCTGGAGGAGGCCCGTCTGGTCACCACCGTCCGGCGGGGCAGGGAGAAGCTCCACTACCTCAACGCCGAGCCCATCAACGCCATCGCCGACCGCTGGATCAGCCGTTACGACCGGGCGCGGGCCCACGCGCTCGCCGATCTCAAGCACGCATTGGAGAGCAGCACCATGAGCCGCACCGACGACACCGCGTTCGTCTACACCACGTACATCAAGACCACCCCCGAGAAGCTCTGGCAGGCCCTGACGGACCCGGCCTTCACCCGGCGCTACTGGGGCCTGGAGTTCGTCACCGACTGGCAGCCCGGCTCGGTCATGGCCTGGGAGGGGCACGGCCTGACCGGCCCCGACCCCGAGCAGGTCGTCCTGGAGTGCGACCCCTACCGGAAGCTCTCCTACACCTGGCACTCCTTCACGCCCGGCTTCGCCAAGGCAGTGAACCTGGACGACGAGTCGCTCGCGAAGATCGCCGCCGAGAAGCGCTCCAAGGTGTCGTTCGACATCGAGCCGCAGGGGGAGACCGTCAAGCTCACCGTCGTCCACGACGGCTTCGAGCCCGGCAGCGCCGTCCTGGAGATGATCCACGACGGCTGGGCCGCGCTCCTCTCCAGCCTCAAGACCCTCCTGGAGACGGGCGAGGAGCTCCCGGACCCCGACCGCAAGGACGCGTGAGCCCGCGCGGTGCCCGCGGTGCCCGCGGGCACCGCCCGCCCGAAGGGTCGAGCCGGACGCGGCCGTGTCCGGGGCCCGCGGGCCTCCCGCCGATGCGCTTCGCTCCACACCGGAGCAAACCCCCCGCCTGCGGGTAGCCTGGCGGGGGAGGTGGGGGCATGCGGGACGCGGACCCCGGGCTCTTCGGGCCCTCGTCGGTGACGTGGCAGATGCACGGCGACCCCATGATGTGGGTCGCGGGCGTACGCGCCCTGTACCTCCAGGCGCTGCACCCGCGCGCCGTGCGCGGCGTCATGCAGAACTCCGACTTCCGCAAGGACGCCTGGGGCCGGCTGATGCGCACCGCGGGCTTCGTCGGCACGACGACGTACGGCACCACCGAGGCCGCCGAGGCGGCGGGCGCCCGGGTGCGCAAGATACACACGATGCTGTCGGCGACCGACCCGGACACGGGGGAGCGCTACGGCGTCGACGAACCCGAGCTGCTCCTGTGGGTGCACTGCGCCGAGATCGACTCCTACCTCCACGTCGTGCGCCGCTCCGGCTTCCCGGTCGGTGCCGCGGCCGCCGACCGGTACGTCGCCGAACACCGCGAGAGCGCCCGCCTGGTGGGCCTCGACCCCGCCCGCGTACCGGCGTCGACGGCCGAACTCGCCGCGTACTTCGAGAAGGTGGCCCCCGACCTCGCCGCCGGAGCGGAGGCGCGCGTCGTCGACGACTTCCTGCGGCGGCCCCCCACCGCGCCCCTGTTGGTCCCGGCGCGCGCCCTGCTGTGGCGGCGCGTGGCGGACCTCGCCTACGCGTCGCTGCCCCGTTACGCCCACGAGCTGTACGGCAGGAGCGCGCCGCCGCCCGCGACGGTGACGCGCCGCCTCGTCACCACGGGTACCGTGCTGCGCTGCGTTCCCGCGCGTCTGCGCTGGCAGTTGCCGCCCAAGCACATCCTGCGCGCCATGGCCCGGCTCGGCCCGGGCAGCCGCCCCGCGTCGTACAAAGTCGCCAGACAGGACGCCATACTGGACGGGCCGGGGAGGGCGCGACGACGCGACGGGGGCGACAGCACGAGATGCCAGAGTCGGGGGACACCAGGCTGATCCAGGGCCGGTACCAGCTGCTCGACCTCATCGGCCGCGGCGGCATGGGCGAGGTGTGGCGGGCCCGCGACGAATCGCTCGGCCGCCGGGTCGCCGTCAAGTGCCTCAAGCCGCTCGGGCCCCAGCACGACGCGGCGTTCACCCGCGTCCTGCGCGAGCGCTTCCGGCGCGAGGCCCGGGTCGCGGCCGGGCTCCAGCACCGCGGCATCACCGTCGTGCACGACTTCGGCGAGTGCGACGGCGTGCTGTTCCTCGTGATGGAGCTCCTCGAAGGCCGCAACCTCAGCCAGCTCCTGGACGACAACCCGCGGCACCCGCTGCCCGTCGCCGACGTCGTGGACATCGCCGACCAGGTCGCGTCCGCCCTCGCCTACACCCATGAACAGGGCATCGTGCACCGCGACTTGAAGCCCGCGAACATCATGCGGCTGCACGACGGCACGGTGAAGATCTGCGACTTCGGCATCGCCCGGCTCGGCGCCGACATCGGCTTCACCTCGCGCCTGACCAACACCAACATCGCCATGGGCACCCCGCACTACATGTCGCCCGAGCAGATCAGCGGCGCCGAGGTCGACCAGCGCAGCGACCTGTACTCCTTCGGCTGCGTCCTGTACGAACTCGCCACCGGCGCCCCGCCGTTCGACCTCGACGACGCGTGGGCGATCCTCGTCGGCCACCGCGACACCGAACCCGAGCCGCCGCGCCGCCGCCGCGGCGAACTCCCCGAGTTCTTCGACCGGATCGTCCTCGACCTGCTCGCCAAACACCCCGACCAGCGGCCCGGCGACGCCCGCGAGCTGGGCCGCCGCATCGCCGCGGGCCGCGGCGGCAAGCCGACCCGCCCCACCTACGTCCCCACCGTCGTCAGCCCGCCCCTGCGCCGCACCCAGCACCCGCCTCCCGAGCGGCCCACGGGACGGCCCGCGCCCGGCCGGTCCGAGCCGTCCCTGCCGTCGTGGACGCGCGGCATGACCACCGGGCACAAGGCGACCGGCGCGGGCCCCCTGCGCCTGACCCCGCCCGACGCGGCCGCGGGCCTCACCGGCGAGTGGATCCCGCGCGCCACCGGCCGCCACACCGGCGGGCCGCGGCCCGCCCCGGGCCGCTCCACTCCGTCGCCGGACGTCCTCGCGACCCTCGTCAGCCGCCACAACGCGGGCCTGAGCCTCGGCCGCCTCGGCCGCTGGACGGAGGCGGGCGAGGTGCACCGTGCCGTCGCCGCCGAGCGCGAGCACGTCCTCGGGCCCGACCACCCCGACACCCTCGCCAGCCGCTACGAGGTCGGGTTCACGCTCAGCCGCACCGGGCGGCCCGCCGACGCCCTGCGCGAGTACACCCGCGTGGCCGAGGGCCGCGAGCGCGCGCTCGGCGGCGACCACGCGGACACCCTCGCCGTCCGCCAGGAGATGGCGTACGTACTGGGCCAGCTCGGCCGGCACTTCGAGGCCCACCAGGTGTACACCTCGGTGCTCGCCGTGCGGGAGCGCACCGCGGGCCCCGACCACCCCGACACCCTGCGCTGCCGCCACAACCTGGCGTTCAACCTCAGCCGTCTGGGCCGCCTCGAGGACTCCCACCGGCTGGCCCGCGACGTCGCGGCGGCCCGCGCCCGCGTCCTCGGCCCCACCCACCCCGACACCCTCGTCACCCGCTACGAAGTCGCCTACACCCTCGGCCAGTTGGGCCGCTGGCCGGAGGCGCTGCACACCTACCGCGAGGTCGCCGAGGCCCGCGCCGGTGCCCTCGGCGCCGACCACCCCGACACGCTCGCCGCGCGCTACGAGGTCGGCATCAGCCTCGGCCGCCTCGGCCGCAGCGCCGAGGCCCTGGAGCTCTACCGCTCCCTCATCGAGGACCGCGCCCGCGTCAACGGCCCCGCCGACCCCGAGACCCTGCGCGCCCGCCACGGCCTAGGCGTCAACCTGGGCCGCCAGGGCCGCTGGGAGGAGGCGCTCGCCGAGGCCCGCGACGTGTGCGCCGTGCGCGAGCGCGTCCTCGGCGCCGACCACCCCGACACCCTCGTCAGCCGCCGCGAGATCGCCGTCGGCCTCGGCTGGCTCGGCCGCTGGGCGGACGCGCTGACGGCCTACCGCCACGTGGCCGCGGCCCGCGAGCGCGTCCTCGGCGCGGACCACCCCGACACCCTCGCCAGCCGCAACGACGAGGCCCACTGCCTGGAACAGCTCGGGCGCGGCGCGGAGGCGGTGGCGCTCTACCGCAGGGTGGCGGCGCTGCGCCAGCAGCGCGCGACGGGCGGCCACTGACACACCGGGCGCCCCGCCGGCCCCGCGCGCCCGACACCCGAGGCGCACGCCGCGCGAAACGCCTCCCCGCCCCGCGAAACGCCCCCTCGAAAACTGATCCGTGCTACGAAGAGGCATGCGACCCAGCTATGACGCCGTGGTGATCGGCGGCGGCCACAACGCGCTGGTGGCGGCCGCCTACCTCGCCCGCGCGGGCCGGTCCGTGCTGCTCCTGGAGCGCCTCGGCCGACCGGGCGGCGCCGCCGTCTCCACCCGCCCGTTCCCCGGCCTCGACGCCCGCCTCTCCCGCTACTCGTACCTGGTGAGCCTGCTGCCCAGGAAGATCGTGCGCGATCTGGACCTGGACTTCCGGGTCCGCACCCGCTCCGTTTCGTCGTACACCCCGACCGTTCGCGACGGACGTCCCACCGGACTCCTGGTGGGCCGCGGCGAGTCCCGGACGCGGGCCTCCTTCGCCCGGCTGACCGGCGACGACCGGGCGTACGAGGCCTGGCGCGACTTCTACGCGCTGACCGCGCACGCGGCCCGGCGGATCTTCCCGACGCTCACGGAACCGCTGCCCGACAAGGCGGAGCTGCGGCGGCTCGTCGACGACGACACCGTCTGGCGCACCCTGTTCGAGGAGCCGATCGGCCGGGCCGTCGAGGCCCGCTTCACCGACGACCTGGTCCGCGGCGTCGTCCTCACCGACGCCCTGATCGGCACGTTCGCCGACGCCCACGACCCGGGCCTGCGGCAGAACCGCTGCTTCCTCTACCACGTCATCGGCGGCGGCACCGGCGACTGGAACGTCCCCGTCGGCGGCATGGGCACGCTCACCCGCGCCCTGGCCGACCGCGCCCTGGCCGCGGGCGCCGAACTGCTCACCGGCCACGACGTCACGCGCGTCGAGACCGACGGCCTGCGTGCCGAGGTGTCCTACCGCACCGCGGACGGCGACGGCACGGTCGCCGCCCGGCACGTGCTCGTCGGCACCTCCCCGCACGAACTCGCCGCCCTCACCGGGCAGCAGCCGCCCCCGCCCGCCGAAGGGGCCCAGCTCAAGGTCAACATGGTGCTCAAGCGGCTGCCCAAGCTCCGCGACCCCTCCGTCGACCCCCGCGAGGCCTTCGCCGGGACCTTCCACATCGCCGAGGGCTACGAGGAGTTGGCGCGGGCCCACGCCGAGGCCGCGGGCGGCGCGCCGCCCTCGGCGCCGCCCTCCGAGATCTACTGCCACTCCCTGACCGACCCCACGATCCTCGGCCCCGACCTGGTCGAGCGCGGCTACCACACCCTGACCCTGTTCGGCCTGCACACCCCGGCCCGGCTGTTCACCGAGGCCACCAACGCCACGGCCCGCGACGCGCTCCTGGCCGCCACCCTCGCCCAGCTCGACGCGCACCTGGCCGAGCCGATCGCCGACTGCCTGGCCACGGACGCGGACGGTGTCCCCTGCGTCGAGGCGAAGACCCCCCTGGACCTGGAGCGCGAGCTGCGCCTGCCCGGCGGCCACATCTTCCACGGGGACCTCTCCTTCCCCTACGCGGACGCGGACGCGGCCGCAGGCCACGAGGACCGCTGGGGCGTGGCCACCGCCCACCCGAACGTCCACCTCTGCGGGGCGGGCGCCCGCCGCGGGGGCGGCGTCAGCGGCATCGCGGGCCACAACGCCGCGATGGCGGTCCTGGAGCGCTGATCAGCGGCGATCGGCACTGGTGTACGGTCGGTCCCGGTCGGCGCGGGGCCGGGAGGAGCGCCCCACGCGTGCGTGAAGGAAACGAGAGGTGCTCACCATGGCTGCCCCACGAGACGGCCGCCGCGCGGACACACCGACCTTCACCGAACAGGCCCGCCGTCGCCAGCTCATCGAGTGCACGATCGACCTGATCTCCACCAAGGGTCACCCGTCGACGTCCCTGTCGGCCATCGCCGAGCGGGCGGGCCTGTCCAAGGCCGCGGTCCTCTACCACTTCGCCTCCAAGGACAACCTCACCCGGGCCGCGCTGGCCCACGTCCTGGAGGAGTTCACCGCGTACGTCGGCGAGCGCGTCGCGGCCGCCCCGGAGCCGCGCGCCGCCGTGGTCGCCTACGTCCGCGCCATGGTCGGCTACCAGCGGGAGAACCGCCGCCACGTCCGCGTCATCACCGAGATGCTCCTCGACGACCACGGCGGCACCCGCCTGAAGACCCCCGGAAGCCACGACACCGCGGGCCGCTGGCAGGCCCTCGCGGACCTGCTCACCGCGGGCCAGGAGGCCGGGTGCTTCCGGCCGTTCGACCCCACCACGACCTCCCTGGCCGTCGGCGGCGCCATCGACGGCGTCATCAGCCACTGGCTGGCCCACCCGGACCTCGACCTGAACGCGGCGGAGGACGAGCTGGTGACCTTCACCCTGCGCGCGATCGACCGACGCTGACGGAACGGATGCCCGCGCGGCCGACGTGGGCGGGGTCCGCTCCGTCCATGCCCATGGCCTCGCGTACGGCGTCACGGGCGCGGTCGACGAGTGCCGGGAGGGGGCTCTCGTCCAGGGGAGCCACGGCCTGCGCGGCCCGCACCCCGGCCGCCATGGCGGTGAGACGCGCGGGCCGGGTGTGCCGGAGGACGTGCGGGAACTCGTAGCGCTCCTCGGCACGGGCGTGCCGCGTCACCTCGGTGCGCAGCAGGGCGAGGGCGGGCAGGAACGCCGGGTCGTCCGGGGCCACGCCGTCGAGACGGGCGAGCAGCTCCTTGGCCTCCTTCTCCTCCGTGAGCCGCTCCCGCACGATGTCGCGGCCGCCGGTGAACACCGCGCGGGCGACGGGGTGCAGGACCTCCTCCTCGGCCGTCTCGTGCACCGCGAGCAGCCGCACGAGACGGCGGAACGCGGCACGCCGCTCGGCGCCCGTGGCCCGCTCCACCGCGTCGAACAGGGTGCGGATGTCGCCGTGCTGCCGCAGCAGAAGCGTGACGACGTCTCCGTCGCCCTCGGGAGTGTCAGACATGGCGGCTCCTCACCCGTGAGGCGGTGTCGGGGCGGTCGCCGCCGGGCTGTGAGCGGTACGCGCGCCCGAACAGGTCGGCGTGCTGGGTCATGACGCGCTCGCTCGGCGGCTCCTCGCCGCCGTGGATCCGCTCCTGCACGCTCTGGAACCGCTCGTGCGCGTCCCGCACATAGCCGGTGCCCAGTGTGGTCAGGTCCATCTCCGTGGCGAGGAGGCCACGCAGGTACTCCTTGTTGGGCTCGAAGGTCAGGGGGGCCGGCAGCTCGGGTGCGAGGATCTCCCGCGGGTCGCGGCCGTCGTGCCGGCGCATCAGGTCACAGGCGACGCGCAGGTGTTCCAGCTCCATGTTCAGGTGCAGTTCCCAGACGGCCCGCACCTTGGGTTCGGTCTCGTGCTCCATGAAGGAGTGGTAGAGGTAGCACTCGTTGTACTCGTGGGTGACGAGCTGCTCCCACCACGTCTCGCCGGGGTCGACGAGGGACTCGTAGTGGGTGACGTGCTCCTCCTCGACGAGCGCGATCTCCTGGTACAGCTGGCGGGCGATCGGCTCCATGTACTGCGGGCCGACGTTCATGTAGAAGTTCATGGTCTGCTGCTCGGCGGACAGGACGGTCAGCGCGTGCAGTTTGGACAGCGGGTGCGCGGTGGCGCGGTCGTACGGCTCGCGGACGTTGTCCACGGGGTGCCGGTGGTGGAGCCCGGTGGGGCGGCCCGGCATGACCTCGGTGAGCTGCCCGACGATCGCGTCGGCCTTGCGGTGCTCGATCATCTCGTAGAGGTTCGCGTACCGGAACAGGTGGTCGAAGTCCTCCAGGACGCCGAACCGGTACGCCTGCCGCAGGGCCGGATCCGGCTCCGACCGGGCCACCCAGGAAGTGAGGTCCACGGCGACCTGCTCGTACGCGATGGTCGTCTCCAGGACCGAGGCGAGCCCCGGCAGGAGCCAGTTGACGGCCTTCTGCTGCTGTTGCTCGACGTACCGGACCTCGGCGAGGAGCCGCCGCACCTCCGGGTCGGGGCAGTGGCGGGCGAAGTGATGGCTGAAGAGCGCCGCTTCGACCTCGATGCCGTTCATCGTGATGATGCGGCACCGGGTGTACGGATCGCAGTGGTCCGGGTCGATCGGTTCCACGTCCAGTTCGCGCCAGGACCGTATCTGGCGGTCCAGCGGGATGCCTCGCTGCTCCAGGGGGTTCAGGGTCATCGGGGACTCCTCGGCTTCGCCGTGCCGGACAAGGCCGGCGCCGGGTACCCGGGGCCCGGTGGGCGAAACGACGGGCCGGTGCCGGTCGGCCACGCGCGGCCGGACCCCGGTGGCGGCACGTCGGACTGCGTCATCCGCGGCGCGGGCGCACGCTGGAGGCATGACAGCAGAGATCGTGGTGCACCGCGCGTCCCCGTCCGGCGGCCGACGGGTGGACGTGCACGGGGAGAACGTCGGCGTGGCCCACGGCGTGGCGGACGTGACCGAGTTCCTGCGGCGCGCGGGCCTGGACCTCGACCCGGTGGAAGTCGCCGTGTCCCCGCTGATCGAGTGGCGCGGGGGCGGTCCGGAGGGGTGGGGGCGGGGGAGCGGCGACAGCCAGGAGGCACCGCAGGGGTGAGGGAGCGGCGCCGCCCGGTCCGCCGCTCGTGCGGGGCGCGCCGCGAAGCGCCGTGCCACAGGGCCATGTGACGTGTCGTCACATGGCCCTGTGGCGTGTGTGCCGCCCGGTCGCGTCGTGCGAGGTCGTACGGCGTGAAGATCACTTGCGCACACCGCACATAAGTAGTTAGGTTAGCCTTACCTGAGCGAGCGGGGGAGTATGCGTGGATTGCGGGGGTTCCAGACCTGGTCGCCCTAGGTATGGGGGCGGCTGCGGCGTCTCGGTGCGGTGTGGATCCGCCGGATCCGGTCAACGTGCTGACGTGACGTCGCCCGGGGCGGGAGACAGCGGCCGCGCGTCGGCCGCGTCCGTGGCCCGGCAGGGGTGTCGCCCCGTCAACTTCCAAGCGTGTCCGTGCACTTGCTGCCCGGCGCGGCATCCCGCAGAACCCGTTCGCCGACGGCGGCGCGACCGCGCACGCCCGAGAAAGGAAACGCTGACGTGTCCCTGCCTCCCGTACCGGGCCGCCGGGCCGCCGGGCCCGGCGGTGAACCGGCGGCGACCGCGGCCGAGTTCCGTACGCCGGTACGGGTCGTCGGCGTACCGGGGCGGCGGCGGTTGATCGCCGTGCGCGGCGGACGGCGCACCCCCTCCGCGCCGCCCGCCGCGACGCCCCGCCTCCCTCGGCCGCCAGGCCGCCCACCCCGTGCCGACCGCGCCGTCGGCCCCGATGCCCCCAGGAGCCACCCGATGCCCCAGACCCTGTCGCCCGAGAGGATCCGCGCCGACGTCGCGGAGCTGCTCGACTGCGACCCCGCCGAGATCGCCCCCGACGACAACCTGATGGACCACGGTCTGGACTCGGTGCGCATCATGACCCTCATCGAGCGCTGGCGGGCCGCGGGGGCGGCCACCGTCGAGTTCCCCGACCTGGCCGAGCGGCCCGAACTCGACCACTGGACCGCGCTGTTGACCGGTGGCTCCGCATGACGCTCAAGGACCACAGGGACCGGCACCTGGAGCGCATCGCGGAGGTCAGGGCGGGCCGCCACGCCGAGAAGGTGGGCTACCCGATCCGCGTCCGGCAGACCGAGGTCGTCCGCACCGCCATGGTCGGCACCGGCCTGCTGCGGCTCACCCTGGGCGGGCCGGGCGCCGCCGGGTTCGAGGCCCACTCGCCGGACGAGCACGTCAAGCTGCTCTTCCCGGAGCCGGACGGCACGCTGCGCCTTCCCGAGCCGGACGGGTCGATGCTGCGCTGGCCGCGCCCCTCGCCCACCTCGCGCGAGTACACCGTGCGCCGCTACGACCCCGACGCGGGCGAGATCGACATCGACATCGTCCCGCACGC